>NZ_BSSE01000031.1 GCF_030268965.1 Microtetraspora sp. NBRC 16547 | reverse complement strand
CACCGTTTGCGCGGAGACCGCGCCGACCGTGGCCACGAAGTACGACCGCGACCACAGCGTGGGCAGCTGCGAGCGCAGATGCGGGAACTCGGCGCGCAGGTGGTGGGAGGTGAAGCCTTTGAACTGGCTGGCCACATACGACGGCGAGTTCTTCGGGTGCGGTTTGACGAACAGGTGCACGTGGTCGGGCATCACCTCAAGCGCCACGATCTCCCAGCCGTGCTCGCTCGCTTTGGCGCGGATCAACTCCTCAAGGCGATCCTTGACGGGCCCACCGAGAACCGGGCGGCGGTACTTCGGGCACCACACGACGTGGTATCCGAGGTCATACGCCGCGCTGGGGGAGGTGCGTACCTGACGAGCCACACAATCATTATAACAGCATCACACATCTAATGTTCAGTGAAGGAGCGACCGCCGTGAGGCAAGGAAGAAGACCAGTCAGGGACGGCAATCCCCCGTCGCCTGAAGGCGACGGTCCCCTGCCGAGGCTCTGATGGGAGCTACCCGGGCCCGCGCTTTTCGTCACCGACCGGTGCTCCAGGGGTGGGACCGCGCTCACGGGCCCGCGGCCGGGACGGGCGCGGGCTCGCCGCTTCGGCCGCCCGCCCGCAGCGGGTAGAGCAGGAAGCAGCCGAAGGCCACCGCCAGGACGGCCAGGGGTACCCCGCCCAGCATCAGCCGGACGCCCACTACGACAGAGTCGGGCTGGACCGGCGCTCCAGCGTGGTAACCGGACCGGGACAGCACGACGCTGATGATCACTGCCTGCAGGGACACCGACCAGCGGACGATGAACCCGTTCATCCCGAAGTACATCCCCTCACGGCGCGCGCTCGTCCTGCGCTCGTCCTCGTCGATCACCTCGGCGAGCAGGATCTCCAGGAGGACCAGCATGCCCGCGATCCCCACCCCCACCGCGGCCCCGGTGACGGCTGTGAGGGCGAGGTTCCCGACGAAGAGGAACGGCACGAGGGCCACGCCGTACACGATGATCGCGGCAAGGATGGCGCGGCGGGGACCGAGCCGGGTAGTGACCCGGCTCCACGCGTAGACCAGCGGGATCGCGGTGACGAATACCGCGCCCAGGATGACCGTGTTGGCGGAGTCGGGCTCGCCCAGGGCGTACTTCGTGAAGAACGGGATGCCCGCCTGGAGCAGGGCGAAGGTCAGCTGCAGCAGGAAGCTGCCCACGACGTACGTGACGAACGCCCGGTTGGCGAGGGTGTAGCGGATCGCGGCGAGGAATCCGAAGCTCTCGCGTTCCGTCCGGGCCCGCTCGACCGACCCGGTCAGCGAAAGCGCGAAGAAAGCCAGTGAGACGACGCCGAAGGACACGCCCATCGCGGCCCACCCGATGGTGCCGTAGAGCACGGGCGCGGCGGCGACCCCGAGGATCATGCCGACGATGGCGAACATCTGCCGCCACGACGCGGCGGCCGCCCGCTCGGCGATGGTGGTGAACATCTCCGGGAACAGCGCCACGTAGTTCAGGACCACGACGACGAACAGCACGTCGTAGACGAGGACCGCGATCAGGAAATACCAGAATCTGGCGGTTCCACCGTCCACCAGCGGGATCCAGATCATGGTGAACGCCGCCGCCAGCGGCACCATGCCGATCGCGATGTACGGCACGCGCCTGCCCCAGCGCGTACGCGTCCGGTCCGAGACGTGCCCCGCCAGCGGGTTGAGCAGCGCGTTCACGATGCCGTGGATGACCATGGCGACGCCGATGAGCGCCGGATCCACACCAAGGTGGTCCACGTAGTAAAAGGTGGCGAAGGTCGCGAACGCCTGTGCGAGCAGGTTGACGGAGAGGTTGCCCGACCCGTAGGCCAGCATGCGGCGGCGGCCGGTCATCGAGCCCTCTGCAGGGCGCGCAGGTCGGACCAGCCGATGAGCGTGACGCCTTCTTCGGCGATCACGCGACGGATCTCCGGATCGGTGAAGAGGCGCAGCTCCATGGCACGCTTCGCGTGATGCGGCATGATCTGCCGCAGCTCGCCGGTCTCCTCGAACGGGTGGATGTAGATCTCCGTCACGCCCGGCCGGAGCGCCCTGATCAGCCCGGCCATCCCCTCTCTGACGTCGTCGTACGTCTCCCCCTCGGCCAGTTCGAAGGGGAGCGTCCAGAGCCGGTCGAGGATCACCACGCCCGCCGCGTCCGCGGTCTCCGCCCGCGCCTGGGCGACCGGTTCCAGTTCCGGCGGCAGGCCCATACCGTCCAGGGTGCGGGGCAGCCGGAACGGCAGGCCGTGCTCTGCGCAGACCTTGAAGACGACGTCGAGGAAGTCCCTGCCGGTCTCCAGGCCGTAGAGGCTGCCCATGTGGTTGTCGGCGTGCGACGGATCCAGCCCGAGCACGACGGCCCGGCGGATCTGGTTCGTGATCTCCGCGTGGACCTCGTCGGGGTCGGCCCGCTCCTCGACCGTGCGGGAGTCGGCCGGGAAGTAGCCGGCCTCGTCCACCAGGGAGGACACCGCGCGGTCGCGGGTCACCGGCCCCCACCGGTATCCCTTCCACTCACTGGTGAAGGTCAGGTGCACGCCCACGTCGTAGCCGCCCGCGGCTGCCGTACGGACCGCGTCCGGCGCCCAGGGGCACGGCGTCATTACGGTCGCCGAGCTGATGGCACCGGCCGCGAGCAGCGAGGTGATGCCCGTGTTCGCCGCCTGGCACATGCCGTAGTCGTCGGCGTTCACGATCAGCAACCGGTCCTCCGCCCGGGCACCGAGCTGTTGTGCGAGGTTCACGTGATGTGCCCTTTCCTGGAGCTGCGCGGCTGCCCAGCCGGGAGGTGAGCGCATTTCTATCCGATCGACGGCCTCCGGACAAGGGGTGCCCCGGGTCGGCGTGAAGGCCTTCGGTCTGCAGGTGCGAGCTGGAGTGGGTTCTCTGACCCGAACTCAGGAACTCCGAGACTACTCAGTCACGTAAGATCATCACTTCGCCCGGGCGGTGAGCCGAGCCGCTGGTCCTCTACCCGACAGGGAAAATGCACTCCTCCACGTACGTCGAATCGCCGGAGCCCCATCCCGAGATCCCGCTCGCCGGCGGAGACGTCACCGACGGGGTCGTGCGTGTCGGCGACACGGTGCGTCGTCCGGTCGGCCCCAATGCCCCGCTCGTCCACGCGCTGCTGCGCCATCTGGAGGAGATCGGGTTCGCGGGCGCTCCGCGGTTTCTCGGCATCGACGCGGCCGGGCGCGAAGTACTGACCTTCGTTCCCGGCGAGGTCGCCGGGCGGCCGAGGCCGGCGTGGATCGCCGACGAGGAGCGGTTGGCCTCCGTCGGGCGCCTCGTGCGCGACTACGACGACGCCGTCGCGGGTTTCGTCATGCCCAAAGGGGTGCGGCCCGGCTTCGGGTTCTCGGAGCCGCCGGGCATGCCGCCCGCACCGCCCTACCCGGCTGAGGCGGTCGGGCACATGGACTACACGCCGGACAACATCGTGTTCCGGGACGGCAGGGCGGCCGCGCTGATTGACTTCGACAACGCCAAGCCGGTGGCCAAGGTGGATGAGGTGTACAACGCGATGCTGTACTGGGCACCGCTGTGCGACCCTGTCGACGCCGACCCGCTGCTGCGGGAGGTGGAGATGCCGCGTCGCTGCCGGATCCTCGCCGACGCCTACGGGATGTCGGATGTCGACCGCTCTCGCCTCGTCGAGGTGGCCGTGCTGCGGACGCGGCGGTCGTGGTTCTCGATGAAACAGGCCGCCGAGGAGCAGGGCGGCGGCTGGTCAAGAATGTGGGACGCGGGCATCGGTGACCAGATCAAACGGCGTGAGGCCTGGCTGGAGCGCAATGCCGCGGCCATCGACGCGGCGCTGAACGCAGCGTAACCCAGACAGGTTCTCAGCTTGATCTTCAGGATTCGGCTGTTCGACCCGATCGTCAGCAGCCCAGACGGCATGGACCCCGAGGCGCGCTCCGACGGCGGCACACTGCGCCCCGGTCTGGTCCGCCGTGGCATCGGCTGCGCCCGCTGCTCGATGACCCTCACGGTCACCGAGGGGACGGCTATACGCCGGGCTGGAGGGGCGTCACCGGACGGACGGCGTCCTCGGCGGGAGACTCGGCCACCTCCTCCAGCACGCGGCCGGTCGTACGGGGACCGAAGACGAAGACCAGAACCGCGGTGGCGGTGAAGAGCACCGCGGAGAGCAGCAGGACCGTGCTGCCGCCGAAGGTCTTCAGGATGCTCAGCCCCAGGAACGGCATCATGAGGGCGAACAGCCGTCCGGTGCCGTAGCAGAGACCGATCGCGGTCGACCTCAGCTTCGTCGGGAACACCTCGGCGGCGTACATGTTCACTCCGCTGGAGTGCACGTTGGAGATGAGGCCCATCAGGAAGCCCGCCAGCATGATCACCCAGTCGGCCGTAGCGCACCCGAAGGCCAGGCCGGTCGCGCCGGTCAGCAGCGCGGAGACGACGACCAGCGTGCGCCGCTCGGTTCTCTCGGCGAACCACGCGGCCGTCAGCGCACCGAGCGGATAGCCGACGGCGATGATCGCGGTGTAGATGAGCGATTTCTGGATGTCGTATCCCTTGTCCAGCAGCAGGACCGTGGCGAGGGAGCTGAAGCCGTAGTAGCCGAGCACTCCCAGTGTCCAGAGCGACCCGACCGCGATCATCCGGCGGAGGTTCTGCCCTCGGAAGAGCTGGGTGACACCGGGCGGCTGCTCCGTGAGCTTCTCCCCCGTCTTCTCCGCTGTCTTCTCCGCAGTGGGGACCGGAACGGAGGCGTGATCGGGTTCGGGAAGCGGCGCGCCGTGCAGCCGCTCCACCTCCGTCTCGATCCGGCGCAACTCGGCTTCCGCCTCGTCGCTCCTCCCGATGGACACCAGCCACCGGGGCGACTCGGGCATGCTCCGCCGCATCCACAGCAGCAGGACGACGCCGCTGGCGGCGATGACCAGCAGCCAGCGCCACCCGTCGAACAGGAAGTGCGACCTGGCCAGCGGAGCCCCGGCGAGCGCCACGACCGGGTACGCGATGAACGCCACCGTGAACGCGTAGCCGATGTAGCGCCCGCGCCGGTGGCGTGGGATGAACTCGCCCAGGTAGGTCGGGATGAGAGCGGCCTCCGCCCCAGCCCCGATTCCGGCGAGGAACCGGCACGCGACGAGGAACCACACGTTCGGCGAGAAGGCCGCCACCAGCGAGAAGACCAGGTAGATGCCCAGATTGACCAGGAACATCTTCTTACGACCCAACCGGTCGGCCATCCGGCCCAGGCTGAGCGCGCCGACGAACATGCCGAGGAAGACCGCTCCGATCAGCCAGCCCTGCTCGAAGGTGCCGAGGTTCCACACCGGGGTGAGTACGGCGGCCAGGATGCCTCCGAGGAAGACCTCGAAGTACTCGTAGAAGGCGCCGATGCCGACAATGGCCGTCAGCCTCCAGTGCCATGCGCCCACCGGCAACCGTTCGAGCCGGGCGGCCGCAGTCACCAGATCGAGGCGGTGGGACCCGGGTGCGGCGCCCTGCCCGTCTTCCCGTGAAGCCGACATGAACCACTCCTCCAGTTCTGGGCCGGAACGGCGGTGAAGGCGCGCGGGACCGATCCACGGCGCGCGGAGGGCGCGACGTCTCCGAGGTTCTCATCGCGGGGCCGCTTCCCGTGCCGGCTCGACGAATCGGTGCTCCAGGCGACTCCTCGCTACAGCGCGCTGATGGTCGGCGCCCGGGCACACGACCGCCCACCGCCTCCCCCGTACGGGAGGCGGTGGGCGGAAGGGGGCCGTGGCCCGAAGGCGTGCCTACGCTCGGGCGGCGGGGCGGCCCAGGGCGCGCAACTGGTCGGTGCTCAGCGCGGAGACGTTCTTGTCGATGGGGTCCTCGGTGTACTGGTGGATGGCCCAGCTCTTCCAGTCGGCGGGCGGGGTGACAGTGCCCTTGGCCTTGCTGTAGTGGGCCACCCACAAGGGGTATTCGGCCAGCCCGTGGCCGTAGGTGTCGGCGAAGTTCCAGCCCATGTAAATCATCGGCGTCGCGCCGGTCTTCTTCTTCACGTAGGACAGCCAGGTCTTGGCCCAGCTGTTGACGTGGGCGACGGACAGGCCGTCGGCGGTCTCCAGGTCCAGCACCAGTAGGTCGCCGGGCTTGCTGGGCTGCGCGTTCACCACCGACAGGAAGTGGTCGGCCTCCTTGATGGGGTCGTTGTAGGGACGGGCGAAGTGGTAGGCGCCGCGCACGATCCCCTTCTTGCCCAGCTCACGCCAGTGCCGTGCGAAGGAGTCGTCGCGGAAGGTCAAGCCCTCGGTGGCCTTGACGAAGCCGAAGGCGGCCGGGCTGGAGCTCCAGTCATGGTCGGGCTCATGACCGGAGACGTCCTCACCGTAGATGAACGGCGCGGCCTTCCCCTCGATCGCTTGGGCGGCCGGGGCGGGGTCCGGGGTGGAATGCGCCGGGCCGCTCAGGACCAAGGTGGAGGTGGCGGACACAGCGGCCAGTAGCCCGGTCGCGGTGAGGATGCGGACAGTACGAGAGAGGGACATGCTGATTTCTCCTAAGAGGGCATTGCAAGGGGACTGCCGTGGGGAGTGAGGTCCGCGCGGTGCCGCGCGGGTCAGGGTCACGTGTCGCCATGCCTGCGTCTCGCGGCCCAGGGGTCGCCGCAGTCGGCACGGTGTCGGCATGTCGTGTCCCGAGGCCGGGGCATGGGGAGCGGGCCGGCACTTCGGTCACCCGGTGTCGGTTCCTGAAGCGCGAGGTCAAGCTGAGGGCGGCTTGTTCACCCGATGACCATCCGCGCGACCGCTCTGCTCGCGGTGCATGGCGGCGGATGACGGTGTCGGGGCTGCCCGAGGACACGATCGTCGGTGTCGGCCCTGCTGCTGACTTCCGTTCCGGATCCCGGCCCACTGAGTGGGCCTACGGGGTCGATTTCCGGCTCAGACGGCGTACGGGGCTGCGGCGTCCGGGGCCTTGACGGCGGCCACAGGTTCGGGGGTCCTGGCCGGACATCGCGCTTCGCGGTGACTGCTCCGGTCAGAGGTCTTTGGAGGAGAGGCAGGTCGACGCTTGGGCATGAAGGGTTGACTCCTTGCTTCCATGCCGCCTACCGGGTCAGCTGACGGGTTCGGGCTGGAAAGTGCCCTACGGCACGCAGCTGGGGCTGGCGTGCCGATTCACCCAGGGAGGTGGGTCCCCGGCTCCGCGTGAGCGGATTCGGCGGCCGCACGCCGCCCCGGCGGGAGGGTTCCCGCCGGTGACGCACGGTCCGGGCAACGAAACGGCAACACAGGTAACGACTGGGTCGTCGGTACGTACTCCGATAGTGGCCCTAAGGTACACAACCCCCCATACGGCCACAAATAGGACAGATAAGTTTTTACTTTTCGCATGACATCACCCGTCACAATCTAGTCAGCTAGCGCACCCGCCCCAGGACCAGCACCGGCCGCCCGGGGTTGATCTCTACGGCAGCTCCGTGCACGGCGTGGCGTTCCGGTGGCCATCCCGAACATGCCCGGGACACTCCCTCAAACCCCGCGGTCGCACCCGCTGAGCATCGATCCCCCTCCTCCCCCGGACCCAGCGGAAAGTGGTGATCCACGGCGACGGGAGACGCGGCACCTGAAGGCGATGATTTTCACCCGGCCGCGCATGTTTGGCGAAAAGTTACGATCTCGACGAGATTTACCAAGCACTCTGGCGTGAGACGGTCGCGCGGCGATGTGATTACCCCGGCCTGAACCCCCCATCAGGCATTCGAGAAGGGGTCACATACGTGAGATCTTCACTCCGGAGCGCCGCTGTCGCGAGCGCGGCTGCGGCGATGCTGCTGTCGGCCGCGCAGGCCGCGGTGGGCTCCACGTTCGAACAGGCACCCGAGACCCGGGTGTCCTGCACGGCGACGCTGTCCGCACCCACGCGAGAGGCGGCATTCTCCGAGGCGGCCCGAGCCACGGGCGCGCCCGAGTCCCTGCTGAAAGCCGTCTCATACATGCTGTCCCGCTGGGACGATCACAAGGGCCGGCCCAGCAGCGACGGCGGCTACGGCGTGTTCGACCTGAGCGCCCAGGCACCCGAGGCCGGGGAGGACGGTGCCGACAAGGGGCGGCCGGTCGAGGCGAAGAACCAGATCGCGATGGCGGCCGAGCTGACCGGCCTCTCGGCCACCGCGCTCCAGCAAGAGCCGAACGCCAACATCTGCGGCGGCGCGGCGTTGCTGGCCTCCTACCATGAGGCCGGCGACGACCTCACATCCTGGCAGGGCGCGGTGGCGCGCTTCGGCGCCAGGAACGACTTCGTACGGCAGGTCTACGAGACGCTCCGGAATGGCGAGAGCCGCGTCACCGACGACGGCCAGCGGGTGACGCTCACCGCCGACGGCTCGGTCGTGCTCCCGCGCGCGCAGAAGATCGCCGCCCACACCACCGACTGCCCGGCCGGGCTCGACTGCGAGTGGCTCGAGGCGCCGTACGCCAAGGACTCTCCAACAGCGCCGGACGGCACCACCGACTACGGCAACCACGACCTCGCCGACCGGACCGGGCCTGGGGGGCCGAAGCTCAAGTACATCGTCATCCACGACACCGAGGGGTACTTCGGACCCTCGGTGCGGCTCGTCCAGGACCCCACGTACCTCGCGTGGAACTACACGATCCGCTCCTCCGACGGCCACATCGCGCAGCACCTCGACGCCAAGGACGTGGGCTGGCACGCCGGTAACTGGTACGTGAACATGCACGCGATCGGCATCGAGCACGAGGGCTTCGCCGGGACCGCCGCGTGGTTCACCGAGTCGATGTACCAGAGCTCCGCAGCGCTCGTGAAGTACCTCGCCCGGAAGTACGACATCCCGCTCGACCGCGCGCACATCATCGGCCACGACCAGGTGCCGGGAACGATTCTCGGGAACACCAAGAACGTGCACTGGGATCCGGGACCGTACTGGGACTGGGACCACTACTTCGAGCTCCTCGGCGCTCCGATCGGCGGTACGCAGAAGACCACGTCCGACGTCGCGGCGGGAGACGTCGTGGAGGTGCGGACCGGCTACCGCGACAACCCGCAGCCCGTGACCGGCTGCGCGACCGCGTCGCCGCCCTCACCGGACTGCGTCCCCGGCGCGGGCACCAACTTCGTCCCGCTCCGCCAGTCGCCCTCCGAGAGCGCGCCGCTCGCCAAGGACCCGGGATGGAAGCCGACCGGTGTCGCGGGAACGACCTACGTGAGCGACATCAGCGCCCGCGCCGTCTCCGGTCACAGGCTCGTCGTCGCCCAGGTGCAGGGCGACTGGCTGGGCGTGTGGTGGGCGGGCTCGCTCGCCTGGCTGCACAACCCCGCCGGCAAGCCCGTCGTGGTCAGGACACTCGCCAAGACCGTCACCGTGAAGTCCACGACCACACCGGCCGCGATCTATGGCCGGGCCTATCCCGAGGCGTCCGCGTACACCGGCACCGGCATCCCCGTGCAGGCGCTCTCGGCGCTGGAGTACAAGATCCCGGTCGGGCAGACCTACGCCGTCAGCGACGGGAACGTGGTCACGGACTACTACCGGGCGACGTCGTTCGACGGTTCGGCCCCGGGCGACCGCACCGACCTCAAGGGGCAGGACAAGTACTACCAGCTGTGGTACGCCCACCGGCAGGTGTTCGTCCGCGCCGCCGAGGTGGACCTGCACGACGAACAGGGGTCCGCGGTGACCAACACCGCGCTGCCGGCCATCGGCGGCACAGCCAAGGTCGGATCCGACCTCACCGTCTCGGACGGCTCGTGGTCGCGGCAGGTGGCGGGCTTCACCTACCAGTGGTACGTGGACGGCACCGCGGTCTCCGGCGCGACCGACGCGACGTACCGGCCGGACGTCGCGGACCTCGGCAAGGCCGTGACCGTCACGGTGACGGTCGACGACCCGTACTTCGCTCCCACGTCAGCGCGGTCCGAGGCCACCTCGCCCGTCGCGCCCGGGATGTTCACGTCCGTCGAAGCGCCGGCCGTGACCGGCGTGCCGAAGATCGGCTGGTCGTTGAAGGCGTCGCCCGGCACCTGGACACCCGAGCCGGAGAAGGTTTCCTACCAGTGGCTGCGCGACGGTGTCCCGATCGAGGGGGCCACCGCGCGGACCTACCACGTCAAGGGGCACGACCACGGCGCGCGCCTGTCCGTACGGGTGACGGTGTCGGCGACCGCCTACGACGAGGGCACCGCGACGTCGGAGGCCACCGCGCCGGTGACCGCCCCACCCCCGTCGGACGCGAGCTGACCGAGGCCATGTGAACCGAGGCCATGTGACCGGCCAGGGCGCGAGAAGCGTCTGATCACTCTCAGGGGGCTCGCCCGGATCCGTTCCGGGCGAGCCCGTGGCATGGAAGACCAGCTCGGCGCCCTCGGCTGTCCTCTCAACGGCTTATTCGGCGTCCTGGGATGCTCGGTTGCGGAGGCCGGCAGGCTCGGCCGTTCCGCGAGCGGGCCGCAGCAGGTCGTGGCGGCCAAGCGACGGACGGCCGAACCCCGCGGCATTCCGGTCGCACCCCGACCTGGACTATCACCGCGAACTGGGCGGTCCGTGTATCCCTGCTGACGTTTGCCTCGTTTTGGTGCACAAAGGACGTCGGCGGCACGGGACTCGGCCTGCCGATCGCCCGGCAGATCGCCGAAGGCCACGGCGGCACCCTCACCATCGAGGACAGCCCTCGCGGCGCGAGGTTCGTGCTGCGGGTTCCCCTCTGGCAGAACACCACCGATCCATCACCCAGCTCACCGATGGTGAGCACCGACGACCTCGCACCGCCGCCCTCGGGATGAGCCGTATCCTGGCGCGCGCCATGCGGTTCGACGACGGTCACAGGTCGCCGCGGTACCAGGCCTCGGCTTCGGCATCCAGTACGTCCTCGTCCGGCTTCGGCGGTCGCGCCTGATCGATCCAGCGGCGCAGAAGCCGCGCGAGAAGAGCCGCGTCCTCCGGCTGCGCCGACTCATGGACGGCGAAGTACGTGACGATCGGGCCGGTGAGGGGATCGCCCGCGTCGCAGCGGGCGCACACGAGGACGTCCCTGACCCCCCGGACCACGTTTCCCGAAGCACTGGTCCAGGTGTGTGGAAGGCGCAGGATGGCGAGGACGTCGCCGGCGTGGCATCGAGGACATGCCCAGTCGCGGCTCATGCTCCGCCGATCGCGGTGGCTCCCAGCAGTGCCTTGATGTCGCCGTAGAGCGCCGGTTCCGCGGTGACGCGGAAGGGTTCGAGGTTCAACAGCAGGCTCCTGCCGCCGTGGCGGTGCAGGCGCACGTGTACGGGTGCCCGCCCGGGGTGGGTGGTCAGGATGTCTTTGAACTCCCGGACGAGGCGCGGATTCAGCTGGGTTTCCTGGATCGAGATCACCACGGGAGGCTCGGTGTTCGCCTCGGAGACGTTGAGGATGGTGATCTCCTCGCCGTACACGCTCATCGTCTCGTCGCGTATGTTGACGCGTCCCCGCACGGAGATCACGCGGTCCTCGGCCAGCGCTTCGCCGTACAGGGTGTAGGTCTTGGGGAAGATGAGGCACTCTACGGCGGCGTCGTGGTCTTCGAGGGTGACGATCGCCCAGGGGCTGCCCTGCTTGGTGACCTTGCGTTGCAGACCGGAGACGATGCCGCTGACCCGGGTCACTCCGTCCTGTCGCCCCGAGGCCAGCAGGTCGGCGATCGTGGTGTCGCGGTTGGCGTCGAGGATGCGTTCGGCGCCGTCGAGCGGGTGACTGGAGACGTACAGGCCGAGCATCTCGCGCTCGAAGGCGAGCAGGGTGGCCTTGTCCCATTCGCCCTGCGGGATCGCGATCGAGAAGGCGCTGCCCTGGCCCGGCTCGCCGAACAGCGAGTCCTGGCCGTGGGCCTCGTTCCGCTTGACGTCGATGACCGCGTCAACGGCCTGCTCGTGGACCGCGACCAGAGCCTTGCGGTGATGGCCCACGCTGTCGAACGCGCCGGCCTTGGCCAGTGACTCGATGACGCGCTTGTTGCAGACAATGGACGGGACCTTGGCGAGGAAGTCGTTGAAGTCGGTGTAATGGCCCTTGGCTTCTCGGGTGGTGACGATCGCGTCCACGACGCCCGCTCCGACATTGCGTACGGCACCGAGGCCGAAGCGAATGTCGGAGCCGACGGCGGCGAAGTCCAGCCGGCTGGCGTTGACGTCGGGGGGAAGCACCTTGATTCCCAGCCGTCGGCAGTCCGACAGGTAGACGGCCATCTTGTCCTTGTCGTCGCCGACCGAGGTGAGCAGGGCGGCGAGGTACTCGCTGGGGTGGTTGGCCTTGAGGTAGGCGGTCCAGTAGGAGACCAGGCCGTAGCCGGCGGTGTGCGACTTGTTGAAGCCGTAGCCGCTGAAGGGGACCAGGACATCCCAGACCGCCTTGATCGCCTCATCGGAGAAGCCGCAGTCGCGCATGCCCGCCGAGAACCGGCCCCACTCGGCGTCCAGGACCTCTTTCTTCTTCTTGCCCATGGCCCGGCGCAGCATGTCGGCGCCGCCGAGGGAGTATCCGGCCAGTTGCTGGGCGATGGCCATGACCTGCTCCTGGAAGACGACCAGGTGGTAGGTGTCGCCCAGGATGGGCTCCAGGGCCTCCTTCAGCTCGGGGTGAATCGGCTCGACCGACTGCCTGCCGGTCTTGCGCAGGGCGTAGTTGGTGTGGGCGTTCATCTCCATCGGGCCCGGCCGGTAGAGCGCGGACACGGCGGCGATGTCGGAGAACTCGCTGGGCTGCATCAGTTTCAGCAGCGTCCGCATGCCGCCGCCGTCCAGTTGGAAGACTCCGAGCGTGTCGCCGCGCGCCAGCAGCTCGTAGGTCGTGGCGTCGTCGAGCGGGACGTCGAGGATGTCGATGTCGATGCCCTTGTTGGCGCGGACGCCTGCGATCGCGTCGCCGATGACGGTGAGGTTGCGCAGGCCAAGGAAGTCCATCTTCAGCAGACCCATGTCCTCGGCCTGGGTGAAGGGGAAGCCGGTGATGACCGGGCCGTCGGCTTTGGGCTTGGCCAGCGGGATCACGTCGATCAGGGGCTCGCTGGAGAGGATCACGCCCGCGGCGTGGATGCCGGTGCCCCGGGCGAGACCCTCGATGCCGGCCGCGGTGTCGATCACCCGTTTGACGTCGGGGTCCTGGTCGTACATCTGGCGCAGCTCGGCCGCCTCGCCGTGCCGGGGGTGCCGGGTGTCGTGGATGGCGGCGAGCGGGATCTCCTTGCCGCCGACCGCCGCGGGGAAGGACTTGGTGATGCGGTCGCCCAGGGCGTACGGCAGGCCCAGCACGCGGCAGGAGTCCTTGATGGCGGCCTTGGCCTTGATGGTGCCGAACGTGACGATCTGGCAGACCCGGTCGGCGCCGTACTTGCGGGTGACGTAGTCGATCATCTCGTCGCGCCGCCGGTCGTCGAAGTCGAGGTCGACGTCCGGCATGGTGATGCGCTCGGGGTTGAGGAAGCGCTCGAAGATCAGCTTGTGCTCGATCGGGTCGAGCTGAGTGATACCGGTGCAGTAGGCGACCATCGAGCCGGTGGCCGAGCCGCGGCCGGGGCCCAGGCCGATGCCGTTCTCGCGGGCGTACCGGCAGATGTCGGCGACCACCAGGAAGTAGCCGGGAAAGCCCATGGTGTCGATGACCGACAACTCGTAGTCGATGCGGTCCAGCACCTCATTGGGTGGCTGGCCGCCGTAGCGGCGGCGCGCGCCGTCCAAGGTCTCCTTGCGCAGCCAGCTGGACTCGCTCTCGCCCTCGGGCACGGGGAAGCGCGGCGTCAGGTCCCGGTGGGCGAACACGTCGCCGTAGTCGCCGATCCGCTCGGCGATCAGCAGCGTGTTGTCACAGGCGCCCGGCACCTCGGCGTCCCACAGCGCGCGCATCTCCTCGGCGGTCTTGATGTAGTAGCCGCTGCCGCCGAACCGGAAGCGGTCGGCGTCGGCGAGCCGCTTGCCGGTGCCGACGCACAGCAGCGCGTCGTGCGCCTGGGCCTGGCTCTCTGTCACGTAGTGGGAGTCGTTGGTGGCCAGGGGCGGCAGGCCGAGCTCCTTGCCGAGCCTGAGCAACTCGTCGCGGACCCGGCGCTCGATGGCGAGGCCGTGATCCATCAGCTCCAGGAAGTAGTTGTCCTTCCCGAAGATGTCGCGGTACCGCGCGGCGGCCTCGACCGCCTTGCCGTACTGGCCGAGCCGCAGCCTGGTCTGCACCTCCCCCGACGGACAGCCGGTCGTGGCGACGATGCCCCGGCCGTGCTCGGCGAGCAGCTCGTCGTCCATGCGCGGATATTTCTGGACGTGGCCTTCCAGCCATGCCCGGGACTGGAGGCGGAAAAGGTTGCGCAGGCCCTCGGCGTCGGCGGCCCACATCGTCATGTGCGTGTAGAGGCCGCGCCCGGAGACGTCACCGCCCTCCCCGGTGTCGTCGTTGGACCGGCGCAGCATGAGGTTGTCGCTGTAGTACACCGGCTGCCGGTGGTGCCGCGAGGTGGGAGCGACGTAGCTCTCGATGCCGATGATCGGTTTGACGCCCGCCTTGCGCGCCGACTGATAGAACTCGTACGCCCCGTGCACGTTGCCGTGGTCGCTCATCGCCACAGCGGGCATCCCCTGCCGGGACACCTCGTCCATCAGCAGGCCGACCTTGGCGGCGCCGTCGAGCATGCTGTACTCGGTGTGCACGTGGAGATGCACGAAGGATCCCACCGAAATCCACGCCTCCTGGTTGTAGGCTCTCCTGCGACCCGAGCATTCGACCCGAGAGCAGGAGCGGTTGTCCAACAACCGACACACCGAAAACCCCCAACCATTGGTTGTGGATGAGGCCGCAACGGATCTTGATCTCGGCACCGTCCGCGCCTTCGTCGCCGTCACCGAGGACCGATACTTCGGGGAGGTCGCGGCCCGGCTGGGCATCAGCCAACAGGCCGTCTCCAAGCGGATCGCGAAGCTTGAGGCCGACCTCGGCGTGCGGCTGCTCGTCCGCTCACGCAACGGAGCCGACCTCACCGAGGACGGCAGGACCTTCCTCCCGCACGCGCGCGCCCTCGTCGGCATCGCCGACCAGGCGCTCGAAGCACTGCGCGCCCGGCGCCGCGCGCTCCGGGTGGACGTGCTGGACACCCGGCTGTCCTCCGTCGATCTGATCCGGGCGTTCCATCAGACCGTCAAGGACGCGGACATCGAGGTCGTCACGTCCAACGGGCTCAGATCCGCGCGCCACGCACTCCTCCACGGGTCCGTCGACGCCGCCGTCGCCCGCGTCACCGGGCCCCTGGAGGACGACCTCAGGCACGTGCCGGCGTGCCTTGAACCGCTGCATCTGCTGGTGGGACGCGACCACCCCCTCGCCGACCGGCGGGAGGTGGGGATGGCACAGCTGTCCGGATCGACCGTGTGGATGCCCGGCAACGTCCCCGGCAGTGAGTGGGCCGAGTTCTACTGCCTCCTAGGTGCCGAGTTCGACATCCGGATCGACACCTCAGGGCCGGATTTCGGCTGGGAGTACTACGTCGAGGGGATCGGCTCCGGCGAACGCATCGGGTTCGTGGGTGAACAGATGCGGGTGCCCTGGCACCCCCGCACCGTCCAGATCCCGATCGTCGACCCCGCGCCGGCGTACCCGTCCTCGCTGCTCTACCACCGGCAGAATCGTCACCCGGCGCTGGCCTCGTTCATCGGCTTCATCGTGAGCGATTTCCAGCCGTTCGACCCGCGACACCAATGGCTGCCCGAGCCCGACCGTGCCGCCTTCGCCGCAGGTTCGCCGCCCGACGGGGCGTAAGGATGATTTACCGGCGCTCGGGGACACCGAGCAGGCCGCGGTTGTACCCCTCCGCCACCGCGGCCGCACGGTCGTTGACGTCGAGCTTCGCGTAGATGTTGAGCAGGTGCGTCTTGACCGTCGCCTCGGTGATGAACAGCCAGGCGGCCGCCTCCCGGTTGGTATGGCCGGCCGCGACCAGGCGCAGCACCTCCAGCTCGCGCCGGCTCAACGGGCCGGTCGACGGCGCCGGGGTGCGCAGCCGGCTCATCAGGCGGGCGGCGACCGACGGCAAGAGCGCGACCTCGCCGCGGGCGGCCGAGCGTACGGCGCGCAGCAACTCGCCCCGCGGCGCGTCCTTGAGCAGGTAGCCGGTGGCGCCAGCCTCGATCGCGGGCAGCACGTGGCTGTCCGTGTCGTAGGTGGTCAGCACCAGCACCCGGGCCGGTACGCCGCGCCGGGTCAGCTCTCCGATCGCGGTGACGCCGTCCATACCGGCCATCCGCAGGTCCGTCAGGATCACGTCCGGCCCGAGCGCCTCGGCCAGCCGGACCGCCTCGGCTCCGTCCGCCGCCTCGCCGACCACGGTGAACTCGGGGTCGCGGGCGAACATGCTGCTCAGCCCGTCCCGTACCACCGGGTGGTCGTCGGCGATGAGGAGCTTGATCGGGTCACTCACGAACGCACCTCCGGCGTCTCGGCGGGCAGGCAGGCCGAGATCCCGGCGGCCGGCACCTTCGGCAGGGCCATGAGCGAGCGCTTCGTCAGGGAGGGGGCGCACGTGGTCGGGCTGGACGTCGTACGCCCCGAGGACTCCGGCATACCGATCGTCGCCTGCGACATCACGTCCCAGACGTCCGTGGAGACCGCGATAGCGGAGGCCGTGGCGCTTCTCGGCGGCGTCGACGTGCTGGTCAACAACGCCGGGCGCATCGCGCACCGCTACCCGTTTCACCAGGTCCGGGCCGCACACGAACGCTTCGAAGCCGGCGGCGACGTCGGCAAACTTCTGCTCATCTTCTGAAGACGGCGCAAGGCCCTCAGTCGTTGAGCAGTCGTCGTGTGGTGAGGGTGAGCCTGACCCGTATCAGTCCGGTGGGCTCGGTGAGTTCGATGCCCAGGGTCTTTCCGATCTGGTCGAGTCGGCGGGCGACGCTGCTGTGGTGCAGGTGGAGAAGGTCGGCGGCCCGGCGCAGGGAACCGGTGGCGCAGTAGGCGTCCAGCGTCTCCAGGTGTTCCGGGCTGTCGGCGATTCGGGCGATCGCGGCCACGTCGGCGTTGTCTCGTGCGGCGTTCTGGGGCACCTGTGCGAGCAGCGCTATCGCGCCCAGGCTGTCGTAGTGGACGACCGGCTGGCGTGGGGTGGTGAAGCGGAGGGCGGTGCGGGCGTGCTGCCAGGATCGGTCGGGGCTCGCGGCGGCGCCGATTCCCGCGCGTACGCCTGCCGGAATGCGGGCCGTGTCCACGGTGGTGGCCAGGATGACGCCCACGTCGGCGAGTGGTGCCGCCTTGACCAGGTGGGCTGGGCAGACCAGGCCGCCGACCTGGTCGAGCGGAAGCCGCGACCGTACGGCCACGACGTGGACCGGCAGATCGGCCGCGAAGCCCAGGAGCCGTAGCGCCCGAGCTCTGGCCGCCTCGTCGCTGTCGGCGCCGATCACCAGTTCGACCAGGGCGGGGTCGGCCATCGTGGTGCGGGCCGGGCCGTACCTCTCCACGACCGCCGCGGCGGCGATGGCGAGCCGGTCCAGCAGCACTTCGTCGAGTGGAATCGGCGGGCCGGGGCGTTCCAGCCACACCGTGCCGATCTCCTCCTCATCGAGGACGATCGGTGCCGTGGTGGAGGCGGGTGCTGGCGGGGCGGACGCGTGGCCTCCGTCAGGCGAGACGCGGATCACCTGCCCCGTGCCGTGCAGCCGGATCCCGGCCACGCACTCGGCCAGGCCGGCCGAGGCCCGGGCGAGAGCCGGAAGATCCACTCGTCGGCGCATCAGCGTGTCGTAGAACGCGACGACACGGATCGTGCCTTGGACGTGCGAATCCAGGTGCGGCAGATGTTCGACCAGGGCCTGCATGGCAGGAGGATAGGGCTTCCACGGCAGAAGGGTGAGCGCCGATCGGCGCGTGATCTGGACGCGATGTCCGACGGATGGCGGATGATCTCGGAGGGCGCGGCCGTGAGGATGAACGGCATGGATCCCGAACTGGAAGCATTCATCCCGTTTCTCCCGGAAACCGACCTGACCGACCCGGTCACCGCACGCAAGAACTTCGCCGAGCGGGCCGCCGCGAGGCCGGCGCCGGACACGACGGACATCGAGATCGAGAACCGCACGGTACCGGCCGATCCGGACGTGGCAGTGCGTATCTATCGCCCGCGCCAGGCCCAGGGTGCCATCGTCTGGCTGCACGGCGGCGGAATGGTCTTCGGTGACCTGGACACCGAGCACCCGTGGGCCGCCCGGATCGCCGACGGCTCCGGCGTGGTGGTGATCTCGGTGGATTACCGCCGGGCCCCCGAACATCGGTTCCCGGCCGCCCTGGACGACGCCTATGCCGTACTGACCTGGACGGCCGAGCGCGCCGCCGAGCTCGGCATCGGCCCGGAGCGGATCGCGGTTGGAGGCCACAGTGCCGGCGCGGGGCTCGCGGCCGCGGTGGCGTTGCGGGCGCGTGATGAGCAGGGGCCGCCGATTCGCTTCCAGCTGCTCAACGAGCCCGGGCTCGACGACCGGCAGGAGACATGGTCGCAGCGACACTTCACTGATACGCCCTGGCATGATCGCGACAAAATCACCACAGCATGGCGGCACTACCTTGGCTCGGTACCCGCCACGCCGTACGCCGCCCCGGCGCGGGCCACCGACCTGTCCGGCCTGCCACCCGCCTACATCGCCACCGCGGAGTTCGACCCGGTGCGGGACGAAGGCATCGGCTACGCGCTGCGCCTGCTGCAGGCGGGCGTGTCGGTCGAACTGCACCAGTGGCCCGGCACCTTCCACGGGTCGCAGGCGATCCTGTCCGCCGAGGTGTCCCAGCGGCAGATCGCCGACCTCGCCGCAGCCCTGCGCCGCGCCCTGACCTCCTGAAGTCGCCACGGCCGGGTCATCCCCAGGCCCGGCCGTGCGGGCGAAACCAACCCACCTACAACGGAAGAAACCCTCCGATGCCTGACCAGCCGCACACCGTCACCGCCTCCGAGCGCTCCCGACTGACCGCCTTCGGCGACCATCTGATCACCCTTCACGACGAACTCCGCCGGGACATCGCCGCCCTGAGAGAGGAGGCATCGTGGCTCTATGCCGACGCCGACATCCCCGACCCGCTTCTTCTGCCCGAACGGCTCCACACCCACTGCCTCTCCTTCTGCGAGGCCCTGGACGCTCACCACGCCACCGAGGACCGGTCGGTCTTCCCCTTCCTGGCCCAGCAACATCCCGAACTGTCCGAGGTGCTGGATCGCCTGACCTCCGATCACCGCATCATGGCGTCCCTCCTGGCCGATCTCCGCAAGGTCGCCGCAACCCCCTCCGCCCCCGACTTCCATACGGATCTGGAACGTCTGTCGGTCGAACTCCTGACTCACCTCGACCGCGAGGAGCACTACCTCGTCCCGGTCCTCAACTCGCTGGCGCACTTTCCCGGACACTGAAGTGCCACCGGCTCGCCACGCAACTGCAGCAGCCCCTCACGTCGGATGGTTCGCAACCAGCGGGGGGCAGGTCGTGTAGAGAGCGGCCAGGGCTTCGGCGGCTTCGGTGAGCTTCCGTCGGAGTTCGACGGGCTCCAGGACCTCGATCTCGGCTCCGAGCTTGAGGAACTCTTTCTGCGCGTGCGTCAGCGACTCGATCGGCACCGTGGCGGTGATCCAGCCCTGGCCGTCGGGCGCACCGGCGGTCTCGTCCACGGCGTCGATCACGGCCGAGCTCATCTCGTCGGAGAGCCGTTCCCGCCCTTCCGGTGAAAGCCGGATCACCGCGTGGCCCTGGAACAACCGCGACCGGAAGTCGACCAGATGCTCGCGCCAGTGTCCGGCCAGGTCGAAGCCGTCTGGACGCTCGAACGTCTCATCGGTCACTTGCAGGTCGAGGATCTGGTTGACCCGGTAGGTCCGCATCGTGCCCTCGCACCGGGCCACGAGGTACCACTTCCCCGCCTTCAGAACCAGCCCGTACGGCTCCAGCCTTCTCTCGACCTCGCATGGCGCGGCCCACCGCCGGTAGAGCACGTGGAGGACGCGCTTGTTCCAGACGGCCCCGGCCACCTCCGGGAGGTGGGGCGCCTGGTCGCCGTCGTGATACCAGCCGGGCGCGTCGAGGTGGAAGTGCTCCCGCACGCGCCGGGCCCCCTCCCGCAGGGCGGGTGGGAGCGCGGCCTCGATCTTGAGTTCGGCCGCGGCCGCCAGCGCGCCGAGACCGAGTTCGGCCGCTGGCCCGGGCATTCCGGCGAGGAACAGCGCCTCGGCCTCCTGAGCGGTCAGTCCGGTGAGTTTGGTGCGGAAGCCGTCGAGAAGCCGGTAGCCGCCCTGGTGTCCGGCGTCGCCGTACAGGGGGATGCCGGCGGTGTGCAGTGACTCGACGTCGCGATAGATCGTGCGGACGCTGACCTCGAGTTCGTCCGCGAGTTGCCGGGCCGTCAGCCGCCCGCGCGACTGGAGCAGCAGCAGGATGGACAGCAGCCGAGAAGCTCGCATCCACTGACGATACATGTCAGTGGATGCCGCATACGGTCCGTTTCATGGCATTCATCGAGAAGACCATGAGGCCGCTCGACCCCGTCGACGCCGGCTGGATCGTCCTCCACAGGGGCGCGGACACCGGCGCCTACCTGCTCGCAAACACGCGCCCGGAAGGACCGGTGGATCTGTGAACGACTTCGACTTCTACATCGGCACCTGGAACGTGGCCAACCGCAGGCTCGTGAAGCGAGGCGCCGGCAGCAGCGAGTGGGAGGAGTTTCCCGGAACGTCTGTCGCGCACAGCGTGTTCGGCGGCACGGGCAATTTCGACGAGATCACCTTCCCCACCAAGGATTTCGACGGCGCGACGATCCGCCTGTACAACGCCGAGCGGGACGAGTGGTCCATCTACTGGATCAACAGCACGCGCGGCCTCGACCCGGTTCCGGTCGTCGGCCGGTTCGTCGACGGGGTCGGCACCTTCTACGCCGACGACACCGACGACGGCCGCCCGATCCGCGTGCGGTTCATCTGGTCCCGGATTACGCCGGATTCCTGCCAGTGGGAGCAGGCGTTCTCGTACGACGGCGGGCAGTCCTGGGAGACCAACTGGATCATGGCCTCCACCCGCGTCTCCTAGAACGGCGCAGGTCAGCGGGCTGACCGGGCCGTGACGGCTGCCGCTGCGATGACCCACAAGTGACTCCTCCACTCCTTGAAGGGAGCGGCTTCTCGCTAAGCCGCTCCCGCAGCCTCACGAAGGGCAAGCCCTGCCCTGAGAATGTTGATCGCCGCGTTCACGTCGGCGTGCGCGGTATGCCCGCAGGGTGGTCTGCTGGGAGGAGAAGGACCACCGGCCCTGCCCGTCTCGGTCGTCGGAGCGGATGTGCTTCAACTCCCCGGACTGGTCGCCGTAGTGCACGGTCACGCCCGCCTTGTGGTAGGCGGTACGGCGGTGCTCCAACGCCGCGTTGTACAACACCCGGTGATCTTCCAAGCACTGCGCGAGCGTGGCGGCCTGCTTGCCGGTGGGGCGCAGCAGGAACTTGTACGACCTGCGCACCCCCACCTCCCACGTTCAGTAACGAGATCACCACGCTATCGGCAGCCACCGACAAAACCCGAAGGGAGGGAGCGCGGATTCCCCCGCCGGCGAAAGCAGGCGGCCCCATCCGCGCGGACCTGATGGCGGGAATGATCAGACAGTCCCCACGGTCTGTTGCCTCGCTTCCCGGGACGCGGTTCCTAGCGGGTGAGGATGCTGATGCCGATCATGCGTGCGCCGGTCTCCGTGCGCGGGCGGTGCGAGCTGCCGGGCGCGAAGACCACATAACTGCCCGGCCCGAGGCGCTGTCCTCGGTCGATGAGCTCCCCCGACACCACGTAATAGCGTTCCTCGCCCTCGTGCACATCCACCTTGGGCCACTCCGTCCCCGGAGCGAAGTCGTACATCCACCCGCGCGCCCACTCCGTGGCCGGCAGGCCCCGCCGAACGATCCCGGGAACGACCTCCACCGGTTCAACCTCGTCAACGTGCAGGACCTGGACATCACTGAACTCGTGCGTCATGTAGCCAATCGTCACGGGAGGTCGCGCTTTGCACCAGTGTCAGGAATGACGCCGGCAGATACTTTTCTGTCAT
This sequence comes from Microtetraspora sp. NBRC 16547, assembly GCF_030268965.1. Classification (GTDB taxonomy): domain Bacteria; phylum Actinomycetota; class Actinomycetes; order Streptosporangiales; family Streptosporangiaceae; genus Microtetraspora. The sequence goes on along the minus strand of NZ_BSSE01000031.1, from coordinate 55,820 downwards.
GAGTCTTCACCAGGTGGTCGCCCTGGTGCTGCCGCCGCAGTCCACGTTCGAGCTGGCGTGTGCCGCCGAGGTCTTCGGCATGAGCCGGCCCGGTCTACCCGCCCACTACGCGTTCGACGTGTGCGCGGAGCGCCCGGGCGCCGTACCGACCCTGGCCGGGTACGACATGGCGGTGAGCCACGGGCTGCTGGCCCTCGAGACCGCGGACACGGTGGTGATCCCCGGCTGGCAGCACCGCGAACAATCCGCCCCGCCCGCCGTGATCGACGCGATACGGCAGGCCCACCGGCGCGGCGCCCGCATCGTCGCGATCTGCTCCGGCGCATTCCTCCTCGCCCAGGCGGGACTGCTGAACCACCGCAGGGCGACAACCCACTGGCGGATGGCCGCCGAACTCGCCGCCCGCTTCCCGGATATCCAGGTCGAGCCCGACACCCTCTACATCGACCTGGGCGACATCGCCACCAGCGCGGGCACTGCCGCCGGCATCGACCTGTGTCTGCACCTGGCCCGAACCGATCACGGCGCGGCCCACGCCGCACAGATCGCCCGGCACATGGTCATGCTGCCGCATCGCGAGGGCGGGCAGCTGCAGTACGCCGCTCCACCTCATGCCGACCGCCCGGCGGAGTCTCTGGCCCCCGTCCTCGACTGGGCCACCGAGCGGCTGCACGAGCCCTTGACCGTCAGCGACCTCGCCGCACAGGTCAACACCTCAGCGCGAACCCTCGCCCGGAGATTCGCCGACCAGCTCGGCATCAGCCCCGGCCGATGGCTGCTCCAGCAGCGTGTCATGACGGCTCGCGCCCTCCTGGAAGAGACGGACCTCCCCGTGGAGACGATCGCCACCAGGGTCGGCCTGTCCTCAGCCGCCAACCTGCGCAGGCGCTTCCACGCCATGGTGCACACCACGCCGGCCGCCTACCGACGCTCCTTCGGCCGCCACACCAGCGGCACGCAACCGAGCGGCTGAGGCATGCCGCCGCTGGGCGCGGTCACCGCCATGATCAATGAAGCGGCACGGCTGCGGAGCGAAGGCCGGACGCCGGAACGGCGGAGACGGTTCAGGCGCGGGTGGGCTCGCCGGCCTAGGCGATGGCCGAGGCCAAGCTGGGCCGGTCGGGCAGGTCGCGCTGCCGGCGCAGCGGTCCCGTCAGCAGGATCAGCCCGGTCAGGGCCAGCCCGCTCATGATGATCCACATGGCGGGGCGGACTCCCAACGCGGTGCCGAGCGCCCCGCCCAGCAGCGCGCCGAGCGGGATCGTCCCGTAGCTGACCAGTTGCATGCTCACCGTGGCCCGGCCGAGCAGGGCGTGCGGGCTGTAGGTCTGCCGGAAGCTTCCCTTGAGCACGTTGCCCACCGCGGCCCCGGCACCGACAACGAACCCGCCGGCAATCGTCAGCGCCAGCCCCGGCCCCGGTGCGGTGAGCGGGATCAGTAGCCCGAAAGGCGCCGCGCCCAGCTCGGCGGCGAGCAGGGTGCGGGCCGATCCGAAGCGACGAGCCGGCGCGGTGGCCGAGACGGCGCCGAGCACCCCGCCAAGGCTCGTCGCGGCGGCGAGAACGCCGACCGCACCTGGGCTCACCCCGACCTCGCGGACCAGGAAGACGACCAGGATCGACTGATAACCGATCAGCCCTATGTTGCTTGCGGCCGAGAACACGGTCAGCACACGCAGATAGGGGTCCCGAGCCACAAACCGGAGGCCCTCGCCGATCTCCTGACGCAGTGTGCTGCTTCGCCGGGCGCGTGGGAGGCGAGGCCGGCGGGTCCGGATCGCCAGCAAGCAGAGCGCCGAGATCAGGAAGCTCGCCGCATCGACGAGCAGCCCGTTCACCGCGCCGGCGAGCTGTGTGATCAAGCCAGCCACGCCTGGACCGCCGACCTGGGCGGCGGCCTCGGTCGCCTGTACCTTGGCGTTGCCCTCGGCCACCTCGCCGCGATCCAGCAGGGACGGCAGATAGACCTGGTAGGCCGTCTGGAAGAAGACACTCGCGGTGCCGGCGCCCAGCGCGACGGCCAACAGATGACCGATGGTCAGCCGATCCAGCCAGGCGGCGACCGGGACGCTGAGGAAGAGCAGCAGGCTGGCCAGATCGCAGGTGAGCATCACCGGTCGGCGCGGCAGGCGGTCCACCCAGGCGCCGGCTGGCAAACCGATGATCAGCCAGGGCAACCAGGCCGCCGCGGAGAGCAGCGCCACCTGGAAGGTGCTCGCGTCGAGCGTGGCGACCGCGACCAGCGGCAGGGCCACGCTGGTCACGCTGCTCCCCAGCTTGCTGGCGATCTGGCCGATCCACAGCAGCCGAAAATTCCGATGCCGGAACAGGCCGTCCGGCCGGCGAGGCGCGCGGGGATCGCGCGGCGGTGCGGATTCGACGGCGGTCACGGCTGTGCCGGTACGCCATGGGCAAACAGGAAAACCGGCTCGCGGGTCTGCCCGTCATCGGGCAGGTTCCGCTGCTCCCACCGGTCGAGCACCGCGAGGATCTCCTGCTCCAACTCGCCGAGTTCGGCAGGAGTCAGGTGCAGCCACTTGTCGACGGAGAAGGCCGCCCCGTTCCATGCGGGGCGTTCCTCCCTGGTGGCGTGCCAGGCGCGAACCAGGCTGACCTGCCGGTCGAGACCGAGCGAGACCGCTGCGTTGGCCACCACTTGGCCGGCCGGGTCGTCGTCGAAGTCGCCGGTCACCCAGCGGAGCGTCGGTGCGACCAGCCGCCACCAGCGCTCGCGGCGATCCTTGGCGAGTTCCGGCGCCTCCACGATCAAGCCCGCAACGCCGAGCACCTTCAGGTGGTGGCTGATGTTGGCGACCGCCTGACCGGTCCGGTCGGCCAGAGCGCTCGCGGTGGCCGGGCCGTAAACCTTGAGCATGTCCATGAGGCGCCGGCGGAGCGGGTGCGACATTGCGGCGAGCACTCGGGAGTCGGTCACTTTGGGAAGGTCTGGATCCGTCACAGGATCATGGTGATACCTGCAACAGAAGTTGTGCAACAGATATTGCGCAATGGTTTTAGGGTTGCGGCGATCGGCCGCACGGCCTGACGCATCATCCCCGCGTCGGTAAACTCGCCGCGCAACGCCTCGTTCTCGATGGAGACAGCGACCGACATTCAGCTACCGCCCGCCGTGGAGGTGGTGTGGTGGCGCCGCTCCGGCCGTCCGCGCTAGGGGGGCAGAGGCCCACCGTGCCCCCGAGGCGGATAGGGGTTCCTTTGACGGACAGCACTGTCGCCTATCGAGGCATCCGCCGTTGAGGTGAGTGACTCGTCCGCCGTGCCTGCTCAATCGATGGTGAGGTTGTTCATCGGGGCGGGCATAGGACATCCGGCAGCCCCGGCGGCAGGATGCGGCGCTCGTCTTGGCTGAGGTCGCCTCCGAGGACGTTGCACAGGTGGCGCTGCCAGAGCATGGGGTCGAGCCGGAACATGTCTACGTGCCCTCCGTTCATGGGGTTCCTCAGCAGGGCCTTCCCGCCGTCGGCCGATGCCAAGAAGCCTTGCTTGTCTGCGAAGTCGTAGGACTCGATGTCGATACGACCAGGGTCCGCCGCCGACATGAAACGTACGGAGTTCCCGTTGGCCAGGAAGAATCCGGAATCCCCCCAGCCCCCGATCTGCCACCTGTTCGGCTCCAGCGGCCCGAGCGGGCCCAGCACCCTTTGCGGTCGGCGGCGGTCTTGCACCGACCACAGCTCGATCATGGAGCCTCTGGTCAGCACGAGGGCGAGGCGGCCGCTGCGATTGACCACGGCGGTGAGCATGTCGGGGCCCAGCCGGATCCGCAGGTCCGGGTTCTCTGTTCCCGTGCGCAGATTCACGGCGCGCAGGGTGTGGTCGCCGAGGTTGACGAACTGCACATGCCCCGGCTCGGGAAACAGCGGCTGTGGGAAGAACTCCGTGGGATCCACCCCGTCAATGCGGAGATCGCGTATGTCGAGCGGATTGGACAGGCGCCGGCCATCGCGGGCATTCCAGTGTTCGACCACTCCTCCGGAGGCCGTCACCAGTTCCTCATCACTGATGAAGAAGAAGCTCACCAGTTCTCGCTTCCCGTCCTTGCCCATAGGGGGCATGCGGGTGGTGAACTCGGCCACCGTGCGCAGGTCTGGTAGGTCCCGGATCGTGATCCTGTTGTGGTCGGCCACATCGGCCAGCAGCGTTTCCGAGCCGTTGACGGCCAGTTCCTGCTTGGCGTCCGGGGGCGTGGTGGCGTCATTGCGGACCTCGGCGAGGGTTCTTTCCTGGCCCTCGGTCTCTCTGACCGACAGCCTGTCGCCGTGCTCGCCCAAGCGGACCACCATCGTTTTCCCGTGGTCGAGCAGCTTTGGCGGGCTGAAAGCCACGGCGCCGTCTTCAGCGATCATCCTCCATCCGGTCACCCCGGTTTCGCTGCGGTGGACCACGATGGGATCGCCGGGATTGCCCAGGAGGGGTCCGACCTTGTCACCGTAGCTGATGCTGGAGGCCCCGAAGAACCGTTGCGGGTGCTTGCCCGGCCGGGCATCGAGGAGCGCCCAGTTGCCGTTACCTTCGTTGATCGCGATGTGCTCGCCTGTTTGGTCGATGGCGGGGTGGCGGCATGAGCTGTAGTCGCCGGGGGGCGTGTAGCGGGTCAGTTCCCGTCCGTCTGCCACGCGTGCGGCCCGGTAGGTGGCCTTTCCCCCGCCGGTGGTGCGGCCCCGGCAGACAACCAGCACACCGCCATCGGCTGAGACATCGGCCGCGTCCAGCCGCTGACCCGACGTGCTGTGGCGGTCCTCCAGGTCACGTATCTTCCCGGTGCGGATGTCGAGGGACACCACGGAACTGGAGAGAATATCCACCGTGCTGTCGCGCCGCACGGCCACGAGCGTGTTCTCGTCCGGGCCGAACCACACCTGCTGCAGGGGAGGCAGGCGCTGCGGCAGCGTCCGAAGTTGCTGCGTCGTCACGTCCCACACCCGCAGCTTTCCGTCCAGTGCCACCGCGGCTACCTGGTCGGCGTTGGGGGAGAAGGCGGCGACGCTGAAGGAACCCTGCAGTCCTCCGAGCGTGACTTGCGTGAGTTCGCCGCCGCGCAGGCGGCGCGCCGGGCCCACGATGATGTCGTTCGCCGTGGGGCGCACATCGTGCCAGACCACCGAGCCCTGCCCCTTCAGTATGTAGGCGATGCGCCGGCCGTCTCTGCTGACCAGGGGGGCGAACACGTTGTCGGCGAGGTTGAGATGCTTGCGCAGCACCCTGCCGCTGGCGTGGCGGACGAACAGCGTCGCGCGGCCGAGCCCGGACGTCGCCAGCGTCACCGAGCCGTCTGCGCTCATCGCGACGTCCTGGGTCGGCCCTTGGACACCGGTCAGCGCCCATGCGGCGTCTTTGAACTGGTCGTATCGGCGCAGCAGCGCGCTGCGGGCTTCCTGCGTCGGCGCGGTCTTGTAGGCCGCGATGGCGGCCAGAGCTGCCAGCCCTGGGTCGGTTGTGGCGGTTTCCTGGGTGAGGCTGGCGATTGCACGTGAGCGTCCCTCCGCTGCCCGCTCCGCGCTGACCTGCATCTGGTCACCGAGGAAGGTACCCAGGCCCACGATCAGCGCGGCCACCAGGGCCAGCGCGGTCCACACGGCGCGGGTCCGTCGGCGCCGGGCCCGCTGCCGGCGGCGGGCAAGCTCCAGGAACTCACGTTGCTCTTCGGACAGTTCGCTTTCACGCTTGCCCAGCCACTGATCGAGCGCCGCCAGCTGCGCTGGCGCAGGCAACGCAGATCGTTTGGGGTCCTTCCAGCGCCGTAGGTCATGGTCCAGTTCCGCCCGCGCGGTCAGAAACGTTCGGTCGTCTTCCACCTGCCGCCGCAGCGCGGGCCAGGCCATGATCAGTGCTTCATGGGCCAGTTCGGCGGTTTCCGGTTTGTCTTTGCCGCGGTCCAGCACCAGCAGTCGCCGCCTGGCGAAGGCTTCCGCGATCTGCCAGCCCTGCTCGCCTGCTTCCGCACGAGTGAGTGTGCGCCGCACCGGCATCTGCCGCTCGCCGCCGGGCGGCACTTGCACCAGGCCGGTGAGCAGCCGCTTCGCTGCGGCCTTCACCTCTGCCTGCTCGCCGACGCAGTCCTTCCAGGCCTGGTCGGCGTGCTTTTCCAGTGCTTTGAACACGCCCCCCATATCCTCGTATGCCTTGTTTCGCAGGTAGCCGCCGTCCGCCTTTTCCCACAGCTGCTGCAACACGAAGCCCAGCAGAGGGAGGATTCCCGGCTCGGCGCCCGCGTCGTCCAGGATGCGTCGCACGAGCCCCGGTTCGTATGCCACGGGCGGCTTGACGGGCTTGGTGATCACCTCCTGGAGCTGGTCGCGTGCCATGGGGGTGAGCGGAAGTGTCAATCCGCCGCGCAAGGCGGGCCCCAGGCGGGGGTGCTTCAGAACCGCGTCCATCAAGTCGGACCGCAGCGTGACCAGGACCCGCAGCCCGCCGACCGGATGACGCTGTGGGAACAGCAGGTCGATGAGCTCGTCGATCTCGGTTTGGGTGCGGTTCAGCAGCGCTTCGGCCTGGTCGAGGACGACCAGGAGATTGACCGAGGCTGTGCCCCAGGCGCGGTGGAGCGTGTCCGCTATCCCCTTGTCCTTGAGCCAGCCCTCGACCTGGTCGGCGCTGTGCGCCCGCGCGGGCCCGTGCCGCTCGGACTGGACGGCTTCGAACAGCTCGGTGGCAAGCGCAGACCGCGGAGAGGAGATCCGCCCGGCGTTGACCACCAGCACCTTGTATCCGGCATCCCGCATCCGGGGCACCACACCGGCCAGAGCCAGCGACGACTTGCCGCAGCCTGAAGGCCCGTACACCGTCACGGTGTGAGCACTGCGCAGGGCGGTGACGACTTCTGCGATGTCGCCATCGCGTCCGCAGAAGACGTGGCCGTCGTTTTCCCGGTAGGTTTCCAGGCCGCGGAAGGGTGAGGGCGGGCGTACGGCGGGGCCGAGGGTGGGAATCTCCCGCACGATGGTCTTCGTGCGCAGCGCGTAGGCCTGCTGGGCGTCGCTTTCGGGCTGTGCCGCCACCAGCAGGCCGACCACCGCACGCAGTGCGTTGTCCCAGACGGGACTGCCGCTGAAGCCAGGCTTGACGTGGGCGGCCTGCCCGGTGGCTCTCGACAGCTGCACCCAGCCCTCACCCGTGGCGCCGACGAGCTTGCCCTCAAACCAGATCCCGCCCGGCGCGTCGCGGGTGAATCCCACCGCGCGCACCTGGCCGCCCTCCACCTTGTCGGGGTCGGCCATGGGCAGCGGATGAGTGCCGGGGATGGGCTCCGGCAGCCGCAGGACAGCGATGTCGCCGGTCCGCTCGGCCCTGATCGGCACCCAGTTCTCCACCCGGGCCAGCCATGCCGGGCGTGGCCCACCGCTGACCGGGGGCGGGGCCAGCGGAAGCTCCACCGTGACCGGCGTCCCCGTGGGCACAGGCTCCTGCCGGGGCTTCTCCAGTGCGTCGGAGACCACATGGGCGCAGGTCAGCACCAGGTCCGGTGTGATGAGAAAACCCGCGCCCCCCAGCGCGCCGTGCTGCCCTTTGATCTGGACGATCGCCGCAGCCAGGTCTTCATCCGGGCTGTCTGACCATGTCCGTCCTGTCTCCGCCATCGCGTCCCCTCCGCTCCTCACGGCAGATACAGATCGGATCAAGCCCCCGCTGGCTCGTCAGTTGCGCCTCGGGCGTCGCTACGGTTCCACGTCAAACTCACCGAGAAATTGGCCGCGGTTGCCGTGCTCGCGATGACGACGTCCGCCTCGGCCGACAGCGAGACCCCGAACTCCAACACGATCTCATCCGGCGCGTTGGCCAGTCCTCGCAACCGCGTGACAAAGCTCTCCGCCACAGGGCGGACAGTTTCCAGCATCTGCCCGAGCGACCGCTCGGCCCGCGCTATGGTGCGCCCGCCCCTGCCCACGCGGACAAGAGCCTCATCGACCTCGCGGATCTGGACACGGACAACCTCGTCACTGCCGTCGCCCACGGGCACTTCCACCGTGTGCACAAGACGGTCATTCATAGCATCCTCCAGTGTCATGCGGCCAGATCGATGGCGGTGAAGTCGACCTCTTTGAGGAGCGGGTCGAACGGGTCGGGCTCGCGGCGCAACTCGTCGGTGGCGTAGGCGCCGAAGCGGCTGATGTGGGCGCGTAGATAGGGGGCGATCTGGCCGAGCTGGTCGGCGGCGATCTGCCTGCCTTCGGCGACCAGGTGGCACGCTGGGCCGGTTTTCCTCGCTCGAGGGTGTGAAGACCACATGCAGCACCCGCGCCGACGTCAGCCGCTTGAACTGCGGATAGGCGGTGCGCTCAATCCACGTCACCCCGGGCCGTCCCTCGCCTTCACCCCAGCCTTCAGACGCCGAAACCGTAGCCACGATCAAGACAGAGAACCCGGCAGTTCACCAAACCGCAACAAAACCCGTGCAGAGAGTCACGTCACAGCCGAAAGACGAAGACGCTCCCCACCAGCCTCGCTGCTTCTTTCGGGCTTATCTTGTCTGCCCCCTCGCTAGCCTCCTCCGTCGCATGCCGAACCGCGCGTCGCCGGTAGTAGTGGCGGGCCGGCTCGAGGAACTCGTTGATGATCAAATACTGAGAAAACCCGCAGCGTGTCGAGATTTCCGCCGATAAGGTGCGCTCGTGGACACTCTGGAAAGTCTCGTCATCACCAGGCGGCTACGAGTTCCTATCGGCACCCCCGCCGGCTCCACACCGGGCTGGGGAGAGGTGGCCGCCCGCCAGCTCGACGCCGCGCTGCTGAGCGTCGGCTTCACGTGCTCGGCTGCCCTGCTCGAACGGCTGTCGCGGTTGCCCGGCGAGACCGTGGTCGATCTCGGCGTACGCATCCTGGCTGCCGTCCGCGGCCTGGTCGGCGACCACGTTCAGCACAACGCGTACTTCATCGATTTCCCCGCAAACGTGCCCGACACCCTGGAGTTCTGGGCCGGCCTGCTGCGCGAGGCGCTGCTCGACCCGGTCGCCGCCGCGCGCGTCCAGTCGCCGACGCTCGACCTGCTGACCCTGCCGGGCTACGGCCGCTACCCGCACGCCTACGCCGATCTGCTGGCGGCGCACGCCGAGCTGATCCCGCTGGCCGGGGACCGGGTGACCGTGCTGGAGTTGGGCGGGAGCCTGGAGTCCGAGGCGCGTGAGCTGTACTTCTCGCTGGCAGGCTCTGAGGTGCCGCTGGCCGCCGAGGATCTGGCGGCCCTGCACATCTTGGCTTCGTTCTGCGCCGACGAGCCGGAGTGCGTCCCCGTTCGCGAAAACCGCGCCATCGTCAACGAGGTACGGCTGGCCGCCGGCCGGCCGCTGCTCGTCGACACGGTGACCGACGTGCTCCGGCTCGCCTGCGGCTGCTCCGGAGGCGACGTCACGCTGGCCACTCCTACCAGGTTCCGCTCGTTCCGCCGTGCCGAGCGCCGCGCGTTCCTGCAGGCTCTGGACGCGGTCGCCATCCCGGCCAAGCTCGGCGACGTGCACCGCTACAGGGAGCAGTGGAAGCGGCTCGGCGAGCGGCTGCACCCCCACGAGTACCCGCAGTTCCCGCGTGCCGCCCACGTTTTCGAGGTGGCCAGGGGCGTGCGCGAGGCCGCTAGCTTCGACAGCAGGGTCGAGGCCGCCCTGTCGACGGGCCGTACCGCCGACGCCGTCGAACTGCTGGAGAACGCGCCCGGCGCGCTGCTGCGCCGCCTTGACCACCTGCTGCGGACCGGCCCGTCGGCGTCGGCCGTACTCGACGCCGCGGAAAGAGCGGCGACGGGTGCCTCCGGCCGCGTCCTGGTGTCCCTGCGCGAGCACCTGCAGAACCGGCTCGCCCCCGCCGCCGGTCGCGTCTTCACCAACCGGTACGGCAGGGCGTGGACGGCGCCTGACACCCGCGCGCCGCTTGAGCAGGAGGTCCTGTCGCGGGCGCTCGCCGTCCTGGACGAGGAGATCACCCGCCGCCTCGGCGACCCCGGGGAGCTGATCGTCGATCCTGACGTGCTCGACGTCGCCCTGCCACTGTCCGGCAAGGCCGTCTCGCCCGGGCTCGGCATACTGCCCCGCGGCTCGCTTTCGCGGGTGGACGGCGAGCTGCTCAGGTTCTTCGTCCACTGGCGCCAGGCCGAGCGGCGCACCGACTACGATCTGTCCGCGCTCATGCTCGACGCCTCCTACGACAATCCGACGCACATCTCGTGGACGAACTACACGAACGGCTTCGCCGAGTACTCCGGTGACCTCACCGAGGCGCCCGCGCCCCACGGCGCTTCGGAGTTCATCGACATCCGGCTCGCCGACGCGACCCAGCCGATCATCATCCCCCAGGTCAACGTCTACGCAGGTGAGCAGTTCCACGAGGCCGCCGAGGCGTTCTTCGGCTACATGACGCGGGACGCCGAGCAGAAAGGCCGGCCGTTCGAGCCGCGTACCGTGCGGATGAAGTCCGACCTGCGCGGCTCCGGCCGGGTCGCGCTGCCGCTCGTCTTCCTTCGTGGTGACGACGGCGACTGGCGGGTGAAATGGCTGCACCTCTACCTGAAGGGGCATCCCGGCTTCAACCAGGTGGAGGGCAACCGGGTCACCGCCTCCCTGCTGGTGCGCTCGATCGTGGAGCGCGACTACCTGCGGGTCCGCTATATGGCCGACCTGCTGCGCGCGAAAGCGTCGTCGGCCGGGCACACCACGTACATCGGGCTGGAGGCTCCGGACGATCTGCCCGCGGGGTCTCGGGCGTACACGCCCGCGACGCTGCATGAGCTGATCCCCGCCTGATACGGTGGGGGAACCGTGAGGCCATGGGTGAGCTTCCTTCTCCATTCTTGATTAGAAGCTTCTAGTTCTCCCGCTTTCCTCGCGTTCCGGTCGTGAGGCCATTCGAGGGCTTCCTTCTTACCTGGTTCGATTCCAGGTAGGCCCTGGGGGGCCTACTGGCATATCTAGCTCCCGAGCTTTCCTCACGGCCGGTTGGCTACGACGGGGTGGGCATGGCGGCTGCGCCGCCGCGCCTTCACGTGTGTCGGGCACCCTTGGTGCCGGCACCCCGCGGGGCGCGCCACTCGCCACACATAGCCCTGAAGGCAGGTCTCGGGACCGGGGTCGGAGGTGGCGGCGGACGCGGGCGCGGCGAGGATCGCGGCGGGCCCGTGGTAGGACCGGTGACCTCGCCGTATCAGGACAAGAATCTGGTGACGCAGGATCGTCGTATCGCCCGTACGACCGTCCCGCTGACCCACGAGGAGGCGGACAAGACCGAGGTCAAGCCCCTGGTGGGCCTGGTCAAGAACGCCTCCGGTGACGGCGTGACGCTGGGGCTGGGCGGGCAGAAGGCAGAGAAGGCCGAGACACCCCCGCAGGGTTCGGCCGAGAGCGTGGGCATCGTGGCCGCAGCGGTGATCTTGTTCATCGCCTTCGGGTCACTGGTGGCGATGGGCCTGCCGATCGTGACCGCACTGCTGGCGATCGCCGCCGGCATCGCCCTGATGAAGCTGGTGGGGTACCTGGTCCCCTCACCGGATTTCACTGTGATCCTCGCCGCGATGATAGGGCTCGGTGTCGGCATCGACTACGCACTGTTCATCGTGACCCGCTACAAGGACAGCCTGCAGGCCGGTGACGAGCCCGAGACCGCCACGGTCAAGGCCATCACAACGGCCGGTCACGCGGTCCTGTTCGCCGGCACGACCGTCGTGATCGCGCTGCTGGGCCTGATCGTCATGGAACAGCGGCTGATGACCGGAGTAGCCGTCGCCACGTCGGTGATCGTGCTGGTGACGATGATCGCCGCGGTGACCCTGCTGCCGGCGTTCCTGGGCTTCGCCGGCCACAAGATCAACTCGCTGCGCCTGCCCCGTCGCACGTCCCGCCGCCAGAAGGCCGCCAGTGCCGCGTCCCGGGAGCGCATCAGCGGTTTCGAGGGGCTACCAGGCCGGACTCGTAGGCGAGGACCACGAGGTGGGCGCGGTCACGGGCATGGAGTTTGACCATGGCCCGGTTGATGTGGGTCTTCGCGGTCAGCGGGCTGATCACCATGCGGTCGGCGATCTGGTCGTTGGACAGGCCGTGTGCGACCAGGACGACGGCTTCGCGCTCGCGGTTGGTCAGCTCCTTCAGCACCGTGTCGGCGCCTGGGTGGAGCGGCTGGGTGACGTAGCGGTTGATCAGCTTGCGGGTGATCGACGGTGCGAGCAGGGCGTCGCCGCGTGCGGCGACGCGAACCGAGTGCAGGAAGTCTTCCGGCAGGATGTCCTTGACGAGGAACCCGGCGGCGCCGGCGCGCAGCGCGTTGAAGACGTACTCGTCGAGGCCGTAGTTGGTCAGGATGACGACGTGCACCTGGTCCAGGGTCGGGTCCGCGGCGATGCGCCGGGTCGCCTCGATGCCGTCGACGACCGGCATCTGGATGTCGATGAGCACGATGTCGGGCAGGTGCTGCTTGGCGAGAGCCAGGCCCTCCTTGCCGTCGGCGGCCTCGGCCACCACCTCGATGTCGTCCTCGAGGTCGAGGAGCGCGCGGAATCCGCTGCGAATGAGCGGCTGGTCGTCGACCAGCAGGACACGGATCATGGCGTTCGGTCCACTGGAAGCTCGGCTTGGACGGTGAAGCCGCCCTCGTCGCGGGGTTCGGCGCGCAGGTGGCCGCCGAGGGCGGTGACGCGTTCGCGCATCCCGAGCAGTCCGATGCCGGGCATCGGGGCGGTGCTCGGCGCGGCCTTGCCGTCGTCGTCGACGCGTATGGCGAGGGCGTCCGGGCGGTAGTCGATCCGGACCGAGGCCGTGGCGGCGGCGGCGTGGCGGGCGACGTTGGTGAGCGACTCCTGAACGATGCGATAGGCGGTCCGGTCCACCGCGGCCGGCACGTCGCGTCGTTGTCCTTCGATCGTCAGCGTCGTGTCCAGTCCGCTCGTACGGGCCCGTTTCACCAGTTCCGGTACGTGGTCGAGACCACGCGGCGGGGTCGTGTCGTCCTCGCGCAGCGCCTCCAGGGTCGCTCGCAGCTCCCGGGTCGCCTCCCGAACTGCCTCCTGGATCGCCAGCAGAGCCTCCGGCACCTGCTCGCCGCGCTTGCGGGCCACGTGGACGGCGACTTCGGCCTGCACCTTGATGACCGAGATCTGGTGGGTGAGCGAATCGTGCAGCTCCCGCGCGATGTGCAGCCGCTCCTCGTCGGCGCGGCGCCGCGCGGTCTCCTCCCGGGTGCGCTCGGCCTCGTCCGCCCGCCGCTCGGCCTGCCGCAGCGCTTCCCCCGCGGCACCGGCAGCGATCAGCCAGGCCACCTCGAGAGCGCCTCGAGCCTGCGCGAACGCCTCGCCCGTGTCGTGCAGGCCCGAGGCCAGGGCCGCGAGCGGGAGAGCGGCCAGCACGGTCACGCTCGCCGCCACCGTGACGATGCGGTGTCCCGCCCGCACGGCGGCGTACACCGCGAACAGGTACGCGACGGCAGGCACGTCGAAACCGGCCGCCTGGTAACCCACCGCGCACAGCCCGGTGACGGCCAGGACCGGAACCGGAGCGCGGCGGCGCGCGGCCAGCGCCAGGCCGCCGGCTGTCAGCAGCGCGTAGCCGAGCAGGTCGAGGTTCGTGGCGGAGTGCTGCCCGGACAGCCCGGTGACCAGCAGCGTCGCCGCCACGCAGACGGCGATCGCCCAGTCTCTGACACCGGCCTGGACACCGGACCATCCTGTACTCATGCGCGCACCTTAGCTGGATGTCTGCGCGGACGACTCCTGCGCGCGGATGATCGTCCGGCTACCGCACACGCGGTACCTTCGCGGCTCCTGCGGCGTCCGCGGTAGCCGGCTGCGGCATCGGCGGCAGCGTGAATTGCCTGCGTCCGCTGGACGACCGGCGGTGGGTGCGGCGGACATGATCAGACGACGTCCACTCGCAGGAGGAGAAGGAACACCTCATGTCAGTCCGACTTGTGCTTGCCGTGGCCGGAGCCACCCTCATTGAAGGTTTCCAGCTTGCCGCACCGGCGGCCGCGCACGTCTTGGTCCAGCCGGACCCCGCCAGTGCTTACACCTTGACCGCCGGGCGCCTCTGGTCCTTGGTGGCCGCGCTGCTAGGGCTGGCCGGCGTGGTCATCGGTGGGCTGGCTCTGGCCCGCTCCGCTGGTCGTATCGGCACCGGCAACGGGCGAAGGGGGGCCATCGTGGCCCTGGTGGCGGGGCTGGCCGGCGCGGTCATCGGCGGGCTGGTTGTGGCCGCCGCCGACGGTGGTCCCGGCACCGGCTACGGAATAGTCGGGGGCTTCGTGGCCCTGGTGGTCGGGCTGATCGCCACGGTCCTCGGCGGGCTGGTTCTGGCCCGCTCCCGTCGCACCGGCATACGATCGGGACTCAACTAGCCGAGCGTAGTCGCGGCTCGGTGACCGGCGCTTCTCGGTTCCTGATCGGTCTGGTCACCTGTTTCGCCACGCACGACGGCATCCCCGCCGTCCCACGCGCCGCGTGGTGCCGGTAGGTGCTGGGCGGCATTCCGACCAGCTCGGTGAAGCGAGTGCTGAAGGTGCCCAGCGACGAGCAGCCGACCGCGAAACAGACCTCGGTGACGCTGAGGTCGCCACGACGCAGCAGTGCCATCGCGCGCTCGACGCGCCGCGTCATCAGATAGGAGTACGGCGACTCGCCGTAGGCGAGCCGGAACTGGCGGCTGAGGTGCCCGGCCGACATGTTCACGCCGCGGGCCAGCGCCTCGACGTCCAGCGGCTGCGCGTACTCCCGGTCGATCCGGTCGCGGACGCGGCGCAGCCGCGCGAGGTCGCGCAGGTGCTGCGCCGCGGCGGGTCTGCTGGTCATCTGCGAGATCGTGCCACATACGAAGGATGAATGCGCACTCGACCCTGTTGCACACGCCCCTTTACCGGTCGAGACGAGTCAAAACAGACGAGAGAACTCGTCTCACGGTGTCCGCGAGGACCTCGGTCAGGTGCCAACGTAGGCCGCCAGGTGCTCGCCGGTGAGGGTGGAGCGGGCGGCGACGAGGTCGGCGGGTGTGCCCTCGAAGACGACCCGGCCGCCGTCGTGGCCGGCGCCGGGGCCGAGGTCGATGATCCAGTCGGCGTGCGCCATGACCGCCTGGTGGTGCTCGATGACGATGACTGACTTGCCGGAGTCGACGAGCCGGTCGAGCAGGCCGAGCAGCTGCTCGACGTCGGCGAGGTGGAGGCCGGTGGTCGGCTCGTCGAGGACGTAGACGCCGCCGTTGGCGGCCATGTGGGTGGCCAGCTTCAGCCGCTGCCGCTCGCCGCCGGACAGCGTAGTGAGCGGCTGGCCGAGGCTGAGGTAGCCGAGCCCGACGTCGGCGAGCCGGCCGAGGATGGCGTGCGCGGCCGGCGTACGTGCCTCGCCGGCGCCGAAGAACTCCTCGGCCTCGGTCACCGACATCGCGAGCACCTCGCTGATGTCGCGGCCGCCGAACGTGTACTCGAGCACCTCGGCCTGGAACCGCTTCCCCTCGCACTCCTCGCAGGTGGTGGCGACGCCGGCCATCATCGCCAGGTCGGTGTAGATGACGCCGGCGCCGTTGCAGGTGGGGCAGGCGCCCTCGGAGTTGGCGCTGAACAGCGCCGGCTTCACACCGTTGGCCTTCGCGAACGCCTTGCGGATCGGGTCGAGCAGCCCGGTGTAGGTCGCCGGGTTGCTCCGCCGCGAGCCGCGGATCGCGCCCTGGTCGACCGCCACCACTCCGTCCCGGCCCGACACCGAGCCGTGGATCAGCGAGCTCTTGCCCGAGCCCGCCACCCCGGTGACGACGACAAGCACCCCGAGCGGGATCTCGACGTCGACGTCCTGCAGGTTGTGGGTGTCGGCGCCGCGCACCTCCAGCACCCCCGACGGCGTCCGCACCGACGGCTTCAGACAGGCGCGGTCGTCCAGGTGCCGCCCGGTGAGCGTGCCGCTGGCCCGCAGCCCTTCGACGGTGCCCTCGAACACCACCTCGCCGCCCTCGGTGCCGGCGCGCGGGCCGAGGTCGACGACGTGGTCGGCGATCGCGATCGCCTCCGGCTTGTGCTCCACGACGAGCACGGTGTTGCCCTTGTCGCGCAGCTGCAGCAGCAGGTCGTTCATCCGCTGGATGTCATGGGGGTGCAGCCCGATCGTCGGCTCGTCGAAGACGTAGGTGACGTCGGTGAGCGACGACCCGAGGTGGCGGATCATCTTGGTGCGCTGCGCCTCGCCGCCCGACAGCGTGCCCGACGGCCGGTCGAGGCTGAGATAGCCCAGCCCGATCTCCACGAACGAGTCGAGGGTGTGCCGCAGCGTCGCCAACAGCGGCGCGACCGACGGCTCGTCGAGGCCGCGGACCCATTTGGCCAGGTCGCTGATCTGCATCGCGCAGGCGTCGGCGACGTTGATCCCGCCGATCCGCGACGATCGAGCCGCCTCGTTGAGCCGGGTGCCCGCGCAATCAGGGCAGGTGCTGAAGGTGACCGCCCGCTCCACGAACGCCCGGATGTGCGGCTGCAGCGCGTCGACATCCTTGGACAGGAACGACTTCTGGATCTTCGGGATCAGGCCCTCGTAGGTCAGGTTGATGCCGTCGACCTTGATCTTGGTCGGCTCCTTGTGGAGCAGATCGTGCAGCTCCTTCTTGGTGAACTTGCGGATCGGCTTGTCCGGGTCGAAGAAGCCACAGCCCCTGAAGATGCGGCCGTACCAGCCGTCGACGCTGTAGCCGGGGATCGCGAGCGCGCCCTCGTTCAGCGACTTGCTGTCGTCGTACAGCGCGGACAGGTCGAAGTCGGTGACCGAGCCCATGCCCTCGCAGCGCGGACACATGCCGCCGGTGATGTTGAAGTCGCGCCGCTCCTTCACGGTCTTCCCGCCGCGCTCGAGTGTGACCGCACCCGCTCCGCTGATTGAGGCGACGTTGAAGGAGAACGCTTGGGGCGAGCCGATGTGCGGCTGCCCGAGCCGGCTGAACAGGATGCGCAGCATCGCGTTGGCGTCGGTGACGGTGCCCACCGTGGAGCGGGAGTTCGCGCCCATCCGCTCCTGGTCGACGATGATCGCCGTGGTCAGCCCATCGAGCACGTCGACCTCGGGCCGCGCCAGCGTCGGCATGAAGCCCTGCACGAAGGCGCTGTACGTCTCGTTGATCAGCCGCTGCGACTCCGCGGCGATCGTGCCGAACACCAGCGAGCTCTTACCCGAGCCGGAGACGCCGGTGAACACCGTCAGCCGGCGCTTCGGGAGCTCGACGCTGACGTTCTTGAGGTTGTTCTCGCGCGCGCCGTGCACGCGGATCAGATCGTGGCTGTCGGCAACGTGCAGCTCAGGCGACTGCGTGTCCGTACTTTTGGCCATGCTAATTGTGTCTCCATTAGGGGTCTGTACAGGTCGGGGCTGCGATTGCCGTACGGCTCAGCGGAGCTCGTTGATGCGGATCAGGTTGCCCGCGGGATCGCGGAAGGCGCAGTCACGAATGCCGTACGGCTGCTCGGTCGGCTCCTGGACGACCTCGGCGCCGCCGGCCTGTACCTTCTCGAAGGTGCCGTCGAGGTCGGCGGTGGCCAGAACGATGCGGGCGTAGGTGCCCTTGGCCATCATCTCGGCGATGGTGCGGCGCTCGGCGTCGGTGACGCCGGGGTCGGCGGCCGGGGGCTCCAGGACGATGGACGTGCCGGGCTGGTCGGCGGGACCGACGGTGATCCAGCGCATCTTGCCGTTTCCGACGTCGTTGCGGACCTCGAAGCCGAGGGTGTCGCGATAGAAGGCCAGAGAGGCGTCCGGGTCGTTGTGCGGGAGGAAGGTCCAGTGAATGGCGATGTCCATGCCGGTCAGGCTAGTTGCGGCTCGGGGACCGGCGCTTCTCGATTCCTGATCGGTCTGCTCACCTGTCAGCCGACCGCGAAACGCCGCGCCCGCGTCCACTCCGACCATGTTCTCGATAGGCGCGGCAGCCTGTCACAGCCCCTGGGCAGCTGCTACGTGCTCCCGCCGAAACCCTGATCGGAGGGCCGCCAGGTGCTACGTCGTGCCCGGGATCATCGCCCGGACCGCGATGTTTATCGCTGTCCTCGCGGACGGGTCGTGGTGCGTCTACCGGGTGAAGTGAAGAAGGATGAGTTGCGCTGTCACCGACCGCGGCGGCCGGGGCGCTCCTCGGTCAGCGGTCTTCGCGCTCGCGTGGCCGAGCATCGCCGGCCGCGGCCTTCTTGAGCCGGGCGTTCTCCTCTTCGAGTGCGCGCAACCGCTCCTCGACGGCCGGGGAGCTCGAGGCGAGTTGCGTCTGAGTGGCCGGGGCGACCTGCTCGACCGCGGGAGCGTCGTCCTCGTCGCGGAGCTTGTTGGTCTCCTTCTTGAGAATCCGTAGAGACTGTCCGACGGCCTTCGCGGCGTCCGGCAACTTCTTGGCGCCGAAGAGCATCACGAACACCACAGCCACGATTATCCAGTGCATTGGGCTGAGTGAACCCATGACATCGCTCCCCTTCTGGTCGCTACCGGGTGCTGACCAGAGTATGCCTTCACCCTCTGGACGTACACTCCCGGCCATACCGGACACGGTCTCCGATTGCCTCTCACACGCGTCCGGCGACGTGCGCGCGGGGAAGGCGCACCGGCGCCCACAGCATAGGGGCCCGCGCGCATACCCCGCCCTCGCCTGGCGCGTCGATTGTCATCGAACACGCGTTGATTGCTATATTGCGCAACTGTACAACCAAAGTGGGAGCAGGGTTGAGCACTCGACAGGTTCACAGCCAAGAGAATCTCCGTCTCCCGCCCCCGGACGGCGCGGGAGACGGCACGGTCTGAGGCCCTTCCGACCATAGGGGCGGGTCAGCACACCCGGCGCCGTTCGATCGGCTGAGATCTCTACAGCGTGGCTCTTGGTCAGGCGCGGCGGCCCTGGCCCGATCTCTGGAGTAATACGTGAGCAGCGGGCATGTCGACGCACCGCCTTCCCCTCCCGCTGACACCGCGGCTCCCCGCCGTAGACGCTGGCTGTGGTGGCTGGTGGCGATCGTCGCGACGATCGCACTGGCGGTCGCGGCCGTCACGTACGGCGCCTACCTCAAGCTGAGCAACAATGTCAGGCACATCGACGTCAGCACTGACGATCTGAGCCCCACTCGCCCGCCCAAGGCCCCGACGAGCGCACTGAACGTGCTGATTGTCGGCTCGGACCAGCGGGACGGCAAGAACGCCAAGTATGGTCACCGGATCTCCGGGCAACGCACCGATACGATCATGCTGGCGCACATCTCCCCCAAACGGGACAATGCCATGGTCATCAGCTTCCCCCGGGATTCGCTGGTCCAGCTCCCCGCCTGCCGCGCCAAGGGGAACCTGATGGGCCAGCTCCCCCACGTGGGGATGATCAACGAGTCGTTCGCCTTCGGCGGGATCGCCTGCACCTGGAAGACCGTCGAGGCACTCACCGGCATCCACATCGACCACTTCGCCACGGTCGACTTCACCGGCTTCAAGGACATGGTGAACGCGCTCGGCGGCGTGGAGGTCTGTGTCCCCGAGCCGATCCACGACAAGAAGGCTCTCCTCAACCTGCCCGCCGGACGGCAGACCCTGAAGGGCGAAAAGGCGCTGGGCTACGTCCGGGCCCGCTACAGCCTGGGTGACGGTTCGGACATCGGCCGCATCCAACGCCAGCAGATGTTCATCGCCTCCATGGTCAAGAAGGTCATGAGCGGCCAGACGCTCACCGACCCCGCCAGGCTGTTCGGCTTCCTGGACGCGGCCACCAAGTCCCTCACCACCGACCCGAAGCTCACGGTGGGCGTGATGAAGGACCTGGCCGACAGCGCCCAAGGCCTGACTGCCGGGCAGATCCGCTTCATCACCGTTCCCTGGCGCTACTCGATCAGCCACCCCGGCCGGGTCGAGTGGGTCCAGCCGCAGGCGAAGAGGCTGTTCCAGATCGTCGCGGCGGACAAGAACATCGCCGGTTCCGGAGTGAAGGGCGGGCAGAGCAAGATCCCGCGTTCAAAGGTGCACGTCGAGGTCCGCAACGGCACCAGCCACGGCGGCCTGGGCACTCAGGTGGCCGCGGCGCTCGAACAGCGCGGCTACCATATCGTCAAGGTCGGCGACGCCCGGCGCAAGCCGTATCCGAATACCACGATCCTGTACTCACGCAACGGCGCGTCCGGCGTTCCCACGCTCTCCAAGGACCTGAAGACCAGCACCGCCACGCTGGTCGGCCGCGCGTCGACCTCCCGCCTCATACTGACCGTCGGGGACGACTGGAACGGCCTGCGCACACTGCGCGTCGACGACGACGAAGCGTTGCGCGGCTTCGACGCCACCCAGGACTCCTGCGCCGCCACCAAGGCCAAGTGACCCCGGGTGGCTCCGGTCGGTCAGCACCAGGTGTACAGGTGCTCGGGGCGGCCGGTCGCGCCGTACCTGAGTGTCATGGCGACCCGCCCGGATTCGGTGAGGCCCGCGAGGTACCGCTGCGCGGTGGCCCGCGAGACGCCGATCCGGGCGGCGATCTCCGCCGCCGACAGCGCGTTCTCGCTGGCCTGCAGGATGTCGGCGATCAGGCGGACCGTGACCGGGGAGTGGCCCTTGGGTCCGCGCGCCGCGGCCTGATCGGCGCGGTGCAACGCGCGCATCGCCTCGTCGATGGACGACTGGTTCATGCCCGTCGCCGACCCCAGCAGGCGGCGGTAGCGCGCGTACCCCCTGAGCCGGCTTCCCAGGTCCTGCGCGCCGAAGGGCTTGATCACATAGTGCAGGGCTCCCCTGGACAGGGCGGCGCGCACGGAGGCGGCGTCGTTGGCCGCGGTCAGCACGATGACGTCGGCGGACAGCACGCGGATCAGGTCGAGCCCGGACCCGTCGGGGAGGTAGACGTCCAACAGGACGAGGTCGGGGACGAGCCGGGCGGCCATGTCCGCCGCCGCGGCGGCGGTGTGGGCCTGCCCGGCCACCCGGAACCCGGGGACGAGCTCGACGAACCCCGCATGGACCTGGGCCACACGGAAGTCGTCGTCGACGACGAGCACATCGATCATCTCAGGACCCCCGGTAGACGAGCGAGGAACATGGTGCCATCCCGTCCGGACCGCGGCGTACGGCCGGGCGGCTCGGAGGTCGGCGCCGCCCCGGCGCGCTCCGCCTCGCCCACTGTCACGACGGCTCCGCGACCGAGGACGATGTCTCCGCCGCGGGCCCGGGCGACCTGGCGCGCCAGCGCCAGGCCGAGTCCGCGCGGCCGGTCCCCCGTTTTGGTGGTGAAGCCGTCTTCGAACACCGCCTCGGCGAGCTCCGGCGGGACACCCTGCCCGGAGTCCGTCACCGTGACATGCAGGTCGTCGCCGTCGCGAAGCAGCTCCACCTCGACGTGCGCCGGCCGGTCGGGACCCTGGTGGGCCGCCTCGAGCGCGTTGTCGACCAGGTTCCCGACGACCGTCGTCACGTCCAGAGGGCTGACGATCTCGCCGGGCGCCCAGCTTCCCGGTGCCACGATGAAGCGGATGCCGCGCTCAGCCGCGACGGCGGCCTTGGCCGCGAGGAAGGCCAGCAGGTAGGGGTCGGTGATGACGTCCCCTGCCGCGCCGGGGACCGCGGCGAGCGGCTCCACCGTGAGCATGTGCAGGTAGTCCGCGGCCTGCTCGTGGTGGCCGAGTTGCAGCAGCCCCGCGACGGTGTGCATCCGGTTGGCGTGCTCGTGCCGCTGCGCCCTGAGCGCGTCGAGCAGGTCGCGTTCCGCGTGCAGTTCCCTGGTGAGCTTCTCGAGGTCGGTTCGGTCGCGCAGGGTCAGGACGGTGCCGAGCTCCCGGCCTTCCCTGCGTACCTGCCGCCGCCCCACCACGAGCACGCGATCGTCCGCGACGACGAGCTGGCTGGCGGCCTCGTCGGTGCCGGCGAGCGCGGCCTGCAGCCGGGGCGGCAGCGGCAGGTCGTGAAAGGGCTTGCCCAGGACCCCCGGTGACTCCTCCCCCAGCCCGAGCAGCCTGGCCGCCTCGACGTTGCACACGGTGACCCGGCCTCCGGCGTCCACGGCGAGGACGCCCTCACCGATCCCGTGCAGCACCGCCTCCCGCTGCGAGATGAGCTCTCCGAGCTCGGACGGCTCCAGCCCCAGCGTCTGGCGGCGCAGGCGGTGGCCGATCGCGGCCGAGCCGACCACCCCGAGCAGCAGCGCCGCCCCGGTGAAGAGGGCCGCCAGCACGAGGACCCGCCCCACGCGCAGGTGGATCTGCCGGACGGGGAAGCCCACGCTGACCTCGCCGACGATCCTGTGGTCCGCGGTCCGCAGCGGCACCTTGCCCCGCGCGGACAGGCCGAGCGTCCCCTGCTCGACCGTCACCACGTCGTGCCCGGACAGCGGGCCCGACGGGTCGGTGCTGACCCGCCTGCCGATCAGCTCCGTACGTGGGTGCGACAGGCGGATGCCGCGCCGGTCGGTGACGACCACGAACAGCGCCCCGGTGGCCGCCCGCACCGCCTCCGCCCTCGGCTGGATCAGGTGCGTGGGGTCGTCCCGCGCCGCGGCCGCCGCGACGGAGGGGTCGGCGGCCAACGCCCGGGCGACCGACACCGCGCGCTCGCCGTACTGGACGGTCAGCTCATCGCGCATGAGCCACGCGGCCAGCGCGAAGCCGGATCCCGCGACCAGCATGACGACGACGATCTGCAGCGCGAGCACCTGATGGGCGAAACGGAGCGAGCGCACGCGTGCACGTTAGCCGAGGTGATGCGCGGAAGGACCGTGCGCGTAAAGCGTAAAACCCATGAAATCGCGATTAACAGCGCGAAACACGGCTTGCGCGGCTTAGCTGCGCAAGGGTTCACCGCGCCCCGGCCGCTCCGTACGGTTCCCGGCCATGACATCCGAAACATCTCCAGGTGGGCCGGTGATCGAACTCGTCGGCGCGACGAAACGATTCAGGTCCGCGTCGGGCGGCGTGCACACCGCCGTACGCGATCTGGACCTCACCGTCGCGGCGGGCGAGTTCGTCGCCGTCGTCGGTCCCACCGGGTGCGGCAAGTCCACCACCCTCTCCCTCGTCTCCGGGCTGGAGCCGCCCTCGCACGGCCGCGTCGCCGTGAACGGCCGGGAGGTGACCGGCATCCCCGACGGCGTCGGGTACATGTTCCAGGCCGATGCCGTGCTGCCGTGGCGCACCGTACTGGACAACGTGGCCCTCGGGCCGCGCTACCGCGGCGCTACCACGTCCGACGCCCGCGACCGCGCCCGTGACTGGGTCGGCCGGGTCGGCCTCGGCGGGTTTGAGGACTACTACCCGCACCAGTTGTCCGGCGGCATGCGCAAGCGCGTCGCCCTCGCCCAGACTCTCGTCAACGAACCGCGGATCCTGCTGATGGACGAGCCGTTCTCCGCCCTCGACGTGCAGACGCGCGGGCTGATGCAGGCCGAGTTGCTGCGGCTGTGGTCCGGCACCGGCGCCGCGGTCGTCTTCGTCACACACGACCTGGAGGAGGCGCTGGTCCTCGCCGACCGGGTCGCCGTGATGACCGCGGGGCCCGCGACGGTCAAGCAGGTCTTCGACGTACGGCTGCCGCGCCCGCGCGACGCGGAGGAGATCCGGCTGACCTCCGACTTCCTCGACGTCTACCGCGAGGTCTGGGAGTCCCTCCGCGAAGAGGTCCAGATCACCAGGGAGAGGATGTCCGGCCGTGTCGCATGACGTCGCCCTGCCCGGCGCCGCCGCACCCATCGATGAGGATCTCGCCGTGTCCTCGGCCCGTGCCGCGGTGCGGCGGAGGAAGCTGACCGTCACCGGCGTACGGCTGCTGCTCGTCGCCGTCTGGCTCGGCTCGTGGGAGCTGTCGGCCACATACCTGATCGACCCCTTCTACTACTCGAAGCCGTCGGCGATCTGGGGGAAACTCGTCGCCTGGTTCACGCAGACGACCGCCTTCGGATCCATCTGGACGCAGATCTCGTACACGCTCCAGGAGGCGGTCGCCGGGTTCGCGCTCGGCGGCGTCGCGGGCGTGCTGCTCGGCATCGTCCTCGGGCGCAGCCGGTTCGTGGCCGACGTCCTCGCCCCGTTCATCAAGGCGGCCAACGCGATCCCCCGCATCGTGCTCGCCTCGCTGTTCGTGATCTGGTTCGGGCTCGGCATGTCCTCCAAGATCGCCACCGCGTTCATCCTG
The DNA here is from genome assembly GCF_030268965.1 of Microtetraspora sp. NBRC 16547. Classification (GTDB taxonomy): domain Bacteria; phylum Actinomycetota; class Actinomycetes; order Streptosporangiales; family Streptosporangiaceae; genus Microtetraspora. The sequence goes on along the minus strand of NZ_BSSE01000031.1, from coordinate 31,744 downwards.
GTGTTCTTCGCGGTGTTCTTCAACGCCTTCCAAGGGGCCAGAGAGGTCGACCGGGGCCTGGTCAACAACGCCAGAATCCTCGGCGCGGGCCGCGCGCAGATCCTCTGGACGATCGTGGTGCCGAGCGCCACCTCCTGGATCCTCGCCTCGCTCCACTCGGCGTTCGGGTTCGCCATCATCGGCGCCGTGGTCGGCGAGTACTCGGGCGCGGACAAGGGCCTCGGCCTGCTGATCAACAACGCGCAGGGCACGTTCGACTCGGCCGGCATCTACGCCGGAATGATCATCATCACGGTGATCGCGCTCGTCGCCGAGTGGCTGCTGACGCTGCTCGAACGCCGCCTCCTCCGCTGGCGGCCCGCCGCCTCCGGCTCCCACGACGTACAGATCTGACCTACCTGAAAGGCGACCCCCCACATGAAGAAGTACCTCGTGCTCACCACCGCGGCCCTCGTCGTCGCCGGCGCGGCCGGCTGCGGCGAGTCGGCTCCCGGCACCACCGAGCAGGTCAAGATCATGGTCGGCGGCATCGACAAGGTCATCTACCTGCCGGCCAAGCTGAGCGAGCAGCTCGGCACCTTCACCCAGGAGGGCCTGAACGTCCAGCTGCTCACCGAGCCCGCCGGAGCACAGGCCGAGAACGTGATGCTGTCCGGGGACGTCCACGGCGTCGTCGGCTTTTACGACCACTCCGTCGACCTGCAGGCCAAGGGGAAGTGCGTGAAGAGCGTCGTCCAGTTCGCCGACGTCCCCGGCGAGGTGGAGATCGTCGCCGCGGACAAGGCGGGCGCCATCACCGGCCCCAAGGACTTCGCCGGCAAGAAGCTCGGCATCACCAGCCCCGGATCGTCCACTGACTTCCTGACCCAGTATCTGGCGGTCAAGAACGGCGTGGCGCCCGAGTCGTACACCCGGGTGAAGGCCGGGGCGGGCGCCACCTTCATCTCGGCCATCGAGAACGGCGGCATCGACGCGGGCATGACCACCGACCCCACCGCGGCGCAGCTCGTGACCACCGGCAAGGGCAAGGTGTTCATCGACATGCGTACCAAGGAGGGCACCCGGGCGGCGCTCGGCGGGCTCTACCCGGCGAGCTCGTTGTACATGACCTGCGAGTGGATCGACGGACACAAGGAGACCGCGCAGAAGCTGGCCAACGCCTTCGTGCGCACGCTTCGGTGGATCAACGCGCATTCCGCGCAGGAGATCGCCGACAAGATGCCCGCCGAGTTCAAGGGCGCCGACGAGACGCTGTACGTCAAGGCGGTCAACGACTCCAAGGGCATGTTCACCGCCGACGGCATCATGCCGGACGACGGCCCGAAGAACGTGCTGGAAGTGCTGTCGGCGTTCAATCCCGACGTGAAGGCCAAGAAGGACCAGATCGACCTGTCCAAGACCTTCACCACCGAGTTCACCTCCAAGGTCCCCCAGTCCTGACGAACGCTCTGTGTCACGGCGGCCGGACGCCCACCCGGCCGCCGTGACCAGTGTCAGCCCCTCATCCGCCGCCGTCGCCGGCACATCGAAGAATCGACGAACGCCCGCCGATGCCCGCTTTCACACCGACCTCTGGACCGGCGGTCAGCGGCCTGGGCAGCTGAAGGGTTGTGGGGAGGGCGGAACTGCAGAGCGCGACGGCGCCCGGCCCCCCGCACGCGTGACCTCGCCTACGCCGCCTGGGCGAACCTCGTGGGGAACGCCGTCGTAACCGGCGGGGCGGTGTGCCGGCCGCGGCCGGTGTGAGGGCACACACCGGCGGTCGCGGTGTGTGGAGGTGATGTCGCCGCGACGGTTGACCCTGACGCAGGGGCAATCTCCCAGCATGGTGGCATGACCACGAAAACCAGTGCGGTGGAGGCCGCCGGCCTGCGCAAGTCGTACGGCGACCACGGCGACGATGGGGAGCGGGCCGAGAGAGGCGACAGGACGATGCGGCACTTCACGATCCACCACGACGGCGTCACGATCCCGGTGTCTCGCGGCGGCCGGGGACGACCGCTGGTCCTGTGCCCCGGGCTGAACTCGACGCAGGCCGACCTGTACGAGCTGACCGAGCTGCTGCGGCGCGACCACGATGTGGTGACCTTCGACCTGCGGGGCCATGGCCTCACCTCGGCCGCCGGCCTGTACTCCTTCGAGGCGTTCCTCAGCGATCTGGCCGCCGTGATGGCGGAGCTGGGGCGCCTCGACCTGGATGCGGTGCCCGTGCTGGTGGGCTACTCGCTGGGCGCGGACCTGGCCGTGCACTATGCCTCCGAGCATCCTGGTAGCGTCGCCGGGCTTGTTCTCATCGACGGGGCGAACCCGGTGCCCGAACCGTTCATCACCGAGGCCGTCCTGCCGGAGCTCCGCGCAATGTGGGAGGACATGGCGACACAGCAGGAGGCCGTGCGGGGCACCGCGCGTCAGGTGTTGCTCACCGCCCAGGAGATTCTCGACCTGAATGTCGAGATCGATGCGGTACGGTCCGAGATCTTGGACCGGTACCAGAAGATCGACCGGCCCATCAGCATGATCATGTCGACCTCGATGGCCGGCGACAACGGCGAAGGGCATGCGTCGCGGTTCAATCAGAACTGGCGTGCCGGCGTCGAGCGGCTTGGCCGCGAGCGGCCGCACATCGCCACGTCCTGGCTCGACGCCGACCACGGGCTGGCCTTCACCCACGCCCCGGAGATCGCCCAGATCATCCGGAGTACACATGGCCCTGTCGGCCACACCCGAGGAGACTGGCGGGATGCTGACCATCGGTGAGCTGGCGTCGTACGCCGGAGTGACGGTGCGCGCGGTGCGGCACTATCACGCCAAGGGGCTGCTGCCGGAGCCGGAACGGGACCAATCCGGCTACCGCAGGTACGACGCCGGCTCCGTGATCGAGCTGATCAAGATCCGGACTCTCGCGCAGGCAGGGGTCCCGCTGGCTCGGGTGCGGGAGCTGCTGCGGGCCGATGAGGAGGAGTTCGCCGCGGCGGTCGCGGACATCGACAAGCGGCTGCGGGCCGAGATCCGGCAGCGGCAGCGGCACCGGGAGCAGATCGCCCGGCTCGCCGCCGGGGACAACCTGATGCTGCCACCGGAGGTGGTCGGGTATCTCGACCACCTCCGGGTGCTCGGGGTCGACGAACGGATCGTCCAGGCAGAGCGTGACGGCTGGATCCTGCTGGCCGCGCACTCACCTGAGCGAGTCCCGGAGTGGATGGCACGCAAGCGGGAGCAGATCACCGACCCGCAGCTCATCGACTTCTATCTCACCCTCAGCCGGGTTCTCGACCGGACCGCCGACGGCCCACGGCTCGTCGAGCTGGCCGACGAACTAGCCGTCTACATCACGCGGTTGGCCGACGAACAGGGCGAGAACTACGTTGACGACACCGACATCGAGCCATCGCTGGTCAAGCTGATGGACACACTGGCGTTCGACACTGTGCCGCCGGCCCGTCGGCTGATCGAGCTGCTGAAGAAGGGAGGCTGGACCGGCTGGACCAAGCTCGAGCGCGTGGACCCACACGGGATGCGACAGGAAGACACCGCGGTGCGGCGTTCCGGGCGCTATCGGTGACGGCGGGCGGGCGGTTCACAAGGTCGTGACCACGGTCATCGCCGGCGTCGTGCGAGAACCGCTGGTGCTTCGTCCCGTACGAGCTGGACGGAGGGCATGCCGGGGCTGTGGAACACTTCCCGGATGCTGACGACAGACGACCGGTCATTCGCGGTTTTGCTGCACGCCTACGGCAAGGCCACCGACACTCCCGGCCATTTGACGGCGCTTCTGCACGGAGACGAATCCGCCCGGCGGGCGGCCCTGGACCACCTCAACAGTGCCGTCATTCACCAGGGCACGCCGTGGACGGCCACGGCGTCCGCCGCGTTGGCCGTGGGGCGGATCCTTCGTGACCCGTCGATCGCCGGTCCGGATACGGCCTGGCTGAGACGCGATCTGCTGAGCTGGCTGGCCGAGGTCGGCGAAGCCGCCGTGCCGTACCAGGGCGACCTGGCCGCCGATGCCGCCCCCGGAGGGCGGGACATCAGAAGCGAGATCGCGCGGATCGCCGCCGCCTCCAGCGACGAGGACGTGTACGACGACATCCTCGAGGATCCGCGGCGTGAGCGTGCGATGTGGGCGATGATCCTGCTCGATTGCCGGCAGGCGGCGAGCCGGCTGGCAGACGTCGTCGAGCATTGCCTGGCCGACGCGGATCCACGGGTGCGGGCGTCCGCGGCATCCACGGCGACCCGGCTGGTCCGCGCCGCCGAACTGGCATCCACGGCGCCGTCGCCCCGGCCTCGGCTCGTCGTACGGCTGACCCGGCTCGCGCGAACCGCCGATGCGGCCGAACGGGCCGCGCTGGTTCTCGCGCTCGGCGACCTCGGCGCCGCGCCACGCGACTTCCTCGAGGACCCCCACCTCGGGGTGCGGGCGTGTGCGGCCCTGGCGCCCGCGCTGGCCGACCACCCCGCCGCCGTCGATGTGATCATGGGCGCGTTGCAGGACCCGGAGGCCACCGACCGCTGGTTTCCCGACGGATTGCCACAGATTGTCGGCCGGTTTCGCGGCACGCTGCTCAATGCCGCTCTGGAGCGGGTGACCGGCTTCGCCGAGCTCCTTCCGGTGGCACTCGCATTCGCGCGGCTGACGGACGGGTTCGAGTGGATCCTGTTACTGCTCAAGGCGTTTCCGGAGCCGCCGGTCGAGCTGGACGACGCCCAGCGGGCGTACCTTGCGGCGCTGGCGGACAACGAATCACTGTGGAATCTGTCGCTGGGCGACATCCGTAAGGTGTTCGAGCGGATCCGGCTCCCGTACGACCGGCAGGCGTGCCGGGCTCTCGCCCACGCGAAGGACAGCCGCGCCTGGCTGCGGGACCACGGGGTACGGCTGTCCACCGTGCGCGGCGAATGGCTGGTGACCGCCGAGAAGATCGTGGCCGACCACGGTGGCGCGGAATCAGACGGGCTCGGGCTGGCCAAAGCACTGCTCCGCCTCGCGGGCGCGCATGCCGCGTCGGGGCATCGGGAGCGGGCCGTGGCGGCCGCGGCGGAGGCGGTGCGGATCTCTCTCCGGCTCACCCCGCCCGACGCCCACATGATCCGGGCGTTGACCGAGTACGGCCGACACCTGGGGGAAGCCGGCCGCGGCGGCGACGCGTCGGCCGCAGCGGAGCGCGCCCTCGCGGTCCACGCCCGGATGCCGAGGCCCGCCCCGGCCAATTTCGATCTCGCCCAGGCGTTGACCGGCCTGGGCACACTGGCCGCCGACCTGGGCAGGAGCGACGACGCGCTGACCGTCACCGTCTCCGCGGTGGAGGTGCTTCGGCGTTTGGAAAACCCGGTGTATCTCGCTCCGGCTCTCGCGGACCTCAGCCGACGGCTATGGGAGGCCGGACGTGGAGATGACGCTCTGACGGCCGCCGATGAAGCCGTGCGGACCTTGCGCGAGGTGGCCGGAACCAACCTGTTCGCCCGAGCCGACGCGTTGAAGGACCTCTGCGAGATGCTCAGCGATCTGGGCCGATGGCTGAACCCCGTCGACGCGCTCACCGCCGTTGAGGAGGCCGTCGCGGCGTGCCACGAATACGTGGCCGATCGCCGGGCGGCGGCGAAGGCGAGCGTGACAGAAGAGCCGGATCTCGCCGACGCGCTGACCGGTCTCGGCCTGTGCCTGACACGGCTTGGCCAGGTGGAGCAGGCCGTCGACGCCACCGCGGAAGCCGTGTGGATGCACCGTCGCCTGGCGGACGATCTCCCGGTTGTCTTTCAGCCCCATCTCGCCCGCGCTCTGACCGCGCTCGCCGCCTCTCAGTACGCTCTTGGAGAGCATGAGCATGCGTTGGCGGCCGCGCGGGAGGCCGCGGACCTCTGCATGGCATGGCCCCGGCCGTCGCCGGGGTTCTTCACCACGCGACAGCGACAGGATCTCGATCTCCTCGCCGACGTCTTCGACGATCTCGGCCGAGGTGAGGACGCCGACCGGATACGCCGTCACAACACTCGCGCGTAGTCACGCTGACCTTCCGTGGGTCCAGGTTCCGGGTGGCGGGGATCGCCCCGTCACGGATCCGCACGGGCGGGGGCGGGAGCCGGTCGGCTCGCCGTCCCCCATGGCCACGTGGGTCGTGCCGGCAGGGTAGGCGACCACCGCAGCTCTGCCAGCGCGGGCGACACCACCATCCCACCCGGCTTCGGCAGCGCCGCCACACCCGGCGGCGCGGGAGCGGCGGGACCCTCCGGCTGGAGAGTGACGAGCTCCCCGAATCCGGTCGTCATGGCCATCACAAGCGGCGTGGGCGGCGGACGCGTTTTGAAGAGATTGGGCCGGCCGGACATCTGGCCGAGCCGACCGGCGCGACGACATGTTGACCTCACCTGTCGATGGCTGCCACACTCCACCAAGTGGTTGGTTGAGAATGGAGGTTTGCGGATGAGCAAGCGTGAGGCCCTGATCGTCGCGGCCTATGAGGCGATCGCGCGGGAAGGGTTCGAGGGGCTGCGCTTGAGGGCGGTGGCCGCGCAAGCGGGCATCGATCACTCCACACTGCATCACTACTTCGGCACCAAGCAGGATTTGGTGGACGCGGTCGTCGACCACGCGACCGGCCAGGTGCGGACGGGTACATCCGCGGATGGCAGCCGGGAGGAACGGCTGTGCCGCCACCTGGGCATGGTCGGCGCGATGATCGCTGAACGACCGGAGCTGCACATCGTGCTCAGGGAGTTGGACCTGCGATCCCTGCGCGATCCGCGGACCCGTGCCACGGTCGCCGCTCACGAGGAGGGCTGGCGGTCCAGCCTCGCCGGGTTCGCCGGAGACGAGGTCGAACTGATCATCGCGACTGTGAAGGGGGCCAGCTTGTGTCCCGAGGAGGCTCCTGCCGTACTCAAGAGTCTGTGTGAGCTGCTTTGCGGAGGCCGGCCGTGCACGTTCTGATCATCGGAGGTGGGATCGGCGGACTGTGCCTGGCGCAGGGCCTCAAGCGGGCAGGGGTCAGCGCGACCGTGTACGAGCGGGACGCCGCCCCTGACGCGCGGCTGCAGGGCTACCGCCTCAACATCGAACCCGTCGGCAGCCGGTCGCTTCACTCCTGCCTGCCGCCTGAGCTGTGGGACCGCCTGATCGCCGCCTCGGGCGATCCCGGACCGGGCATGGGCGTTTTCGACGAACGGCTTCGCGAGCTGATGCAGGAGCGCAGCAACGCCGGCCGTACCTCCCCGGTGGAGTCGGCGCACGCCGTCAGCCGGGTGGCGCTGCGCGAGATCCTGCTCGACGGGGTCGATGTCAGGTTCGGCAAGGAGTTCGTGCGTTACGAGCAACTCCGGGGCGAGGTCGTCGCGCATTTCGCCGATGGGAGTACGGCAAGCGGCACACTGCTCGTCGGCGCCGACGGCTCGCGATCGCGGGTGAAGCGCCAACTGCTCCCCGGTGCCGGCCAGCGCGACCCGGCCGCCTTCGGAGTCGGCGGCAAGCTGCCGCTGACCCCGGAGGCCGACACGTGGCTGCCAGAAGTCCTGACCACGAACAAGAACATGATCCTCCCGCGGCGGGACTTCCTGTTCACGGCCGCGTTCCGGCCTCGGGTGGGCGAGGGGTATCTCATGTGGGCGTTCGTCGCCCACAGTGCGACGTATGCGGGCCAGGAGCCGCACGGGTTCGTTCTGGAGCGGAGCCGCCAATGGCATCCGGATCTGCGTCGGCTGATCGCGGAGTCGGGCAGCGTGGAGCTCTTCGACTTCCGCGCGGCGGCCAAGGTCAAGCCCTGGGTGACGACGAACGTCACGCTGCTCGGCGACGCCATTCACAACATGCCGCCGGTCGGCGGGCTCGGCGGCAACACCGCACTGCGTGACGCCAGCACCTTGCGTGACGCGCTGACCAGCGGGACACCGCTGATCGAGGCGGTGCGCGGCTACGAGGCCGAGATGATCTCCTACGGTTTCGCGACCGTGGGGGAGGCCCTGATGTACCTGCGGCTGGCCACCGTCCGTAGCCGCCTGGTGCGTGGCGCTGCGCGCGGCTTCTTCCGCCTCTGCAGTGCCATGCCCCCGCTTCGCCGGGCCATCTTCGACGGCTAGCGCCGTGACCGGCAAGGGTTTGAACGTGGCGGCAGCGATCACCGACCCGCCACAGGCAGTCAAGCTCCTGCGTCAGCCGTGGCCGGCCGGGCGGGAACGCGGGCGACCCTGGAACGACGAAGGGGCACGGCCGCCGGGCGGCCGTGCCCCTCCAGTAGCGGCAGTCCTCAGGCCAGGGCAGGCTCGGAGGAACCGCCCGCCTTCCTGACGGGTGCGTCGTCGAGGGGCTGCGGCGGAGCCGTGAAGACGGCCTCGTCAAGGCGGTTCTCGGACCGGCCGACGAGGACCGGGACGACCATCTGGCCCGCGACGTTGGTGGCGGTGCGGATCATGTCGAGGATCGGGTCGATGGCCAGCAGCAGGCCGACGCCCTCCAGGGGCAGGCCGAGCGTGCTCAAGGTGAGGGTCAGCATCACGATCGCGCCGGTCAGGCCCGCGGTGGCGGCGGAGCCCACCACCGAGACGAACGCGATCAGCAGGTAGTCGCCGACGCCGAGCGGGACACCGAACACCTGCGCCACGAAGATCGCAGCGAGCGCCGGGTAGACCGCCGCGCAGCCGTCCATCTTGGTGGTGGCGCCGAACGGCACCGCGAAAGAGGCGTAGTCACGGTCGACGCCGAGCCGGTCGGTGGTGACGCGCTGGGTGAGCGGCATGGTGCCGACGGAGGAGCGGGAGACGAAGGCCAGTTCGATGGCGGGCCACGCGTTGCGGTAGAAGGTGAGCGGGCTGACCTTGCCCACGAACGCGAGCAGCACCGGGTAGATCACCAGCAGCACGATGAAGCAGCCGACATAGACGGCCACGCTGAACTTCGCCAGCGGGGCCAGCAGGTCCCAGCCGTAGGTGGCGACGGACTTCCCGATCAGGCCCGCGGTGCCGATCGGAGCCAGACGGATGACCCACCACAGGGCCTTCTGGACCAGTTCGAGGACCGAGCGGCTGACATTCAGGAACGGCTCGGCCTTCTCGCCGACGGCCATGGCCGCGGCACCGAAGACGACTCCGAGGAAGACGATCTGGAGAACCTTGAGCTCGGTGAACGCGGTGACGATGTTCGTCGGGACGATGCCGGTCAGGAAGTCGAGCCAGGTGCCGGCGCCTTCGAGGTCGACGGCCTTGGCGCCGTCGGTGGCGAGGGTGACGCCCTGGCCGGGGTTGACCAGCAGGCCGAGGCCGATGGCGGCGGCCACCGCGACCAGCGAAGTGATCATGAACCAGAGAAGCGTCTTGCCGGCCAGCCGGGCCGCTCCGTTGACGTTGCGCAGGTTGGCCACGCTGACGACGACCGCGGTGAAGACCAGCGGCGGCACCGCGAGCTTCAGGAGCTGGACGAAGATCTTGCCGACCTCGGTCAGGGTGTCGGTGAGCCACGCGACCTCGCCGGCGCGGGCGACAAGCCCGAGGGCGACACCGACGAGGAGACCCAGCAGCAACTGCAGGGAGAAGGAGAACTTCTTCACGAAAGAGACTCCGGAAAAAGGGGCACGCCGAAAGGCGACACGGCATGCGGGTGAGGAAGGGGAGGGTCGAAGGCGTGTTTCAGCAACACAGATCGCCGTCGAGGCGGCACAGATCGACATGCAACCGCTCGACAAGCCACACGATGACCACCGAGAACCTCACGAGCCGCTACAACATCTCGCCCAGAAGCCCCTATTCCAGATCTTTGGTGTGATCTAAGTCACAGCACGCCGCCCAGCGGAGATGGCTATTCGATCCTGGAGTGGGCGTCCCTTCTCGTGGCGCGGTACGCCAGGTACTCCTCCCTGACGCTGGAGCGCGACAGCTTGCCGGTGGGGGTGCGCGGCAGCTCCTCCCGGAACTCGATCATCCTGGGGTGCTTGAACCTGGCGATCCTGGGCTCGCAGTGCTTGAGCAGCTCCTCGGCGGTGACATCGGCGCCCTCGACTGCCTGGACCAGGGCCACCGCGACCTGGCCCCACTCCTCGTCGGGAACACCGATCACCGCGACGTCGGCCACAGCGGGGTGCTCCAGCAGAGCCGCCTCGATCTCAGCTGGATAGATGTTGACCCCGCCGGAGACGATCAGGTCCGTACGGCGGTCGCAGAGGAACAGGAAGCCGTCCTCGTCCAGATAGCCGATGTCGCCGGGGGTGTACCACTCGCCGCGCATGCTGGCGGCGGTCTTGGCCGGGTCCTTCCGGTACTCGAATCCGCCGAGCGAGGACTTCACGTAGATCAGCCCCGGCTCCCCCGGCGGCAGCTCCACGCCGTTCTCGTCGAGGATCCGCGCCTCGAAGCCGGGCGCGGGGCGGCCGACGGTGCCGGGGTGGGCCAGCCAGTCCTGCGGCTTGACCGCGAAGGCGACCGTCGACTCGGTGGAGCCGTAGTACTCATAGAGCACCGGCCCCCACCACTCCATGATCGCCCGCTTGACCGCGACCGGGCAGGCGGCCCCGGTGTGGACGACCTGACGCAGCGAGGACACGTCGTACCGCTCCCGCACCTCGGCCGGGAGCTTGAGCATCCGATGGAACATCGTCGGCACCATCATCGCGTTGGTCACCCGGTACCGGGCGATCAGCGCCAGGATCTCGGCCGGGTCGAAGCGCGGCGCGATCACCACCGTGTGCCCGAGGTGCAGCGCGAACTGCGTGTGCGCGCACGGCGACGCGTGGTACATCGGCGCGGTCACCAGGTGGACGGCAGGGCCGGGCCGCAGGTCGCAGACCTCGCCGAGGAACCAGACGGAGATCGGGACGAGATCCTCGGGCGGGGCGCCGGACAGCGGCCGCTGCACGCCCTTGGGGAAGCCCGTGGTGCCCGAGGTGTACCACATGACGCTCCCGGCGGTGCGGTCGCCGGGAGGCGCGGACGGCTGCCCGGCGGCGAGCTCCGCCAACCCGATGTGGACCTCGGCCGTGCCGGCCGCCTGCCGTACGGCCTGTTCGTGGGCCGCAGTGGTGATCACGATCTTCGCGTCGCAGTCGCCGAGGATGTAGCCGATCTCGCCCGCGGTGAGATGCCAGTTGATCGGGACGTGGTAGAGGCCGAGCTGCGCGGTCGCCATCAGGACGGCGACCGCGTCCAGGCCGTTGGGCAGCACCCCGGCGACCACGTCGCCCCGGCCGAGCCCGCGGGCCCGCAGGCCGTGGGAGACCCGGTTGACCACGGCGTGCAGGTCGCCGTAGCTCGTCACGGCGCCGTCCACGTCGATCACCGCGCGCCGGTCCGGGTCGGCTTCGGCGATCCGGTAGAAACCGGCGAGTGCGCTGTCGTCGGGCATGTCAGAGCTCCAGCAGGTCCGCGAGCCGAGTCCGTGGACGCAGGCCGGGCCGAGCAGTACATCGTCGGTTTTGGCCCGCTTGTAGTAGAAATGCACCTCCCGCTCCTCGGTGAAACCGATCCCGCCATGTCGGCAGGAGGCTGTCGCGGGCGGTCATAATGCACGCCCGGCCGATGTACGCCTGGACCGCGGCCGCAGAGCGCCTGCCCGGTGGGGCGGTCGCTCGGCCGTCTCGGCGGTGTCAGGCCGATCCGGGGACGCCCCGGGCTGCTCCTGGTGACGGCCTTGAGACCATGGAAGGGAACCGCGACCGGAGGAGCCCTGTGATTCCTTTCGCCCAGTGGCGCGCGACCGCAAGCGACCCCGTCTTCAGCGGATGGCTGCGCTCGTCCAGCGAGCCCGACTGGACGGCCGTGGTGACCCACGCCTTCGCCGCCGCCATCACCCGTGGCGAGGCCGACATGCGGCACTACCTTGAGCAGGATTTCCAGTTCGTCGACGCCTTCACCGCGCTGCTCGGGGCCGCCGTGGCGAGCGCCGACTCGTTCGAGGCCCGGGTCCCCATCGGCCGGTTCCTCGGCCTGGCCGTGACCGACACCGAACGCGGCTACTTCCAGCGCGCACTGGCCGCGCTCGGCGCGGATCCGGTCCCGGAGACGCTGGAGCCGGTGACGGTGGACTTCCGCGCCCTCATGGACGAGACGCGCTCCAGTCAGCGATATCCGCTGATCATCGCGGTGCTCTGCGTGGCCGAGTGGACCTACCTCGGCTGGGCGAGCCGGGCTGTCGTGCCGTTCCCGGAGAACTTCGTCCACCGCGAGTGGATCGAGTTGCACGACGGGCCTGAGTTCCGTGCCTGGGTGGACTTCCTCCGCGGTGAACTGGACCGTCTCGGCCCCGGCCTCACGGAGGCGGAACAGCGGCAGGTCCTCGACGTCTTCCGGCGCACCGTCCACCTGGAGCGCCGCTTCTTCGACATGGCCGAGGATTCCTCGGGCCCGGCCCAGGAGTAGTGGGCGCCCGAACCCGCCCCCAGCTCTCCGCTGCCGACATCCCTCCAGTTGCCGATTCGGCAACAAAGGTTGTCAACATTCAGGGCGCGGCCGGAACATCTCCCTGAACGGAGGGACGCGGAGGGAACACGCGTGACCGCACGGACAGACCAGGCGGTGACCGCCGCCCCCACGCCGGCGTCGTCACCGAGACGAAGAAGAAGGAAGAAGATACGGCAATGACCGATGACCTGAGCGGCCTGTCGGCCGAGCAGTACTGGGACACCCGCTACGCGGAGAGCGACCGGATCTGGAGCGGGAACCCCAACGCCGCCCTGGTCCGTGAGGTCACCGGCCTGGTACCAGGCAGAGCCTTGGACCTGGGCTGCGGTGAGGGGGCCGACGCCATCTGGCTCGCGCAGCAGGGATGGCATGTCACCGCCGTCGACATCTCCCAGGTCGCCCTCGATCGCGCGGGCCGGCAGGCAGCGGCCGCCGACGTGGCCGATCGCGTCGACTGGCAACGGCACGACCTGGGCACGACCTTCCCCGCCGGCGTCTTCGACCTGGTATCCGCCCATTTCCTGCACTCCAACGTCGAGTTGCCGCGCGAGAAGATCCTGCGGACCGCCGCCTCGGCGGTCGCGCCCGGCGGGATGCTTCTCATCGTGGGACACGCGGGGCTTCCGCCCTGGGGGCACAGCCACCATGCCGACATGCGCTTTCCCACGCCTGACGAGGTTCTCGCCGACCTCGACCTCCCGGACGTGGAGTGGGAGGTGCTGCGCAGCGAGGAGTACGAGCGCGTCCAGAACGACCCCGACGGGCAGCCGGCCGCCCGTACGGACAACGTCCTCAAGGTCCGGCGTCTGACCGGCTGAGCCGGCCGGCGGTGGTGATCCGCTGACGCCCGGGAACCGGCGGCCTGTCGCCGACCCGGGCGTCGGCTTTTTCTGAGATCGGAAGCCGGCCGCCGCGCCGGTCGAAGGCCGCGCGGCCGAGCCGGCCGAGGACTCCTTCGCGCATACCCTGCCCGGCTATGGTATTAACTCGTACAGCAGTGTTCGAGTTAATGAGGATGCCATGGTCCACAGCTCCCCCGCCGTCCATCACGCGCCGCCGGACCCGCGCCGGTGGCAGGCGCTGACGCTGATCAGCGTCGCCCAGTTCATGCTGATTCTCGACGTCACCGTGGTGAACGTCGCCCTGCCCGACATCGGCGCCGACCTCGGCCTCGGCCGCGCCACCCTCACGTGGGTGGTCACCGCGTACACGCTGTTCTTCGGCGGCCTCATGCTGCTCGGCGGGCGGCTGGCCGACCTGTTCGGCACCCGCCGTCTGATGCTCACCGGTCTCGGCGTCTTCGTGCTCGCCTCGCTGACCTCAGGTCTCGCGAGCGATGCCGCCCTGCTGGTCGGCGGCCGGATCGGTCAGGGCGTCGGCGCCGCGTTGCTGTCGCCGGCCGCACTGGCGACCGTCACCACCACCTTCCACGGCGCGGAGCGCAACCGGGCGCTCGGCGTGTGGGCCGCCATCGGCGGCGCGGGATCGGCCATCGGCGTGCTCCTCGGCGGAGCGCTCACCGCCGGACCCGGATGGCGCTGGATCTTCTTCATCAACGTCCCGGTCGGCCTGACCGTCCTCGTGGCGCTGCCGCTGGCCGTCCGTGCCCGCACCGCACCGCCCGAGCGGCAGCGCGTCGACCTGCCCGGGGCGCTGCTCGTCACCGCCGCCACCGCGTCCCTGATCTACGGCCTGGTCAACGCTGGGGACGCCGGCTGGGGTGACGTGCTCACGGTGGCGGCTCTGGCGGCCGCGGTGATCCTCTACACGGTGTTCACGATGATCGAGCGATCCGTACGCAGCCCGCTCATGCGCGTACGGCTGCTCGCCCAACGGCCGGTCCTGTCCGGCGCGTTCCTGATGCTGGTCGCCACCGGGCTGTTGATCGGGCTGTTCTTCCTCGGCTCGTTCTACCTGCAGCGCCACCAGGGATTCAGCGCGCTGCTCACCGGCCTGCTGTTCCTGCCGGTCGCGATCGGCACCGGGGTGGGAGCGCACCTGGGCGGCCATCTGGTGGGGCGCCTGGACGGGCGCGTCCCCGCGGTGACCGGCCTGGCCTTGGCCGCGATCGGCACCGGGCTGGTCGCCCTGTTCGGCATGTCCCCCGGCGTCCTGGTGACGGGCCTGGTCATCGCCTCGATCGGGCTCGGAGCGGTGTTCGTCTCGGCGACCACCACCGCGCTCGCGCTGGTGGCCCACCACGAGTCGGGGCTGGCCTCCGGCGTCGTCAACACCTTCCACGAGCTCGGCGGGGCGATCGGCGTCGCGGTGGTCTCCAGCCTCGCTGCGCCCAGCCTGACCGGCCATGGCCTCACCGGATTCACATCCGCGTTCACGGCCTGGGCCGTCACCGGGGTCGTCGCCGCGCTCGTCGCCATCGCGCTGGTGCCCTCGGGCAGGCTGCCCGTCCTCGACGGACCGCACGTCCACTGAGAGGGGTCGCGTCCCGACATCGCGTACGGTGATCTCCGGGCAGGGCACGACGTCCACCTGCCCGAAGACCCGTAACGATCAGGAGCCAGGTCCATGACGCCTCCACGGCAGCGGCCCACGCCGCCCGCGCGAGCCGCGCGGCGCGCCGACGCCGAGCGGAACATCGCGGCGATCGTCGCGGCGGGACTCGACCTGCTGACCAAGGATCCGGACGCGAGCACCGCCGACATCGCCAAGGCCGCCGGGGTCGGCCGGGTCACGCTGTACGGGCACTTCCCCACCCGGGAGGCCCTCCTCGAAGCCGTGCTCGACCGCGCGGTCGCCGTGGCGAACACCGCCCTCGACGATCCCGCGTACGACGAGCTCCCCGCTCAGGAAGCGATCAGCAGGCTGATCGTGTCCTCCTGGGAGCTCCTCGACGGAAACCGTCGCCTGCTGGCCGCCGCCGACCGCGTCCTGCCCACGGAACGCATCCGCCACTATCACGACGAGGCGCTCGCCCGCGTCGAGCGGCTCATCCTCCGCGGCCAGGACGAGGGCGTCTTCCGTACGGACCTGCCCTTGACCTGGCTGGTCGCGCACTTCTACGCCACCCTGCACAGCGCGGCCCAGGAGGTCGACGCGGGCCGCCTCGACCTCGCCGACGCGGCTCAGGTGCTGAACGCGACCCTCCGCTCCGTCCTGATGGCCGACCGGTAGGCGCCTACTGGTGCCCCTCCCGCCCATCTTTGCCCCATCGCGTCGCCCAGGGCGGCGGCTTCACCTGGGGAACAGCGCGGGGTGGGCCGCCACGAAGTCCCGCACGCTCGACGCCGGCCTTCCTGTGATCTTTTCGATGTCACGCGTCGCGCGGTCGTAGCGCCCTTCCGAGTGAAGGCGCGCCATGGTGGCGAGGTGCTCGAAGACGTGGTCGGGCAGCCCCAGAGCGCTCAGTTCCCGATCGACCCATTGCCGATAGGGCACATCGACGTACGTGACCGGTCGGCCAAGCGCTTCGGAGAACTCCGCCGCCATGGCGTTCATGTCCTGCGATCGCGGCCCGGTCAGCTCGTACACCTTCCCGATGTGCGGGAACGGGTACGCGAGGACGGTCGCGGCCACATGGGCGACGTCCCCGGCGGCGACGGGCGAGGTACGGCCGGAGCCGAAGGGCAGCCGGATCGTGCCGTCCTTCGCGATCGAGGACACGGCGAAGGTCATGAAGAGCGGGTTCTCCATGAACACGGTCGGCCGCAGGTGCACAACCGGCAGTCCGGACCAGTCGAGGACCTGTTCGGCCAGCCAGTGCAGCCGCTGCTGCGTCGACTCCGCGGTGCTCGTCAGATTCATCTGGGAGACGGTCATCTGCGAGATGTTGACAAGCACCTCCACGTCCCCTTGCTCGCGTGCTGCAGCCGCAGCGGTGACCGTCGCGTCCACGTACGCGGCGGACACGCTCATGCCGAAATAGACACGGCGACAGCCGGCCATGGCAGGGGCTACGTCCGCGCCCCGGGTGAGATCGCCGACCACAACCTCGGCCCCCATCGCGCGCAGCGCCTGGGCCCGGTCGTCCTCGCGACGGACGAGCGCGCGTACGGGCAGGTCGTGCCGCCGCAGGATCTCGACCACAGTCCGGCCTACCGCTCCGACGCTCCCCGCCGCGCCGGTTACGAGAATCGGCCGCGCATCGGACATCGCCCTCTCCTCACCGGGATCACCGATTCAGCGGGATCAGCGGTCCGCTACCCACGCTCGGCCATCCGGATCCTCGCCCCGCGGCCGGCGGGACGCCGACATCGGGCAGCGGCGGAGCCGCTCCCGGTGAGCGCCGAAAGGGGTGTGGGCGGCCCGCCCCGCCTCGCCGGACGGGCACCGGCCAGGGCTGGTGCTATGGCTGGTAAAGGTACGGCGTGGTGGTGCTCAGGGGGACGAACCCCAGCCGCTGCAGGATGGGCCGGCTCTGGTCGGACGCATCGACCTGCAGGTAGCGGTAGCCGCGCTCGGCCGCGATGCGGGCGCGGAAGGCGACCAGCGCGCGATAGATACCCCGCCCTCGCCAGGCCGGCGCGGTGCCCCCACCCCAGAGACTGGCGAACTGGGTGCCCGGGTGCATCTCCATCCGCGCCGCGCTCACCGGCACGTCACCGGCCATGGCGACGGCCGCGGCGACCGTATCCGGCTCCTCGGCCAGTTGCTCGAGGAATCGCTGCATGAACTCGGGCCGCGCCGTGCCGAAAGCCTGCTCGTGGACATCCGTCATGAGCTCCGCCCCAGCGGCGTCGGTGACCGGAAGGAGGCGGATCTCGTCAGGGAGTTCGACGGCGGTCGGCAGGTCGCTGACCTCGGCCACCATCAGCGTCTCTTCCGGCTCGGGAACGAAACCGGCCGCCCGCAGCCGCCCGGGAAGGTCATCGGGGCGGTCGTGCGCGTACAACTTCCACTCGAACTCCCGCCCGATCGAGGTGAAGTAGCGCACCTGGGCCGCGATCGCCGCATCGGCGGTGGTGTGGTCCAGATTCGACCAGACGACGCCGTTCCAGCCGTGGTCCGGGCCGACCTGCCGCACCACGCCTTCGACTCGCTCGACCCGCCCCTCAGGGCCGTCAGGTCGAACATCCTGCCTCATCTGGCGGTCGAAGGCCGCCAGCACAATGTCATGATTCATGCGCACACCCAACCACCCGGCTTGCGGACATCACAATCGGATTTCCCGCGCGCCCGGCCTGCCCAGCATTCTCCCGAATCTGACAGATTGGCGCCATGGTTGATCTCGCCTACTCCGACCCCGATCTCGCCGAACTGTACGACCTGCTCAACCCGTGGGGGCCGGGCGACGACTTCTATCTCGGCCTGGTGATGTCAGCGGATGCCGTGCTCGACATCGGTTGCGGAACGGGGACGCTGTTGCGCCGGGCCAGGGAAGCCGGTCACCGTGGACGGCTGTGCGGGCTCGACCCCGCCGGCGCGATGCTCGATCGGGCGCGTACGCGCTCCGACGTCGAATGGACCCTCGGCGACCTGTCTTCGGCCGGCTGGACCCAAGAGTTCGACCTGATCGTGATGACCGGTCACGCTTTCCAGGTGCTTGTCAGGAACGAGGAGGTGCGGACCGCGCTCAGCGCGATCCGGTCGGCCCTCACCAACGGCGGCCGCTTCGCGTTCGAGACCCGGAACCCGCTGGTTCGTCCCTGGGAACGGTGGACTCCGGACCGGGCGATCGAGGTCACCGACGTCGCCGGTGCGGTGGTGCGAGTCGAGCACGAGGTTGAGACACCTGTCGAAGGGGACATCGTCCGTTTCACCGAGACGTTCACCCATACCGGTTGGAACAGTCCGAGGGTGAGCCAAAGCACTCTGCGTTTCCTCGACGTCGAGTCGCTGTCCGCGTTTCTGACCGATGCAGGTTTGGTGATCGAGGACCAGTTCGGCGACTGGAACCGGGGCCCGCTGACCGGGACGAGCCCCGAGATCATCACCATCGCGCGGCGCGCCTGAACCCACCCCCGGCATGCCTGGCACTCCGCCGTTGGGCGGCATTGCATGGGCATGCCTGAGGACTCGCGCGCGTACGGCAGGGCATGTTTCCGCCTGTCGACTCGGACCCGTGCCTTATCCATTGACGGAGTGAGCACTCACTCCGTACGATCCACAACCATGACGGAAACGCCTCCCCGGCGTCGCGCGCCGGGAATGACCCCCGAACACCGCAGAGCGATGATCGTGGCGGCGGCGCTGCCGCTGGTCGCCGAGTACGGCGCCGCCATCACCACGAGCCAGATCGCCCGGGCCGCTGGCATCGGCGAGGCCACCATCTTCCGGGCCTTCAAGGACAAGGACGAGGTTCTTGACGCGTGCGTGACCGAGGCGGTGAACCCCGACCACGTGCTACGCGAGTTGGCCTCGATCCCCCTCGACCAGCCGCTTCCCGTACGGCTCTCCGACGCGGCCGAGGCGATACGCGCCCACCTGGAGCGCATGGGCACGGTAGTTGGGAGCCTGCACGCCTCCGGACACCGCCGCGACCGCTCCCCCGCCGACCGGCCGCCGCCAGGCAGCCGGGAGCAGTCGATGAGAGTGGTCCGCGAGGCCGTGACCGACCTGATCGAGCCCGACCGCGCGGCTCTGCGGTTGGAGCCGGAGAAACTCGCCTCGATCTTCCTCGGGATGCTCTTCACCCGGCTCCACTTCGCTTCGGCCGACACGGAGCCGACCTCGGAGGACCTCGTCGACGTCCTCCTGCACGGTTCCCTCGACGATTCACGGAGCGCAACGTGACCATCACCCTGAACCACACCATCGTGCCCGCGGTCGATCACCGCCAGGAGGCGCGGTTCTTCGCTTCGATCATGGGTCTGGAGGAGCTGCCTCCCGGCGGCCGGAACGGGCACTTCGCCCCCATACGCGTGAACGAGACGCTGACCCTCGACTTCATGACCGTGGAGCATCCGCAAGGCCTCCATCTGGCCTTCGACGTGGACCCGGAGACATTCGACCGGATCCTCGATCGCATCCGCGCGGCAGGCGTGCCGTACGGCGACGACCCGGCCCACCCGGACAACGGGCGGATTAATCATCCGCTGTGCCCCCGCGGCCTGTTCTTCGTCGATGCCGCGCGGAACCTCTACGAGGTGATGTCCCCGGCATGACCGACCGGCGCCCGGTCACTGTGAACACGTAAACCCATGGCGATCATGGAGAAGGCCCTTCGTTGAAACCCGGGGATCAGGGTCATTCGATACGAACCACGTACACCTCAGGCTGCTCGTCCAGAACCGTCCCGAGGCCACGCTCGTGGGAGAGCGGTGTCGGGCAGCCGCAGTGATCATCGGTCATCCGCCGGCGCATCGTGAACCGGCGGTCCGGATGGCACTTGGCGACTCCTGGAAGAGTCGCCCGGGAATCAGATGCCCCCAGGTGTGGCGGCGGACCGCATTTCGGCACACTGCGCTCGTGAGCGCTGACACACCCCGATCACCACAGGAGCAAGCCCTCCGCCATGTCGCGTCCCTGTCGTCAGGAGGGCTGCTCGACCCCGAGCTGCGCGTGACCTTGAACTTCCACCCCGACCGCATGGCGAGCGGGACGCCGATCCTCCTCAAGCTGGCCGAAGACGGCGTCTACCACTCGCAGTTCGTCACCGGCACGAGCAACGGCGGCCTGACCGCCCATCTCGGCGGTGACCGGTGGCGCTGGGAGAGCCGGATCTTCGGCGGCGCGTACGACCAGGCACCCGCGCACGAGCGCCCGGTCTACGGCGCGCTGGACTTCCGGCGCAAGCCCGTCGGCGCGGCGCCGCGGTTCGGCTCCGCGCACTTCAGGCTCACCGACGAAACGATTCCGCGTGCGACGTTCTGTTATCCGGACAGTTTCTTCGAACCGTCGGCCTTCGGCGTCGCCACCGGCATGTCGCTCATCGAGCTGGCCGAGACCGACGACCAGGACGCCCTCGACGACTACATCGAGGCCCAGGTCCACGGCCAGGTCAGGCTCGACCGCCATGTGGAGGCGCTGGTGCTGGATCCGAGCCATCGCGGCACTGCCGTCGAAGACGCGGCCGGCCACCTTCCATGCCCCCTCGAATGGCATGCCGGATTCCGGCTGACCGTCGAGGAACTGCGACTCCACCCGGACTACCGCGGGCAGGAGCATGTGGACCTGGGGGCCGAGATCGCGGTGGACGGGCACCTCGATCCGCGGATCATCGGGGATGCCGCCCGCACGGGCCGCTACGACCCGCAGGCGCTCAAGAAAGTCTGGCACTGTCTGGCCCGGTTCGGCTCGCCGTCCCATCCCGGCGGCCGGGCGGAGTGAGCGCGACAGGGCCGCCGCTTCGACGCCCTCACGGGGCCAGGTCCCTCCCCCAGCCCGAGCCCGAGCCCGAGCCCAGTGAGTGTGCTCCGCGGTGTTCGCCGTCGTCACCTCGCTACACCGACGTTAGATTGGCGTCCGCGACGTGCGTGTTGGTGTCGACCTGCTGGGATGCGCGCAGACACCGCCGTCGTGGGGAGCGCGTGCTGGCCGCCCTGCCCGATCTCCGGCGGATCGCCGTGACCCTCGTGCCGCCGGATATACGACATGAGGTGTCGGGTATCCACGACATCATCGCTGTACCGGTGGCGGTGGGGCACCGGTTCCACGACGAAAACGAACGTGAGGACGCGTATGTCAGTAGCACTTGACGGCAAGGTCGCCCTGGTTGCGGGGGCGACGCGAGGCGCCGGGCGAGGGATCGCGGTCGAGCTCGGAGCGGCCGGGGCGACCGTCTACGTGACCGGCCGCAGCACCCGCGAGCGGCGCTCGGAGTACGACCGCCCAGAAACCATCGAGGACACCGCCGATCTGGTCACCGCCGCCGGAGGCAAGGGCATCGCCGTCCCGACCGACCACCTGGCCGCCGACGAGGTCCGATCCCTGGTCGAGCGCATCGACGCGGAGCAGGGCCGGCTGGACGTGCTGGTCAACGACATCTGGGGCGGCGAGCTGCTGTTCGAATGGGACACCCCGGTGTGGGAGCACGACCTCGACAAGGGGCTGCGGCTGCTCCGGCTCGCGGTGGACACTCATGCGATCACCAGCCACTTCGCGCTGCCGCTGCTGCTGCGCCGACCGGGCGGGTTGGTGGTGGAGGTGACCGACGGGACCGCCGAGTACAACCGCGAGAACTACCGGGTCTCGCTCTTCTACGACCTCGCCAAGGCCGCCGTGCTCCGCATGGCGTTCGCCCTCGGCCACGAGCTGGGCTCGCGCGGGGCGACCGCGGTAGCGCTGACACCGGGGTGGATGCGCTCGGAGATCATGCTCGAACACTTCGGCGTCACCGAGGAGACCTGGCGGGACGCGCTCGAGCGGGTGCCGCACTTCTGCATCTCCGAGACGCCGTTGT
Organism: Microtetraspora sp. NBRC 16547; assembly: GCF_030268965.1. Taxonomy (GTDB): domain Bacteria; phylum Actinomycetota; class Actinomycetes; order Streptosporangiales; family Streptosporangiaceae; genus Microtetraspora. Next base: position 10,071 of record NZ_BSSE01000031.1, on the reverse strand, counting down.
TCGTCGGGCGCGCCGTCGCCGCGTTGGCCGCAGACCCGGATGTCGCGCGCTGGAACGGGCAGTCGCTGTCGAGCGGCGGACTCGCCGGCGTCTACGGATTCACCGACCTCGACGGCAGCCGACCGGACGCCTGGCGATACATCGTGGAGGTCCAGGACGCGGGCAAGCCGGCCGACCCGACCGGCTACCGCTGATAGAGGGTGGCCGTGCGCTGAGCGGCCAGCGCCATCCGTTCCCGCAGCTCGGGCGGGTCGAGCACCTCGGCCTCCGGTCCCAGCCGCAGCATCTGGTCGTAGGCGACCTCCTGGGACTCCGCCGGTAGCCGCACCGTGACCCATCCGTGCTCGTCCGGATCGCCCGCCGTGGCGAGCGCCTCCGCCGCCGCGGTGGGCTCCAGCGCCCGGCGCAGGCCCGCCACGCCCCGCGGGCTCAGCCGTACGGTGACGTGCTCGCGGAGCAGCGATCGGGCGAACTCGGCGGACTTCGCCTCCCAGAAGGCCGCGAGGTCGAAGTCCGTGTCCCGGGTGAAGCGCTCCTCGCCGACCTCGGCCGCCTCGAACCGGTCCACCCGGTAGGCGCGGAACCGCCCGTCGGTCGCGCGGGCGACGAGGTACCAGTGCCCTGCTTTGAGGACGAGCCCGTACGGCTCCACCGTGCGCTCGCGGGCGACGCCGTCGCGTGCGTATCGCGCCCGCAGGACGCGGTCCTCCCACACCGCGCGGGCCACGGCCCCGAGGAGCGCGGGCGGGTGCGCGGTGCGGAACCACGCGGGTGCGTCCAGGTGGAACCGCTGAGTGACCGTCCCCGGAGCGTCGCCCAGGACGGCGGCCACCTTCAACCGCGCGGCGAGCGCCCTCCCGGCCAGCCCCATCTCGTGCAGCGGGCCGGGCAGGCCGGCGAGGAGCAGCACCTCGGCCTCGGCCCGCTCCAGCCCGGTCAGCCGGGTCCGGTAGCCGCCCAGCAGGCGGTAGCCCCCGGCCCTTCCCCGCTCCGCGTACACGGGCACGCCGGCTTCGGCCAGCGCGGCCACGTCACGCTGCACGGTCCGTTCGGAGACCTCCAGCTCGGCCGCCAGCTCGGCGGCCGTCATCGCCCGCCGCGTCTGGAGCAACAGCAGCAGGGACAGGACCCGTGCGGCGCGCACCGCTCACCCCTCGCGCCCGGCGTAGCGCCGGGTGAGTTCGGCGCCGAGGCGTGCGAGTTCGGCCCGGACCTGGGCCGGCTCCACGACATCGACGAGCATGCCCCACCCGGCCAGATGCTGGGCGATCATCAACGCCGTCGGCGCCGCCACCCGGGCGCGGACGCGCCCGCCGTCGAGCGTTGCGTCGACGTCGCAGTGACGCCCGAACTGCGTGCGCAGGACCGGCAGATGTCTGCCGTCGATGAGCACGGTCGCCGAGAGGTGCGAGCGTTCTCGCTCCACCTCGTCGACGACCCGCCGCCACGCCTCCGACAGCTCGAAGTCGGCGGGCCGCTCGGCCGGGAGGTCCGTCACGACGGCCTCGGCGATCCGGTCGACGCGGAACGTCCGCTGCCCCTTCTCCGTCCCGGCCACCAGGTACCAGACGTCGTCCTTGTCGACCAGGCCCCACGGATCGACGAGCCGATCCGTCCGCTCGCGGGCCCGGCTGGCGTACACCAGGCGGACCTTGCGCCGCCGGACGGTGGCGGCCTGCAGGCTCTTCACCAGGTCGGGGCGCTCCCGGCCGCGCTCGCCCCAGCGCGCCGGATCGATCACGACGGCGTCCGCAGCGGCCTCCGCGTCGGCCCTGAACGTGTCGGGCAGGGCCCGTACGAGTTTGCGCAGGGCCGACTTGGCCTCCGGCACGATGGACGCCGCCGGGCCGACGAGCAGGAACAGCGCCTGGGCCTCGGCCGCGGTGAGCCCGCTGAGGTCGGTGCGGGCGCCGCCCACCAGCGACCACCCGCCACCTCTCCCGGGTTGCGGGTAGACGGGGATGCCGGCCGTGGACAGGGCTTCGAGATCGCGGCGGGCGGTGGCCACGGACACCTCGAGCTCGCGGGCCAGCTCGGACGCGGTCACCCGGCCGCGCGCCTGCATCAGCAACAGGGTCGCCACCAGGCGGTCGGCACGCATGACCACATTCTGGCAAACAAACTGCTCATTTGATGATCACTTTGAACCGAAGAATGGTCACTGTCATCCACCACGGCGGATCCCGCCACGGAACAAAGGACAACAAATGTTGCGAGGACTCAGCACCGTCAGCTTCTGGGCCACGGACGTGACGGCGGCGAAGGAGTGGTACACCGAGCTGCTGGGTGTCGAGCCGTACTTCAACCGGTCGGGACCGGACGGGCGACCGGCGTACGTCGAGTTCCGCATCGGCGACTACCAGCATGAGCTGGGCATCATCGACGCCCGATACTCGCCCGGCGTCCCGGCGACCGGCCCGGGCGGTGCCGTCGTGTACTGGCACGTGGACGATGTGACGGCGACTCTCGAGAAGCTGCTGTCCATGGGAGCCAAGGAGTACGAGGCGCGCACGGAGCGCGGCGAGGGGTTCGTCACCGCTTCCGTGGTCGATCCCTTCGGGAACATCCTCGGCATCATGAGCAATGCGCACTATCTCGACATTCTGCGCTCGACCGGGAGGGCGTGACCCGCCGATCTGGACGTCTCTCCCAAGGGCGACGTCGTCCGACCTCCGCGACATCCGATATGAACCGGCCGTTCGGCGGGCGGCGCGACGCGGCGGTGCCCGCGAGCGCCGCCGCGGGCGACTAGCCTACGCATCTCGGGGCAGCCGAGCCCTCCCGGGGCGAGGCGGACAAGGAGCGGCGTGCTGAGGCGGGCGATCATCGTGCTGGCGGGGGCGCTTGCCCTGCTTCTCGGAGGGCACAGCCTTCTGCCGGATCTGAACAGATTTACGCCCATAGTGGAGAGCCTCCTCCCCTGGCTGGGTCTCGGCGTTCCCGTCCTGCTGATCGGCGCGCTCTTCAGCCGATCGTGGCAGGCGGTCGCCGCCGTGATGCTCCCGGCGCTCGTATGGGCCGTCATGTTCGGCCCGGACCTGCTGCGCACCCCGCCGGGCGGGACGAGCGACCTGTCGGTCGCCACGCTCAACGTCGGTGTGGTCAACTCCAGCTCGGGACGCGCCGTACGCGCCGTGGCGAAGGGCCGCGACCTGTTCGCGGCGCAGGAACTGACCCCGGGCGGCCCCGCGGCCAAGGAGCTTGACCAGATCTTCCCGCACAAGGTGCAGGTCAGCACGATCGGGCTGTGGAGCCGCTATCCCATCGTCGAGCAGCGCCGGGTGGACATCGGCCTGGCGTGGACCCGCGCGCTGCGTGCCGTGGTGAAGACGCCCAAGGGGAAGCTGACTGTCTACGTCATGCACCTCGCCTCGGCCCGGCCCGGCGCGACGGCCCGGCGTGACGAGACGCTCTCCCACGCCCGGCGGCTCATCGACCGCGACCCCAGCGAGCACCTGCTGCTGCTCGGCGACCTCAACACCGCGACCACCGACCGCCAGCGCTCCGGCCTGGTGCCGCCGCTCACCGACGCCCAGCAGGAGGCGGGCGGAGGCTTCGGCTTCACCTGGCCGTCGTCGTTCCCGATCACCCGGCCCGATCACATCCTCTACCGCGGCCTCACCGCGACCAGCGCGGGCGTCGAGGAGGCCACCGGAAGCGACCACCGCGCCGCCGTCGCCACACTGCGGCTGAACTGACGGCGGCACCGCACCGCGAAAGCGCTCAGTCCTGGTGCAGAAGAGCCAGCGTCCGCGTCAGCGACCCGCCTGCCGGCCGACGTCGGCTCGGCACCGAGCGGCACCGAGCGGCGGCGGGCGTGATCGGCGGTTGACCGGTCCTTGACCGGCTTCTACGGTCCATTAGTAGGGCAATGAACCAACGGAGCCGGCACCATGTTCGACGACCGCAGCCCGATCTACCGCCAGATCGCCGACCGGATCAAGGCGGACGTGCTCAGCCAGACGCTCAAGGGCGACGAGCAGGTCATGTCCACCAACCGGTACGCCGCCTTCTACCGGATCAACCCGGCCACCGCGGCGAAGGCGTTCCAGCAACTGGTGGACGAGGGCGTTCTCTACAAGAAGCGGGGCATCGGCATGTTCGTCAGCCCGCACGCGCGGGACGCACTCAGGGCCGTGCGCAGGAAGAGCTTCTTCGCCGACGTGGTCGATCCGATGGTCGCCGACGCCAAGGCCATCGGAATCCCGCTCAGCGAGGTCATCGGGCGCATCGAGGAGCTGGAGGGGTGATGAGGGTCGAGGTCGAGGACCTGGTACTGCGCTACGACGACGTCACGGCGCTCGACCGGCTGACGTTCAGCCTGGAGGAGAGCAAGATCTACGGGCTGCTCGGCCGGAACGGATCCGGCAAGACCAGTCTGCTGTCGATCCTGGCCGCGGTCCGCCGGCAGTCCGCCGGGCGTGTACGAATCGACGGGCAGCCAGTGTTCGAGAACGCGGCCCTCACCCCGCGGATCAGCCTCGTCCGCGACACGGGCGAGGCGATCACCATCGGCACCGTCGAGGACGCCCTGTACTTCGCCGAGTGGCTACGCCCGAACTGGGACGCCGACTATGCCGCCGAGCTGCTGGAGCTGTTCGGGATCACGCCGAAGATGTCCATCGGTTCCATGTCCACCGGGCAGCGCTCGGCGATGGGTGTCGTCGTGGGCCTGGCCGGCCGGGCGCCGCTGACCATGTTCGACGAGGCGTACCTCGGCATGGACGCGCCTTCACGGCAGGCGTTCTATGACGCGCTGCTGGCCGACTACATCGCGCACCCCCGCACGATCATCCTGTCGACGCATCTCATCCAGGAGGTCGGCCCGCTGTTCGAGGAGGTTCTGATCATCGACAGGGGCCGGTTACTCGTACAGGAGGACACCCAGACACTGCTGTCGAGGGGTGCGACCGTGATCGGACCCACCGCGCAGGTGGACGCGTTCACCGCCGACCTGACCGTGCTCGGCACCCGGCGGCTCGGCCCGACCACGTCCGCGACGGTGTACGGCGAGGTCGACGAGGGCCGGCGCAGGCAGGCGACCGAGGCAGGCCTCGAACTCGGGCCGATCGACCTGCAGGACCTGTTCGTCCACCTGACCGGAGAGAACCGTTGAGCCTGGCGCAGGCGTCGAGGGTCCGTACGACCCGTTCGATCGCGTCGACGACGGTGTAGGTCATCGGCGGGCCCGCATCCACTGCGAGAAGGCGGCCAGGCCCGCTTCCGGGTCGGTGCGGCCGATGCCGATACGGAACCGGTCGGTGGGCGTGGGGGTGAGTTCGGAGCGGTAGATGCTCGCGGGCAGGAGCAGGACGCCTGCTTCCTCCACCAGCCGGGTACAGAATTCCTCCACCCCGTCCGGGCCGAGGTAGCGGGGGAAGGCGACGCAGCCACCGTCCGGTGCCTGCCACTCGAAGACGTCCGCGAACTCGGCGAAGAACGCGTCGAAGAACGGCAGGTTCCGCGCGATCAGGGCCCGGTTGCGGTCCAGGATCGTCGCGCGGGACTTGAGCGCGATGCGGGCCAGGACCTCGCTCGGGGCCGAGTTGCAGATGGTGGTGTAATGCTTGGCCCGCTCCAGCCGGGAGAGCAGGGCCCGGTCGCGGCAGGCGATCCAGCCGATCCGCAGGCCCGGCAGGCCCAGGGATTTGGAAGTCACGTTCAGCGACAGGGCACGCTCGGACAGGTCCGCGGCCTGCGGCAGGATGCGGGCCGGATCACGCTCCAGGCCGCGGTAGACCTCGTCGCTGAACAGGTGGATGCCGCGCTCGTCGCAGATCCGCGCCAGTTCGGTGAAGTCGGCGGCGTCGATGACCTTGCCGGTGGGGTTGTTGGGGAAGTTCACCGACACCACCCGGGTGTTCGGCCGGATCGCCGCCCTGATCTGGTCGAGGTCCAGGGCCCAGTCGCGGTTCGGGTCGAGGGCGACGCCGGTGACCTCGCACAGCGCCAGCGGCACGGTCTCGGCCGACTGGTAGTTCGGAGTCACGACGACCGCGTGGTCACCGGCGTCGAGCAGGACGTTCATCGCCAGATACAGGGCCTCCTCGGCGCCCGCGAAGCAGATGACGTCAGCAGCGTCCGCCCGCTCGTACATCTGGGCGATCACCTCGCGCAAGGCGGGATCGCCGTAGGTCTCGGTGTAACCCAGGGGCAGGTTCTCGAACGTGGCCCGGTCGTGCTCGTCGGCCAGAGCGAGTAGTTCGCCGAGTGTCATGGTCTGGACGTCGGACGCGGTCATGTGGTGGCGCGCGGTGAACTCCCACCGGGAGAAGTGGGTTTCCAGGCGGAAGTCGGGAAGCCGGGTCATGACGTCTTGTCCTTCGCGTTCGATGCTCTGAGCTCGGCCAGCAGGCCGTACAGGGTGGATCGGGAGACCCGCAGAACACCGGCGACGACGGGTGCGGCACGGCGCACGGCGAACACCTTGGCCTCATCCAACCGGTCGAGGACGGTCAGGCGGTCCTGGCGGGTCAACCGCTCCACCGGGCGGCCGCACTCGCGCACGTACGCGCCGACGATGTGCTGGATCCGCTCGCTCCAGTCCTGTTCGAACAGCGGCTCCGGACGGGCCACGGTCGGGGCACCGAACGCGGACAGTACGGCGGCGGCCTGCTCCAGCGGCGTGCGGTCAAGGTTGACGCACAGCACCGCCGACGCCTTCCCGTCCGCGTCGCGTAGCACCGCGCTGACCGACGACAGCCGCCGGCCGTCCGCGAGCAGCTTCTCGTACGGGCCGAACACGTCCAGCGCGGACGGGTCGAGCGCGTCCAGCTCGCCGAGCCGCGACGGATCCCCCGGGCCGCGGGAGGTCATCGGATTCCAGATGGCCAGGACCTTGTCGGCGTCCGGATCGTGCAGGACCACCTCGGCGTATGGGCCGAGCAGCAGCGCGACGGCCTGGCACGCCGGTGCCCACATCCGCACACGAGGGTCGGCGCCCTCCCCCACGACTTCCACGGCTGGACTCTACGTCCAGGTTGGAGAGAGTGTCCAATCGAAAGAGATCGCCTTGCGGGCGACTCTCATGGGTGAGTGGTTCTGAGGGATCGCGTGCCGCCGTCGAGGTGGCCGGGTCGGACGGGCCTTTCAGGAAGGCGGTGACCACCGTCGTTGGCCGACTTCTGTAGGCCACCCTGTCAGTGACAGCCCGCAGGTCGTGTGCGGGGTTCGCGGCAAATCTTGCCCTTCCGAGGCATAAACCGATGCCCGCTGGGTGACCAGTCCGATGAGGTCGATCCCGGCGCCCTCGGCGTGATCGGTGCGACCGGCACGGACAGATCATCGGGGGGCGCAGTGAACCGACTCGACCAGAAGGTGGCGATCATCACCGGGGCGGGGAGCGGCATCGGCGAGGCCGCGGCGGAGCTGATGAGCGCCGAGGGCGCCCGGGTCGTTGTGGCCGACCACAACGGCGAGGCGCCCGACCGCCCGGCGATGCCCTGGCGCCGACCGCTATGCGGTGGGAGCGCCCGCCACGCGCCGCTCGCCGCCGTTGCGCTCCTGCCAGAGGCGGTAGACGTCGACGGCGGCCTCGTGCGGCTCGTAGCGCATCGGCAGGCGCCGCTCGTCCCAGTTCTTGGCGAACTCGGCGTAGAAGGTGTCGAGTTCGAAGTACTTGCGGTCGTCCACGTAGTGGGGCTCATAGGTCTCGCGTGTGGTGAGGAAGACGACCTTGTCCGGGGAGCAGTAGTACAGCGATCCCAGGCATATCGGGCAGGGGTGAGCCAGGACGTAGATGGTGGTGCCGGTCAGGTGCTCGGTGCCCAGCTTCACGCACGCCTCGCGGATGGCGAGGATCTCGGCGTGCGCGGTCGGGTCGGAGGTCTGGGCGACCTTGTTCGCGCTCTCGGCCAGGATCTCGCCGTCCTTGACGATGACGGTCGCGAACGGACGGCCGCCCTCGGCGACGTTCCGGCGGGCGAGGTCGATGGTGCGCCGTGCGAAGTCCATGAGATGTCCTCCATGAGGGAAACGAGACCCGCCGGCGGGCGGCGGAGAACGAACGACGGGGCGGGCCGGAGAGGTGTGAAGGAGACCTGTCCGGCCCGCACCGGTCTCGAAGATCGGGTCAGAAGGGCTTGGTGGGCAGGTATTTGCCGTCGAGGGTGATGACGGCGCGCTCGCCGCCCTCGGGATCGGCGACCTTCTTCACGTCGAGCGTGAAGTTGATCGCGCTGATGATCCCGTCACCGAACTGCTCATGGACGAGGGCCTTCAGTGTGGTGCCGTAGACCTGGAGCATCTCGTAGAAGCGGTAGATCGTCGGGTCGGTGGGGACGGCGCCGCCGATGGAGCCGCGGGTCGGGATGGTCTGCAGCAGCATCACCGCCTCGTCGTCCAGGCCGAGCAGCCCTGCGACCGCCTTCGCCGCGTCCGCGGGCAGGGCGTGCTGGCCGAGCACGGCGGCGGTGACGAAGGCGACCGACAGGCCGGCGGCGTCGGCGATCTGCTGCCAGGTCAGGTCATTGCGCGTCTTGGCCTCGACGGCGACGGCCGCCAGAGCCTGACGGGCGCCGGGGTCCAACTGGGCGTGTGCCATGGGAGTGGTTCCTTCCGTGTACGGGTGGTGGGTGTCGATCCCGAGGCGCCGGACGGCGGCGGGACCTCATGCGTGGGGCGGGTCAGACCGCGAGAGCGGAGGGGCGGCCGGTGGCGTCGAGTTCCGCCACGGTCCCGGTGCCGATGTCGTAGATCCAGCCGCGCAGAGTGACCGTCTCGCCGGCCAGGGCGCGCGCCACCGAGGGGTGGGTGGCCAGGTTCGCCAGTTGCGTGAGCACGTTCTGGCGGACCAGAGCGGCCACCGTGCCCGCGCCGCCCTCAGCGGTCGTGCGGGCCTGGGAGGCGTCCGCGTGCCGCAACCACCCGGCGACCGCCGGCAGCGAGGCAGGGTCGAGGCCGTCGGCCACGGCGGTCATCGCACCGCAGCCGGAGTGCCCGCACACCACGATGTCCGAGATGCCCAGCACGGCGACGGCGTACTCGATGCCGGCGGCGACGCCGTCGGCGGAACCGGGAGCGTAGGCGGGCACGAGGTTGCCGGCGGTACGGATGACGAACAGTTCACCGGGCTCGCTCTGGGTGATCAGCTCGGGCACCACGCGGGCGTCGGAGCAACTGATGAACAGGGTCGCGGGTCGGTGGGTGGTCGCCAGGCGCGTGAAGAGCTCCGTCTTGGCGGGGAAGACGTTCCGCCGGAAACGGGCGACCCCCTGTTCGAGGTCCTGCACGGTCACTCCCTTCGGTTGGGGCCGGCCTCCTTGGCTGACGTCATCCACCATGCATGACGTGCATCGATAGCGTCCAAGACGAATCAACCATGATCTCTATAGGTCCCGCCTATAGTTGGTGTCGTGGCCCCGGAACTGCGTCATCTGCGCTATCTGATCGCCGTGGCTGAGCACGGCAACTTCACCCGCGCCGCCGAGGATCTGCGGGTCTCCCAGCCCACTCTTTCTCAGCAGATCAGGCAGCTTGAGCGCGTCGTGGGGGTGCAACTGCTGGACCGGAGCGGCCGCAGCGTACGGCTCACCGACGCCGGCGAGGCGTACGTCCACTATGCCCGGCGCGCCCTGCGGGACCTGAGCGCGGCCGAACGCGCCGTCATCGACATGGCCGACCTCTCCCGTGGCAGCCTGCGGCTGGCGGTGACCCCGACGTTCACCGCCTATCTGGTCGGGCCGCTGATCGCAGAGATGCACGCCCGCCACCCAGGCATCACCCTGGACGTCAAGGAGATGACGCAGGACCGCATCGAATCGGGATTGCTGGCCGACGAGCTCGATCTCGGGATCGCGTTCGACGACCAGCACCTGCCCGGCGTCAGCGGCACGGCCCTGTTCACGGAGACGCTCAGTCTCGTGGTCGGCGCCGACCACTCCGACGGCGAGCACGTCCGGCCGATGCCCGCCCATGATCTCGCCGAGAGCCGGCTCGCGCTCCTTAGTGGTCATGTCCGTAAATCCCTCGGGGGTTACGCCGCGACGTCGAGCACGTCAGGCTGTTGCTCGCAGTGATCGTGCTGCTGGGAGTCGAACTCTTTCTGTTCGTGTCGCTCGATCCGGGCCAGCA
>NZ_BSSE01000030.1 GCF_030268965.1 Microtetraspora sp. NBRC 16547 | reverse complement strand
CGCCGCTCGAGTACCCCGAAGGGCCTTTCCGCTCGACTTGCATGTGTTAAGCACGCCGCCAGCGTTCGTCCTGAGCCAGGATCAAACTCTCCAAACAATGTCTTCGAGTTTTTCCTGGCCAACATTCGACATGAATGTCAACCAAAGGAATCCATCCCCCGCATCCGAAGACACGGTAAGACGGGGTTGTGCATCATGCACTGGCTTTTAGCACACTGTTGAGTTCTCAAGAAACGGACGCAACCACCATCGTGACCAGCCATGACGGCCGACCCCTCAGGGACGTTGATCTCGTTTTGTTCTCATCCCGAGAGTCTCTGCCGATCGCCGGCTGAGACCCACCGTGGGACTCAATCCCTGTCTCCAGGGCAACCATTCCAGACTACCTCACCCCCCGCTCCCTGTCCAGTCAGCCTGGTGGGCTGGGATCTGGACACCTTGCGGACCGGCCGGACACGACACCAGGGCCGGATCCATGAGGCTTGTCAGAAGTGACTGGCCCCCAGGGGACCCGTCCGCCTCGCGGCGTCCCGGTCTCTCGGGGCGAAGAGAACATTAGGCAACACCCGGCCCATCGTCAAATCGGCGCCATACCTACAAAACCGCAGGTCACAGCACTGATCAGGAAATTTTCGGCCGCTTCGCCGCAAGACTGTTACCCCCGTCACAGGCAATTTTGACCGTCATCCGACCTTCGCGGCGACGCCCGGACACTCTCTTCCCCGTGGTCGGACCGGCCCCGCAACGCCGTACGGCACGGCCTCGGGTCGGGAACCACGAGGCCGTGCCGTACGAAGTGAGACGGAACCGAGATGAGGTCAGCCGACCTCGATACCGCCGACGGTGCGCTTGCCGCGACGGAGCACGAGGAAGCGGCCGTGCAGCAGGTCGTCCTGAGCCGGCACGTACTCCTCATCGGTGATCTTCACGTTGTTGAGGTAGGCCCCGCCCTCCTTGACCGCGCGGCGGGCGGCCGACTTGGAGTCGACGAGGCCGCTCTCGGCCAGCAGGTCGACATACGGCATCCCGAGCGCGGGAACGGTCGCCTTGGGCACCTCGGACAACGCCGACTCGAGTGTCCGGGCGTCGAGCTCCTCCAGGGATCCCTGCCCGAACAGGGCGCGCGACGCGGCGATCACCTTGGCGAGCTCGTCCGCTCCGTGGACCATGGTCGTCAGGTCCTCGGCGAGCGTCCGTTGCGCGGCACGCGCGGCCGGACGCTCCGCGACGTCCTTCTCCAGTTCGGCGATCTCCTCCTGGGTCCGGAACGTGAAGACCTTCAGGAAACGCACCACGTCCCGGTCGTCGGCGTTCAGCCAGTACTGGTAGAACGCGTACGGCGAGGTGAGCGCCGGATCGAGCCAGATGGCGCCTCCGGCGGTCTTGCCGAACTTCGTGCCGTCGGCCTTGGTGATCAGCTTGCCGGTGAGCCCGTGGACGTGGGCGCTCTCGACGCGGCGGATCAGATCCACGCCCGCCGTGATGTTGCCCCACTGGTCGCTGCCGCCGAGCTGCAGTGTGCATCCGTGCCGGCGGTACAGCTCCAGGTAGTCGTTGGCCTGGAGGATCTGGTAGCTGAACTCGGTGTAGCTCAGCCCCTCACCGCCGAGCCGCGCGGACACGGACTCACGGGCCAGCATGCGGTTCACCGGGAAGTGCTTTCCGACGTCGCGCAGGAAGTCGATCGCGGACAGCTTCGACGTCCAGTCGAGGTTGCTGACCATCGTCGCGGACGTCGGCCCGCTGTCGAACGAGAGGAACTTCTCCACCTGGCCACGGATCCGGCTCACCCAGTCGGCGACGACCTCCGAGGAGTTCAGCGAGCGCTCGGTGCTGCGGCCGCTGGGGTCGCCGATGAGGCCGGTGGCCCCGCCGACCAGCGCGATCGGCCGGTGCCCCGCCCGCTGGAACCGGGTGAGGAGCAGAAGGCTGGCGAGGTTTCCGACGTGGATGGACGGCGCGGTCGGGTCGAAGCCCTCATAGACCGTGATCGGACCCTCGGCCAGTGCCTTACGCAGCGCGTCGGCATCGGTGGTCTGCGCGATGACATCGCGCCATTCGAGCTCATCGAGGATGTCGGTCACGATCCTGGCTTTCGGTGTCGATGGATGTACGGCTTTCGCCCCCGTACAAGCCTGCCTGATCACAAAACCCTATCGCCACTCAATAGCTGACCGGTCCGGGCGGTCGTGACGCGAGCGACCCGACGTACCGCTTGGGCCTGCCGGAACAAGCGGGTCGCCGTCCGCTCTCCCTCGCCGTGTGATTCCGGACACCTCGGGGGCGACGACCACCGCCGCGGTTCCGCGACCTCGCCGGGGCGCCGGCGAAAGAATGGCGGCATGGAAATCTGGATCAACCCGGCCTGCTCCAAGTGCCGCTCCGCGCTGTCCCTGCTGGACGCGGAGGGCGCCCAGTACACGATCCGCCACTATCTGGACGAACCGCCGACCGTACCCGAACTCGAAGACGTGCTCCGGCGTCTCAACCTGGAGCCCTGGGACATCGCCCGTGTCGGAGAACCCGTGGCGGCGGAGCTCGGCATGGCGTCGTGGCCGTGCGACGAGGGGAACCGCGGCCGGTGGATCGAGGCCATGGCGGCCCATCCGGTTCTCATCCAGCGGCCGATCATCACCGCGGACGACGGCACGGCGGTCGTCGGCCGGTCTCCGGAAGCGGTCCGCTCGGTCCTGCCCACAGCGGAAGATCCGGCCTGAGACTCCCTCGCCGCGCGCCGGACAGCGCGGAACCCGGCAGCGCGGAACCCGGCAGCGCGGAACCCGGCAGCGCGAGGCGGCCGACGCGGCCGACGCGAGACGGTCAGCGCACGTCGGGCTGAGGTCCCTCGGTCCGGCCGCGCCGACGCGGTACGTGGGGGCGGTAGGGCGAGACCGTCGGATCGCCGTCGATCCAGAAGCGCCAGGGGGTCTCTGCCCCGGTGGAGACCCCCGTACGGGGCCCCGTGTGGATGCGCGCCGGATCGGCCGGCACGCCGGAGAACACCCGGACCGGTCCCGTGCCGCAGCAGTCGAGGCCGTTGTGCCGCCGCTCGAAGCCGAGGGCGACGGCCAGCCGCGCCGGTCCCCTGGCCAGGTCCCGGTCGGGGACGTTCCGGCGTCCGCCGGAAGGGGTACGGCTCCCGCCCGTCCCGGCACCACCGGGGCTCACAGCATCCGAGGCATCGGGACGGCCAGGCGTTCCGGAGCCGGCCGGAACGGAGCCGCCCGCGCCGGACGGGAAGCGGCGGCGACGGACGAGGTCGGCTCCCGCTATCACCTCGCCGGCCCGCAGGAGGACGGCGGAGGCGTGGCCCTCCGGCAGGCAGACGAGGTTGGCGCAGAAGTGCATGCCGTACGTGAAGTAGACGTACAGGTGGCCGGGATCTCCGAACATCACGGCGTTGCGGAGGGTCCGGCCGCGGTAGGTGTGCGAGGCCGGGTCCTGGCCAGGCCCGCCGTACGCCTCCACCTCGGTGAGCCGCACGGCCACGGCACCGTGCGTGATCACCCGCCCCAGAAGGTCGGGCGCGACCTCATCGGACGGGCGGTCGAAGAACCCCCTGTCCAGGGCCGTCCCCGCGGGCGTGACACCTCCGGGCGCCGCGCCACCGGACCCGCCGCTCCCGGGCGCGTCGAGCCCGGGAGCCGATGTGACGGGGTCGCACTTGCGCGGCGCCGGGCCGGAGGCCATGGTCAGTTTCCGCTCGCCCACGCCGCCTGGACGTCGACGGTCTCGCGCAGGGCGGCGAGCTGGTCCAGGACGCGGTCGGGGGCGGTGCCGCCGTGAGCCTTGCGGGCCGCGAGGGCGCCGGCCACGTTCAGCACGTCCCTGACGTCCGGGGTGAAGTGCGGCGAGACCTTGGCCAGCTCCTCGTCGGTGAGGTCGCCGAGGTCCTTGTCGTTGACCTGGCACCAGACGACCAGGTGGCCGACGGCCTCGTGCGCGTCACGGAAGGGCACGCCCTTGCGGACGAGCAGCTCCGCCAGGTCCGTCGCCAGGGCGAACCCGTCGGGGGCGCTCGATTCGAGCTTGGCCGTGTTGACCCGCATGGTGGACACCAGGCCGGACACGGCGGGCAGGACCAGCAGCAGCGTGTCGACCGCGTCGAACACCGGCTCCTTGTCCTCCTGCAGGTCGCGGTTGTAGGTGAGCGGCAGGCCCTTGAGCGTCGTCAACATGGTCATCAGTGCGCCGATCAGCCGGCCGCTCTTGCCCCTGGCCAGCTCGGCGACGTCGGGGTTCTTCTTCTGCGGCATGATCGACGAGCCGGTCGAGTAGGCGTCGTCCATCTCGATCCAGCGGAACTCCTGCGAGGCCCACAGGACGATCTCCTCGCCCAGGCGGGACAGGTGCACGCCGATCATCGCGGCGCAGAACAGGAACTCGGCGGCGAAGTCGCGGTCGGCGACCGCGTCCATCGAGTTGGGCGCGGCGGCGTCGAAGCCCAGCTCCGCCGCGACCGCGGCCGGGTCGAGCGGCAGGGAGGAGCCGGCGAGGGCACCGGACCCGAGCGGGGAGATCGCGGCGCGCCGGTCCCAGTCCCGCAGCCGGTCGATGTCCCGCGTCAGCGGGTGGACATGGGCGAGCAGCTGGTGGCCGAACGACACCGGCTGGGCGTGCTGCAGGTGGGTCATGCCGGGAGCGGCGGTCGAGGCGTGCTCCTCGGCCTGGCTCATCAGCGCCGTCTCCAGCTCGACCAGGCGCGACACGATCGTGCGGACGTGGTCGCGTAGATAGAGCCGCAGGTCGGTGGCCACCTGGTCGTTGCGGCTGCGGCCGGCCCGCAGCTTCCCGCCGAGCGTGCCGAGCCGCTCGAGCAGCCCGCGCTCAAGGGCGGTGTGCACGTCCTCGTCGGCGACCGTCGGCCGGAACTCGCCGGATTTGCAGGCCCGCTCCAGGTCGTCCAGCGCTCCGATCATGCGCCCGAGCTCGTCCTCCGTCAGCAAGCCGGCACGGTGCAGCACCCGGGCGTGCGCGCGCGAGGCCAGCAGGTCGTACGGCGCGAGCCGCCAGTCGAACTGCACGCTCACCGACAGGCGGGTGAGCGCGTCCGCCGGCCCTCCCTCGAACCTGCCGCCCCACAGCCGCATCGGCTTGTTGTCCGCCACCGTCGTTCTCCCTCCGAGTTCCATCCGCGACCTTAACCGACGTGCGCCCCGGCTCCGCACCAGAGCCGGGGCGCACGGTGAACACCTCAGCCCTGGCGGGCGTCCCGGGCGGCCGCGATCTTGCTGGGCAGCGACCAGAGCTGGACGAAGCCCTTGGCCAGCGACTGGTCGAAGGCGTCGCCGGTGTCGTAGGTGGCCAGCGAGAAGTCGTACAGCGAGGCGTCGGAGCGCCGGCCGGTCACGACCGCGCGGCCGCCGTGCAGAACGAGCCGGATGTCACCGGACACGTGCTGCTGGGCGTCGGCGATGAACGCGTCGAGGGACTTCTTGAGCGGCGAGAACCACAGGCCGTCGTAGACGAGCTCGCCCCACCGCTGGTCGACCGAGCGCTTGAACCGGGCGAGGTCGCGCTCGACGGTGACGTTCTCCAGCTCCATGTGGGCCGTGATCAGCGCGACCGCGCCGGGCGCCTCGTAGACCTCGCGGGACTTGATGCCGACGAGCCGGTCCTCCACCATGTCGAGCCGGCCGACGCCCTGCGCGCCCGCACGCCGGTTGAGCTCGGCGACGATCTCGAACGGCGACAGCGCCCGGCCGTCGATGGCCACGGGGACGCCCTTGGCGAAGGTGATGACGACCTCGTCGGCCTCGCGCGGCACGGTCGGGTCGGCGGTGTAGTCGTACACGTCCTCGATGGGCGCGTTCCAGATGTCCTCCAGGAAGCCGGTCTCGACGGCGCGACCCCACAGGTTCTGGTCGATGGAGTACGGCGACTTCTTGTTGACGTCGATCGGCAGGCCCTTCTCCTCGGCGAAGGCGATGGCCTTGTCCCGGGTCCAGGCGTAGTCACGCGCGGGGGCGATGACCTTCAGGTCGGGGTTCAGCGCGGCCAGGCCGGCCTCGAAACGCACCTGGTCGTTGCCCTTGCCGGTGCAGCCGTGCGAGACGTGGGTGCCGCCGAACTCCTCGGCCGCCGCGGCGAGGTGCTTGACGATCAGCGGCCGGGAGAGGGCGCTCACCAGCGGGTAGCGGTCCATGTAGAGCGCGTTCGCCTGGAGCGCGGGGACGCAGAAGTCCCGGGCGAACTCCTCGCGGGCGTCGACGACGACGGCCTCGACCGCGCCGCAGTCGAGGGCGCGCTTCCGGATGACCTCCATGTCCTCGCCGCCCTGGCCGACGTCCACCGCGACGGCGATGACCTCGGCGCCGGTCTTGTCGGCGAGGAACGGGATGGCCACCGAGGTGTCGAGGCCGCCCGAGTAGGCGAGTACGACCCTGTCACTCATGATCTTTCTCCAATTGCGTGGTCACGTTTCATGTTTTCACAGGTCACAGCGCCTGCCGGCGCTGGTCTGCATGATCACGGGCGGAGAGTCGCCGGGCCCGCGGCGCGGTGCGAGCCGCCCGTGTGATCGCCGCCGCGACGACGTCAGCTTCGGCGGTCCGCCAGTTTCAGCAGGGCCTCCGCCAGGGCCTCTCCGCCCAGAGGGTCGCGGCTGATCACCAGGATCGTGTCGTCGCCGGCGACCGTGCCGAGGATCGACTCCCAGTCGGCGTGGTCGATGGCCGAGGCTAAGAACTGCGCCGCCCCCGGCGGAGTGCGCAGGATGACCAGGTTGGCCGACGCCTCCGCCGACACCAGCAGCTCCTCGGCGATCCCGCGGAGCCTGGCGTAGGGGTTCTCCCCCGCGCCCGTCCGGTAGAGCGGGATCCGGCCGCCTCCCTCGCCGGGCACCGCGTATACCAGTGTCCCGTCATCGGCCCGCAGCTTCAGCGCGCCCAGCTCGTCCAGGTCGCGCGAGAGCGTGCCCTGGGTCACCTCGACGCCGCTCTCGGCCAGCAGCCGGGCCAGCTCGGGCTGGGAACGGATCTTGTTGCGGGTGAGCAGGTCGACGATCCTGCGGTGCCGCGCCGCCTTGGTGAGAGGGATGGTCACGACGCCCCCAGTTCCGGCGAGTCCGCTCCGGCGGCCTGCCCGCTGCGCGTCACCAGCCAGTGCAGGAGCGCCTTCTGGGCGTGCAGCCGGTTCTCGGCCTGGTCCCAGACGACACTCTGCGGGCCGTCGAGCACCTCGGCGGTGATCTCCAGCCCCCGGTACGCGGGCAGGCAGTGCAGCACGATCGCGTCCGGCGCCGCCCGCGCGAGCAGGTCGGCCCCGAGCTGGTAAGGAGTGAACGCCGCCACGCGCTCGTCCTTGCCGTCCTGCCCCATCGACACCCAGGTGTCCGTGGCGAGGACGTGCGCCCCCGCGACCGCCGCCACGGGGTCGCTGACCGCCGCGACGGATCCGCCCGTGGCGGCGGCGATCTCGGCCGCCCGGTCGAGGATCACCCCGTCCGGCATGTATCCGGCCGGCGACCCGCTCCGCACGTGCATCCCGGCGGTCGCGCCGCCCAGGAGGTACGAGTGGGCCATGTTGTTCGCACCGTCGCCCAGGTACGCCAGGGTGACGCCCTTGAGCATGCCCTTGTGCTCGCGGATCGTCTGCAGGTCCGCCAGGATCTGGCACGGGTGGAACGCGTCCGTCAGCGCGTTCACGACCGGCACGGACGACACCGACGCCATCGCCTCGACGCGCTCCTGCCCGGACGTCCGCCACACGATGGCCGCCACCTGCCGTTCCAGGACGCGGGCGGTGTCCTCGATCGGCTCGCCCCGCCCCATCTGGGACGAGCCGCCGTCGACCACCAGCGGCAGGCCGCCGAGCTCGCCCACACCGACCGCGAACGAGACCCGGGTACGCGTGGACGGCTTGTCGAACAGCACCGCCACCGTGCGCGGCCCCGCGAAGGGCCGGTAGCCGTAGCGGTCCTTCTTCATCGCGTCGGCCAGGTCGAGCACCTGCCCCTGCTCCTCGGGCGTCAGGTCGTCGTCCCGCAGGAAGTGCCTCACCCGCGCCGGGTCCGCGCCCTGCCCGATCTGCTCCGAAATCGGTCCGTGACTAGGCATTGGCGGCCTCCAGGATTCCGGGAAGCGCGTCCACGAAGGACCGCACCTCGGCCGATGTGACGACGAGCGGGGGCGCGAGCCGTACGGCGTCGGGCCGCACCGCGTTGACGAGGAACCCGGCCTCCTGCGCGGCCTCCTGGACCTGCGCCGACCGGTCCGCGGTGAGCACGGCGGCGAGCCACAGGCCGCGTCCGCGCACCCCCTTGAGCAGCGGATGCCTGATCGCGGCGATGCCGTCCCTGAGCTCCTGCCCGACGGCCCTGACGTGCGTCAGCAGGTCCTCGCGCTCGATCGTGTCGAGCACGGCGAGGGCGGCCGCGCAGGAGACCGGGTTGCCGCCGAACGTGGAGCCGTGGTCGCCCTTGTCGAAGATCGTGCCGGCCGCGCCGAGCCCCACGCACGCGCCGATCGGCATGCCGCCGCCGAGCCCCTTGGCCAGGGTCAGCAGGTCGGGGAGCACGCCGTCCGCCTGGTGCGCGAACCAGTGACCGGTGCGGCCGATCGCCGACTGGATCTCGTCGGCCACCAGGAGCGCGCCGGTCGCGGAGCAGATCTCCCTGACCGCCTTGAAGTATCCGTCGGGCGGCGGCACGACGCCGGCCTCGCCCTGCATGGGCTCCAGGAAGACCGCCGCGCACTCATCGGTCACCGCGTTCTTCAGCGCGTCGGCGTCGCCGTACGGGACGAACCGGACATCGATCGGGAACGGGCCGAAGGCGTCGCGGATCGCCGGCTTGCCGGTCAGCGACAGGGCTCCGAGCGTCCGGCCGTGGAAGCCCATCTCGGCCGCGACGAAGTAGCTCCTGCCGTTCGCCTTGCCGTACTTGATGGCCAGCTTGAGCGCCGCCTCGTTGGCCTCGGTGCCCGAGTTGGCCAGGAAGACCCGGGCGGGCGCCCCCAACAGACCGCCCAGCCGCTCGGCGAGCAGCACCTCGGGCTCGTGCAGGTACAGGTTCGAGGTGTGCGCCAGCGTCGCCACCTGCCGGGACACCGCCTCGACCAGCGCCGGGTGGGCGTGCCCGAGGGAGCTGACCGCGATGCCCCCGATGAAGTCGAGATAGCGCTTGCCGTCGACGTCCCACACGGCGCTGCCCTCGCCGCGCGCGAGCGCGACCGGAGGCACGCCGTAGTTCGGCATGAACGCCGCCTCGAAACGCTTCCTGAGCGCCTCTCCTGCCGGGCTCCGGTCCGGCCTCGTCGCCTCGCTCACGCGTCCCCCTTGATCGGAATGGTGACCTGCATGCGATGTCCCGCCGGTGCGGGCACGGCCTGGGCGGGGGTGGAGTCGGGCAGCACCATCGTGCCGATGCCCTCGTCCGTGAAGATCTCCAGCAGCAGGGAGTGCGGTACCCGGCCGTCGAGCACGTGCGCCCCCGGGACGCCACCGCGCACCGCCGTGAGGCACGCCTCCATCTTGGGGACCATGCCGCTCGACAGCGACGGCAGCAGCTCGGCCAGCTCCGTCGCGGTGATCCTGCTGACGACCTCGTCGCTGTTCGGCCAGTCGGCGTACAGGCCCTCGACGTCGGTGAGCACGACCAGCTTGGACGCGCCCAGCGCGACCGCCAGCGCGGCGGCGGCCGTGTCGGCGTTCACGTTGTAGATCGCGCCGTCCTCACCGCGCGCGATCGACGACACCACGGGGATCCGCCCGTCGTCCAGCAGGGCCCCTACGGCTCCCGCCTCGACGCCGACGATCTCGCCGACCTGACCGATGTCGACCGTGACGCCGTCGACGACGGCGTGCTTGCGCTCGGCGGTGAACAGGTGGGCGTCCTCGCCCGACATGCCGACCGCGAACGGCCCGTGCCGGTTGATCAGGCCGACCACGTCGCGGTTGACCTGACCGACCAGGACCATCCGGACCACCTGCATGGCCTCGGGCGTGGTCACCCGCAGGCCGCCGACGAAGTGGCTCTCGATGCCGAGCAGGTCGAGGTGCCGCTGGATCTGCGGGCCCCCGCCGTGCACGATCACCGGCCTGAGCCCGGCGTACCTGAGGAAGACCACGTCGTCGGCGAACTTCTCGCGCAGGTGCTCCTCGGTCATCGCGTTGCCGCCGTACTTGATGACGACGGTCGCGCCGTGGAAGCGCGCCATCCAGGGCAGCGCCTCGATCAGCGTGTGCGCCTTGTCGAGCGCGCCGTTCTGCCGGGCCGTCATGAGGAGTACGCCGAGTTCTCGTGGACGTACGCCGCGGTGAGATCCGTGGTGTGGATCGTCGCGGAGTGCGGGCCGGCGGACAGGTCGATGGTGATCGTCACGTCGCGGGGACGCAGGTCGACCTTGGACCGGTCGTCGCCCACGGCGCCGCCGCGGCAGATCCAGACGCCGTTGATGGCCACGTTGAGCCGGTCCGCCTCGAACACCGCGTCCGTCGTACCGACTGCGGCGAGCACGCGGCCCCAGTTGGGGTCCTCACCGTGGATCGCGCACTTGAGGAGGTTGTTCCTGGCCACCGTCCGGCCCACCGTCACGGCGTCCTCCACGCTGGCGGCGCCCACGACCTCGATCGCGATCGCCTTGGAGGCGCCCTCCGCGTCGACCAGGAGCTGCCGGGTGAGGTCGGCGCAGACCGTGGTGACGACCTTCTCGAACTCGGCGAGGTCGGGCCGCACCCCGGACGCGCCGCTGGCCAGCAGCAGCACGGTGTCGTTGGTGGACATGCAGCCGTCGGCGTCCAGCCGGTCGAAAGTGACGCCCGTCGCCTTGCGCAGCACCGCGTCCAGCTCCTCAGAGGTGAGCTCGGCGTCGGTGGTGATGACGCACAGCATGGTGGCCAGCGCCGGGGCGAGCATGCCCGCGCCCTTGGCCATGCCGCCCACCATGTAACCGCCCTCGCCCTTGCGGAAAGCGATCTTGCTGACCGTGTCGGTGGTCCTGATCGCGTCGGCGGCGGCCAGGCCGCCGTCCCGGGAGAGCTGGGACACGGCCGTTTCGACGCCGCCGAGCAGCGCGTCCATCGGCAGCCGCTCGCCGATCAGCCCGGTGGAGCAGACCGCGATCTCGCCCGCGGAGTCCTCCAGCGCCGCGGCGACCTTCTCGGCCGTGGCGTGCGTGTCCTGGAAGCCGAGCGGCCCCGTGCAGGCGTTGGCGCCGCCGGAGTTGAGGATCACCGCCTTGACCCGGCCTCCGCTGAGAACCTGCGCCGACCAGAGCACCGGCGCGGCCTTGACCCGGTTGGCGGTGAAGACGCCCGCGGCCGCGCGCGACGGCCCGTCGTTGACGACGAGCGCGAGGTCGCGCGCGCCGCTCGCCTTGATGCCCGCGACGACGCCCGCCGCCCGGAACCCGAGTGGAGCCGTGACGCTCATACAACCTCCTCGCCTCGCGGCCGGGGGCCGCATTCGCGTGTCGCGTGTCGTTCTGTTCGCTCGCCGCGCCGTGTCACGCGACGTCCTCGCCTCACCGGAGGCTCACCGGAACCGCACCGGATCTCCGGTGGATTCGCGGGTCACGGGCCGGTCTGTTCACGGGGCCAGCCCGTTCACGGGCAGGCCGAGTTCCTCGGGAAGGCCGAGGGCCAGGTTGACGCTCTGGACGGCGCCGCCGGCCGTGCCCTTGGTGAGGTTGTCGAGGGCGGCGACGGCGACGACCCGCCCCGAACGCTCGTCGAGGGTGACCTGCAGGACCGCGGTGTTGGCACCGGCCGTCATCGCGGTCGCCGGCCACGTCCCCTCCGGCAGCAGGTGGAGGAAGGGCTCGTCCTTCACCGCCGTCTCGTACGCCTCCCGGAGCGCCGCGGCGGTGAGGCCGGGCGCGGCCGGCGCCGTGCATGTGGCGAGGATGCCCCGGCTCATCGGCGCGAGAGTCGGGGTGAAGGAGACCCGGACCCGCCTTCGGGCGACCCGCGCCAGGTTCTGCTCCATCTCCGGGGTGTGCCGGTGGACGCCGCCCACGCCGTACGCGCTGACCGAGCCCATCACCTCACTGCCCAGGAGGTTCGGCTTTGGCGCCCGGCCCGCGCCGGAGGTGCCGCTGGCGGCGACCACGACCACGTCGGGCTCGACGAGCCCGGCGGCGAAGGCCGGGAACAGGGCCAGCGTCACCGACGTGGGGTAGCAGCCGGGGACCGCGATCCTGCGGGCCCCGCGCAGCACCTCGCGCTGCCCGGGCAGCTCGGGCAGGCCGTACGGCCAGGTGCCCGCGTGCGTGCCTCCGTAGAAGTGGGTCCAGTCCTCGGCGCGCTCCAGCCGGAAGTCGGCGCCGCAGTCCACCACGACCGTGCCCTCGCCGAGCTGGGCGGCGATGGCGGCCGACTGGCCGTGCGGCAGCGCGAGGAAGACGACGTCATGGCCGGCCAGCGTCTCGGCGGTGGTCTCCTGGATGACGCGGTCCGCCAGGGCGGGGAGGTGCGGCTGGTGCTGACCGAGCCGCGTTCCCGCGCTGGAACCGGCGGTCAGCGCGCCGATCTCGAAGGACGGGTGACCGAGCAGCAGCCGGAGCAGCTCGCCCCCCGCGTAACCGGTCGCCCCCGCGATCGCCGCCCTCATCGGTCCCCCTGCATGTTCATGCGAACGTACTCATCTTCTTACCGAGAAAGAGTATGCATCGCATAGCATGATCATGCAAGCCGAAACGCCCGAGGTCGGGACGCCGGATCTATGCGTTCACATCCCTGGCCTACGTACCTACCGGTCGGTATCGTGACATTTCCGGTTACCATCGCGGCTTGGAGCACACTCCATGGCTATCACTCATGCCCAGGTTCAGGCCCAGCTCACCGCGCCCGGCCAGCTCTTCGAGATGGAAGAGGTAGAGGTCGGCGGAACGACGATCCGCGCATGGAAGCACGCTCCCCGGACGTTCCGGGATCTACTGGAGATCAGCCGTTTCCACGGGGAGAACGTCTTCCTCATCTATGCGGACGAACGGATCACCTACGAGGAGCACTTCCGCCGCGCGGCCACCCTGGCCCGCCGCCTCGTCGAGGACTACGGCATCGCCAAGGGCGACCGGGTCGCGCTCGCGATGCGGAACTATCCGGAGTGGGTCGTCTCGTTCTCCGCCATCCTGGCCTCCGGTGCGGTGGCGGTGCCGCTGAACGCGTGGTGGACCGGCCAGGAGCTGGCGTACGGCCTGGCCGACTCGGGGGCGAAGCTGCTGATCGCCGACGCCGAGCGGGCCGAGCGGGTCAGGGGCGCCGAGCCGGTCGGGGACCCGGAGGAGACCCGCGTGCCCGTGATCGTCGCCCGGGGCCCCGGTGCGAACCTGGCCGAGGTCATGGGAGAGGTGCGGGCCGACGTGACCCTTCCCCCGGTCGAGCTGGGACCCGACGACCCCGCGACGATCTTCTATACCTCCGGCACCACTGGCCGCCCCAAGGGCGCGCTCGGCACCCACCGCAACCTGGGACAGGCCCCCATGACCGTGGCGTACGCGATGATGCGCGCCACGGCGCTGGCCGGGAAGGACCCGGCGGGAGCGGCGTCGGTCCGGCGCGTCACGCTGCTCGCGGTGCCGCTCTTCCACGTCACCGGCTGCTTCGCCGTGCTGATCACCACGATTTTCAGCGGCGGCGGGCTGGCCCTCATGTACAGATGGGATCCCGAGCGCGCGCTCCAGATGATCGAGCGCGAGAAGGTCACCGTCCTGACCGGCGTGCCGACCAACGCCTGGCAGCTGCTGTCCCATCCCGCGTTCGGGCGCTACGACATCTCCTCCCTGACCTCCATCTCGTACGGCGGCGCGCCGGCGCCGCCCAAGCTGCTGGAGCGGATCACCGAGCTGCTGCCCGACCGGACGCCGTCCAACGGGTACGGCATGACCGAGACGACGGCGCTGGCCATCTACAACGCCGGCAAGGACTACGCCGCCCGGCCGGACAGCATCGGGCTTCCGCTCGCCGTCACGGAAGTGAAGATCTGCGACCCCCACGGAACGGAGCTGCCTACCGGCGAGGTCGGCGAGCTGTGCATCCGCGGCCCCATCGTGATCAGCGGATATTGGAACCGGCCGGAGGCCACGGCGGAGACCTTCGTGGACGGCTGGCTGCACACCGGCGATCTCGCCCGCGTGGACGAGGACGGCTTCGTCTACATCGTCGACCGGGCCAAGGACATGGTGATCCGCGGCGGTGAGAACGTCTACTGCGCCGAGGTCGAGGCCGCGCTGTTCGAGCATCCGGGTGTCGACGACGCCGCCGTGATCGGCGTCCCGCACGACGAGCTGGGCGAGGAGGTGGGCGCCGTCGTGCGCCGCAGGTCCGGCTCGGCGGTCGCCGCGGCGGAGCTCCAGGACTTCCTGCGCGGCCGCGTCGCGGGGTTCAAGGTGCCGGCGACGATCTGGTTCCTGAAGGAGGAGCTGCCCCGCAACCCGGGCGGCAAGATCCTCAAGACCGTGCTGCGCCGCCGGGTCCTCGACGCGTGACGCGCGTCACGGACCGCATTTGCATCCGCGACGTGCCCGGATTCCTGGGCGGCGCCGCACGCCTCCGGCGGGCGGGAGGCGCCCCGCCCGCCGGAAGGTCCGGAACGGCCGCTCGCTACCGGCCGTAGACCTCGAACTCGTAGAGCGAGTACCCGTAGGACGTGGCGCGTGTGACGCCCTGCATGCGGACATAGCGCGCGTTCACCGGAGCGAACGTGACGTTGTCCACGCCGCCGTCGCCCGTCGTGGTGGAGTAGACCGTGGTCCAGTTGCTCCCGTCGGTCGACGTCTGGATCCGGTACGCCTTGCCGTACGCCGCCTCCCAGCGCATGATCACCCGGGCCACGCTCGTGACCGACCCGAGGTCCACCTGGAAGTACTGGTTGTCACTGGACGCGCTCGACCAGCGGCTCGACCGGTCACCGTCGTTCGCCTTGGCCGCCGGGTAGAGGAAGCTCTCCTTGCTGGACGCGCTCGCCGTGGCACCGAGCGCCGCGTTGGCGACCGAGTCCCCGCGCCGCGCCGGGAAGGAGACCACCTGCTGGTAGGTCGGCCGGTTCTGCCAGGAGATCAGGTCCTGCTTGATCCCGCCGAGCGGCGACTGCCGTATCGCGTCCGCGCACCACTGGTTCCCGGCGGAGCACACTCCGTCGGCCGGGTAGGTGACCGTCGCGGGCTCGGCCAGCGCCGCGGACAGGCTGTCCAGCAGGACCGTACGGCACGCGTCCACGGTGGCCCCGCAGTACTTGTCCGGGAACGCTCCCTGCACAGGGTCCCCCAGCACGTTCCTGACGTCCTTGTCGACATAACCCCACCAGCCGTACTGGAACGACGATCCCTTGTGCGTCTGGGCCTCGTTCGCCGAAGGGGCAATGGCCGAGACGTCGCCCTGCTGCTGCCCGGAGGGCGATTCGTTGATCTGCAGGGCGTTGACCAGTGACTGGTACAGTCCGTCGCCGAGGCCGGGCCTGAACTGCGCCCGCACCAGCTTGGGCCACCAGGCGTCGAAGACGCGGATCGCGTCCGCGTGCGCGTACGTCTTGCTACCCGCGCTGGTCTCGGCGCGCCGCGCTCCGGCGGACGCCCAGGCGGACAGCTTGGACACGGCCGAGGCGAGCGCGGGGTCGGTCACCGTGGCGCTGTCGATGACGCGGAGCAGGTTGGGCAGCACCTTCCAGCCGCGCAGGTCGGTCGTCGCCGCGCCTGCCATGATCTTCGCGGCGCCGGCCCGGTCGAGGGTGCCCGAGGCGAGCGCGGCCTTCACCGGCGCGTCCAGGAGATCGCCCCGGTGCACCGAGCCGAAGCTGAAGTTGCCGTCCGCCGCCCCGTAGTCCTTGGCCTGCTTGTTGTTCCAGCTGACGAAGTAGTCCTGGTTGACCGCCTGCGGGTGGGTGCTCGCGGCCTCGTACGTCGCGGTGTTGGCGGCCGGATCGTACCCCGCCCACTCGTGCGCGGCGTCGGCGGCCATCGGCAGGTTCGGGTCCGAGACGGCCGCCCGCACTGGGCTGTTGCCCGACATGAAGTACGCCGAGTCCTGCGAGTTCACGTAGAACCAGTTGAACGCGAAGCCGATGTTGGCGGCCGAGTTCTGGAACGCCGCGGCCGATCCCATCTCCGTCGGGTCGTTGAACATCTGGAAGCCGACCGCCGAGTCGGGCTCGTGCCGGTAGGTCGAGCGCAGCGTGGTGAAGGCGGTCGGGACCCCGCCGACGGTGCCGCGCCACGTCACCAGCCCGTAATTCGTGCGCTTGATCACCAGGTCGTACGTTCCGGCGCCCGTCGAGTCGGCCGTGTTCGGCTTCCAGGAGTTCTTCTTGCGCAGCGTCTCCATGGCGGTGCAGGTGCCGTGGTACAGGTAGTGGTCCGAGCCCGTGGTCACCGTCCCGCCCTTCGGGTCGCACAGCGTGATCGCGTACGTGTCGGTGATGTCCTGGCCGGCGGATGTGGCGCTCCAGGCGTAGTCGGCGCCCCGGCCGAGCAGGACGTACAGGCTGAGCCCGGCGAAGGCGGCGCCGCGCGCCCGGATGCCGGGTCCGTTCAGTTCCTCCAGCATGAGCAGTTGCGGCGCGAAGTAGCCGGTCTGTGGGCCGAAGACCGCGACGGGGTGGCCGGTGCTCGACTTGGCCGCGGAGATCACGATCGCGTTCGACATGCCGGGCTTGGCGTTGTCGACGGTGAGACCGTCGAGCGGGCTCTTCGCGGCCGTCGTCGCGGAGGTCGCCGTTCCCGTCTTGTTCTCGACGATGTCGACGGGCGCGGCGGAGGCGTCCGGCAGGACGACTCCGGTCGCGCCCGCGGGCGCCGCTCCGGAGGGGAAGCTCTGCCCGTCGTGCAGGGTGAGCACGGTCTCCGGGTCGTTCTGGCTGCCGAACGCCGCCCAGATCTGGTCGCCCACCTCGGCGCCGTACTTGGCCCGCGCGGCGACCCTGACGAGGGCCGACTGCATCTCGCTGCCGCCGCCGCCCCCGAAGAGACCGCCGATCACCCCGGAGATCGCGACCAGGTCGGTCATGGCGAAGGCGACCGGTCCGCCCGCGTTGGTGATCGCGTCCATGTGCCCGGTCAGCACGTACTCGCCCGGGCAGTTGCGCTTGGACATGCAGGTGCGGATGTACGCGTTGATCCCGTCGATGTAGTTCCGGACGTCGGCGTACAGCTGAGCGCCCCTGGGGCCGGAGTCACGCAGCCGGTCGATCTGGGCCTGGAGGTCGGCCTCCGTGTAGGGGGAGTTACGCCAGACGCTCTGCTCCAACTCCCTGTTGCCCTGGGCGCCCCCGGCGAACGGGGTCAGCTCGCCCCGGCCGACGTGCCGCATCAGGTCCATGACCCACAGGCGATCCTGCGCGCCCGCGTAGCCGGCGCCGAACATGGTGCCCTCACGGGTGGTGCCGGTGATGTGCGGCACGCCGGTGGCCTTGTCCCGGACGATCGTGACGTCCGACCGGGGGCTGATCGTGCTCTCGACCTCGCCGGCGGGCACGCCGAAGGAGGCGTCGTTGAAGAACGAGGCGATCTGGTCCTCCGTCAGCCCGGTGTAACTCGAGATGAGCCCGGCGTACTTGCCCATCTGGTCGGCGCTGTGCGCGGGCCGGGTGCCGACGGACTGGTTGCCGAGGATGTCGGCCAGCGTGGCGTTGCCGTTCTCTCCTGGAGGGAGGACGTCGGCGCACTGCCCGAGGCAGTAGTCGCCGGAGACCTCGGCGGCCGCCGCCGGGGAGGAGGAGGCTGAGGCGGCGGGGGACGCCGGTAAGCCGGTGATCACGAGGGCGCACACGGCAGCGGCCGTGAACGCCCCTCGAAGGCGCGCGTGCATGGGGGAACTTCCCTTCGCGAGAAGCCGGGGTGGGGGTGATGTCATTCGCGCGCACGAATATGAGGGCTGCTCAGCTTGGGACGATACTCGTTGGTAACCCGGGGATCAATGGGCCATTTCGGCTCCGGACACGGCGATGCCCGCCCGGCACGGAGCCGGGCGGGCATCGACGGACCTCGTTCAGGCGGGTCCGGGCAGGTCCAGGCGGGGTCAGACGCCGCGGAGCTGGGCCCCGGTGCGCTCGTGGGCGAGCGCCACGGCGGCGTCGCGGGCCGCGGTGGTCTCCTCCACCGTGAGCGTCCGGTCCGGAGCGCGGAAGCGCAGCGAGTACGCCAGGGACTTGCGGCCCTCGCCCACCTGCTCGCCCGTGTACACGTCGAACAGCCGGACGGACTCCAGCAGCTCGCCGGCCCCCTCGCGCAGCGCGGCCTCGACCTCGGCCACGGTGACTCCGGCCTGGACGATCAGCGCGACGTCCTGGGTGGCCACCGGGTACGCGGACACGGCGGGGGCCTCCACCGGCCCCTGGGGAGTCAGGAGCGACAGCTCCAGCTCCATCGCGGCAGTGCGCTGCGGCAGGCCGTACGCCTCGACGACACGCGGGTGCAGCTCACCGGCGTGCCCGACGAGGACGTCACCCGCGTACAGGGCGGCGCAGCGGCCAGGATGCCAGGGCTCGTGCTGGTCGGCGCGGACCTCCAGCTCGATCCCGGCCTCGCGCGCGACGACCCGGGCCGCCTCCACGGCGTCGGCCCAGGACGCCTGACGGCCCTCACCCCACCAGCCGGACCGCTCGAACTCACCGGCCAGCACCGTGGCGACCCGGAACGGCTGCCGCGGCAGCGCGGTCTGGATCTCCGCGAACTCCTCGGGGGTCGGCCTGCGGTCGACCGCGAGCACCGGCGCCGCGGCCGGGGCGTCCGGCTCGGGCCGGTAGACCAGGCCGGTCTCGAACAGCGCCACGTCGCCGGCGCCGCGGCCCACGTTGCGGACCAGCGTCTTCAGCAGGCCGGGCAGGAGGGTGGTCCGCATGAGCGGCTCGTCCTCGCTGAGCGGGTTGACCAGCCGGGTCGCCCGCCGGCGCGCGTCCTCCGCGGGAAGCTGCAGGTTGTCCAGGTCGCGCACGCCGATGAACGGGTAGCAGAGCACCTCGACATAGCCGGAGTAGGCCAGCGCCCGGCCGACCCTGCGGCGCAGCCGCTGCCCCTCGGTCAGCCCGGCCCCGGCGGGGGCGGCGGGCAGCACCGATGGCAGATGCTCGTAGCCCTCCAGGCGGATGACCTCCTCCGCCAGGTCGTTCGGGTCGGTCAGGTCCGGCCGCCAGGACGGCGGGGTGACCGTGAGCGGGTCGTCGCCGCGCACGGCCAGCTTCTCGTGCAGGTCGCCGGTGGACACCATGCCGGTCGCGGCCACGCCGTGGCCGCCGGACTCGGCGATCTCACCCTCGGCGGCAGCGCCTTCGACCACCGTGCAGCCCACCTGCTCCAGTCGGCGGATCACCGTCTCCCGCTCGTACGGCAGGCCCGCGACGCGCCCGGGGTGCCCGGAGGGGATGACGATCCGGACCGGGGCGACGTCCACCTCGGCGTGCGTGACGCCCGGGTGGGCGGTGCCGGAGCCCAGCTCGACCAGGAGCCGGACGGCACGCCAGGACGCGGCGAGCGGCAGCTCGCGGTCCACGCCCCGCTCGAACCGCTTGGACGCCTCGCTGACCAGGCCGTGCCGACGCGACTCCCTGGCGATGCCCGTGGCGGAGAAGTGCGCCGCCTCGATCACGATGTCGGTCGAGGAGTCGGAGATCTCGGTGTGCAGTCCGCCCATCGTGCCGGCCATCGAGATCGGTCCCGAGTCGTCGGTGATGAGGATGTCCTCCTCGTGGAGCTTCCTCGTCACGTGGTCGAGCGTCTCCAGGGTCTCCCCCGGCCTGGCCCGCCGTACGACGATCTCGCCGGACAGGCGGGACCGGTCGAACGCGTGCAGCGGCTGGCCCAGCTCGAGCATGACGTAGTTCGTGACGTCGACGGCGAGCGAGACCGGCCGCATGCCGGCGCGGATGAGCCGCACCCGCATCCAGAGCGGGCTCTCGGCGGCGGGGTCGAAGCCGGACACCGAGCGCAGCACGAACCGGTCACAGGCCGTCGGGTCGGCGATCGACGCGGGATAGGACGGCTCCGCCGCGGCCGGGAGCTCGATCACGGCCGGGTCGCGGAACGGCACGCCGAACGCGGTGGCCGCCTCGCGGGCGACGCCCCGGATCGACAGCGCGTACCCGCGGTCCGGCGTGATCTCCAGCTCCAGCACGTCGTCACGGAGGCCGAGGAGCTCGACGACGTCCGTCCCGAGAGGCGTGTCCGGCGGGAGCAGCAGGATGCCCGGCGAGGACTCGGCGATGCCGAGCTCGGCCTCGGAGCAGATCATGCCGTCGGACTGCCGCCCGTAGGTCTTGCGCGAGCCGATCTCGAAGCCGCCGGGCAGGACCGCGCCGGGCAGCGCGACCGGCACGACGTCGCCCTCGGTGAAGTTGGTCGCGCCGCACACGATCTCGCGCGGCGCTGCCTCCCCCACCTCGACGAGGCAGTGCCTGATCGGCTTCTTGAAGCCGGTGAGCTCCTCGATGGCGACGACCTGGCCGACGACCACGTTCTTGATCTCGTGACCGTGGGACGCGATCGACTCGAGCTTGAGGCCCGCCGAGGTGAGCTTGTCGGCCACCTCCTGGGCCGTGACGGCGGGGAGATCGACGTACTCCCGCAGCCATGAAAGCGGGACCTTCATCAGACCTCCATTCCGAACGGCAGGGTGAAGCGGATGTCGCCCTCGACCATGTCGCGCATGTCCTCGGCGTTGTGGCGGAACATCAGGGTGCGCTCGATGCCCATCCCGAACGCGAAGCCCGAGTAGACGGACGGGTCGACGCCGCAGGCGATCAGCACGCGGGGGTTGACCATGCCGCAGCCGCCCCACTCGATCCAGCCCTCCGACTTGCACGTACGGCACGGCGGGTTGCCCGGGGAGGCCGACGCGCCGCGGCAGACGAAGCAGCGCAGGTCCATCTCGGCGGACGGCTCGGTGAACGGGAAGTAGTTGGGCCGGAACCGGGTGGTGATGCCCTCGCCGAACATCACCTCGGCGAACCGGTCCAGCGTGCCCTTCAGGTGGGCCATCGTGAGCCCCTTGTCGACCGCGAGCCCCTCGACCTGGTGGAAGACCGGGGTGTGGGTGGCGTCCAGCTCGTCGGTGCGGAAGACCTTGCCCGGGGAGATGACGTAGACCGGCAGATCACGCGAGAGCAGCGCGCGGATCTGCACCGGCGACGTCTGGGTGCGCAGCACCTTGCCGGAGTCGGGGCTCTCGACGAAGAACGTGTCATGCTCGGAGCGGGCGGGGTGGTCCGGCGCGATGTTCAGCGCGTCGAAGTTGAACCACTCGCCTTCGAGCTCGGGCCCCTCGGTCACCTCGTAGCCCATCGCGACGAACGCGTCGGCGACGCGCTCCTGCAGCGTGGTGAGCGGGTGCCGGGCGCCGCGCGTCCGGCGGTCCCACGGCAGCGTGACGTCGACGGTCTCCTCCACGAGGACACGCGCGTCACGCTCGGCCTCCAGCTCGGCCTGGCGGGCGGAGAGCGCCTCGCCGATGGCCTTGCGTGCGCCGCCGATGCGCTTGCCCGCCTCGCTCCGCGCCTGCGGCGGCAGCGCGCCGATCTCGCGGTTGGCCAGCGCGATCGGCGAGCGGTCGCCTGCGTGCGCGAGCCGTACCTGCTTCAGTTCGTCGAGGTCGCCCGCCGCGGCGATCGCGGCGAGGGCGTCGGCCTGTGCCCGCACGACCTCGTCGGCGTGCAGTGGCGTCACCTCGACCGGGTCATAGGTGTTCGACAAGAGAGAGCTCCGTATCCAGGGCTTAAGCGTGCACGAGTCTAGTGCCGGATGCGTCAAGATTCGCCCCCGCGAAGATCGACGGCGGGGTCCGGCGCGGTCGGCCCACCGGGTCTGAGGGTCAGGCGAAGTCAGGGGTCCCGGTGGGCACGGTAAATCGGAACTCGGCGCCGCCGCCGGGCGCGCGCTGCACGGTGATGGTGCCGCCGTGGGCCTCGACCAGGCCCTTGACGATGAAGAGACCGAGGCCGGTGCCGCCCCGCCTGCGGCCGTTGCCGCGCCAGAACTGGCGGAAGACGCGCGTGACCAGCTCGGGTGCGACACCCTCGCCCTGGTCGCGCACGGACACGGCCACTCCCCATTCGACGGCTTCGACCACTACCGTGACAGTACCGCGCCCGTGGCGCACTCCGTTTTCCAGCAGGTTGCCGAGGATCTGGTCGATCTTGTCCTGGTCGAGCCAGGTCTCCGGCAGCTCGCCGCGCACGTCGAGCCGGAACCGGTCGGCGGACTCACCCGCCGCGACCCGGCCCGCGATGAGCCTGCGGGCCCGGGCCGGAACGTCCACGACCTGGCGGTGGACCTCCAGCCGGCCGGACTCGATCCTGGACACGTCGAGCAGGTCGGTGATCAGGCGGGTGACGCGGTCGGCGTCGGCGTTGACCGTCTGGAGCATGACGAGCTTCTGCGCGTCGGTGAAGCGTTCCCACTTGGCCAGCAGCGTGGCGGTGAAGCCCTTGACGCTGGTCAGCGGCGATCTGAGCTCGTGCGCGACGGTGGAGACGAGGTCGGCCCTGCTGCGCTCCAGCCGGGCCCGGGCCGAGGCGTCGCGCAGCGTGATGACGACGCGGATCACCGGACCGGCGCGCTCCGGGCGGCGGACCAGGCGGGCGGCGAGGAGCACCTCCTGACGGCCGGGCAGGTGCACCGTGCGCTCGGGCTGCCGGGTCCGGGTGGGCAGGCCGCCGTGCGGGTCGAGGCACTTCCACCAGTCGCGGCCCTCGGGGTCGCGGAACGGCAGCGCGTCCGTGATGTGCCGGCCGACCGCCGTCCGGCGGGCCACTCCGGTCAGCCGCTCCGCGGCCCGGTTGACGAGCAGGACGACGCCTTCGGAGTCCGCCACGACGAGCCCGTCGGGGAGATCGTCGGAACAGACGTCCACACTCCCACCGGCGGCCGGTTCTCCGGCGCCCCGGGGAGTGCCCTCACCACGCACGAGACCGCCTCCCTCGATCCTGTGAAAGCCCGCCCGATGGGGAACCGAGCGCGCTCCAAGGCCGACAATAGCGGGTTTCCCGCTCTAGTCGGCCTTGTCAGACCGCGGGAGTAGATGGCTCTTCCCCATGATGTAAGGTCTGCCGCTGCGCCCGGGCCGAGGCGTACAGGCAGACCGCGGCCGCGGTGGCGAGGTTGAGGCTCTCCGCCCGGCCGTAGATCGGCACCCGCACCACCTCGTCGGCGAGTTCGAGCAGCTCCGGGGGCAGCCCCCACGCCTCGTTGCCGAACAGCCAGGCCGTGGGCGCGCCGAGATCGACGTCGTCGAGGGTCGCCTTGCCCGTGCCGTCCGCCGCGAGGACGCGCAGCCCGGCGTCCCGTACGTGCCGCACGGCCTCGGCCACCGGAGCCCCGGTCGCGACCGGAAGGTGGAACAGGCTGCCCGCGCTGGCCCGGACGCACTTGCCGTTGTACGGATCGACCGAGGCGTCGGTGAAGACGACGGCGTCGGCTCCGGCGGCGTCCGCCGTGCGGAGGACGGTGCCGGCGTTGCCGGGGTCGCGGACGTGGGCGA
Source organism: Microtetraspora sp. NBRC 16547 (assembly GCF_030268965.1). Taxonomy (GTDB): domain Bacteria; phylum Actinomycetota; class Actinomycetes; order Streptosporangiales; family Streptosporangiaceae; genus Microtetraspora. The sequence goes on along the minus strand of NZ_BSSE01000030.1, from coordinate 63,942 downwards.
GCAGGGCGACCAGCCGAGCGCCGGACGGCACCGCCTCGGAGAGCGGGACGTGGACGAACCGGCAGACACCCATCAGCCCCTGTGGGGTGACGGTCTGGGCCAGCTCGGCCATGACCTCGCCGCTGACCCGGAAGACGGGGACGCCCGCGGCGGCCGCCGCTCCGACGATGTCGGCGTGCCTGGTCTCGGCCTCCGCCGTGGCGAACAGCTCCACCGTCACGCCGTCGAGCGTGAGGGCTTCACGGACGGCCTGCGGCCCCTCGGCCAGGAAGGCCCGGTCGCGGTCCCTGAAAGCGCGCTTGGCGAGCCGCCGCGCGGCCTTGACCCGCGGGGACCTGATGTTCGTGAGCTCGGATCCGGCCATGCCTTCCCTCGTCGAAAAAAGGGGCCCACCGGATGCCGGTGAGCCCCTTGAGTTCTGATTCGCCCGGCTCAGGCGACCGGCGCGTTCACGTCGGCCGGCAGGGCCTTCTTCGCCGCCTCGGCCAGGGTGGCGAAGGTCTGGCCGTCGTTCACCGCGAGATCGGCGAGGATCTTACGGTCCACCTCGATGCCGGCGAGACGCAGGCCCTGGATGAACCGGTTGTAGGTGATGCCGTTCGCGCGGGCCGCGGCGTTGATCCGCTGGATCCACAGGCGCCGGAAGGTGCCCTTCTTGTCCTTGCGGTCCCGGTACGCGTAGGTCATCGAGTGGAGCATCTGCTCCTTGGCCTTGCGGTACAGCCTGGACCGCTGACCCCGATAGCCACTCGCCCGCTCGAGGACGACCCTGCGCTTCTTCTTGGCGTTGAGCGCCCGCTTCACGCGTGCCATGTTGTTCAGTCTCCCCGGGGTCGGTTACTTCGCGAGCAGCTTCTTGATCTTCTTGGCGTCGGCGTCGGAAACGATGACGTCGCCCTCGAGCCGGCGCGTACGGGTGGACGGCTTGTGCTCGAAAAGGTGCTTCCGGTTGGCCCGCCGGCGAACGATCTTGCCGGAGCCGGTCACCCGGAACCGCTTCTTCGCACCGCTGTGCGTCTTCATCTTCGGCATCTCAGCCGTCTCTCCCTCGTTGGTCCGTGCCGACAGCCCGGGCCGGTAACCCGAGCCGGCGGCATGCCTGGCTCTGCGAGACCGTCCCGGTCTCGGCTTCTCCATGCGTGTCTGATCACTCAGACGAGCGCGTCACTCCGCGGGCGCGGATTCCTGCTCCTCGAAGGGGGCTTCCTGCTCCGCGTACTCTTCGCCGCGCTGTGCCTTGGCCGCCGCCTTCTCGGCCTTGGCCTCGGCCTTCTTCTTGTGCGGGCCGATGACCATGATCATGTTTCGCCCGTCCTGCTTGGGCTGTGACTCCACGAAACCCAGCTCGGTGACGTCCTCGGCAAGCCGCTGCAACAGCCGGAAGCCCAACTCCGGCCGGGACTGCTCGCGACCCCGGAACATGATCGTGACCTTGACCTTGTCCCCCGCCTTGAGGAAGCGCACGACGTGACCCTTCTTGGTCTCGTAGTCGTGCGGGTCGATCTTCGGCCGGAGCTTGATTTCCTTGATGATCGTATGTGCCTGGTTGCGGCGGGCCTCGCGCGCCTTCATGGCCGACTCGTACTTGAACTTGCCGTAGTCCATGAGCTTGCACACGGGCGGCCTGGCCGTCGCCGCGACCTCGACGAGGTCGAGATCGCTCTCCTGGGCCAGCTTCAGTGCATCGCCGATCGAGACGATGCCGACCTGCTCGCCGTTCGGGCCTACGAGGCGAACCTCCGGCACGCGAATACGATCGTTGATGCGGGGCTCGGTGCTGATGGGACCTCCAAAGGACTTCCGCTTGATGCTCGACCGTGCGGGAAAAACACAAAACCCCGCACGTCACGCATGCGGGGTCACTGAGCTCTCGTGGAGAAAGCTCTGGTTGTGATCCTTGACCCGTCCGCCTTTCGGCCGATCAGGTGGGAGGAGGACCTCCGCTTGCGCGTCCAGCCGGCATGCCGGACCGATCGAGTGACAACATTACCACAACCCGGCGACCGCCCCGGCTATTCCGTCCGGGCGGTCAGCCGGCCGCGGCGGCCCGCCTGAGGATCTCCGCCTCACCGGCCGCGCGCATCTCCTCGACCGGCACGTCCGTCCTGCCGGTCATCAGCTCGACCTGCCTGACCGCCTGGTGCAAGAGCATGGGGAACCCGCCGATGACGACACCGCCCCGCTCCCGTACGGCCGCGGCCAGTCGCGTCGGCCACGGCGAGTAGACCACGTCGAAGACCGCCTTCGCCCGGGCCGCCCGCGAGACGAAGACGTCCGCGGCTCCGGAGGGCAGCGTGGAGACCAGTAGGTCGACGTCGGCGTCGAAGTCCTCAAAGGTCCGTACGGCGACCATGACGCCGAGCCGTTCGGCCACCTCCAGCGTCTCGGCGGCCCGGGACCGCTCGCGCACGACCAGCGTCACCTCGCGCAGACCCGTCTCGCGCAGCGCCGCGATCGCGGATGCCGCCGTCGCGCCTCCGCCCAGGATCGAGGCGCTGGACGGCGCGATCACCCCGGCCTCGGCCAGCGCCCGGACGATGCCGTACACGTCGGTGTTCTCGCCGTGGCGGCGGCCGTCACGGAAGACGACCGTGTTGACCGCGTTCACCGCGACCGCGAGATCGGAGACCGTGTCGAGCAGTGGGAACACCACGCGCTTGAGCGGCATCGTCAGCGACAGCCCGGCCCACTCGGGGCCGAGCCCGGCGACCAGCTTCGCCAGCTCCTCCTCGCCGCACTCGATCGCGTCGTACCGCCAGCCGGACAGGCCGAGCCCGGCGTACGCGGTGCGGTGCAGGATCGGGGAGAGCGAGTGGAGAACCGGAAGGCCGAGGACCGCCGCTCTCCGCGCGTACGGCCCGGCTCCGGCGGCCGGGAGATCTCCGGTCATCCGTTGTTCCGGTTGAACTCTTCGACGAACTTCCCGAACTCCGACTCCTTGTCGGTGAACTTGGTGATGCCCTTCTTCGGATCGACGGTCACGAACCACAGCCAGGTGCCGTCGGCGGGCTTGAGCGCCGCCTCGATGGCGTGGTCACCGGGGTTGGCGATCGGACCGGGAGGCAGCCCGGGATACTTGTACGTGTTGTACGGCGATGTGCTCTCCAGGTCCTTGTGGCTGGCGGCGATGCCGTACTTGTTCAGGCCGTACATGACCGTGCTGTCCATCTTCAGGTTCATCGGCGGGTTCAGGCCGAGGCGGTTGTAGATGACGCGGGCGACCTTGGGCATGTCCTGCTGGTTGCCGGACTCGGCCTGCACGATGCTGGCGATGGTCATGATGTCGTGCGCGGTGTAGCCGAGCTGCTTCGCCTGGCGCTCCAGATCGAGCCGCTGGGCGGTCTGGTTGAAGCGGTCGACCATCTTGGTCAGGATCTGGTCCGCGCTCATCTTGGGCGAGATCTCGTAGGTCGCGGGGAAGGCGTAGCCCTCCAGCCGTCCCTTGGCGTACCGGGGAAGGCCGATGTCCTTCTTGGCGGCCTTCTGGAACTCCTCGACCGGCTTACCGCTGGCGGTGGACAGATCGGCGAAGATCTTGCTGAGCCGCAGGCCCTCGCGGATCGTAAGCGTGCCGCTGACCACGCGGTTCTTCGGGTCCAGCATGGTGACCGCGGACTCCGCCGACATGCCCTTGCGCAGCTTGTACTCACCCGGCTGGAGCGAGGAGCTCTTGCCCGCCGCGCCGATGGCGTTGACGAACGCCCGCGCGCTGGCCACGACGCCCTGCTCCTCCAGCTCCTGGGCGACGTCGGAGGCGGTCGCCCCCTCCTTGACCTCGACCACGACCTCGCCATTGCCGGTGCCGGTGAAGTCCTTCGGGACCAACATGCCGCGGAACCAGTGGAAGCCGTAGTAGCCGGCGCCGCCGAGCACCCCGGCGACGATGACCATGGCGAAGAAGGTGGCGGCGAAACCCTTGCGGCGCTGCCGTTTGCGCCGCCGGCGGCTGCGGTGGCGCTGGCTGCGGCTCGGGCCATGGGAACGGCGCCGTGAGGGCCCGTCGTCGTCGGATCCCAGCAGGAAGTCCATATCGAGATCATTCATAGTGCGCTGGCCAATCTCCCGGTACGACGCGCCCCACGTCAAGCGAGTGCGCAGAACCGAGGGGGTTCCGGCGTTCGATTACGCGCCCGACCCTGCTAGGTCGTGTCTGACACTCCCTAGGAGCGGGCGTGGGCCCCCGGTTCCGGGCCGACCGTCCTCCGCATGGGGAGGCGGCGCCCCGGACCGCCAGAGGGCCAGGACGATCCTTCCGGGCTCGGATGGTCATGTCCTAGATGGTCCCTAGGTACGCGTTCAGCTCTTCCCGGTATTTCACAAACTCGCCCTCTTTGTCGGTGAATTTGATGATCCTACGGTGAAGAGCGGTTCTGACAAACCGGCACTTTTCGCCCGTTTTGGAGCGAAGTGCCCTAAGTATGGCATCACTACCGGGTTGATCGGCGCGCTCGACCGAGAGCCGGGAACATGAACAGGCGGCCCGCTGGGCCACCGAAGCATCGGAACGGGCGGCCGGGGTCGCCGCGGCGGGCATCAGCCGGCTCCGCCGCTCGCTTCCTCGCCGCCGGCTCCGCCCGGCGGTCCGAGGGGGCGGCCCGGCGGCCTGCCGGTGGAGCGCTCGGAGTCGAGCGCGGCCTGAAGCAGCACCACGGCCGCCGCCTGGTCGATGACGGAGCGCTGGTTCTTCGCCTTCACGCCACTGGAGCGCAGCCGCTGCTGGGCGGTGACCGTCGTCAACCGCTCGTCGAAAAGCCGGATCGGGATCGGCGCGAGCCGCTCGGCGAGAACGGCGGCGAACTCCCGCGCCACCCCGGCCGCGTGGCTCTCCCGCCCCGAAAGGGACGTGGGCAGCCCCACGACCACCTCGATCGCCTCGTGCTCCGCGACGATCGCGGCGATCCGATCCACGTCACCCCGGCCCCGGCGCACGGTCTCGACCGGCGTGGCGAGCAGCCCCGAAGGGTCGCTGCGCGCCACGCCGATGCGTACCGCTCCCGCGTCGACGCCGAGTCGCACACCCTGCCTCATGGCCGGTTCTCCCCGACAGACCCGGCCGTCAGGTGAGGGACGAGGAGATCGTCTCCTCCACGGCGCGCAGCGCGTCGCCGATCGCCTCGGGGCGGGTGCCACCGCCCTGCGCGACATCGTCCTTGCCGCCACCGCCACCCCCAAGCGCCTTGGCGGCGACGCCGACCAGCCGGCCCGCCTTCAGGCCACGCTCGCGTCCCGCCTCGTTCACCGCGGCGACCACGACCGGCCGGTCGGAGGGGACACCGGCGACCACGACCACCGCGGCGCGGTCGCTCGGGAATCGGCCGCGCACGTCGAGGGCGAGTTTACGCAGGTCGTCGGGTGAGGTGCCAGCGGGCGCGCGGTGCGTGACGACCGACACGCCGTGCACGTCGGCCGCCCCGGCGGCCAGCTCGCCCGCGACCGCGAGCACCTGTGCCGAGCGGAGCTTCTCCAGCTCCTTCTCGGCCGTCCGCAGCCGGGTGACGATGCCCTCGACCCGCTCCGGCAGCTCCTCGCGGCGCGTCTTGAGCTGCTCGCTGAGCTGCGCCACCAGCACGCTCTCGCGGGCCAGGAAGCGGAAGGCGTCCAGGCCGACCAGCGCCTCGACCCGGCGCACGCCCGCGCCGATCGACGCCTCGCCGAGGACCTTGACCAGGCCGAGCTGGCCGGAGCTCGCCACGTGGGTGCCACCGCACAGCTCGCGGGAGTAGTCGCCGACCTCGACCACGCGCACCTCATCGCCGTACTTCTCGCCGAACAGCGCGAGCGCGCCCATGGCGCGGGCCTCGGACTGCGAGGTGTAGAACGCGTTGACCCTGAGGTCGTTGATCAGGACCGCGTTGACCTCGTCCTCGACGTCGCGCAGGACGCTCGGGGAGACGGCTCCGGCCGCCGTGAAGTCGAACCGGAAGCGGCCGGGGGAGTTCTCCGAACCCGCCTGCGCCGCGGACTCACCGAGCGCGTTGCGGAAGCCGCGGTGCACGAGGTGGGTCGCGGTGTGGCTGCGGGAGATCGCACGGCGCCGCTCCAGGTCGATCTCGGCCTGCGCCTGCTCGCCGACCCGGATCTCGCCGGTGCGGACCTTGCCGCGGTGCACGACGAGGCCGCCGATCGGCGACTGCACGTCGATGATCTCGACCTCGGCGCCCGCGGTGCGGATCACGCCCTGGTCGGACAGCTGGCCGCCGCCCTCGGCGTAGAACGGCGTCCGGTCGAGGACGATCTCCAGGGTCGTCCCCTCCCCCGCCGCCGGGACGGAGCCGCCGTCGACGATCAGGCCGATGACGTTCGCCTCGGCGGTCGTGTGGTCGTAGCCGAGGAAGTCGACCTTGCCGGCCTTCTCCAGCATGCCGCTGAAGACGGAGATGTCGGCGTTGCCGGTCTTCTTGGCCGCGGCGTCCGCCTTCGCCCGGTCCCGCTGCTCCTTCATGAGCCGGCGGAAACCCTCTTCGTCGACCTTGAGACCCTGCTCGGAGGCCATCTCCAGGGTGAGGTCGATCGGGAAGCCGTAGGTGTCGTGGAGCTGGAACGCCTGGTCGCCGCCCAGGGTGACGGCGCCCTTGCGCTTGGACTCCTCCACGGCCGCGTCGAAGATCGCCGTGCCGGTGCGGAGCGTGCCGAGGAAGGACGTCTCCTCCGCGTCGATGACGGTGTGGATGTTGGCCGCGTCGCTCTTCAGCTCGGGGTACAGCTCGCCCATCACGTCGATCGTGGTCGCGGTGAGCTCGTGCATGTACCGCTCCTCGCCCGCGCCGAGCAGGCGGAGGTTGCGGATGCTGCGGCGCAGGATGCGGCGAAGGACGTACCCACGGCCCTCGTTGGAGGGCAGGACTCCGTCGGCGACCAGCATCACGCCGGCGCGCGTGTGGTCGGCCACGACGCGCAGCGACACGTCCGCGCGGCTGTCCCGGCCGTACTTCGTGCGGGTGAGCTCGGCCGCCCGGTCGAGGATCTTGTAGGTGGTGTCGATCTCGTAGATGTTGTCGACGCCCTGCAGGATCGCCGCCATGCGCTCCAGGCCCATGCCGGTGTCGATGTTCTTGCTCGGCAGCTCGCCCGCGATGTCGAAGTCGACCTTGTTGCGGACCGCGCTGAGCTGGAACTGCATGAAGACGTTGTTCCAGACTTCGAGGTAGCGGTTCTCGTCGGCGACCGGACCGCCCTCGCGGCCGTACTCCGGACCGCGGTCGTAGTAGATCTCCGAGCAGGGACCGCCCGGGCCGGGCACGCCCATGTGCCAGTAGTTGTCGGCCAGACCCCGGCGCTGGATGCGGTCAAGCGGGACGCCGACCGTCTTGTGCCAGATGTCGGCCGCCTCGTCGTCGTCCTCGTAGACGGTGACCCAGAGACGCTCCTCGGGGAAGCCGAAGCCGCCGTCGGACTCCGACCGGGTCAGCAGCTCCCAGGCGAAGGGGATCGCCTGCGCCTTGAAGTAGTCACCGAAGGAGAAGTTGCCCAGCATCTGGAAGAACGTGGCGTGCCGCGTGGTCTTGCCGACCTCGTCGATGTCCGGGGTGCGGATGCACTTCTGGACGCTCACCAGCCTCGACGCCGGCGGCGTGCGCTGGCCGAGGAAGTAGGGCTTGAAGGGCACCATGCCCGCGGGTACCAGAAGCAGCGTCGGGTCCTCGGCGACGAGGCTGGCCGAGGGCACGACGGTGTGCCCGCGCTCTTCGAAGAAGCGCAGGAAGCGGCGGGCGATCTCTGCCGACTCCATTTCAGCGGCCATCCTTTACGTCGTGGTCGTGGTTTCTGTCAAGACTCTCGAGTCCCATGCGGGCCCGCAACTCGGTTTCCCGCTCCCGTGCGAGGGCGCGGACGTCCCCGGCGAACTCCACGAGCTCGCCGGCGATCCCGGCCGCCCGGCCGGCCGCGCGTCTGGCCACGTTCTCGGGCCGCATCGCCTGAAGCTTACGCATGGCCCAGACGGCGAGGCACGCGCCGACGGTGATGTAGAAGAACCGGCGGATCACGGGCGGCGCCCTCCGATCGCGCGACGGTCGCGCCGGGCCAGCGCCTCGCGCACGCCGTAGCCCAGGGCGGACATCTTGATCATCGGCCCGGCGAACAGCATGGCGGCGACACCGGTGATCTTCACCATGTTGCCGCTGACGTCCTTGACGTTCTCCGTGATCGCCTCGACCGCGACGAGCTGGCGGTTGGTCTCGTTGACCGTGTGGCCGACGTCCTCCAGGAGCGGCACCACCCGATCGCTCAGCTCGGACACCACCTTGGTGGTCTCGGTGAGCAGGCGGGCCAGCCTGACGAGCACGACGGCCATGAAGCACACCAGGATCGCCCAGAACATCGCGACGATCAGACCGGCGACCTCTCCCGCGGTTAGCATGTGCGGATCCGTCTCCTCGATAGGTGGCAGGCGCGTGACTCCGCTCGAACCCGCGCCGCGCGGAGTCGGCCTGGCGGATTCGGCTGGAATGGCAAGACCCTACCGCGAACGCCGAGTACGCCGAGGCCCACCACGCCTTTCCCTGGCTCTCCCGGGCCCTCCCCCGGCCCCGTCACGGACGGCTCTCGCCCCGGAGGAAGTCGCGGATCCGCGCCCAGCGCTCGGCGAACCGGGCCTCCGCGCCATGCTTGGTCGGCTGGTAGTAGCGCCGCTCCCTGAGCTCATCCGGGGCGTAGTCCTGCCGGACCAGGCCGTGCTCGAAGTCGTGGGGGTACTGGTAGCCCTTGCCGTGGCCGAGCTTGCTCGCCCCCGGATAGTGTGCGTCCCTCAGATGGGAGGGGATCTGCCCGATCATGCCGCGGCGCACGTCGTCCGCGGCGGCGCCGATGGCCGCGACGACGGCGTTGGACTTGGGCGCGAGAGCGCAGTGGATCACCGCCTGCGCGAGGTTGATGCGGCCCTCCGGGAGCCCGATGAACTCCACCGCCTGCGCGGCCGCGACGGCGACCTGGAGGCAGGTGGGATCGGCCATGCCGACGTCCTCCGAGGCGAAGATCACAATCCGGCGGGCGATGAACCGGGGGTCCTCCCCGGCCTCGACCATGCGGGCCAGGTAGTGCAGGGCGGCGTCGGCGTCCGAGCCGCGCATGCTCTTGATGAACGCGCTGATCACGTCGTAGTGCTGGTCGCCCTGCCGGTCGTAGCGGACCGCCGCCTTGTCGACCGCCCGCTCCACGACCTCGACGGTGATCTGGTCGGACAGCAGCGCGGCCGCCTCGAGGTAGGTCAGAGATCGCCGGGCGTCGCCGCCCGCGAGCCGTACGAGCTGGTCGAGAGCCTCGGGGTGCAGCGTGGCGCGCCCGGCCAGGCCGCGCGGGTCGCCGACCGCCCGTTCGAGGACGGCCCGCACGTCGTCCTCCGTCAGCGACTCGAGGGTGAGGAGCAGCGACCGCGACAGCAGCGGCGAGATGACGGAGAAGAACGGGTTCTCCGTGGTGGCGCCGATGAAGGTGACCCAGCGGTTCTCGACCGCCGGAAGCAGGGCATCCTGCTGCGCCTTGTTGAACCGGTGCACCTCGTCGACGAACAGCACGGTCTGCCGGCCGCTCATGCCGAGCTCGCGGCGGGCCTGGTCGATCGCGGCGCGTACGTCCTTGACGCCGGCGGACACGGCGGAGATCTCCACGAACCGGCGCTTGGTGGCGCCCGCCACGACGTAGGCGAGCGTGGTCTTGCCGGTGCCCGGCGGCCCCCACAGGAACAGCGACATGGGGGCCTCGCTCTCGACCAGGCGGCGCAACGGCGTACCCGGGCCGAGCAGGTGGCGCTGTCCGATCACCTCGTCCAGGCCGCGCGGGCGCATCCGGACGGCCAGCGGCTCCTGGCTTCTGTGGGCCTCCTCGGCCGCCGAATCGAACAGACTGTCCACAACCTCGACTCTAGCCGCTCCGATCCCCCCGGCACCCGCCCGTCGCGTCCGACGGGGTCGCCGCGGGAGCCGTCAACCGCCCCAGACCGCCGTCGCCCCGCTGTGCCCGGCGCGTACGACGTAGTACCCGGCGACGACGGCGAGAACCACGGAGGCGGCGGACAGCGCCGTGCCGACGGCCTTGGGCCACCTCCTGGCGCCGAAGACGAGCAGCAGGCCGACCAGGCCCAGCGCGGCCGTGCTGATCAGCAGCGGGGTCGCGAAGCTCTCGTGCGCCGCGACGGTGGCCGACGGCCGCCCCTCGAAGAGGCTCCGCTCGAAGGACTCGCCGCTCTCCTTCGCCACGAACACGGCGACAGGCGCACCGACCGCCGTCAGGACGACCATCCAGTCGAGCTTCCCGCGGAACCGGGGCAGCACGGCGTACGCGACGGACAGGAGGGCCAGCAGCGGCGTGAGCACGACCGCCGCGTGGACGAGCAGGGGATGGACGGGCAGGCCGAGGATCTCGTCGAACATGGGCGTCGCTCCTGGCTTCGTGATCGTGGCGGGGTGGTTCCTCACCCTGATACGGATTTGACCACGGCGAGGTTCTCAGAGGGATCTGAGAACAATATGAGCGCAAACGGCACTCCGGCCAGCGTAAGGACCCCCGCGCGGCCGTCACGTGGCGGCCCGGCCCCTGTGCGGGCGGGTGGCGGGTAGCGGAGCGTCCGCGTCGTCGTCTTCCGCGACAAACGTCAAAGATTGCCGGTGAACGTGGGGAAAGTGGAGGTAAGGCCCACCCGTCACCAAATAGCCGTAACGGGATGGCCTCATACCGCAAGATCGTGATTTTTGCTACTTGAGATACCTGTGAGTCTCCTGTTTACACCTACCCGACATGAACGCCGATAAAGTGACGCATCGCAAGTGGTCAAGATAGGTAAAAAGGGAAGGCGTAACGGTGACCGACACGGACCGACAGCAGCACCCGGCTCGGCCCAGGAGCAAGGCCAGGCGCACCATCGGCGTCGGCCTCAGTGTGCTCGCGCTCGTAGGGAGTCTCGCGGCGTGCAGCGAGGCGAAGGACTCCGCGGACGGGGCACCGACGCCCCTCCCCTCGGACGTGCCCTCCGCCATCCCCTCGGAACTCGCTGAGCCGACACCCACCGTCAAGGAGACCGACCTGCGCAAGGTCACCTGCGAGTACCGCAAAGACGACACCGGCAGCCCGGCGAAGTTCGTCGGCTTCCCGCCGAAGCAGCTGTCGAAGGCGGTGATCAACGCCAAGACGATGCTGATCCAGACCAACCTCGGCAACATCGTCGTCGACATCGCCCCCGGCGACACGCCCTGCACGATCAACTCGTTCGCGTACCTGGCGAGCAAGAAGTTCTTCGACAACACGGTCTGCCACCGGCTCACCACGGTCGAGACCAACGGCCTCGGCCTGCTCCAGTGCGGCGACCCCCAGGCCAAGGGCGACGGCGAGAACCCGACCGACGGCACCGGCGGCCCCGGCTACCTGTTCCCCGACGAGAACCTCGGGCCGCAGTACGCCCGCGGCGTGGTCTTCATGGCACAGGGCGGCGACGCCTCCAACTCCAACGGCAGCCAGTTCGTCATCTCCTACACCGACGAGAACGCTCAGCTGCCCGCGGCGTACACGCCGTTCGGGATCGTGCGCAAGGGCATGGAGATCGTCGACAAGATCGCCAAGGGCGGCGTCAACACCGCCAAGGACGGCGTCGACATCACCAGCGACGACGGCGGCTCGAACGCCCCCAAGACGAAGGTCGAGATCAAGACCATCCGGATCCTCTGACCCTCCGCGCACGCGCGACATGACATGGCCCCCGGGCCCGGCGGTGAACCGCCGGGCCCGGGGGCCATGTCATGTCCGGGTCATGTCCGTGTCATGTCCGGGCCGCCGGTTCCGCGGCGCCTCAGGAGCACCGCGGAACCGGCAACAGACCACGTCAGGCCTGCGGGGCCGCCTCGCCCTTCGGCTTGGCGTCCACCCCGGCCTCCTTGCGCTGCTCGGTCGTGATCGGCGTGGGAGCGGCGGTCAGCGGGTCGAACCCGGAGGCGGTCTTCGGGAACGCGATCACGTCGCGGATCGACTCGCCGCCCGCGAGGAGCATGCAGACGCGGTCCCAGCCGTAGGCGATGCCGCCATGCGGCGGCGGGCCGTAGTTGAACGCCTCGAGGAGGAAGCCGAACTTGCTCTCCGCCTCCTCCTTGGAGATGCCGAGCACCTCGAAGACCCGCTGCTGCATCTCTGCGCGGTGGATACGGATCGAGCCGCCGCCGATCTCCATGCCGTTGCAGACCATGTCGTACGCGTACGCCAGGGCCTCGCCGGGGTTGTCGTGGAAGGTGTCGGCGAACTCGGGCTTGGGGCCGGTGAACGGGTGGTGCACGGCCGTCCAGCCGGTCTGCCGGCCGACCTCGTCGACCACCGGCTCGAACATGGGGGCGTCCACGACCCACAGGAACGACCACTGCGACTCGTCGATCAGGCCGCAGCGGCGGCCGATCTCCAGCCGGGCCGCGCCGAGCAGCTCCCGCGAGGGGTGGGGCAGGCCGGCCGCGAAGAAGATCGCGTCCCCGGGCTGCGCGCCGGCGGCCTTGGCCAGGCCGGCGATCTCGGTCTCGGACAGGTTCTTGGCCACCGGGCCGCCGAGTCCGTCCTCCTGGACCAGCACGTACGCCAGGCCCCGGGCGCCGCGCGACTTGGCCCACTCCTGCCAGGCGTCCAGCTCCTTGCGGGTCTGCCCGGCGCCGCCCGGCATGACGACCGCGCCGACGTACGGCGCCTGGAAGACGCGGAAGGAGGTGTTGGCGAAGTACTCGGTCAGGTCGGTCAGCTCGACCCCGAAGCGCAGGTCCGGCTTGTCGGAGCCGTACCTGGACATCGCTTCGGCGTAGCTGATCCGCGGCAGCGGCGTCGGCAGCTCGTAGCCGAGGGTCTCCTTCCAGATGCGGCCGATCAGCGCCTCACCGAGCTCGATGACGTCGTCCTGGTCGACGAACGACATCTCGATGTCGATCTGAGTGAACTCCGGCTGCCGGTCCGCCCGCAGGTCCTCGTCACGGAAGCAGCGGGCGAGCTGGTAGTAGCGCTCGAGGCCGGAGACCATGAGGAGCTGCTTGAACAGCTGCGGGGACTGCGGCAGGGCGTACCAGTTGCCCGGCTGGAGCCGTACCGGCACCAGGAAGTCACGGGCGCCCTCGGGGGTGGAGCGGGTGAGGTTCGGGGTCTCGACGTAGACGAACCCGCGCTCCTTCATGACCTCGTTCGCCAGGTATGTCGCCTGCGAGCGAATCCGCAGCGCGTCGGCGACCTGGGCCCGGCGGATGTCGAGGTAGCGGTACTTCAGCCGCGCCTCCTCCGACACGCCGCTGCTGCCCTCGATCGGGAACGGCAACGGCGCGGCCTCGCTCAGCACCTCCACCTCGGAGGCGACGACCTCGACGGCGCCGGTCGGCAGGTCGGGGTTCTCGTTGCCCTCCGGGCGCACCCGGACCTCGCCCGTCACCTTGACGCAGTACTCCGAGCGCAGGTCGTGGGCGTGATCCTCCTCACGGAACACCACCTGGGCGGAGCCGGAGGCGTCCCGAAGGTCGATGAAGACGACCCCGCCGTGGTCCCGGCGGCGGGCCACCCAGCCCGCCAGCGTCACCCGCTGGCCTGCATGCTCCCTACGAAGCGTCCCTGCTTCGTGACTGCGGATCACGAGAATTTCCCCTTCAGGATGTCGACGACCTCGGCGATCGGCACCGCGGTCTGCTCGGCTGTGGTCAGGTCCTTGAGTTGCGCGGCTCCCGCCTCGAGATCTCGGTCGCCGATGATCAGGGCGTAACGGGCTCCGCTGCGGTCCGCGGCCTTCATCGCGCCCTTGACGCCGCGCCGGCCGAAGGCCATGTCGACCGACAGGCCCGCCCGGCGCAGCTCCGTCACCAGCGCGAACACCCGGCGCCGCGCCTCCTCGCCGAGGGGCACGGCGAACACGTCCATCGCGGCGGGCCGCTCGGCGAGCAGGCCCTCCGCCTCCATCGCGAGGACCGTGCGGTCCACACCGAGCGCCCAGCCGACACTGGGCAGCGGCGGGCCGCCGATCATCTCGCTCAGCCCGTCGTAGCGGCCCCCCCCGCCCACGGCCGACTGCGCGCCGAGGCCGTCGTGCACGAACTCGAAGGTCGTCCGGGTGTAGTAGTCGAGGCCGCGCACCAGCCGGGGGTCGTCGGTGTAGGAGACGCCCACGTCCGAGAGCAGGCCGCGGACCTCCTCGTGGTAGGCCTTGCAGGACTCGCACAGGTGGTCGACCACGAGCGGCGCGTCCGCCAGTTGGGCCTGCACGTCGGGACGCTTGTCGTCCAGCACCCGCAGCGGGTTGATCTCGATGCGCTGGCGGGTCGGCTCGTCCAGGTCCAGCCCGCGCAGGAACTCCTGCAGCGCGGCGCGGTAGGCGGGCCGGCACTCGCGGCAGCCCAGCGAGTTGAGCAGCAGCCGCACGTTCCGCAGGCCTAGACCGGCGTAACCGTCCACGGCGAGCAGGATCAGCTCGGCGTCGAGCGCCGGGTCCTCCGCGCCCAGCGCCTCGGCCCCCACCTGGGAGAAGTGGCGGTATCTGCCCTTCTGGGCCCGCTCGTAGCGGTAGTAGCTGCCGGAGTACCACAGCTTGACGGGCAGCGGTCCGCCCGGCAGCCCGTGCTCGATCACCGCGCGCACCACGGAGGCGGTGCCCTCGGGGCGCAGCGTGATGGACCGCCCGCCCTTGTCCTCGAACGTGTACATCTCCTTGGTCACGATGTCGGTCGACTCGCCGACACCGCGTGAGAACAGCCGGGTGTCCTCGAAGGCGGGCGTCTCGATGTAGCCGTAGCCGGCCCGGCGGGCCGGCGCGGACAGCCCGTCGCGTACGGCGAGTGCCCATTCGGAGCGCGGCGGCATCCAGTCGAAGGTGCCCTTCGGCGCTTGAAAGCTCATCACAGTCCCCTGGTCGGGCCGGCGGGCGGCGCGTCCCCGCCCGAGGCCTGCTGGTCGAGCAGCCCACGGAGGTAGGGGTTGGTCGCGCGCTCGCGGCCAATGGTCGTCTGCGGTCCATGGCCGGGCAGCACCGTCGTCTCGTCCGGCAGCGGCAGGCACACGGTGGCCAGGCTGCGCAGGATCGTCGCGTAGTCACCGCCCGGAAGGTCGGTACGGCCGATGGAGCCGGCGAACAGCAGGTCGCCCGAGAACATGATCTCAGGAACCCGGAACGTCACCGACCCCCTGGTATGGCCGGGCGCGTGGTCGACCGTGATCTCCAGCCCCGCGAGTTTCATGACGGCGCCGTCGGTCAGCTCGCGGACGTCGTCAGGCTCGGTGAACTCCAGCCCGCCGAACAGCATCTGCTTCGTCTGCAGGGACAACCCCTTGGCCGGATCCGACAGCAGCTCGCGGTCGTCGGGGTGGATCCAGGCGGGGATGTCACGCGCGCCGCAGACGGGCACGACCGACCACATGTGGTCGATGTGGCCGTGGGTGAGCAGCACCGCGACCGGCTTCAGCCGGTGCTCGCGCAGGACCTCGTCGAGGCCGTCGACAGCGTCCTGACCTGGGTCGATGACGACGCACTCCTCGCCTGCGGCGGGAGCGACGACGTAGCAGTTGGTCTGGAACGACCCTGCGGGAAACCCGGCGACGAGCACGGAATCGGCCTCTTCGTCTCAGAAGATGTATCAAGGAATGCGCGAGCGAATGTAACCGAAGGGTACCGGTGCGGGTCGGCGGGCTGCGAACCAATGCCCGTGTGCCGATACGATTCGCCCACCTCAATAGTCATTCTTGGACAGTCGGGAGGACGAAGTGGCCACCGGCAAGGACCGCCAGAAGCAGCTGGCCCGGGACCATTACCAGCGGCAGACGCAGGCGAGACTTGAGCGGCAGCGCAAGGCGCGGCGCACCGCGGTCATCGGGACGAGCACCGCCGTGGTGGTCGTAGTGGGCGCCGTCGTGGGGGCGGTCGCCTTCATGGGTCGCGGTGACAACGCCACCGCGACGGCCAAGCCGAGCGCGGCGGCCGAGGAGCCCAAGCCGTACGACCCGTCGACGGGGACGTGCTCCTACGTCGCCTCCAAGCCAGGGGAACAGGTCAAGAACGTCGGGATGCCGGCGGAGAAGGTCAGCACCGCGCCGGCGATCATGACGATCAAGACCAACTACGGCGACATCGTGGCGAACCTCGACGCGGTCAACGCGCCCTGCACGGTCAACTCGTTCAAGTTCCTCGCGTCGAAGGACTACTTCGACGACACCCGGTGCCACCGGATGGGCACCGACTTCCCCATCCTGCAGTGCGGCGACCCGCTCGCGAAGGCCGACGGCAAGAACCCCACCGACGGCCAGGGCGGCCCCGGCTACCGGTTCGTCGACGAGAACCTCGCGGGCGCCAAGTACAACCGCGGCGTGCTCGCCATGGCCAACAGCGGGCCCGGCACCAACGGCAGCCAGTTCTTCATCGTCTACGGGGACACCGGGCTAAGCCCCGACTACACACCTTTCGGTACCGTGACGAAGGGGCTGGAAATCCTGGACAGAGTGGCCAAGCGGGGCGTGATCCCCGGGGGCCTTAACGACGGCACGGGCGCACCCAAGCGGCCCGTCGAAATCAAAGACGTGACAATAACCAGCAAGAGCTGACGTAATACAACCAAGGGCACAATGAGGCCCTGGAGGCTGATTCGAGTGCGGGAGGACACCGTGACCACCGACCCGTGGGGCCGGGTAGACGACGACGGCACCGTCTACGTGCGTACGGCCGAGGGCGAACGAGCCGTCGGGTCCTGGCAGGCCGGTGAGCCGGAGGAGGCTCTCGCCTACTACCACCGCAAGTACGAGGAGCTGGCCGGCCAGGTCCAGCTTCTCGAGCAGCGGGTGAAGGGCACCGATCTGCCGCCCGCGCAGGCGGAGGCGAGCATCCTGAAGCTCCGCGAGGCGGTCGCCGAGGCTCACGCCATCGGCGACCTGGGCGCGCTCCAGGACCGTCTCGGCGCGCTCGGCGAGCTCGTCGGCAAACGCCGGGAAGAGGTGAAAGCCGCCCGTGACAAGGCGCGTGTCCACGCGCGCGACGTCAAGGAGCGGATCGTCACCGAGGCCGAACGGATCGCCGAGGACGCGACCCACTGGAAGTCCGGCGGCGAGCGCCTGCGCCAGCTCGTGGACGAGTGGAAGGCCGCCGAGCGGATCGACCGCGCCACCGAGGCAGGTCTCTGGAAGCGCCTGTCCGCCGCCCGTACGGCGTTCGCCAAGCGGCGCAAGGCGTACTTCTCCTCGCTCGACGAGCAGCGCGACGCGGTGCGCGGCACCAAGGAGCGCATCGTCTCCGAGGCGGAGACGCTCGCGGCCTCGACCGACTGGAACGCGACGGCCGCGGCCTACCGCGAGCTGATGCACCAGTGGAAGACCGCGGGGCGCGCCTCGCGCGAGGTGGAGGACGAGCTCTGGGCCCGGTTCAAGGGCGCCCAGGACCAGTTCTTCCACGCCAGGTCGGCCGTCTTCGCCGAGCGGGACGCCTCGTTCGCCGCGAACGCGGAGATCAAGGAGGCGCTGCTCGCGGAGGCGGGCAAGCTGCTGCCGGTCACGGACGCCCGGAGCGCCCGCGCGGCGCTGCGCGGCATCCTGGAGCGCTGGGAGGCGGCCGGCCCGGCGCCGCGCGAGCAGCGCGACCGGCTGGAAGGCGGCCTGCGCAAGATCGACGACGCCGTCCGCAAGGCCGAGGAGAACGAGTGGCGCCGCTCGAACCCCGAGGCCAGGGCCCGCGCCCAGGACACGGTCAACCAGCTCCGCAGGTCGATCGAGCAGCTTGAGGCCCGGCTGGCCAAGGCCCAGGCCGCGGGCCGGGACAAGGACGTCAAGGAGACCGAGGAGGCGCTCACCGCGCGGCGCTCCTGGCTTGAGGAGGCCGAGCGCACGCTCGCCGAGTTCTCCTGACCCGACTTCCGCTCCCGTCGTCCCCCGCCGCGCGCTTGCTCGCGGCGGGGGACGACGCGTCTACGGGCCTCGTGCGCCCGGATCAGGAAGCCGGCACGGGAGTCCGTCACTCGGCGGTCGCGGCGGAGCGATGGCGCGGTCCGGCGCGGCGCGGCAGGGCGGGGCGGCGGACGCGTCAGTTCGTCACGCGGTAGACGTCGTAGACGCCCTGGATGTTGCGCACCGCCTTGAGCACGTGACCGAGGTGCTTGGGATCGCCCATTTCGAAGGTGAACTTGCTCACCGCGACGCGGTCCCGGCTGGTCGCCACCGAGGCGGACAGGATGTTCACGTGCTGGTCGGACAGAGTGCGGGTGACGTCCGACAGCAGCCGGGGCCGGTCCAGCGCCTCGACCTGGATCGCCACCAGGAAGACGGAGTCTCCCCCGGGCGACCACGACACCTGCACGAGCCGGTCGGGCTGCTCGTTGAGCTGCTCCACGTTGGGGCAGTTCGTCCGGTGGACCGAGACCCCGTGACCGCGCGTCACGAACCCCACGATCTCGTCACCGGGGACCGGCGTGCAGCACCGCGACAGCCGCACCCACACGTCCGGGTCGCCGGCCACGATGACGCCCGCGTTGGAGCCGCCCCTGGGGCGCCCTCTGAGCTTCGTGGGGACCGCCGCCTCGGCGATGTCCTCCTCCGCCCCCTCGACGCCTCCGAGGGACTGTACGAGCTTCTGGACGACCGCCTGGGCCCCCGCGTGGCCCTCACCGACCGCGGCGTAGAGAGCCGACACGTCTGGGTACCTGAGGTCACGCGCGAGCGCGAGGAGCGCCTCGCCGGACATCAGGCGCTGGAGCGGCAGCCCCTGCTTGCGCATCGCCCGCCCGATGGCCTCCTTGCCGGCCTCGATGGCGGTCTCCCTGCGCTCCTTGGAGAACCACTGCCGGATCTTGTTGCGGGCCCGGCCGCTCTTGACGAACTTCAGCCAGTCGCGGGACGGCCCGGCGTCCGGCGACTTGGAGGTGAAGATCTCCACCGTGTCGCCGTTGCCGAGCCGGGACTCCAGCGGCACCAGGCGGCCGTTCACCCTGGCCCCGATGCAGCGGTGCCCCACCTCGGTGTGCACGGCGTACGCGAAGTCGACCGGGGTGGCGCCCTCGGGCAGCGCGATCACCTGGCCGCGCGGCGTGAAGACGAACACCTCCGAGACCGACAGGTCGAAGCGCAGCGACTCCAGGAACTCGCCCGGATCGGCGGTCTCCTTCTGCCAGTCGAGGAGCTGGCGCAGCCAGGCCATGTCGTTGACCTGCTTCCCCTTGGCAGCCGTGCCGGGGGCGCCGTTCGTCTCCTCCTTGTACTTCCAGTGGGCGGCCACGCCGTACTCGGCCCGGTGGTGCATCGCGCGGGTGCGGATCTGCAGCTCGATCGTCTTGCCCTCGGGCCCCATGACCGTCGTGTGCAACGACTGGTACATGTTGAACTTGGGCATCGCGATGTAGTCCTTGAACCGCCCGGGCACCGGCCTCCACTGGGCGTGGATCGTTCCGAGGGCCGCATAGCAGTCGCGCACCGTGTCCACCAGCACCCGGATGCCGACCAGGTCGTAGATGTCGTCGAAGGCCACGCCCTTGGCGATCATCTTCTGGTAGATCGAGTAGTAGTGCTTGGGCCGGCCCTTCACGGTCGCCCGGATCTTGGCCTCGCGCAGGTCCGCGGAGACCTTCTCGATCACGTCCTGGAGGAACAGGTCGCGGCGCGGCGCGCGCTCGGACACCATCCGGGCGATCTCGTCGTACCGCTTGGGATAGAGCATGGCGAACGCGAGGTCCTCCAGCTCCCACTTGATGGTGTTCATGCCGAGCCGGTGGGCCAGCGGGGCGAAGATCTCCAGCGTCTCGCGGGACTTCTGCTGCCGCTTGTGCTCGGGGAGGTAGCGCATCGTGCGCATGTTGTGCAGCCGGTCGGCGAGCTTGATGACCAGGACCCGGATGTCCCGGGCCATGGCGACGACCATCTTCCTGACGGTCTCCGCCTGCGCGGCGTCGCCGAACTTGACCTTGTCCAGCTTGGTGACGCCGTCGACGAGCAGCGCGATGCTCTCGCCGAAGTCGGCGCGCAGCTCCTCCAGGCTGTAGGCGGTGTCCTCAACCGTGTCGTGGAGGAGCGCGGCACAGAGCGTCTCGTCGTCGGTGCCGAGCTCGGCCAGGATCGTCGCGACGGCCAGCGGGTGGGTGATGTACGGATCCCCGCTCTTGCGTTTCTGGTCGCGGTGGTGGTGCGCGGCCACCTCGTAGGAGCGCTCGATCAGCCGGAGATCCGCCTTGGGATGGGTCGCGCGAACCGTCTTGAAGAGCGGCTCCAACACCGGATTCATAGCACCCCACTGCCCCCCGAACCGCGCCCGCCGACGTCGCAGCACAGGCGCGGGCTTCTCCTCCGCGGCCTCCGATGCGTCGCGCGCGGCTACCGGCTCAGCGGCCTCGGCGGACCGGGATTCGTTCCGGGCCCGCACGCCGTCGGGCACGACCACATCACGGGGCACACAGACTCCTCACGTCGAGTCCAGGCTCCCAAGTGTATCCGCGCCGCCTGCCCGCTTTTCGCCTAGGTGCGGTCAGATTAGACGGTTACCAGGGAGCGGACCTCCAGGTCAGGCAGCCGATCACGACCGGAGAGGAAGGACAGCTCCATCAGGACGGACACCGCGACGACCTGGGCGCCCGCTCTCCTGACCAGCTCCACCGTCGCGTTCGCCGTGCCTCCCGTGGCAAGCACGTCGTCCACGATCAGCACACGGTCGCCCGGGGAGAAGGCATCGGAGTGCACCTCCACCGTCGCGGAGCCGTACTCCAGATCATAGTTCGCCTCGAACGTCTGTGCAGGCAGTTTGCCCTTCTTGCGTACGGGGACGAATCCCACCCCCGCCCGGTACGCCACCGGGGCGGCCAGGATGAAACCACGTGCCTCGATGCCGACCACCTTGTCGAACGCCAGGCCGTCTCCGAGCTCGTCCACGACCTGCGTGAAGGCGCCGTGGTCGGCGAGCAGCGGGGTGATGTCCTTGAACATGACGCCCGGCTTCGGGTAGTCGGGAACGTCCCTGATCAGGGAAACCCACTCAGTCATTTTCCGCTCACTTCATGAGGACGGCGCCCCCGCGTCCCTCCCCCGATGCCGAGCATCGCGGGAGGCGGCACAGGGGCGCCGCCGCCGTCTTTACGCGTCAACGGTATCCGCTAACGCTTCTTGCGCTTTCCGTCGTCCGCGGCCGGGACCCCGTTCTGCGATCCCGCCACCACCGCCTGCTTGGCGCCGGCGGCGGCCTGCTTGGCGGCGGAGGCCTCCCGCTGAGCCACCCGCTTGGCGAGGGCCTGCCACTTCGGCTCGCGCTCCTTGAGCGTGACCAGGATCGGTGTGGCCACGCACAGCGAGGAGTAGGTGCCGACGACCATGCCGACGAACAGCGCCAGGGACAGGTCCTTCAGCGTGCCGGCCCCGAGCAGCGTCGTCCCGATGAACAGGATCGCCGCCACCGGCAGGATCGCGACCAGCGAGGTGTTCAGCGACCGGATCAGCGTGTGGCTGAGCGCGTTGTTCGCGGCCTGCGTGTAGGTCATCTTCGCGCTCGTGCCGAGGTTGGCCGTCACTTCCTTGATCATGTCGAAGACGACGACCGCGTCGTACAGCGAGTAACCGAGGATCGTGAGGAAGCCCAGCATGGTGGCCGGGGTGACCTCGAAGCCCGACCAGGCGTAGATGCCCGCGGTGATCACCAGGTCGTGCACGAGGGCCACGATGGCGGCGAGCGCCATCCGCCACTCGAACGCGAAGCTGAGGTACAGCATGATCGCGAGCATGAACACGGCGAGGCCGATCCAGGCCTTCTTGGAGACCTCACCACCCCAGGTCGCGCCGATGACCTGGGAGCTCACGTCGTCGGCCTTGAGGTGGTACTTCTTCGCGACAGCGTCCTGAACCTTCGGGACCTCGTTGGTGTCGAGGCTCTCCGTGGTGACCCGCCAGTTCGGTCCCGCCTCCTGGACGATGACCTGGTGGACACCGGCGTCATGGATGGTCTCCCTGACCTCCTCGACGCTGGAGTTCGCCACGCGAGGGAAGTCGAAGACCGACCCTCCCCTGAACTCGATGCCGAGGTTGAGGCCGTGGACGACCATGCCCAGGATGGAGATGGCCATCAGCAGGGCGGAGAGGCCGTACCAGAGCTTCCGCTTGCCGACGAAGTCGATGTCGATGTCGCCGCGGTACAGGCGGCTGATAATGCCCGGCATCACGCCTCCTGCAGGGTCTGCTCGGCACCGGTGCGGCCCATGCGCTCGGCGTCGAGCCCGGACAGCTTGTGGCCCTTGGAGAAGAACTTCAACCGCGCGACCAGCGACATGAGGGGCTTGGTGAAGAGGAACACCACCATGATGTCGATCAGCGTGGTCAGGCCCATCGCGAACGCGAAACCGGCGACACCGCCGACCGCGAGGAAGTAGAGCACGACCGCGGCGATGAACATGACCGCGTCCGCGACCAGGATCGTCCGCTTCGCCCGCCGCCAGGCGACCTCGACGGCGGCGCGGAGGGTGCGGTGGCCTTCCTTCATCTCGTCACGGATGCGTTCGAAGTAGACGATGAACGAGTCCGCCGTGATGCCGATCGAGACCACGAGGCCGATGATGTGCGGCAGCGACCATCGGAAGCCGACGTTCGCGCTGAGAAGGGCCACCGAGAGGTAGGTGATGATCGTCGCCACTCCGAGGCTGGCGATGCCGACCGCGCCGAGGCCCCGGTAGTAGAGCAGCAGATAGATCATGACGATCACCAGGCCGATGGCGCCGGAGATGAGGCCGCCGCGGAGCTGGTCCTGACCGAGCGTCGAGGAGACGGAGACGACGGAGCTCTGCACGAACTTGAGCGGCAGCGAGCCGTACTTGAGCTGGTCGGCGAGCTCGGTCGCGGTCTCCTGGGTGAAGCCGCCCGAGATCTCAGTGTTGCCACCGGCGATCCGGCCGTTCGAGGCGGGGGCGGTGATCACGAGGCCGTCGAGGACGACGCCGATCTGGTTGCGGGGCGGCTGCGCTTCGAACGCCTTGGCGGTAAGGTCGCTCCACTGCGACGCGCCCTGGCTCTTGAAGTCGAGGTTGACCACCCAGGCGCCGGTGTCCTGGCGCACACCCGCCGACGCGGTGGTGATCTGGGAGCCCTGCACCGCGGCCTTGTCGAGGATGTACCTCGCGGTGCCGTCCTGGCTGCAGGCCACGATCTGCTTGTCGGGGTCGTCCTGGGCGCCCTGGCCCTTGTTCTTCGCCGTGCAGTCGATCGTCCGGAATTCCTTCAGCAGGGCCGGGTCGATGCCGGTCAGGTCCTGCCCTGCGAGCGGATCCTCGCTCTCGCCCGGCGTGGCCGAGGGAGACGGCGACGGGGTCGCCTGGGCCCGTGAAGCCCGTGTCCCCGCCCCCGACTTCTCACCGGTCGCGGTATGCGACCTGGCGCGTCTCGTCACCGTGGGCGTCGGAGTGGGCTCGGCCAGCACCTTCGACACCGCGCGTCCGGCCGGCGAGGCGCCGGGGGACGGGGTCATGGCCGATGGGCTCGGCGTGGCGGCACTGGTGGGCAGGGTCTGCGGCGGGGTCGTGGCGGCGGCCACCGCGAGCACCTGGCGGAAGCGCATCTCCGCGGTGGTGGCGACCAGTTTGATGGCCTCGTCGCGGCCCGCCCCGGGCACCTGGATGACGATGTTGTCGCCGGCTCTGGCGACCTCCGCGTCCGAGATGCCGGTGCCGTTGACGCGGTTGCGGATGATGTTGACCGCGCGGTCCAGGCTCTCCTGCGGAGGAGCCTTGCCGTCGCTGGTGACCGGCGACAGCGTCACCGTGGTGCCGCCCGCGAGGTCGAGGCCGAACTTGGGGACGAGCGCCTTCTGCAAGACGACCGTCGCCCCCATGGCGAGGATGATCACCAGAAGAGCCAGGAGCGTGCGTCCTGGCTTGATCTGGCTACTGGTCGGTGGGGCCACTGGTGGTCGATTCTTTCGTCAAGGGATCTTCAGTGAGCGTACTCAGGACTGCTTGGTGCTCGAATCCTTGGCGTCCCCGTCTTCCGGGGTCTCGATCACCGGCTCGCCCTTGTTCTTCTGAATGTCCTCATGGGCGTCCTTTTGAACACCCTCTTCCGCCACGGGCTGGACAGAATCCGTCTCGTCGTCGGCGGCGTCCTCCACGGGCACGACAACCCGGCCGATCGCCGCCTTGACCCAACGGGTCTCCACGCCCGGCGCGATCTCCAGGATGACGTCGTCGTCCTCGAGGCCCACCACGGTGCCGAACAGACCGGTGGTCGTCATGACCCGCGCGCCCGGGGTGAGCGAGTTCTGCATCTGCAGCTGCTCCTGCTGCCGCTTGCGCTGCGGGCGGATCAGCAGGAAGTAGAACACCACTACCAGCAAGATCAGTGGCAGAAACGTCCCAAGCGGGTTGTTGCCCACGGGGGCCACCCTTTCCATTACGTGATGAACCGGCATGACACCGGAGGTCCAGTTACGCGTTTGAGCGCGGCGGCCGCGTCGCCGAGAAGCGTCAGCGTAAGCGGCCGGTCAAGCCACGCAGTGTAGGCGAGCCGCTCGAAGAGCGGCAACGAACCCACGATATGGCACGCGGGAAAGTGCCCATTTCAGCGTCTTTGCAACCGATCCGTGACCATGCACGCGTGCTACGTTCTTGGCATCCGACTTCCGTTGGCCCGATATTTCTCCATCTTTCAAGAGATATGCGGCTTTCATCAGCCGGGCATTCACGGCTCCGCGGCGTTCCGCTGGTCGTCCACGAGAACCGGAAGCGCGCCGAAGGCGTCGGGAGGCGGAACCAGGCCGAGGTGCGCCCAGGCCGCCGCCGTCGCCACGCGGCCCCGGGGGGTGCGGGCGAGCAGCCCCTGCCGGACGAGGAACGGCTCCGCCACGACCTCCACGGTCTCCGGCTCCTCCCCCACGGACACCGCCAGCGTGGACAGTCCCACCGGACCGCCGCCGAACTTGCGCAGCAGCGCCCCCAGGACGGCGCGGTCGAGCCGATCGAGGCCCTCGCCGTCCACCTCGTAGAGGTTGAGGGCGGCGGCCGCGATCTCCCGGGTGATCACGCCCTCGGCGCGGACGTCGGAGAAGTCACGCACCCGCCGGAGCAGGCGGTTGGCGATGCGGGGGGTGCCGCGCGACCGGCGGGCGATCTCGTGCGCGCCCTCGCCGGGCAGCTCGACGGACAGCAGCCGGGCCGACCTGTGCAGCACCTGCTCCAGCTCGGCCACCTCGTAGAAGTCCATGTGGGCGGTGAACCCGAAGCGGTCGCGCAGCGGCGCCGGGAGCAGGCCCGCGCGCGTGGTCGCCCCGACCAGCGTGAACGGCGCGATGTCCAGCGGGATGGAGGTGGCGCCCGGGCCCTTGCCGACGATGATGTCGACCCGGAAGTCCTCCATCGCGAGGTACAGCATTTCCTCCGCGGGCCGGGCCATCCGATGGATCTCGTCGATGAAGAGGACCTCGCCCTCGGACAGCGTCGAGAGGATCGCGGCCAGGTCGCCGGCGCGTTCCAGGGCCGGGCCGGAGGTCATCCGGAGCGGCGCGCCCAGCTCGGCCGCGATGATCATGCCGAGCGTGGTCTTCCCCAGGCCGGGGCCGCCGCTCATCAGCACGTGATCCGGCGGACGGTTGCGGCGCAGCGCGCTCTCCAGCACCAGCGAGAGCTGCTCACGCACCCGCCCCTGGCCGATGAACTCCTCCAGCCGACGGGGACGCAGCGCCGCCTCGATCGCGTGCTCGTCGCCCTCGGCGTCGGGCGACACCAGGTCTCGCTCAATGCTCACGACGGCCTCCCGGGGTCGGCGGTGCGCTGAAACTTTCACCGGCGGCGCCCACCGGCCGATTCATAGGCCGATTCACTGGCCGGCTCACCTGACGCTCAGCGCGCGCAGGGCCGACTTGAGCAGCGCGGCGACCTGGGGGGCCCGGCCGGCGGCGACCTCGGCGTCGGCCTCGGGGGCCACCGCGGCGACAGCCTCGTCCGCGTCCCTGGCGGAGTAACCAAGACCGACCAGGCCGGAATGGACGTGATCGCGCCACGGGGTGACCGGCGCCCCGCCGCCCAGGGCGGCGTTGACCGCCTCCTCCGGCGTGCCGAGCTTGCCCTTGAGCTCCAGGACGATGCGCTGCGCGCCCTTCTGCCCGATGCCGGGAACCATGGTCAGCGCCTTGATGTCGGCGCTCGCGACGGCCACCCGCAGCGCGCTCGGCGTGTGCACGGCCAGCATGGCGAGCGCGATGCGCGGGCCGACGCCGCTGGCGGTCTGCAGCATCTCGAACACGGCGCGCTCATCGTCGGAGGCGAAGCCGTACAGCGTGAGCGACTCCTCGCGGACGACGAGCGAGGTCGCGAGCCTGCCGGGCTCGCCCACCCGGAGGCCGGCCAGCGTGCCCGGCGTGCAGTGAACCAGCATGCCGACACCGCCGACCTCGATCACGGCGGCCTCCGGCCCGATCCCGGTCACCCGGCCCGCCACGGATGCGATCACTGCGCGCTCCCTCCCCCATCGGCCCGCCCGGCCTCGCGGACCACAGTCCTACCAGAAGGAACCGACATCCCGGTGGCCGGCGGCGTCATCGAGCGCCTCATCGGCCGGCCCCGGGATGGCGGTAACCGGGCGGGAGCGTGACGGCCGCCCCCGGGGCGCCTCTTCTGGCCAGGGCCTGGGCCAACCGGTTCTGCGCGCCCCCACGCCAGACGTGGCAGATGGCGAGGGCCAGTGCGTCGGCGGCGTCGGCGGGCTTGGGCATGGCGTCGAGCCTGAGCACCCGGGTGACCATGGTGCCGACCTGCTTCTTGTCGGCGTTACCGTTCCCGGTGATGGCGGCCTTGACCTCGCTCGGCGTGTGCAGCGCGACCGGCAGGCCCCGCCGCGCGGCGCAGGTGATGGCGACCGCGGACGCCTGCGCGGTGCCCATGACGGTGCGGACGTTGTGCTGGGCGAAGACCCGCTCCACGGCCACCGCGTCCGGCCGGATCTCGTCGAGCCAGCGCTCGATCTCGGCCTCGATGGCGACCAGGCGCGCGCCGATGTCGTCGTCGGCGGGGGTGCGCACCACCCCGACGGCCACCATGCGCAGCGCCGCGCCGGGCCGGCCCTCGACCGCGCCGAGGCCGCACCGGGTCAGCCCCGGATCGACTCCCATCACCCTCAGCTCGGGCAATCGCACCGGAACGCCTCCCCCGGGTCGGTTCTTCGCCGAACATCTGTTCGGCGAAGAACTCTACTCCCGCAGGAGGCGCGAGATCGCGGATAAGGCGGGATCAGAAGTAGTCGATCATGTACGGCGTGCAGTGGAAGGCCGAGTCGAGCGCCTCGTCGTCCTCGGCGGAGCCGCCCGTGACCAGGCCGGTACGGCGCAGCGTGGCCGTGGGGACGCCGGCGAACAGCGCGGACAGGCCGCCGACGGTGAACGTGGGCCCGTCGCCGGAGCCGGCGGTGGCCGTCCCCGATCCGGAGGAGACCTCCAGCCGCCACGAACCGGAGTTCGCCGGCCGCTGCGGGTCCTCGACGTGGACGACCGTGTCCAGCGAGACCCCCGAGGGGAACCCGCGCCGCGCGACAGCCGCTGGGAGGTCGATCAGGCGGAACATCCACCGCGTCTGCCTGATCTCCTCGTTCGACCGCTCGCGGAGCAGCCAGAGCACCGGGTCGTTCGGCTCGATGACCGCCGTGACCGACTTGGCGACCGAGGAGGCGGTGCCGACCAGCGACCAGAGGGCTCGCGTGGTCGCCTCGGACCCCGCCACGCAGCCGTCGACCTCGATGTCCCTGCCGCTCCACCGGTAGATCACGAAGCCGTCGTCGGCGATGTAGCAGAAGTCGTCGTCATCGGCGAGCCACAGCCGCCACGTGCGCTCGTCGTAGCACAGCGGGCCGGACGCGCGGGTCAAGGCGTAGACCCGCGCCATCGTGGCCATCAGTTCCGGCGCGTCGTCGGGGCCCATCCGGCGCAGCTTCACACCGGCGGCGCGGGCGTCTCCCGCGGCGAGCGTGCGCAGCGCCTCGGTGGGGAGGGTGATCTTGTTCAGACCGCCCGCGTGCTCCCAGCCCATGCCGCGATAGAGCGGCGTGGTCGCGGGATAGAGCGCGGAGGCGACATGGCCCAGTTCGGCCGCGCGCTCGATGGTGGCCCGCATGATCGTGCGGCCGATCCCGCGCCCCCGGTCCTCCGGCGCCACGGTGACGCCCGCGACACCGCCCATCGACAGCGGCCGGCCGTGCCACCACTGGGTGTACGCGTTGATCCGCGAGGTCGCGACCAAGCGGGGGCCGTCGAGGACACCGATGTAGCGCCCTTCCGACAGGAGCGGCCCCACCATCTGGCGCCAGATGTCGGCGTTGCCGCTGGAGATCGGCCCGAAGGCGCGCTTACGGATGTCGAGCACCGCGTCGAGGTCGTCGGCGGTCAGATCACGGATATCCACGAGCGCTCAAAATATGCCGCGCGCCGATCCGCCGCCAACCGGATTTCCGCGCTGCCCCCGCCTCACCGTCGCGGCCACGACACCGCCGCAACACAGCCACGACACAGCCACAACACGGCCATATGGCGGCCGGGGCACGGTGCGGGCGGCGGCTTCGCGGAGCCGGCCTACGCCTCCAGCTTCTCCATGATCTCGTCGGAGACGTCGAAGTTGGCCCAGACGTTCTGCACGTCGTCGCTGTCCTCGAGCGCGTCGATGAGGCGGAAGACCTTGCGCGCGCTCTCCTCGTCGAGCGGGATGTTCATGCTCGGCAGGAAGCTCTGCTCGGCGGACTCGTAGTCGATCCCGGCGTCCTGGAGCGCGGCGCGGACCGGGACCAGGTTCGTGGCCTCGCACACCACCTCGAAGGATTCACCGAGGTCGTTGACCTCCTCGGCGCCCGCGTCCAGGACGGCCATCAGCACGTCGTCCTCGGAGAGGTCGCCGTTTTTCGTCAGGAGGACGACGCCCTTGCGGTTGAACATGTAGGACACCGACCCGGGGTCGGCCAGGGAGCCGCCGTTGCGGGTCAGCGCGACGCGGACCTCGGACGCCGCCCGGTTGCGGTTGTCGGTGAGGCACTCGATCAGCACGGCCACGCCGCCGGGGGCGTAGCCCTCGTACATGATGGTCTGCCAGTCGGCGCCGCCGGCCTCCAGGCCGCCGCCGCGCTTGCGCGCCCGCTCGATGTTGTCGATCGGCACGGAGTTCTTCCGCGCCTTGGTGATCGCGTCGTACAGGGTCGGGTTGCCGTCCGGGTCCGGGCCGCCGGTCCGGGCCGCGACTTCGATGTTCTTGATGAGCTTGGCGAACAGCTTGCCGCGCTTGGAGTCGAGCGCGGCCTTCTTGTGCTTCGTCGTCGCCCATTTGGAGTGGCCGGACATCGCCTAGAACTCCCTCACCATTTCGACAAAATACGAATGCACCCGCGCGTCGCCCGTCAGTTCCGGGTGGAAGGACGTCGCGAGCAGAGGTCCCTGTCGGACCGCGACGATCCTACCCCCGGGCTCGGCCCGGCCCAGCACCTCCACGTCGGGTCCGACCGACTCGACCCACGGCGCGCGGATGAAGACGGCCCGGAGCCGTCCCCTGCCGGCGAAGTCGAGGTCGGCCTCGAACGAGTCGACCTGGCGGCCGAAGGCGTTGCGGCGTACGACCATGTCGATGCCGCCGAGCGTCTCCTGGCCGTCGATGCCGCCCTCGATCCGGTCGGCGAGCATGATCATCCCGGCGCAGGAGCCGTACGCGGGCAGGCCCTCCTTGATCCGCAGCTTGAGCGGTTCGAGCAGGTCGAACACGGTCGCGAGTTTCCACATCGTGGTCGATTCCCCGCCGGGGATGACCAGCGCGTCGACCGCGTCGAGTTCGCTCCTGCGGCGTACGGCCATCGCCTTCGCACCCGCGGCCTCGATGGCGCGGGCATGCTCACGCACATCGCCCTGGAGGGCGAGCACGCCGATCAACGGCGCAGTCGTCACGATCGTCCTTTCGTCCGGCGGTGGTCCCAGCGTAGAACCAAGGCGCAGAACGTCCCAACCCATACGCTTTATGCCTGTGCGGGCGAGGCGTCCTGGAAGGTGTGATCGACGTCGACGTGGTCCAGAACCGCCAGGTGGTGCCGCCGGGCGAACAGGATCGCGATGCCGGCCACGCAGCAGGCCGCTCCCACGTAGTACGGCACGGCGTTCCCGAACTCGAGATGGGCTGGCGGAGGATCCCGCCGGATTGCTGCGACAACGTGGGGCCCCTTCAGCTGCGGCCGAGCTTGGCGAGGGCGGGCAGGGCGACGTCGACGGCCGCGCGCTCCTCGGGGGTGAGGGCGGCCAGATGGCGGGCGAGGTAGGCGATCCTGGCCCGCCGTACGGCGTGGAGGCGGGTGCGCCCCTCGTCGGTGAGCTCCACGGTGCGGACCCGCGCGTCGGACGGGTCGGCCGCGCGCGCCACGAGCCCGGCCTCCTCCAGCCGGTTGATCTGCACCGTCATCGTGGGAAGCTGCACCGCGTGCTCCTCGGCCAGCTCCGTCATGCGCCGGCCGCCGCCCTCGAGCGAGCCGAGCACGGAGTACTGCTGGGTGGTGATCGGCTGGCCGGCCGTCGTGCGGCGCAGCAACAGCACAAGGTGGCGCAGCTCGCGGGACAGGCTTTCGGCCAGCACCTGTGTTTCATCCGTCGTCATACTTAGACATACTAACTTAGCCTGTCTAAGTATCTACCCGGCAGGGTCCCGCAATGCTGTCCCCTGAAATGCGGAAACGGCGGTCCCGAGTTACGGGACCGCCGTCGGTTCAGCCGCGAAGTGCCGCGATCACCAGCCGCGCTCGGCCAGCCGGTGCGGGACCGGGATGTCGTCCACGTTGATGCCGACCATCGCCTCGCCGAGACCGCGCGACACCTTGGCGACGACGTCGGGGTCGTCGTAGAAGGTGGTGGCCTTCACGATGGCGGCGGCGCGCTTGGCCGGGTCACCGGACTTGAAGATGCCCGACCCGACGAAGACGCCCTCGGCGCCGAGCTGCATCATCATCGCGGCGTCGGCCGGGGTGGCGATGCCGCCCGCGGTGAACAGCACGACCGGCAGCTTGCCGGCCTTGGCCACCTCGGCGACCAGCTCGTACGGCGCCTGCAGCTCCTTGGCGGCGACGTACAGCTCGTCCTCGGACAGCGAGGACAGCCGGCGGATCTCGGCGCGGATCGTACGCATGTGGGTGACGGCGTTGGAGACGTCACCGGTGCCGGCCTCGCCCTTGGAGCGGATCATCGCGGCGCCCTCGGTGATGCGGCGCAGCGCCTCACCGAGGTTGGTGGCGCCGCAGACGAAGGGGACGGTGAAACGCCACTTGTCGATGTGGTTGGCGTAGTCGGCCGGGGTCAGGACCTCGGACTCGTCGATGTAGTCGACGCCAAGCGCCTGCAGCACCTGGGCCTCGACGAAGTGGCCGATGCGGGCCTTGGCCATGACGGGGATCGAGACGGTGTTGATGATGCCCTCGATCATGTCGGGGTCACTCATCCGGGACACCCCGCCCTGGGCGCGGATGTCGGCGGGCACCCGCTCCAGCGCCATGACCGCGACGGCTCCCGCGTCCTCGGCGATCTTGGCCTGCTCGGGCGTGACGACGTCCATGATGACGCCGCCCTTGAGCATCTCGGCCATGCCTCGCTTCACACGGGCGGTGCCGACGGCGGTCTCGTTGACTTCGGGCGTGC
Organism: Microtetraspora sp. NBRC 16547; assembly: GCF_030268965.1. GTDB lineage: Bacteria > Actinomycetota > Actinomycetes > Streptosporangiales > Streptosporangiaceae > Microtetraspora. The sequence goes on along the minus strand of NZ_BSSE01000030.1, from coordinate 32,399 downwards.
TGCTGGACACGTTGCTACCTCACGAGGCGGACCAATGGAATCCCCTCCATGTTAGGTCCTGACCGAACCTTGGCCCGACGCGCCATCCTGTAAGGGTTACCTGTTCCTTTTGTACGCCCCGCCCACACCCTTGGGCGGCCCGCCCGTCCCCGCCGCCGCGTACCGGCTGTCAGGGGGCGACGGGCTTGCGCGAGGCGAGGACGACCCAGACCTGGCCGCGGGCGAACGGCATCGGTGAGCCGTCGGCCATGGTGTAGGTGGTGCCCTCCTCCTCCGAGGGGCGCTCCCACTTGACCTTGTAGGCCATGCCGTCCCGCAGGACGACGCCCGTGCCCTTGCCCACGGTGTGGACCATGGGCGTGTAGCTGCCGGTGAAGTCGTGGAACTCCGACCTGTCGGTCTTGACCCACTGCACCACGATCGTCGGCGCGCCCTGCTGGCCGCCCTCGGCCGCCACGTCCTTCTTGCCGTCCTGGCTGACCAGCCAGCGCTTGTGGGCCTCCGACCAGGCGAACTCGAAGCGCGCCGCGGGGTAGCGCACCTGGACCTTCTCCTTCGGGACGCCTCCCGCCGGGGGCTCGTCGGAGAACACGAAGCCGATGTCGTCGGCCTTGCTGGCCTGGGAGGCCTTGGCGAGCAGCTTCTTGGGGGTCGCGAACAGGTTGTACGGCGCGTACCTGCCCTGCGCCCGGAAGTAGGCGCCGGGCGCGCTGCTGTCGGAGACGTCGAACAGCGACGCCTTCTGCACGTACGGGATCATCTTGGTCTGGACGCCGGAGTACGACAGGGCGGGCTTGCCGAACTGCGGCAGGATGTGCAGGTCGGAGATGCGGGCGCTGCGGACGGGCCCCACCTCGGCCGGCACCTTGGACGAGAAGATCGCCATGAGGCGGGTCAGCCCGCCCTCGACCTGCTCGACGTAGACGATGTCGGCGCTGCGCACGCCCATCTGGGGCTTCCCCGCCGAGGTGTTCTCGATCTTCACGGCGAGCACCGGACGGCGCTGGGCCACGGGGAGACCGGTGAACGGGTGCTCGGGCGGCGGGGTGGGAGACGGAGAGGCGACCGCGGCCTGCGGCTGCGCGGGCGGGGCGTCGCCGTCGGAGGAGCACGCCGCCCCGGCGAGGACCGCCCCCAGACCAAGCGTGACACCGATCACCCGTTGCGCCCGCACCCCTCAGCTCCTCCCTTGGAGAACCGGCCGAACCGGCAGGAAATGCCGCGCCCGCACCGGCTCGCGCCGCGAAATGGCAACGAGCTTACCGGCGTCAGACAGTAGATCCCTCTTGGAACGGTCAAAACCGACTATTCCGCAGCGAAAGCCGCCGGTGGCGCGTCGTCGATCTCGAAGAACCGAGGATATTCGGTGTGCCCGGCCAATCTCAGTGACCGCGCCAGCCAGCGGCGTTGCGCCGTACGGGTGACGTCGACGGCGTTGTTGTAGAAGCGCCGGGAGTAGACGACCTTCGCGACCGCGGCGTCGAGCTCCTCCAGCAGCGCGGGCCCGGCCGGATGCTCGGCCAGCTTCTCCCGGAACCGCTCCTGGTCCACGACCGCGCGCAGCGTCCCGGACAGATCGCTCTCGGCGTGTTCGCGCTCATCCGGCCCGGCCGTACGGGCCTCATGGGCGGAGGCCGCGAGCACGAGCGAGGTCGCGGGGTCGAGGAGGCGCGACCCGGCGAGCTCCAGGCAGACCGCGGCCCGCCGCAGGAGGGACGCGTCCAGCGCGGCGTGCGCCGTCTCCAGCCGGATGTGCAACCGGTCGAGCCGGCCGGCCCGCCAGGAGATGTAGACGGCCGTGAGCACGACGAGCACGCCCACGACCAGGATCAGGACGGTGGTCGTCACGGGGCGTCGTCCTCCACGACACCGGCGGCCGCGTCGGTCACGGTCTCGTAGACGCGCAACACGTCGCGGGCGACGGTGGACCAGTCGTACTTGCGCACCGCGTGCCGGGCTTCGTCGGACAGCTTGGCGCGGAGCGCGGGATCGTCGAGCAGCCGGGCGGCCTCCTCGGCCAGGGCCTCGGGGTTGCCGGTCTCGAACAGCGCGCCGGCCTGGCCGTCCCCGAGCACCCGCCGGAACGCCGGGATGTCGCTGGCCAGGATGGGCGCTCCCGCCGACATGGCCTCGGTGAGCACGATGCCGAAGCTCTCACCGCCGAGGTTGGGCGCGCAGAAGACGTCGACCGAGTGGTAGGCGCGCACCTTGTCGGCCTCGCTGACCATGCCGAGCAGCCTCACCCGGTCGTGGAACCGCTTGGGCACGCGCTCCAGCACGTCGGCCGCGTCGCCGGGGCCGGCGATCAGCAGCCGGAGGCCCGGCCGGTCCTCCGCGAGGATCTCGAAGGCGGACAGCAGGACGGGCAGTCCCTTGCGTGGCTCGTCCATCCGGCCGAGGAAGCCGACGACACCGCCGTCCGGCCCCCACCCGGGCAGCGGCTCGGCGTCGGTGTACCGGGCGACCGTGACGCCGTTGGGGATGAGCACGGCGTCGCCGCCGAGGTGCTCGACCAGCGTCTTGCGCGCCGCGTCGGAGACCGCGATCCTCCCGGTGATCTTCTCCAGGGCGCTCTGCAGCATCGGCGCGGCCACCGACATGGCGCGGGACCGCTCGTAGGAGGCATGGAACGTCGCGACGATCGGGCCGCGCGCGACCCAGCAGGCGATCAGGCCGAGGGACGGCACCGCCGGTTCGTGCACGTGCAGCACGTCGAACCGGCCCTCGCGGATCCACTTGCGCACCCGGCCCGCCGACAGGAAACCGAACGCGAGCCGCGCGACCGACCCGTTGTACGGCACGGGCACCGCGCGGCCTGCCGACACGACGTACTGCTCCAGAGGGGCGTCCTCGCCCGCCGGGGCGATCACCGAGACGTAGTGGCCGTCGGCGATGAGGGCCTCGGCGAGGTCGCGGACATGGGCCTGGACGCCACCGGGGACCTCCCAGGTGTACGGGCAGACGATGCCGATCCTCATCCCCGCGGCTCCAGGTCGTCCAGCCACAGCCGCTGGAGCATGTGCCAGTCCTCCGGGTGCTCCGCGATGCCCTTCTCGAAGACGGCGGCCATGCTCTGCGTCATCACGGCGACCTTCTCCCGGCGCGTGCCCTCCTCGGGGACCGGGATCTCCTCGTGGATGCGCAACCCCCAGTCGGGCCCGTCGAACCACAGGACGGCGGGCAGCAGCGCCGCCCCCGTCTGGACGGCGAGGAGGGCCGGTCCGGCGACCATGCGGGTTCGGGCGCCGAAGAACTCGACCTCCACCCCGGAGGCGGTCAGGTCGCGGTCGGCGGGCAGGCAGACCGGTCGCCCCGCCCGCAGCCGCTGGGCGAGCGTGCCGAACGCCATGCCGCTGCCGCCATCCTTGCCGGTCAGCGGCAGCACCTCCATGCCGAGGCTCTGGCGGTAGGCGAGGAAGCGCTCGAACAGCGACTCGGGCTTGAGCCGCTCGGCCACGGTCGTGAAGGGGTGGCCCTTGTGCACCAGCCAGGCCCCGGCGACGTCCCAGTTGCCCATGTGGGGCAGGGCGAGCACAACGCCGCGGCCCCTGGCGAGGTTGTCGAAGATCGCCTGCTCGCCGCTGGCGCGCATGCCGCCGAGGATCCGCTCGCGGCTCATCGACGGGAGGCGGAACGCCTCGGCCCAGTAGCGGAAGTAGGAGCGCAGGCCCGCCCGGCTGAGCTCGCGCACGGAGGGGCCCGCCGCGTCGGCCCCGATGACCCGGGACAGGTTGGACTCCAGCCGGCGCACGGACTTGCCCTGCCTGCGCCACATCACGTCGGCGATGGACCGGAAGATCCATCCGGCCACGCTCTCGGGGAGGTGGCGCACCACCGCCCAGCCCGCGGAGTAGCTCGCGGCGACGATCCGATCGGCAACGGGTAGACGCCCGTGGGGGCGCTTCACCTGACCACCGCCTGTCGGTAGACGTGGACCATCCGCTGGACGACCGTGACCGCGCTCGCCCCCGCGAGCAGCCACAACCCGATCGCCAGGATGTACGGCACGCCCAGGCCCGAGAGGCCGGTCGCCACGAGCACGACGGCGATCCGCTCCCCCCGCTCGGCTATGCCGACGTTCGCGGTCATCCCGAGCCCTTCCGCCCGGGCCTTGGCGTATGACACCAATGCTCCCGCGACGAGGCAGAAGAGCGCTACGCCCGCGAGGACGATCTCGGGCTCGTCCTCGAGGATGAAGTGGAGGATGAGCCCGGAGAAGACGGCGGCGTCGCCGAGCCGGTCGAGCGTCGAGTCCAGGAAGGCGCCCCACTTGCTGCCCGTGCCGCCGCTCATCCGGGCGAGCACGCCATCGAGCAGGTCGGCGAGGACGAAGACAGTGATCGCGACAGCCCCCCAGAAGAGGTGGCCCATGGGAAAGAGGATCAGCGCCGCGGCCACCACTCCGAGGGTGCCGACGGCGGTGACGACATCGGGAGAGATCCCGTGGCGGGCGAGCACCCGCCCCAGGGGGGTCAGCACTCGGGTCACGGCGGGGCGCAGGACGTTCAGCATCGCGCTCCGATCGTAGGCCATGGAACGCCTGGTGAGGCGAGCAAGCCCATTCCGCCGAAAGGTCTTGTGATCTGCGCCACATGGGTAAAAGGTGAAGAACACGCGCCTGGGATTCCCGGCGGGGAGGACGGTCGGCCCGTCCTCGCCCGGCGGCTCCACGAGGGACACGACCTGAGGCGAGGGACCCGCCGACCCCAAGGGGCGCGCGCAGCGACGGCAGAGCGGCCGGCGCCCCCGGCCGCTCGCAGATCCGGGAGGCGAAGTGGCGGAGAAGGCGAACGGCGGCCCAACAGGGGCCGCGGGCAGGGCACCCTCGGCCGATCGGCCGGACACGGTGCGCAATGTCGTGCTGGTCGGCCATTCCGGAGCCGGCAAGACCACGCTGGTCGAGGCGCTACTGGCGGCGACGGGCACCATCGCACGTGCTGGCCGGGTCGAGGAGGGCAGCACGGTCAGCGATTTCGACGAGGTGGAGGTGCGCCAGCAGCGCTCGGTAAACCTCTCCCTCGCCCCACTGATGCACAACGGCATCAAGATCAATCTACTGGACACGCCCGGATACGCCGACTTCGTCGGCGACCTCCGGGCCGGGCTGCGCGGCGCCGACGCGGCGCTCTTCGTCGTCTCGGCGGTCGACGGCGTGGACGGGGTCACGCGGATGCTCTGGGAGGAGTGCGGGCTGGTCGGCATGCCCCGCGCGGTGGTCATCACCAAGATCGACCACCATCGGGCCAACTTCGACGAGGTGCTCGCGGCCTGCCAGGGCGCTTTCGGAGACGGCGTCGCCCCGCTGTACCTGCCCGTCGACGGCAGGGGGCTGCTCGGGCTGCTGTCCCAGCGGTTCCTCGACTACTCGGGCGGCGGCCGTACCGAGCGGGAGCCGGACCAGGAGCAGCTCGGGCTGATCGAGCAGTACCGCGGCGATCTGATCGAGGGGATCATCCAGGAGAGCGAGGACGAGTCCCTGATGGACCGCTACCTCTCCGGGGAGTCCATCGACACCAAGATCCTCATCGACGACCTGGAGAAGGCCGTCGCACGGGGCAGCTTCCACCCAGTGCTGGCGACCGCGCCGGGGACCGGCATGCTGGAGCTCCTGGAGATCATCACGCAGGGGTTCCCCTCGCCACTGGAGCACCCGCTGCCCGAGATCACCACGATCGGGGGCCGGCCCGTGACGGACATCACCGGCGACCCTGACGGCCCGCTGGTGGCTGAGGTCGTCAAGACAACGAGCGACCCGTACGTCGGGCGGATCAGCCTGGTCCGGGTCTTCTCCGGGACGCTGCGCCCGGACATGCTCGTCCACGTGTCCGGACACGGCCTCTCCGACCGCGGGCACGAGGACCACGACGTGGACGAGCGCGTCGGCGGCCTCGGCTCGCCTCTCGGGAAGGCGCAGCGCCCGGTCGCCAAGTGCGTGGCCGGGGACATCTGCGCGATCGCCAAGCTGTCCAGGGCCGAGACCGGCGACACGCTGTCGGACAAGGACCGGCCGCTGCTGATGAAGGCCTGGGAGATGCCCGATCCGCTGCTGCCGGTCGCGATCAGGGCGAGATCCAAGGCGGACGAGGACAAGCTCAGCCAGGCGCTGTCCCGCCTGGTGGCCGAGGATCCGACCCTCCGCCTGGAGAACAATGCCGAGACCCGCCAACTCGTGCTCTGGTGCATGGGCGAGGCGCACGCCGACGTGCTGCTGGACCGGATGGCCAGGCGGCACGGTGTGGATGTGGAGCGGGTGCCCCTCCGGGTGCCGCTCCGGGAGACGTTCGGCGGCCGGGCCCAGAGCATGGGCCGGAACGTCAAGCAGACCGGCGGCCACGGACAGTACGCCATCTGCCACATCGAGGTGGAGCCGCTGCCCTCCGGGGGCGGGCTGGAGTTCGTCGACAAGATCGTGGGGGGTGTGATCCCCCGCCAGTTCATCCCGTCCGTGGAGAAGGGCGTCCGGGCGCAGATGGAGCGCGGGGTGGTGGCCGGATACCCCGTGGTCGACATCCGGGTCACGCTGTACGACGGCAAGGCCCACTCCGTCGACTCCTCCGACATGGCGTTCCAGATCGCCGGGCAACTGGCGCTGAAGGAGGCGGCGGGCAAGGTGCCCACGCTGCTGCTCGAACCGGTCGACGAGGTCTCCGTCCTGGTGTCCGACGAGTTCGTGGGCGCCATCATGTCGGACCTGTCCGCGCGCCGCGGCAGGGTCCTCGGCAGCGAGCCGGTCGGCTCGGGACGCACCCTGGTCAAGGCCGAGGTGCCCGAGCTGGAGATCACACGGTACGCCGTCGATCTCCGCTCGATGTCCCACGGGACGGGGACGTTCCATCGGGACTTCCTGCGCTACGAGCCGCTCCCGCCGCACCTCGCGGAGAAGGTCACGGCCGCGGCCGAACGCTGATCCATCGGCGGCCGGGCACCTCGGCGCCCGGCCGCCGATAGGTGCGGTCGCTGGTAATTTCCTTCCCGGGTTCCCGCTTCGGGCCAAACCATCCGTTCGTCGATGCCACACTGATGACCCATGGCGAATCGGGAGGGCCGCCGCGGGCGGGCGATCAATGAGGACCGCACGGCGGGGCGGGTGCTGTCGGTGCGGGGTCCGCTCCTGGCCAGCCTGGTCGTCGCCGCCGCCAGCGCGAGCGCGGCGTACGCCTTCGGGCCCCAGCCCGCTCCGAAGACCCCGACGACGGTGCGGACGGCCGCGGCCGCCGAGACCTGCACGGCGAGCGGCTCCTTTCCCAAGCGGCAGCTCCGCGGGGTGTGGATCGCGACGGTGCACAACTCGGACTGGCCGTCGAGGACGGGGCTCACGCCGGCGCGGCAGCGGGCGGAGTACACCGCGATACTCGACAACGCCGTCAAACGCCGGCTCAACGCGGTGTTCGTCCAGGTCAGGCCCGCATCCGACGCGATCTACCGGTCCTCGCTCGAACCCTGGTCGCAGTACCTCACCGGCACTCCCGGCAAGGATCCGGGCTGGGATCCGCTGCCGTTCCTGATCTCCGAGGCGCACAAACGCGGTCTGGAGTTCCAGGCGTGGTTCAATCCGTACCGCGCGGCGTTCACGACGGACGTGTCGGCGCTTCCGGAGGGGCATCCGGCGCGGGTGCACCCGGAGTGGACGGTCAAGCACGAGGGACGGCTCTACTACAACCCGGGCCTGCCCGAGGTGCGCGACTGGGTGACCAAGGTCGTGACCGACGTGGTGCGCCGCTACGACGTGGACGGGGTCCACTTCGACGACTACTTCTACCCGTATCCCGGCAACGGCACGCGGTTCGCCGACGCCGCGGCGCACGCGGCGTACGGCAAGGGTGTGAAGCTCGCCGACTGGCGGCGGGACAACGTCAACAAGCTGGTCGCGCAGGTGTCCAAGGCCGTGCACCAGACGAAGCCGTACGTGAAGTTCGGGATCAGCCCCTTCGGCATCTGGCGCAACAAGTCGGACGACCCCAAGGGGTCGGACACGAAGGGCATGTCGGCCTATGACGCGATCTACGCGGACGCGAAGGCGTGGATCCGCGCGGGTTCCGTCGACTACCTCGTCCCGCAGCTCTACTGGCCCCGCGGGTTCTCGGTGGCGGACTACGAGGCGCTCGTGCCCTGGTGGGCCGAGGCGGTGCGCGGCAGCGACGTCGATCTCTACATCGGCCAGGCGCTGTACCGCGTCGGCACCAAGGACACCCCCGCCTGGACGAAACCGGCCGAGATGCCCTCCCACCTCACCGTGAACCGCCAGTACCCCGAGGTGAAGGGCGACGTCTACTTCAGCGCCGCCAGTCTCGCCACGAACCCTCTGGGCGTCCTGGACCGCATCGTCAAGAACCACTACACGCGGCCCGCCCTGCTTCCGGTGATCAAGGGCCTCCCCGCGACGGCTCCGGCCGCACCGGCGAGCCTGAAGAGCGCCGCCGGGACGCTGACGTGGTCTCCGTCCTCCCGCGCCCGGGCGTACGCCGTCTACCGGGCCTCCGGCAAGAACGCCGACTGCACGACCGTGGACGCGCACCACCTGGTGGCCGTCGTCTCCGCGGACGACCGCCTCTCATACACGGCCGAGGAGAGCGGCGACTACTACGTCACCGCCCTCGATCGGCTGAACAACGAGAGCGCCCCCGCCCAGGTCAAGGTCACGCTCCCCTGATCGCCCCTCCCCGGCGCTCCGCGTGGGAACGCGAACCGAGGGCGCGGATCGAGGGCACGGATCGAGGGCGCGGATCGGTCAGTCGGCCGGGGTCAGGGCGTGGGCCAGGCGTCGGCGAGCAGGTCCCGCGTGTCGCGCAGCAGTTGCGGGAGGACCTTGGTGTGCCCCACGACCGGCATGAAGTTGGTGTCGCCGCCCCACCGGGGCACCACGTGCTGGTGCAGATGGGCGGCGATGCCCGCGCCGGCGACCTGGCCCAGGTTCATGCCGACATTGAACCCCTGCGCACCGCTGGCCTTGCGCAGCGCCTGCAACGACCGCTTGGTGAAGTCGGCCAGCTCGGCAGTCTCCGCCTCCTCCAGATCGGCATAGTCGGCGACGTGCCGGTACGGGCACACCATCAGGTGACCCGAGTTGTACGGATACAGGTTGAGCACGGCGAACACGGTGGAGCCCCTGGCGACGACGAGGCCGTCCTCGTCGCTCATGGCGGGGATCTCACAGAAGGGGCAGCCGTCCCCGGGCCCCGATCCGCTGGGCTTGTTCTCCCCCTTGATGTAGGCCATGCGGTGCGGAGTCCAGAGCCTCCCAAACGCGTCAGGCACTCCCGCTCCCGGCTGCAGCTCCGGCTCGTTCGTCATGCGGGCCAGCATATTCCGGCCCCCGACGGCACTCGCGTACGGCTCCAGCGACATCCGCAGATGCCGGATAAATCACAACTCGTTCCGGGCCCGCGACGCCGACGGCGGCGCGGCCTGAGATGGTCCGCCCGTGCCGGGCGCACGACGACGAAGCCCCCGCCTCCGGAACGGAGGCGGGGGCTTCTGGTGAGCGGCCCGGGCGCCGGTCCCTCGCGGGGACACCGCCCGGGGTGTCTCAGACCTGGATCCGGCGCTCGACCGCGTCGACGATCTCGGCGATCGCCTCCTCGATCGGGACACCGTTCTTCTGCTCGCCGTTGCGGTAGCGGAAGGAGACCGCGCCGCTCGCGATGTCGTCGTCGCCCGCGAGCAGCATGAACGGCACCTTGGCCTTCTGCGCGTTGCGGATCTTCTTCTGCATCCGGTCGTCGGCGGTGTCGACCTCGACCCGGATCCCCTGCTCCCGCAGCCGCTTGGCGACGTCCTGCAGGTAGGGGGCGTGCGCGTCGGCGATCGGGATGCCGACGACCTGAACCGGAGCGAGCCAGGGAGGGAAGGCGCCGGCGTAGTGCTCGGTCAGCACACCGAGGAACCGCTCGATCGAGCCGAACAGGGCCCGATGGATCATGACGGGCGTCTGGCGACTGCCGTCGGCCGCCTGGTACTCCAGGCCGAACCGCTTGGGCTGGTTCAGGTCGAGCTGGATGGTGGACAGCTGCCAGGTGCGGCCGATCGCGTCCTTGGCCTGCACGGAGATCTTCGGCCCGTAGAAGGCCGCGCCACCCGGGTCGTTCACCAGCTCCAGCCCCGACTCGATGGCGACCTGGTGCAGCGCCTGGGTGGCCTCCTCCCATTCGGCGGGGTCGCCGATGAACTTCTCGGAGTCGTCGCGGGTGGACAGCTCCAGGTAGAAGTCCGGCAGCCCGAAGTCGCGCAGCACGCTGAGCACAAATCTCAGGAGAGACTTGATCTCGTCGGCCATCTGCTCCCTGGTGGTGTAGATGTGCGAGTCGTCCTGCGTCATGCCGCGCACCCGGGTCAGCCCGTGCACCACGCCCGACTTCTCGTACCGGTAGACCGAGCCGAACTCGCACAGCCGCAGCGGCAGCTCACGGTAGGAACGCCCCCGCGACCTGAAGATCAGGTTGTGCATGGGGCAGTTCATCGGCTTGACGCGGTACTCGGTGCCGTCCAGCTCGAAGGGCGGGAACATGTCGTCGGCGTACCAGGGAAGGTGCCCCGAGGTCTCGAAGAGCGACGACTTGGTGATGTGCGGGGTGTTGACGAACTCGTACCCCGCCTCCGCCTGTCGTCTGCGCATGTAGTCTTCCATCTCCTTGCGGATGATCCCGCCCTTGGGGTGGAAGACCGGCAGGCCGCTGCCCAGCTCCGGCGGGAAGCTGAACAGGTCGAGCTCAGCGCCGAGCTTGCGGTGGTCGCGCTTCTCCGCCTCCTCCAGCAGGTGGAGGTACTCGTCCTGCTTCTCGCGCGACTCCCAGGCCGTGCCGTAGATGCGCTGGAGCTGCGGGTTCTTCTCGCTGCCCCGCCAGTAGGCGCCGCCGGACCGCATGAGCTTGAACGCCGGGATGACCCGGGTGGTCGGCAGGTGCGGACCGCGGCACAGGTCCTTCCAGCACAGATCGCCCGACTTGGGGTCGAGGTTGTCGTAGATGGTGAGCTGGCCGGCGCCGACCTCGACGCTCGCGCCGTCGCCCGCGTCGTCCGCGCCGCCCTTGAGCCCGATCAGCTCCAGCTTGTACGGCTCGGCGGCCAGCTCCTCGCGGGCGTCCTCGTCGCTGACGGGACGCCGCCGGAAGGTCTGGCCCTGCTTGACGATCTCGCGCATGCGCTTCTCGATGCGCTTGAGGTCCTCGGGGGTGAAGGGCTCCTTGACGTCGAAGTCGTAGTAGAAGCCGTTCTCCACGGGCGGGCCGATGCCGAGCTTGGCCTCCGGGAAGATCTCCTGGACGGCCTGGGCCATGACGTGGGCGGTGGAGTGGCGCAGGATGGCGCGGCCGTCGGCGCTGTCGATGGCGACCGGCTCGACGACGTCGCCCTCGGCGACCTCGGCGGCCAGGTCCCGCAGCTCGCCGTCGATCCTGGCGGCGATGACCGACCTGCCGTCGGCGTCGAGCGCCTCCCCGGCCGTCGTGCCCGCCGCCACCACGCGCTCGGCTCCGGCGAGGGTGATGCGTATTTCGAGTGCGGCAGACACGCTTGCTCCTTGCACGATTCCGGATGGATGCGACGGCCGCGAATCCCGCGCCGGAGTGCGACGCGCTCGCGGCACCTCACCCTGTGATGTATACCTACCGATGCTACCGGTGCCGTCGGGGCGAATTCGCGCGATCACCCCCTGCCGCATCGATCCCTGATCACTCCGGCGCCGCCGCGCCGCGCGTGACTTCTTCGTGAAGCGTCACCCGCTGTCGTACAGGTGCGGCTCCTCGGCGAGCGCCCGCATCTCGGGCTCTCCCGAGCCGGTCCCGAAGAGCCCCGAAGAGCCTCAGCCGCCATGATCGCGGCAAATTTGTGCGATATGGGTACTTATATGGGGATTTATCCCCATCCCTCAGGCGTACGCCCGGAGAGAAGCTGGCACGGGGCAAGGTCCAGGCGGAGTCCAGGCGGACGAGGGACCCGGGGGGAAAGAACATGGGCGAGCAGGTGTCACCGTCCGCGTCCGCGGACACACTCGATCACGGCGCCGGTCACAGCGGCGGGCGCGGCGGCGGGCACGACGCCGATCGCCGGGCCGGCCGGGGTGCCGGGGACGGCGGCAGTGGCGGTGACGACGCCGGAGCGAGCAACGGTGACGGTGCTGGTGCCGGTGCAGGTGGCGGTCGCGCTGCCGGTGACGATGCGAGTCGCGGTGGGCGGGATCTCACCGGTGCGTCCTGGGGGCGGGCGCGGACCTGGCTCAGGACCGCCGCCGGTCATCTCCACAGGCCGCGCGCTCCCCTGCCAACCATTGACGACCCGAACGACGACCCGAACACCGCGTCCTGGGTCCTCACGCCGCAACCGTCCTGCGTGCGCCGGGCGCGGCGGCTGACCCGCGCCCAGCTCGCGGTCTGGGGTCTGCGGGACCAGCGTGACGTCGCGGAGCTGGTGGTGAGTGAACTGGTCACCAATGCGCTGCGGCACGCGGGCGGGCCGACCAGGCTCAGCCTCTATCTCCTCGACGGCACCCTCCGCTGCGAGGTCGAGGACGCGTACGCGATGCCACCGCCGACGACCCGCCACCCCGGCCACGCCATGAGCGAGACCGGTGCCCGCGACGGGATCCGCGACTCCGAGGACAGCGCCTCCGGTGACAGCGCCTCCGGTGACAGAGCTTCTGGAGGCCACGCCTCCGATGACGGCGGTGCCGTCGCGGCCGCCATCGACTGCGCCTCGTGCACGGACTCCGAGGACGATCATGGGCGCGGGCTGCACCTGATCGAGCGGCTCGCCTGCTGCTGGGGGTGCGTCCGCACCGCCACCGGCAAAGCCGTCTGGGTGGAGCTCCCGCCCCCGGGGCCCATCCGTCATACCTACAGCCACGCCCGGGACATGAGACACGCCTGAGGGCCGGCAGACCGGCGACCGACGCGCGGGATCCGCCGTCTGGATGGCTGATCCTGGAGGCTGGTCCGGGCGGGCGCTCCGTGCTGCTGGTTCGCGCGGCGGGAACCTCAGGAGTCGCCGAACTCGCGATCTTCGGCGGCGTGGTTCCGCTCACGGACCCAGACGGCGATCTGGGCACGTGAGCTGAAGCCGAGCTTGCTCAGGATGTGCTCAATGTGCCCCTCCGCGGTGCGCTGCGCGATCACGAGCGTGGCGGCGATCTCCTTGTTGCTCATGCCCTGGGCGACGAGTTGGGCGATCTCCGTCTCCCTGGGGGTCAGCGGCGACGTCTCGGCGGGCCGCTCCACGCGCTCCGCCTCGGGGGCCGCCTCCTCCAGCGCGTAGGCGACCGCCTCCTCGTACGGGAGCCTGGCCCCGCGTTTGAGCGCGGCGCGGTACCCGGCTTCCCCGAGCCCATCGCGGATCCGGACCTCACATTCATCGCGATAGGGCATCAGATACGCGTAGCTCGACAGGACCGTACCTATCGATTCCCAGATGGCCTGCAGCACTCCCCGCAACCGGCCGGCCCGTTCGTACTTCTCCTGGGTGGCGGCGATCCAGGAGAGCACCTCGATGTCCAGCCCGACGCCGAGCAGGTCGTCGAGCGACCGGTTGAACCGGAGGCTCTCCTTCTCCAGTTCGGCCGCGCGGACGTGGTCGCCCTGGCGCCAGGCTTCGATCCCGAGGGCCATCAGCGCGTACGCCCGGTGCCACCCCTCCCCGTACACGTCGCAGACCTCGACGCACCGCTCCCCCTCCGCGACGGCCATGGCCGACTCGCCGATCAGGGAGTACGACAGGCAGAGCCGCAGATAGGCGAACGCCTCACCCAGAGGATCATCGATGTCGCGATAGCGGCTTACCGCCTCCTCGTACAGCGCGATCGCCCTGGGGGCGTCTCCCTGGTAGAGGGCGACCACCCCGGAGAAGAGCGCGGCGTAGGGGATGATCCGCTCCAGGCCCAGGCTCTCCCCGAGAGCCCGGCTCTCCTCCAGCATCGTCTCGGCCGAGGTGATCTCGGCCTGGATGATGGCCAGCCAGGCGTCGGCCCACAGCGCCCTGGCCCGCGACTCGCTCGGCTCGCTCTCCGCCGCCAGGCCCTTGTCCAGCCAGCTGCGCCCCTCGTTCAGGTAGTAGCTGGTGATCCAGTGGTAGAGGAGGTCGGTCGCCATCTCCAGGCCGACGCGGGTCTCCGCCTGCGCGAAGCAGTACTCCAGCGCGGTCCGCAGATTGGCGTGCTCGCGCTGGAGCCGCGTGAACCACGCGACCTGGTCCGGGCCAAACAGCAGCCGGTCCGCCTCGGCCGCGAGACGCCGGTAGTAGTCCCGATGCCGCCGTCGCATCACGGCGTCCTGGCCGCACTCCTCCAGCCGTTCCCTGCCGTACTGCCGGATCGTCTCGAGGAGCCGGTACCGCATCGACGAGGACTGCTCATCCGGGATCAGGATGGACTTGTCGACCAGGCCGATCACCAGGTCGAGCACGTCCTCTCTGGCGATACCGTCCTCGGAGCAGACCTCCTCGGCCGCCTCCAGATCGAGGCTCCCGGCGAAGACCGAGACCCGCGCCCACAGCAACCGCTCCTGCTCCGTGCAGAGGCCGTAGCTCCAGTCGATCAGCGCGCGCAGCGTCCTGTGGCGCGGCAGAACGGCGCGCGATCCCGCGGTGAGCAGCCGGAACCGGTCGTCGAGTCGATCGAGTAGCTGGTCGAGGGACAGCGCCCGCAGCCGCACCGCGGCCAGTTCGAGCGCGAGCGGTATCCCGTCCAGCCGTCGGCAGATCCGCTCCACCGTCGTGTGGTTGGCCTCCGTGACCGCGAATCCGGGCACCACGGCGGAGGCCCTCTCGGTGAAGAGGCGTACCGCGTCGAACTGCGTCATCGTCTCCAGGGGCAGGACCATGCCGTCCACGTCGGGCAAGGTCATCGCGGGCACGGCCAGCGTCTGCTCGCCCGTGATGCCGAGGGCCTGCCGGCTCGTCGCGAGGATCCGCAGGTCGGACGTGGCCCGGGCGAGCGTCTCCACCAGCACGGCGCAGTCCTGCAGCAGGTGCTCGCAGTTGTCCAGCACCAGCAGCGCCTGCCGGTTCCTCAGGTGGTCGGCGAGAACTTCGACGCATGGCCGCGACGACTGGTTGCGGATCTCCAGCGCCTCGGCGACGGTCTGGCAGAGCATGTCCGGGTCGTCCAGCGCGGCCAGCTCGACCAGCCACACGCCGTCCGGGAAGGCCCGGCGCACGTCGGCGGCGATCCGGAGCGCGAGCCGTGTCTTGCCGACCCCGCCGGGGCCCGTGAAGGTCACGATGCGCGACTGGGACAGCAGACGCTTGGCCTCGACCACCTCGTGGCGACGGCCGATGAAGCTCGTCACCTCGGCGGGCAGCCGGTTTCCTGATCGCTTCGAGGTCTGGGATGTCTTCGCCGCCATCGAACGCCTCAGCTCGCGGACCGCCGTGCCTCTAATCGGACTCGACAGAATCCAGGTTATGTCTCCTCCGTAACTCAGTACACGCACAGGTACGCCACCGCGGACGGGTGGCCGGCCGGTGAGCGGCGGGCTTGCGGCGGGCTTGCGGTGGGTGATCGGCCGGTGATCGGCGAGCGGGCGGCGGGTCAGCCGGGTTCCCTGCCGACCTCCGCCGCGCGCCGGTCCGGGCGCAGCCCGCGCCAGCTCGGGTGGCGCAGCCGGCCGTCCGCGGTCCACTCGGCGTACCGCACCTCCCCCACCAGGACGGGATCGGTCCAGTGCGCGTGCCGCGCGTGCTCGCGCGGCACCTCGTCCGCGAACGGGCTGGTCGCGCGGTCCAGCGGCGCCAGCCGTTCCGCCAGGTCCGCGAGCATCGCGTCGGTGAAGCCGGTGCCGACGTGCCCGGCGTAGACCAGCCGCCCGGCTTCGTCGTGCACGCCGATCAGCATCGAGCCGATGCCCCGCGCGCGCCTCCCCTCGCCCGGCTTCCAGCCGCCGATGACGACCTCCTGGGTGCGGAAGTGCTTCACCTTCAGCCAGTCTCCGCTGCGCCGTCCCGGCTGGTACGCCGAGGACAGCCGCTTGGCGACCACGCCCTCCAGGAGCAGCTCGCGGCTGCTCTCGAACACCGTCGCGCCGCCTCCCGCGGAGTACGGCGGCACGTCCCAGCGCTCCCCCGCCGAGATGGTGCGGTCGAGCAGTTCGCGCCGCTCGACGTACGGCAGGCGGATCGTGGTGGCGTCCCCGAGGTGGAGGATGTCGAAGATCAGATACATGACCGGGGTGGCCCTGGCCAGCACTCTGATCTTGACGGGGTCGCGCTGGTGCATCCGCGGCTGGAGTGCGGCGAAGCTGGGCAGGCCGCGCTCCCCGAACGCCACGATCTCTCCGTCCAGCACGACCGCGCCCCGGACGGCGTCCGCGAGGGGGCCGAGCTCGGGATAGGCGACCGTGACGTCCAGCCCGTTGCGCGAGACCAGGCGCAGCCGCCCGTCCTCGACGTAGCCGATGGCGCGGACGCCGTCCCACTTCATCTCGTAGCCGAACAGCTCGTCCTGCGCCACCGATGGCAACTGCCCGAGCCGGGCCAGCATGGGCGCGTACGCCGGCAGGTGCCCCATGACGGGGCTCCTACCCGGCGGGCGGCCGGTTCGTCACCCCAGCTCGCGGGCCACCGCCTTCGCCCACGCCGTGACGTGGGCGGGGTTCCGGAAGTCGCCCGCCATGCTCCTGGCCATCGTGGACGCGGGGAAGCCCTTGGCGTCGGAGGCCAGCCGCCCTCCGAACGTGACGTGGCCGAGGACCTCCAGCCGGGCGCACCACCGGGTGACGTTCGGCGTGGGAGGGATCTCCCGCTCCACGGCCGAGTGGTCCAGCGGGCCGCTGCTGAACAGCCACACCGACAGGGCGCGCAGGGTGGCCGCGTGACGGCGGGCGAACCTCCGGGCGTCCTTGTGCCATCGCCTCGCGTAGACCGCGCCGCCGAGGATCACCACATCGTACGCACGTACATCCGCGGCATCGCCCGCCGCGACGACGTCGACCTGATGGCCCTCCTCGCGCAGCGCCCGGCCGATCCACTCGGCGATCTCGGCCGTGGACCCCCTCGTGGATCCGTACGCGACCAGTACCCGTGCCATGAAGATCACCTCCGGCGACCAGTGTCCGCCGGGCCGTGCGGCGCGTTCAGGGCCGAAGGTCGGTCCATGATCCGCCGATGGTCCTCCGGCACGGCACAGGTGGGCGATCAGTCTGGCGGGAGCACGGGATTGAGGTGGAACAGCCCGGTCCGCACCTCGCCCCGGCCCTTCTCCCCCTGTACGGCACGGCCGGCGACGGCTCTCAGGACATCGCTGACGGTGACCAGGCCCAGTAGCCTCCCCGCCGCCGAGACGACGGGAACGGCGTCGCAGCCGACGTCGAGCATGACGCCCGTGATCCGCGACAGCGGGTGCCCCGGGCCGACCTTGGGGAGCCTGCGCCGGTCCAGCAGGCTGCCCACCTGGCGGCGCGAGTGCTCGTCCGGGCCGCCGCCGCACCAGGTGGCGGCGACGTCCTCCCTGGTCAGGATGCCGAGCACGTGGCAGTCGTCGTCCACGACCGGCAGGTGGTGGACGCCGCCGCGGCGCATCAGCTCCCACGCCATCAGCGGGGACTCATCGACGGTGACCGTGACCAGTACGCGGGTCATGATCTGCTCCGCGGTCAGGTTCTCCACGCTCATCCCTTCTCCTCTCCCCGGCTCATGACCCCTCCCGAACTCTCCCGAACTTACGAACTCTCCCGGCTCACGAGCGCCGGCTTACGATGGCTCTCCCGGGCGCACGACGGCGACGGCGCAGTGAGCCCGGTGCAGGACCCCGTGGCCGACCGATCCCAGCACGGCCGAGCCGAACCCGCCGAGCCCGCGCGAACCGACCACGAGTAGGTCGGCCCCGCGGGAGAAATCCGACAGGACGGCGATCGGATGCCCGCAGACAGCCGACTGGGTCACCGGGACGTCCGGGTACTTCTCCCGCCACGGCGCGAGCTGCCGGCGCGCGATGTCCGTGCTCTGCTCGAGGACCTCGTCGAGCGCCCGGGTGTAGCCGATCGCGAACGGCGTGAACGCCGGTATCTGCCACGCGTAGACGACACGCACCCCGACGCCGCGCAGCTCCGCCTCCTCGAAGGCGTACCGCATGGCGGCCTCGGAGTGCTCCGAGCCGTCGAAGCCGACGACGATCTCCCGCTGCCCGGCCTTACCCGGTCCGCGTACGACCACGACCGGGCAGGTGGCGTGGCCGGCGACCCCCAGCCCGACCGATCCGAGCACCAGACCGGCGAAGCCGCCCATGCCCCTGCTGCCGACGACCAGGGCGGCGGCCTGCCTGGACTCGGCCTTCAGCTTCTCCACGACCATGCCCGTGGCCAGCTCCGCGGTGACCGCGAGCCCGGGGACGCGCTCCCTGGCGCGCTTGGCGGCCCCGCTGATCACGCCTTCGCAGTAGTCGGACAGCGACTGGTCGAATCCCTCGACCCGGTGGAAGGGGTACTTGTTCGCCCATGGCTCGCGGACGTGCACGATCTTCAGCGGGACGCCCCTGCGCGCGGCGTCGTCCGCCGCCCAGTCCACCGCCGCGGTCGATTGCGGGGAACCGTCGACTCCGACGACGATGGGTCCGGTCATGGCACGTCTCCTTCTCGGGGGCCTGTGATCTCCATTCCATCATCAGGCGGAACGGCCGCGCAGTGGCCCAACGTCCCACGGCTTCGGGACCTCCGCCCCGGACTGGGCCCGGCCGGTGCCCGCTCTCTACCCATCCAGACGAAACGGACGCTAGCGTGCATGACATGATTCGTGTATTCCTCCTGGACGACCACGAGGTCGTGCGACGCGGTGTGGCGGCCCTGCTGGAGGCCGAGGACGACATCGAGGTCATCGGCGAGGCCGGGACGGCCGAGTCCGCGATCGCGCGCATCCCGGCGCTCAAGCCGGATGTGGCGGTCCTCGACGTGCGGCTGCCCGACGGCAACGGCGTCGACGTCTGCCGGGAGGTACGCTCGCGGATGCCCGAGCTGGCCTGTCTCATGCTGACGTCCTTCGCCGACGACGAGGCGCTGTTCGACGCCGTGATGGCCGGGGCCGCCGGGTACGTGCTCAAGCAGATCCACGGCTCCGATCTCGTGGGCGCCGTCCGGACGGTGGCCTCGGGCCAGTCGCTGCTCGATCCGCAGACGACGGCGACCATGCTGCAGCGGCTGCGCGAGCAGGCCGGCAAGAGGGACCCGCTCGCCGCGCTCTCGGAGCAGGAGCGGCACATCCTGGAGCTGATCGGCGAGGGGCTGACCAACCGGCAGATCGGCGAGCGGCTCTACCTCGCCGAGAAGACCGTCAAGAACTACGTCTCCAACCTGCTGAGCAAGCTCAACATGCAGCGGCGCACGCAGGCGGCGGCCCTCGCCGCGCGGCTCAAGGTCGGTCGCGGCGAGTGACCCGCCAGGCGGGTGCTCCGGCCAGGGAGGAGGCCGGAGCACGGCCGAGCGGGGCCGGGGAGTGTTCCGTGGATCTTCTTGGCCTACCGCGGTCGCCGACATCCGTGGTCGGCAAACCTAGAGAAGCGGCGGGACGACCAGGTCGTTCTTGGCGAAGGTGATCTCGGTCGTCACGTCGATCACGCCCTCGACCGCGCGTACGGCCTCCACGAGATGGCAGACCTGGGAGCGCCGCCGCACCCTTCCCCTGATGGTCACCATGCCGGACTCGATGACGATCTCCAGGCATTCCGGATCGGCCTGCCGGATGATCACGTCCGTGATGTCCGCCCGTACGTCCTCGACCGGGCGGTTGAAGATCCGCAGCAGGTCGGACTGGTGCACGGTCCCGGCGATGCGCCCGCTGACCGGGTCGATCACCGGCAGCTGCTTGATCCGCTTCTCGTGCATCAGGCGGGCGGCGACCCGTACGGGCGTCCCGGGGGTCACCGTCACCGGTGGCGTGCTCATGATCTCGGCGGCGGTGACGCCGACCGCCTTGCGCTGCTCGCGGCGCCGCCGACCGGCGTCCAGGATCACGCTGGGTCCTCCGGAAGCACCGGTCTCCCGGATCAGCAGGTCGTCCTCCGACACCACGCCGACAGGCCGGCGTTCGGCGTCGACGACCGCCACCGCGCCCACCCTGAACCTCTCCATGGCGGCGGCGATGTCGGCGAATCCCGCGTCCTCCTGGACCGCGATCGCCACACGTCCCATGACGTCCTTGACGGTGACGGACATGGTTTCCTCCCTCGCTGCCGCGCCTACTTCGCTCCCCGACCAGCGTCCGCCCGTGGCTGAGCCGCTGGGCAGCGGCGTACGTCCTCCGCCAAAGGGGCTTAGGTCCCAGAGTGCCCCGGTTACGGCGGTATAAGCGGTCTTGGGAGGGGTATCGCGACGACACCGGCGGGAACGGCGTACCGTCGCACATGAAGGTGTCCTGACATCCGATCGAAAGAAGGGGAGCCGATGTCTCGCCGAACGGTCTCGCCCGGCGACCTGGGCCGCCGCATCGCCTATCACCGCAAGCAGCTGGGGCTCAGCCGCGACGACCTGGCGAAGCGCGCGGGAATGGCCCCCGGTTTCGTGGAATACATCGAGGAGACGGCCGCCTCGATCACCGAGGAGGCGCTGCTGCGGCTGGCAGCGGCGTTGGAGACCACCCCCGACGACCTTCTCGGCGGCGGGATGGATCGGCCGCCGGGCCAGGGACTCGCCGCGTCGCACCCGGTGCTGCACACACTCGATCCCGAGGAGTGCATGCGTCTCATCGCTCCCGGCGGCGTCGGCAGGGTCGCCTTCAGCGGGCCGGGCGGGCCGACGGTCTTCCCGGTGAACTTCAAGGTCCACAACGGGGCGATCGTCTTCCGTACGCAGCAGGGCGGCCCGATGGAGGAGGCGATGCGCACCGGCATGGAGGGCGTCGAGCTCACGATCGGTTTCGAGGTCGACCGCATCGACGACGTGAACCGAGAAGGGTGGAGCGTGCTCGTGCAGGGACCCGCGCACCACGTTTCGGCGGACGAGGTGAAGGAGGCGGCCGGCACCGGGGTCGAGCCCTGGGCCGGGGGCGCGCGCGAGGCGTACATCAGCATCGTCCCGCACCACATCAGCGGGCGCCGGATCCTCGGCTTTTGACGCAAATTCCCAGCAAAAGCTGTTAAATCGCGACATACCAGGCCAAAAGTCCCTTCCGCTCGCCTGGGACGGAGGGAAGGCTGAACTGGGAGGTGTTCGCGATGGAAGCCAAGGAATGGAACATCGAGATCTTCATCGATGAGGACGATGCCGACCAGGTGACGACGGCCAGAGCCGTACTCCACGCAGGTGACGCCAGCACCAGGCACGAGAGCGTGGCGCACGCTCGGCGCAACCCTCATGATCGGGCGGTTCCCCAGATCGGGGACGAGCTCGCGGCGGGGCGCGCCCTGTCCGACCTGGCCGCCAAACTGATCGAGGACGGCGCCGAGGACGTTGCGCAGTTCGCCGCGCCGTCGTCGTCTCGGGCTCGCTGAGGCCCCGGCCCGCCGCCGATCAGTCGATCCGCGGCAGGCCTGGCCGAACGATCCGCGGCAGGAAGTCCAGGGCAGGGCCGGTGGTGTTGAGGGCTCTGCCCTGGCCCGTGCTCAGCGCGGCGGGATCACGGCCACCGGGCAGTCGGCGTGCTCCAGGAGCGCATTGCCGACCGAGCCGAGCACCAGCCCGGCCAGCCTGCCCCGGCCCCGGGACCCGACCACGAGGAGTCCCGCCCCCTCCGACGCCTCCTTTATGACCTCCACCGGGTGCCCGTTGACGACGTGCTCGGTGACCTTCACGTCCGGGTGGCGCCGTGCCGCCTCCGCCAGCGCCTCCGTCAGCATGGCGCGCAGCCCGTCCTCCTCCTGGACCGACGCGGCGGCCTCGAAGCCGCCACCGGCGACGAGCCCCCGCCAGACGTGCACGGCGTGCAGCTCCACGTCGTGGAGCGATGCCTCGGCGAACGCGAATTCGACGGCTGCGGCGTTCGCGGGTGACCCGTCGACGCCGACCACGATCTTGCGGCGGTCGTTCGCCGGGAGCGTGCGCACCACGACGACCGGGCAGGCCGCCCGGCCGGCCACCCCGAGCGCCACCGACCCCACCAGAAGGCCGCGGAAGCCGCCGAGCCCGTGGTTGCCGACCACCAGGAGCTCCGCCTCCTCCGCCGCCTTCATCAGCGCGATCCTGGCGTCACCGGGCAGCAGGGCCGAGTCGACGGCCACGTCACCCTCCTGCTCGCCGATCCGGTCCAACGCCTCTCCGACGACGGACTCGGCCCCTTCGCGCATCCACTTCGCGACGTCCATGTACGGACCGTGCCCGGGCTTCTCGGACGCCCATTTCGGCATGGCGTGCGCCACTCGCAGCGAGGATCCACGCAGCGCCGCCTCCCGGGCCGCCCAGGCGGCCGCCTCCAGCCCCGCGGCCGATCCGTCGACTCCAACAATGATCATCTTTATCTCCCCCTCATCGTGGGCCTCATACATCCCTGTCTACCCTGCGGATCCATGGGTCCGGCGCCAGAAGCACGGCATGAGGAGCGCCGCCTTCGACATTTCGTGCCGCGTACGCGGGAATGAGTAAGAGGACATTCGACGCAAAAGGGGATCATGATGGACATAATCGAGATGATCGAGCAAGCTCAGGACAAACCGACAGTCAAGCGGGTGTTCGGCGAGCCGATCGTCCAGGAGGGGATCACCGTCATCCCGGTCGCCCGCGTCGCCGGCGGAGGGGGCGGCGGCAGCGGAAGGCAGGAGGGCGACAACCCCGGCGAGGGCGTGGGCGCCGGGTTCGGCCTCGGCGCGGCCCCCGCGGGCGTGTTCGTCATCAAGGACGGAACCGTGCGCTGGCAGCCGGTGGTCGACGTCAACAAGCTGGTCATCGGATGCCAGATCGTGATGGTGGTCGCGCTGCTGACCGTACGCACCATCGCGCGCCTCCGGGCCAGGAAGCGCTGAGCGGGATGGACGCCTGGGTGGTCGCCCGTCCGGGGCCGATCGCCATGCATCCCCTCGAACGGACGCGGCTCCCCGTTCCCGTTCCCGGCCCCGGCGAACTGCTCGTGCGCGTCGAGGCCTGCGCGGTCTGCCGTACGGACCTCCACCTGGCCGAAGGCGACCTCGCCCCGCGGCGGCCGAGAACCGTACCCGGGCACGAGGTGGTGGGCAGGGTGGAGGGGCACGGCCCCGGCACGGACGGGCCGCCGGCCGGCACCCGGGTGGGCGTGGCCTGGCTGCGCTCCACCTGCGGCCGGTGCCGCTACTGCCTTCGCGGGGCGGAGAACCTGTGCCCGGCATCCACCTACACCGGCTGGGACGCGGACGGCGGCTACGCCGAGTACGTCACCGTCCCGGCGGACTTCGCCTATCTCCTGCCGGAGGAGGGGGCGGCCGAGACTCTCGCGCCGCTGCTCTGCGCCGGGATCATCGGTTATCGCGCCCTGCTCCGCTCGGACCTGCCGCTCGGGGGCCGCCTCGGGATCTACGGCTTCGGCGCCTCCGCCCACCTGACGGCGCAGATCGCCATCGCCCAGGGCGCCGCCGTACACGTGATGACGCGATCGGAGCAGGCACGGGAGCTGGCCATGACGCTGGGCGCGCGGTCCGCGGTCGGAGCCTGGGACGCGCCGCCCGAGCCGCTCGACGCGGCCATCCTCTTCGCGCCGGTGGGCGACCTCGTACCGACCGCCCTCGCGGCCCTGGACCGCGGCGGGACACTCGCCGTCGCCGGAATCCATCTGACCGACATCCCGGTGCTGAACTATGAACGGCACCTGTTCCAGGAGCGGACACTGCGCAGCGTCACGGCCAACACCCGCGCGGACGGGCGGGTCTTCCTGGACCTCGCCGCGTCGTACCGTCCCCGGGTCGCGACCACGCCCTATCCGTTCGACGCCGCCGACCAGGCCCTGGCCGACCTGGCCGCCGACCGCGTCGAGGGAGCGGCGGTGCTGCTGCCGTAGTGGAAGAGGGTGTCAGAACGGACGTGAGGCGATGTGAAGCGATCATGGGCGGATTCATATGCCCGAACGGCCCTCCGGTTTGGGACTTACGACCTCTGCCCGCCGCCGTCCGGCGCCACTTTGATTGGTGCAGGCATTCCCTGACCGTGTTTGGAGGCACATGATGCGCGTCAAAGTGAAGGACGTCATGACCACGCATGTGGTGTCGGTCAACGGAAGCACTCCTTTCAAAGACGTCGCCGAAGTGCTCATCGCACACAGCGTCAGCGCCGTACCCGTGGTCGACGGCGAGGGACATGTGATCGGGGTCATCTCCGAGGCCGACCTGCTGCGCAAGGAACAGTTCAAGGAGCAGTACTACCGGGAGGGCTACCAGCCGCCGCTGCGCTCCCGGCTGCGGCACCGCCTGACGGAGAAGAACCACAGCATCAAGGACACCGCCCACGGTGACACCGCCGCTGAGTTGATGACGTCCCCCGCGGTGACGATCCCGCCTGGGGCCTCCGTCGTGTCCGCGATCCGGTTGATGGACCAGCACGGGGTCAAGCGACTGCCGGTGGTGGACGCGGAGGGCATTCTGATCGGCATCATCAGCCGCCAGGACATGCTCCGGGTGTTCGTACGCAGCGACACTCAAATCGCCAAGGAGGTTCGCGACGACGTCGTCGGGAATTCGCTCTGGTTGGAGACCTCGCAGATCGAGGTCGAGGTGTGGCAGGGGATCGTCACGCTGACCGGATGGACGACCCGGCGCAGCGACGCCGCGATCGTGGTCGCCATGGCGCGGCGGGTCCACGGCGTGGTCGATGTCGTCGACAGGCTGGAGTGGGGAGAGGACGACACCTCGCGCTGGGGCCGTAAGTAGCGGCTTCCGGACGGATCCCAGTCCGGACGCGCCCTCTACGCGGGGCGGTGCCCAAAGCAGCGAGAAAGGGCGGGAGACGCTCCCGCCCTTCGCCCGTTCGGCCCGTTCAGCCGGGTCACTCCCCCGGATCACTCCCCGGTCGGCTGCTCCTCTCCCGCCGTCCGCTGGATCGGGATCTTCCGTCCCTCGATCTTCTTCTCCTTCTCCAGGCCGACGCTCACTTCGAGGACACCGTCCTTGTACATGGCCTGGACATCGTCCTCCCGCGCGTCGGGTGGCAGGGTGAGGGACCGGTAGAGCGCTCCGTAGTGGAATTCGGAGCGGCGACGCTCCCTCGTCTGCTGGGTCTTCTCCGCGCGGATCTCCAGCACCCCGTTGGTGATGGTGATGTCGACGTCCTTGGAGGGGTCGATGCCGGGCAGTTCGGCCCGCACGACGTAGCGGTCGCCCTCCACGTAGTCCTCTATCCGGATGAGCTCCGCCGTCGTGCGCAGCCCCATCATCGGCGACTCCAGCCACTCCAGCAGGTCCGGGAAGGGCCACCCGGCCTCCCTGCGTGCGATGGCACCCATCTCCGACTCCCTTCTCATGCGCGCCTACACCTCCAGAACATCACCAGACGTGGGGCGGTGCGGCAGGGCCACAGGTCCCTGGCGGTGGGGACCATCGGCCGGAACCGCGAACCCTCCGAACGAACCCCGACCCCGGCCCGCCCGCTGCCTTCCGCCCGGCACGCGGGCCGACGGAGGAACGGACGAAGGTCCTTGCTGACCTGGGCCGATCAGCACTGTGCCCGGCGATGGGGATTCCCTAGCTTCGAGCACGTGTGGAGGTGTGGGATGAATACGCGCGTACCGGCGAGAGCCGCCAGATTCCTGGGGCTGGACCGCAATCCGCTGCGCCGTACAGCCGATCACGCGGAGTCGGCGATCCTGATCACGCTGCTCCTCCTCTTCTCCGTGATCATGCCGCTTGCGACGTACTACGCGACCCGATCGGCGTACGTCACCGCACAGACGGAGAACGCGGGCAAACACCAGGTGACCGCGATGCTGTACGAGCAGCCTTCCCCGGCGCGGACGGCGCGGCTCGGCGGGGCCGCCGATTTCCGGGCTGGCGCCCGCTGGCACACGCCCGATGGCGGGATCCACCAGGCGGTGATCCCGGTGGCGAGCACAGCCACGCCCGGCACGGAGGTGCGCGTCTGGGTCAACGCGGACGACCAGCCGTCCCGCGAACCCGCGAGCACACTGGAGATCATCATGGCGACCGCGATCATCGCCCTCGCGTCGCTGTCCGGGATCGCCGCCGTGCTGGCGATGCTCGTCGGCCTCCTCCGGTGGATCATGCAGCGCCGCAACCAGCGACGCTGGGAGGAGGCGTGGACGAACGTCGAACCTCGCTGGGCCCGCCGCTACTGAACGGTCCGTACTGAATGGTCCGTACTGAATGGTCCGTGCTGAACGGTCCGTGCTGAACGGTCCGTGCTGAACGGTCGGCGTAGGGCAGCGCCGGGTGGTCTGTGTCGGCGGTCAGTGTCGGCGGTCAGTGTCGGCGGTCAGTGCTGGGCGGTCAGTGCTGGGGCGGCGGAGCCGTTCACGGTCAGGACGCTCTCGAGCGTGGTGATCGCCGGAAACGTCCCGGTGTCGATGATCCCGTGCTCGTTGTACACGGTCTCCAACAGGGCGTGGGCCTTGGGCTCCAGCTTCCAGAGCGCGCGATACTCCCGGGCGGTCGCCAGCGGAATGCCGATCTCGTGCGCGATGTCGGCCGCGCGAGGAACGAAGCGGCGCTCGATCTCCCTGTCCCAGTACTGACGCGCGGCGCGCATCAGCGCGGCGCGCTGCGCCGTGTCGACCGGAGGGGCCGGTTCCACCATCTCCAGGTCCTCGTCATCGTCGTCATCGAGGAGCGCCGCGCCTGCCGGAGTTCCGGGTCCGGCCGGTACGGTGGCGCCCGCCAGGCCCGCTGCGGCGAGGAGGGCGGGATGCGAGGGATGCCCGGCCTGCGCGGTCTGCTGGTTCTTGTTCTCCTCTTCGGGCGCCCACGGGACGGGCGGGCTCAGGTCGATCAGCGCGGACGTGTTGTAGAGCGCACCGATCTGGGACAGCAACGCCTGCTGCCGGGCCGAGTCGACGGCCAGACCGGTGTACTCCACCGCCTGGTCCATCGCCCGGTCGAGCTTGGTGAGCGCGGCGCGGATCTTCCGGTCGGACGCCCCGGCCGCGCGCAGCGCGCGAGCACGCTTGGCGGCCAGTGCCACGCGGGTGAGCCTGCGATGGGCGTCCACCTCGCTCGCGGTGCGGTCGCCGGCCTCCGCCAGCCCGATCCGGACCATGACGCGCTCCGGGGTGATCCGCCAGTTGATTCGGGCCCGCCCAGTGATGCGGTGCCGTTCGATCGCCATGCCGCGTTCCCACAGCCACGCCGCGACGAGCGGGGCAGCGAGCCGGAACAGCGCCTCGGCCACGCTACGGGCGTCCATGCTGGACAGCACGGCCGACAGGCAGGTGAACACCCACACGGCGATGCCGTCGATGCCCGCTGAATAGTTCTCCCTCATGTTCCGGCGGGCCCGTACGGCACTGGTGATGACGGCGACTTCGATGAAGGCGAAGAGCAGGAGGCGGAGGGGGCCGTCGAATCCCAGGACGTCGCCCGAGAAACGCCACATGCCCTGCGCGGACACGCCCGTGGCGATGGTCGCGGCGACGATCGTGAGAATGTCCTCCGCCGGGCGGGGTGCGGCGAAACGTCGGAAAAGGTCGGCCAACACCCGATACGCGGCGCGAAGCACGAAATATCCGAGGACCAGAATGATCAGGGCGAAAGCGCAGATGAGGGCGGTACCGACTGGATGGTCCGACGTGAAGGCGGCGATTTGATCCATGGGGGGCATCAGTCACTGTCCGTCAGTCTCGAAGTACGCGAGGAATATCCCGCGATCATTCCAGAATGTCGGCATCTTGTTTGCGAAACGGAAGTTCGCAACGAGACAGATGGGAATATCGCCGGCCACAGAACCAGCCACACGGCCGAGGGTGAAAGCACAGCCTTGATCGCCCCGGAGGCCGAGCCGGTCAACAGAAGGCGACGGCGGGCAGCCGGACAGTCCCGGCCGCCCGCCGAGGAAATCCACGGCCCTTCGGAACCCGGGCGGCAGCCGGGCCGGTCAGCGGAGGGCGCGGCAGAGAGTGTCGAGGGTCACCCTGACGATCTCGTCGGGATGTTCCTCGGGATGTTCCTCATGGGGTTGCCGCTCGTCACCGGACGGCCGCTGCCGGCCGGATTTCCGCTCCTCGTCGCTCAGGAGGCGGGATCCCGCACGGAGGACGCCCCACGCGAGGTGGGCGCGCAGGCCCGCGTGGTCGTACCCGGCCTCGTCCAGCGCCTCTCTGAGCGGCTCGATCAGCGACTCGTGCAGCTCGTCCACGCGTTCCCGGCACTCGTCGGGCAGCCCGACCGCCTGCAACGCCGGGACGAGCGCGTAGTCGGGGCTGCCGACGAAGTCCAGCACCGCCGTGCCGTACGCGCGGATCCTGTCGTCGAAGATCGCGCCGTCACCCGCGTCCCGCAGGGAGGCGCGCAGGCGGATCAGCCACCGGGGGAAGGCGTCCTCAACGAGCTGGGCGAGGATGTCCGCGGTCGAGGCGAAGTAGCGATAGACGCTCGATCGGGCGAGGCCGACCCGGGCCCCCACGGCCGCCGGCGTGAGCGCCTGGACTCCCTGTTCCGCCAGGACCACGCGCGCCGCGTCGAGCAGGGCGGCGTGCTGGTTGGCCCTATGGTCGGCGACGGTCGCCGCGCTGATCCTTGGCATCTCCACCTCCAGTGCCGGCCTTCCAGTATCCGGCCCCGCGCGACCTCCCCGGCATGAAGCCGTTCCTGGTGCCGTGACCGGCAAGGTTTGCCCGGAAGGAGCGGTGTCCAGGGCGGTGCATCGCAAGGCGGAGGAGGAGCTCGTAGCGGAGCCTACGGCCGACATTCCCGGGCCCCGCGGAAAGTCCGAGCTTGCGAGGAGTTTTCGTGGGTGGGGCGACAACGCAGCGAGGTGCCGTTCTGGGCGACGCGACGGGGCAAAGATTGACGGGAGGGGCACTTAGTCGACCCGCTCCATTGTCGATCTCTCCTGCTCGTCGTCGCCTGTCTCGGCTCCGCCGTCGGCCAGGGCTTCGGTGTGGCCGCGGCCGGGCGCGGCGGCACGCGGAAGTAGGAGCGTGGCCCCCACACCTGCCAGCAGGATCAGCGCCGTGAGCAGCGTGACGCGGCGGGTCGTCTCCGCGGAGGCCGCCACCGCCGCCGCGTGGATCTCCGGCTCGCGCAGCCCGGCGATGGCCACTCCCCCGCTTTCCTGCACGGCGTGCGCCACCTCGGTCCGTACCTGGGCCGGGAAGTCGTCCAGGTGCCGCTCGACCGACGAGCCGAGCCCCGTGACCAGCACCGCGCCGAGCACCGCGACCCCGAGGGCCGCGCCGACCTGGCGTACCGTGCTCTGCAGCCCGGACGCCTGGCCCGACTGCCTGGGCGGCACATCGGCCATCAGCACGCTGGCGAGCTGCGCCGACGCGAACCCGATCCCCAGCCCGTAGACCACCAGCCATGGGACCGGCCGCCACGGGCTCATCTCGGCGTCGATCGACAGGGCGATGCCGAGCGCGCCGACGACTTCCAGGCCGACGCCGATCTGCACCACCATCCGCGAGCTCGCCTTCTTGACCAGGCCGGGGACCATGCCGCCGGCCAAGAAGGTGCCCAGGGCCAGCGTGGCGATCACCAACCCGGTCTGGAACGCGCTGTAGCCGAGCGCCGACTGCAGGAACAGCGGCAGCACGAGGATCAACCCGAACTCGCCCAGCGCCACGACCATCGCGGCCATCGCGCCGTACCGGAAGCTCGGCAGCGCGAACAGCGTCAGGTCGATCAGGACGGGACGTCCCACCCGCCCCCTGGCCCGCTCGACCAGCACCAGCGCGATCAGGGCTACGACCCCGATGCCGAACGCGAAGGGGACGGGGGTGACACCCTCGAATCGCACGCCGAGAAGGTCCGCGGGCCGCAGCGGGGTGAGCCAGCCGTACTTCTGGCCTTCGATGAGTGCGAAGACGACCGAGGTCGTGCCGATCACCGTGAGCAGGATGCCCAGGGGGTCATGGCCGGAGGCGTGCTCGTCTCGCGAGTCGGGCACGCGGAGCGTGCCAAGGAGGATCAACGCCCCGATGGGCAGGTTGACCCAGAACGCGGAGCGCCAGCCGTACTCGGTGACGAGCCAGCCGCCGACCAGCGGGCCGACGCCTGCCATGCCGCCGATGACCGAGCCCCAGACGGCGAACCCGATCACGCGCTGTCTGCCGGTGTAGGTGGAGTTGATGATGGCGAGGGTCATCGGGATGACCATGGCCGCCCCTACGCCCTGGACGACCCTGGCGCCGATCAGCGTCGGACCGCTGCTCGCGGCGGCGGCCAGGACGCTGGCCAGCAGGAAGACGGCGACCCCCGACGCGAAGAGGCGGCGTCTGCCGCGCAGATCGCCCGTACGGCCGAGCGGGATGAGCAACGCCGCGAACGTCAACGAATAGATGGAGTTGACCCACTCAACGTCGGTCGCGGTCAGGCGCAGATCCGCGATGATCGCCGGAACGGCGACGTTCACGATCGTCGCGTCCACGACGATCATCGACGTCCCCAGCGCGAGCACGACGAGGGGCAGCCAACCCTTGCGGGCATTTGGCGACATCATGTCGCTAACGATAGCAACACTGCGTCGCCATCTGTCGTCCCATCTGGCCACTCGCCGCCCCCCGTACCGATCGAGAACCCACGAGGGACCCACACACCGATCGGGGAACCCATGCGCCGATCGCGGAACCCATACCGATCGCGGAACCCACGCACCGATCGGAGAACCCACGAGGGCCCCCGTACCGGTCGCGGAACCCATACCGATCGCGGGATTCGGCGGCAGCCGGCCCGAAGCCTCGTCACCGCCGCCGATGGCGGGCCAGATCACGGGCGAGGTGCGACGGCCGCAACCCGCCGTTCGCCAGACTGCGCAAATCCGCCGCAGTGTCATGCATGAGCTGCACGTGGAAGTAGTTGATGTATTCGAGCACCGCGAAGAGCGCGAACGCCAGGCCGGGCCACGAATCGCGCCCAGGATCGGCTACGACGGCACCGGCGGTGATCGTCAGCCCGGTCACCAGCAGCGGGACGTCGGTCACTCGCGCGATCAGAAAGGCCTGCGCCCCGGGGAGGACGCCCGGCTTACGCAGTTGGCGCAGCTTGGCCGCCCAGTAGAGCGCGCCTTGAGTCAGAAGAACCGCGACCAGGGCGAACCCCACGAAGTTCGCCGTCGTCACAGGCAGGCCGACCAGCCCGAACCAGACCAACGCCTGAAACGGGATGTTGCCCATCTCGAGCAGAGCCAGCATTCGAAGGCGCGCCCGCACCTTCGAAGGTGCGCCGGGTGCCAAAGCAGGTATTCGGGAGACGACCATGAACCCATTCTGACGCTCCGGCGAGGCACAGCATCGGCCGATGGACGCATGCCCGTGCGTGGCGGCGGAGGCCACATGACGGCGACCTCGACGGCGACCTCGCACAACGTCGCGCCGCCCCGATCCCTGTCAGCGACACAACATCGTGCCGCCCCGACCCCTGCCAGCGACCTCACAGCGGTGTTGCGCTGCGCCGATCTGCGAGGGCGACATCCCCTCGCTTCGGGTTTCTATTTGATTCTGACATTTCACCAGGGACTGGCCGTAAAATATCCCTCTTTTCCAGAATTCACACCATGTCGTCGCATCTGCCGCCTTCCCCCCATAGGCGAATCGAAAACCGCTACAAATCGTCGAACCGTCTCACAACTTCCGCGCACTGAAAGCCGACATGGTGCTGTGTCGCGCTCCCGTCACGGGATCGCGACACGACGCGACGCCAGGATGCCGCACGTTCGCAGGCACGCAAGCCATCAAGCCATCGGAAACTGCGGACCGTCCGGAGTCGTCGCGCACTCGACCCCGTTCAACCACCCACCGGGCGTCCACACACCAGGAATATCGCTCAGCCCCGAGTGGAGTGGGATGAACCGGTAGGCGGCGGCGTACAGCACAGCACCCGCCCCGAGCGATGAGACGACGGCTGAACGCTAGACAAGACCGACCTACCCATACAGACGAGACTTGGGGGGCGTCACACCGGTAACAGCACAGGCGATGGCCACGCCGCGTCCGCCATAGAAAAGAGGACATATCGCGAAATTCCATTATAAATAGACGCCCCGCAAAAATGCATTGTGAATCCGTTGCGAATGCGTGTTCGAGTGTGGCATTATTCAGATGCGCGTTCGAATAGTCGGGGAGGGGGCGGGCGTGGCGGAGTTCTTCGGATCGTTGGAGTTCTTTTCGCGAGACGAGCGTCCTTCTCCGCCTGGGCCGTGTGATTCCGAGTGGTGGGATCAGATCACCTCGCGGGCGAAGTCCTGGAGGTCGGACGGCAGTTCAGCCCTTGCCCCCGATAAGGACTGCGCGGCACCCACGTCTGCCGGCAGCGGCACCGTCCACAACGGCGCTCCGGCCGCGGAGCAGCGGCCTGCTTCCGGATGCGGGAAAGCCTCCCACCGTGGAGGTGCCTTCGCCTATGGCGAGACTCCCCCCAACGGCGACGCCTTTCA
>NZ_BSSE01000029.1 GCF_030268965.1 Microtetraspora sp. NBRC 16547 | reverse complement strand
AGCCCACAGGAGGCCCTGGATCTGGTCTGCGACCTCTACGTGTCCAACACCGACACCTGACTACGAGCAGCACGCCAACTGGTGAACCGTCAACCCCCGAGGGACTTCCGGCGAGGACCACTTAGCGGCGAGTTCGCCACCCGAGGGCACATCGACGCGTACTTCAGGCGGCAGCGCGTCAGCCCGCGCGTCGTGGTGGAGGCCAACTCCGTCCAGGCTCTGATCGAGATCGTCCAGCACGGCTCCGTCGCCACCGTCCTCCCCGACGCCGTCACGCACGACCACCCGGCCCTGCGCCCGATCCCGCTCGCGTCGGCGCTGCCCACCCGCACCGTCACCCTGCTGCGGCGCGAAAGCGCCTACCAGAGCGCCGCCGCCCGCGCCTTCGCCGCCGTTGTCGCCGACCACGTCCGCGCCCGCGGCTACGCCCCCGCCTGAGCGGAGGCGGCAGGCGAGGCGACCGCTCGTCCCGGGAAGCCGCTAGCCTGAACTTTGGTATACCAGTAATTAGCGCAGGCGTCACGGGCCCATACGCCCGAATCGCACACCCTCACGCCCTGGGAGAGCCCCGTATGCAGAGCAGCCGTTCCTACCCTTCGGTGTTGGCCGACGTCACACTCCCGGACGGGCGGCGTGTCGACGTGTCCCTCCGCGACGGTCTCATCGCGTCCATCCGTGAACGCGCCTCGGACGGCGGGGCGCCCACCGAGTGCGCCCGGGCAGCCGGAGACGTCGGCGACGGCCGCGTGGACCTGGGCGGCGCGCTGCTCCTCCCCGCCTTCGTGGACGGCCACTCCCACCTGGACAAGACGTTCCTCGGAGCTCCCTGGCAGCCGCACGTCCCCGGCGGCACGATCCGAGAGCGGGTCGAGGCGGAGCTCCGAACTCGGCGGGGGCTCATCGTCCCGGTCGCCGAGCGCGCCCTGCGGCTGGCCCATCGCATGGTGGGGCACGGCACCGGTCACACTCGGTCCCACGTCGACGTCGACCCCGAGGCCGGCCTGGCGAACCTGCACGCGCTGCTCGAGGTCCGCGAGCGCGTCCGCGACCTGATGACCGTACAGATCGTCGCGTTTCCGCAGAGCGGGGTGATCACCGCGCCCGGCGTGCCCGACCTGCTGGACGCGGCACTGCGCGAAGGCGCCGACCTCGTCGGCGGCCTCGACCCGCACGGCTTCGACGGCGACGTGAACGGACAGCTCGACGTCGTCTTCGGGCTCGCCGAGCGGCACGGCGTCGGTGTCGACATCCACCTGCATGATCCGGGCGAGATCGGGGCCGGGCAGCTGCGGGACATCGCCGCCCGCACCGCCGCGCTCGGGCTGGGCGGCCGCGTGACGGTGAGCCACGCCTACTGCCTGGGCGAGGTCGCCGACGCCACGCTCGTCCGGACGGCGTCGGCGCTCGCGGCCGCGGGGGTGTCCATCCTCACCAACGGCCCCGCCGGGTCGATGCCGCCCGTCCTGCGACTGCGCGAGGCGGGCGTCCGGGTCTTCGCCGGCTCCGACAACATCCGCGACGCGTGGTGGCCGTACGGCACGGGCGACATGCTGGAGCGGGCGACGATCATCGGCCTGCGTTCGGAGTTGATGACCGACGACGAGTTGCGCGTCGCGGCCTCGCTCGTCACCACGGAGGCCGCCGCCGCTTTGGGCCTGGACCGCTACGGGCTGGAGCCGGGCAGCCGCGCCGACCTCGTCGCCGTCGCGGCGGCGAGCGTCGCCGAGGCGGTGGCCGCGCACCCCTGGCGCCTGATGGTGATGCACGCCGGACGTGTCGTGGCGACCGACGGCTGCCCGGTGGCGGGACTGCCCGCCCCCGAACCCGGCGTCCAACGGGCCTGGTAGCCCGCGATGCCCTCGCCGACCGACGGGCGCGGCTCCACCGTGTGGGGCACGACAGCCGCGATGGACGTTTTCCCGGACATCGGGCCTGTTCGGAATGCGGGGCGCGGCGAGCCATCCGGTGCGGCGACGACCGCTCGACCCCCTCCGCACTCCCCGGGGGTGCTTCCGAGCGGGCCCGGACGGCCGAGAGTGCAATACTGGTATACCAAAATGCTTCGAGGGAGATCGCGATGACGAACCACACCGCCGATGCCGACACCCGTACGATCGCCGGCGCTTCCGCCACCGTCTTCCGCGACGTACGCCCCTTCGGCGGGCCCGCCGTCGACCTGGTCGCCGTGGACGGTGTGCTGGCGGACGCCGTCCCGGACGGCGCCGTGGTCGAGTACGTCGACGGGGGCGGGCGGCTGGCCCTGCCCACCCTGGTGGACGCGCACATCCACCCCGACAAGACGGCCTGGGGCGAGCCCTGGCACAGCCGCCGACCGGCCCGCGGCATCGCCGAGTACGTGGCCGGGGATGTGGAGCTGCACCGCGCCCTGCCCACCCCGGTCGCCGAGCGCGCGCGGCGGCTGATGGCGCACGCCGCCGCACAGGGCACGCGCGCGATGCGCGCCCACGCCGACGTGGCGCCCGCGTACGGGCTGGAGGGCGTCACCGGTGTGGCAGAGGCGCGCGAGAAGCTGCGCGACGTCCTCGACGTGCAACTCGTGGCGTTCCCGCAGCACGGGGTGGAGCGGACACCAGGCGCCGCCAAACTGCTGGAGGAGGCGGCCGCCGGCGGCCTGATCGACGTGGTGGGCGGGATCGACCCCGCGGGCTTCGACCGCGTGTCAGGCGACGGCACGTCCGGGGAGAACCGGCAGCTCGACGTCGTCTTCGGGATCGCCGAGCGATACGGGCTGGCTGTCGACATCCACCTGCACGACGTCGGGGAGCGAGGGCTCGGCCCGCTGCGTGAGATCGCCGCGCGGACCGAGGCGCTCGGCCTGCGGGGGAAGGTCACGGTGAGCCACGCCTTCGCGGTCGCCACCCTCTCCGGATGGGAGCTGGACGCGACGGCCGACCTGCTGGCCTCGGCGGACATCGCGCTGACCACGGTCGCGCCGTCGGCGACGACCGTGCTGCCCTTCCGGCGGCTGGCCGAGCGCGGCGTGCGGGTCGGTCTCGGCTCGGACGGCGTACGCGACAACTGGAGCCCGTACGGCAACGCGGACATGCTCCACCGAGCCTGGCTGCTTGGCTGGACCCTCGACCTGCGCCTCGACGAGGAGCTGGAGGCGTGCTTCCGGCTGGCGGCGGACGGCGGCGCCGATCTGCTCGGGCTGCCGAAGGCGGATCTGCGGCCGGGGGCGCCCGCCGACTTCATGCTGGTCGAGGGCGAGTGCCTGCCGCAGGTTGTGATCGACCTGCCGCGCCGCGACGTGGTGGTCCGGGCGGGACGGGTCGTGGCCCGCGACGGCCGGCTCGTCTGAGCGCTCGCGAGCGAAGGTCGGCCTGGGCGGCGCGGCCCGTTGTCACGGTTTGGGGGCGCGCCGCCGGGTTCGGGTGGCCGTGATCGGGTTGAAGCGCGGATCGCTCCATTCCTCGGCCATGCGCATCGACAGCTCGCGGCCCGCGGCGGCGTGCGCGCGGGCGAGCGCGCCGGCCTTCTCCGAGTCGCGCGCGGCGATCGCCTCGTAGAGCTGGGCGTGCTCGGCGCACTGCCGGCCGGGGTCGCGCACCGACGTCAGGCGGAAGAGCCAGCGCAGCTTGGTGGCGAGCGGATCCATGATCGACTGGAGGAGCGCGTTACCGGAGGCGTTGACGACCTCGGTGTGGAAGGTGGCGTTGGCGAGAGCCAGGCCGCGCTCGTCTCCGCGCGCCCGTGCGTCTTCCGCCGCCCGCAGGGATTCGCGCAGGCGGGACAGGACGCTCTCGTCGGCGCGTTCGGCGGCGCGGCGGGCGGCCAGTTCTTCGAGGTATTCGCGGATG
This sequence comes from Microtetraspora sp. NBRC 16547, assembly GCF_030268965.1. GTDB lineage: Bacteria > Actinomycetota > Actinomycetes > Streptosporangiales > Streptosporangiaceae > Microtetraspora. The sequence continues at coordinate 88,894 of NZ_BSSE01000029.1, read as the reverse complement.
TCGAACAGGTCGGAGACGTCGGCCGGGGTGAAGGGGCTGACCAGCGCCCCCTGGCGGGGGACGAGGATGACGAGCCCCTCGTCGTGCAGCCGCCGCAGCGCCTCGCGCAGGGGGATGCGTGAGATGCCGAGCTCGGCGGCCACATCGCGTTCGACGATCCGGCGACCGGGGTGCCACGCGCCCTCGACGATCCGCTCGCGTATCGCCTCGTAGGCGAGGTCGCGCAGAGAGCCGGGAGCGGGCGTGGGCTGGTTCATCTCCCGGCCGATTGTGCCCGCGCCGAAGGTATACCGCAAGGTAGTGGCATACCAGCCGGGCCGACGGCGGCCCGAGACGGGCTACGGCGATCCGGGCCGGGCCAGCAGCGCCGCGGCGATCGCCTTCTGCTCGGGTCGGATCGCACCTTCGCCGTCCTCGACGTCCCACAGCGCGTTCTGCAAGACGCGGCCGAGCGTCCAACCCACCGCACGCCGCCGGTCCAGGCCGAGGACCTCGGTCATCAGGTCGAACCGGCGCAGTACGGCACGCGCCACATCGCCCCTGGAGACGATCTCGTCCCACCGGTTGTCCAGGGCGGGAAGCAGTTCGAACCCGGGATCGCCGGCGAGCGGCTTGGGATCGATCGCCAGCCACGGCTCACGCCCGGAAGACGACGGGTGGGAGGCCAGGACGTTGTCGTAGTGCAGGTCCCAGTGCAGGAGCCGGTCGCCGGGCTCCCCGAGCAGTTCCCGTACGGCGCCCGCGCAGGTGTCGAGCAGGCGGCGGTCGCCCGGGTCGGCCAGCCGCGCCTGAGCCCACGGAACGTGGTCGAGCATCGCCGCGGTGACGTCGGCCAGGCGGCGCAGGCCCTCCGGCGCGGGCAGGGCGACCAGGCGGGCCAGCAGCTCGGACAGGATCTGGAGAGCGGCCAGGTCGTCCTGGACGGCCGAGAGCGATCGGGAGGGGTTCAGCCGTTCCAGCAGCATCGCCCCCGATTCGGTCGAGTCGCACAGCAGCCGCACCGACCCGTTCCCGTCCCAGGCGCGCAGCGCGACCGGCTCACCCAGCGTCTCCTCCTCGACGAGCTGCAGCTTGAGCGCCGCGGGGGTACCGTCCGCGCAGATCACCGGCAGCACCAGCGCGACGACTCCATGAAACGAAGGGCCGTCGGCGCGCAACCGCCAGCGCTCCATGAAGTCCGCGGCCAGATCGGGCAGCCCGGCGGTCCAGGCCCGGCCGACCTCGCCGAAATATCGGGCGTGGGAGGCGGCGAGGGCGTCCGGAATCTCGATTCCGGACGCGGGCGGGCCGTACGGGCTCGACGGTCCGGACGGCCCCTGCTCCCCCGGTGCTCTGGTCGTCGGGTGGCGCTCTGTGTTCATGAACGAATCTCTACTCGATATGCGGAGCCCGCACTCACTTGTATAAGTCAACGCTTGAACCGACGCAGCGTGCCGCCCGCACGCGACCGGGCGTACGGTCACACCGGCCACGACGCGGTGACCGACCTTCCAAGGACCGGCACCGGGAGCGTACGTGTTGATGGCGACCATGATCGCGTGGCGGCGGATCCCCTCTCACGAAGCACCCCTGCGCTACCAAACAGGGGTAATACTCCGACCCCTACCGCCGGTATTGCCGGTGACCTATAGTCAAGGCATGGCCAAGGAGAAGACGTCGATCAGCATCGCGCCCTGGATCCTGGAGAAGGCGAGAGCTCACGCGGAGGCGAACGGCCTCAGTCTGTCCGCCGTCATCGAGCGCGGGCTGCTCCGGGAGATCACGGCCCACCACGACCTCATGGCCCGCGCCGCGTTCTACGGGTCCCCGGCAACGGCTGGCCAGGAGGCCGACGAGGCCGCGATGGCCACCGACATGCGGGACGTGCTGAAGGACGAGCAGGGCGGGGCGGCGGCGTGACCCACCGTTTCGGGGAGCTCTGGACGGTACGGCTGGCCGACCGCGAAGAGGTGCGGCTCATCGTGTCCGGCGACTTCTACCACACCCTGTACGGCGACAACGTTCTGACGGCGTACGTCGAAGCCGCCGACATGGCGGGCACGCTCACGGCCTTCTCCGTCGACGTGGGCGGTGGCCGCTCCGCGATGATCGACCGGATCACGACCGTTCACGCCGGCCGGTTGAAGGAGAAGGCCGGCGACATTCCCGAGGCCAGGCTCATCGACGTACGCGGGATGCTCGCGGCCATCTTCGGCTTCGCCAGCTGACCCGCGGACACCTGTTCCCGCGTCCCGCGCCGGGGACCTGCGCCGATCCTTCGCGGGAGCACGGGAGGTCGGCATGCACGCGATCCACTACTGGGACAACGCCCAGGCCCTCGCCGCCATCGAGGCCCTGCTCGCCGTCCGCTGACATACCGGAACACCTCCGCGACGGCACGGCCGTGCATAGTCCCAGTGCTCCCGGGACGTGCTGGAGCTTGTCGGGATTGAGTGAGGGCGCCGGGGTCGCCGGCCGAGGCGGGCGTCAGCCGAACCAGCCGGGGACGTCGAGCCGGAACACGTCCTGCGGGGTGACCGTGCGCAGGTCCGCTTCGAGCGCACGAAGGCGCTCCTCCCCCAGCTTCGCGGCCCACTCCGCGCGCAGGTCATCGAAGATGCGCGCCGACCTGGCCAGCGCGTCCAGGCCGTGCGGCGTCAGCCGTACGATCTTGCGGCGCGTGTCGTGCGGGTCGCGGGCGCGCTCCACGTAGCCGAGCCGCTCCAGCGTCTCGATGGTCTTGCCGGCGGCTTGCTTGGAGACGCCGAGAGTGCGGCCGAGCTCGACGGCGGTCGTGCCGTTCAGGCCGATCGCCTGCATGACGAACCCGTGCATCGGGCGCACGTCGGGATGGCCCTGCCGGGCGAGCTCGGCGTGCAGCGCGTCGATGAGGGTGCGAAAGCCCAGGAAGAGCCGCAGCGGCAGCTCGAAGCCGGGAGGGTCGTTTGACACGATAGACAACCAGGTTCACTATTTAGACAACGTAGTTGCCTAGTTTAGGAGATGCCTGCCATGCCCGCCATCCGTGCCGACGAAGCCCGCCGTTCCGAGACCCCCGGCGGCGTCATGACGACCTTCGCCTCGCCCACCCAGGGCGGTGCGGCCACCGCTCTGTGGCGTGTGGACGCGAAGCCGGACGCGGCCGGCCCGCTGCACGACTTCGACACCGAGCAGGTGTGGGCCTTCACGGCGGGAACGGCCTCGGTCGAGCTCGGCAGCGAGACCTTCGAGGTCGCCCCAGGGGACACCGTTGTCATGCCGCGCTCGACCCCGCGCCGCGTCACCGCCGGGCCAGAGGGCTACTCGGCCGTGGTGACCGCCGCCGCCGGAGCGACCGCCCTGCTGGCGGACGGCACCGTGCACGGCGTTCCCGCCTGGATCGCCTGACCGCCCTTCCCCACCGCAGGTCCCCGGCCTCGCCCCCGCACGCCCCCGATGGCACGTGCGGGGGCGTTCCCTAGTGCCGGCCCTCCCGCGCGTCACCGAGCAGGTGGGCGACGACGTCGGCCGCCCCGTACCCTTCCGGCAGGTCGGCGAGGAAATCCAGATCCTGGCCGAGCGTAAGCAGGGCCGGCTCCGCGTAGCCGTCCGGCCGGTGCTGCCCGAGACCGATGGCGGCGACCAGGCCGTTGCACACGCACCGCCGCCCGTCCGTCTCCTCCGGCTGCCCTCCCTTGCGCAGGTACGCGTCCACCGGCTCGGCCGGGCAGCGGAAGCCCACCCCGCCCTCGGGCCGCACGTACGGAGTGCGCAGGTGGCCGAGGTCGCACAGCCGGGGCCGCCGCTCGTAGACCTCCGGCTCGGCCATGGTCTCCTCCAGCCCGGCCACCTTGAACGGAAACCCGGCCGGCGAGGCGCGCGGGTCGTTGCGCACCCGCAGCGCGCCCGCGCGGGCCCGTTCCAGCAGCAGCCGCCGCTGCTTGTCGTCCAGCCCCGACTCGCGACACAGCGCGAACGCCGTCCCCACCTGGACGCCCGCCGCGCCCGCGGCCCGCGCCAGCGCCAGCCCGTCCCGGCTCGCGTACCCACCGGCCAGCCAGAACGGAAGGCCCAGCGCGGCCACCTTTCCCAGGTTCACCTCGTCGCGCGGGCCGTACACCGGCTGCTCGCTCTCGTCCAGCCGCATCCGCCCGCGCGGCGGCGCGCTGTGCCCGCCCGCCACCGGCGTCTCCACCACGAACCCATCCGGCCGGGTCTCCGGCGTACGCGCGAGATAGCCGGCGAGCACGTCGGAGGAGACGATCGCCAGCAGCCGCGGCCGCTTCAGCGGCTCCGGCGCCCGCCCGAGCAGCACGACCGGGTCGACGCCGACCGCGTGCCGCTCCCCCGACTCGGCTCCCGCCACCGTGACCGAGACCTCGGCCGGCAGGTGCGCGGCGAGCCTGTCGAGCAGCCGCGGGATCTGCGACGGGATGCCCGCCCCCATCAGCACGTAGTCGACACCCGCGAGCATCGCCCCGTACGCCGCCGCGGGCGTCGCCATCTGGATCTTCTCCAGATAGTTGATCCCGATCAGGCCGCCGTCCTGCCGGGCCAGGAACACCTCGGCGAAATTGGCGACCACGGCCAGCTCATCGCGCGCCCGGTTCGGGCGCAGGCCGAGCCGGGGCACCGGCCGGTACGGTGCGCCGGGCCCGATCCCGCCGCGCACGTAGTACCTGGCCAGGATCCGCTCGCTGAGCGCGGGAACCGGGAACGCGGCCAGTGCCGCGCGCAGGTGCCCTCCCGGGTCGCCCTGCTGGAGCCGCCGGGCCAGCGTGACGTCGAGCGCCACCCCGGACACCACGCCGAGCTGACCGGTCCGGGCGACGGCCCGCGCCAGCCGCCACCCGGACACGCCTACTCCCATCCCTCCCTGGATGAGCGCGGGCAGCCCACCCTCGGACGCGGCCGACGCGGACGGTACCGGGCCGTGAACCGGCCGCTCGGCGATGGTCAAAGGAAAAACCTCCTGCTCGGCGGAGCATCACGCCTTGCGACGCCCGGAAACACCAGTGGATGGTGTGACGAGTCAACCGGTTCGCGCTGATCTCCCTGTAGTGACCAAAGTCCCGAGAGAGGAGGCCCGCCGTCACATGCTCGCGTGCCAGCCCGCCGGATGCCTACGGACTGTATGCGAACAGACACAAACGGCTCGGCCACAACGCCGGCCGGCCACCCGGCCGTACATCGTGTGTCGCAGCAGGGACTCGGTCGCCTCGTCCTGCCTGGCGCTGACCGTCCTGATCTGGGAGCACCAGCGCCCACCTGGCGGCATCTGCGCCTCACCCGGCTGCCCGAACGTCTTCATCGCCCAGGGAAACGGCCTGCCGCGCCGCTACTGCTCGCGCCCACGCTGGGCGAGGGCGGCACGCCGCTGCTGGAGGTCGACGGCGTGTACGTCAAGGACGAGTCCCGCAACCCGACCTGGAGCCACAAGGACCGGCTGAACCGCGTGACGGTCAGCGCCGCGCTCGCGGTCGGCGCGCCCGGCGTGGTCGTCGCCTCCTCTGGTCAGCCAAATGTGTTGGATGTTCGGCGGCTGTCACCCTGTTCGGCGGCCGGGCCCGCGGGTGACCCGGAGCTGGTTCACTGCCTCGACGACGGGCGCCGCGCCGTCCTCTGCCGAGACCCGGACCGACAGGGCCTGGGCCCGCTGCCGGTAGGTCGGGTCGGTGACCGCTGTGGTAAGCGCGGCGGCCAGCCGTGCGGGCGTCAGGCGGCGAAACGGGATCGCGGCCGGAGCCACGCCGAGTGCCATCAGCCTGGACGCCCAGAACGGCTGGTCGTTCATGACCGGTACGGCCACGGCGGGCACCCCCGCCCGCACCCCGCTCCCGGTAGTGCCGCTGCCGCAGTGGTGGGCGACGGCGGCCAGTCGGGGGAACAACCAGTCGTGCGGCACGTCGCCGACCGCCAGCACATCGTCTGAGATGTGTCCCCGCAGGCCGGTCTGCAGCACGCCGCGCAGCCCGGCCCGCCGCAGCGCCTGCACGGCCAGCTCTGTGTACTGCTCGGCCCGCGTGCCCGCCAGGCTGCCGAAGCCGACGAAGACCGGTGCGGGCCCCGATGTCAGGAAGTCGCGCAGCACCGGATCCGGCTGCCAGCCTCGCGGCCGGAGCGGCCACCAGTAACCCGTGATCTCCAGCCCCGGCCGCCAGTCGGCCGGACGCGGCAGCACCAGCGGGCTGACCCCGTGGAAGACCGGCCAGCGCGTGCTTTCCCGGCGCTGGTAGAGGGCGCGGGGGGACAACGGGGGCAGCCCGAGCCGGGCCCGCATCTTCGTGCTCATCCCGGCGAGCAGCGGGCCGGCGGCGGGCAATTCGAACGCGAGCCGGGCCGCCCTGCGGTTCCCCCACCGTCCGAGTGATCGGCGGAACAGGCTCATGACCGGCGGAAAGTCCCCCGTGGGGTCGATCGGCTGCAGGTGCACCCCCATGCTCGGCACGCCCATCGCCTCGGCGACGTGATAGCCCAGCGCGCCCGCCATACCCAGCAGGAGCAGGCCTGCCTCCTGCTCGGCGATCTGGGCCAGGCCGTCCATGAGCTGCTCGCTGTACTCCTTGAACGCGCTGATGGAGAAGCGGCCGGTCAGCGCGGAGAGCGGATCTCCCGGAAGTGGCAGATACTCCAGGCCCGCATCGGTCACCAGTTCCGCGTACGGCTCGTGCGCGGCGATGGCCACCTCGTGCCCGGCCTCGCGTAAGCGCACCCCCAACCCCGTGTACGGTGCCACGTCCCCCCGCGTACCGACCCCGATGATCAGAACCCGCATCCGCATCACCCCTCGTCTCTTTTGTCATGCAGTCGCATGATAAAAGAGACGGTAGCCTTTTACCATGCACTCGCATGAGAAAACGGTGGGCCATGCCGAAGATCGTCGACCATGACGACCGGCGGCGGCACATCGCCGAGGCCGTGCACCGCGTCATCCACGACAGGGGCATGGAGAGCGTCAGCCTGAGGGAGGTCGCCGCCGAGGCCGGGATGTCCATGGGGGCGGTGCAGTACTACGTCACGACCAAGGACCAGATGCTGCTGCTGGCGCTGGAGCACATCGGGGTCTGGATCGGGATCCGGCTGGCAGCCGTGGCCGCACGCCGGTCCACGCCGCTCGACCTGCTGCGGGACACCGTGCTGGAGCTGTTGCCGCTGGACGAGGAGCGCAGCTACCTGAACCGCATCGGGCTGGCGTTCCAGGCGAGCTCGGTGGTGGACGACGACCAGGCGGCGGCGATGCGGCTCGGGCTGCCGCTCCTGCTGTCCTTCTTCGCCGAGCAGATCAGGGCCGCCCAGGCCGCCGGGCAGCTCGCCACCCACCTGGATGCCGACAAGGAGGCGAGCATCCTGTACGCCTTCGCGCAGGGCATCGTGAACGCCACACTGGTCGGGCACTACACGCCCGAGGAGGTCGCGGCGTTGCTCGACTACCACCTGGCGCGGCTCCACGCGGGGTGATGGTCGTAGCGGGAATCTTCGGCCGGTCCAAGCCGTAGCCGACTTCTGGAGTTCAGCTCGAAGGCCTGCCAGCACTTGCGCCACGTCTATGAGTGGGAGGGCCGGACGAAGGCCCATCTCGCCGACGTCCGACGGTTCTACGGCTTCCGGGAGCGCTCGGTGCTGGATGCCAAGAACGCGACAGCGTGACTGGTGGGGCAGGTGCAACCTGGCGCCGTGCCGTTTGCGGTCACCAACCAGGCATCGATAGATCCCCTGACCTGTGGCGTGCCCCTGCGCCTCTCCAGAATCCGGTCAGGCGCCAGGCCCGGACGAGCTGGACCCGGTTCGGGAGCGGACGAACACCTCGATGCCGTCCAGCACCCGGGCCAGGCCGAACTCGAAGGCGTGCCCGGGATCGTAGGCGGCGTTCTGCGCCTCGCCCGCCGCCGCGCCCACCCGCGCGGCGGTCGGATAACGGCCGGGATCCAGGACCTTGCTCAGGAACGGGGCGTGCGCCCACCACCACTGCTCGTCCGTCATGCCGGTGAGCCGCTCGACCTGCGCCGCCTCCACCGCGCCCCGGACGGCTCCGTTCACGAAACCCGTCAGCAGGGTGACCACGGCGTCCATCTCGACGTCGCTGAGCCCGATCCCGTCGACCGCGCGCAGCGTGTAGTCGTAGACGGCCGTCACGTTCGGCCCCAGCGGCGGGCGGTTGGTCCCGACCTGCAACATCCACGGATGCCGGTGGTACAGCGCCCGGTAGTCGCGCGCAATGAGCTCCAGCCTCGCCCGCCAGCTTCCCGACACGTCCGCGGGCAGATCCTCCGGCATGGGCAACTCGCCGTACACGGTGTCGAGCATGACGTCGACCAGCTCGGCCTTGCCCGGCACGTAGGTGTAGAGCGACATCGTGCCGACCCCGAGCCGCTCGGCGACCTTGCGCATGGAAAGGGCGGCCAAGCCCTCGGCGTCGGCCACCTCGATCGCCGCCCGCACGATGCGGTCCACGCTCAGATCCGGCTTGCCCTTGCGGCTGGCGCGCTCCCCGGTCCGCCACAGAAGCGCGAGGCTGCGGGCCGGGTCGCCCCTGCCGGTGTACTCCGTCGTCATGGTCAGCGCAGTCTACCTCGCGGCGTACCGTATCCTGCACGGTACGCCGTACGGAAATCCACCTCCGCCACGGTGACCGCCGCCCGGCAGCGCCGGCATCGGGGCGCCTCCACGTTCACGCAGGCCGGGTCGATGATGGGAGGTGGAACGGGCGGACAACGGCACGGTGAGATCCTCACCCGGGAGGCACGGCCATGGCAGACCCGGCGCAGCAGCGCGGACCGCGACGCCGCACGCACGAGGCGATGCGGGCCCCGGCGGACATGCCACCACCGGACGGCACGGCCGACGCCGTCCACCCGCCGCCGCGCCCGAAAGAGCGTGACCGCCTGCTCCAGCGGCTCCTGCCCACCGTCGACGCCGGCGTGTACGTGCTGAACAGCCGAGCACGGGTCGTCTACATCAACCCCCGCGGCGAGGAACTGCTCCGCCGGCGCGCCGCGGACGTCCTCGGCCGCGACGCCCACGACCTGCTGCACAGAACGGCGGACGGCACCGCCGCCCGACGCTCGGAATGCCGGCTACTCCGGGCATTCCTGGCCGGCCGGACCACCCACGCCGAGAGCGAATGGTTCGCCCGGGGCGACGGCAGCCTCCTGCCCGCCTCCTGCGTCAGCACGCCGTACACCATCGACGAGGAGTGCGCCGGAACAGTGGTGATCTTCTCCGAACGGAGCCTGGAGGACGGGGACCGCGCGCACAACGCCGAACTGATCGACCTCACCGACCGCCTGGCCCTCGTCGCGGAGACCACGGTCGCGCTCACCTCCACCCTCGACATGGACGAGGCGCTGCGCCGACTGGTCCGGCTGGTGGTCCCCCGCCTCGCCGACTGGGCCGTCGTGGACCTGCTCGACGACAACGACGAACTCCGCCGCGTGACCGTGGTACACCACGAGAACGGCGCCATCGTCAACGTGGAGGAACTCGAGGGACCGATGCCCCCCGTGACCGAACACTCCCGGCAACCCCTCTCCCAGGTGCTGCTTGGAGCACCCTCCGTGCTGGTCGCCCCGGACATCTATGACGAGTTCCCCGACTCGGGGATCGCCGCCGTCCAGCGCGACCTGTTCGCGGTAACCGGCATGCACTCCGCGGTCATCTCGCCGCTGCACGGCCGGCTACGGCAGGTGCTCGGAGCCCTGACCGTCGGCCGCGCCGCCCAGAAGAGCGAGTTCGGCCCCGGCGAGATGTCGCTCATCGACGACATCGGCCGCCGCGCCGGCCTGGCCGTCGAAAACGCCCGGCTGTACGAGCGGGAGCGGCGGTCGGTCGAGACCATGCAACGCCACCTGCTGCCGCCGATGCCAGAGGTCGACGACCTGCAGATGACCGCCCGCTACATCGCGGCGCCGCACGCCTCCGAGGTCGGCGGCGACTGGTACGACGTGTTCGTCCTCGCCGACGGCGTCAGCGCCCTGGTGATCGGCGACGTGATCGGCCACGACCTCACCGCCGCCGCCCAGATGTCCCAGATCCGCAACATGCTCCGCGCGTACGCCTGGGAGTACGGAGGACCTCCCAGCCTGGTGGTGGACCGGCTCGACCGCGCGCTCCCCCACATCAGCACCGCGACCCTGGCCACACTCGTCTTCGCCCGCGTGGAAGGACCCGAAGGCGGCCCGTGGCGCCTGCACTGGACCAGCGCCGGCCACCCGCCGCCGCTGCTCGTGACCAACGACGGCAAGGTTTCCTTCCTGGAAGACGGCCAGGGCCTCATGCTGGGCACGGACATGACCACGAAACGCCCCGACGCCGCCGCGCCGCTGCCGCCCCGCGCGACCCTCGTCCTCTACACGGACGGACTGATCGAATCTCCGTACGAGTCCATCGACCATGGCATGGCCAACCTCGGCCGCCACGCCGCCTCGCTCGCCCGCCGGCCGCTCAGCGTCTTCTGCGACCAGCTCATCTCCCGGGCCCGACCGGCCGACAACGAGGACGACATCGCGCTGCTGGCACTCCGCCTGCCCGCCGGCGCCGCAGCCGCCGAGCCGGAGCAGCAGTCACGCCGCTCCCGCGCCGGGCCACCGGCCGGGGACGGCAACCGGCGCGATCACTGATTCTGGCCGCCTCCCCGGGTTGTCGGCTCCGCCGGGGGCGGCCTACGCTTGAGTGCAGGCACCTCGTTAGGTGAGGCGTCTGTCCGGATACAGGCCACTGACCCCACGACGTCGAGAGACGCCCAGGGTCAGGACACCTCTCCCCGGCCTAAGGGGTGAGGCCAGGTGGCTTCCCGCGGATGTCCCGCGGGCATACGCCGGGCAGTGCCGAAGCTCTTACGAGATGTGGGGTGCACCGCCTGTCACGAGGCGGGCCCCGTCTTGGACGCAGCCTTTCAGGCAGCACCGCGACGTCGCGGTGCCCGGCCGGACGGAGGTGAGGACATGTCCGAACGCAACTGGGGCCGAAGTCGGCTCATCGCTCGCGTGTCCTCGTCCGCCTCCGGCACGCGGTAGCCGCCCACCCGCGTCCCTCCCCTGACCCCGTCGCGTACGGCAGGCGCGGAAACGACGTCGGAAACGCGTGCCCCTGGCAGCCCACTCCGGGCTGAAAGGGGTTCATCATGGCCTCCACCGACTTCACCGCGTCCAGCGCGGGCATCACTCCCGACCGCCTCGGCGCGACACCAGACCACGCCCACGCCGGAGACATCCGCGGCGCCCTGGGCACCATCCGGCACGGCGCGACGGCACCCCTGGGCCTGTCGGCCAAGGTCAAGACACTGCTCGCGATCATCGGCCCCGGCCTGATCGTGATGGTCGGCGACAACGACGCCGGCGCGTTCGCCACCTACGGCCAGGCCGGCCAGAACTACGGCACCGCCCTGCTCTGGACGCTCCTGCTGCTCGTGCCGGTGCTGTACGTCAACCAGGAGATGGTGCTGCGTCTCGGCGCCGTCACCGGCGTCGGCCACGCGCGCCTCATCCTGGAACGTTTCGGCCGATTCTGGGGCGCGTTCAGCGTGATCGACCTGTTCATCCTCAACGCGCTCACCCTCGTCACCGAATTCATCGGCATCACCCTGGCCGCCGGCTATCTGGGCCTGCCGAAGATCCCCTCGGTCATCCTCGCCGGGCTGATCATCATGGCGGCCGCCTCCACGGGGTCCTTCCGCCGCTTCGAGCGGATCGCCATCGCGCTGTGCGGCGCGTCCCTGCTCCTCGTGCCCGTGTACGTCATGGCGCACCCGACCGTCTCACGAACCGCCCACGGCCTCCTCATCCCCTCACTGCCCGCAGGCCCCGGCGGCATGGCCGCGCTGATGCTGCTCATCATCGGCGTCGTCGGCACGACCGTCGCCCCCTGGCAGCTGTTCTTCCAGCAGTCCTACGTCATCGACAAGCGCATCACCCCCCGCTTCATCAGATACGGGAAGGCCGACCTGTGGATCGGCATCGCCGTAGTGGTCATCGGCGCGGCCGCCATGATGGCCTTCACCGCCGCCGCCTTCACCGGGACCGCGGCTGCCGGGAACTTCACCGACTCCGCCGGCATCGCCCGCGGCCTGGAGGCGTACGCGGGCCGGGCCGCCGGCGCGCTGTTCGCCCTCGCGCTGCTGGACGCCTGCGTCATCGGCGCCTTCGCCGTCTCCCTCTCCACCGCCTATGCCATCGGAGACGTCCTCAGCCTCAGCCACTCACTGCACCACGGCGTCCGGCAGGCCAAGGCCTTCTACGCCGTGTACGCCGGGCTCGTCGCCGCCGCCGCGGCCGTCGTGCTCATCCCGGGATCACCCCTCGGCCTGCTCACCGAGGGCGTGCAGGCCCTCGCGGGAGTGCTCCTCCCCAGCGCGTCGGTGTTCCTGCTGCTGCTGTGCAACGACAGGGAGGTCCTCGGCCCGTGGGTCAACAGCCGGGCGACCAACCTGTTCACCTCGGTGGTGGTCGGCGTGCTGGTCACCCTGTCGGTCGTCCTGACCGTCGCGGTCCTGTTCCCCGGCATCGGCCAGGCCCAGATCTTCATGATCATGGCCGGGTGTGGCGTCATCGGAGCGATCTCGGCCGTATACGCCCTCACGCGCCGCCGCCGTTCCGCCGCCGAGCCCGTCGACCGCACCGGCAGGGACGAGTGGCGGATGCCACCGCTGGCCGAGCTCAGCAGGCCCGCCCTGTCCAACGCGCACCGGGTCGGCATGACCGTTCTACGCCTCTACCTGGCCGTCGCCATGGTGCTCGTCATCATCAAGATCGTTCAGATGGCACTCGGCCACTGATCACCCGCCGCTTCGCACCACTGCCCACTTCCCCCCCCGGACAGGGACACAGGCGCACATCTGAAGCGGGTCGGCGCACAATGTCATTTGAGCCCGGTATCCACGCCGTCGACCGGCACACCGCCGACGACCACGCCGCGAGCATGTCCGGCCCGGCCACAGGCCAGGGAGCACTGGCAAATGATCACAACTACGTACCGACCTAGCCCCGTCCTGGGCGCGTTCAGCGGCGCGATTTCCACAGCAATCACAGGACAGGCGCGCTTGCCGCACTACGGCCCCGCCGCGGTCATGATCGGCACCCTTGTCCTCCTGGCCGTCATGGTGACACTCGCCATCGCCATCGCCCGATCCCGAAGGAAATGACCCCGGACCCCCTCCCGCGTAGCGGGACGGACCACGATCGCGTACGCGCGGCGCGTCACCGTACTCGACGGCCAGGACGCGCAGCACCCATCCCACGGCAGGGCGGGCACGGCAGTCTCCGGATCACTCCTCGCCATCGTCTGGCGCTGCCCGACGCGGGTGCCGCGATGCGGCGGGACCCGAGATTTCCAACTTCCGGATCTCCACCCCGTGAACTGCCACAATGGCCGCACCGCAACCACGTCACCGGGGAGAACGATTGTCAGAGATCACGCAGATCATCACGCGGATCCGTAGCGAGCTCGCCGGAGAACTGCGCGAGCGCGTACGGGACCATCTGCGCGCGCAGCCCACGGAATGGCTGGTCGAGCAGATCCTGACGCTGGCGCGGCTCGACGACACCGAGGACACCACTGGGGACACGAGCGCGGCCGCGACCGGGGAGAGCGCGGCGGGCACGGCGATGCCCGCCATCCCCCGCCAGACCCGGCACGAACGGCCCGCACGCGAGACCGAGGAGGACCGGGCCGCCCGAGCCGCTCGCATTCGCATGCTCCGCCTCGACGGGGACTCGCTCCCCCGCTACCTCCAGCGCTACGGCGCGCTGAAACGGGACGTCCTGGAGGCTGCGGGCTATCTGCGCAACCCACCACCGAAGGGTGGCGACCTCGTCCCGGCCGGCTGCCGCTCCCCTCAGGGCGAGGCGCTGCTCTGCCAGGCGAAGGATCTGCTGCACGCCCTGCTCTTCGGCGGCGAGGAGGAGGGCGTCCGGCTCAACCGGGTCGAGCGCGAACTGCTCACCCTTGCCGTCCCGAGCGCCAAGAGCCACGCCGTCGCGCCCCTGCTGCGCGCAGCGACCGGGATCGGCGTCGAGGGCACCTGGCGGGACCCGCTGCGCGTGGCCGCCGACGACCAGGCCGCCGACACCGTCTACCAGCTGGAATACGGCGGCGTCGCCGGAGAGGCGCTCGGCAACGCCATAGTCGCCGCCCTGCGGCTGATCAACAACCTCGAGCTCAACGAGCAGGTGCTCTACACCCGCACGGAGAGCGCCGAGGAGAGCACCCTGGAAATCTGAGACGCGCCCTTCCTTGTCACATCCCGGTCCTGCGCGACCGAGCGGACGCTCTGCGGGGTCCGGGCCGCCTCCGTCGGTGGCCTCGCCGTGACGAACACGCGTGGGCTGTCGCCCCCCACGGGGATGTACACCCGGACACTCGCATCCCAGATGTCGTCTCCGAGAACGGCCCCGATCGAGCCCCGCACCCGCTCACGATCCAGCTCGACGCCGAACAGCTCGCGTTTCCCGGCCGCGCGTTTCCCGGCCGCGCGTTGCACCTGCCGCCGTCCGCTCAGGGACACGTCACGCTGGCGACCGACCCCGTTTCAGCCCGCCATGCGAGCAGTGCGGATCACCCCTTGGTGGGGGGTTTGAGGTGGTGCAAGGCGGATTTTTGTGCAGCCCCACCGCCTTTACATTGTAGATTTATTATAGGATCGCGGGGCGATGAACTTCCCAGCCGTGCCGGAACCGAGTCCGCTCGCGCACCCCCAGGCCGACCCCTACCACGCCTATCTCGACGCCCTCCCCAGCGCCGAGTCGAAGCGGACCATGCGCGGCTGCCTCGACCGGATCGCCCGCCTCATCACCGGCGACCCCCACGCCACCGGGGCGGGCCAGCCCTGGGAGCGCCTCCGATACGAGCACACCATCCGGCTCCGTACGGCGATGCGCGAGCAGGGGTGGTCCCCCTCGCACGTCAACAAGCACCTCGTCGCCCTACGGCGGGTGCTCAAGGAGGCCTGGCGGCTCGGCCTGATGACCAGCGAGGACTACCAACGCGCGGCCGACCTGCCGGCCTTCAAGCACACCCGGGTCCCGGCGGGGCAGCACGTCCCCCCAGAGGTGCTGGGCGCCGCGCTCGCGGCCTGCGACGGAGACGACTCCCCCACCGGGCTGCGGGACGGCGCCATGCTCGCCGTGCTGTATTCCACCGGCTGCCGCCGGGCGGAATTGGCCGGGCTCGCCCTGGCCGACTTCGACTCCGCGTCCCGCTCGCTGCGCGTACGCGGGAAGGGTGACAAGGAGCGGCTCGTCTACCTGACCGCACCGGCGGTCGCCCGGCTGGAACTGTGGCTGTCCGCGCGCGGGCGAGACACCGGACCACTGTTCTGTGCGATCAACAAGGCGGGCCGGCTGCGCGGCACCCACATGAGCGGGCAGGCGATCTCCGACATCGTGGCCCGCCGCCTCGCCGACGCCGGGGCCGCCAAGAGGACGCCGCACGACTTCCGGCGGACCTTCATCGGCGAACTCCTCGACGCGGGCGTCGACCTCGCCACCACGCAGGCCCTGGTCGGCCACGCCTCCCCCGCGACGACCGCGCGCTACGACAGGCGCCCGGAACGCCGCCGCAGGGAGGCTGTGGACCGCCTGGAGATGCCGGCCGCCAAGCCGTTGCGCTGATCTCTCTTCTACGCTCATGAAGAGCGGCCGATCGGCCGCCGCTGGCATGTCTGCGTGGAAAGTGCCGAGTCCACGCGGAGGCGGCACTATCCTTCCCCGAATCCGATCCCATCCCGGACATACACGCTGTGCGGTGTCCCGAGAACCCGCGAAGTGCCGATACCGATTGGCAAGTCGGCACTTCGGTTCCGGTGGGTGGGGTTGCGTGTGAGTCGCTCTCGCCGAAGCGGGCGAGGCGCCCTCGGGTTGAGGTGGAGCTGCGCCTGTTCAGCGTCTGGTCGAGCCAGCCGAACATGTGCTGGTGGACAGAGGGCGCTGAGACCCGCAACACGGACCGGCCGCCCCTCCGGCATCAACCGATCGGTTGATGCCGGAATCCACCACTCCGCTCTCCGGCCGGACGATCCGCCACCCGCCGCCCCCGCGCGATTCTCAAGGCATGCCAACACACCGGGAGCCCGCCCTCCGCGCCATCGGACTCCGCAAAGCCTTCGGCGACCACCTGGCCGTCGACGACATCCACCTCACCGTCCCCGCCGGATCCTTCTACGGCCTGGTCGGCCCCAACGGCGCCGGCAAGACCACCACTCTGGCCATAGCCGTCGGCCTACTCCGCCCCGACGCCGGCAGCGCCGAGATCTTCGGCGTCGACGTCTGGCGCAACACCGTCCAGGCCAAGAGTCTGATCGGCGTGCTGCCCGACGGCAACGCCATGCCGGAACGGCTCACCGGCCGCGAGGTCCTCACCTATCTGGGCCTGCTGCGCGGCCTGCCGCCCGCCGTCGTCGCCGAGCGCGCCGACGAACTCCTTCGGATCCTCGAACTCGACTCAGCCGAGCGGACCCTGATCATCGAATACTCCACCGGCATGCGTAAGAAGATCGGTCTGGCCGTCGCCCTCCTGCACGCCCCCCGCCTGCTCGTCCTGGACGAGCCCTTCGAGGCCGTCGACCCCGTTTCCGCGGCCACGATCAGGACCATCTTGCGCAGGTTCGCAGCCAACGGCGGCTCAGTGATCATCTCCAGCCACGTCATGGCCCTCGTCGAGCAGCTCTGCGACCACGTGGGCGTCATCTCCGACGGCCGCGTCGTGGCCGCCGGGCCGCTGGCCGACGTGCGCGGCGCCGGAACCCTGGAGGACGCCTTCGTCGACCTCGTCGGCGCCCGCACCGGAGGAACGGAGGGGCTGGCATGGCTCACCTCCTGACCCCTGGCCCGGCCGCCTTGGCCCAGCACATGATCCGCATGCGGCTGGGGCTCATGCGACACTCCCTGCGCGGCGACAACGCCTCCAACCTCTACACCGGCGTCTCGCTCGGGCTGATCCTGGCCTTCGGAACGATCGCCGTCGCCGTCCTGTGGCCCGCGTACCTGCCCCTCACCCTGGCCGCGTGGCTGTCCGGCTGGATCTTCGGCCCCATCTTCATCGGGGGCGGCAGCGAGGCCCTCCGCCCTGAGTACTTCTCCATGCTCCCGGCCACATCAGGCCGGATCGCGGCGGCTCTGCTCGCCGGAGCTTTCGCGGGCCCCGCACCTGTGGTCAATCTCATCGCCCTGCTGTCCCTGCCCGTGTACGGCTGGCGCTTCGGCCCGGCCGGAGTACTCGTCGGCCTGACAGCAGCCGTCACCACGCTCGTCACCATGGTGATGATCTCCCGCGTCATCGTTGCGCTTATCGGGCTGTTCGTCAGATCCCGCGCCACCGCGGCCGCCGTCGGGATCGTGACTGGCGCCGCCATCGCCCTGTGCAGCAACGGCTGGGCGCCCGTCGCAGCATTGGGCGGCACCGACACCCCCGCCTGGTCCCAGGTCCTCGTCCGCGTCCTGCCCTCCGGATGGGGCGTGGCCGCCATCGAAGCCGCCTGGCCCCTCGCCCTCGCCATCCTCATCGCCAACGCCGTCGTGATCGCCCTCCTCCTGGCCGCCTGGGCCGCCCTGCTGGCACGGCGCGTCGTCTCGGCCGCACGCGGCGGTGTGCCGCCCCGCCGCGGCACGCCCCGCCCCTTCCCCTCCGTCAGCGGCGTCCGCATCGCCGCCGCCAAGGAACTGCGCGCCTGGTGGCGTGACCTCGTCCGCGTCCAGCTCCTGGCCACCGCCTTCTCCTACGCCATCGTCACCCCCCTCTTGCTCGTCACCATCAGCGCCTGGATCATGGTTCCCTTCACGGGACTCATCGCGATCGTGATGGCCGCCGCCTCCTCGGCCAACCTTTACGGCGCCGACGGGACCGCCCTCTGGCTCACCCTCATGACCCCCGGCGCGGAACGTGCCGACGTACGCGGCCGCCAACTGGCCTGGCTCCTCATCGTCGGCCCAGCCGCAGTGTTCCTCTCCCTGGCCGGCACCCTCGCCAGCGGCCAGACCTGGGCCTGGCCGTGGGTACTCGGCCTGCTCCCTGCCCTGCTCGGCGGCGGCGCCGGGGTGATCGTCCTGCTCGCCGTCACCTCGCTGGTCCCCGGCACCGACCCCCACAAGCGCGGCGGCAACCCGCTCAGCACCGGCGCCGACGAAACCGCCGAAACCGGCCTCGCCTGGCTCGTGCTCGTCGCGGTCCCCGCCACCGCCCTGCCCGCGGCCGGCGCCATGCTCCTCAACCCCTGGGCCGGCATCGCCACCGGTGTGCTGACCGGCGCCCTCAGTGCCTGGGGACTGGGCAGGATCGCCTACCGCAGACTCGAGACCCACGGGATCGATCTGCTCAACCTCATGAAGTACGGCCCGGCACCCGAAACCACCAAACCCACCACCGCGGACCTGCCCATCCAGCACCGCATCGGCGTCACGGTCAGCTACTCCATCGCCTGGCTTCCCCTGTTCCCCCAGGGGCTCGCGCCCATGTTCATGAAGATCTTCGGTGTCGAGGACCGCGGGTGGTTCCTCGCCCTTCATCTCCCGCCGATCTGGCAGTGGCCCACCATCATCTTCATGATCGCTCTAGGGCTGCTCATGTACGGCTACGCCATCTTGATCCCCATGCGGCTAATCTCGTCCTCGTCGGCCGCTACCAGCTGAAACCATCCGTACCCGAGAGGAGGGGCGCGCCCCGGATGAACGACCCCTTCCCGCTCTCCCCCTGGGAACGACGCTTCGAGCACGTCGTCAAGATCGTCCCCTACATCACCCTCGCCGCTTCCCTCGTCATCAGTTTGGCCTCACCCGACCAGCCTGAAGGCGCAATCCCCCGCACCCTCGCCCTCACCGCCCTGGCCCTCGCCTGGATTCTCGGCGCCCACACCCTCCTCCCCGCCGCCGTGCGCCGACGGAGGGTCGCCGTCACCGTTCACTTCGTCGGCGTCCTGGCCACCGCCGCGCTGCTAGCCTTCCACGACCCCATTTTCGTCATCTACTGCATCTCCGGCTTCTTTCTCGCCGCCAACTTCGCTCCCTCCAGATGGACCTTTGCCGCCGTCGCCGCCACCTCCTTCGTCCTGTATGGATCGACGCTCGACTTGGCGCAGGCCACCATCCAGCTCATCGCCTTCTATCTGGCGATCATCGCCGTGCAGACCATCGCCATCGGCGGCGGCTCCATCGCAGGCATCAAGATCGAGGACCGGCAGCGCAAGTACCAGAAAGCAGTCAGCGACCTTCAGACCGCCCTGGAGGAGAACGCCGACCTCCACGCTCAGCTCCTCACCCAAGCCCACCAGGCCGGGATCCTCGACGAGCGCCACCGCATGGCACGCGAGATCCACGACACCCTCGCCCAAGGCCTCACCGGCATCATCACCCAGCTACGCGCCGCCCAACGCGTCGAGGACTCCGACACCCATGTCGAACTCGCGCTCAACCTCGCTCAGGACAGCCTCACCGAGGCCCGCCGCTCCGTCGCCGCCCTCCAGCCCCACCAACTCGAGGACGCCCACCTCCCCGAAGCCATGACCACCCTGGCCCGCAACTGGACCCAGACCACCGGCGTCGACCTCCACGTCGAAGTGACCGGCGACCGCATCCCTCTCAGCCCCGCCATCGAGGTCACCCTCTTCCGCATCGCCCAGGAAGCCCTCGCCAACGTCGCCAAACACGCGGGCGCCACCCGCGCCGGCCTCACCCTCTCCTACACCGGCGCCGTCGTCCTCCTCGACATCCGCGACGACGGAACCGGCATCCACAACCCCAACGGCGAAGGATTCGGCCTCAGCAGCATGAGGCAACGCCTACGCGGCGTCGGCGGCTCCCTGGAGATCGAGAGCACGCCCGGCGAGGGCACCGCCGTCAGCGCCGCCGTCCCCGCGCTCCAAGGAAACCCCCGGTGATCCGCCTCCTCATCGTCGACGACCACCCCATCGTCCGCGACGGCCTGCGCGCCGCCTTTGAAGCCGAACCCGACATCGATGTCGCCGGCGAAGCCGCCAACGGCCGCGAAGGTGTCGACCGCGCCGCCACACTCAAGGTCGACATTGTCCTCATGGACCTGCGCATGCCCGAAATGGACGGCGTCAGCGCCATCACCGCCCTGCGCCATTCCCACCCCCACATCAAAACCCTCGTGCTGACCACCTTCGACGGCGACTCCGACGTCCTGCCCGCCATCGAAGCCGGCGCCACCGGCTACCTCCTCAAAGACGCCCCCACCGACGAACTCCTACGCGCCGTCCGCGCCGCCGCTGCCGGCGAGCCGGTCCTGTCCCCCTCGGTCGCCGGCCGCCTGATGGGCCAGGTACGCCGACCGGTCAAGGCTGCCCTTACCGACCGCGAACTCCAAGTCCTCGCCCTCGTCGCCGAAGGCGCCTCCAATCGCCAGGCGGCCGCCAAACTCTTCATCAGCGAGGCCAGCATCAAGACCCACCTGCTGCACATCTACGACAAACTCGGCGTCCGCGACCGCGCCGCCGCCGTCGGCGAGGGTTATCGACGAGGTCTGCTCAGTTAGCCGACCACCAGCTCGCCTTACAGAGCCCCACCTCCGCCCACCTGCAGGGACACCGCACATGGCGGCTGGTGGAGCCGACCTTGCCAACAGGCCGTTTCCGGACACTGCCGCCCAGCTGTTCCAGCACCGTCACCCCCGGCAGCAGCACCCGATGCCGCCGCAGCCACGCCACCGACTGGTCGAACAACGCCGTCGGCCCCTTCGCATGCGTCCACGCCCGCCCGTGCAGAAACGCCAGGAAGCCCTTCGCCAGCTGCCGCCCCTCCCAGCTGTCGCGGTCCGCAAAGACGCGGTAGCCGTAGGCGTCCCTGATCATCCACTTGTGCTTGTACGCCGTCTGCGCCCGCACCGTGTACCTCTTGACCTGGGACGGATCCCCGATCCCCAACTGCTCGGCCAGATAGTCCACCACCGGCCACGGCACGCTCAGGGGATCTTCCAGGAACAGCCCCTTGAAACGGACCGTCCCGATCTGCAAGGCAACACCCAGGCGGTGCGAATCGGCCCGCGACCGGGCGATCACATCACGGTCGAACGCGTCCAGGAAGAAGAACTTCTCCAACTCCGACTGGGTCGGCATCTCCATGAACGACCCATACGCCGCCCTCTGCTCATCAGACAGAAACTCCGCAGGCATGCCCCGCAAAGTAGGACCAGACCACGGGCGACCAACCATCCTTGGGGTCCAAGATATGATCTAATCATATTAGATAGAATCTAATGATCCTAGGATAAGGCGGTGTGCACATGGCGCGGGCCGGGTTGACGACGGATCGGGTGACGCTCGCGGGCGCCGAACTGGCGGACGAAGTCGGGCTTGACCACGTGACCATGACAGCGGTGGCGCGGCGACTCGGGGTGAAAGACGCCAGCCTTTATGCGCACGTCCGCAACCTGGAGGACCTGCGCGGGCGGATCGCACTACTGGCGGCGGACGAAAAGACCATCCACATCGCGGAGGCCACGGCCGGGCGGGCCGGAAAGGATGCGCTGATGGCGTTCGCGAACGCCTGGCGGAAGTACGCCCACGACCACCCGGGCCGCTACACGGCGACGCAGATCCCGATAGAGATCGATCCCGAGCTCTTGGCCCAGGCGCCCGGGCCACGCCGCGCGATCGAACTGACCTACAGCATGCTGCGCGCCTACGCACTGGACGAGCCTGACCTGACCGACGCGGTCCGGCTGATGCGCAGCACGCTCCACGGCTTCATCAACCTCGAGGCCGCGGGCGGGTTCGCGCACGCGCGCCCAGCGGAGGCCTCCTGGGTCCGCTGCCTCGACGCCCTGCACACCCTCCTGGAGCACTGGCCCGCACACCATGAAGGAGACCCGGCATGACCAGCCCGACCACCGGCCGCCTGCGCGTGGACGGCGCCACGCTGCACTATGAGGTGCGCGGAAGGGGCCCACTCCTGCTAATGATCCCTGGCGGCGCGGGCGACGCGGCCTCCTTCGACGGCGTCGCCGACGACCTGGCCGCCGACTACACGGTCGCGTCCTACGATCCACGCGGCCTCTCCCGCAGTCCGCTGGACGACCCGGAGGCCCGACAGCAGGTCGCGCAGCACGCCGACGACGCGTTCCGGCTGCTGGAGCTGCTGTCCCCAGACGCGCCCGTCCGCGTGACCGGCTGCAGTTCGGGTGCGATCGTCGCGCTGCACCTGCTCACCGCCCATCCCGAGCGGATGGAACGCGTCGTGGCGCACGAGCCGCCGGTAGTCGAGGTGCTGCCGGACGCCGCCGAGCATCGCGCGATGCTCGCCCGTGTCCAGGACACGTTCCGCCGGGACGGGCTGATGCCCGCGGCGGCCGTGTTCGCGGCCGGCCTCAGACGGCCCGGCGCCGATCCCGTCGACGCCCAGGCGGCCACCAAGCTACCGCCGCAGGCGGCGGCCCGAGCTGAGCGGACGATGGCGAACTTGCCCTACTTCATCGGGCGCATCGTGCCGAGCTTCATGGCCTACGCCCCGGACGTGGATCTCCTGAAGGCTCTGTCGGACCAGCTCGTGCTCGCGGGCGGAGCGGACTCACGCGGTGAACTGCCCTACCGTCCCGCCGCCTTCCTGGCCGAACGGTTCGGCACGGAGCTCATCCACTTCCCCGGCGGGCACACGGGCCTCAGCACGCACCCCGCCGAGTTCGGCGAGCTGCTCCGCAAGGTGCTGAGCGCCTAGTGCCGTGACCGGCAAGGTTTGCCCGGAAGGAGCGGTGTCCAGGGTGGTGCATCGCAAGGCGGAGGAGGAGGTCGTAGCGGAGCCTACGGCCGACATTCCCGGGCCCCGCGGAAAGTCCGAGCCTGCGAGGAGTTTTCGTGGGTGGGGCGACAACGCGGCGAGGTGCCGTCCTGGGCGACGCGACGGGGCAAAGATTGACGGGAGGGGCACTAGCTCTCCTCTGGAAGTATCCGGGCCGACCGGCCACCACCGACATCCGAACGGCCGGGCGGTAACTCCACTCGCGAAGGCCCGCTACCGCCCTTGGCCGTACGGCTCACTGAGCCGGCACTTTGGATGGTTGCGTGCCTTCGTGCTCGGTCGGGATCCGGTAGTCGCGCAGGGGACGGTTGATGAGGCCGACGGAGACAACGGTGGCCGCGGCCGCCAGGCCGCCTGCCAAGAGGGCCAGGGGTGCGGACGTGAGGGAGGCGAGCAGTCCTCCCCGGAAATTGCCGATCTCGGGGCCGGCGATGCCGATGACGTGCTCGACCGAGGAGACCCGCCCGCGGTAGTGGTCGGGCGTCTCAAGCTGGACCAGCGCACCTCGGGTGACCACGGCGACGGTATCGGCCGCGCCGGCTACCGCCAGGCAGAGCAGGGCGAGCCAGAGAGGCCCGGCCAGGCCGAAGCCGGCGAGGGCCAGCCCCCAGACCGTGGCCGCGACGATCTGGACGAGGGCACTGCGGTGGAGTCGGGTGACGGCCCCGGAGAACAGGCCGGCGCCGAGCCCGCCGAGCGCGATCGCGGACAGGAAGAGCCCCAGCGTTCGGGGGTCACCCTCAAAGCGGATCTCGTTGATCAGGGGGAAGAGCGCGATCGGCATGGCCAGGACGGTGGCGGCGAGGTCGATGGTGAAGGAGCCCCACAGGGTGGGGCGCCGGAGGATGATCCTCCAGCCTCCCCGGGTTGGACCGCGACGTCGACGCGGGTCGTACCCGGCCTGCTGCTCATTGGCGGCACGCGGGACGGGCATCGGAGGCAGCCGGACCACGGCGATCAGCGACGCCGCGCTGGCCACGACTTGGATCGCGTACGCGGCGGGATACCGCCACTGGGCGAGCACGATGCCGGCGAGGGCGGGCCCGATGAGCATGGATGCCTGGAAGGCGATGTTCTGCAGGGCGAGCCCGGCGGCGACCTGGTCGGCGGGAAGCAGCCGGACGGGGAAGGTGCGCCGGGCCGGCGCCCCGAGCGCCGCGCAGCCGGACTGGGCGGCGACCAGGGCGAGCAGCAGCGACACTGACTGGTTTCCCGCGGCGGCCTGCACCACGAGGCCTACGGCCGTTATCAGCTGGCCGACGGTGGCGGCGCGGACGAGGCTCCTGCGGTCGACGGTGTCGGCGAGTGATCCGCCGACCAGACCGAGGAGGAGCAGCGGTACGCCTGTGGCGAGGCCGATGGCTCCGGTCCAGAGTGGGCTGCGGGTCAGGTCCCAGACCTGCAGCAGGACGGCGACGACGGCGATCTGCTGACCGATCGAGGCGAGGGAGGACCCGATCCACAGGTCGCGGAACGGCTGACTGCCGCGGAGAGGACGGATATCCGTCAGCCTTTCACGCCAGGTCACGACTACGGCTCCGTCGGCGTGGAAGGAGCCGAGGGCGCCGGGTCGGAAAGAAGCTCGTCGAGGTGGGAGAGGATCCGATCCCTCATGGGCCGCCGGGCCAGGGCACGCTGCAGCTCGGTGACGACGGCGCTGAGTGGATGGGGGACCTCGTCGTCGAGTTCGGCGACGGCGGCCTCGGTCGCGCGCCACTCGGCCTCGAGGAAGGGGACGAGAGCGCGGCTGCGGTCGGTCAGGGTGATGCGTCGCGTGCGGGCGTCAGGACCGGGCTCGGAATCGACCAGGCCCTCACGGCGCATCGCTGAGATCGTCTGGCTCATCGCCGAGTGCGAGCGATCGAGCGAGTCCGCCAGCTCACGGATTGTCAGCGGGCCGGTATGCGCAAGGCGGATCAAGGGGTAGGCGAACCGGGGGCGGACTCCCTCGATGCCTCGCTCGGTGTACAGAGATTCGATCTGGCTGTCCATGTCGGCCAGCAGGGCGTGCAGCGCATGCCAACGACCGGGCAACGCGGTTGGGTCCAAAGATGTCACAGCACTAATATAACAGCGCTAATAGAATTAGGAAGCGGAGCAGACCAAAGCGACAGGACAGGCCGAGGCGTTCGTACGGGAACTGGCGGGCGAGCCGGCCATGGGGCCCTGGGCGACAATGCGGTCCGGCGCGGAACTGGACGACGCCTACGAGAAGGTCATGACCGGGATCGATGTGGCCGGGATGCAGAACCTGCAGCAACTCGTCCAGCACGGGGCGCAGTTCGGGGAACCGTTCCGCGAGCTCGAGGAAGGCGCCGCCATCCCCGCCCGCGTGGTGCCGGGGCAGGGCGGAGCCCCTCGACATGTCGCAAATCGTCATCAAACGGATATTTCGCCACATAGCGACAAGACGTGACTCGCCGGAATCCCGGGATCCGGAATGACCATCGCCGGGCATCCGTTAGTCTTGGTAGCGCCGATGTGGATGTGTCCCCCGGGCCGCAATTACCGCCTTCACGGAATACCGTTCGGCTGGAGCCGTGTTGTGCCTCTCGCCGAGGAGGCGACCACCACATCGGCCTGAACATCGAAACCCCCGTGAGACCTCATCTCACGGGGGTTTCGGCTACTGAACGACGATCAGGCCAAACCGTACGAAACCTTGAGACGCGACGCGCAGGGTGGCGACACCCTGCTCTGGCTTAGGGTTGATCGCGTCGCCGCCGGCGCGAGGCCGGACCGGCGGAGATCCTGAGGAGTGCCCGTGCTCTACCGCATTGCCAAGATCGTCAGCGCGCCCGCCGTGCGGATTCTGTGGCGCCCGGTGGTCGAGGGCAGAGAGCACGTGCCGGGGACGGGGCCCGCGATCCTCGCGTCCAACCACCTGTCCGTCCTCGACTCCTTCTTCCTGCCGGCGCTGCTGCCGCGGAAGGTGACGTTCGTCGCGAAGAACGAATACTTCACGGGCAACTCGTTGACGGCGACGTTCATGCGGAGCACGGGCAACCTGTCGATCGACCGGGAGAGCGCCGGAGCCGCACAGGCCATGCTCGACGCCGCGGCCGAGGTGCTGAAGGCGGGCGAGCTGTTCGGCATCTACCCCGAAGGCACCCGCTCCCCCGACGGCCGCCTTTACAAAGGCAAGATCGGCGTGGCCTGGCTCGCGCTCACCACGGGCGTCCCCGTCATCCCGGTCGCCATGGAGGGCATCGACCGCGTGCTGCCGCCGGGAGCCACCGTGCCGCGGATCACCCGCATCGGGGTACGGCTCGGCGCCCCCACCCTCTACACCGGCGATCCGGGAAGCGCACGGGACCGGAGGCGGGTCACCGACCAGATCATGGAGACGATCCGCGAGCTCTCCGGCCAGGAATACGTGAACAAGTACGCCGCGAGCGTCAAGAATTCTTCTTGACCGCGGCTTGTATGGCCATTTGACCGCGATAGGCTCTGTGCCGATTTCTAGGCTGGGAGGCAACGCGTGCCCCGAGGACGTACGATCGCGATCACGACGGCCGTCACCGTCCTGGTGGCCGGAGCGGCGGCGGGCGGCGCCTACTACGTCCTGCACACCCGAGGCACCCCGCAGGAGACCGCGCAGCGGTTCACCGCCGCCTGGGCGCGCGGCGACCTGGCCGCGATGAAGGCCGAGCTCGCGACGCCGGCGCCCGGTTTCGAGGCCGCCTACGCCGAGCTCACCAAGAATCTCGGCGCCACCGCGGTCGCCGTCACCCTCGGCGCGGTGACCCCGTCGGGAGACGACAGGGCCACCGCCGCGTACACCGCGACGGCGACGCTCAAGAACGTCGGCGAGTGGACCTACGACGGGACGATCGACCTCACGGTCAAGGACCACTACTGGAAGGTCGCCTGGTCCCCGAAGGCCGCGCATCCGGAACTCGACGGCACCGACCACCTGTCGCTCAAGACGACCTGGCCCCAGCGCGGGATGATCACGGACGCCAACGGCAACCGCATCGACGGCGGCGATGTGGGCGGCTCGGTCGCGCAGCTCGTCGGATACCTGGACAAGGCGACGGCCAAGGACGTCAAGGCTCTGGGCTCCGCGTACAAGACGGGTGACGCGATCGGCCGTGGCGGCCTCCAGGAGAGCTTCCAGAAGTCACTCGCCGGCACGCCGACCACCGAGATCCTCGCCGGGAAGAAGACCCTGACGACCATGAAGGGGTCGGCCGGACGCGACGTCAAGACCAGCCTGGACCTGCGCGTCCAGCGCGCCGCGGCGGATGCCGTACGCGACATCAAGAAGCCTACGTCACTGGTGGCCGTGCGCCCGTCCAGCGGCGAGGTCCTCGCGGTCGTCAACAACCAGGGCGGTTTCAACCGGGCACTGGACGGCCGCTACCCTCCGGGCTCCACGTTCAAGACCATCACGGCCGCCGGCCTCCTCGCCGAAGGTCTGACCCCGTCGGCGCAGGTCACCTGCCCCAAGACGGCCTCCGTCGGCGGGCTGCAGATCCGCAACTCCGACCACGAGGCGTTCGGGGCGCTGTCGTTCCTCGACTCCTACGCCCACTCGTGCAACACGACCTTCGCGCCGCTCGCCGCGTCCAAACTCGGCGCGCAGAAGCTGTACGACATCGCCTCCGGCTTCGGCTTCAACCAGCCGCTCAACATCGGCGTCCCCGCGACCAAGGCGAGTATGCCCAAGGCGACCAGCGACGCCGAGCTGGGCGCGGAGGCCTTCGGCCAGGCCCGGATCACCGCGAGCCCGCTGGTCATGGCCACCGTCGCGGCCGCGGTCGCGGACGGCTCGTGGCGGCCGCCGACGCTGGTGCCCTCCATCAAGCAGAAGACCTCGCCCAAGAACCTGCCGGACGGCGTCGCCGAGCAACTGCGCGTGATGATGAGGGCCGTCGTGAGCAAGGGCACTGCGCGCTCCGCCGGCCTCCCCGCCGGTGCGGCAGGCAAGACGGGCACGGCGGAGTTCGGCACCGGCGAGAAGCTGGAATCCCACGCGTGGTTCATCGGTTACCGCGGTGACGTCGCCTTCGCGGTCGTCGTCGAAGGCGGGGGCGGCGGCGGGAAGGTCGCCGCACCGGTCGCCGCCGCATTCCTCAAGTCCCTCTGACAACCGCGGGCGCTTTCGTCACGCGTGCTGGTGCGCGAGAGGATCTCTGTAGGCTTTGCCGCTGAATGTGCGAAATATGACGTACGGCGGTTGGATGGCGTGGTGAACGACCTCACTCCGGGAGATCCCCTTCACATCGGCGGATATCGCCTGCTCGGCCGCCTGGGTGTGGGCGGCATGGGCACGGTCTACCTGGGCGAGTCCCGAGACGGCCAACGCGTCGCCGTCAAGGTGATCAACCCGGAGTTCAGCCGCCACGAGCAGTTCAGCGTGATTTAGGGAGGAACCCCGGGCTTTCACGCCCGGGAGGAATCGCTTCCCTCGCCTCGCCCGGACGCTAGTCCGGGCGCTTCTGGTTCTCGATGTACTCCTTGACGATCGACAGTGGACCGTCGCCGCAGGACGCCGCGAAGTGCGACGGTGACCAGAAATGGCCGCCTCCGGTACTTGGTGGGGAAGACCGAATGCGCGTGGAGGCTGTAGACCGGTAGACCACGCTGCGACCTTGGCGGATATCCGGTTTCGGTTTCCATCACGGCGACATGAACCAGCCGATAATGTGTTCGATGTGAAGCTGGTGGTGCAGGTGAGGCTGCGGCCGACGCCTGAGCAGGCGGCGGCGTTGGAGGCGACCTTGCGCGCCTGCAACGATGCCGCGAACTTCGCCTCGGTGACCGCGTTCACGACCGGGGACCGGCGTGAGTACGCGTTGCGCAAGCACACCTATCGCGAGGTGAAAGCGCGCGGGTTGGGGGCGCAGGCCGCCCAGCATGTGATCAAGAAGGTCGCCGACGCCTACACCACACTGAAGGCCAACATCCGGGCCGGGAACCTGGGACCGGAAGGCTCTGCGCGCCGTGCGCGGGCCGAGAGCAAACCGATCGTCTTCCGCGCTGATGCCGCGCAGCCGTTCGATGACCGCTGCCTGTCCTGGGACCACACCGCCCACACGGTGTCGATCTGGACCACGGCCAGCAGGTTGAAGAACGTCGCGTTCGCCGGGTCGGCCGACCAGCTCAAGATGCTCGCCTTGTATCGGAAGGGCGAGTCCGACCTGGTCTGCCGGGATGGCATGTGGTTTCTGTATGCGACCTGTGAGATCCCTGATGTTCCGGTCACCGAACCGGACGGGTTCATAGGGGTGGATCTGGGCATTGCCAACATCGCCACCACCAGTGACGGCGCCCGCCACTGCGGTAAGGGCCTGAACGCGGTGCGCCACCGCAACCGGGAGCTGCGCCGCCGGCTGCAGGCCAAGGCCACCAGGTCCGCCAAACGGCTGCTGAAGAAGCGCCGCCGCAAGGAGGCGCGGTTCGCCGCCGACGCCAATCACCGCATCGCCAAACGCATCGTGACCGAGGCAGAACGCACCGGACGCGGCATCGCCCTGGAAGACCTGGGCGGGATCCGTGACCGGGTACGGCTCCGCAAGCCCCAGCGGGTCACGCTGCACTCCTGGAGTTTCCACCAGTTGGGGAGCTTCATCGTCTACAAGGCGGCCCGGCATGGGGTCGCCGTGATCCACGTCGATCCGGCCTACACGTCCCAGACCTGCTCGGCCTGCGGGCATGTGGACAAGGCCAACCGGCCCGACCAGGCAACCTTCTGCTGTACGTTGTGCGGCTTCGCTGAGCACGCCGACGTCAACGCGGCCCGCAACATCGCCTCGCGCGGTGTCGTGGGTTGGGCAGTGAGTCACGCTGCCGACGACGCGGCCTGACCCGTATCCGCCAGGTACGGCGAGGAGCTGCAAGCTCGGCCCTTCAGGGCCGAGAAGCTGACGATGCGCTTCCGCCGTGAGGCGGAAGCGGCGTCCCGGGTCCGCCGGTTCTGCACCGCTGCCGTGATCGAGGCCGCGCTCGACGGCGACCAGCTCTACGTCGTCACCGAGTTCGTCCCCGGCCCCAACCTGGAGCACGCCGTACAGTCGTCGGGCCCCCTGCGCGGCTCCAGCCTGGACGCCCTCGCGGTCGGGGTGGCCACCGCGCTCGCCGCCATCCACGGCGCGGGGGTGATCCACCGCGACCTCAAGCCGTCCAACGTGCTGCTCTCCCCCGTCGGCCCACGGGTGATCGACTTCGGCATCGCCCGGGCCCGGGACACCCTCGGCGGGATCACCGGCACGGGCGAGCTGATCGGCACGCCCCGCTACATGGCGCCCGAGGTGCTGCGTGGCGAGCCCGTGTCAGCGGCGTGCGACGTGTTTTCGTGGGGCTGCCTGGTCGCGTTCGCCGCGACCGGCCGCACGCCCTTCCACGGAGAAACGCTGCACGCCGTGCTTTACCAGGTGCTCAACCGCGAGCCGAACCTCGACGGGCTGGAGCCGGCGCTGCGCGACCTGGTCGGCTACGCGCTGGCCAAGGATCCGAGCCGCCGCCCGACCTCCCAGCAGCTCCTGGACCACATGGTCGGCCGGGCCGCCGCCCCCGAACAGGCCGCGCACTCGGTGCAGACGACCTGGCAGCAGACCGCCGACCCGGCCGCGACCGCCCCGCGCGGTGCCACACCTGCAGTCGCACCTGCAGTCGCAGCGGGGGGCGCGCCGGGAGTCGCACCGCCCGCGTTCGGCGGCCAGACGCTGCGGGCGGAAGCACCGACGGTGTCGCACCCGCCCGGCGAGGTGACACGCCTGTCCGCCCCCGCCGCGAGCGCGCACCGCACCCGGCTGAGGATCGGCGCGGCGGCCGCCGCGCTCGTCGTCGCGGGCGGTGTCGGCCTGTACGTCGCGCTGTCGCCCGGCGGACCGCCCGGCGACCTCACGCCGCTGTACCAGGACGACTTCAACCGGAGCGGCACCGGCTGGGGCAGCGACTACACCGGCGAGGAGTACCACCGGCAGGGGTACGCGGTCGGCGGCTTCTATGCCATGGACGCGTACGGCGACGACAAGAACGATCTGTCGGAGAACGCCCCGATCCCGTTCACCACCGAGCCGCAGACCCCCACGCCGGGCGCGACACCGACACCGACACCGGCCGTGCCCAACGACTATCTGCTGGGCGTGGACGCCACGGTCAGGGAGGTGAAGGGCGCGGGAGAGTACGGCCTGTTCTGTCGCCAGAACGCGGGAGGAAGCAAGGCCACGCGCTACGAGTTCCTCCTCGACACCACCGGACGGGCTCGGATACGCAAGGTCGTGGACGACGCCGGCGGCGATCTCACCTCCCCGGTGCAGACCGATCCGTCCACGAAGGGCGAGCCGACCAGCGTGCAGGCCAGGTGCACGGTGACACAGGACGGAGTCGAACTGACCATGTGGGTCAACGGCTCCCGGACCGCTTCCGTGGTGGACGGCAGGCCGCTGCCGAGCGGTCAGGTCGGCATCATCGGACGGGTCGGCGAAAAGAGCACGGCGGTGCTCAAGATGGGCTTCGACAACTTCACCATGCGAGGCTCGCCGGGGTCGTCGCGCTGATCCTCCGCCGGTCTTCCGGCGGCTCCGGCCGGGCTCAGGACTGGGGCGTCCCAGAACTCGGCCGGTTCAGATACTCGGCGGGTTCGATGCTCGGACACTCATGGCTCAGGCGTGGCTCGGGAACGCAGACGGCTCAACGGCTTACGGCTCAGCGGCTTACGGTTCAATCGGCTCAGGCGGGCCAACGGCTCAACTGGCTCAGGAAGCTCAGCCGGGGAGCGCGGCGGCGTCGTGGTGCAGTGCCATGATCAGCAAGGTCGCGATCAAGGTGGCGATCAGCAACCAGCTCACCACGATGATGATCGTCGAGCGGCGCGGCATGCTCCGCCGTCGCTCGCGATCATCGCGTCGTCTTCCCCTCCGACGACGCTCGACACGCTCGTTGAACGATTCAAGCCGGGCGGCGAGCCGCGGATCCTCATCGGTGAGGTGCTGTTCGATCAACGCCAGCATCCGCTCCTCGTCCTGCGACCAGGCCATATGGCGCACCTCCCCGGAACGCAAGGTGTGTGCCGACGTTCTGCCCAACGATGAAGATCGTTAGCCGTTTCCTGGGCGGGTAATTAAGATCTGTTTAGCAGGTCGCTCGTAGCCGACGGTTGTCGTTGGCTGTATGAGGTCACCGAGGTCAGAACCGAAGTGTTCCGTTACCTTGCTATGGTCACCGTTGGTTGTGTGAAGTCCTGTTGGTCCCCTCATGTTCCCCACATGCCTCTTGCGTACGGGGACGGAGAAGGCCCCGCTTCACAGTTCCGCCTCGCTGCGCCGATCTCGATCCGGAGTCCGCGAGACCCTGGAACGCAAGAGGCCACCCAGGTCGAGCGCAACGCCAACACACACCGTCGCGAACACACCGTCGCCTCGCGGGAGCCCCCGCGGGGCGACGGCATGAATCTGCCGGACCGGATCTGCCCCAGCCTGGGCGACGGATCGTCCTAAGACTCACCGCCCCTCGTGCTACTGGCCGCTGCGCTCCACGTGACCGCGCTCCATACGCTCGCGCTAGTGACGACGGTGCCGCTGCTCCCAGCGCTCCCGCTCACGCTCGGCGCGTCGGCGAGCCTCCCTGCGCTCCCGCTCACGCCGCTCACCGATGTAACCACCGTGCAGGTAACTCTCCCGCTCACGCTCGGCGCGTCGGCGAGCCTCTCTGCGCTCCCGCTCACGCCGCTCACCGGCGTAACCACCGTGCAGGTAACGCTCCCGTTCGAGCCTGGCACGATGGCGAGCGCGCTCGCGCTCCGTTTCGAGGCGACCGCGCTCGCGCTCGCGCCTCCCCGCGCTGCAGGTGATGCGGACCGCCTCGCCGTTCTCCCTGCAGTACATGCAGCCCTTCCGCCACCAGCAGTCCTCTCCATCCGTGGCGGTCGAGGTGGGGCGTGCCGCCTGAGTCGCGACGGCGGCGTTCGCCGGCTGAGCGAGTACGGCCGGGGGAACGAGTGCGGAAGCCAGCAGCATGCCGGTGGCGAGTGCGTTTCTGAGCATGGGAATCACTCCGTGCGTGACGGTTCCCCGTCCCTGCTCGGGGGCGGGGCCGGATCTCGTGGTGTCGGGTCCGCGGAGCGACGCGGCGGGGCCGCGGGCGGGTGCGGACGGACGGACGGAGCGTCGAATCGGTCTCCCGGGATGACGCCGAAACGGCGTGTCGACCTACCCCAACGGTAGGGATGCTCATGGCGGGTGGTCACCCGTAAGCGGCAAAGGCCTCGATCGGGACGGATTGTCGTTTGTTCGGATCAACTCGTCACCCGGCGCGCGGCACACGGCGCGCGGCACGGAGCACCGGCACAGCGCGCGGCATCGGCGAACTGGCTTGCGATCTGCATCGAATGTTTGTTCTACTCACCTCATGCGCTGGGACAATCTGCGGCTCGACGACTCCGGCCAGGGCGATCCGGCGGCCCCCTTGTTCGCCCGCGGCGCGGTGACCAGAACGTTCGACACCCCCGAGTTCAGGGGCATCACGTTCTACGAGGTCCACGCCCGGTCGATCACCAACCGCGTGCCCGGGGCCAGCCACGTTCCGTTCGAGTGGACCATCAACCCCTATCGGGGGTGCAGCCACGCCTGCGTCTACTGCTTCGCCCGGCGGACACACGAATATCTCGACCTGGATTCCGGGCGGGACTTCGACTCGAAGATCGTGGTGAAAGTCAACGCGCCCGATCTCGTCCGCAAGGAACTGGCCGCCCCCAGATGGCGGGGCGCGCACATCGCGATGGGGACGAACGTCGACTGCTACCAGCGGGCCGAGGGGCGGTACGCCCTGATGCCAGGCATCATCTCCGCACTCAGGGACGCCGCCAACCCCTTCTCGATCCTCACCAAGGGCTCGCTGATCCTGCGCGACCTCGACCTCCTCGCCGAGGCCGCCGAGGTGACCGACGTGAGCACCGCCGTGTCGGTCGGCTTCGTCGACAAGGAGGTCTGGCGCTCAGTCGAGCCGGGGACGCCGGCCCCGCGCAAGCGGCTGGAGGTCTGCGCCACGCTCAACGGCCACGGCATCCCGTGCGGCGTGCTGATGGCCCCGATCCTCCCCTACCTCACCGACTCTCGACAGGCGCTCGACGCGGCCGTGCGGGAGATCGCGGAAGCGGGCGCCACGCACATCGCGCCGATCGTGCTGCACCTGCGGCCCGGCGCCCGGGAGTGGTTCCTCGCCTGGCTCTCCCGCGAGCACCCGCATCTCATCCCGCGCTACCAGGAGCTGTACGGCAGGGGCGCCTACGCTCCGAAGGCGTACCAGGACCGGATCGGCCGGGATGTGGGCGAGTTGGCCCGGCGATACGGCATCGGGCGGTCGACGAGCCGAGCGGTGCGCGCCGTCCGCGACCGGCCGCAGCCCGCCGCCCCGGAGCAGCTCTCCCTGCTGTGACGTCCTGACCGGCCGACCGGCTGAAGGCCGCAGGTCGACTCCGGCGAGTACGCCGTGGGAGCCACGCGCGCAGGGCCGGGCGACGCCGACGCCCTCTCACGCGACCTCACGGACCCGATGGTGCCGCAAGGAGGAACAACGAGGAGCAAGGAGAAAAAAGGGCCGGCATGCCACGATTGGTGGGCGCGGCGGGCATGGCCGGGGCCGAGTCACAGTGCGGCGGGAGGGCGCGGGCATGGAGCATCTGGTGCGGGCGCACACACGGCTCGTGGCCGTGCCGTACGTTCCGGAGATCCGACTGCACCTCGCGCCCGCGGAGGCGCAGGACGAGGTGTTCGGGCTCTGGGAGCGGACCGGCGGGCTGCCGTTCTGGGCCTACGCGTGGGCGGGCGGCCAGGCGCTGGCCCGGCACGTGCTCGACTATCCCGAGCTGGTCAGGGGCCGCACCGTGCTCGATCTCGCCTCGGGGTCCGGTCTCGTCGCCATCGCCGCCGCCATGGCGGGCGCCGCCGGGGTGGTCGCCAACGACATCGATCCGCACGCCGTGGCCGCCATCGCGCTCAACGCCCGCGCCAACGGGGCCGCCGTCACCGTCCGTTCGGGCGACATCCTCTCCACGACACCCGAGGTGGATGTCGTGCTGGCTGGTGACGCCTTCTACGACGTGGCGCTGACCCGGCGGGTCATGCCCTTCCTCCTCCGAACGCGAGCGGTGTCCGCGCCCGGCCCCGGCGCCGAACCTGAACCCGGCTACGGCACGGGACGTGAAGCCACGACCGACACCGGACGTGAAGCCGGGACCGGAGCCGCGCCGGCACCAGGAACGGCGGCGGGAGCAGCTCCCCGAGCGGCGGCGGGAGGGGCGACCAGAGCGGCGGCCGGGGCGGCGATCAGGCGGCTCGTGCTGGCCGCTGATCCCGAACGCGCCTGCTCCTACCTGCCACGCGACCTCTTCGCACCGGTGAGCGTCCACCTGGTGCCCGCCGTTCTGGAGGACGTGCCGTACAAGCGCACGACCGTTTGGCGCCTTATGTGAGACAGATCACATCAACGTTAGTACGTCCTAACTCGTCTATAAAAGAGAGGTTAAGACCTATATAGGACGGGGAATAGTTTGTCGTTTACGGGGATATTACGGCGTGTCGTGCTGAAACTACGCACAATGCGCGACAGAAGCCGCGCACGGCATGCCGGGCCGCGAAACGCTCATGAGGTACGCATTCTCCTGCTCCATGCGAACGGGATGGGCGGCACGATCCGCACCGTCTTCAACCTCGCCGGATATCTCGCCAGAGAGCACGACGTCGAAATCGTGAGCATCGTCCGAGAGCGCGAGGAGCCGTTCTTCCCGGTGCCGCCGGGCGTCCGGATCCGCTACCTCGACGACCGGCTCCCCCGCCGAAAGGGGCTCCTGTCCCGCTTCCCCAGCAGGTTGGTCCCGAAGGAGGAGGCAGCCCACCACTGGTTCACCCTGCGGACCGACCTGAAGATCATCCGCTACATACGTGGCCGGCGGCGCGGTGTCCTCATCGGAACCCGGCCCGGCCTGAACCTGATCATGTCCCTGGTCGCGCCGCCGGAGATCATCACGATCGCGCAGGAGCACGGCAACCTCGCCGGTCACGGCCCGGAGCTGCGCAAGCAGATCACCCGCCGCTACGGAAGGCTCGACGCGGTGGTCACGCTGACGAAGTCCGACCTCCAGGCGTACGAGCGGGCACTCAAGACCAGGCCGCGCCTGCTCACGCAGATGCCCAACGCCGTGACCAAGCTGCAGGGCGGCCGATCCCCCCTCACCGCGAAGACCGCCGTCGCCGTCGGCCGCCTCACGTACGGAAAGGGCTACGACCTGCTGATCCGCGCGTGGGCGCACGTGGCGGCGAGGTACCCCGACTGGACCCTGCGCATCTTCGGTGACGGTCCCCGCCGCGAGAAGCTGCAGGCGTCGATCGACAAGCGGGAGCTGACCGGCAAGGTGCTGCTCATGGGGTCGGTCAACGACGTGGGAAGCGAGCTCGCCCAGGCGTCGGTGTACGTGCTCAGCTCGCGCGGCGAGGGCATGCCGATGGTCATCCTCGAAGCGATGAGCAAGGGCGTGCCCGTGGTGAGCTACAACTGCCCGACCGGACCCGCCGAGCTGATCACTCACGGGCACGACGGGCTGCTGGTCAAGCCGGAGAAGATCCACGCGATGGCCGACGCGATCTGCCTGCTCATCGAGGACGAGGAACAACGCCGCAGGTTCGGGGCCAACGCCCTGGAGAAGGCGGCGGGCTACGACATCGAGGTCGTGGGGGCGCGCTGGGAGGAGCTCCTCCACGACCTGTGCCGGGACGGATCCGCACCGGAGACGACCACACCCGAACCGTCCCATCAGACCGCACGGTGACAGAGTGAATCGTCCGCGACCCGTCGGGTAGAGGGGCGACGACGGAGGCTGGGCACCGCGAGGGAGGCATGGTCGTTATGCGTACTTCCGCTCGTCTTCAAGGGGATCGCTACACCGGCGTCATGCTCGTTGAGCGGTCCCCGCTACGGCGAACTCTCGGTGCCGCGGGCGCGGGAGTCTGTGCGGGCGTGGTCATCGAGTATCTGTGCGATCCGGATCGGGGCCGCACCCGCCGGGCGCTGGTTCGCGACAAGGCCGCGCACGCCACGCACAAGATGCAGAACAGCTTCACCGTTCTCTCCAGCGACCTGCCGAACCGGGGTCGCGGCGCCCTCGCGGCCGCGCGGCACCGGATCCTCACCGAGCGCGACGTGGACGACCGCGTCCTTCATGAACGCGTGCGGGCGCAGCTGGGCCGCTATGTGGCGCATCCTCACGCGGTGGAGGTCCACGTCGACGACAGGATCGTGACGCTGTCCGGGGACATCCTGAGCGAGGAGGATCGGAGGGCCCGGTGGGCGGTGCGACGGGTCGCGGGGGTCAGGCGGGTCGACTGCCGCTGGAAGACGCATCCCGAAGCCGGGGACACGCCTGGGCTGCAGGGCACGTCCCGGACGAGGAGACCTGTACCGGAGCTGCTCCAGCAGCGATGGTCGCCGACCGCGCGCTTCCTCGTCGGGTCCTCCGCCATGCTGACGTGGGGAGTGTCCGGCGGGCTTCCCCAGCCGTTCTCATGGACGGTGCGCGCCGCCTGCGCGGTCCTGCTCGTACGCGCGGCGACCAACCTCCCCCTGCGGCGGCTCACCGGGATCAGCTCGGGCCGGCGCGCGGTCGACGTTCAGGACGCGATCTCCATCGCCGCTCCTGCCGAGGACATCTGGGCACTGGTGAGCGACTACAGCTTCTTCGCGCGGATCATGCCTGATGTGCGCGAAGTGCGCCTTCTCAGCGACGGCCGGTCCCACTGGGTGATCGCCGGCCCCGCCGGAACCTCGATCCGCTTCGACGTGGTGGAGACCCGGCGCGAGAAGGGCCGGGAGATCGCCTGGAAGACCGTCGAAGGACAGCTCTTCGCTCACACCGGCGCGCTGCGGCTGACCTCCGACGCCGAGGGGCGGACCCGCGTCCAGGTGCAGATGGCGTACAACCCGGCCGTCGGCGCGCTGGGCCACGCCATGGCGAAACTGCTGGGCGTGGATCCCGTCAAAAAGCTGAGGCAGGACCTGATGCGGCTGAAGACGTTCGTCGAGATCGAAAGGCCGGCGGCCACGCGTCCGGCCGCCACCCACGTCTGATCCGGATCCGGTTCCGGATCCTCGGTGGAGTCGGGTGTGATCTCACGCGCCTTCGCGTGGTGAGCGGGCTGCCGGACCGGCCGCTGGGGCGTGCATGGCGACCCCAGCGAAGGGCAGGTGGATCCGGTACTCCACGGCGTTGGAGGGATTCGGCAGCTGGGAGGAACCATGGGGCAGCCACAGCAGCCCGAGGCGCGCCGATCGGGTCGCGGGAGCGCCACGCAGGACGCGGCGGAATTCAAGGCGCGGTCCGGGGTCGGAAAGGTGCGCAAGGGCCGGCCGCACGGCACGGACAAGGGCAAGAAAGGCGGGGGCAAAGGGGGCGGCGTTCCCCCGGAGAACCAACCTCCGTTCCCGTCCTGATCGAGGCTTCGCTCCCTCGATGCCGCTGAAACACCTGGCCTCAGCCTTCAGCGCCGCGATCACCGGCAGGGCGACCGTCCCGGCGTCGCGGAGGATCACGACGACCATGCCGACGAACTGGAGCGGGCCGGCGCTAGGCGGGGGCGGTCAGTATGTCGGGTACCGGCACCCGGAGATGGTCGAGCAGTGCGGCGAGCCGGCGATCGAGCTCGACGCCTCCCTGGGTGATGCCTGGGTCGCCGAAGCTGGAGAACCGGGTTCTCGGCTGATCGACGGTGAACCAGGTATCGCCGACGGCGTCCTCGTAAATGGCCGTGCGCAGCGGTGCGTACAGCAGAATCGCCGGGTTGTGGCGGTACATCGTCTCGGCGACCTCGTGGTTGCCCATGAGGTATTCCACGCAGCGCAACCCATGGCCGGCCAGCCGCAGCAGCGGTGAGAAGTCGTGGCTCCAGTAGATGATGAACCCGTGGGGGGCGTTTTCCTTCGTCGCTTCCAGGACAGCGTCCCAGTCGGCGCCTTCCGCGATGAGCCGCTCGAACCGCTCGGCGTCGAAGACGGGAACGGCCTGCTCATATCGGGCGCGGAAGCTCTCAAGCGGCTCGCCGACTGCGACGGCCAGCCGGTTGACCTCGTGCGGGACGCTTCGGATCCGTTCACGTATCGACTGGGTCATGATTTCCTCCACGTCCCGGCGCCCTTGGGGATGGCAAGGGCCCGCCGGCGACGAGTGTGCTCACGGTTATCGCTTACCGTACGACCGGCGGGAAAACGCGCCGGACGGGCTGCTTAACGGGATTTTTCGTTCCGATGCTCATCAGCCCCACCCAGAGTTCACCCCCGCCTCGTCGCCGGTCAGGTCCCGTCGAGCAGCCGCCGCGCGAGAGCGCGCACCTCGTCCCGCAGCTCGTCCGGCCTGATCACGGTGAACCGCCAGCCGAGCCCTGCCAGCAGCTGGGCCATGCCGTCCAGCCGCTCGGCGCGCCCCGTCATCCGCACTCCCCCATGGATCCCATGGGCCTCATGGACCCCGCCGACGCCATCGGCGTCCCCATCCATCCGCCCGTCCCTCGGCCCTTCGACCTCGGTGAGCGTCGCCACCGTAGGGGGGATGCGGCGGCGCGCCTCCTCCAGGCTGGTCGCCAGCACGACCTCCACCTCGTGCCGGTACGGCACGCCGGAGAGGGACTCCAGCACGTGCGCGACCGGGTCGAACCCGCCCGGCGCGGCAAAGCCCTCGCCGGTGACCTCCGCACCGGACACCCGGTCCACGCGGAAGGTCCGTACCTCCCCAGTGCGATGATCGTGCCCGGTGACATACCACCGGCCGGAATGGAAGACCAGCCCGTAGGGTTCGAGCACCCGCTCACTCTCGCTCCCTTGATAGGAGCGGTAGGCGAGCCGCACCCGGCGGCGGCGGCGCGCCGCGTCGGCGAGCGCGAGCAACGCGGCCGCAGCCGGGCGGGGCGCGTCCGCCGCCCGTGACGTCACGTCCACCATCTCCTCGACCGCGCGCACCCGCTCGCGCAGCGCCTCGGGCAGCACCCGCTGGATCTTGGCCAGCGCGCTCTCGGTGGCCGCGTCCCCTACCGACAGGCCGGTACGGCGGCCCGCCAGCAGGCCGAGCACGACGGCGGTCGCCTCGTCGTCACCGAACATGAGCGGCGGCAGCTTGTACCCGGGCCGCAGCCGGTATCCGCCATAACGCCCCCGCTCCGCCTCGACCGGCACGCCCAGGTCGCCGAGCCGTACGGCATAGCGGCGGACCGTGCGCTCGTCCACCTCCAGCCGAGCGGCGAGCTCCGGCCCGGTGAGCCCCGGACGGGCCTGCAGCAGTTCGAGGAAAGCCAGAACACGATTCGTCGACATATCAGGACTGATTCTGACCTGATTCAGTTCTACTGTCGACTCATGACGACATACGTACTGGTCCCCGGTCTCTGGCTCGGCGCGTGGGCGTGGCAGGGTGTCGCGTCCTCGCTGCGCGCGAGTGGCCACACCGCCTACCCCGTGACGCTCACCGGCCTGGCCGACCGATCCCACCTGGCCTCGCCCGAACTCACGCCCGACACCCATATCGATGACATCGTCAACCTGATCACGTACGAAGATCTGCGTGATGTCGTGCTGGTCGGGCACAGCGGCGGCGGTACGGCGGTGACCGGTGCGGCCGACCGGGTCGCGGACCGGATCGGCCGGGTCGTCTACCTGGAGAGCGGTCCGGTGCCGGACGGCGTCGCCCAGATCGACATGTCCGGACGCGAGTTCGTCGAGGCCCGCCTGAAGGACGGCTGGCGCTACCCCTTCCCGTCCTGGACAGACCTGGAGGCGTCCGGTTCCAGCCTCGACGGGCTCGGCCCGGCGGAGCGCGAGCTGATGGCCTCCCGCGCGACCGACCAGCCGCTCGGCACGATCAACGAGCCGCTGCGCCTCACCGGCGCGTTCGACGCACTACCCAAGACCCTGATCAGCTGCTCGTTCCCGCTCGACCAGGTCAAGGCGCTGATCGCCGGGGGGCACCCGTTCTTCGCCGCACTAACGGGACCGGAATGGGAGCTGCGCGAGCTGCCCACCGGCCACTGGCCGATGCTCTCCCGCCCGGCCGACACGGCGGCCCTGCTCGCCGAGATCACTCCCGGGAGCTGAGCGGCGTTCCACCGGTCGTGGACACCGCCCGACCTCCACGACCGGTGGGCCGCCCCGGGCCGTACTCCTCCGGACTTACGCGGCCGCCGCATCCCATCGCATCCCATCGCATCCCGTCGCAGCCCTCCGGCCTGCGGCCACCGCAGGCCATCGCACGTGCAGGACATTTGTC
Source organism: Microtetraspora sp. NBRC 16547 (assembly GCF_030268965.1). Lineage (GTDB taxonomy): Bacteria > Actinomycetota > Actinomycetes > Streptosporangiales > Streptosporangiaceae > Microtetraspora. The sequence continues at coordinate 47,956 of NZ_BSSE01000029.1, read as the reverse complement.
CCGTGGAACCCGGGATTCATTGATCTACGGCCGAAAGCCGCACCTCCGTAGCGTTCTGACCATGGAAAACGCAGCATCCCTGGCGAACGTGACCAAGACGTTCGGTGCGACCCGGGCCGTGGACGGCCTGACGCTCAGCATCCCCCGGGGCCAGACCGTGGCGTTGCTCGGCCCCAACGGCGCGGGCAAGTCCACCGCCATCGGCATGCTCCTCGGGCTGATCCCGCCCGACTCCGGAACGGCCGCCCTCTTCGGAGGTGACCCCGAACAGGCCGTACGGCGCGGCCGGGTCGGGGCCATGCCGCAGGAGGGCGGGATCATCGCGAGGGTCACCGTCCGCGAGCTGCTCACCTTCGTCTCCCAGACCTACCGCGAGCCGCTCCCGCTCGACCGGCTTCTCGCCCTCGCCCAGCTCACCGCGCTGCGCGACCGGCGCGTGGACAAGCTGTCCGGCGGCCAGGCGCAGCGGGTCAGGTTCGCCATGGCCATCGCAGGCGACCCCGACCTGATCGTGCTCGACGAGCCGACCGCCGCGCTGGACGTCGAGGCCAGGCGGGAACTCTGGGCGAGCATGCGCGGCTTCGCCGAGCGGGGCAGGACCATCCTGTTCTCCACCCACTATCTGGACGAGGCGGACGAGCAGTCCGACCGGATCATCGTGATCAACAAGGGCCGGCTGGCGGCGGACGGCACGAGCGCCGAGATCAAGCGCGTGGTGGCGATGACCACCGTGCGCGTGACCGTGTCCGGTGAGGCCGCCTGGCTGGGCCGGCTCCCCGGCGTCACCGGGATGGAGGTCCACGGCGACCGGGCGAGCCTGCGCAGCACCGACCCCGACGCGACCGTGGTCGCCCTCGCGCAGGCGGGAGCCGTACGCGACATCGAGGTGACCCCGGCCGATCTGGAGGACGCCTTCGTCGCCCTCACCAGCACCGAGCCCTCCACCGGGCCCCTCCCCACCGGGCCCTCCACCGGGCCCCTCCCCACCGGGCCCTCCACCGGGCCCCTCCCCACCGGCCCTCTCGCGAAGGAGAACGCGTGATGCTCGGATACGTCCGACTCGAACTGGTCAGGTCCCTCAGGGACGGCGGCTACATCATCTTCGGCGTGGTCATGCCCGTCGTGATGTACCTGCTTTTCACCAACCTCGGCCTGGCCCAGGGTGACAAGCACGACGCGGCGCTCTTCACGATGGTCAGCATGGCCGCGTACGGCGCGCTGGGCAGCGCGTTCAACAACGGCAGCGGCATCGCGGAGGATCGCGCGGCGGGATGGCTGCGCCAGCTCCGACTCACCCCTATGACGCCCGCGCAGGTCGTCGCGGGGAAGGTGGTCACCGGCGTGCTCGGCGTCGTCCCGAGCATCGCGGCGGTTCTGCTCACCGGGGCGCTGGTCAACCACGTCACGCTCACCCCGGGCCAGTGGCTGGCGATCATCGGCCTGCTGTGGGTCGGGACCATCCCGTTCTCCCTGCTCGGCCTGGGCAACGGCTACCGCCTGACCGGCCAGACCGCCGCCATGACCAACCTCGCCACGATGCTGAGCCTGTCCATCCTCGGCGGCCTCTGGATTCCCACCACCAACTTCCCCGCCTGGCTGCGCGCGATCGCGGAGTGGACACCGTCCAACAGTTACGCCGCGCTCTCCTGGCACGCCGCCTCCGGAGAGGTGCCGGGCCTCCGCGAGGTCGCCGTTCTGTCCAGCTGGCTCCTCGTGTTCGGTCTCTACGCCATGTACGGTTACCGCCGTGCGGGCAAGACAGCCTGAAAAGGGGAAAATGGCCACGCAACGGTCATCGGACGGCGACACCTGGCTGAACCCGCTCCGCGAGGGCGAACGAGGCCCGGACGCCAAAGGCATGGTCGCCTGGGTGCTCCTGACCGGCGGCCCGGTGTGGGACATCACGCACGGACGCTCCCACCCGCTGTGGCTCGCCTGGACGGCGGCGATCCTGACGGCCGCGCTCTACCTCGTGACGATCCGCTTCGCCTTCGGTGACCGCCGCCGCGCACAGCGCCTCTGGCTGCCCCTGCTCGCCGTGGTCGTCTTCGCAGGCACCGCGACATTCGGCGACAACTGGCTCTACCTGCTGGTCCTCCTGGCGATCGCGCTCGGCGTGACCGTCAGGAGCCGGGAGATGCCCCTCCTCCTGTTCGCCCTCTGCGGGGCCGCCGCCGCGATCGCGTGGTGGCGGGGCGGCGATCTCACCGGCATCCTCAGCCTCGGCTGGGGCATCTTCTGCGCCGGCCTCATCCCCGCGATGATCATTCGCCTGTGGGAGGCCATCCGGGATCTCCAGCGCACCCGGGAAGAACTCGCGCGGGCGGCGGTCACCGAGGAGCGGCTGCGCTTCTCCCGCGACCTGCACGACCTCCTCGGGCACACTTTGTCCGTCATCGTCGTCAAGGCCGAGGCCGTACGCCGCCTGGCGCCCCGGGACGTCGAGGCGGCGGCGGGGCAGGCCGCCGACATCGAGCGGATCGGGCGGGATGCGCTGACCGAGGTGCGCGCCGCCGTCACCGGCTACCGGGGCCGCGGCCTGGCCGCCGAACTGGACTCCGCGCGTACGGCACTCGCCGACGCCGGCATCGCCCTCACGATCCGCACGCCGTCCGTGGACCTCCCGCCCGAGACGGACGCGCTGCTCGGCTGGGCCGTACGAGAAGGGGTGACGAACGTGATCCGGCACAGCGGGGCGACCCGGTGCGAGATCGAACTGGAGCAGGGGACGGGCGGCGGGATGGCGCTGCGGGTCAGCGACAACGGCGGCAGCCACCCCGGCGCGCACTCCCACGCGCCCGACCCCCAGCACGGGCCCCAGCACGGGCCCCAGCACGCCGCCGAGCACGGACTCGGACGGGGAGCGCGGCAGGGGAACGGCCTGGTGGGCCTGCGCGAGCGGGTGCGGGCCGCAGGCGGGCGGCTGTCCATCGACACCCCGCCGTCCGGCGGCTTCCGGCTCCAGGTGACGCTGGACACATGATCAAGGTCCTGCTGGCCGAGGACCAGGGCATGATGCGCGGCGCGCTCGCCCTGCTGCTCGGCCTCGAAGAAGACATCGAGGTCGTCGCCCAGGTGCCGAACGGCGACGAGATCGTGCCCGCCGCGCTGCGCGAGCGGCCGGACGTCGCGCTCCTGGACATCGAGATGCCGGGGAGAACCGGCCTCGACGCCGCCGCCGAGCTGCGCGACCGCCTCCCGCAATGCCGGGTGCTGATCCTGACGACGTTCGGACGCCCCGGCTACCTGCGCCGGGCGATGGAGGCCGGGGCGTACGGCTTCCTCGTGAAGGACGGGCCGGTCGAGGAACTGGCCGCGGCGATCCGCCGGGTCCTGGCCGGCGAGCGGGTGATCGACCCGGCCCTCGCGGCGGCGGCGCTCAGCACCGGCCCGAGCCCGCTCACCGACCGGGAGCGGGATGTGCTCGCCGCCGCCGGGGACGGATCCACGATCGCCGACGTCGCCGCCCGGCTGCATCTGTCGGAGAGTACCGTGCGCAACTATCTGTCGTCGGCGATCGGCAAGACCGGCACCCGCAACCGGATCGAGGCGGCGCGGCAGGCCAGGCACAACGGCTGGCTCTGACCCGCGCCCCGCCATTGCGCCGCACGACCGGCCCCGGGTCACTGCGACGCGCGACCGGCCCCGGGCCACTGCGCCGCGCGACCGGCCTGGATCACCGGGCCGGACCACCGCACGGCTCACTGCACAGCTCACTGCACAGCTCACTGCACAGCTCACTGCACGTCGAACTCGTTGCCCTCAGGAGGCATGGGGATCCGCGCAGTCGATGACAACTTTCCCGTCAAAGGTCATGAAACCCGCTATTGAAGCATCTCGGGCCCGTGCTGCGCCGTCATGTCTCCGAGGGACGCAGCGTCGAACGTCACTTTGGCCAGGGCCCGCTGCCCCTCACCGCTGGGATGGAAGTAGTCCCACGCGCTCACGTGCTTCAGCGCGTACGGGAAGGAGAAGACGGCCCCACCGTCGTAACGGCAGGCCGGGCCGTACGCCAGGCACGCCTCCTCCAGCCGCGCGTTGTACGCCATGACCCGCGCGCGCACCCGCGCCCGCCGCAGCAGGTCCTGCCTCGCGGTCGAGGCGGGCTCGGCCAGCATCGACGGACAGATGTGCCCGACCGTCCAGAAGGCCCGCGCCAGGGTGCTCGTCCTTCCCAACGACCACAGCCGCCGCAGGTCGGGGATGCTGCCGACGAACACCCGCGCACCGGTGGTGCGGAGCACGGCGAGGGCCTCGTCCACCCGCTGCCCGAAGACCGCGACCGGGGTCATGGCCTTCTCCGAGGCCGCGCACGCGTCCTGCGCGCCGATCATGACGGTCACGTAGTCGGCGCCCTTCGCGACCGCTTCGCGGGCCTGGCCGGCGAGGTCCGCGCTGGTCGAGCCCGGGACGGCGAGGTTCACGTTGTGGCCGTCGATGCCCGGGACGAGCGCGCGCAGCCGCAGGTAGTGGCTGTTCACCTCGGCGCTGTCCCCCGTGGACCAGGACCGCGAGGCGCAGGACGCATACCAGCCGCAGGCGTTGAACCCGGCGCTGATCGAATCACCGAGCGCCGCCATCACCACCGTGCCGGTCTGGGCGGACACCGTACTCGGGAGCAGGAGTGCCGCCGCGGGAAGAATGGACGCGATCCGCATGCGCCCAAAGGTAAGGAGCGTCGTGGGGCGCGTTCCATCGCCTCTGGGAAAGGTGCGGCTTGTGTGACCAACTTCCTATCACCGCTTGACAAGGAGTGCGGCAAGGGGGGCTCGTGTCGAACATGTTCAGTTTCTGCGTAAAGTGGTTCAAGTGAGTGTCGCTCTCATCCGCCCCCTCGTGGTGCGCACGGTCCCCGTCAGCGATCCCGGAGAACTCGTCTCCTGCCTGCCGGACGCCGCGCCGTACGCGTGGATCCGGCACGGGGAAGGGCTCGTGGGCTGGGGCGAGGCCGCCCGCGCCACGATCCCCCCGGGTCCGGACCGGTTCCGCTGGGCCCGCGACTGGGTGTCGTCGCTCTTCCGGGACGCGCGCATCGACGATGACGTGGAGACGCCCGGCTCGGGGCCTGTCGCGTTCGGTTCGTTCACCTTCGAGGCCGGCGCCACCGGTTCGACGCTCGTCGTCCCGCGTGTGGTGCTCGCCCGCAGGGGCGGCCGCGCCTGGCTCACCACGATCGGCGAGGACGACAGCGGAGCCGACCACCGGCCCGTCCTCAGGACCCCGCCGACGGCGCCCGGCCGCATCCGGTACGGCGACGGCTCGCTGACCGCGCCGGAATGGCAGCACGCCGTGGCGAGGGCCGTGCGGCAGATCAACGACGGCAGGCTCGACAAGGTCGTCCTGGCCCGCGACCTGACGGCCGTCGCGGAGAACGACATCGACGTCCGCGTCCTGCTGTCACGGCTGTCCGCCCGTTATCCCGAGTGCTACACGTTCTCGGTCGACGGCTTCACCGGCGCGACGCCGGAGCTGCTGGTCCGGCACCGGGGCGACTCCATCGAGTCGCTCGTCCTCGCCGGGACCACCCCGCGCGGCGTGGACGAGGCCGACGACCTGGCCCGTGGCGCGGCTCTGTACGCCTCGCCGAAGGACCGGTACGAGCACGTCTGCGCCGTCAGCTCGGTCAGGGAGGCACTCGCTCCCCTGTGCTCCACGCTCGACGTTCCGGACGAGCCCGAACTGCTCGTGCTCCCGAACGTGCAGCATCTCGCCAGCCGGGTGAGCGGGCGGCTGTCCGACGGCGCCTCCGTGCTGGACGTGGTCGCGGCGATGCATCCCACCGCGGCGGTCGGCGGCACGCCCACCGGCACCGCCCTCGACGTCATCCGCGAGCTGGAGGGCATGGACCGCGCCGGCTACGCCGGCCCGGTGGGCTGGATCGACGCCAGGGGCGACGGCGAGTGGGGCATCGCCCTGCGCTGCGCGCAGATCACCGGCAACCGCGCCCGCCTGTTCGCCGGGTGCGGCATCATGGGCGACTCCGACCCGGTGGCCGAGCTGGCCGAGGCCCAGGCGAAGTTCCGCGTCATGCGGTACGCCCTGGAGAGCTGACCGCCCGGTCCTCCCTGAGGTGGACGCCGTCGCCCGGAAGGGCGATGGCCCGTCCCGCCGTCACGCCCGCGAGCCAGCCGGTGAAGGCGTCGAACGCGTCGTCGGCGACCGCCACCTCGAACGTCACGTCCGAGCCGTAGTCCACCGCCCGGACGGGGTACGGCGACGCGCGCAGGTCGTTCTCCAGCCGCCCTGAGTGCGCATGGTCGATCACCACGGACACGATCGTCGCGGGGACCATCCGCACGCTCGCCGCGCGGTCGAGCGCCTCCCCCACAGCGCCGCCGTAGGCCCTGACCAGGCCGCCGGCGCCCAGCAGGACGCCGCCGAAATAGCGCGTGACCACGGCCACGACGTCGGCGAAGCCGCGCCGGTTCAGCACCTCCAGCATCGGCGTCCCCGCCGTGCCGCCCGGCTCCCCGTCGTCGTCGGCCTTCTGGATCCGCGCCCCGATCACGTACGCCGTGCAGTTGTGGGTGGCGTCGCCGTACAGCCGCCTGCGCTCGGCGATGAAGGCCCTGGCTTCCTCCTCCGTCCCCACGGGGGCGAGCGCGCAGATGAACCGTGAGCGGCGGACCTCGGTCTCGTGCTCGACGGGGTCGGTGATGGTCAGGTAGGAGGGCATGCCGTCAGCGTAGCCAGCCCAACGCCTTTACAATGTAGATTCATTCAGGAGGGGCGAGCGCGCTCACCCGACGACGAGCTCCGCGGGACGCCCCAGCAGCGCGGCGATCCGCCCCGCGGCGGCCTCGAGCGCTCCTCCCGGCACGGGATCGACGAGCTCCACGGCCAGCCGCCCGTCCTTGACCTCCCAGACCCCGGCCACCCTCCCCCGGTGGACCACGACCGGGGAGATCCAGCCCGCCGCACGGCTCACCTTGGCCCTGGCGACCGCGGGCAGCAGGGCCTCGAGATCACGTGGTGCACCCAGGACGTACTGGTCGAACCCCGGCAGGAGATGCACGGCCTCGGACGGCCGGGCGGCGGCCAGTGCGTCCACGTGCTCGGCGAGCGTCACCATGGGCATCCCGTCCACCTCGACCTCGGCGAGCTCCGGAGCGAGGTCGCGGAACCACCCGCGCAGCACCGCCTTGCGCGCCGCGCCCCGCAACAGCCAGGAGTCGAACATCTCGGGGGTCGCCGGACCGTGCGCCCCCAGGAACGCGCGGACGAGGCTCCCGCCGCCCTTCTCCGCGGACGGCAGCGCGTCCGGCCAACCCGCCAGCCAATCGGCGGGACGGGCGAAGGTCACCCGCCCGTCGCGCGGCGGGCCGTAACACAGCTCGCCGAGGAAGCTCAGCGGCTTGAGCAGCGCTCCCCAGCCGGAGGTGAGAGCCTGGCGCAGGTGGCCGTCGCCGGTCACCTCGATGACCGCCTCGACCAGCTCCTCGCGGGTGAGAGATCGCCCCTTGAGCGCCTGCGGCACCGCCTCGATGATCGCCTCGACCTCGGCGGCGGTGACCCCGTGCCCCCGCTGCCACGACCCCTTCTCCCAGAACCGCAGCGCACCCAGCGTCGCGCAGTACGTCGCCAGCTCGTCGGCAGGGACCAGATGGAGCGTGCCGCGCATCAACCACGTCTTGACGAGTGTGCGCTCTTCCCACAGCGCCTCGTCGACGGCACCGGCTCTCGGGGCGGAGGAGCGCACCGCCAGCGCCAGCTCCGCGGACGAAGCCACCTGGGCCTGCACCCCGCACAGCCGGCGGGCGATCATCACGGGGTCGGATCCGGCGGCCGGCTCGACGAGATGGCGCTCCAGTCGCCACGCGAGAACCTGGGGCCAGGTCAGTTGAGGGGTCACCCCGATGTTCTACACCCCTCCACCGACAGTCCGCCCCCTCCGCCTGATCACCTGAGCGGAAATCGGGGGCCGCGGAGGGCTTCGTCAGGACATTCTGATGTCCGCTAACCTCGACGTGTGACTTCCGAGCGTCTGCACATCGAGCTGGACCGGTCGAGCCCCATCCCCCTCTACTTCCAGGTCGCCGAGCAGATCTCGGAGGCGATCCGGCGCGGCGACCTCGCCCCCGGCTCGCGGCTCGACAACGAGATCCAGCTCGCCGAGCGGCTCGGGCTCTCCCGTCCCACCATCCGGCAGGCGATCCAATACCTCGTGGACAAGGGCCTGCTCGTCCGCAAGCGCGGTGTCGGCACCCAGGTCGTCCACGGCCAGGGCAAGCGGTCGGTGGAGCTCACCAGCCTGTACGACGACCTCCGGCGGGCCGGGCAGGAACCGGCCACCCGGGTGCTGGCCATCGGCACCGAATCCGCCGACGAGAACGTGGCGGCGGCACTCGCACTGCCCGAGGGGACCGAGGTCCTCAGGATCGAGCGGCTCCGCTACGCCGCGGGAGAGCCGCTCGCCCTGCTCAACAACTGGCTGCCGATCGGCGTCGCCGATCTCTCGGCCACGTCACTGCAGGAGCGCGGGCTGTACGAGCTGCTGCGCGCCGCCGGCGTCAGGATGCGGGTCGCCAACCAGCGGATCGGCGCCCGGGCGGCCACTCCGACCGAGGCGCGGCTCCTCGAGGAGCGGCGTGGCGCTCCCCTGCTGACGATGGTCCGCACGACCTACGACGACCAGGGAAAGGCCGTCGAGCACGGCTCCCACATCTACCGGGCCTCGCACTACTCGCTGGAGGTCACGCTCATCGAGCGGTGACGGACTCCGGCTTCTCCTCCCCGTCCGCACTGACCTTCCGCTTGAGCCAGACCGTGGTGCCCAGGCCCAGGAGCAGGGCGGCGGCCAGCCCGACCCAGGAGAAGCCCTTCAGCCACTTGTCGGCCACGATGCCCAGGAAATAGATGGCCGTCGTCGTGCCGCCCGCCCACGCGATGCCGCCGAGCACGTTGGCGACCAGGAACCGCCAGTACGGCATGCGCAGCGCGCCCGCCAGCGGACCGGCGAGGATCCGCAGCAGCGCCACGAAGCGGCCGAAGAACACCGCCCACATGCCCCAGCGGTCGAAGAGCCGCTCCGCCTTGGCGATGTGGGCCGGCCCGAAGTGCTTGGGGAACCTGCGGCCCAGCCGGTCGAACAGCGGCCGGCCGCCCCTCCAGCCGATGTAGTAGCCGATCGAGTCGCCGATGATCGCCCCGGCGCTGGCGCACACGCCGAGCACGACCGGGCTGACCACGCCCTTGGCCGACAGCAGCGCCGCGCTGACCAGAACGATCTCACCGGGAAGCGGGATCCCCAGGCTCTCCAGCCCGATGACCGCGCCGACAAGGATGTAGACCCAGACGGCTGGGATCGTCTGCAGCCACTCCTCGACGTGCATGGAACTCCTCATAAGCGGGGCGGGGTGAGCACGCTCCATTCTGCCGCCGCCCCGGCAATGACACATCCATCGCGAGGACCATCGTGGGTCAGTCTCCGGTAGCACTCGCAATCATCGCTGAGCGTACGGCCTCGCCCATGGCGGCATGTACGGCAGCGTTGCGGTCACGGTGCGTGCGCACCTCGACCATGCGCATGCCGTCCCCCTTGATCGCCCTGGACAGGTCGTCGAGATCCTCGACCCGCGTGTACGGCAGGCCGGTCGAGGCGGCGACGTATTCGAGGTCGACCCCGTGGGAAGTCCCGAAGATCCGCTCGAAGGAGTCGCCCACGGTCGCCTGCGGCAGCAGCGAGAAGATCCCGCCGCCGTCGTTGTTGACCACCACCAGGCACAGGTCGGGCCGCGGCTCCTGGGGGCCGAGGATCAGCCCGTTCTGGTCGTGCAGCAGCGTCAGGTCCCCGACCAGCGCGTACGACGGGCCGTTGTGGGCCAGCGCGGCGCCCATGGCCGTGGACACCAGCCCGTCGATGCCGGACGCGCCGCGGCTCGCCATCAGGCGCAGCCCGCGGCGGGGCCGCATGGCCTGGTCCAGGTCCCTGATCGGCATCGAGGAGCCGCAGAACAGCAGCGAGCCGTTCGGCAGGATCTCGACCAGGTCGCGGGCCAGCCTCGGCTCGGTCAGGCCGGAGCCGTCCAGGACGGAGTCGATCGCGTGTCTGGCGACGTGCTCGGCGTGCCGCCACGAGCGCAGCCAGGAGTCGTCCCCCGAGGTGACCGGGATCTCCACCGCCTGCGCGACCTGGGTCGCCGACCGCGTCGGGTCCGGCCAGCGGGTGAGGTCCGAGGCGACCACGATGTGCTCCTCGGCCCGCCTGATCCACGACAGCAGCGGCCGCGACAACCCCGGCCGCCCGAGCGTCACGACGACGTCAGGCCGGTGCGCCTGGGCGAACTCGGGGTCGCTGAGCAGGAAGTGGTAGGTCGAGATGGCGTGATCGCCGTAGCGGCCGCCGCCGTTCGGCTCGGAGAGCACCGGCCAGCCCGCCATCCCGGCGGCCGCGACGTACCTGCGGACGTTGGCCGCGCCGTCGCCCACCACGAGCACGCCGCGCCTGGTCGGCGGGATGTGCAGTGCGGACGCGGGCGGGGCCACCCTCGCCCTGATCCACGCGCCGCCCGCGTCACCGTCCAGCGACTCGCACCACGAGCCGTCCCCGTCGGGGATCAGCGGCTCGCGGAAGGCCAGGTTGAGGTGAACCGGCCCGGGGTCCGGCGGGCCGGCGGCCCGCTGGTAGGCGCGGCAGGCGAGCGAGCGCCAGTAAGCGGCCTGCCCCGGCCGGTCCTCCGGCACGCCGACCTCGGCGAACCAGCGGACCGCGGAGCCGTACATCTTGACCTGGTCGATGGTCTGGTTGGCCCCGGTGCCGCGCAGCTCCGGAGGCCGGTCGGCGGTCAGCACCAGCAGCGGCACGCCGGACTCCGACGCCTCGATCACGGCGGGATGGAAGTTCGCGGCGGCGGTGCCGGACGTGCAGATGATCGCGACGGGCCGCTCCGACCGCTTGGCCAGCCCGAGTGCCAGGAAGGCGGCCGACCGCTCGTCGATCCGCACGTGCAGCCGGATCCGCGGCTCCTCGTGCACGGCCAGGGCCAGCGGCGCCGACCGGGACCCGGGAGCCAGGACAACGTCGGCCACCCCGCAGCGCACCAGTTCGTCGACCAGCACCGTGGCAAGCGCGGTCGCGGGATTCACTGCCGCCCCTCTCCGGCCGTTGCGGCGGCCTCCTCCATCCGTCGTTTCCAGGCGGGCGACTCGATCTCATGCGCCTGGAGGGCGCGCTGATCCACCTCCGGACGCCGCACGGCCAGCACCCCGCCGACGGGGACGAGGGAGTCCGTGACGACGTCACCGCTGAGCAAAGGCATCGTCCCGAGTCCGCAAGCGTACGGCAATTCGGGCAACGCGGCAGCGAGAGCGAGGCCGGCCGCCAGGCCGACCGACGTCTCGACGGCGCTCGACACGACGACGGGCAGCCCGCACGCCTCGGCGACGCGCAGCGCGTTGCGCACACCGCCGAGGGGCTGCACCTTGATCACCGCGATGTCGGCCGCCTCCGCGGCACGGACCTTCAGCGGGTCCTCCGCGCGGCGGATCGACTCGTCGGCGGCGATCGGCACGTCCACCCGGCGCCGGACGGCGGCGAGCTCGTCGAGCGTGGCGCACGGCTGCTCGGCGTACTCCAGGTCGAACCGGGCGAGCTCCTTGAGCCGCCGGACGGCGGAGTCGACGTCCCAGGTGCCGTTGACGTCCACCCGGACCCGGCCACGCGGGCCGATCGCGTCGCGTACGGCCTCGACCCGGGCCATGTCCTCGGCGAACTCCTGGCCGCGCTCGCCGACCTTGACCTTGGCGGTCCCGCAGTGCGAGAGCCGTACGATCTCGGCCGCCTTCTCCGGGCCCACGGCGGGCACGGTGGCGTTGACCCGGACGGAGTCGCGCAGCGGCGCCGGCCAGCCGTCGAACGCGGCCTCACGCGCGCAGGCCAGCCAGCGGGCGCATTCGGCGGGGCCGTACTCGGGGAAGGGCGAGAACTCCCCCCACCCGGCGGGTCCGTGGATCAGCACGCCCTCGCGGACGGTCTGCCCCCGGAACCGCAGGGTCATCGGGATGCGGAAGACGTGCACTAGGGGCGGCGCGGGAACTTCGCGAAGTCCGGGGTGCGCTTCTCCTTGAACGCGTCGCGGCCCTCCTGGGCCTCCTCGCTCATGTAGTAGAGGAGCGTGGCGTCACCGGCGAACTGCTGCATGCCCGCGGCGCCGTCGGTCACCGCGTTGAGCGCGCCCTTGAGCATGCGCAGCGCCAGCGGCGACTTCTCCAGCAGCTCGCGCGCCCACTGGACGGTCTCCTCCTCCAGGCGCTCCAGCGGGACGACCGCGTTGACCAGGCCCCACTGCAGGGCCGTCTCGGCGTCGTACTGCCGGCAGAGGTACCAGATCTCGCGCGCCCGCTTGAGGCCGACGGTCTCGGCCAGCAGCCACGAGCCGTACCCGCCGTCGAACGAGCCCACCTTGGGCCCGGTCTGCCCGAACTTGGCGTTGTCCGCGGCGATCGTGAGGTCGCAGCAGACGTGCAGCACGTGGCCGCCGCCGATGGCGTAGCCGGCGACCATCGCGATGACGGGCTTGGGGCAGCGCCGGATCTGCACCTGCAGGTCAAGAACGTTCAACCGGCCGATGCCGTGCGTCTTGTCGTCGACGTAGCCGTCGTCACCGCGGATCTTCTGGTCGCCGCCGGAGCAGAACGCCCGGTCGCCGGCCCCGGTGAAAATGATCACACCGACCTCGGTGTCCTCCTGGGCGACGTTGAACGCGTCCCTCAGCTCGAAGAGCGTCGTCGGACGGAACGCGTTGTGCCGCTCCGGCCGGTTGATCGTGATCTTCGCGATGCCCTCGGCGGTCTCGTAGATGATGTCCTCGTACTCGCCTGACCGCTTCCAGTCGACGCCGCTCGTCACACTCGCTCCTTACTACCGCGATCCGCCCGTTCACCGGCGGTTCCGTCTGCCGGGACTAACCTTACGACCGTGCCCAGTAGTCGCGAACACAAGGCCCACGAAGAAGGTCCCGTCGAGAGAGCGGTGCACGCCCTGCTCCTGCCGCCCGGCCCGGCGCTCTTCGCCGCGGTCGAGCGCGCGCTTTCCGGAGAGGGCCCGGCGGTGCTGCCCCTCTCCCCCGACCTGCCGCGCCCCGCGCTCTCCGCCGCGCTCGCCTCGCTCCGGCCCACCCACCTCGTCACCTCCGAAGGCGTACGGCGGGAGCCGGACGGCGTGCCCACCGGCGCGGCGGTGATCATCGCGACCTCCGGATCAACGGGCGCGCCGAAGGGGGTCGAGCTGACGGCGGGCGCGCTGACCGCGTCCGCGCGGGCGTCCCTGGATCGCCTGGGCGCCGCGCGGGGCGAGCGGTGGCTGTGCTGCCTGCCCCCGTCGCACATCTCCGGGATGCAGGTGCTGGTGAGGTCGCTGCTGAGCGGGGCCGCGCCGATCATCCACCCGCGCTTCTCACCCGAGGACGTGGTCGCGAGCGGCGCCGACCACGTCTCCCTGGTGCCGACGCAGCTCAGGCGGCTCCTCGACCAGGGCGCGGACGTCTCCGCCTTCCGCACCATCCTGCTCGGCGGGGCGGCCGCCCCGCCCGGCCTGCTCGCCGAGGCCCGGGACCGCGGCGCCCGCCTCGTCACGACGTACGGCATGAGCGAGACCAGCGGCGGATGCGTCTACGACGGCGTCGCCCTTGACAATGTAGATCTCAAAATCGGCGCCGACGGCCGGATCAGGATCGCGGGCCCGGTCCTGTTCTCCGGATACCGGCTGCGCGAGGAGCGCGACGAGTTCGAGGGCGACTGGTTCGTCACGTCGGACCTCGGCGCGATCGACGGCACGGTCGACGGCTCAGCCGACGGGGGCCGCCTCACGGTCCTCGGGCGGGCCGACGACGTCATCAACACCGGCGGTCAGAAGGTGGTGGCCGCCGCCGTCGCGCGGGTCCTCTCCGAGCACCCGGGCGTCCGCGACGTGGCCGTGGTCGGCCGGCCCGATCCGGAGTGGGGCGAGATCGTCGTGGCCGTGGTCGTCGGCCCGGCGACGCTGGAGGAACTGCGCGAATACGCCAAGGAGCGGCTGCCCGCCTACGCCGCGCCACGAATGGTGCAAACGGTGCAACAGATTCCGATGTTGCCAAACGGAAAACCGGATATGGTCGCCCTGCGAAACCAAAAATGACCTCCGCGCGTCACATTTGAGGGAGGACTCCATATGAAGCCTGATCGCAGGATGCTGGTCTCCGCAGGTGTCGTCACCGCCATCGTGGTGGGCGGGGTCTCCGTGGCCACGACCGCCTCGGCCGGGCGGCTGGAGCAGGCGACCAAGGAGCAGGCCAAGGAGCAGGTCAAGGACTCGACGGCGAAGGCGAAGCCCAGCCCGAGCCGCAGCGCGGCGGCGCCGGCCGACGAGCGGACGATCTTGCCCGAGATGCTCGAGGACATCGCCCCCTACGTCGTGGAGAACCCCTTCAGCGACGATCCGGGCACGACGCGCGACTACTGGACGATCGAGCGGCTCCAGGGCGCCGAGCCCATGCCCATGCCCCAGGTCAGCATCAGCATCATCACCCCGTCGGAGTGACCTCCCCGCGTACTGGGGGAACAAACTGGGCTCGCCCGCGTTATTGATACAGGTGCGCCGAGCCGCCGCAACCGCCGCGCCCAGCCATTGCCACCCAGTACGACGTACTCCGTCATGGAGGAGGTGTCCTCATGCCCCCGACCGCCGTGGCGACCCCGCCCGAGCGCGCGGCGACCCCGATGACGACCCTGGACCAGCTTCTGGACCGGGGCCGCGCGCAAGGTCACCTTTCCCTCTCGCAGCTTCGCGAAGCGTTCGACCAGGCCGGTGTCGCACCCGCCGAGGGCCGCGCGATCCTCCGCGAGCTGGCCGAGGCGGGTGTCGATCTGACGGAGGCCGAGCCGGCGACGAAGGCATCTCGCACGGCCGCGAAGTCCACGAAGACCGCGAAGGCCGCCAAGACCAGGAAGTCCAAGCGGGACCCGGCGTCCGCCGGCGAGGCTTCCGGCGAGGACCTCGCCGACGAGGACGAGGAGCGGACCGCCGAGCGCCACGCCGAGGCGGAGGACGCGCACGACGAGAGCGCGCCGATCGACCTCGACGACAACTCCTCGGTCATGGGCGACTCCGTCCACACCTACCTCAAGTCGATCGGACGGCGCACGCTGCTGACCGCGGCGCAGGAGGTCGAGCTCGCCAAGCGCATCGAGGCCGGCCTGTACGCGGAGCACAAGCTGGAGACCGCGCTGGAGAACGGCGAGCCGCTGCGCCCCGAGGTCCGCGAGGACCTCGAGTGGGTCATAGAGGACGGCAAGCGCGCCAAGGACCACATGCTGGAGGCCAACCTCCGCCTGGTCGTGTCGGTCGCCAAGAAGTACACCGACCGCGGCATGGCCCTGCTCGACGTCGTGCAGGAGGGCAACCTGGGCCTGATCCGGGCGGTCGAGAAGTTCGACTACACCAAGGGCTACAAGTTCTCCACGTACGCCATGTGGTGGATCCGGCAGGCCATCCAGCGCGGCTTCGCCGACTCGGCCCGGACGATCCGGCTGCCCGTCCACGTGCTGGAGATGCTGTCCAAGCTGTCGCGCGTGGAGCGTGACATGCACCAGCGTCTCGGCCGGGAGCCCTCCCCCGAGGAGCTGGCGGTCGAGCTGGACAAGACGCCCGACCAGATCGAGGAGCTGCTCCGTACGAGCAGGCAGCCGATCAGCCTCGACTCCACGATCGGCGAGGACGGCGAGACCCGCATCGGCGACCTGATCGAGGACGTGGACTCCCCCGAGGCGTCCGAGGTCGTGGACCGGCAACTGCTGGCCGAGCAGCTCAAGGGCGTGCTCGAGAACCTGTCCCCGCGCGAGGCCAAGATAATGGCCCTGCGGTTCGGTCTGGCCGACGGCAAGCCGCACACCCTCGACGAGATCGGCAAGTTCCTGGGCCTCACCCGGGAGCGGATCCGCCAGCTCGAGAAGGAGTCGCTGTCCAAGCTGCGCCACCCGAGCAACACCCGGCCGCTGCTCGACTGGGCCAGCTAGTGGCCCTCCCGGCACTAGGAGCCGCAGGGAACACGCAAGACGACACGAACGACAACACGTAAGACACGGAAACGGCCCGTGCTCCTGATGGGGCACGGGCCGTTCGCCATTCAAAGGGCCGCTACGGACCACTACGGACCACTACGGACCACTAAGGGCCGCTACGGGGAGACGGGCTCAGCGGGCCACCGCGGCGGCGCGCGGCACCCGGACGATGCCGGTGAGCCGGTGCGCCTCCCGCACGGTGCGCAGGCGGTTCACCTCGGCGGTCCACATGGCACCCTTGGGCGTGGCCTTGCCCTTCCTGCGGCGGATGCGGTCGTCATAGGACTTCACACCGAACGTCGCGCGCTGCGCGGCCTCCGCGGCCCGCAGGGCGTCGGTGAGTGCGCGGTCCAGTTCGAGACCTGCCTCGCGCAACTCCTGCTCGGTCGCTCCGGCGGCCTGCTTCTCGCGTAGGGCCAGCTCGGCCGCCCTCGCCTTCTCCAGCAGGTCGTGGTACCCCTTTCCGACCTCCTGGTCGGCGTGGTACCTGACCTCCGCCTCCCGGCTCACACGCGGACGGAAAAACGCCATCGACGGTCCTTCCAGATCGGGCACATATCGCTGGCCGTAGCG
The DNA here is from genome assembly GCF_030268965.1 of Microtetraspora sp. NBRC 16547. GTDB lineage: Bacteria > Actinomycetota > Actinomycetes > Streptosporangiales > Streptosporangiaceae > Microtetraspora. The sequence goes on along the minus strand of NZ_BSSE01000029.1, from coordinate 31,348 downwards.
TACGCCGTTTCGCGGCGACCCTCACATCCGGGCCGGGTGTGATCCTTTACACAGTAAGGTTCGCTATGGCAGCATGATCGCCATGCCTGCCAAGCGACCGCCGGTCCCGCTCTCCCGCGAACGCATCATCGACGCCGCCCTGCACATCGCCGACGGGCAGGGCCTGCGCCGGCTCACCATGCGCCGCCTCGGCGACGCGCTCCAGGTGGAGGCGATGGCGATCTATCATCACCTCCCCCGGGGCAAGGACGCGCTCATGGACGCCCTGGCCGAGCACGTGACGACCGTGCGGGTCGAGGCCGAGGGCGGCTGGCAGGACCGGGCCCGCGCCTGGGCCCGCGCCGGCCGTGCCGCCCTGCTGGAACACCCCGGCGTGCTGTCGCTCGCGCTGACCAAACCGCCCAAGGGCACCGCGCTGATGACGATCAGGGACCAGACGGAGCAGCTCGCCGAGGCCGGGCTGACGGGCGCGGCGGACGCCGTACGCGCCCTGCGGGCGTACGTCTTCGGTAGCGTCGCGGTCGAGGTGCAGCAGTCCGGCTGGGCCGATCCCGACGCCACCGTGCGGGACGCCAGGACCGCCCGCGGAGAGGAGGAGTTCGAGCGCGGCCTCGACGCCCTCCTCGCCGGCCTCCAGGCCACCGGAACCACCGCCTGAGCAGATGATCCGGCCGATCCTGGACACTGTAATCCGCCGGTTACCAGACGGACGGCGTGTCGAGCTTGGACCGTTATCTTCCCTGAGGCACTCTTGTGGAATAGCTCACAGCGTGGTGAGCGGAACCCGCGCGGGCGCCCCCGGCCCCCTCCCCCAGGACCGGCGGAAACCGTCCTAACGGACTATGTCGCCACGAGGCGAGCGGGCGGCACACTGGTGCTGTCCAATGTGCGGTTAGTCACACATCAACCCGAGACGCCCGCAGCCTCGTGCAGCGGGCCGACAATAAGACACGGAGCCCCGGCGATGTGCCCTCATAGCCCGTCCTGTCCTAGCGCGGAAGCGAAGGACCGAGAAGCCGCCCGCACCATCGCGGCGCACCCCGAGCAGGGGTGGAGCCTGCTGTGCAACGGAGTCGTCCTCTTCGAGGACACCGGCGAGCTGCTGCCCGACGGAGCGGCCATCGCCCCGCACCGTCCCACCGACCTGGCCTCCAGCGCCGCCTGATCGGTTTCGCGGCCGGCTCACCCGGCTGGTCCGTCCAGCCGGGGCCCTTCCATCCGGCCGTCCTGTTCGGCCGGACTCACCGGTCCCGTCGCCCACGGTCAGCCGGGCCTCCGGGACAGCAGCCACCGGGCCACTTCCTCGCCCACGCGAGCGGGATCCTTCTTCAGATCGTGTCCCTCCCCCGGCAGCACCACGAGCCGCGCCGCGTCGGACGCCGCGGGCACCCCGAACGGGTCGCGATCCCCATTGATCACCAGAACGTCCGTCTCCGCCTGCCGCAGCTCATCCGCTCTTGAACGTTCCGGCTTGCCCGGCGGGTGCAGGGGGAACGCCAGCGCGACCACCGCGTCCGCCTTCACGGCGCGGGCCGTACGGCAGGCGACCCTGGCGCCGTTGCTCCGCCCGCCCTGCACGAGGGGCAGCCCGGGATAGCGGGCCCGCAGCTCGTCGATCATCGCGATCCACGACTCGTCCTGCCGGACCGCCGAGCCCGGTGCCCGCGCGCCCCTGAGCCGGAACGGCTGGGTCACCCGGGCGACCGTTCCCCCGATGTCCAGCACGGCGTCTCGTACGGCGAGCAGGTCGGGCGCGTCCACTCCCCCGGACGAGCCGTGGGTGAGCACGAGCAGCAGCCACGGATCGGCGGCCTCGTCCACCTCGGCGGTCCCCGGTCCGTGCGGCGTCACAAGTTCCACGCGGTCACGTTATCGAGGGGCGGACGTCCCTGTTCAGGCGGAGCCGCACTTCCTCGGCCAGCGCCGCGTCCGGATGGGCCAGGCCGTACCGCCAGACCGACTCGGCGTCGCCGTCCCGGCCCCTCAAGGGCAGGACGCGGGCGAGCAGCTCGATGGCGAGCGCCCCGGTGCCCGCGTCGGCTCCCTCTCCGGAGCCGACGCCCTCCTCGACCGCTCCGGCGAACTCCCCGCACGCCATGTCGAGGTGCGCGAGGCCGAGCAGGACACGCAGCCGGGCCGGGTCCGCGACGCCGGGCACGGACAGGGCGCGCAGCAGGAGGTCGGCGGCCTGTCCCGGCTCGCCGTCCTCCAGCAGTTGCTCGGCCATCCGCTCGGCTACGGCGGAGAGCCCCGCAGCGCCCTCCTGCCGGTCGGGCGCGTCGCCGTCGGCCGCGATCTCCGCGAAGATCGCCGCGGCGGCGTCGAGATCACCCGCCTCGGCCAGCCGACGCGCGCGGTCGATCTGCCGTCCGGGGTCGATGGCCGTCATGCAGGCCCTCCAAAATCGGGGATCGGCAAGATCCTAACGATCGGTGGGCCCGCGCGGGGAAGACATGCGCATGATGTTCGGCCCGGCTCCGCGAATCTTCCCCGCGCGCGCGGTCAGTCCTCGTACGCCTCCAGGGGAGGGCAGGAGCAGACCAGGTTGCGGTCCCCGTAGGCCTGGTCGATCCGGCGGACCGGCGACCAGTACTTGTTGTCCCGCAGCGAGGGAACGGGGTAGGCCGCGACCGTGCGCGAGTACGGGTGCGGCCACTCGTCGGCGACCAGGCAGGCCGCCGTGTGCGGCGCGTTGCGCAGCGGGTTGTCAGTCCTGTCGTACTCCCCGGACGCGACGCGGGCGATCTCCCCACGGATGGCGATCATGGCATCCGCGAACCGGTCGAGCTCGGCCAGGTCCTCGCTCTCCGTGGGCTCGATCATCAGGGTCCCGGCGACGGGGAACGACATGGTCGGCGCGTGGAAGCCGTAGTCGACCAGGCGCTTGGCCACGTCGTCCACGGTGACGCCGGTCTCCTTGGTGATCTGCCGCAGGTCGATGATGCACTCGTGGGCGACGAGGCCGTCCCGCCCGGTGTACAGCACCGGATAGTGCGGGGCGAGCCGCTCGGCGAGGTAGTTGGCCGAGAGGATCGCCTGCTCGGTCGCCCGGCGCAGCCCCTCCCCGCCCATCATCCGGATGTACGCCCAGGAGATCGGCAGGATGCCGGCGGAGCCGTACGGCGCGGCCGAGACGGCGCCGGCGCCCCGGCCCGGGAGGTAGGGGGCGAGGTGGGCCTTGACGGCGACCGGCCCGACGCCCGGCCCGCCACCGCCGTGCGGGATGCAGAAGGTCTTGTGCAGGTTGAGGTGGCTGACGTCCGCGCCGAACTCGCCGAGCCTGGCCAGGCCGACGAGGGCGTTGAGGTTGGCGCCGTCGACGTAGACCTGTCCCCCGGCCTCGTGGACCCGGTCGCAGATCTCGACGATGGTCTCCTCGTACACGCCGTGGGTGGACGGGTACGTCACCATGATCGCGGCGAGCGCGTCGCGATGCTTGTCGATCTTGGCGGACAGGTCGGCGAGATCGACGTTGCCGTTGTCGTCGCAGGCGACCACGACGACCCGCATCCCGGCCATGACCGCGCTGGCGGCGTTGGTGCCGTGCGCGGACGACGGGATGAGGCAGACGTCCCGCCCGGCCTCACCGCGGCCGTGGTGGTAGGCGCGGATGGCGAGCAGCCCGGCGAACTCTCCCTGGGACCCGGCGTTGGGCTGGATCGACACCGCGTCGTAGCCGGTGACCTCGGCGAGCCAGCCTTCGAGGGTCTCGACCAGCTCGACGTAGCCGGCCGCCTGGTCGATCGGGACGAAGGGGTGGATCCCGGCGAACTCCGGCCAGGTGATCGGCTCCATCTCGGTGGTCGCGTTGAGCTTCATCGTGCAGGAGCCCAGCGGGATCATCGAACGGTCGAGGGCGACGTCCTTGTCCTGGAGCCTGCGGAGATAGCGCAGCATCGCCGTCTCCGAGCGGTAGGAGTGGAACACCGGGTGGGTCAGGAATTCGGTGGTCCGCGCCAGGCCGGCCGGAATCGCGTCGGAGGTCACCCGGTCCAGGTCGTCGATGAGCGGGCCGCCCTCGGACGCGCCGGCCACACCGAACGCCGTCCACACGGCCTCCAGGTGCTCGGCCGCCGTCTTCTCGTCACAGGCCACCGCGACGTGGTCGGCGTCCACGAGGCGAAGGTTGACGCCCGCCGCCTCGGCGGTGGCCACGACCTGTGCGGCGCGTCCCGGAACGCGGGCGAGAACGGTGTCGAAGAACTCCTCGTGCACCACCTCGACGCCGCCCTCGCGCAGCCCGGCGGCGAGGACGGCCGCGTGGCGGTGGACCCGCTGCGCGATCCGCCGAAGCCCGTCCGGGCCGTGGTAGACGGCATACATGGAGGCCATGACCGCGAGCAGGACCTGCGCGGTGCAGATGTTGCTGGTGGCCTTCTCCCGGCGGATGTGCTGCTCGCGGGTCTGCAGCGCCAGCCGGTACGCGGGCTGTCCGTCGGCGTCCACGGAGACCCCGACCAGACGGCCGGGCATCTGCCGCTGGAGCCCCTCCCTGACGGCCATGTAGGCAGCGTGCGGGCCACCGAAGCCGAGCGGGACGCCGAACCGCTGCGACGAGCCGACGGCGATGTCCGCGCCCAGCTCGCCGGGCGCGGCCAGCAGCGTCAGCCCGAGCAGGTCGGCGGCGGCGATCACCTGGGCGCCCGCCGCGTGCGCCCGCTCGGCGAGCGCGCGGAAGCTCGCGACCCGCCCGCTCGCCCCGGGGTACTGCACCAGCACGCCGAAGCAGTCCGGCAGCGCGACGGCGGGGTCGGAGAGGTCGGCCTCGACCAGCGTGATGCCGAGCGGCTCGGCCCGGGTCGCGAGGACCGCCTTGGTCTGCGGCAGCGCGTCGGCGTCGACCACGAAGACGTCGCTCTTTACCCGGCTCGCCCGGCGGGCCAGGGTCATCGCCTCGGCGGCGGCCGTGCCCTCGTCCAGGAGCGAGGCTCCGGCGACGTCGAGGCCGGTCAGGTCGGTGATCGCGGTCTGGAAATTGAGCAGCGCCTCCAGCCGCCCCTGCGAGATCTCCGGCTGGTACGGCGTGTACGCGGTGTACCAGCCCGGGTTCTCCAGCACATTTCGCAGGATGACGCCGGGGATGATCGTGTCGTGGTAGCCCAGGCCGATCATCGAGGTGAGCACCCGGTTGCGCCCGGCGATCGCCCGCAGCTCCGCCAGCGCCCGCGCCTCGGTCGCCGCCTCGGGCAGCGCGAGCGGGGTCTCGGTCCGGATCGCCTCGGGCACGGCGACGGCCACCAGGTCGGCGACGGAGGCGTATCCGACGGCCTCCAGCATGCGTGCCTGCTCGGCGTCGGACGGGCCGATGTGACGGGCGGCGAAGGGAGGACCGGAAAGATCGCGAAGTGGTGACCGGTCGGTCATGGCAAGCCTCCTGGAGCGGTCGAGACCTAGACGGCGCACGCGTGCGCCTGGTCTCCCCCTCTGTCATCGCGACCAGCCGACCGGCGGCGGGACCACGACCTGAGAGCTTCACCCCGAAGGGCTTGCACCGTCGGTGAGCACGCCTGGTGGACGTGCTGCTTTCCAGAGTTGCCTCTCCCGTGCGGTACGGGATGCCTGAGAGATTCCGGGGAGGGTTGCTCCTTCGGCGCCTCCACAAAAAGAGGTCTCTCCCGCACAGGGTCGCCGGCTCAAATCACTCTACCGCCTACCCTGAGGCGGGCCGTGCACCCGGTCTCACCCGGTCTCACCCGGTCTCACCCGATCTCACCCGGTCTTGCGGGACTTCCTGCGCCGTGCCAGCTCGTCGGCCGGATGATCGGCCTCCGCATCGGAGCCGGACTCGGCGCGCTCGCCCGGCAGCTCCGCCAGCGAGCCCTCGACCTCGCGCCAGACGCGCCCCAGGGCGATGCCGAACACTCCCTGCCCTCCCTGGAGCAGGTCGATGACCTCGTCGGCCGAGGTGCACTCGTAGACGCTGACGCCGTCACTCATCAGGGTGATCTGGGCGAGGTCGTTCACCCCGCGGTCACGGAGATGCTGTACGGCGGTGCGGATCTGCTGGAGGGAGACGCCAGTGTCCAGGAGGCGTTTGACGACCTTGAGCACGAGGATGTCGCGGAAGCTGTACAGGCGCTGCGAACCCGAGCCGTGCGCGGCTCTTATCGTCGGCAGGACCAGCTCCGTCCGGGCCCAGTAGTCGAGCTGGCGGTAGGTGATGCCGGCCGCCGCGCAGGCGGTGGGACCGCGATACCCGATGTCGTCGGGCAGTCTCGTGGGCCGCTCGTCGAACAGCAGGCCCTGCTCACCGGCGCGCTCTCGCGCTGACTGACGGGCCGGATCATGCTGGTCGGCCGCTTTACCCTCGCCGCTGCTGACCGCCACTGCGGACCTCCGGCTTTCTCTCATCCCACGGTCTGATCTGGGGGTTCATGAATTACAACCGTGGATTCCCTTGCACCGTAGGACCGGGGGCATTCTCAGTCAACGACCCCGCGCGGCGCGTCGTGAAGCGTTAAATTCCCGAAATCAACCCCTACCCGGCACGCCCGAAGTCCTCGGGCGTGATGTTGTCCAGGAACTCGCGGAACTTCTCCACCTCGTCCTCCTGGTCGTCCGGCATGCTGACTCCGGCTTCCCTGAGGACGTCCTCGCTGGCGTAGATCGTCGCACCGGTGCGGAGCGCGAGCGCGATCGAGTCCGACGGCCGGGCGCTCACCTCCACCCCGTTGGAGAACACCAGATCGGCGAAGAAGATCTGGTCGCGTAGCGCGACGATGTTGACCGTGCGCAGGCGCACCCCCAGCGCCTCCAGCACGTCACGGAACAGATCATGAGTGAGCGGGCGCGGCGGCGGTTCCTCCGCCTGGGCGAGCGCGATGGCCGTCGCCTCGGTCATGCCGATCCAGATCGGCAGGTACCGATCGCCGTTCGTCTCCTTCAGGAGGACGATCGGCTGGTTGGTGGGCATCTCAACGCGAACCCCCACGACCTCCATCTGCAACACGGGCGACTCCGTCTCAACGTGGCGCGGCATATCACCAGGCCTTCAACGTAACACCCGAAGTGGGTCGGCCCGGTCACTGCCCCAGAACGCGGCGAACACTGCCACGAAGCAATGCACTGTGCAATTCGAGGAGAAGTCCGGATATTTCCCGAGCTGTCTCGTCGGCCTGACCGATCGCGCCGGGCGCCCGGCGGCGCAGCAGCGGCGCCACCGCCTGCTCGACCAGGGTCGCCTCGCGCTCCGCCGCTGCACGGACCACGCGCAGATGGCGGGCGTGCAGGCCGAACCTGGCCAGCGAGCCGACGCTGCGGGCGACCTCCAGGGCGTCCGCGTCGTACCACCGGGCCACGGAGGCCACCAGGCCGAAGCTCTCCAGCTCGGCCAGCGTGTCCTCGTCGATCGCCGCAGCCTGGAGCAGATCCTGGCGGCTGAGGCGTACGGGCGGGGTCTCCTGGGGCAGCGCCCTCGGCCGGGCGGCCTGCTCCTCGAGGTTTTCCTTGATCACCCGGAGCGGCAGGTAGTGGTCACGCTGCGCGGTGAGGATGTAGCGCAGCCGCTCGACGTCGCCGTGGGTGAACTTGCGGTACCCCGAGGGACTCCGCTGCGGCTCGATGAGCCCCTCGCCCTCCAAAAAACGGATCTTGGAGATCGTCACGTCGGGGAACTCGCCCTGCAACAGCGCGAGCACCTCCCCGATGCTCATGAACGCCCGTACCGCCTGCGCGCTCATGACTTACCCGCCCCTCCCTCAGCGATCACTGGCCCCCAAGGCCACGCGCGAAGAACACCAGCCGGAACTTGCCGATCTGCACCTCGTCGCCCCCCGCCAGGGGGAACTCCTCGATGCGCTCCCGGTTGACGTACGTCCCGTTGAGACTGCCCACGTCACGGACGGTGAAATGGCCGCCACGCCGGTAGAACTCCGCGTGCCTTCTGGACACTGTCACATCGTCCAGGAAAATGTCGCTTTCCGGGTGGCGACCCGCCGTGGTGAGATCGCTGTCCAGCAGAAAACGACTTCCCGCATTGGGCCCTCGCATGACGACCAGGAGCGCGGTGCCCGGCGGGAGCTGCTCTATGGCCGACCTGTCGGGCAGCAGGGTCTGGCCCGTCTCGTTCTCCAGCGCCTCGAGAGAGATCGTCGAGGTGGTGTCGGGAGCGGCCGGCGCCGGAGCGCTCAGCGGCGAACCGCATCTGGAACAGAAACGGGCATCCTCGGGGTTGGCATGACCGCACTGCGTGCAGTAGACGCTGGGCATCGAACGGCTCGGCCTCTCTTATGACTTGCTCAGACGGCGAATGCCGCAACTTACGCTGATCACGCACAAAGGTCAAGAAGCGTGCTCGACATGGACTGACCAACGCTACAGCCCGGCGCGGCCCAAGGTCCATCCCGCCACACCGTTTCCTGCGTCACCGAACGTCACCTCTTTCAGGATTTGTGCATGATCACGGAGATTGTTATTGTGCTCCGGCGGCGTGTTCCACCACGCGGGCCCAGCGTTCGAGCAGGGCCTGGGCGGTGTCCACATCGCCGCCTTCGGCCCACAGGTGGGTGACCGCCTCGGCGGGGTCGGGCAGGACCAGGGCCCAGCTCCCGTCCTCGCCCACGACGCGCACGCCGTCGGTGGTGTCCACGTGCATGCCCTCGGCCGCCTCCACCACCGAGCGCATGACCGTGCCCTTGTGCGCCCACGGGGTGGGGATGGTCCGCCGCAGCAGCTTCGCCTCCGGGATCCGCGCGTCGATCTGGCTGAGCGACAGGCGGGTGCGCGCGACCAGCCCGAGCAGCCGCAGGAACACCGCGAGCCCGTCCACGGTGGGCCCGAACTCCGGGACGATGAACCCCCCGCGCCCGTCTCCGGCGAAGATCATTTCACTGTGCGTGGCGGCGGTGGTCAGCGCGTCGAGGCTGGTGGGCGTCCAGTCCACCTGTACTCCGTGGAACCGGCAGACCATCTCCGCCACCCGGGTGGTGGTGACCGGCAACGCGACCCGGCCGCCCCTGCGCTCGGCCGCCACCAGGTCGAGCACCACCAGCAGCGCCCGCTCATCGCTGATGAGCTGGCCCATCTCGTCGACCAGGGAGACCCGCTCCCCGACCGGGTCGAACCGTACGCCGAAGGCGGCGCGGGATGAGCCGACCAGCTCGGCGAGGCGCTGGAGGTCGCGGCGGCGCTCGGCGAAGGTCTCGGTCGGCGAGGCGTCGTCGAGCCGGTTGTTCACGGTGAGCACGTCCACCCCGACGCGGCCGAGCAGGCTGGGCAGGACCAGGGACGACGTGCCGCCCGCGCAGTCGACCACCACCTTCATCTCGGCGTCCTTCACACCGCTCATGTCGACGCAGCGCAGCAGCTCGCGCGTGTAGGTGTCCACCGCGCGGGCCGGGAAGGTCAGCTCGGCGATCTCGCCCGGGAAGGCGCGCCGGTACTCCTGGCGCGAGAAGATGCGCTCCAGCTTGCGCTGGGCCGCCTGGGAGAGGTCCGCACCGGTGCCGTCCATGAAGACGATGTCGACGCTCTGGGGGTCCCCCGCGCTGGTCCGCAGCGCGATGCCGCCCTTGACGCTCTCTCGGGAGGTGTGGAAGCGGGCGACGGGAAGCGCGCACGCCTCCAGGTCGACCACGTTGATCGCGCTGGAGTTCAGCGCGCTGATGACCGCCCGCTTGAAGGCGCGGGCCGCCCGCGACGCGTCACGCGAGGTGACGATCGTGTCGCCCTTTCTGACCGTCGTGGCGTACGCGCTGGCGAGCCGTACGCACAGCTCGGGGGTGATCTCCACGTTGACCAGACCGGACACGCCGCGTGGGCCGAACAGGCTGCGCTGGCCGCGCGACTCCCAGATCACACTGGTGTTGACGACGGCGCCCGCCTCGACCGTCTTGAACGGGTAGATCTTCACGCCGGAGGAGACGTACGCCTCGGACTCGATCACGCACTCGTCGCCGACGACCGCGTTCTCCTCGATCCTCGCGCCGGTCATGACGTCGGTGTTCTTGCCGATCACGCAGCCGCGCAGATGCGCGGCGGGACCGACGTAGACGTTGTCGTGGACGACCGCCCGGTGGAGGAAGGCCCCCTCCTTGACCACGGCGTTGCTGCCGAGGACGGTGTACTCCCGCAGCTCGGCGCCGGCCTCCACCTTGGCGTAGTCGCCGATGTAGAGCGGCCCCTTGAGCACCGCGTCGGGGTCGACGGAGGCGCCCTCGGCCGTCCAGACGCCGGGCGCGAGCTCGAAGGCGTCGAAGTCGACCCTGACCTTGCCCTCCAGGACGTCGGCCTGGGCCTTGAGGTAGCTCTCGTGGGTGCCGACGTCCTCCCAGTAGCCCTCCGCGACGTACCCGAACAACGGCAGGCCACGTTCGAGCAACCGGGGGAAGACGTCGGACGACCAGTCCACGGACCGCCCGGACGGCACCTCGTCGAGGACGCCGGGCTCCATGATGTAGATGCCGGTGTTGACGGTGTCGGAGAAGACCTGGCCCCAGGTGGGCTTCTCCAGGAACCGCTGGATCCGGCCGTTCTCGTCCACGATGATGATCCCGAACTCCAGGGGGTTCGGGACCCGCTTGAGTCCGATGGTGACCAGCGCGCCGTTCTCCTCGTGGAACCGGAGCATGTCGGTCAGGTCGATGTCGGTGAGCGCGTCGCCGGAGATGACGAGGAACCGCTCCTCCCGGAGCCGGTCGGCGGCGTTCTTCACGCTTCCCGCGGTGCCGAGCGGGATCTCCTCGGTGGCGTAGTGCAGGCGCATCCCGAGCTCGTCACCGTCGCCGAAATAGTTGCGGATCAGCGCGGCGAGGAACTGCACGGTCACCACGGTCTCGGTGAAGCCGTGCTTCTTGAGCAGGCGGAGTACGTGCTCCATGATGGGCCGGTTGATGATGGGGAGCAGGGGTTTGGGCTGGTTGGCGGTCATCGGCCGGAGCCGCGTTCCCTCCCCGCCCGCCATGACGACGGCCTTCACGGGCTCACCCCCTTGTCAGCTGGCGGACCTGTACCACATACAACACCCCGGCCCACCAGTACAGACCAGTCCCCCATATGGCGAACGCCCAGCCGAAGATCCCCGTGATCTCGGCGTACCACCCCTGATGGGACGCGAGGAACAGGAGGGGAAACGCGTACATGAGGCAGGCGGTCGCGGCCTTACCGAGGAAATGTACGGGCAGGGCCGGGCCGTAGCCGTGACGGCGCAGGATGGGGACGGTGAAGAGCAGGAGAACGTCTCGTCCCACGACCAGGGCCGCCAGCCACCACGGGATGACATCGCGCAGGACCAGCCCGGCCAGGGTGGCGAAAATGTAGAGACGGTCGGCGAGCGGGTCGATGAGCCGCCCGAGTTTGCTGGTCTGGTTCCACGCGCGGGCGAGCTTCCCGTCGAGCCAGTCGCTGATCCCCGCCGCTATGAGCAGGAGGATCGCCCACCCGTCCGCCTGTGGCCCGAGCACGAGCCAGAGGAACACCGGAACGCCGAGCAACCTCAGGAAGCTCAGCAGATTGGGCAGGGTAAAGATCCGATCCTCGGCAGACTCCACGGTCAGACCCTACAACGCGCCCTGATCCCGCTCAGCGGCCTGGTTGGGTACGGGCCGGAAGCCGGCGTCCACCAGACCGAGCCGGTGCGCCACCACCGCGGCCTGGGTGCGGTTGCGCAGCTCCAGCTTCTCCATGACGGCGGCGACGTGGCTCTTGACCGTCGTCACCCCCACATGCAGCCGCTCGCCTATCTCGGCGTTGGACAGGCCCATTCCGACGAAAGTGAGCACCTGCACCTCGCGCTCGGTCAGGCCGCGCGGGATGGGGACGGTGTCCCGCTCGGCGGCCAGCGCGCGCTCCACCACCCGCCGCAGCACCGACGGCGCCAGGAGTGGCTCTCCCTGGGCGGCCCGCCGTACGGCGTCGACGATCCGGTCAGGCGAGTCGTCCTTGACGAGAAAGCCGAGCGCGCCGGCCCGGAGCGCGCCGTAGACGTTGTCGTCGTCGGCGAACGTGGTGAGCACGACGATCCTGGACGACGGCCGCGCGGCGAGAATCCGCCGGGTCGCCTCCAGTCCGTCCACGCGGGGCATCCGCAGGTCCATCAGGATCACGTCGGGCAGCAGTTCCTCCGCGAGCCGTACGGCCTGCGCGCCGTCGGCCGCCTCGCCGCAGATCTCCGTGTCCCCCGCGGCCTCCAGCATCATCCGCACCCCGGCGCGGACCAGTGCCTGGTCGTCGGCCACCAGCACCCGGATCACAGGCATTCCCTTCCCGTCTTCATGGGCAGTGTGGCGGCCAGCCGCCAGCCGCCGTCCTCGGCCGGTCCGGCCGTGAGGCGCCCGCCGAGCGCGCGGGCCCGTTCTCGCATGCCGTTGATGCCCTGCCCGGTGGAGGGCAGTTCCCCGGCCGCCGCGGCGCCCGGACCGTTCCTGATCTCCACGGCCAGCTCACCTCCCGTGATCCCCACCTTGACACGGGCGTCCGTGCCGGGGCCCGCGTGTTTGAGCACGTTGGTCAGGCCCTCCTGGACGATCCTCGCCGCGGACGCGCGCACGACGAGCGGCGCGCGCTCCGCCTCCGGCGCGAGATCGAGCTCCACTCGCAGGCCGGCCGCCGTCATCCGGGCCACGGCGTCCCGTACGACGTCGGCGGGGTCGGCGGAGGGGATGTCGTCCTTCCCGGGGTCCCTGAGCACGTCGAGGAGGCCGCGCAGGTCCTCCAGGACGCGGTGGCCGGTGGCGCGGATGTCCCCCAGCGCCTCCCCGGCGGGGCCGTCCGCGCCGGCGTACAGCGCGGCGCTCGCCCGCAGCACCATCGCGCCGACGTGGTGGGCCACGATGTCGTGGACGTCGCGGGCGATCCGCTCGCGCTCGGCCAACCGGCTCGCCCGGGTGCGCGCGGCGGAGAGCTCCGCGGTGTGGCGGGCGGCGGCCTGCCTGGCCCGGACGTAGCCGCCGATGGCGACCGGCGCCGCGACCATGGTCGTGAGGGCGAGCACCCGCCAGGTCGTGATCTCGGTGTGGGCGTCGACGATCGTGATCACCGCCGCGGCGCAGGTCAGCAAATATCCGGCGATCACCCAGATCCAGCTCGCCCGGGTCGCGAACACGCCGAGCGCGACGAACAGGAGGATCTGCATCGTGGTCCCGACGTCACTGGCGTACTGGTCGGCGACGATCACCAGGCCGCTCTCCAGGAGGAGCACCGCTCCCGGGAGCCGGCGGACCACGCCGAGGGCGAGCCCCGACAGCACCACCAGGAGCCCGGCCGCCCAGACCGGCAGGGCGCTGCGGTCCCAGTTCGGCCAGCTGCCCAGCACCGCGAGGGCGAGGCCGCCCCCGGCCATCAGGAGGTCGAGCAGCGGGGCGCGCTCCTCCGGCGGGTGGCGGAGCGCCGTACCGCGCAGGTAGCGGCCGATGATCACGGGGGCGACGATGATGCCGACCGTGTAGAACCACGCGTTCCGGGTGAACGCGATGCCCGGGTCGGCGAGGTTCAGGCCCGTGGCGACGCAGGCGAGGACCACGACGGGAGCCGTCCACCACCACCCGCGCAGCCGGGCCAGCACACCCACCGCGATCGGAAGAAGGATCTGTACGGCGTCGACGGTCGAGGCCTCGAACTGGTCGTAGAGGACGAGCAGCACCGTGAGGCAGAGCGCCGCGTGGCCCGGCCATCTCCGCAGCAGCGCCAGTGGGAGCCCGCCGAGCAGCGCGACGAGCAGCACGACCCAGGTCGGAGCCGACGGGCCGCCCCAGGAGAAGCTCGCGATGAGCACGTTGAGCACGACTCCGGAGGCGGCGAGTGAGAGATCCAGATATACGCCTCGCGATCGCATGGGTGAACGGTATCGAGGCCGCCGTCGCCGCCCTTCCTCCTCAGGGAGGACGGCGGTCCTCCTCCAAGTGGCCACCCGAATGGGCTGGTCGCAGGATGATCATCGGATCGACGCACCCGTAGTGTGCTTGAACATGGCGAACGAATCATCGCTCTTCCTGGGCGAGTTCTTCCGGTCCCCGACCGTGATCGGCGCGATAGCGCCCAGCTCTCGCCGGCTCTCGTCGGCGGTGGCGGTGCCGATCCCCGAGCGCGGCGACCCGGTGGTGGTCGAGCTCGGCGCGGGCACCGGCCCGTTCACGGCGGAGATCCAGCGGCGGCTCGGTGGCCGCGGCCGACACCTCGCACTGGAGATCAACCCCCGGCTGGGGGGTCTCCTCCAGGCCCGGCACCCCGGCCTGGAGGTGGTGGTCGACGACGCCGTGCGGCTTCCCGCCCTCCTCGCGGCGCGCGGGGTCACGACGGCGGACGTGATCGTCAGTGGACTGCCCTGGGCGGCGTTCTCGCCGGACCGGCAGGCCGCGCTGCTGCGCGCGGTGGTCGACTCACTCAGCCGCGACGGCGCGTTCACGACCTTCTCCTACGTGCACGCCCGGATGCTCGGCCCGGCGGTGCGGTTCCGGCGGAGGCTGGCCCGGGCGTTCGAGGAGGTCGTCCCCGGACGCACGGTGTGGGGCAACCTGCCGCCCGCGTTCGTCTTCCACGCCAGGAGACCGCGGGTGTGAGCCGTCTACGGCGGACGTGAACCCCCTCCGGCGGACGCGAACCCCCTCCAGGCACGCCAACCCCCTCCGGCGGCCCTACGCGAAAGCGTCCTTGAGCCGCGTGGCGACGTACTCGCGCGCTTCCTCGGCGTGGTCGAAGAACCCGGGAACGCCGAAGAAACCGTGCAGCAGGCCGTCGTAGCGGCGGTACTCGACGGGGACGCTCGCCTCGGACAGATCACGGGCGTAGGCCGCGCCCTCGTCGCAGAGCGGGTCGCATTCCGCCGTGATCACCGTCGCCGGCGCGAGACCGGACTTGTCGGCCAGCCGCAGCGGGGCGAGCCGGGGGTCGAGCGGGTCGGCGTCCCCGGCGTACTGCTTGACGAACCAGGCCATCTCCACCGCGTCCAGGCCGAATCCGGAGGCGTACGACCGGTAGCTCGGGGTGTCCATCGCCACGTCCGTGATCGGATAGAGCAGCACCTGGTGGGCCAGCGCCAGCCCGGCGTCGCGCGCCTGCCAGGCCGCGACGGCCGCGAGGTTGCCTCCCGCGCTGTCGCCGACCACCGCCACCCGGCTCGCATCGCCGGTGTAGAGCTCCGGCCGGGCGAAGACGTCACGTACGACCGTGAAGGCGTCGTCGGCCGCAGCCGGGAAGGGATGTTCGGGCGCCAGCCGGTAGTCCACCGAGACCACGACCGCGCCGCAGCGGAGGGCCAGGTCGCGTCCGAGCGCGTCGTTGCGGTCCACGCTGCCGAACACCCATCCGCCGCCGTGGAAGTAGACGACCACGGGCAGCGGGCGGTCGCCCGGCTCCGGCCGGTAGACGCGCACCCGCACGCCGTCCACCACGTGGTCACGGATCTCCGGCAGGTCCGCGGGCCTGCCGCGCTGCTCGGCCATGCCGTCCAGGCCGCGCATCCGGACGATCTCCGGGAGCGTGAGCGCGGCCAGATCGATGTTGAGGTCGGCCGGAAAGAGCTTCAGGTAGGCCTCGGACTGAGGATGCAACGCCATGGCCGCACAGTAACAGCGCCATGATCTTCGCCGTGACTCCGTGGCGGTGAGCGCGGGCCCTGGTCGGTCAGGGACGGGCGGCGTCGACCAGCGCGTCGACCAGCCGGTTGTCCGCGCCGCGCTCGGGGTGCCACTGGACGCCGACGCCGAACCTGTGCCCCTGGAGCTCGATGCCCTCGACGATCTGGTCGTCCGCCCAGGCCACCGCGAGCAGGCCCGTGCCCAGCAGCTTCACGGCCTGGAAGTGCGGCCCGGTCACTTCGGCGTGGTCGCCGATCGCCTTGCCGATCTTGCTGGAGACGCTCACGGTGACGGCGTGCCGTGCCGTTCCGTGGCGGTCGTGCGCGACGGCCTCCGGCAGCCAGGGGATGAGCGTGCCGCCCTGGGCGACGTTGAGAAGGTGCATCCCACGGGAGATCGCCAGGAACGGCAGGTCGGCCTTGACGGCCGCCTCGGCCAGCGCCATCTCGAACCGGTCCCGGTGCGCCTGCGGCTCCTCCATCCGGTCGTCACGGGTCTCGCCGTACAGTGCCGGGTCGACCGGGGCGCCGCCGGCCAGGATGAGGCCGTCGAGCCCGCGCGCGTAGTCTCCGGCGGCGTACGGGCTCATCGGCGGCAGCACGACCGGGGCGCCACCCGCCTTCTCCACCGCGCGCGCGTACGCGTGCGGGGAGAGCACCGCCTCGCGCACCCACGTCCCCCACCGGGCGGCCTCGAGGTAGGCGGTGATGCCAATGAGCGGACGGGGCATGGTGTCTCCAACAGATTCTCGAATTCCTGCACGCCCATAATGGCGCACCTGATTTCGGTTTTGTCACCTAATCCACCACATCGGTGACGTCGCCCCAGTTCAGAGTGGATCTTCCGCTTGTCAGGTATCCAAATCGAAACCTACGGCGCCCGGATCCGGTGACGGCCCGAATCTGTCGGTGGAGCCTGGCACGATGGCGATAGCCGTACGCGGTGGGTGGCAGAAGGGGCGCGGCCCGGTCCCGCGAGCGGCGGTCCACGCCCACCCGACCCGCGCAAGACAGTTCACAAAAGACAGTGCGTTCAAGCCGGTCAGCACGTGCCGGTCAGCACGCACAGGTCACCACAAGGAGGTCTCCAATGGATGCGCTGCTCGCTGTCGGGACCCGAAAGGGGCTCTTCCTCGCCCGTTCCAGGAACGGCGGACCGTTCGAGGTGGAACCGGTCCGGTTCACCACCGTCGGCGTCCCATCCGTCGCGATCGACACGCGCGGGCCCGCTCCCCGGCTCCTCGCCGGGATCGAGTACGGCCACTTCGGGCCGTCGGTGATGTGGTCGGACGATCTGGGCGAGAGCTGGCAGGAGGCCGACCGGCCGCCGGTGGCGTTCCCCGAGCACACGGGCGCGGCCCTGGCCAAGGTGTGGCAGCTCCAGCCGTCGCCGACCGAGCCCGGCGTGGTCTGGGCCGGCGCCGAGCCCGCCGCGCTGTTCAGGTCGGAGGACGGCGGTGCCACCTTCTCTCTCGTCGAGGGCCTCTGGAACCATCCGAGCCGGCCGATGTGGCAGGCCGGAGGCGGCGGCCTGTGCCTGCACACGGTCATCCCCCACCCGCTCGATCCGCAGCGGATCGCGATCGCCGCCTCGGCCGTGGGGTTCTTCCGCAGCACCGACGGCGGCGCCTCGTGGGAGCCGGCCAACAAGAACATCCGGGCGCCGTTCTTCCCCGAGGGCGCGCAATACCCCGAGTTCGGCCAGTGCGTGCACAAGGTCGCCATGCATCCGTCCCGCCCGGAGCGGCTGTTCCTCCAGCACCACTTCGGCGTCTACCGGTCGGACGACTTCGGCGGGTCGTGGCGGGAGATCGGCGCCGACCTCCCGTCGGACTTCGGCTTCCCGATCGTCGTCGACCCGACGCGGCCGGACACGGTGTACGTGTTCCCGTTGCGGGCCGACGTGGACCGCACGCCCCTGGACCACCGCTACCAGGTGTTCCGCAGCGAGGACGCCGGGGCCACCTGGAAGGGCTTCGGGCACGGTCTTCCCGACGAGCCGGTCCACTCCGCCGTGCTGCGCGACGCCATGTGCGCGAGCGAGGCGGGCGTGTTCTTCGGCACCAGGGACGGCGAGGTGTACGGCTCACGCGACCACGGCGAGACGTGGACGCTGATCGCGAAGCACCTGCCGGACGTGCTGACCGTCCGTGCGGCGGTGCTCTGAGTGGCCAAGCCGGTCACCCTGGTCACGTTCGTCCTGCCGACCTCGTTGCGGCGCTGGGTGAACGACCAGAACGAGGTACGGGTGTTCGCCGTGGCCGCCTCCGACCACGGCATCCCGACGCTGGGCGGCGCGCTCGACACGCTGCGCCGTACGCATCCGTCGCTGGAGGAGCGGCTGCGCGACGAGTACGGCCACCTCCGGCGGCACATCACGCTGTTCGTGTGCGGTGCGAACGTGAGCCGCCTCGGCGGCCTGGACTGCGCCCTGCCCCCGGGCGCCGAGGTGTACGTCCTCCCCGCGCTGGCATGAGAAATCAGCCATATGCGCGCGCATTTGCAATTGCATCGGAATTGGACGGCGATTAACCGACGGCGCCCGTTCCCGAAACGGCGGCGCGTTTCCCTCGTCTCCACCCCGGTCACGAACCGGGAATCATCGGGCGAACGAGGAGTTATTCTCTAGAGAAGCTCTGGCCCCACCAGGACAGCACTTGCAGGTTTCGGTTGGTCCGAAGGCCGACTTTTCGGTTACTTATTCCCATAAAGTATTTGCGGTCTTCATTTACCTTCCCAACGAAACACTGTCAGTCTAATATCTTGGTCTATGTCTCGGTATGCAGCAAATTTCCCAGACAGGGGAGCACGCCGCAATGATGCGCATGCCGGGCATGCATGGGAAGCCATCGGTCCTCCGATGGAGTGGGAGCCCGAACGGCTTTCAGATTCTCGATGGCGAAAGCTCATCCCGGCCGGCGTGGCCGTGGCGGCTCTCGCCGGAATCGGCATCGCCGTCATCGTGATCCGCGGGGGCGACGCGCCACCGTCTCCGCCTCCCCAGCGCGCCGCCGCGAGCTGGGACACCGGACGATCCTCCGCGTCGCCGTCGCCGTCGCCGTCAGGTTCGAAACCGTCGACGACCAAGGCGGCGACGGAATCCACGTCTCCCCAGCTCACCAGCAAGAAGGCGAGCGAGATCTTCGATCGTTACCAGCACGGGATGTCGTCCGCGCAGGCCGGGATGGACGAAGAGGCGATCGGGAAGCTCGAGCAGGGGCTCGCGATGGAGATGACCAAAGCCAGCATCTCGACCGCGCGGATGGAGGGGACCAAGGTCGCGTCGGGCATGTGGCCCAACACGCGGGTTTGGGTCCCCCGCCACGTCGAGGGTCTGGCCGACTGGTTCGTCACGATCTCGTACGAGCCGAAGGTGGCCCGGATCAGCGACGTGATGACCAAGACCGGCAGCGGCTGGCGGCTCGTCGCCTCCGCCGCCGACGCACGGATCGACGCGGCGGAGTTCCCCGCCCTCGCGACCGACTCCGCGGGCTACGCCGTCAGCCTGCCGGAGAACGCCACCGGCCTGGTGGGGACTCCCCGCCAGATCGTCCACGCCCACCTGGCCAGCCTGGAGAAGGCACAGCCGGACGCGCGGTTCGCCCAGGGCTCGTGGACCAGCGAGGCCGCGCTGTTCTGGCAGCGAGAGCGCGCGCAGCTGGTGCAGGCCGGCTGGGGGCTCACACTGTCGTACGAGTCCGAGGGCCCGGTGCGCGCGCTGCAGACCACCGACGGCGGCGCCCTCATCTGGTACGCGGCCCGCTCGACCGAGACCCGCATGGCCCGGCACACCGGCGCGAAGGTCTCCCTGAAGGGGGCGGCCGCGGTCCGCTCCCAAAGCAAGGCCTTCGGCCGCTGGGTGAGCGCGACCTACGGGCGGATGTACGTCGCGTACGTGCCCCCCGCCGGTTCCGGCGACCCCGTGCGCGTGCTCGGCGAGTGGAGCCAAGTGTTGGAGACCGACGGGGCCTGACGTCACCACCAGCAGAGGAAGAGGTGGATCCATGTCGACACCCTCACGCGCGACGGTGATCACCGCGAGCGTCGCGATCGGTGTGTTCGGGGCCGGGACCGCGGTGGGAGCCGTCATCGCCGCGGGCTCCCGACCCGCCGATTTGAACACGGCGCGCCTGATCGCGGGCACCTACCGGCTGAACGACGGGGCAGACGCCTGGACGTCCCTCGCCTCCGACGGTGCGGGCCGGCCCGCCTCGCTCACCGGAACGGACGCGGGCAGCACGATCACGACCGGCTCCGGGAAGCGGCGGGTCTGTCTCGCCACTACCACCGACGGCCGCGCCGTGAACGCGGCGGCCGAAGGCTGCGCCTCGCTGCCCGTGCTCGCCGCGAGCCAGTTCGCCGCGTTGCGCCACCCGGGCAACACCGAGGCCACGGGATCGGCGGAGCCGGAGGCGCCGCCCAAGAGCACACCGAAGAGCACACCGAAGAGCACACCGAAGAGCAAGCCCAAGGACACCGAGACCACCGACGCCACCGGCACGTCGGCCGCCCCCCGGCCCCCCGCCAAGGCGGGCACGAAGCCGCCTAAGGTCACGACGGTGCCCACCCGGGCCCCGGCGGCCGCGACCGCGCCACCGGCGACCACCAAGGCGATAGGGGCGACCGCGGATCCAAGCCCGACGCAGGGGATCGTCATCGTCACGGCCACGCCGATCGCGACGACCTCGGCCGGGGCGACACCCGCGGCCACCCCCTCCCGCGTGCCCCCACCCGCCGCCCGCCAGTGGGGAAAGGTCATCAGCACCACGCGGAACGGCACCCGGCTGGTCGAACGCCCCGACGGCAGCCGGGCGATCTTCGGGCCGGACAACAAACAGATCCGGCTCATGCCGGGCCCGTGGGCCACGGGTGTCAAGGTGCTGCCGGACGGCAACTGGCTCCTGCTTCGGCCCAACGGCGACCGCATGATCGTCAGCCCCGCCGGAGTGGAACTCGCCCCCCAGCAGACCACCGCCGCGCCGAGCCCGTCCGCGGGTGCCGGAACGGGTACGGGTGCCGGAGGAGCGACAGGCGGAATCACCACTGACGGCGCAACCGCGGGCGGAGCCGGGGCCACGGGTAACGGCGGCGCGGGTGCCATCGGCGGGTCCGGCGGCGGTGCCGCGGGAGGCGGTGCCGCGGGAGGCGGTGCCGCGGGAGGAACCACGGGTGGCACGGGCACCGGCGCCGGCGGTGCCGCCACCGGGACGGACATCATCGTGGGAGACGGCACCTCGACGGGGGCCGAGCGCGGGACCCACCACAGGAGCGGGCACGACACTCGGCACGGTGCTGGACACGGCACCGGACGGGGTGGCACCGGAAACGGGCGGGGTGGCACCGGGACAGGGACCATCGACGGAAGCGCCGCCGGGACCACCGACGGGACTTTCGGTGGAACCGCGGACGGAACCGTCACCGTCACCGGAAGCGGCACCAGGACCGGAGCCGGGGCCGGAACAGCCGGAGACGCCGGGGACGCCGGGGACGCCGGAAACGCATCCGCGCCCGGCGCCGACGACGCCCTCCCCGTACTCCAGGACCCGGAGCTGCTCCAGCGGGCGTCCGAGGCGCTGGGACTCGACCAGGGCATGAGCTACACCGACGAGAGCGGCGTCTGGGATCTCAACATCGCGCCTCCCGGCACACCGCCCTGCCAGGATTACTCCAGCAGTGAGCTGTCCCGGCGCGGCATCCCACGCGACTCATGCGCGCTGCCGGCGTTCGTCCGCTGGCTTTACGCCGATCCGGCTCCCGGGCAGGTGAGCAACTGGACCAAGTTCACCGGCCTGCCAGAACGCAACCTCGAACTCGTGGTGATGAACCCCTCGGCCATGCCGTCACCCGCCGGGGCGCCGGGCCGGATCGATCCGGACGCCGGGTACGCCGGCTCATGACCGTGCCCGAATGGGTGGACGAGCACGGCGCGCACCTGCTCGATTACGCCGAAGGCCTCGTGGGCCTCGCGAAGGCGCCGATCCTGGTCGCCTCCGTCCTGGCGGCCTGCCGTACACAGGGGGAGCCGCCGGACGGCGTCTCCCCTTCGGCGTGGCTGCTCGGGTCGGTGCGGCGGCGCTGCCGTACCGACCCGCAGTACCGGCCGGGCTACGTTCCCGGGCCGGGGCCGGGCGTCCCCGACGTGCGTTCCGTGGAGCGCGCCTGGACGCTCGCCGATCCCCTGGGCGCGGAGGCGCTCCGGCTGATGTACCGGCACGAGCTCGCCATCGGGGACGTCGCCCACGTGCTGGGACTGTCCGCGGGGGACACCGCCCGGCTCGCCACCCGTACGCAGGATCTGATCGAGATCATGGTGAGCGGGATGGACGCGCTCGTCCACGGCCGTGCCGCCTGCCCGGAGCTGTCTCCGCTGCTGGAGGTGCTGTTCCCGGATCCGCCGGCCACGCCCACCCCGGAGGAGTTCACCGACGGGCGCATGGCGTTGACCGCGCACATCGTCGGCTGCGCCGTGTGCAAGCGGCCGATCAACATCCGCTACACGGTTCCGCAGATGACCTCTCACCCGCCGATCCCGCGTCTCACGGCGGAGTCCAGAGGGCTCCTTGAGGGCTCCGTCTCCTCTGCCGTACCGCGACCCGAGCCCGAGTCCCTCGCGGGGAAATCCGGCCCGCGCGCAGACCAGGTTCCGCGCCCACGCCGCCCTTCCGCCTTCCCCGGGATGGGCGCGGCCGGGGAGGCCTCGCCCCCCTCCACGCTTCCGTCGGGTGACGATCCGCCGTGGGCGCTCCACACGGCCGCCGGTGCCCTCGGCGCTCCCCTGTCTCCCCTCGTGATCCCTCCTGCGGACGGCCCTGCTCTCGCCCCCGCGACGGGTGCCTCCGCCCGCCCTGCGGAGAGCCCTGCTCGTGCCGATGCCTCCGCCGGTGCTCCGGAGCGCACCGCTTCGGCAGGCGATGACCGCGACTCTGATCGTGACATTCCCCGCGGTGATGACCGCGGCCCGGCCGGCGACAGTCCCATCGCAGAAGCGGTCGCAGGAGGGGCCGCAGAAGGGGCCGCCGAGATGGGTGACACACCCGTCGCGGAGGCGACCGTCCCCCCCGGTGACGACCGCACTCCGGCGGGTGGGGATCACGCGTCGGATGGAGCCACCCGGGCAGGCGACGAACACACCGCGACAGATCACGATCACGCCCCGGACACGGAGCGTCCTGCTTCCGATGTGGATGATCTCTCTCTGGCGAGCGACGGCCCCGGTCGGTCCAAGAACGAGCCCGAGAACGAGCCCGAGAACGAGCACGGTCCGGCGAAGGTGAAGGGCACCCGTGATCCGGGTGGCGCCGGCCATGGCTCGGCGGGCACTTCGGGCAGGCCTCGGCATCCCTACGCCACCGCGACCGGGGATGAGTCCGGAGGGTCGCGCACGTCCACGCGTTCCCTGCCTGCCGTACCGGAGAAGCGCGAACGCCGGTCGCCCCTTGCGCGGCCGTCCGCCCCGGAGCCCGCTACGCCGGCGGCGGCCGAGGCCGGTTACGACACTCCGCTATACAACGCGCTGCGGACGCAGGCGTGGGCGCGCGAGGTCCTCGCCCGCGCGGGAGACACGACCGCGGCCACCCAGCCGATCCCCATCCCGCCGGGCGTGCCACCGGCGGCATCGGGTGCGGCGCCGGCCACGTCGGCCACGTCGGCCACATCGGCCGCGCCGGCGAGTCCGCCAGCGGGTTCGGCCGCGAATCCGCCAGCGAATCCGTCAGCGAGTCCGCCATCGACTCTGCCGCCGAGTACGCCGTCCAGTACGCCGTCCAGTGCGCCGCCGCCGGCCGCTGGGGCGCTGCCGCCCGCGTCCTCGGCCACCTCGGTGCCGGTCTCGTCGGCGGGTGGGCCGTCCGCGTCTCCCCTGTCGGCGCCGCTGCCCTCCCCTCTGCCGGCCGAGCTCACCGGGCCGCTGCCGGCCGTACCGACCACTGGGCCTTTGGACGAGCGGCGCGACCGATCGCGGGCGCGGCGCCTGAGCGGGGTGCGGAACCGGCCGCTGTCCGACGAGCCGACCCGGCCGATCCGGCTGATCCGGCAGATCTCGAAAGAGCGCCCGATCGCCAGGAACACCTCCCTGAAGATCGCGGTCATCGTCCTGGCCGGGGCGGCGGGCACCGTGACGGGGATCAAGATTCTGGGACCGGCGCTCGACGGCGGGACACCCACCCGCTCTCTCCAGTCCGCTGTGGTGGAGACGGCGCGGAGCGATCAGGGAACGCAGGGGATCTTCGGAGATCCCGGAGACGAGGAGGACCAGAGCACGGGCAACGGGCCGCTGCGGATACCGGCGACCGTGACGCTCGACGAGTTCGGCCGGGGCACCGTGACGCTCACCGTCTCCGAGGGAGCCGAAGGTTCGATCAACTGGCGGATCTCAGCTCCCGGCCTGGCGGTGACCCCCTCCAAGGGCACCCTGAAGCGCGGCGGCCGCGGCGTGGTCAGCGTGCGCGCCCTGAGGGTCCGTTACTGGTGCGGCGTGCCCGAAGCGGTGACTTCGCCGCTCACCGTCCACGGACCATCCGAGTCGATCACCACAACGGTGCGCTGGCGCACCTGCTGATAGCTCACGTTCGAAAGGACCGTGCCTTGACAGAGATCCACACCTCGGCCGACGCACCGGCCGAGCAAGTCCCCGAGACGGTCCCGCTCACCGCGGAACACCTGCTCACGAACCGGCGCCCGGAGCCCGCGGGCGGATGGCGGCGGCTCGTCTGGCGGCTCTCCGGACGGAAGTACATCCCTTCGGAGTCCACGGCGGAGCGCGAGCGACGCACCCTGATCGCGCAGGCTCAGACGCCTGTGGCGAGCGGGCATCACCGGATCGCGGTCATGAGTCTCAAGGGCGGGGTGGGCAAGACCACGACGACGGCCGCCCTCGGCAACACGCTGGCCTCCTTGCGGGGGGACCGGGTGATCGCGATCGACGCGAACCCGGATCGCGGGACTCTGGGACTCAAGGTCAAGTCCGAGACCGCCGCGACGATCCGCACGCTGCTCGCCGAGGCCGACCACATCGTCCGCTACGCCGACGCGCGGGCCTTCACGTCCCAGTCCCCCGCCCGGCTGGAGGTGCTGGCCTCCGACACCGATCCCGCCGTCAGCGAGGCGTTCGACGCGGACGACTACCGGACGGTGGCCGGGCTGATCGAGCGTTACTACTCGATCTGCATCACCGACTGCGGGACCGGGCTGCTCCACGGCGCGATGCGGGCCACCCTCGAGCTGGCCGACCAGATCGTGCTGGTCAGCCTCCCCGCGGTCGACGGGGCGAACTCGGCCGCCGCGACGCTCGACTGGCTCACCGCCCACGGGTACGCGGACCTGGTCAAGAACGCGATCGTGGTGCTGAACGCCGTGGAGAGCAGGTCCGACGTCGACGTGGACCTGCTGGAACGCCACTTCCGCGACCGCTGCCGGACGGTGATCCGCGTGCCGTACGATCCGCATCTCAAGGAAGGCGCCGAGGTGGACCTGGTCCGCCTCCGGCCCACGACGCGGGGCGCGTACCTTCGTCTGGCGGCGGCCGCCGGACAGGCGTTCGGCCTGCGGCCGGACCGGGCGGGACGCTAGTGCCCCCGGTCGTCGAGGATCCCGCGCTCGACTGGGACCTCGGCTCTCCTCGCCGCGCCCGCTCCGCGGCCGTGATCATCATCGCGGTGGCGATCACCGTCGTGGCGGTCGTCCTGATCGTCGGGACATGGCGGGTCGTGGACGCCACGTCGGCCCCCACTCCGACGCCGACGCCCACCGCCATCGCGCTGGCGCAGCCCCTTGCGTACGAGGGGGACGCGGGATATCCCATCGGGTTCCCCCACACGGAGCTGGGCGCAGCCTCCGCGGCGGCGGCGGCCCTTGAGGCGGCCTGGACGCTGGACGGCGCGCAGGCCGAGCAGGCGGCGGTCCTGTACGCCCCGCCGGAGCAGCGCAAGGCCGCCAGCGACGGCGCCCGGGCCGCCGTGAGTGGGTGGCGCGCGACGCTCGGCCTGCCCAAGGACGGCAAGCTGCCCGAAGGTGCCTCACTGCGCACGCAGACGATCGGCGTCCAGTGGCGCGCCCGCGCGCAGGACCAGGTCCAGGTGTCCATCCTGGTCCAGGTCACGGCCACGACGGGCGGCGACGGCGACGGTCCGACGTACTCCAGCCCCTACGCGATGACCCTGCTCATGGCCTGGTATCCCGGCGTACGCGGTGACAACCAGGGCGACTGGGTCAACATCCCCGATCCCACGCCACCCGCCGTGCCGCAGACCACCCTGCCGGGCACTCCCGAGTTCGCCGCGGCCGGCTGGAAACCCCTCAAAACCCCCTAAAACGGAAGAGCCCCCATGTCCCCTCGCAACTCTCCCCGGCGTACCCGCCTGCTCTCCAATCTTCTCCTTGTCGGAGTGTCCGCGACGACGGGCGCGATCGTCGCCCAGCCCTTCGCCGCGGGTGCCGATCCTGCGTTGGACGCGTCCGCGACCGCCGCTCCACTATCCGACTCGTCCGCGCTGGACTCGGGTGGTTCGAGTGCGGGCAGCCCGGATTCGGGTGGTTCGGGGTCAGGCGGCGCGGAGTCGACTCGTACGGACTCGGCCGCATCGGGGGGTTCCACCTCGAGCTCGGGAGACTCCGCGCCGGACGCCGGACCCTCCTCATCGGGTGGTGCCTCCGGCACGTCGTCTTCCGACGCGGGATCGTCCGGAAGCGGTGACTCGGGGACCGCCGGCGCCGGTGGCACGACCAGCACGCCTCCTGCCGCGACTCCCGATGCGACACCCGATGCGACACCCGCTGCCACATCCCCTTCGACGTCCCCAGCGACCTCCGCTCCCGCCGCGACACCGACCGTCGCGGACACGGGGGAGCCCGCGGCGAGCGCGACACCGACGGTCACCCCTCCCCCGGACACGACCCCCACGTCCGGCGCGAACCCCGCCCCCACCGCGACATCCAGCGACACCCCTACGCCCGCGGATACCGCCAGTCCGACGCCCTCTCCGACTCCGTCCAAGAGCACCGCTCCGAGTCCCGCGCACTCTCCCAAGGGGAGCAAGACCCACGGGGCCGGCGGCGGCACGCCCAAGCCGACCGTCACGGCTTCCGGCATCCCTCCGACCTCGCTGCCGAATCCTCCCGAGAAGGCGAATCCGGCCAAGGACGAGCCGAATCCCGAGGCCGAGCCGGTCGGTGACCCCGCTGACACGACAGGAGGAGCCGCCGCCGGAGACGTGACCGGCCTGCCGATCCTGGAGACACGCGTGTCGGAGTCGGTCCCGCTGGTGGTGCCCCTGCCGCCGCTGGCGGCCTCCTTCACCGAGTCCTGCCAGTCGGTGACCGACGCCTCGTGCTGGAGCCTCGCCCCCTGGCGCGGCCGTACGGGCGGCCAGGATTCGGCGTCACCTGCCGCGGGCCAGGGACTGATCCCGTCGGCCGCACCGCGGTGGGCCTTCGCGCCACCTCCGACCCGGATCGCCCTCGCCCGAATCACACCCGCTTCGTGGGGTCCCACACCGGCCCGGTCCGGATGCTGGATCTTCAGCCCCTCGGAGGTCTGTGCCCGCCCTCAACAGCAGCCGTGACGCGCCCATAAGGACGTGTCCGAGCGAATTCGCTCACCGAAGATCGGCTCTTGCCGAATGGCGTCCGCACGAGTCGCAGCGCCCGCCGAAGACCATCCTCAACGAAAGGCGGCGCTCTGCGGATCAGGCAAGAGCCGATCTTCGCTTAAAGATCACCATTGGCGGGCGCCATCGCGGGAGCGACCACTCACACGGGACGACTTTCCGCACGAGTTATTCGATCTTCGGGCTGCGCCGATACATGGGTGTCTGATACTGACCGCCGCGAAAAGTTGCTCCCGGTCAACTGACGAGGATTCGATCTACCAGGAAAGATCAATCGCGTGGCGGAATTCGCGGATGAGTTCTACAAGGCCGAACCGCCCCAGCGGGCGTGTTTCCTCAAACCCGTCTCGTCCCGTCCCCGATCTCGTCTCCCGTCGCCCTGTCCCCCGTCGCGCTTGTCTCTTGGAGCTTGTCTATTGGAGCGCTCCACGGGCCCCGCGCGCTCACGCGGGGCCCGCATGCCGTTCGAACCGGCGCACCCGCCGTTCACGCACGCGTACGCGAAGGGGTGTGTGGGCGTGCGCGCCCGGACTGGCCGCGGGTTGTCAGACCTTCCGCCAGCCGGGGATCCAGGCGCCGTCCTCGACGACGTAGTCACCGAACAGGGCGGGCGCCTCTTCCTTCATCAGCTCGCCGATGCGCTGGAAGACGAGGCGGATCTCCTCTTCGGCCCCGACCGCCGTACGGGCCTCGATCGTGTGCCGGAGGGTGCGGACGTTGGCGGTCCAAATCAGACCGGTCGCGACGCCTTCCGGGGCGAAACGCCGCATGAAGGACGTGCGGTGCTTCTTCTCCGCGAACGGCACGCCCTCCTCGTCCAGTCCGAAGTGATCGGCCATCCACGTCTGGAACTCCTCGAGCTGGTCGAGCACGGCGCTCGCCCGCTTCATCAGCTCGGGGTCCTCCCGCGCCCACTCGGGGAACCAGAACGGAATCTCCGACAGCCGGACGAAACGGAGGGACTCCTGGGAGACGGCTACGCCGGGGCGGTGCCGTACCAGCTCGTGGGTGAACACCCGGCTCACGTTGTGCAGGACGAAGGAGAAGCTGATGTGTTCCAGAACCGAGCCGTGCGCGCTGGCCAGGATGTTGCGGAGGTAGTCGGTCTGGTCCTTCCGGACTCGGGTCACGTTGGGGTTGAGCCCGGGCTCGAAGGATCGGTAGCACAGGCGTCCGGCGAACTCGGCGAGGTTCTGCGCGTCGAACTCGCCCCGCTCCAGCCGCTCCAGCCAGGTCTCGCCCCCGATCTCCCGCAAGTAGCGGGCGAGCTCGTCGTAATCCAGCTCGGGCCGGGCGACGAGGAAGATCTCAGGGTCGACGCTGCGCATGGTGATCCTCAGGTGTTGGTGGATGTGACCGTCCAAGCAAACCAGCCATCTGGCCTGGGACGAAACCGGGGGTGACGTGCGCGGGCCTCCGAAAGGCGCCCACCCCGCCCTGTCGTTCTTGTGTGGCTTCGAATGCTCAGCGGGAGCGCCCGTCAGCGTACAGTTTCGCGGTGGGCGTACAGCAGCCGTACGGCTGTCAGGAAGGGACGCGACCGGCGAGAATCTCGCGCAGGCTCTGGATCTCGGCGCGGAGGGCCGCCACCTCGCTCAGCACCGCATGGTCCTCTTTGCGTTCCTCTCGGTTCTCCTCCTCCATGGCGCTGACCACGACGGCGATGAAGAGGTTGAGCACCACGAACGTGCAGACGAGGACGACCAGCACGAAGTACAGCCAGGCCGACGAATGCGTCTCCATCAGCGGGCGCGCGATGTCCGACCAGGCGTCCCCCGTCATCACCTGGAACAGCGAGAAGAGGGACTTCGGCAGGTCGCCGAAGTAGTCGGGCGCGGCGGCGCCGTACAACTTGGTGCCCATGACGGCGGCCACGTAGAGCACGAGCCCGAGGAGGACCACGATCGAGGCCATCCCGGGCACGGCGCTGAGCAGCGCCGAGACGACCCGGCGCAGGGACGGTACGACGGAGATCAGGCGGAGTGTCCGGAGCACGCGGACGGCTCGCAGCACGGACAGGCCGCTCGCCGTCGGCAGGAAGGAGATCCCGATGATGACCGCGTCGAAAACGTTCCAGGGATCGCGCAGGAAGCGCAGCCGATACACGTACGCCTTGGCGAGCAACTCGGCCACGAAAACGTACAGCGCGACGTGATCCACCAGGTGCAGCAGGCCACCGTAGCGGGCAACAGCGGCTGGCGAGGTCTCGACTCCGAGCGTCGCCGCGTTGATGAGGATGACCCCGATGATCGCCTGCTGGAACCGCCGTGACTCGATGAATTGGCGGACGCGCTCACGCACACATGCTCCTGGGGGGTACGACACGAGATCGAGAGCATAACGGAGAGGGCCGGTCCGGGTGATCGACATGTCTACATGTGTGGCCCCGCTCGGCGAGACGGCCCGCCCGGCACGTGGACCGGTCCATGACAGGAGGCCTCGGTCGGTCCGCACCGTTGCCGACCACCGTGCGGCGGGGCCCCTCTGTCCATGAGACGCCCCGCCCCGGACGTCACCGGGAGTAGTGCTCGACGACGAGTTGCTCTTACGACAAGTCCGCGTTCTTGCACGTGGGGATCCTCGGCGACGAAGCAGGGGCGCGCTTCGCGGCATGAGCGGGCGTTCTCGTTAGAGGGAGTGCTGTGTTGACGGTTGGCGGCTGCGACGTGTAGGACGGCTCTTGTCCTCACGTCCGTACGCCCGAGGTGCCGGGAGCCGAATCATGGGTGATCGTTTCAACGTGATCGTGAGCGCAGGATCGCTGAAGGTGACGGACGAGCACGCGGTACATTTCCCTCATCGGTGGACGCCCGAGGGCGTGAGCGTCAGGGCGGACTTCACCGGAGGACATCTCCTTCACCTCGCGGCCGCGGGATGCGTCCTCAACGACCTTTACCGGGAGGCCGCCGCACTGGGAATCGAACTTCTGGGAGTGCGCGTTTCCGCAGCCGGCGGCTTCGATACCGAGAGCTGGCGGTCAACCGGGATCACCTACACCGTCGATGTCAGCTCCACCGCTCCAGCCGAGAGCATCGCCCACCTGATCGACATCGTGGACTCCGTCGCCGAGATCCCCCGCGCCATCCGACGGGGTGCCACCGTGCAGAGGATCAGCTAACCGACCATCCAGGAACACAACCAACGAGGACTTCCGCACCGATCACCCACAACCTGCTGCGCGCGACCGGTTGCCTGGCCTCGGCCTTCCACGCCAAGGCACGCGGGGCCACACTGCGCCGCCAGTTGATCGCCGCCCCGGCCCCGGATCGCCCGGCACGACCGCGGCCACATCACCGTCCACCTGCCCGAACACTGGCGCTGGCAGGGCGCCTGGATGAACGCCTTCGAGGCCACCCACCGACCACCCCCGCGTCAGACGGCCTGACCTGCCCCAACCCCGGTCACCGCCCGCACCACCACGACCCCAACGGTCACCCGCGCCCTCGGCGCACAAACCCCCGCCCCCGAACCCTGTGCACAAGCTGCGACCCGCGCGCAGCGGCCCCCACACGCCCGGAAACAGCGCGTCACCTGGTGAAACAGTCCTCGCCGAGGAATTGGACCAGGAATCGATCACAAGAAATCACGCGGTGCATCCAGGCTGAGATGAACGCGACGATCAGGCGGAAATCTCCATCAACCGAAACCGATCAGAAGGGACGACCACCGAGTGACGTTTTCTCACCGAGATCGACTCGGACATCAGGGCTTTGTCTGATAGGAACAGGCACGCTCGTGCAGATACACGGATGAATGTCAGGAGCCCAAAAAGAACGTGGAGCTTCCGGTAGAAGGGGTCTCACCACAAGATCCTCACACCGAGAAAGCTCCACGCGATCGCCTATCCTGCCATGCTCGACGTCTCCCGTGAACTGATCCGCTACGTCGGCCGCCTGCTACACACCGAACGCCGCCACCGCGGAACGCCCAAGAGGTCTCGGCGCCTGACCTGCTTCTACCAGGCACTGTTCGCCCTGGCCTGGTTCCGCTCCAAGCCCAACATCCGCCTGCACGGCATCGCGTTCGGACTGTCCCAGGCCACCGCCTACCGCTACCTGCACAAGGTCATCGACGTCCTGGCCGATCAAGCCCCCGACCTGCACGAAGCCTTGGAACACGCCGCCGCCGACCGCGTCCCCCACCTCATCCTCGACGGCAAAATCTTCGACACCGACCGCTGCCGCATGAAGACCACCAGCGTGAAAGGCGAAACCATCGACGCCTGGTTCTCCGGCAA
>NZ_BSSE01000028.1 GCF_030268965.1 Microtetraspora sp. NBRC 16547 | reverse complement strand
TCTGCAAACTTCTCAAGCCGCGGGCGTACCAGCGCCATCTCGTCAGGTGTCACGACAGCATGATCCCGAAGTAACTCATCAAAATGATCACGTTAAGTGATCATCGATCTAACGAAGTACTACTAGTGAGTGTCTGACGAATGCTGTCCGTCGCGAGCGGCATTCGTCAGATACTCCCTAGACCCCGGTGGTGTTGCGCGGGTAGGCGACCGCGGGGTCGGTGGCGATGTTCACCAGGTATGGCACGCCCGAGTCGAAGGCCCGCCGCAGCGCCGGCCCGATCTCCGACGGGGACGTCACCAGTTCGCCGCCTCCGCCGAGCGCGGTCACGACCTGGTCGTACCGGCACTGCGGCTGGAGCTCGGCGGCCACGTCGTAGCCGTACAGCAGCTGCATGGGGTGCTTCTCCAGGCCCCACATGCCGTTGTTGCCGCAGATCATGACGACCGGGAGCCGGTGCCTGACCAGGGTGTCCACGTCCATCAGGGAGAACCCGGCGGCGCCGTCGCCGAGGAGCAGCACGACCTGGGAGGAGGGCCGGGCGAGCCGGGCGGCGATCGAGTAGCCGAGCCCGGTGCCCAAGCAGCCGTACGGGCCGGGGTCGAGCCAGTTGCCCGGGTTGCGCGGCTCGACGTACTTGCCGGCGTAGGACACGAAGTCGCCGCCGTCGCCGATGACCACGGCGTCGTCGGCGAGGACCTTGCCGAGCTCGCCGTAGATGCGCATCGGGTGGATCGGGTCGGCGTCGGAGGCGAGCAGCGCGGCGTCCCCGGCGATCGAGGCCGCTGCCGTCTCGGCCAGTGTGGACACCCACGGCGCGTACGCCTTCGGATCCACCCCGGCGGTCGAGCAGGCCGCGGCGAGGCCCCAGAAGGTGAGGGACAGGTCGCCGGCGGCTGAGCCGGCCAGGCCGATGTGCGTGGCGAGCTGGGAGGCCGCGTCGGCGATGTGCACGACCTTGGCCAGGGGAGCCCCGTCCTTGCCGCCGAACCATCCGTAGCCGAGCCGGAAGTCCAGCGGCGTGCCGACCACGATGACCAGGTCCGCCTGGCCGAAGGCGAGTCCCCTGGCGCGGGTGACGAGCAGGTCGTGCCCGGCGGGGAGGATGCCCCGGCCCTGGCCGTTGGGGATGACCGGCAGGCGGTACTCCTCGGCGAAGTCCCGCGCGGCCTCCTCGGCGCGGTCCATCCAGACGTCGGAGCCGAGGACCAGGACCGGCCGCTCGGCCGCCACGATCAGCTTGGCGATGTCCGCGAGCGCGTCGGTGTCCGGCTCCAGCGGTGACGGCGCGAGCGTCTCGGTGGCCCGCTCGGGCGACGGCGCGAACAGGTGGTCCATGTAGAAGTCGATGAAGACCGGGCCGCGGTGGGGGGCGAGAGCCGTACGGAAGGCCATCTCGACGTCCTGACCGATCGTCTCGGCGCCGGAGCCGGTGAAGGCCAGCTTGGTGATGGACTCGAACAGCGGCGGGTGGTCCATCTCCTGCAGGGCGCCCGAGCCCCAGCGGGACTGCGGTGCGCGGCCGCCCATCACGACGACGGGGGAGCCGTTGAAGTGCGCCGTCGCGACGCCGGAGACGCCGTTGGTGATGCCGGGTCCGGCGGTCAACACCGCGAGGCCGGGCCCCCGGGTGAGCCGCGCCGTCGCCTCGGCCGCGAAGACGGCACTCTGCTCGTGCCGTACGTCGAGGATGCGCATGCCCTCGTGCACCGCGCCGTCGTACAGGGGGAAGACGTGCCCCCCGGACAGCGTGAACATCGTTTCGACGCCGTAGGCCTGGGAAACGGCGACCGCGATGTCGCCTGCATGCTTCGCTGCTGACTCCATGCCGGGAAACCTACCAGCCGGTCACATAGGGGGATAGTGAGTCGCCACTGCCTGCCAGGCGACGGATCCGCGCGCCTACGACCCGTCCTGCGCCATGGGACGGCGCGGTTCTAGAGCGTCTGCGACAGCGCCTTGATCGGCATCCTGAGGTCGGCGAGGAGGCCGAGGTCCTGCTCGGGAGAGCGGCCCAGCCAGGTAGTTCCCCACGATGATCGCGTCTCGGTCACAGGGGGAGCCTCAGCGTTGATCGGAAACGCGCCGGGTTGAACCCGCCGCCGAGCGTCGGACCGAGTCCCGCCCTGGCCGCCTGGGCGAAGGCCGTACGGTCGAGCTCGCCGGCTCCCTCGGGCAGCGCGCCGGCGAGCGGGCGGGCGGCGAGCATCTCCAGGTCGGCGACGTTGCAGCGCTCCACGAGATCCGGCTCGGCCGGCCAGGAGCCGATGACCACGCCGGCCAGGTCGACCCCGCGGCCCGCCATCACCTCGAGCGTCAGCGCGGTGTGATTGAGCGTGCCGAGCCCGGCGCGCGCGACCACCAGCACCGGGGCGTGCAGCAGGTGCGCCAGGTCCGCCAGCGTCGAGCCCTCTTCGTCGAAGCGGACGAGCAGCCCGCCCGCGCCCTCCACGATCACCAGCCGGTGGGCTTCGGCGATCTCGCGGATCCGCTCGGCGGCCTCCCCCAGCGAGACCGGCGGCAGACCCGACTCGCGCGCCGCGGCGGCGGGGGAGAGCGGATCCGGGAACCGGGCGAACTCGAACGTCGTCGTGACGCCCGACAGCCGGATGACCTCGTCGAGGTCGCCCGGCTCGTCCGGGGCTACGCCGGTCTGCGCCGGTTTCACCACCGCGACCGTGGCTCCCCGCTCCCGAGCGAGTACGGCCGTCGCCGCGGTCACCACCGTTTTCCCTACGCCGGTGTCGGTGCCGGTGATGATGAGGATGCTCATCAGCCAACCCTAGGGGCTGGGCCTGCGCAGACGCGTGACGAACTTGTAGCGGTCGCCGCGATACAGCGACTGGGCGTACTCCACCGGGTTGCCGTCGGCGTCGAAGGCGTGCCGGGTGAGCAGCAGCATGGGCAGGCCCACGTCCACGCCGAGCACCTGGGCGTCGTACGGCGTGGCGAGGACGGTCTCGATGACCTCCTCGGCGTCGGTCAGCCGCACGTTGTAGGCGTTGTGCAGCGTCTCGTACAGCGACGAGTGCGCTTCCAGCTCCCGCCGGAGGCGGGGAAACCTGCGGGCGGACAGGTGCGTGGTGTCGATCGACATCGGCTCGCCGTTGGCCAGCCGCAGGCGGTGGATGCGCAGAACCCGGCCGCCCGGATTGATCGCCAGTCGCCGGCCGAGCTGCTCGTCCGCGGTGATGTAGCTGATGTCCAGGATCTTGGTGTCCGGTTCGAGGCCCACGGTGCGCAGATCCCCGGTGTAGGACGTGAGCTGGAGCACCTGGGCGACCTTGGGCTGAGCGACGAACGTGCCCTTGCCCTGGATCCGCAGCAGGCGGCCCTCCACCACGAGTTCCGACAGTGCCTGCCGCACGGTCGTCCGAGAGGTCACGAACCGCACGGCGAGCGTACGCTCGGGTGGCAACGCGCTCCCCGGAGGGAGGCTCTTGGTGAGTTCCAGGAGGCTGCGCTTGACGTCGTAATACTTCGGGACTCTCGGCGCGTCCTCGGCCAGTTCGGTCACGATGCCTCCCTCACGACGTCGTCGATGTTTCGCCGGGTCACTTGCCCACCTTCCGTTCGGCCACGGCGGTGAGCGCCCGCCTGATCACCGCGAGGTCATCGGACCCCAGATTGGCCCGGGCGGTCAACCTCAGACAAGACCTCCCTTGGGGCACCGATGGTGGGCGGAAGCATCCCACGCGCACGCCGAGTTCCGCACACAGGGTCACCGCTGAGACCGCGGCCCCGGGCGATCCGAGCGCGATCGGGACCACGGCGGCGGCAGGCTCGCCGGACTCCAGACCGAGTTCGCGCGCCGTGCCGGCGAGCGCCCGCGCGTTGGCCGACGCGCGTTCTGGCAGCTCAGGGTGCCTCTCCAGGATCTCGACCGCGCGCAGGGCGGCGTCGGCGCAGGCGGGCGCGAGCCCCGTGTCGAAGATGAACGAACGCCCCGTGTCGATCAGCGTCTCGATCACCTCGGGGGCGCCGAGCATCGCTCCGCCCTGAGAGCCGAGCGACTTGGAAAGCGTGACGGTTCTCACAATATGAGGATTCCCCGCAAGTCCGGCAGTGTGCACCGCGCCCCTGCCGGCGGCGGCCGCACGCAGCCTGTCGAGTGGCCTACTCATGGGTGCATCTTTGCAGGTCGGATGGGTGGATTCGCCTTCGGGCCGGTTCAGGACGCATGATGCAGTCGTGTCGACTCTCAGCGACCTGGTGTCCCGTCAAACCGCGCTCGACGCCGCGGGCATCGAGTGGATGCGCTCGCTTGTGTCCGACTGGCAGTTGCTCGCCGACCTGTCGTTCGCCGACCTCATCCTGTGGATCCCGCGCAAGGAGGGGCCGGGCTGGGTGGCGGTCGCTCAGATGCGGCCGACCACCGGCCCCACCGTCTACCACGACGACGTGGTCGGCATGGTCGTGGCGGAGGGCGAGCGCCCACTGATCGACACCGCCTGGAAGGAGCACCGGATCTGCCGCGAGGGCGACCCGGACTGGTCCAGCGGCGTCCCCGTCCGCGAGGAGACCATCCCCGTGCGGCGCGGCCTGGAGGGAGAGTTCATCGGTGTCATCCAGCGCTCCACCAACCTGTCGTCCGCGCGTACGCCGTCTCGGCTGGAGCTGACCTACCTGCAGAGCGCCTCGGACATGGCGCAGATGGTGGCCGAGGGGAGGTTCCCGTTCCCCGAGGAGGAGCCGACCCTCGTCCGCTCGCCCCGGGTGGGCGACGGCCTCCTCCGGCTGGACCGGGCCGGCCGGGTGACCTACGCCTCGCCCAACGCGCTCTCCGCGTACCGCAGGCTCGGCCTGCAGGCCGACCTGGTCGGTGCGGAACTCGGCCGGACCACGGCGGACCTCTGCTATTCGGACGAGCCGATCAACGAGGACCTGATGCACGTGGCGAGCGGCCGGGCCCCGAGGGAGACCGAGGTGGAACGCGGCGGCATCGTCGTGCTGCTGCGGGCGATCCCGCTCGTGGTCGGCGGCGGCCGGATCGGCGCGCTGGTGCTCATCCGCGACGTGACGGAGCTGCGCCGCCGGGAGCGCGAGCTGCTGACCAAGGACGCCACGATCCGCGAGATCCACCACCGGGTGAAGAACAACCTGCAGACGGTGGCGGCGCTGCTCCGGCTCCAGGCCCGCAGGCTCGGCAATCCCGAAGGCCGGGAGGCGCTGGAG
Source organism: Microtetraspora sp. NBRC 16547 (assembly GCF_030268965.1). Lineage (GTDB taxonomy): Bacteria > Actinomycetota > Actinomycetes > Streptosporangiales > Streptosporangiaceae > Microtetraspora. Next base: position 90,584 of record NZ_BSSE01000028.1, on the reverse strand, counting down.
GAGGCGGTCAGGAGGGTCGGGTCGATCGCGATCGTGCACGAGATCCTGGCGCAGATGCCGGAGGAGATGGTCGAGTTCGACGACATCGCCGACCGGGTCGTCGCCATGACCGCCGAGGTCTCGGTGGCGCACGTGACGCCCAAGCGGATCGGCAGCTTCGGCGTGCTGCCCGCGGCCGTGGCCACGCCGATCGCGATGGTCCTCACCGAGCTGCTGCAGAACGCGGTGGAGCACGGCTTCTCGCACGCGAGCGGGAGCATCCAGGTGATCGTGTCCCGGGACGCGAATCACCTGGAGGTCGTCGTGGCGGATGACGGAAAGGGCCTGCCCACCGATTTCGATCTGGAGGCGACGACCAGTCTCGGGTTGCAGATCGTACGCACGCTCGTGGTCGGCGAGCTTTCCGGACGATTGTCGATCGCTCCGCGGGAAGGCGGCGGAACCGAAGTCACGATCAGCATTCCCGTTCAAACCGGGTAAGGGCCGCGTCCTTTGGGACGCGACCCTCGCCTTTCATGTGACCGCGACAACCGCGAAATGATGATCCTGGCGCATTCGGTGGTATGCGCGGTCGTGCAGGGGAAAATTCAGACGTTCGCGCGGGCGCGGGCGCGGGCCGTCCGGCGCTTGAAGGCGCGTCGCTCGTCCTCGCTCAGACCGCCCCAGACGCCGGCGTCCTGACCGGACTCAAGCGCCCACTTCAGGCAGGACTCCATGACGGAGCACTGCCGGCAGACCTGCTTCGCCTCTTCGATCTGCATGAGCGCGGGGCCGGTGTTGCCGATCGGGAAGAAAAGCTCGGGATCCACGTCACGGCAGGCAGCGCGGTGGCGCCAGTCCATGCGTTCCACTCCTTCGTAAGTGGAGCCTTCCGCGGCTCCTGACCGTCAACTTTGTGAAGTCTTTCACTAACTGCTGCGAACTTTCGCCCGGAACTTGGGTCGTACCGGGCTGGGTCCAATGATCGCCGGGGCACTCCGGGGGGCGGTGGCCTCCGCAAAGGTCCTACGTTCCGACGTCGCATTTAGCTTTTCAGGCAGGCCAAGACCGCACAAGAGGTTTGGGGGAAGGTTTTGCCGGTTATGGCTGTCGGATGCGTCACACTATGACCGCATGCAACGGTCTAGACGAGAACTTGTAATGCGTCCGGGATAGACCGGAAAAGCACCCGTTCGCGTTCTCCGAGGTAGTCACCGTCCAACTGGAAGGCGACCGGGCGGGAGGCGGAGAGAGTGAACTCCTCCTCGTCATGGGTCTGGACCAGGTGCCGGCCCGTCGGCAACCCCGGGCGCTCCCCGATGATCTGCCGGACCAGGCTGAGCACGGACCCCAGTCCCATCTTCCGCAGCCCGAGCAGGTCCAGCCCGGTCTCGAAGCCCGCCCAGGGCGTCGGGTTGATCGGACGGGACCCGGCGTAGGTCCACGGCGCGGCGTTGGAGACGATCGCCAGGAAGATCCGGCTCTGCGGCGCGTGCCGTGGACGTTCCAGCACCATGGCCGGACGGCGACGATCGGTCAGGAAGTAGTGGTTGATCGCCGTCTTCACGTACAACGCGGGCGTCGCCTTGCAGCCGGCGCTTCGCAACCCCTCGACGGCCCGGACGACCTCGGCGTCGTATCCGAGCCCAGCGCAGAATGTGAAATAACGTGACCCACGCGGGCCTGTCCGCGGCTCTACCTCTGGATCGCCGTGCGAAACGTCATGCTCCCAGACGGCTTCGCCGAGCCCGATCGTGCGCCGGCGGCCGTCTCGCAGCGCCTCCAGCGCCGCTCCGGTCGCCTCGACCGGGTTGTTGGGCAACCCGAGAGCCCGGGCGAAGACGTTCGCGCTCCCACCGGGGATCACGATCAGCGCGGGCCGCTCGACCGCGTGCGCCACGGGCTGCGCGCGCAGCAGGCCGTTGACCGTCTCGTTGATCGTGCCGTCGCCACCCAGCACGGCGACGGCGTCGAACCCCTTCGCGTGGGCCGTACCGGCGATCATCGCCGCGTGGCCGCGGTAACCGGTCTCCTCCACGGTCAGGTCCATCGCGGCGCCGAGCGCTCTCATCAGTACGTCCCGCGTGCGATGGTTGGTCGACGTCGCCTTGGGGTTGACGACAAGGAGAGCCCGCATGCCCTGAAGGGTAGAGCACGAACCATGCCCTACCACCCGTGTTGTTAGGGTTGGCCGCTGTGAACAGCCGACCTCTGACCCTGACCGTCGCCTCCGTCGTGGTGGCCGTCGAGGGCCTCGCCGCCCTGGCCCTGGGCGGGTACGTCGCCGTCGAGACCGTGATCGGAAAGCCGAGCGACCTGGCCAGCTCGATCTTCGTCGCGGCCTTCGGGATCCTGGTCGGCGCCGGGCTGCTCTGGGTCGCCTGGGGGGTTCTCCAGGTTTTCCGCTGGACCAGGGGACCCGGTGTGGTCACCCAGATCTTCGCGTTGCCCGTGGCGATCACGTTGATCCAGTCTCAGCAGTACGCCTATGGCATACCGCTGGTGGTGGCCGCCGCGATCGCCCTGGTGACACTCCTGGCCCCGCAGTCCACGAAGGCGCTGATGGGCGAGGACGGGCAGTCTTCTAGTCCTCCGCGGTGAGGCCCTCGCGAAGCTGGGCGAGGGTCCGGGCGAGGAGCCGGGACACGTGCATCTGCGAGATGCCCAGCTCCGTCGCGATCTGCGACTGGGTCATGTTGCCGAAGAAGCGCAGCAGCAGGATGCGCTTCTCGCGCGGCGGCAGACGCTCCAGCAGCGGCTTGAGGGACTCGCGGTATTCGACGCCCTCGAGCGACTCGTCCACGATGCCGAGCGAGTCCGACACGGCGGGCGCGTCATCGTCACCGGAATCGGGCGCGTCGAGGGAGACGGTGGAGTAGGCGTTGGCCGACTCCAGGCCCTCGAGGACCTCTTCCTCGGTCATCTGCAGGTGGGCCGCCAGCTCGGCCACCGTGGGCGCGCGGCTCTCCCGCTGCGACAGCTCGCTGATCGCCTTGGTGAGCGAGAGCTTGAGCTCCTGCAGCCGGCGCGGCACGCGGACCGCCCAGCCCTTGTCACGGAAGTGACGCTTGATCTCTCCGACGATGGTGGGGGTCGCGTAGGTGGAGAACTCGACGCCGCGGCCCAGGTCGAAGCGGTCGATCGACTTGATCAGGCCGATCGTGGCGACCTGGGTGAGATCGTCGAGCCACTCGCCCCTGTTACGAAAACGGCGGGCGAGGTACTCCACCAGCGGGAGGTGAAGCTCGACGAGCTCGTCGCGGATGCGCTGACGCCTCGGGTCGTCGGCCGGCAGCTCCACGAGCTCCCCGAAGAGCGCGCGAGCACGCACGCGGTCGGGAACCGCCGAGTCGCCGGAGGCCATGGCACGAGTCCTTTCCGTCACGCCGGCCTCGCTGCGCCTCGGCGCTTACGCAGCACGATCGCCGTGTGATCGGGGGAGTCGGAGATGGCGTCCACGTCGTCCGCGAGCGCGGTCAACACCATCCAGGCGAAGTCATCGCGTTTCGGAGCGGTCGCACCGACCGTGTTGACCTCGACCCGGACCGTCATCTCCTGCCCGGTGAGCTCGAACTCCGCGACCAGGTCGGTGCCGGGCACCGCCTGCCGCAGGAGCATGGCGCAGGCCTCGTCCACCGCGATGCGGAGGTCCTCGATCTGGTCGAGGGTGAAGTCCAGCCGGGCCGCGAGCCCGGCGGTAGCCGTACGCAGCACTGAGAGATAGGCGCTCACGGCGGGCAGCCGGACGCTCACCGCGTCGCGGATCCCGGCCAGATCCACCGCAGGCGTCTCGGTTTCCTCGGTCACGTTCCTCCTCGCCCCATATCGAGCCGGCGCACTGCCGCTCACTGCAACCTACCGCCACTGGCCCGCGATTGCTCGGCTGGGACGCGCCGATTGTCGCGATCTTGGAGGAGGGTCCGGGTGAATTCTCCGGTTGCGGACGGCCCCGAAAATGCCGGACCCCGCGCGGTCATGGACCGGGCGGGGTCAGGACGTCTCAGGCTCAGGCGGCCTTGGTCTCCCAGAAGATCTTCGCAATCTCGTCGATCTTTGCAAGGAGGTCGTCGGCCTTTGCCACATCGACGGTGCCCTTCGCACCGGCCGCGCCCGCGAGCTTGGTGGCATCCCAGAACAGCTGGTGAAGCTGAGGGTACTGCTCCAGGTGCGGCGGCTTGAAGTAGTCGGTCCACAACACCCAGAGGTGGTGCTTGACCAGCTCCGCGCGCTCTTCCTTAATCGTGAGAGCGCGGGAGCGGAACACGGGGTCGTCGTTGTCGGCGTACTTGACCATGATGGCCTTCACCGACTCGGCCTCGATGCGAGCCTGGGCGGGGTCGTAGACACCGCACGGCAGGTCGCAGTGGGCGGACGCCTCGTGCTTGGGCCGCAGCAGTCGTGCGAGCATCGGAATCCTTCCTTAATGCTGTGAAGCACTGTCCAGGACCGACCTTACTCGTCTCGGAAAGCCAAGTGTGGAGGGGGATGTGCTCACCACAGTGCGCGTCGTGGGCGACTCGATGCTGCCTGTCCTGCGTCCCGGAGACTGCCTGCTCCTGCGGCGCGGCGCCACTGTCAGGGAGGGTGACCTGGTGGTGGCGCGGCGGCCGCACGGGCTGATCGTCAAGCGGGCGTTCCGCCGTACCGGGGAGGGCTGGTGGCTGGAGAGCGACAACCAGAACGCGCCGGGACGGCGGGACAGCTGGGACTTCGGGGCGGTGCCGGAGTCCGAGATCGTCGGACGGGTGGTGCTGCGCTACTGGCCGCGCGTCGCCTTCCGCCTCGCCGCGCCGCGCTTGCGCGCCCGGTAGGCGGCGACGTTGACCCGGTTGGCGCAGCGTTCCGAGCAGTAGCGGCGCGACCGGTTCGACGATGTGTCGAGATAGGCGTTGTCGCAGACGGGGGCCTGGCAGATCCCCAGGCGGTCCATGCCCAGGCTGGTGACGACGGTCGCCAGACCCATGACGGAGCCCACGGCGAGAGTGTCGGCCACCCGGCCGCCCTCGGTCAGGTGCATGTGCCAGGGCTGGCCGTCGTGGCCGGAGATCTGGGGATGTACGGGATGTCGGACGAGGAGCCCGTTCAGCCGCTCGACCGCGTCGGCTCCGTCACCCCTCGCGGCGGACTCGAAGACGCCGGTCAGCTCCTCGCGCAGCTCGCAGACGGCGTCCAGATCTCGGCGGGTGGCGCGGGCGGCGGCCTCGGTGCGGCCAGTCTCGATGAGCAGCTCGCGCAGGGAATCGAGGGATCTCAGCCGGTCGCGCTCGTTAACAAGGAGTACGGCGAGCTTGGCGTATGAGGTGAAGTCCACGTGCGACCCACGGTTGTAAGTGATCAGACCGGAAATCGAGTATTACATGCCGCAGGTTAGATTGCATACGCAATAAATCTGACACTTTGTTAACCCGGCAACCTCGCAGGCCGCGATCTCATCATGTGGCACAATCAAACAACGGGTGACCCCCGTACCCCCCAAAGAGACGACCGTCGACCGCGACGGCCGCCGGGCGGCTACCGAAGCCCGGGCCGGATCGCTCTTTGCGGCGTCTACCGAAGGAACTCCTCGTGACACTGGGGTCGCTGTGACTGTTACTTCCGATTCTCTGGACGCTCTCGACGTCGATCCGGCCTTCGCCCTGCATCGTGGCGGCAAGCTGGAGGTCCGCTCCACCATCCCGGTCCGCGACGCGGACGATCTCTCCCTGGCGTACACGCCGGGCGTCGCCCGGGTCTGCACCGCCATCGCCGACACGCCCGAACTCGTCAACGACTACACCTGGGTCTCCAACGTCGTGGCGGTGGTCTCCGACGGCACCGCCGTCCTGGGGCTCGGCGACATCGGCCCGGCCGCGGCGATGCCGGTCATGGAGGGCAAGGCGCTCCTCTTCAAGGAGTTCGCGGGCGTCGACGCCGTGCCGATCTGCCTCGACTGCACCGACGTGGACGCGCTGGTGGAGACCGTGGTCCGGCTCGCGCCGTCGTTCGGCGGCATCAATCTGGAGGACATCAGCGCTCCGCGCTGCTTCGAGGTCGAGGAGCGGCTGCGCTCTCTGCTGGACATCCCGGTCTTCCACGACGACCAGCACGGCACCGCCATCGTCGCCCTCGCTGCGTTGCAGAACGCCGCCCGGCTGACCGGGCGCACGCTGGGCGACCTGCGGGCCGTCATCGCGGGCGCCGGGGCCTCCGGCGTGGCGGTGACCCGCATCCTGCTGGGCGCCGGCATCGGGGACGTCGCCGTCGCGGACTCCAAGGGTGTGATCTACACCGGGCGGGAGGGCCTCAACCCGGTCAAGGAGGCCCTGGCCAGGGACACCAGCAAGGCGGGCTTCACCGGCTCCACCGAGGAGGCTCTCAGCGGGGCGGACGTGTTCATCGGCCTCTCGGGCTCGACGGTGAGCGAGGAGGCCATCATGTCGATGGCCCCGGATGCCATCGTCTTCGCGCTGTCCAACCCCACTCCGGAGGTCCACCCCGAGGTGGCCAGGCGGCACGCGCGGGTGGTCGCGACCGGCAGGTCCGACTTCCCCAACCAGATCAACAACGTGCTCGCCTTCCCGGGCGTCTTCCGCGGCGCGCTCAACGTGCGGGCCACGACCATCACCGAGAACATGAAGGTGGCCGCGGCCTCCGCGCTGGCGGCGGTGGTCGGGGACGATGTGTCCGAGGACTACGTCATCCCCTCGCCGTTCGACGCCCGTGTCGCGCCCGCTGTGATCGCGGCCGTCGCCGAGCAGGCCCGCCTGGACGGCGTCGCCCGACGCTGATCCCCGTGCTGAGCCCGGCGCTCGCGCCGGGCTCGGAACAGGCGGCCGGGCACGAGAAAGAGGCCCGGCCGGAGCCGGGCCTCACGTTCCTCAAGTGAGGACGCGTTACTTGGTCTCGGTGATGCCGACCGAGCCGTCCGCCTTGACGAGCGAGCCGGACCACAGGGAGAAGGCGGCGCGGTAGACGCCGTACGTCTCGCCGTCGAAGTAGGCCGACGTGATCATGTCGCTGCGCTTGTTGCCGTCGGTGTCACCGCCGAGGCTGGTGACGCCGTTGATGTAGCCGAGGCGACGGTTGCTGTTGTACTTGAGGATCCAGGGGCCACCGGAGGAGCCGCCGGTCATCGAGCACTTCAGGCCCATCTGCTCTTCGACCTTCACGCTGCTCTCGACGATCGGGTAGACCGGCTTGCCGTAGCACCACTTCATCTTCTCGCCGGTGAAGACGTAGTTGCCGTCGTCGTGCGGGGCGGCCGGGTAGCCGAAGGCGAAGACGGGCTGGCCGACCTTCTGGTTGTAGGCGAAGCCCTGGCCGCCGACGTTCTTGCCCAGCGGGCCGAGGTCGACATGCACGTTCTTGTCGAAGTCGTAGCCGATGCCGTTGTAGACGGTCACGAAGGCGTAGTCACGGTCGGCGTCCTCGTAGACGTCGAAGTCGTAGTGCGTGAAGGCCTGCTTGCCGACGTAGACGCCCCAGGGGGCCCTGCCGTCGTAGTAGCCGGGGATGAAGACCCACTTGTCCACGGTCTGCTTCTTGCTCTCGATGTCGTAGACGCAGTGGCCGGCCGTGGCGACCAGGTTGCGGTACTGCGACTGGATCGAGGAGGCGGAGCAGGCGTAGACGTCGTTGTCGATGACGAAGAACGCGCGGCCCACGGTCTTGGGCAGGTTGACGTTCTTCGACTTGCCGACGACCTTCTTCTCGTCACCGATCGCCGGGACGACACCGGGCTTGCCGTCGGTCGCGGGGCCGCCGGTGGAGACGTGCTTCGGCACGCTCTTGTGCTCGACGCCGTACGCCTTGGCGGCCTTGAGGTTGGCACCGCCGTCCGCGGTCCAGAAGTTCATGACGTCGCCGGCCTGGGTGGCGGAGGCGAGCTTCGCCTTCGACACCGTCGAGGCGGCCCCAGCGGGGGTCACCAGGGCTGCGGCGAGAAGGCCGGTGGCGGCGACGAGGCCGCCGAGGGGGAGAAGCAGACGCTTCTGCATGAGGGATTCGCTCCTTGCGCTGATGAGGGCCGCTACTGCGCCCCTATCGTCAGTAAAGGGATGGTAAAAAACCTACATCACCCATACGAAAGCCCATAATTGCCGAAATGGCCGGAGTTGTTTGTTACCGAATGTTGATCTCGTTCCCGCCCTCGCGGACGCTGCCGCTGGGTACGGGGCCGGACTCGACCCGTCGGGCCGCGGCGTAGACGTCGTGGAGTTCGCCGTCGAAGTACGGGGAGACAGCGGCCGCGCCGGACATGGTGATCGTGATGCCGTTGAGGTAGCCGAGGCGGTTCGCCTTGCGGTAACCGATCAGCCAGGAGGAGCCGTCGGCCGTACGGGATGACCTCAGGCCGATCAGTTCGTCCGCCTGGATGGACGGATCCTGGGCCGGGAACGTCATGCCCTGCACGCTGGGTCCGGAGGGCCCGACGATGACTGTCCTTCGGCCGATCTTCTGGTTGTAGGCGAGGCCCTGCCCGCCCACCCCGTCCGCGAGCGGGCCGCCGTCGGCAAGCCTGATCCGGCCGGGGCCCCGGGACGGCTGCGGGGCGAGGCCGTTGTAGACCGTGACGAACGCGTAGTCGCGGTCGAGGTCACGGTATGTGGCGAAGTCGTGGTGGGTGAACGCCTGCTTGCCCACGTAGACGCCGAAGGGGATCGTGCCCGGCAGGTAGCCCGGGATGAAGATCCAGTTCCGCATCGGCGCGCCGCCGTTGTCGGTGTCGAAGGCGCAGTGCCCGGCGGTGGCGACCAGGTTCCGATGGGTGGCCTGGATCGAGGTGCCCGAGCACCAGTAGGGCTTGTCGTCCGACCCCAGGAAGAACACCTTGCCTGTGGTCCTGGGCAGGTTGACGTTCTTGGAGGTGGGGGCCGGGTTCGTGTTCTGCGCGGTGTGGACGCCGTCCGGCTTGCCGCCGGACCCCGGTTTCCTGTCGGGCCCAGGCTTCGGGTCGGCCGGGCGGACGCCTCCTGGCTTGCCGTCCGCTGCGGCGCCGCCTTGTGACGCCGGCCGAGCGGTGACCTTCGTCCGCAGCCCGTACGGCGTCGCGGTGGCGAGGGCGCGACCGTCGCCGCCGAGCCAGTACGCCAGCACGGAGGGGACCTGGGCTTCGGCCGCCAAGGGGCGGGTGGCGGTGATGTCGTACGCCCGGGCGGGTGTGAGCGGGCCGGCCGCGGCGAGTGCCGTGGAACAGAGCAGCCCGGCGATGACCGCCGCGCACCCGGCGGGCAGGACGACGCGCTTCACGGACGCTCCTTGCGCTGTGCGTGGACGCCCCAGCGCCCCTTGCCTCGGTAAAGAGGAAGATTACAGCGCATTTACCCTGGCTTGGCACATGACCCCGGTCGGGTCGCGTCTTGTGGGGTCACGCGTTCCGGGCGGGATAGCGCCCGTCGCCGTTGACGCCGTCACCGCCTTCCGTGTCCGCGTCGTTCGCCGTATGGCCGTGAGAAGGCATGCCGGGAAAACGAAAGGGCCCGGCTGGAGAGCCGGGCCCTTCGGTGAAGCAGGTTTGAGATCAGGGTTTGGATCCCTGTCTCGGGATCGCGTCAGTTCGTGAGGAACTAGGCGATCGAGCCGGACCAGAGGTTCTTGGCCGCGGAGTAGACGCCGTACAGCTCGCCGTCGAAGTACGGGGAGAAGCTGGTGTCGATGCGGTTGTTGCCGTCGGTGTCGGAGACGCCGATGGTCACGCCGTTCAGGTAGCCGAGACGGCGGCCGCTGCTGTAGTTCACCAGCCAGGAGGAGCCGAGGGCGCCCTCACCGGTGAAGGAGGACTTGGTGCCGATGAGCTCCTCGCCCTTGATGGACGGAACCTGGACCGGGAAGGTCTTGCCGTAGGTCCACTTGAGGGTCTTGCCGGTGAAGGCGTAGTTGCCGTCCGGGTGGGAGCCGCTCGGGTAGCCGAACACGTAGACCGGCTTGCCGACCTTCTGGTTGTAGGCGATGCCCTGGCCGCCGACGTTGGCACCGAGGGCGCCCGCGTCGACGAACCGCTTGACCCAGTACTGGGTCTTGCCGTCGACGATCTTGGTGCCGCGGAGGCTCTCGTTGTACAGCTTCCAGGCGTCCTCGGTGACCTGCTTCCACGAGGTCGCGTCGATCTCGACAGCGCTGTTGAGCGCCTTGAGGCCGTTGTAGACCGTGACGAAGGCGTAGTTGCGGTCGGCGTCCTCGTAGACGTCGAAGTCGTAGTGGGTGAACGCCTGCTTGCCGACGTAGATGCCCCACGGGCTCTTGGCCTCGTAGTAGCCCGGGATGAAGACCCAGTTGGTGAGCGTGGCCTTGTTGGACTCGGTGTCGTAGACGCAGTGACCGGCCGTGGCGACCAGGTTCTTGTACGCGGACTGGACCGAGGTGGCCGAGCACCAGTGCGGGTTGCCGTCCCCGCCGGTGAAGAACACCTTGCCCGTGGTCTTGGGCAGGTTGACGTTCTTGGACTTGGCGACCGTCTTCTTCTCGTCGCCGATCGCCGGGACGATGCCGGGCTTGCTGTCGGGGGCCGGGCCGCCCTTGGAGACGAGCTTGGTGGTGACCGGCTTGGTCTCCACGGCGTACGGCGTGGCGCCGATCAGGTTGGCGGCCTCGTGGTTGGTCCAGTAGGCGACGACGTTGTAGGCGGCGATGCCGCTGGTGGCCAGCGGGTCGCTGGCGACGTCAGGGGCGGCCTGGGCCGGGGCAGCCAGGCCGGCGGCCAGCAGGCCGGCGGTGGCGACGAGGCCACCGAAGGCGAGGGTGCGCTTCATGGGGGAACTCCTTGGTCTGCCGTGGAACGCTTCTTGCGCCCCATGCGTCAGTGAAGGGACGCGGGAAACATACAGCCGCGATCTTTCACCGCGAAAGCGGCTTCCAGGGGTCTCTCTGGCACCCCCCGCGGCGTTGCTGTTCCGTTATCTGTTGCTGGACTCGGGTCCTTTGTCGGCGGGGCGACATATATGCAGATCAAGGGGGAAGTGACGGATTCGGTGGTAGCCCGATGGCGGGCGGGGTGATCTTCAGTTATGTGATCTAAATCACATAACTGGCATGGCACCGAATCGGAGGCGGTCACGTCTAAGGCCGTTCCCTACGGCGAAGGCCCCGGGGCGACGCCCCGGGGCCTTCGGTTTCTGGAGCAGACAAAGCGGGGGAGGCGGCGCGCCCGCCGTTCCGCGCGGTGTCCTCCAGAAAAGGCACAGGGGCCCGGCTGAGAGCCGGGCCCCTGTGTGAGTTCAGCGGCTGGGTCAGGGTTTGGACCCCTGGCCCGTGACCACCTCGTTCCCGCAGGCCGGGAACTAGGCGATCGAGCCCGACCAAACGTTCTTGGCCGCGCTGTAGACGCCGTAGGTCTCACCGTCGAAGTACGGGGAGAGGCTGGTGTCGATCCGCTTGTTGCCGTCACGGTCGGCCACCGCGATGGTGACACCGTTCAGGTAACCGACGCGACGGGTGTTGCTGTAGTTGAGCAGCCACGCCGAGCCGAGCGAGCCCTCGCCGGTGAAGGAGGACTTGACACCCTGCAGCTCCTCGCCCTTGATGGCGGGCGCGGTGGCGGCGAAGGTCTTGCCGTAGCTCCACTTGAGGGTCTTGCCGGAGAAGGCGTAGTTGCCGTCCGGGTGCGAGCCGCTCGGGTAGCCGAACACGAAGACCGGCTTGCCGAGCTTCTGGTTGTAGGCCAGGCCCTGGCCACCGACGTTGTCGCCCAGGCGACCGGCGTCGGTCCACTTGAAGACGAAGTAGTGCTTCGCGCCCTTCTCGTCCGTGGTGGTGTAGTAGCCGCGGCCGGTCTTCTTGGTGTCGGCGTCCTCGTAGGCCTTGTAGGTGGCCTCGTCGACCTCCTGGAAGCCGGCGTACTGCTTGAACTCCTCGTACTTCATGCCCTTGAAGTCGGCGAAGCCGCCGGCCGGGAACTTGAGGCCGTTGTAGACCGTGACGAACGCGTAGTCGCGGTCGCCGTCCTCGTAGACGTCGAAGTCGTAGTGGGTGAAGGCCTGCTTACCCACGTAGATGCCGAACGGGGTCTTGCCCTGGTAGTAGCCGGGGATGAAGACCCAGCTGTCGAGGGTGGCCTTGTTGGACTTCGTGTCGTACACGCAGTGACCCGCGGTCGCGACCATGTTCTTGTACGAGGACTGAACCGAGGTCGCGGTGCACCAGTGCGGCTGGCCGTCGGCGCCCTTGAAGAACACCTTGCCGGTGGTCTTGGGCAGGTTGACGTTCTTCGACTTGGCGGTGGTCTTCTTCTCGTCGCCAATGGCCGGGACGACGCCGGGCTTGCTGTCCGCAGCCGGACCACCAGTCGAAACGTGCTTGGCCGGGACCTGGGTCTCGACGCTGTACGGCGTGGCCTGGATCAGGTTGGCGGCCTTCTCCCCGGCCCAGAACGCCGCGATGTTCTGCGCGGCGATCTTGTTGGCGGCCAGCGGGGTGCTGGCCACGTCACTGGCGGCCTGGGCCGGGACGGCCAGACCAGCGGCGAGCAGGCCGGCGGTGGCGACAAGGCCACCGAAGGCGAGGGTGCGCTTCATGAGGGAACTCCTCGGGCTGTCGTGGGACGCATCTTGCGCCCCATGCGTCAGTAAAGGGATGACCGGAAACATACAGGCGCGATCTTGCGCGGCGAAAGCCGCCGCGGAGCCGGGAGCCGCCCCGTACGGCGTGGAGATCTCTCCGTGACCTTATGTTCGAATCCTGTTCGCGGGTCGGCGAGGTCCGCATCTGTGCAGATCAACCGCGCGATCGTGGGTGAGATCGTCGCGGCGAAGTTGTTACATCCGAAAGATCCTGAAAAACGGCTGTGTGAGGTAAAACACATTCCCGTCATGGCACCGATTTGGGTTCGGTCACGTCTAACGCGCCCTCGAACGAACGAAGGCTCCGGCGCGGTCCGCCGGAGCCTTGGGTCGCTCGGGAGCATACACAGCCGCGAGTCCTGGTCGCGGGCCGAGGATTGGGTCTGGAGATCGGGAATTTGGAACCATCCGAAAAGGGCGGGAACGATGGCCGGCCCGCTGGATCTCGTGGTGCCGGTACCGGGGGGTCCGGGTCTGCGGAGGGCGCGATCCGGTCGTGCGGGCCCGATTTCGGTCACGACCGATTCGACCCGCGAAAGCCCCGTTTCCGACCCGTGGAGGATCCGCTTCCGGTCCGGAGCACCCCGTCCTGGCCGAGTGCGCCGTGTCCCTTCGGCGCTATGTCCCAGACAGCGGCAGTGTCCTCGGCAGCAGCCATGTCCCTGGCCGAAGGGCACCCCGTCCCTGCTCAGGGCAGCGCTCTCCCGATCCAGGGCGCTCCCTCCCGATCACGGGAGCCCGTTTCGACCGGGCGTCCTACGGAGTCCCGGCGGCATGACGAAGCCGACCTGGAAAAACGAAAGGGCCCGGCGAAAAACGAAAGGGCCCGGCTGGAGAGCCGGGCCCTTCGGTGAAGCAGGTTTGAGAGCAGGGTTTGGACCCCTACCTCGGAGATCGTGCTTGTTCCGCGAGCGGAGACTAGACGATCGAGCCGGACCAGAGGTTCTTGGCCGCGGAGTAGACGCCGAACAGCTCACCGTCGAAGTACGGCGAGAAGCTGGTGTCGTAACGGTTGTTGCCGTCGGTGTCGGAGACGCCGATGGTCACGCCGTTCAGGTAGCCGAGACGACGGCCGCTGCTGTAGTTCACCAGCCAGGAGGAGCCGAGGGCGCCCTCGCCGGTGAAGGAGGACTTGGTGCCGACGAGCTCCTCGCCCTTGATGGCCGGGGCCTGGACCGCGAAGGTCTTGCCGTAGGTCCACTTGAGGGTCTGGCCGGTGAAGGCCTGGTTGCCGTCCGGGTGCGAGCCGCTCGGGTAGCCGAACACGTAGACCGGCTTGCCGACCTTCTGGTTGTAGGCAATACCCTGGCCACCGACGTTGGCGCCCAGAGCGCCGGCGTCGACGAAGCCGTTCTTGACGTAGTACTTGCCGCCCTCAGCCGGAAGCTGCATCCACGGCTTGTACTGCTTCCACTCAGCCTCGGTGACTTCCTTCTTGTTGACCTCAGGGTGGCCGTTCAGCGCCTTGATGCCGTTGTAAACGGTCACGAAGGCGTAGTCACGGTCGGCGTCCTCGTAGACGTCGAAGTCGTAGTGGGTGAAGGCCTGCTTACCCACGTAGATGCCCCACGGGGTCCTGCCCTTGTAGTAGCCCGGGACGAACACCCAGTTGTTGAGCGTGGTCTTGTTGGACTTCGTGTCGTAGACGCAGTGACCGGCCGTGGCGACCAGGTTCTTGTACGCCGACTGCACCGAGGTGGCCGAGCACCAGTGCGGGTTGACGGCCGTGACCTTGCCGTTCTCCCACTTGAAGTCGTCCGCGAAGAACACCTTGCCGGTGGTCTTGGGCAGGTTGACGTTCTTCGACTTGGCGACCGTCTTCTTCTCGTCGCCGATCGCCGGGACAACGCCGGGCTTGCTGTCCGGAGCCGGGCCGCCCTTGCTGATGTGCTTGGCGACGACCTTGGTCTCAGCGTTGAACGGCGTGGCCGCGATCAGGTTGGCGTTGGCCTCGGCTCCCCAGAACGCCGCAATGTTCTTGGCGGCGATCTTGCTCTGGGCGAGCGGGGTCTGGACGGCGTCAGGGGCGGCCTGGGCCGGGACGGCCAGGCCGGCGGCGAGCAGGCCGGCGGTGGCGACGAGGCCACCGAAGGCGAGGGTGCGCTTCATGGGGGAACTCCTTGGGCTGTCGTGGGGCGCTTTCTTGCGTCCCAGACGTCAGTAAAGGGATGGCCAAAACATACAGTGCGATCTTTTGTCGCGAACCCCTCGGATCGCCGCTTTCACGGCACGCCGGGCCGCGATACCGTCCCGTTATATAAATGACTCAAGGAAAGGCAATCTGTCAGGCGGTGGCGAGTTTTGTTCGCGCTGCTCCAGGCCCTGTCGCTGGATTCTTTCGACGTGGAGGCCCGGTCGCGGTGCGCCATGAGGGTTGGTCTAAGTGTGATGCAGATCACAGGAAATTCGGGGCACCGTATCGGTGAGTCCCGCGTCTAAGCGCGAACCTCGGCGGGCCCGGCGTTGCAATTCCGGAAGGGGACGATCACCCAGCGCGAGGATTTACGGTCGGCGTGCGACACCAATCGGACAGGCGCCCGGCCGACCGGAGGCTCTGCGGCTGGTTCCGGTGCGATGTCGTCTGAGAAACGGCTCTTCAGCGGTCCGGTCCCTGAAACGCCAAAAAGGCCCGGCCGAGTGGCCGGGCCTTTCTGAACGAGCTGACCGACGAACTACTTAGTCCCGCGGCTTGAGCGACTCGCTGGCGTGCGGGATCGCGGGCGACTCGAACGGGATCGCGATCGAGCCGGACCAGAGGTTCTTGGCCGCGGAGTAGACGCCGAACAGCTCACCGTCGAAGTACGGCGAGAAGCTGGTGTCGATGCGGTTGTTGCCGTCGGTGTCGGAGACGCCGATGGTCACACCGTTCAGGTAGCCCAGACGGCGGCCGTTGCTGTAGTTCCGCAGCCACGCCGAGCCGAGCGAGCCCTCACCGGTGAACGGCGACTTGATGCCGACGAGCTCCTCACCCTTGATGGCCAGGGCCTGGACCGCGAAGGTCTTGCCGTAACTCCACTTGAGGGTCTTGCCGGTGAAGGCGTAGTTGCCGTCCGGGTGGGAGCCGCTCGGGTAACCGAACACGAAGACCGGCTTGCCGATCTTCTGGTTGTAGGCCAGACCCTGCCCGCCGACGTTGGCGCCCAGGGCGCCGGTGTCGACGAACTTCCACACGAAGTAGTGGGTCTTGCCGTCCTTGCCGGGCCGCTCCCTCATGTAGCAGGGGCCCTGCTCCTTGGCCCTGGCGCGGTACTCCGCCGGGAACTTCTGGTAGGTCTCCCAGGAGACCTCGTACCACTCACCGGGCGCCTCGTCGGGCTCGGACAGGCCGTCGTGGCCCATCGTGAGGCCGTTGTAGACGGTGACGAAGGCGTAGTCGCGGTCGGCGTCCTCGTAGACGTCGTAGTCGTAGTGGGTGAAGGCCTGCTTACCCACGTAGATGCCCCACGGGGTCTTGGCCTGGTAGTAGCCGGGAACGAAGACCCAGTTGTTCATGGTCGTCGCGTTCGACTCGGTGTCGTACACACAGTGACCGGCCGTCGCGACCAGGTTCTTGTACGCCGACTGCACCGAGGTGGCCGTGCACCAGTGCGGGTTGCCCTTGGAGTCCTCGAAGAACACCTTGCCCGTGGTCTTGGGCAGGTTCACGTTCTTGGACTTGGCGACGACCTTCTTCTCGTCGCCGATCGCCGGGACGACGCCCGGCTTGCTGTCGGGGGCCGGGCCGCCCTTGGAGACGAGCTTGGTCGTGACCGGCTTGGTCTCGACGTTGTACGGCGTCGCGTTGATCAGGTTCGCGGCCTTGTTGTTGTACCAGTAGGCGACCGTGGACCACGCGGCGATGCCGTCGGTGGCGAGGGCGTCGCTGGCGACGTCACCGGCGGCCTGAGCCGGGGCGGCCAGACCGGCGGCCAGCAGGCCGGCGGTGGCGACGAGGCCGCCGAAGGCGAGGGTGCGCTTCATGGGGGAACTCCTTGGTCTGTCGTGGGGCGCTTCTTGCGTCCCATGCGTCAGGAAAGGGATGCGCAAAAGATAGCGCAGACGGATTGCCGGAAGCGTGGGAAAACCCGCCGTTCGCCGCCTCCGGACGGCCTTTCTTGAAGGCTTACAGTGCGAAAGTCCGACTGTTGTCCCTTCGTCGCCCAAGGAACGCGGCATTCGTGCAGGTAGCCGTCACTGGACACCTTTCTTCCACGACGTGTGAAGCAAATGGGAAGATCTCTTCCAGCATTCCCTGTGAATTAGATCGCAGCATTATCGGTGTCATCCGAGCAGCCATAAATAATCGGTTATCCGGCAGCGTCGTTCCACTGCCTCGGCCGGTTTACCGACCTGCTTGGAAAGTTTTGAAGAAATGCCAACGAGAAGTGCGGCCGATGGGCTGTGATCATGCCGGATGTTGACACCGTTGCGCCGGTCGAGTTCGGTGCCGGCCGGCATTTCAGCGCGGCACCGAACACCGGTGCTCCAGGAAAACGAAAGGGCCCGACTGGAGAGCCGGGCCCTTCGGTGAAGCAGGTTTGAGATCAGGGTTTGGACCCCTGTCTCGGGATCGCGTCAGTTCGTGAGGAACTAGGCGATCGAGCCGGACCAGAGGTTCTTGGCCGCGGAGTAGACGCCGTACAGCTCGCCGTCGAAGTACGGGGAGAAGCTGGTGTCGATGCGGTTGTTGCCGTCGGTGTCGGAGACGCCGATGGTCACGCCGTTCAGGTAGCCGAGACGGCGGCCGCTGCTGTAGTTCACCAGCCAGGAGGAGCCGAGGGCGCCCTCACCGGTGAAGGAGGACTTGGTGCCGATGAGCTCCTCGCCCTTGATGGACGGAACCTGGACCGGGAAGGTCTTGCCGTAGGTCCACTTGAGGGTCTGGCCGGAGAAGGCGTAGTTGCCGTCCGGGTGCGACCCGCTCGGGTAGCCGAACACGTAGACCGGCTTGCCGACCTTCTGGTTGTAGGCGATGCCCTGCCCGCCGACGTTGGCACCCAGGGCGCCGACGTCCTGGAGCTTCCAGACGTAGTAGTGGACGTTGCCCTTGTCATCCGTCTTGGTGCCCGCGAGGAGGGCAGGCGCGTTCTTCTCGTAGGACTCGTAGTCGAGCTTGGAGACTTCGGTCGAGGACACCGGGAAGTTCCGGTCCTCCGGGTTCGTCATGCCGCCGTTGACCTTGACGCCGTTGTAGACGGTGACGAACGCGTAGTCGCGGTCGGCGTCCTCGTAGACGTCGTAGTCATAGTGGGTGAAGGCCTGCTTACCCACGTACACGCCCCACGGGGTCCTGCCCTGGTAGTAACCCGGCACGAACGCCCAGTAGTTCAGGGTGGCCTTGTTCGACTCGGTGTCGTAGACGCAGTGACCGGCCGTGGCGACCAGGTTCTTGTACGCGGACTGCACGGACGTGGCCGAGCACCAGTGCGGGTTGACCGCCTGCCACTTCGGGTCCTTCTCGGTGCCGACGTTCTTGACGCCGTCCGCGAAGAACACCTTGCCCGTGGTCTTGGGCAGGTTGACGTTCTTCGACTTGGCGACCGTCTTCTTCTCGTCGCCGATCGCCGGGACAACGCCCGGCTTGCTGTCGGGGGCCGGGCCACCCTTGGAGACAAGCTTGGTCGTGACCGGCTTGGTCTCCACGGCGTACGGCGTGGCCGCGATCAGGTTGGCCGCGTCCTCGGCCAGCCAGAACGCCGCGACGTTCTTGGCGGCGATGCCGGTGGAAGCCATGGATGCGGTGGCGACGTCAGGGGCGGCCTGGGCCGGGACGGCCAGACCGGCGGCCAGCAGGCCGGCGGTGGCGACGAGGCCACCGAAGGCGAGAGTGCGCTTCATGGGGGAACTCCTTGGGCTGTCGTGGAACGCTTCTTGCGTCCCATGCGTCAGTAAAGGGATGGGGGAACCATACAGTCGGCTGAGTCCCCTTAAAACCGGGATAAGTGGCCATTTTCTGGCCCCTCGGAACCGCCGAGACGATCTTGGTGGGTCGAGGATTTCCCTGGCGTTGCTCCGGCGCCGGAGTCGTCGCAGCTAGGTGATAGTGCGGCCCGTTCTGTCGCGCCACGCGCACTGTTTCCGCATCGCTTAGCCATGATGGCATCTGTGATGTAAATCACACAGACTCCATTCAGGCGGCGGCCCCGACTCCGCCGCTCCTTGCCGGGCTTGAGCGCCTTGTCAGCCTTCTGACCTGCGATTTCTCCTGATCGAATTGACTAGGTCGTGTCATGATCCGCGCCTGCATGCTTCGGTCGCACCGCTGCATCCCAGATGCGACAAAAACCCCAAATCGGGCAGTGACGTTTTATGGTGCGGCGAGGTTTACCGCCAGATCTGAAAATAAGATGAAAAAGGGCCCGGCTCAGGAGCCGGGCCCTTCTTTCGGTCAGGTGGCGTTTACGCGATGCTGCCGGACCAGAGGTTCGCGGCGGCCTTGTAGACGCCGTAGAGCTCACCGTCGAAGTACGGCGAGACGCTGGTGTCGATCCGGTTGTTGCCGTCGGTGTCCGAGACGCCGCTCGTGATGCCGTTCAGGTAGCCGATGCGGCTGGCGTTCCTGTAGTTGAGCAGCCAGGCCGAGCCCGAGGAGCCCTCACCGGTGAAGGAGGACTTCACGCCCACCAGCTCCTCCGCCTTCACCTCGGGGGCCTTGGCCGCGAAGGTCTTGCCGTAGCTCCACTTGAGGGTCTTGCCGGAGAACGCGTAGTTGCCGTCCGGGTGCGACCCGCTCGGGTAGCCGAAGACGTAGACGGGCTTGCCGATCTTCTGGTTGTAGGCCAGGCCCTGGCCACCGACGTTGTCGCCCAGGCGGCCGACGTCGGTGAACTTGACGACGTAGTACTTGCCGCCATTCGACTTGCGGATGTACGGGCTGTACTTGTCGTAGGTGGCCTTGTCGACCTCCTGCCAGTTCCACTCCGCGGCGTCGAACCAGCTGGTGCCCGCCCCGGCCTTGATGCCGTTGTAGACCGTGACGAACGCGTAGTCGCGGTCGCCGTCCTCGTACACGTCGAAGTCGTAGTGCGTGAACGCCTGCTTGCCGACGTAGATACCCCACGGCGCCTTGGCCTGGTAGTAGCCGGGGATGAACACCCAGCGGTCCAGAGTGGCCTTGTTCGACCCGGTGTCGTAGACGCAGTGCCCGGCCGTGGCGACCAGGTTCCGGTACTTCGCCTGGACGGAGGTCGCGCTGCACCAGTGCGGCCGGCCGTCGGAGCCCTTGAAGAACACCTTGCCGGTGGTCTTCGGCAGGTTCACGTTCTTGGATGTGCCGGAGCCGCCCTTGCCGGTCGGCGAAACGGTGCCCGGCTTGCTGTCCGGCGCCGGGCCGCCCTTGGAGATGTGCTTCGCCACGACCTGCGTCTCGTACGGCGAGGCGTTGATCAGATTGGCCGCGTTCTGGTTCAGCCAGAACGCGACGACGTTCTTGGCGGCGACTCCGCTGGCGGCCAGCGGGTCGGTAGCCGTGTCACCAGCGGCCTGAGCGGGTGCCACGAGCGTGCTGCCGATCAGGCCGGCGGCGGCGAGACCCCCGAGAGGGAGGACCAGGCGCTTGACTCGGGTGTTCATGAAGCTCCTTGCGCTGTCGATAGACGCGAGAACGCCTCCATCTGTCAGTAAAGGGATGGTCAAAACACTACATGCGAGATCTTGCCGCCCCAGGGCTTGTCGGCGGCGGTTTCTCGCTCCGATACCCCGTGACGCTTTCGTGATTTTCCACAGCCGATGTCATCTTCGAGATCATTTCGTGATGTATGCGCAGGTGGCCGCTTGGTCGCGATCGGCGGTCCGTGCGGCCGCGCGAAGATCGCTTCGGCAGGGGATGTGATGTAAATCACATAAACCCCATGGCACCGATTTGCCCATGATCACGTCTAATTCTCCCGAAAAGTCACAAAGGTCTAACTGGAACGGCCGGACCTTCGCGGCGAGACGGAAACGGGGCCCGGCGGGAGGCCGGACCCCGAGAGGGAGGCGGGAGAGCAACGATCTTCGGGCGGACGCGCCCGCCGGTGAAGGGAGGCCGTACGGAAACCGGCCGAGGGCTCAGGAGGTGGACTGGCGCGCGGCCTGCAGGTAGACGCGCTGGGTGACCGTGTTGAAGTAGGGCGTGGAGACCGCGTCCATTTTCCCGTCCCCGTTCAGGTTCCAGGTCAGGCTGGTCACGCCGTTGATCCAACCGGTGCGCTTGACGCTGTCGTAGCCGATCACCCAGGGGCCGCCGCTGGCTCCCGAGGTGAAATCACAGCCGGCCAGCCGCACGCCGTGTTCCAACTGCCAGGTGGGCGCGCTGACCGACTTCTTCTCGGTCGTGTCCGAGCAGGTCTTGACGTCCTGGCCGGTGTACGGCCGGCTGCCGTCGGGGTGGGCGCCCGCGGGGTAGCCGAAAACGTGGGCCCTCTGGCCGGTGCCCTTGTTCCAGGCGAACTGGAACGCGCCGACCCTGTCCTCGAGGAGCCCCACGTCGGCCGAGCGGTACTTCACCTGGCCGCCGTCGGTGTAGGGCTGCCAGGTGAAACCCCGGTAGACCGTGACGAACGCGTAGTCCCGGTCGAAGTCGCCCTGCCCCTGGAAGTCCTGGTGCATGTAGAGCGTGTGCCCGACGAAGATGCCGGCGCTCGTCGCGCCGTTGGCGTACGACGGGATGAAGATCCAGTTCTCGACCGGCTTGTCCCTGGCGAGGGAGTACGCGCAGTGCCCGGCGGTCGCGACCAGGTTCTTGTACGCCGAGTGCACCGCCGAGGCGGAGCACCAGTACTCCTTGTCGTCGACCTTGAAGAAGACCTTGCCCACCATCGGCGGCGCGTCCGACGCCGGGGCGGCAGCGGGCGCGGGCGCGGAAGGCTTGGCAGGCGCCGCCGCGCGACCGACCTCCGCCGCCGACGTCGTGGCGGTGGCCGAGGGGGACGGCTTGGTCTTCGGCTCGTAGCTGCTCGCCCGCTTCAGCCGCTCCGGGCTCCAGTACGATGCGACCTTCCGCATGTCGGCCTGCGTCGCGGCCAGCGCGTACGAGCTGACGTCACCCCTCAGGGCCTTCGGCAGCACACCCGTGGTCGCCGCCGCGGCGGGCGTGGCGGGCCCAGGAATGGAGAGCATGGCGACCGCGCTCGTCGCGGCGAGGCCGCCGACGAGGCCGAGTGAGAGTCGCCGATGCACTGTCTGCCTTCTTTCATGGGTGGTAAGGGGTGATTTTTCCAGATCAACAGGAAATACGCGAAGCTTCGTGACCATCTCGTTATGAAACCCGTGGAACCGTTGGGATCTCTGTGGCGTCAGATTTGCCCGGCGCGACGGAGTGGGCGCTTGATCGGAGGGGCCCGCCCGTACAGGCTGTCGTCAGCCGAATCCGGGGGATTGATATGAGGCCACTCCTTTCACTTCTAGCCTTCACGGCCATCGCGGTCAGCCCGACCAGCGCCGCGGTCGCCGCCACAGTCCCACCACCGTGGGGACCCAACGTCAAGACCGACGTGCCGGTCAGGATCCATCCCATGAAGGCGCGCACCAAGTCGCTGGTGGTGACCGTCGCCAGGGGCGAAGCCGGAACCAAGCCGCAGCGCTTCGCGCTGCTGAGCTGCTCGTCCGCCCTGGGCACGCACCCGGCGCCAGGGAAGGCGTGTCCGATGCTGGAGAAGGCTGGCGGGGATCCCGCGAACCTCCAGCCGGACCCGGCCGTCGCCTGCCCCATGCTCTTCGATCCGGTCACGGTGACGGCTTCCGGAATCTGGAACGACGCCTACGTCCGGTTCGAGCACACGTACGGCAACGCCTGCCAGCTCCGCGCGATGACAGGTGCCATCTTCGCCTTCTGAGCGAGCCGCCGTACGTGAAAGGGGCCCGGTGTCATCCGCCGGGCCCCTTAAGCATGTCCAGGGCCAGGGCGGCCGCCCGTAGCTCACCGGTGAGGCCGAGGCCTTCCGTGGCCCGTTCCGTCGCGAATCCCTCACTGGAACCTCACGCCGCGGACGGCTCCCTCAAGATGTCCCGTCTTCCGCCGGCATCGCGTGCTCTGCCGCCGTCCGCATCCGCACTCTGTCTGTCGTGTGTGCGTACGCGTTCGGACCTGATCTTGCTGACATTCCGCACATTTCGGTCAGGTTTTCGAATTGGCTTGATGTTTTTGTGGCCATGCGATTACTTTCGGTGTTGACATTTAAATGTCTGGCGAAGACGCTGGAGTCATGCGGAGAACCACGGTGCGGATCGACGAGGCACTTCTCAACGAGGCGAAGGCGTTCGCCGCCAGAAACGGCAGAACCCTCAACTCGGTGATGGAGGAGGCCTTGCGCCAACTGATGAACCGCTCGGAACAGATCGCGAGCAGGCCCCGCGTGGACTTGCCGGTCTTCTGTGGCGAGCTGGGATACACGCCCCGGATGCAGGCGATCCTCGCCGCTGGGCACACTTTCGAGGAGGCCGTCGACGCCCTCTGGCTGGAGGAGCAGCTCGAGACTCTGGAAGGGGTCCGGCGCGATGATGCTCGTTGACACGAACGTGTACGTCAACGCCTTCCGTCCGGAGAACGATCGACACACGGAGTATCGATCCTGGCTGGACGACACGATCAACGGCCTCCAGGCATACGCTGTGGCGGACTTCGTGATCAACGGATTCATTCGGATCGTGACGAATCCGCGTGCGTACAAGGAGCCGGCGTCGATCGGCATGGCTCTGGAGTTCGCCGGATATGTCCGAAACCAGCCGCACGCCATCGTCGTGACGCCCGGCGAGCGACACTGGGAGATCTTCTCGAAGTTGTGCGGGAGCACTCCTGCGATCGGCAAGCTGGTTCCTGACGCCTACCTTGCCGCGTTGGCGATCGAGCACGGGTGCGAGTTCGTCACGTGTGACGGCGATTTCGCGAAGTTCCCCGGCCTGCGGTGGCGGCATCCGCTGGACTGACCGCCTCCGATTCCTGATCACGTACGACAGGCGCCCCGCGACGCTCCGCGAGAGCCGTACGTGATCTTGAAGGCGGGGCGGAGTAATGTTCGGGCATGTTCGCCGTAACCGCCACTCAGACCGACCCCGGCAACCCTCTCAAGGGGCTGACGCTCGGTGAGCGCCCTGATCCCACGGTTCCCGACGGCTGGACCACGGTCACCGTCAAGGCCGCAGCGCTCAACCATCACGACCTATGGACGCTCAAGGGCGTGGGCGTCCGCCAGGACCGCTTGCCCATCATCCTCGGCTGCGATGCCGCCGGCCTGGACGAGGACGGCAATGAAGTCATCGTCCATTCGGTGATCGGAACTCCGGTGGACGGAGACGAGACGCTCGATCCCCGGCGTTCGCTGCTTTCCGAGGTTTACGACGGCACCTTCGCCGAGAAGGTGGCCGTCCCCAAGCGCAACCTCGTGCCCAAGCCTGCGGCGATCTCCTTCGAGGAGGCCGCCTGCCTGCCCACCGCGTGGTTGACGGCCTACCGCATGTTGTTCGACAAGGCCGGGTTGCAGCCGGGATCGACCGTGCTGGTCCAGGGCGCGGGCGGCGGCGTGGCGACCGCGCTCATCGCGCTCGGCCGGGCCGGCGGTTTCCGGGTGTGGGCCACCAGCCGCTCGGAGGAGAAGCGGGCCCGTGCTCTCGAACTCGGCGCGGACCAGGTCTTCGAGAGCGGGGCGCGGCTGCCCGAACGGGTCGACGCGGTGATGGAGAGCGTCGGCGCGGCGACCTGGGACCACTCCCTCGGCTCGTTGCGACCCGGCGGCCGCATCGTGGTCTGCGGTGCGACCAGCGGCATGGTCGCCCCCACGCAGCTCGCCCAGATCTTCTTCCTTCAGCGATCCATCGTGGGATCCACCATGGGGACCAGGGAGCAGCTCGCCAGGCTGGGCGTCTTCCTGGAGCAGACCGGCGTACGCCCGATCATCGACCGCGTGCTGCCGCTCACGCGCGCGGAGGAGGGGTTCGCCGCCATGCATGACGGCGACGTCTTCGGCAAGATCGTCTTCACCGTGTGACGCGTCCGGCGCGGGAAGCCGTTCCCGGGAGCGCCACGCGACACGGTCGGTTCCGTGTGCGCGCCCGCTCTCGGGAACGCCCCGCCCCTCCGTGTACGGAGGACCGAACGAGGAGCCGGCCGCCGGAGCGCTGAGCGGGCCCGCCGGGGGGTGCACGGGCAGGAACGGATTGCGCCAGCCGTACATGGCGGTGTCAGGACCGGAGCGTGTCGCGGATGCGCGCGGCCGCCTCGTCGAGGACGGACCGGCACTCGTCGAGGGCGGACTCGGTCATCCGGCCGTGCGCCGCCTCCTGGCGGATCTCGCCGACGAAGTCGGCCAGCATTCGCCCGAGCTCGGCGTCCAGGTTCGGCGTGCGGCGCGGCTCTCCGATCCACGCCCCTGTCTCGCTCCAGATCCGGTCCCACTCCCGGCTCCAGCGCATGACATCCTCGTGCCACTGCTGCTTGTGGCGGCGCCAGTTCTCCTTCTGCTGCCGCAGCTCCTCCTTGTGCTCCTGGCGCTGCCGCTTCCACTCGTCCTTCTGCTCGCGCCAGGCATCGCGCTTCTCCCGGTCGGCTTGGTGATTGATGTCCTTGGCCATCTGGGTGAGTTCTTGGCGGAGGGACCGGACCGTCTGGCGGACGTCCTCCTTGACCTCGCGCGCGATGTCCTGGACCGAGGCGGTGATCTCCTGCTCCAGTTCGGCGAGCTCGTCCATCCGGCTGGCCAGCTCCGCCCGGCCCTTGTCGGTGAGCGTGAAGACCTTCTTTCCGTCCACGACCTCGTGGGTGACCAGGCCCTCCTCCTCCAGCCGCGCGAGCCGCGGGTAGATCGTGCCCGGTGACGGCGAGTAGACGCCGAGGAACCGGTCCTGGAGCAGCCGGATCACTTCGTAACCGTGTCTGGGGCTCTCTTCGAGCAACTTGAGCAGGTACAGCCGAAGCCGGCCGTGCCCGAAGACGGGACTCATGCCCACTCTCCGTTTCGCTGGTTCGCGGATTCCTTGCTGAGGAGTGTGACGTCACCGGAGACCGTGGTCGCCGTGACCGAGGCCATGCCGCCGCCGAGGCGTCCGGTCAGCGTCCTCGCGCCCGGCCGGTTGTTGCTCTCCAGACCGGAGAACGCCGCCTTGAGGTCGCCGGAGGCGGAGCGGAGGGCCACGCCGCTGTCGACCGTGTGCGGGAGCCGCACCACGATGTCGCCGGACACGCTGTTGAGGGTGACGTGGCCGGTGGGGGCGAGCTCCAGGTCGGCGGTGATCCGGCCGGACACCGTGTTGGCCCGCAGCCGGCGCGGAGCCCCTCCGGCGACGGTCAGCTCGCCCGAGACGCTGGTGAACGACAGGTCGCCAGCGAGGCCGCGGCTCTCCACCGAGCCCGACACCGTCTCGGCGCTCACGTCGCCGGTTACGCCGTCCAGGACGATCTCGCCGGAGACGCTCTTCACGTTGGTGCGCCCCTCGAAGCCGGCCACCACCGCGGACGCGGAGATCACACCGACCTGCACGGGGCAGTCTTTCGGAACGGTGAGCGTGGCGGTGATGATCCGCTTCCCGGGCCGCAGCCAGCCGAGGATGCCGTCCCAGGTGAGGTCCTTGTACGCCACGGTGAGCCGGCCGTCCTCGTCGTGGGTGACCACGAGCGGCGGGGTGTCGATGTCGCCGACCTCGAGGGTGGGCGGGCCGTCGCTGGCGAGAACGGCCAGCCGTCCGGCGACGATGCGCACGCTTACCTGCGACACGGGCCCGAACGTCAACTGCGCGGGTTTCTCGATCGTCCAGTTCGACATGGCTCGACCTTTCGACGTGAAGTTCCGTCGGCCCCGCGAGATCGGCGGCCAACCCTCAGTACACACGATATGTCGTGTGTACTGAAAGTCAAGATGTATCGCGTTTCCGCTCCCACTGGTGCGCGCTTGATTCGCCAGACACGACCCAGGCCCGGTCCCTCGCGGAGCCGGGCCGTACGCGATCGGCGCGCTATTCGTCCTCGTCGTCGAGGCGGGCGAGCCAGGTGGCCAGGCGCTCAACCGGGATCTCGAACTCCGGGTTGAGGTCGACGAACTCGCGCAGCCGCTCGGCCAGCCAGCCGACGCTGACCTCCTCGTCGCCGCGCCGGTTAACGAGCTCCTCGATGCCCCTGTCGGTGAAGTACATGTCCTCGCTCCTCGATCGGTCCCCGTAAAGGGGGAAGTCCCCCGCGGACGGGCCGAGGGGGACTTCTCTGGGTGTGCCGTGGGCCCGGAGGCCGTACGGACTAGCCGAAGATCTCCTTGGTGATCGCCTCCAGCTCGGCGTCGTGCGCGGAGTGCGACCCCGTCGCCGGCGACGAGTTCGCCGCACGGGAGACCCGGCGCAGGCGCCGGCCGTCGAGCAGCTCGGGCCGCTCGGTCGTCTTCAGCGTGAGGTACGGCCACGGGCCCATGTTGACCGGCTCGTCCTGGGCCCAGATCAGTTCGGCGTCGGCGGAGTAGCGGGCGAGCTCCGCCTTGAGCGGGTTCTCCGGGAACGGGAAGAGCCGCTCGATACGGACGATCGCGATGTCGGTCCGGCCGGACTTCTCCCGCGCGGCGGCCAGGTCGTAGTAGATCTTGCCGGAGCACAGGACCACCCGGGTGACCGCCGACGGATCCACGGTCGTGTCACCGATGACCGGCCGGAACGAGCCGGAGGTGAACTCCGACGTCGCCGACGCCGCGCCCTTGTGCCGGAGCAGCGACTTGGGCGTGAACACGATCAGCGGCCTGCGCCGGTTGGACAGGGTCTGCCAGCGCAGCAGGTGGAAGTAGTTCGCCGAGGTGGTCGGCTGAGCGACGGTCATGTTGTCCATCGCGCACAGCTGCAGGTAGCGCTCGATCCGGGCCGAGGAGTGGTCCGGACCCTGGCCCTCGTAACCGTGCGGCAACAGCAGCACGACCGACGACCGCTGGCCCCACTTCTGCTCGCCCGACGAGATGAACTCGTCGATGATCGACTGGGCGCCGTTGGCGAAGTCGCCGAACTGCGCCTCCCAGCAGACCAGGGCGTCGGGGCGCACCACGCTGTAGCCGTACTCGAAGCCCATCGCCGCGAACTCGCTCAGCAGGGAGTCGTAGACGTAGAACTTCGTCGTGCCCTGGTTGAACGTCTTCAGCGGGGTGTGGTCCTCGCCGGTGACCCGGTCGACCAGGACGGCGTGCCGCTGGCCGAACGTGCCACGGCGGGAGTCCTGCCCGACGAGGCGGACGGGGTGGCCGTCGATCAGCAGGCCGCCGAAGGCGAGGGCCTCACCGGTCGCCCAGTCGATCGTGTCGTCGGTGATCATGGTGCCGCGGCGCTGCAGGATCGGCGCCAGGCGCGGGTGCACCGTGAAGCCCTCGGGCAGGTTGAGCTGGGTCTCGATGACCCGCTTGACCGTCTCCTCGGAGATGGCGGTCTCGGTGTCCTCGTGCGACCACGGGATCACCTCGTCCGCCGGAGGCTTGACGACCGCGCCGGGCTCGAGCGGCTTCTTGGCCGCCTCGCGCGTCTCGGTGAACGCCCGCTCGAGCTGGTCCTGGTAGTCGCGCAGCGCCTGCTCCGCGTCCTCGACCGTGATGTCGCCGCGGCCGATCAGGGACTCGGTGTAGAGCTTGCGAGTGGACCGCTTGGCGTCGATCAGGTCGTACATCAGCGGCTGGGTGAACGAGGGGTTGTCCGTCTCGTTGTGCCCGCGGCGCCGGTAGCAGACCATGTCGATGACGACGTCCTTGCGGAACGCCTGGCGGTACTCGTAGGCGAGCCGGCCGACCCGGACCACGGCCTCGGGGTCGTCCCCGTTGACGTGGAAGATCGGCGCCTGGATCATCCGGGCGACGTCCGTGGCGTACACCGAGGAGCGCGAGCTGGCCGGGCTGGTGGTGAAGCCGACCTGGTTGTTGACCACGATGTGGACGGTGCCGCCGGTGCGGTAGCCGCGGAGCTGCGACAGGTGCAGCGTCTCGGCGACCACGCCCTGGCCGGCGAACGCCGCGTCACCGTGCACGAGCACGGGCAGGACGCTGAAGCCCTCCTCGCCGCGCTCCAGGAGGTCCTGCTTGGCGCGGACGACGCCTTCGAGGACGGGGTCCACGGCCTCCAGGTGCGACGGGTTGGCCACCACCGATGCGGTGATCTTGGTGCCGTCGGGGGCGACGAAGCCGCCGGTCGCGCCGAGGTGATACTTCACGTCGCCGGAGCCGTGCGCGCTGCGCGGGTCGATGTTGCCCTCGAACTCGCCGAACACCTGGGCATAGGACTTGCCCACGATGTTGGCCAGCACGTTGAGGCGGCCCCGGTGCGCCATGCCGATGACGACCTCGTCCAGATCCTCGGCCGCGGCCGCGCTGATCACCGAGTCGAGCAGCGGAATCAGCGACTCGCCGCCCTCCAGCGAGAACCGCTTCTGGCCGACGTACTTGGTCTGCAGGAAGGTCTCGAACGCCTCGGCGGTGTTGAGCCTGCGCAGGATGTGCAGCTGCTCGTCACGGTCGGGCTTGGTGTGCGGCTTCTCGATCCGCGCCTGGATCCAGGCCCGCTCCTCGGGGTCCTGGATGTGCATGTACTCGATGCCGACGGTGCGGCAGTACGTGTCGCGCAGCACGCCCAGGATGTCGCGCAGCTTCATCAGCGGCTTGCCGCCGAAACCGCCGGTGGCGAACTCGCGCTCCAGGTCCCACAGCGTCAGGCCGTGCGACTTGATGTCGAGGTCGGGGTGCTTGCGCTGGTGGTACTCCAGCGGGTCGGTGGCCGCCATGAGGTGGCCGCGGACCCGGTACGCGTGGATGAGCTCCAGGACGCGGGCGGACTTGGCCACGTCGTCGTCGTGGGTGGCGGAGATGTCCTGGACCCAGCGGACCGGCTCGTACGGGAGCTGCAGCGACTCGAAGATGGCGTCGTAGAAGCCGTCCTCGCCCAGCAGGAGCCGGTGGATGCGGCGCAGGAAGTCACCCGACTGCGCGCCCTGGATGATCCGGTGGTCGTACGTCGAGGTGAGCGTCATCACCTTGCTGATCGCGAGGCGGTTGAGCGTCTCGACCGAGGCGCCCTGGTACTCCGCGGGGTACTCCATCGCGCCGACGCCGATGATCGTGCCCTGGCCGGGCATCAGGCGGGGCACGGAGTGGACGGTCCCGATCGTGCCGGGGTTCGTCAGGGAGATCGTTGTGCCCTGGAAGTCGTCCACGCCCAGCTTGCCGGCGCGTGCCTTGCGGACGACGTCCTCGTACGCCACCCAGAACTGGCGGAAGTCGAGCGTCTCGGCCGCCTTGATCGACGGGACGAGGAGCTGGCGGGTGCCGTCGGCCTTCTGCACGTCGATGGCGAGGCCGAGACCCACGTGCTCGGGCTTGACCAGGACCGGCTTGCCGTCCACCTCGGCGTAGGAGTAGTTCATCTCCGGCATGGCCTTCAGCGCCTGGACGACCGCGAAGCCGATCAGGTGGGTGAAGGAGATCTTGCCGCCACGCCCGCGCAGCAGGTGGTTGTTGATGACGATGCGGTTGTCGATCAGCAGCTTCGCCGGGACGCCGCGCACGCTCGTCGCCGTCGGGACCGCGAGCGAGGCCTCCATGTTGAGCGCCGTGCGCGCGGCGGCGCCGCGCAGCTTCTCCTCGGCCGCGCCAGCCGGTACTGGCGTGGGGGCGGCCTTCTTTTCCGCCTTCTCCGCCTTCTCCGCCTTCTCCGGCTTCGCGGCCGCGGGCGCCGGTGCGGCGGGGGCCTTGGCTGCGGGGGAGGGTGGAGACGGGGGAGCGGCAACGGCGGTGGCTCCGGCGGCGGTGGTGGCCTTGCCGGTTCCGTTGTAGTCAGCGAAGAAATGCCACCATGCCTTGTCCACTGACTCGGGATCCTGCAGGTACTTCTGGTACAACTCGTCGACAAGCCATTCGTTTTGCCCGAAGCTTGCCAGCGGGTTTGTCCGCGACGACTCAGACGACACGGCGGAAATCGCCCTCTTCCGCAGATCGGCGTTGATGATAGAGA
Source organism: Microtetraspora sp. NBRC 16547 (assembly GCF_030268965.1). Taxonomy (GTDB): domain Bacteria; phylum Actinomycetota; class Actinomycetes; order Streptosporangiales; family Streptosporangiaceae; genus Microtetraspora. The sequence goes on along the minus strand of NZ_BSSE01000028.1, from coordinate 60,171 downwards.
ACTTGTCCAAGGCTACTCGCCCGGGACAGGGGGTGCGCCCGTCCGGCCGCAGGTCCCGGCCTATCCTCCCAGGACTGACCAAACAGGTCACGTCCGGGTAGCCCATCTGGGGGGTGAGCCCATGCTTACCAGATGGTCATATCGGTGTTACCGGGTCAGGCGTGACTCGATCCGGATGCCAGGGGTGATGGTGTCCAGCAACGCGGCCAGCTCGTCCCCCGCGGCCGAAAGTTCCTCCAACGAGAGGGGCTCCAGGCGTTCGAGCAGGAACAAGGCGTCCACGGTGTCCTCGGTGATCCGCGTCCGGACGCACTGCCGCCAGTTCCACCGACGGCAGGTGACACCGGCGTCGTCCCGCCAGACGACCTCGCCGATCCCCGGGTCGCCGAGAACCTCGTCGGACGGCTCGTCGCCCGCGGCCCGGACCAGGCGCGCCGCGCCCTCGTAGTGCCCGAGGTCCTCGCCGCCGATCGGCAGGCCGTGCCGTACGGACACGGAGTTGTAGGCGTCGACCACGAGGTTGATCTCGGGAAGCGGCATCCGCCGGATGAGGGCGTCGACCGAGGGGCGGGTGCGCTGCGGCTTGGCGCCGAAGGCGCGATAGGCCGCGCGCCACGCCTCGATCTTCTCGTCTTCGAGCGGCGGCGCCGCCTCCGCCGCCTCGGTGAGCCAGCCGCGCGACCTGTCGTCGCTGGGGCCGTTGGCGAGGCCGTACGCGCAGACGGCCAGGACGGCGAAGTCGGGACGCAGCTCGCGGACCGCTTCGTCCACCCTGATTGCCTCGATCACGCGGTACAGCCTAGGGCGTCGTCACCGCTGCGCACCGCGCTCGACAACGGCCCGCTCCATCACGGGGCACCGCGCAGGCCGTCGGCTACACTGCGAAACCGCTTGCGTGCGATCCGTTATCACTCTTAGCCTTTACTTGTGATGGGTACGGTAAAGGTTATGGAGCACGAAAAGCGGCCGCGTGTCCGACGTGCGGGACCGGCGCGGATCTCCAGCAAGAACCAGGTGACCCTGCCGGCCGCCGTGCTGCGCAGCCTCGGGCTCCACGCGGGGGATCCGATCGACATCGAAGAGGAAGACGGCCGCATCGTCATCCGGCGGCACCGCAGCCGCTTCGATGGCGTCGTCGGCACCCTGCCCGGTTTCACCGAGGCCGTGGACGTCGAGGCCGAGCGGGACGGGTGGAGCTGACACCGTGCCTGTCGTGATGCTCGATACGAACGTCATCTCCGGCCTGCTCGATCCCGATGACGCGCTTCACCGCGACGCCCTCGACGCTGTACGCCGCTGGGAGGGGCGTGCGGCGTCCTTCGCGGTCTCCGTGATCACATGGAGCGAGCTGCGGGTGGGGGCCCTTCGCCGAGGAGCGGAGGCCGAGAAGGCGCTCGACCGGTTCCGCGCCGCTGCCATCGATCGGGTCCTTCCAGTGGACGAGCCGACGGCCGACGGCGCGGCGCGGCTCAGAGCGGGAGACCTGACCCTCCGCATGCCGGACGCCCTCATCATCGCGACCGCGCGGGAGGTGGGGGCCGATGCGTTGCTCACCGCGGATCGGAAGTTCCCCGGGGTCGCTCCCGGCCTGGTCGAGCTGATCCGTCCGAGCTGATCCGTCCGAGCTGATCCGTCCGGCGTCGATGATCTCCGGCGCCGATCGCCGCCTGACCGGCGTAGTACTCGACCGATGGAATCCACATCACAAAGAAAGTATTGCAAAGCTATCTTTGCGATGTTAGAACCGGAGACATGGACGACACCTTCCATGTCACCGATCCCCGAACGCTCAAGGCCGTGGCACATCCGCTGCGGGTCCGCCTCCTGGGGGCGCTGCGGATCGACGGGCCGGCGACGGCCACGGAACTGGCCGCCAAGTTCGGCGAGAGCTCGGGCTCGACCAGCTACCACCTGCGGCAACTTGCCAAGTACGGCTTCGTCGAGGAGGACAGCGAACAGCGCGACCGGCGCGAGCGCCGCTGGCGGGCGGCCCACGCGTACACGTCGTGGAGCAACACCGCGCTGTCCGGCGCTCCTGAGGGGCGCGAGGCGGTGGCCTTCATGCGCCGGCGGCAGATGGAGGTGCTCAGGGAGGCTGTCGAGGCGTTCGATCGGGACTCCGCGTCCTGGGGCGCGGAGTGGATCGAGGCGGCCGGCATGGCCGACGACGTCGTCCGGCTCACGCCCGCCTCGGTCGCCGCCCTCTACGGGCGGGTTTCCGCCCTTCTCCGGGAGCTCGAGGAGCACGACAAGGACGCCCCCGACGCCGAGCGGGTGTCCGTGTTCGTCAGCGCGCACCCGGTGCGCGGTTATGTGGGGTGACACGCTGACCGCGGCGGGCGCGCGGCGGAGATACGCCCTGATCCAGTTTCTCGCCTGGCTGCCCCCGGGGCTGATGATGGCGCCGATGGTGCTGCTGATGTCCGCCCGGGGACTCGATCTGGGGGAGATCGGCCTGGTGTCGGCGGCGTACTCCGTCACCATCGTGGTGCTGGAGCTCCCGACCGGCGGGCTCGCCGACGTCGTGGGGCGCCGCACGGTGCTCGCGGTCGGCACCGGCTTCAGCGCGGTCGGCCTCGTCGTGATGGCCCTGGCCGACTCCGTGTGGCTGTTCTTCGTGGCCTCGCTGTTCAAGGGCGTCGCGCGGGCGCTGTCCAGCGGCCCCGCTCAGGCCTGGTACGTCGACGCGCTGCACGCGGCCGAGGGGCCGGACGCCGATCTCAAGCCCGGCCTCGCCGTGGGGTCCGCCGCGAGTTCGACTGCCCTGCTCGGCGGGGTGCTCGCCGGCGGACTCGCGCCGCTTGTGCTGCCCGGCGACGAGGTGCTGCGGCTCTCGGTCCCGGTGTGGTGCGGCGCGGTCGCGGCGGTCGCCGCCCTCGTCGTGGTCGTCGTCGCGATGCCGGAGCCGCCTCGCTCGACATCGCGCGGCGGCCCCGCGCGATCGCGCGCGGCGGCGCGGTTCGGGGAGATCCTCACGGACGTCCCGCTGACGATCCGCGACGGCTTCCACATGGCGGTTCGCGACCGGGGCCTGGCCCGGCTGCTGCTGTTCTCGGCGGCGAGCGGGATGATGCTGGCCGCCATCGAGACGCTGACGCCGGTGCGGCTGGCCGAGCTCACCGGCCGGCTGGAGACGGGGAGCTCGGTCTATGCGTTCGTGGCCGCGGTCGGCTTCGCCGGGAACGCCGTCGGGAGCTCGATCGCCCTGTTCGTGGCCCGGCTTCTCCGCACGTCCACCCGCACCGCGGTCGCCGCGATCGTGGTGACCGCAGCGGCGCTCGGCGGGCTGGCGGCGTCGGTCGCGCTGTCCGGCACGGCAGGGGTGGTCGCGGCGGGCGTGGCGTACTTCCTCGTTTTCGCGGCGATCTCCGTCGCGGAGCTGGTCCGCGGTGAGCTGATCCATCTGCGGGTGGAGTCGGCCCGGCGCGCCACGGTGATGTCCGTGGACTCCCTCCAGCTCCAGTTCGGCGGCCTGCTGATCACGCTCGGGCTCGGCCCGCTGACCACCGGCCTCGGCATCGGCGGCACCTGGGCGGCCGTGGCCGTCGTGATTCTTGTCTCATCCCTCCTGTTCGTACGGCTCCCCGCCCATCGGACGGCTCTCGCACCCGCCCCGAGTAGAACTTGATTCGGTATCCGGGGCAGAATCTTTGCGGCGAAAGGGGCAGGCCGATGAGCAAGCCGATGGTGACGGCGGCGAACGAGCAGCAGCGTGTGGCATGGAACGGAGGGGCGCTGCCCGAGGTGGAGCGGGTCCGGCCCGGCCTCTGGTCGATCCCCGTGCCGATCCCGATCAACCCGCTGCGGTACGTCCTGGTCTACGCGATGGAGCTGCCGGACGGCGTCGCGATCATCGACGCGGGATGGAACACCGACGAGGCGTACGACGCGCTCACCGCCGGGCTCGGCGTGGCCGGATACGCGGTCACCGACATCAAGGCCGTCCTGGTCACGCACATCCATCCGGACCACTACGGCCTCGCTGGGCGTCTCAGGGAGGCGTCGGGCGCGTGGATCGGGCTGCACCCCGCCGACGCGCGGTTGGTGCGCGACCGCTACGACGAACCGGGCATCCAGGCGCTCGCCGATCGGGGGAGGGAGCTGCTCCTCCGGTGCGGCGTGCCCGACATGACGGCCCAGGAGCTGGCCGGGGCGTCCATGATGATGCGCAACTACGTGTCGACGGCCGCGCCCGACCGGCTGATCGAGGACGGTGAGCGGCTCGACCTGCCGGGCTGGCACCTGAAGGCGATCTGGACGCCGGGGCACTCGCCCGGTCACCTGTGCTTCGTCGAGGCCGACCGCAAGCTGCTGTTCTCAGGCGACCACGTGCTCCCCCGGATCACCCCCCACGTGGCGGTCCACCCCCAGTCGGCGCCCAACCCGCTGGCCGACTATCTCGACTCGCTGCGGAGCGTCGGCAAGCTGGACGTGGACGAAGTGCTCCCCGCCCACGAATACCGTTTCCTGGAGCTTTCTGAGCGGGTGGACTACGTGATCGGCCACCACGAGGAGCGGCTCGCGGAGATCGAGGCCGTGCTCGCGGCCTCCGGCGGTGTCACCTGCTGGGAACTGGCCACTCGCCTCACCTGGTCGCGGCCGTGGGAGACGATCCCGGCGTTCATGCAGCGCTCCGCGACCAACGAGACTCTCGCCCACCTGGTGTGGCTGGAGGCCCGGGGCCTGGCGGCCCGGGTCGAGGGCGAGCCGGACGTGTGGCATTCCATGGAAGGTCAGTAGGAAAGATTTACTTTACTGTGAGTCGTGTTCGGCGTCACGGTCATGAGCCGGGGCCCGTACCTGACCAGGCGTGCCCACCGTGGACGTCGGCCGCGTCTTGAGCGCCCGGTGTCGTCGTGCCTCGTAGAAAGCGATCCGCCCGCGGGCGCGGGCGGTCACCTCTTCGTGAGGGCTGTGCGCGGGGACAGAGAAATGTCCCAGTGCATGCATGCTGTACAGGTAAGGAGTGCGACATGACGATCGTGACGCTGGTCGGCGACCCGAGGGCCGGATCGCGGACGCTGGACGTCGCCGTCCGGGCCGCCTGGGTGGACCAGGTGGCCGTGCGGCTCGCGCTTCCGCAGGAGGTGACCGCGTGACCGTTGCGCACGAGATACCGGAGGAGAGCGGCCGCTCGCGGCTCAGGCTTGTCGCGGGTGTGGGAGAGGGGACTGGTGAGGGGGTCGGCGGCGAGGAGTTCCGCCGGGCGCTCGCCATGCATGCGGCGGGGGTCGTGGTCGTCACCGCGCTTCCCGACGGGGAGCCGGTCGGCCTGACGGCCACCTCGTTCTCCTCCGTGAGCCTCAGCCCTCCGCTGGTGTCGTTCTACGTGGCCCAGTCCTCGAGGACCTGGCCGCGGCTGCGGAGGGCCGGCGACTTCGCGGTGAACGTGCTCGCGAGTGACCAGGCCGACGTGGCGTCCCAGTTCGCGAAGAAGGGCGTGGACAGGTTCGCCCACCCGACGCGATGGACGGACGGGCCGGACGGCGTTCCCCTGCTCGACGGCGTGTCCGCCCACCTGATCTGCCGTACGCACCACACGGTCGAGGTCGGCGACCACATCCTGGTGGTCGGCCTGGTCACGGCGACGACGGTCGAGCGCGCCGGCCGGCCGCTGCTCTACCACCAGGGCAGGTTCGGCCGTTTCCTGCCGCACTGACGCGCCGCACGCGGGCCTCGGTCGGGCCTCGGTCGGGCCTCGGTCGGGCCTCGGTCGGGCCTCGGTCGGGGTCAGGCGAGCCGGACCGTGCCGCGGCCGGTGGCGAGCGGCAAATCGAGGACCGTGCGGATCCCGGACGGCGCGGCGCACACGGACGCGATCGAGTTGACGGCGTGGGCCGCCGCCCCGGCCAGCCCGTGCTCCACCTCGTCGATCGCGACGGCTATGGTGGGGCGGCCCTGGATGTGGACGGCGAAGCCCGGTGCGGCCCAGCGCGACACCCGGGCGGCGTCCGCCTTGTAGACGCACTCGACCGTCATGAACGGCCGGCCTCTGACCAGGCCACTGAAGACCCACCGCGACGCGCAGACCGTGCCCGGGCGGACCACGCCGGCGGCGATCTCGAACTCGTCGGCGGCCAGCTCGTATTCGTCGGTCTCCTCGACCTCGTCGAGCTCCACGCCCAGCGCGTGCGCGACGAGCTGCACGCTCTCGGAGAACAGCGCCCGCTGGAAGGCGCGGAACGGCCGCACCGCGCCGGCGTAGTCCTTGGGCGCCTGGGTGAATCCGATCAGGTCGGCGACGATCTGCCGTGACGGGTGCCCGCGGAAGTCGGAGGACTCGCGCACGTAGATGTGGTCGAGGCGCCCGGACAGCCCGGTCAGCGCGAGCGGCAGCAGGTCGCTCATGAACCCGGGGTTGATGCCGGTTCCGTGCAGCGAGGTCCCGCCGGTGGCGCAGGCCGACTCCAGCCGGTCCACCAGGCCGGGGCCGTACGTCCGGGGGTAGACGAAACCGGTGGTGGTGATGACGTTCTTGCCGGAGGACAGCAGGGCGCAGATCGCCTCCACGTCGGTGGCCGGATCGCCGCCGAAGTAGGCGGCGGGGAGCGGCATGTGCAGCACGCAGTCGGCGTCGAGGGCGAGCACCCGGTCCACGTCGTCGGTGCACATGATCCCGGTGGAGCCGAGCCCGACCAGCTCACCGGCGTCGACCCCGACCTTGTCGGGGTCGTAGACGAGGACCCCGGCCAGCTCGAAGTCCGGCCTGCTGATCACATCGCGAAGCGCGTACCCTCCGACTGCGCCGGTAGCCCACTGGACCACGCGCAGCGGCCGGGATGGGGGCATCTGAGGCCTCCAGTCAGGTATGCCGTCAATCTACCCATGCCCGTGCGAGACCCAGGACTATAGCAGAAATCCCGGCATGCGATCACTATCCGCAGCGATGATCGTATGCTGAGCGGGCCGTCCGGGCCGGTCAGGGCGACGGCAGATCGCCGTACAGGGATCATGCAGGAGGCCCGGCGACCCTTGGCCGCGTGAAGCTCTCTCTCCGGCACTTCTCTCGTGGTGCGAAACGGCTCGTCATGGTGATCGTGGCGGCCCTCCTCACGCTGGGCGTCGCGGCTCAGGCGGCGAACGCCGCCATGGGATTCCCCGCGACCGCCGACCTGAACGGCCGTGCTGGCAAGTCCCTCACCGCCAGGGTCGTGAAGGTCGACATGTACCTGCAGGGGTAGGCGGTCAATGTCGTCTGTCAGGATCAGGGCGATTTTGCGTACGGATCCTCGATCTGGGACAAAACGGCCGAAGGTGTCTGGGTCCCCGCCCCGGCCCGCCTGTCCACCAGGCGAGCCGGGGTTATGGTGTGCGCAACCAGAATCTTGTTCTCTTTGAAGGGTGGACGCGATGTCCGTTCTCAGGTTCGACGGGAAGGTCGCCGTCGTCACCGGCGCGGGGCACGGGCTCGGCCGATCGCACGCGCTCCTGCTGGCCGAACGGGGGGCGAAGGTCGTCGTGAACGACCTCGGCGGCGCCCTGGACGGCACCGGCGCCTCCGCCGGTCCGGCCGCGGAGGTCGTCGACCTGATCACGAAGAACGGCGGGGAGGCGATCGCGAACGCCGACAGCGTCGCCACGCCCGAGGGCGCCGAAGCCGTGGTGCGGGCCGCCCTCGACGCCTTCGGCCGGGTGGACGTCGTCGTCAACAACGCGGGGATCCTGCGCGACAAGTCGTTCGGGAAGATGACCGTCGAGGAGTTCGACGCGGTCATCGCCGTGCACGTGCGCGGCTCGTTCCTGGTGAGCCGGGCCGTGTTCCCGCACATGAAGGAGCAGGGCTACGGCCGCATCGTCAACACCTCGTCGCCGTCCGGCCTTTTCGGCAACTTCGGCCAGGCCAACTACTCGACGGCCAAGATGGGCCTGGTCGGCCTGACCAAGACCCTCGGCATCGAGGGCGCCCGCGCCAACATCAAGGCCAACGCGATCGCGCCCATCGCCTGGACGAGGATGACCGAGACCCTCCTCCCGGCCGAGTTCGAGGCCAAGTTCACCGCCGAGCGGATCAGTCCCCTGGTCGCCTATCTGGCACACGAGAGCTGCGAGACCACCGGTGAGGTGTTCTCGGTCGGCGGCGGCCGGGTCGCCCGCGTATTCGTCGCCGAGGGGCCGGGGTGGCGGGACGACGCCGTCACCGTCGAGTCCGTCCGCGACAACTGGGAGGCCATCATGGCCGAGCAGCCCTATCTCCAGCCCACCACGCTGGGGCAGCAGGCCGGCGCCTCCTTGCAGGCCATGCTCTGATCCGTACGGGCATGCTCTGATCCGTACGGGCATGCTCTGATCCGTACGGGCATGCTCGGCACTCCGTTCCATTCGGGTCATGCGGCGATCCCGGTCATGCTCTGACATCCCTGCCGGTGGCTCGCCTGCCGGGGCCTGGTCACAGGGAGCGCACCGACGTCGATCAGGTGAGAAGCCTCGATGCCGGTGCGTTCGCTGTGCCGACGCATGTCCCGAACTTTTGCAGATTTCAGCGAAAGTCGGGCGCAGCGCATAAAAAAGGTCTTCACAGTTCCGCATAAGAGGGGTAAGTTCGCGCCATCTCACTCCGATGCGGAGGCTCCGTGAAGCGGATGCGGCCAGAAAACGCGCACCAGGCGATGCTGTTGCGGCTCCTGCGAGAGGGCGGCCGATCGCGGGCCGAGCTCGGCGACGCGGTGGACCTGTCCAGGTCCAAGCTCAACGTCGAGCTCGACCGGCTGATCGAGCTGGGCCTGGCCGAGCCCGACGGGCTCGCCGAGTCACGCGGAGGCAGGCGGTCCGGCAAGGTACGGCTGTCGCGCCGGACGCGGTTCGCCGGGATCGACATCGGCGCCACCTCGGTCGACGTCGCGGTCACCGACGGAGAGCTGAACGTCCTCGGGCATCTGAGCGAGCCGTGCGACATCCGCGAGGGCCCCGCCGCAGTGCTCGACCGGGCCACCGCCCTGCTGGGCAAGCTCCACGAGCAGGGCCTGTTCACCCAGCTCCACGGCGCGGGCATCGGCGTGCCGGGGCCGGTGAGCTTTCCCGAGGGCGTTCCCGTCGTCCCGCCGATCATGCCCGGGTGGGACCGCTACCCGGTCAGGGAGGCGGTCAGCGAGGAGCTCGGCTGCCCCGCGATGGTCGACAACGACGTGAACATCATGGCGCTCGGCGAGCTCCATGCCGGGCTGGCCCGGCAGGTCGGCGACTTCCTGCTTGTCAAGATCGGCACCGGCGTCGGCTGCGGCATCGTGGTGGACGGCAAGATCTACCGGGGCGTCTCCGGAAGCGCCGGCGACATCGGCCACATCAGGGTCGACGACGACGGTCCGATCTGCGCCTGCGGCAACTCCGGGTGCCTGGAGGCGTACTTCGGCGGCGCCGCGCTCGCTCGCGAGGCCACGGCCGTCGCCAAGGCGGGCGGCTCGCCGTACCTCGCCGAACGGCTGGCCGCGGCCGGAGGGCTGACAGCGCAGGACGTGGCGGCCGCGGCGACGCAGGGGGACGCCGCCGCGATCCAGATCATCCGCGACGGCGGGCGCCGGGTCGGCCAGGTCCTGGCCAGTCTGGTCAGCTTCTTCAACCCGGCGCTTGTCATCATCGCCGGAGGCGTGGCCCGCCTGGGACACGTGCTGCTCGCGGAGATCAGAAGCGTCGTCTACCGCAGGTCGCTGCCGCTGGCGACCGGCAACCTGCCCATCGTGCTCTCGGAACTCGGCGACACCGCCGGGATCGTCGGCGCGACCCGGCTCATCAGCGATCACGTCTACTCGGCCGCGTAACGCGTAACGCCACATCGCAGCAACTGGAGGCCTCATGCCGGCGTCACCCCCCGACACGGCACCCCTGCTCGCCATGCGGGGAATCGTCAAACGGTTCCCTGGCGTGCGGGCCCTGGACGGCGTCGACCTGGAGGTCAGGGCCGGCGAGGTGCACTGCCTGCTCGGCCAGAACGGCGCGGGCAAGTCCACCCTCATCAAGATCCTCTCGGGCGCGCACCAGCCGGACGAGGGCGAGGTGCTGCTGAACGGCGAGCCGGTACGGCTCGCCACCCCGACCGCGGCCATGAAACAGGGCATCGCGACCATCTACCAGGAGCTCGACCTGGTGGACGGGCTGTCCGTGGCCGAGAACATCCTCCTCGGCCATGAGCGGGCCTCCTTCGGGTTCACCCGGCGCGGAGAGACCAATCGGATCGCGGCGGACCTGCTCCGGCGGCTCGGTCACGGGGAGATCCCGCCGGCCACCGAGGTGGGACGGCTTCCTCCCGCCGCCAAGCAGATCGTCAGCATGGCCCGCGCGCTCTCGCACGACGCCCGCCTGATCGTCATGGACGAGCCCTCCGCCGCGCTCGCGCATGACGAGGTGGCCAACCTGTTCCGGATCATCCGCGAGATCACCGCCCAGGGCGTCGCGGTCGTCTACATCTCGCACCGTCTTGAGGAGATCCGCGAGATCGGCGACCGGGTCACCGTTCTCAAGGACGGCCGCACGGTCGCGGTCGGACTGCCCGCCACGACCCCGACCGGGCAGGTCGTCTCGCTGATGACCGGGCGCGACGTCGAGTACGTCTTCCCGCCGCGCCCGGCCGTGCCCGAGGAGCGGTCCGAGGAGCGGCCCGAGGAACGGCCCGAGGTCCTGCGGGTGGAGGGGCTGACCGTGCCGGGCGTCTTCGCCGACGTCTCCTTCTCCGTGCGGGCGGGGGAGATCGTCGGGCTGGCCGGTCTGGTCGGCTCCGGCCGGTCCGAGATCATCGAGGCCGTCTACGGCGCGCGCAGGGCGTCCGGCCGGGTCCTGCTCGACGGCCGCGCCGTACGCCCGGGCGACACGACCAGGTCCGTACGGCTCGGCATGGGCCTGGCCCCGGAGGAGCGGAAGGCGCAGGCCCTGCTGCTGGACCAGAGCGTGGCGCGCAACATCACGCTCGCCGGGCTGACCCGCTATTCGCGTTTCGGCTGGATGGACCGGCGCGGGGAGGCGGCCGAGGCTGCCCGGCTGATCGAGGCGCTGGACATCCGGCCGCCTGATCCGCGCCGGCCGGTCAAGACGCTGTCCGGCGGTAACCAGCAGAAGGCGGTGCTGGCCCGCTGGCTCGTCGAGGGCCGCAGGCTGCTGCTGCTCGACGAGCCCACCCGCGGCGTGGACGTGGGCGCCCGCGCCGAGCTGTACGCCGTCATCCGGCGGCTGGCCGACGACGGCGTGGCGGTCCTGCTGGTGTCCAGCGAGGTCCCCGAGGTGCTCGGGCTCGCGGACCGGGTGCTGGTCGTCCGCGAGGGCCGGATCGTGCACGAGGCTCCCGCCGTGGACCTCGACGAGCACCGCGTCCTCGACCTGGTCATGGTTTCGACGAACGAGGAGTCCCGCGTTGACTGAGGCGACCCCGACAAGCGTGGCGAAAAGGCCCTTCCTGGGGAAGATCGGGGAGGTGCCGCATCTCGGCCTCGTCGCCGCGCTCGTCCTCCTGGCGATCGTCGGCCTGGCGACCAGGCCGGAGAACTTCGCCACCTCCTCCAACCTGGTGAGCATCCTCGCGCTCGCCTCGACCATCGGCGTGATCACGGTCGGCATGACGTTCGTGATCATCGGAGGCGGCATCGACCTGTCCGTCGGCGCGGTCATGGCGCTGTCCTCCGTGTGGGCCACCACACTGGCCACCCAGTCGTACGGCCCGGCGGTCATGATCGTGTGCGCGCTGCTGGTCGGCACGGGGGCCGGGCTGGTGAACGGCTTCCTGATCTCCTATGGCCGGATGGTGCCGTTCATCGCCACCCTTGCCATGCTGGTGGCGGCGCGTGGCCTGGCCCAGCGCATGTCCAACCAGCGCACCCAGCTGGTCCAGCAGGCCAACAACGCCATCGTCGAGCTGTCCACCACCCGGGTGCTCGGGCTGCCGCTGCTCGTCTACGTCTTCGCCCTGGTGGTGGCGCTCGGCTGGATCCTGCTCAACCGGACCACGTTCGGCCGCAGGACCTACGCCGTCGGCGGCAACCCCGAAGCGGCCCGGCTGGCCGGCATCGACGTCCGGCGCCACACGATGCTGCTGTACGGGCTGTCCGGCCTGTGCTGCGGGATCGCGGCGGTCCTCATCATGGCCAGGACGACCACCGGCTCCTCCACCCACGGCGACCTTTACGAGCTGGACGCCATCGCCGCCGTCATCATCGGCGGCACCCTCCTCACCGGCGGCCGGGGGACCATCATCGGCTCGATCCTGGGCCTCCTGATCTTCACCGTGATCACCAACCTGTTCATCCTGAACGGGCTCAACACCAGTGACCAGCTCATCGCGAAAGGCCTGATCATCGTCGTCGCCGTGCTGATGCAGCGGCGCGGCGCACTCACCGGCACCTGACCCGTGGGGCCGTGAGCCCCACCAACGCATGCCGTAAGGGCCGGGAGACGACTCGCGGCCCCGGCCCCTCACGCCCTCGATCCCTCTCTTCACGCGGTTCGCCGCCCATCCGAACAGGGAGAGCACATGACCCAGAACACCGGTCGCCGGGGATTCCTCCTCGGCGGTGCCGTACTCGGCGCGGGAGCGCTCGTCTCCGCGTGCACGAGCAACGAGCCGGCCGCGCAGCCCAGCGCGGCGGCCGCGGCCCCCACGACCGCCGCCGCGGCGGGTGGCAACGACCAGCCCGGAACGCAGGTGACGATCGGATTCTCGGCCCCGGCCGCCGACCACGGCTGGATCGCGGCCATCGCCAAGAACGCCGAGGCCGCGGCGAAGCAGTACTCCGACGTGGTGTTCAAGCCGGTGGAGCCGACGAACGACATCAACCAGCAGATTTCCGCCGTGGAGTCCCTCATCCAGGCGAAGGTCGACGTCCTGGTGCTGCTGCCGAACGACGGGCAGCAGCTCAACCAGGTGGCCAGGCAGGCGATGGACGCCGGCATCCCGGTCGTCAACCTCGACCGCGTCTTCCCCGACAAGCTGTCGTACCGGACCTGGATCGGTGGCGACAACTACGGCATGGGCGTGGCCGCTGGGCATTACATCGGTAAGGCGCTCAAGGAGAAGGGGGTGTCCAACCCCGTGATCGTCGAGATCCAGGGCATCGCCACACTGCCGCTGACCCAGGACCGCAGCAAGGGCTTCGCCGACGCGCTCAAGGCGTACGGCTTCAGCGTCACGGCGAAGCAGGACGCGCAGTTCACCGTCGAGTCCGGCACCAAGGTGGCCAGCAACCTGCTGCAGGCGCACAAGAAGATCGACGCCATCTGGAACCACGATGACGATCAGGGCATCGGCGTGCTCGCCGCCATCAAGGAGGCGAACCGCAGCGAGTTCATCATGGTCGGCGGCGCCGGATCGGCGAATGCCATGCGCGAGATCCAGTCCGGGAGCAGCGTGCTCGCGGCCACGGTGACCTACAGCCCGACGATGGCGTCATCCGCGATCAAGCTGGCCCGGCTCATCGCCCAGGGCAAGGGCATGTCCGACCTGACCGAGAACGAGGTCCCGCAGTCGATCACCCTCGCGTCCGAGACCATCACCAAGGACAACGCCGCGACCTACCTCCCACTGGGGTTCGAATCGTGAAGCCGCTGATCGGGGTGGGCATGGTGGGCTACGCGTTCATGGGGCGCGTGCACTCCCAGGCCTGGCGGAATGTGACCGCGTTCTTCGACCTGCCGGTGGCGCCGTCGATGGCGGTGCTCTCCGGCCGGTCGGAGGACCGCGCCAGGGCGGCCGCGGCCGAGCTCGGCTGGGCCGCCGTCGAGACGGACTGGCGGGAGCTGGTCCGGCGGGACGACGTGCAGCTCGTGGACATCTGCACGCCCGGGGACACTCACGCGGAGATCGCGATCGCCGCGCTGGAGGCGGGCAAGCACGTGCTCTGCGAGAAGCCGCTCGCCAACACCGTGGCGGAGGCGGAGGCCATGGCCGCGGCGGCGTCGAAGGCGGCGGCGCGCGGCGTGCGGAGCATGGTCGCCTTCAACTACCGGCGGGTGCCGGCCGTCGCGCTGGCCAGGAGGCTCGTCGCCGAGGGACGCCTCGGAGAGATCCGGCACGTCCGCGCCCAGTACCTCCAGGACTGGATCGTGGACCCCGAGTTTCCCCTGGTGTGGCGGCTGCGGAAGGAGAAGGCAGGCTCCGGGGCGCTCGGAGACATCGGCGCGCACATCGTGGACACCGCCCAGTTCGTCACCGGCCAGGCGTTGACCGGCGTCTCCGCCCTCACCGAGACCTTCATCAAGGAGAGGCCGCTGGCCGAAGGCGCCAGCGGGCTCGCCGGCGGGAGCCGTACGGACGGGCGGGGACAGGTCACCGTGGACGACGCGGCGCTGTTCATCGGCAGGTTCGACGGCGGGGCGCTGGGGTCGTTCGAGGCCACCCGCTTCGCCACCGGACGCAAGAACGCCCTCCGCCTGGAGGTCAACGGCTCGCTGGGCAGCCTGGCGTTCGACTTCGAGGCCATGAACGAGTTGTGGTTCCACGACGAGACCGAGGCGGACGCGGGGTTCCGAAGGATCCTTGTCACCGAGCCCGGTCATCCGTACATGGAGGCGTGGTGGCCTCCGGGCCACGGCCTGGGCTACGAGCACACCTTCACGCACGAGGTGCGGGACTTCCTCGCGGCCGTCGCCGCCGGGACCGATCCGTCACCCTCGTTCGAGGACGGCCTGCGCGTGCAGCGCGTCCTGGCGGCCGTCGAGGAGAGCGCGGCGAACGCGTCCCGGTGGACGCCGCTGTGACCGCTTCTGACGTAACCGTTCCGCTGCCGCCGCTTCCGACATCCCCTGACATTCCCTGAAATCCCCAGAGATCCCGTACCGGGAGGAGCGCACATGACGCGACCGATCACGTTGTTCACCGGGCAGTGGGCCGATCTCCCCTTCGAGGAGGTGTGCCGGCTCGCCGCCGAATGGGGGTACGACGGCCTGGAGATCGCCTGCTGGGGCGACCACTTCGAGGTGGACAAGGCCCTCTCCGACGACACGTACGTGGACCGCAAACGCGAGATCCTCGCCAAGCACAACCTCGGCGTGTGGACCATCTCGAACCACCTGGTCGGGCAGGCCGTCTGCGACCACCCGATCGACGAGCGGCACAAGGCCATCCTGCCCGCGCGTCTGTGGGGTTCCGGAGACCCCGAGGAGGTACGGCGGCGCGCGGCCGAGGAGATGAAGGACACCGCGAGGGCGGCGGCGAAGCTCGGCGTCGAAACGGTGGTCGGGTTCACCGGGTCGTCCATCTGGCACACCGTGGCGATGTTCCCGCCGGTCCCGCCGTCGATGATCGAGGCGGGCTACCAGGACTTCGCCGACCGGTGGAACCCGATCCTGGACGTCTTCGACGAGGTGGGCGTGCGCTTCGCACACGAGGTGCATCCGAGCGAGATCGCCTACGACTATCACACGACGGTGCGCACCCTGGAGGCCGTCGGCCGCCGCGAGGCGTTCGGGCTGAACTGGGACCCCTCGCACATGGTGTGGCAGCAGGTCGATCCGGCCGGGTTCATCCTCGACTTCGCCGACCGGATCTACCATGTCGACTGCAAGGACACGAAGGTCCGCCTCGGCGACGGCCGCCGTGGCCGCCTGTCGTCCCACCTGCCCTGGGCGGACCTGCGGCGCGGCTGGGACTTCGTCTCGACCGGACGGGGCGACGTGCCGTGGGAGGAGTGCTTCCGCGCCCTGAACGCCATCGGCTACGACGGCCCGATCTCGATCGAGTGGGAGGACGCCGGCATGGACCGCCTCGCCGGCGCTCCGGAGTCCCTGGCGTACATCCGGAGGTTGAACGCCATCACCCCGCCGGAGGCGTCCTTCGACGCGGCCTTCTCGTCGGATTAGGCCCGTCGCCTGTTCTGGTGGCGCGGCCGCTCAGAGCAACCGGGGCGGGGGAGTCCTCCGGGACGAGTTCCGCCGCCCGGGCTCGACTGCCACGCAGGCTCAACGCCACGCCGCGATGACATCGTCCGCGCCCCAGACCAGGTCGGCGCCTTCCGCGCCGGACCGCACGCCCGACAACGAAACCACAGCGAGTCCGCTCGCCTCCGTGTCGAATCCGGGCACCTGCGCCGCGTCACGGCGGAGCGTCGCCAGATCATGCGCGTCGAACGGGGTACCCAGCCACTTGATGGAGCCCACGAAGGCGACCTGGCGGGCCACCGGGGCGCGGTCCGCGCCGACCAGATCGACTTCGGGAGCGAAGCGGCGATTCCACCAGCCGCCCACGGTTTCCACCTCGGGCCACGGCAACTCGCCGGACGCGGCGGCGATCGTCAGCGCGTCGCGTACGACGGGTTTCACCGCACGACCGCGAAGACTGGCCCAGCGTCGTTGCACCAACCGGAAGGCCAGGTCGGGACGGCCCCGGCGGGAGTGGTCCGCGGCGGCCCTCAGGACGCCCAGGTACATCCGCAGGTTGTGATCGGCGACCCGGTACAGAGCCGGTTTGCCTGGCTGGGTGGACAGCGGTTGATCTACGGACAGTACCTGCTTCTCCTCCGCCAGTCTGCGGAGGAGAGGGGAGAGCGAGCCGGATTTCAGCGGGCCTTCGCGCCCGCCCGCCGTCGCTGCGATGGTGGCCGTGGTCCTGTCGCCGCTGCCGATCGCTTCGAGCACCCGGCGTGCCTGGTCGGGTGCCGGAAACTCGGAGAGCAGCACGGATTCAGGAACGCCGAACAAAGGGGATGCCGGATCCGCGCACTCTTCGCGGATGAAGTCGAGCGCAGGGGTGGCCGGCGGCCACGCCCGCAGGATTCCGGGAAGACCGCCGCTGGTGAGATAGGCGTCCACCGCGTCACTTCCAGCCAGGTCGACGGCATCGGCTGTCTCGGTCGGATTGAGACCAATCTCCTGAATCCACCAGGCCCGCCCCGAGCCCCGGCGGTCTCTGGGCGGGCCTGTCCGTTGCTTGTGGACTCAGTCCATGATGACGATCTGGCGGAGGACCTCGCCGTTCTTGAGCGCCGTGACCGCGTCGTTGAGGTCAGACAGCTTGATCCTGGCGCTGATCATGCTCTCCAGGTCGAGCTTGCCCGCCTTGTAGAGGCCGGCGAAGAACGGGAAGTCGCGCCGCACGTCCGAGCCGCCGTAGAGCGAGCTGAGGATGTTCTTGCCCTCGAAGAGCAGGTTGAACGCGGTGAGCGGCACCGTGTCGTCCATGGCGCCCGCGCCGACGATGACGACGTCGCCGCCGCGGCGCGTGGCCTGCCAGGCGGTCATGATCGCGGCGGATTTGCCGACCACCTCGAAGCCGTAGTCGAAGCCCTGGCCGCCGGTGAGCGTGGCCATGGCGTCCATGAGCTGGTCGGGCGTGATCGCGTGCGTCGCGCCGACCTTCTTGGCCAGCTCGTGCTTGGACTCCAGCGGGTCGATCGCGAGGATCGTGGTCGCCCCGGACACCCGGGCGCCCTGGATCACCGAGAGGCCCACGCCGCCGCAGCCGACGACCGCGACGGTGGAGCCCGGCCGTACCTTCGCGGTGTTGAGTACCGCGCCGACGCCGGTGGTGATGCCGCAGCCGATCAGCGCGGCGGCCTCGTACGGCACGTCCGGATCGACCTTGATCGCCCCCTGCCACGGGACGACGATCTCCTCGGCCCAGGTGCCGCAGCCGGCCATGCCGAATGCCGGGGTGTCACCGCCGTAGCGGAAGCGGGCGTCCGTAAAGCTCTTCATCACGAACGTCATGCACAGGTGCGGCTGGCCGGCGACGCAGTTCGGGCAGTCGCCGCAGGCGGGCGTCCAGTTGATGATCACGTGGTCGCCCGGCTGGACGGAGGTCACGTGGTCGCCGACCTCGACGACCTCTCCCGCGCCCTCGTGTCCGGGGATCACGGGAAGCGGCATCGGCAGCACGCCGGAGAGCACCGACAGGTCGGAGTGGCAGACACCGGTCGCCTTGATCCTCACGCGGACGTCCGTGGGGCCGACCGGAGCCAGCGTGAAGTCGTCACGGATGTCGAGCTTGTCGTCGCCGACCGCGTGCAGCAGAGCTCCGCGCATTTGACCTCCTGGGGGGTTACTCGTCTTCGAGCGATAGAGCGGCTTTGGGGCAGGAACGGACCGCATGCCGTACGCGGGCGAGCATCTCCGCCGGGGGCTCGGGCAGCACGACGTGCAGCTGGTCGTCGTCGTCGAGCTCGAAGACCTCGGGGGCCAGGCCGGTGCATACGGCGTTGGCCTCGCACACCAGCTCGTCGACCTTGATCTTCAACGTGATTCTCCTTGGGTGGGGCCGCTTCTCCGGTGAGCTCGTATGGGCTTTCAGGAGCTCTGTCCCGGGACGGCGGCGAGCTTTCGGTGGTCCCAGGAGACCACACGGGTCGGCTCGACGATGTAGCCGACGCGCTTGCGGCCGGTGTGCTCGACGTACGCCCGGAGCGGTTCGACGTCGTCCATCCGGGTCATGCGCCGGGTGACCTCCATCCCGATGTCGAGGACGCCCGCGGGGTCGTCGACGCGCTTGGCCATGCCGTACAGCATGACGCCGCGCAGCTCGGAGTACTCGTCGCCGTCCTCGATCAGGCAGGTGACCCGGGAGTCGCGTTCGATGTTGCGTGTCTTCTGGGCCTTGCCGTACGTCCAGAACGCGATCTTCCCGTCGGCGAGCCCGTAGAACATCGTCACCATGTGCGGAGTGCCGTCGGGGTTGATGGTGCCGAGCTGGAGCTTGCGGGCGTCGCCGAGAAGCCCCGCGATCTCCTCGTCGGACATCGCGATCTGGGAGCGCAGGTTCACGTTGCAAAGTAGAACACGTTCCATCATGCCGGACAAGGGGACAGTGGAACCTTGTTCGGGTTGTTGTGGGCTAGGCTCCGTCCCTTGCAGGCGACAGCCGTACGAGAAGGACCGACCATGCTGAAGGTGACCGACCGGTGAACACCGTCACGATGCCCGCGGATCTGCGGTACGCGGCCGAACGGGCCAAGGGGTTCATGCCGCCGGAGGAGGGCATGGCCCTCTTCGAACTCGCCCGCGCGTACGGCTCGCGCGGCCCGATCTGCGAGATCGGCACGTACTGCGGCAAGTCGGCGATCTACCTCGGAGCAGGCGCCCGGGCGGCGGGCTCGGTCGTCTTCACGGTGGACCACCACCGCGGCTCGGAGGAGATCCAGCCGGGCTGGGCCCATCACGACCCCACCCTGATGGACCCGTGCTTCGGGAAGATGGACTCGCTGCCGTTCTTCCGGCGGGCCATCGCCGCCGCCGGTCTGGAAGACGAGGTCATCGCCGTGGTGGGCGCCTCCGAGACCGTCGCCCGGCACTGGAACACGCCGCTGGCCCTGCTCTTCATCGACGGCGGGCACTCCGAGGAGCCGGTGACCAGGGACTACGAGGGGTGGGCTCCACATGTGATCGACGGCGGCGCGCTGGTCTTCCACGACATCTATCCGGATCCGGCGGACGGAGGGCAGGCGCCGTACCGCGTCTATCTCCGGGCCATCGCCTCGGGGGCCTTCACCGAGGTCCGTGCCGAGGGCTCCCTGCGCGTCCTCGAACGTACCGGGCCGGGCATCTAGCACTCTGACCGCCGACCCCAGCGGAGAACGTTAGATCCTCGCACTACGGGCGATGCGGTACAGCACGTTCGGACGCAGCGGCCCTTCGGGCTCGGTGGGGTCGTCGAAGTCGTCGGCCGGGTCCCGGGTCATGCCGATCCGGCGCATCACCGCCTGGGAACGAAGGTTGGTGGCCGTTGTGACAGCGAGGATCTCAGGAAGCTCAAGAGCGTCAAAGCCGTGGGCCAGGACTGTCAGCGCAGCCTCGGTAGCGTAGCCCTGGCCCCAGGCCGAGCGGGCGAGCCGCCAGCCGATCTCCACTCCTGTGAACGGCATGTAGTCGTCCACTTCATCCAAGCCTGCGAAGCCGATGAACTCGCCCGTGGCCTCCACCTCAACCGCCCACCACCCGTAGCCTCGCTGGTCGAACTCCGCCTGAAATTGCGACACGGAGGCATCGCTCTGTTCGCGGGTAAGCAGGTCGCCCAAGTGCTCCCGGACTTCGGGATCGGCATTCATCGCCGCCCACGGTTCAAGGTCGGAGTCACGCCATCGGCGCATGATGAGGCGATCGGTACGCAGTTCAGCCATGCTGCCCAGCCAACATGAGCTCTGGTCCCGGGGCAACCACTTTTTCTTCTGCGTGATACCGCCACCCAGAAACACAGATCGCTCCCAGGGTGAACGAAGCGACCACCGACCCGGCGAACCTATGCGGTCAGAGCACTAGCCATAGCCAGAGGCCCCGTCACCCACAAGACGCCTGGCCTCTGAACGCTCCCCGGAAACGCCGCCTCCGGATCGTCTTGAACGATCCGGCGGTTGGGTTCGTCATGGCGGCCCGGCGGTTGCCGGTGCAGGTCGTGTTTCAGGTGTCGAGCAGGTCGCGTGCCGATTCCACGGTGACGGCGGCTCGGATCCACGCGTCGAGCTGGGCGAGGTCGGTGCAGGCGTTTATCTCGGCGCGTACGTCCTCCGGTACGTCGAGACCACGTGCGGAGAGCACCGCGAAGATCGATTCAGCCATGCCCTCGGCCACGTTGTTGCGGGCCCACTCACTGAGGTATTTGCGGGTTTCGGTCTGCATGAGATTCTCCAGGTGCTCCCAGATCTTGAGGGGCAGCGCCGCGCGTACCATGTCAGCGTATAGGGCGCCCCGTTGGGGATCGAGCTTGTGCACTGCGGTGAGCAGGGCGTTCAGGATGTCAGGGGCCTCCGGCGTGTACGCGTGGGTGATCACTGACAGGACGGCGAGTTCGGGATCCTCGGCGGCCTCCAATGGGCTGAGGATCATGGGGACGTCGGTCGGCCCGGCGACGAGCGGGCTGGTATCCCGGCTTTGGGTCGGAGCCCCCGATCGAAGCCTTCGCTCCGGGCACCGATGGATCTAGGCGCGGGC
The DNA here is from genome assembly GCF_030268965.1 of Microtetraspora sp. NBRC 16547. GTDB lineage: Bacteria > Actinomycetota > Actinomycetes > Streptosporangiales > Streptosporangiaceae > Microtetraspora. The sequence goes on along the minus strand of NZ_BSSE01000028.1, from coordinate 39,345 downwards.
GTGCTCGCAGCCGCAGTCGCCGGTGATGCGGACGTCGTCCACGCCGGCGTCGCGGAAGATCGAGGCCCCCGCCGTGGCTCCGGACAGCGCGTCGGCCGCGAGGATCACCGCGGCCGCCGTGTAGGCGGAGCGCTCGTGCGGGAAGTGCTTCTCGTTCACGAACTGCCAGCCCGTCCAGTACGAGCCGTCCTCGTGGCGCAGGTGCTGCATGTCCGCGAAGACGCGCAGGGCCCGCTCCCGGTCGCCCATCGCGTCCAGGGTCAGCACCAACTCGCAGGACTCCGCGCCGGTCACCCAGGGCTGGTCGGAGACACAGCGGACGCCGAGCCCGGGGACGACGAAGGTGTCCCACTCCTCCTCGACGCGCTTTTCGCCCGCGGTCCCGCGTACGGCACCGCCGAGGACGGGGTAGTACCAGTCCATCGAGAAACGGCTCTTGTCGGCGAACGCCTCGGGGTGGGCGGCGAGCACGTGTCCGAGCCGGTCGGCGGCCAGTTCCCAGTCGGGCTGCGGATCGCCGAGCCGCTCACCGAGCAGGACACCGCTGCGCAGCCCCTGATAGATCGACGCGGAACCGGTGAGCAGCGCGTACGCCGCGGGAGCGCCCTGTGCGTCGCGTTCCCAGACGATCTCGCCGCGGGTGGTCTGCAACCCGACGACGAAGTCGAGCGCTCTGGCGACCATCGGCCACATGGAGGCGGCGAAGTCCTCGTCGCCGGTCACGAGCAGGTCGTGCCAGACCCCGACGGCGACGTAGGCGGCGTGGTTGGACTCGCCGCCCTTCTCGACCGCTTCGCCGCCGGCCACCTTCATCGGCCACGAGCCGTCCTCGCGCTGATATCTGACGAGCCAGTCGTACCCCCGGCGGGCCTCCTCGCGGAGTCCGGCCACGGTCATGGCCATCAGGCATTCGACGTGGTTCCACGCGTCGATGTGGCCCTCCGGCCACGGCACGCCGCCCTCGTCGTCCTGGACCGCCGCGATGCTCCTCGCGGTGGCCACCACCTGATCCGCTGCTATCGCTCCGGGGACCGCCGGGACGCTCATACGGGCTTCCGGACGTAGACGACCACGCTCTTGCCGATCAGAGGGTTGAGCAGGGTCTCCGCGATCCGGGTGGCGGCGGGACGCTTCATGATGTCCCACACCAGGAGTTCGTGGTACGCCTTGGCCAGCGGATGGTCGTCGTCGTTCACGCCCACCGCACACTTGATCCACCAGTACGGCGCGTGCAGGCCGTGCGCGTGGTGGTGGGAGCCGACTTCCAGGCCGGACGCCTTCAGCTTGGCCTTGAGCTCAGCCAGCGTGTAGATCCGGATGTGCCCGCCGGGGGCGGTGTGGTAGTCCTCGGACAGCGCCCAGCAGATGCGTTCTGGCAGGAAGCTCGGCACCGTGATCGCGGCTCGCCCGCCCGGCTTGAGGACGCGGACGATCTCCCGCATGGCCGCCATGTCGTCGGGGATGTGCTCCAGCACCTCGGCCGCGATCACCCGGTCGAAGGACGCGTCGGGGAACGGCATGGCGAGCGCGTCGCCGACCACGGTCTCGCCGGAGGCCCCCGGAGGGATCTGGCCCTCCTTGTCCATGGCGGCGAACATCGCGGCGACGCCTTCCAGCTCGGCCGCGTCCATGTCGAACGCCACCACATCGGCACCCCGGCGCAGCACCTCGAAGGCGTGCCGGCCGCCGCCGGCGCCGAGATCGAGAACGCGGTCGCCAGGCCCGACGGGAAGCCGTTCGAAGTCGACGGTCAGCACTCCTGCCTACCTTTCATGATCATGCGGATTGCTTCCGGTCCGGCTTCGTGACGCGCGCGGGCACCAGGGCGCCGGTGCCACGGCGTGATCTCACGAGGCGATGGCCGTACGGGCGGCGATGGCCTCGCGGTAGGCGTCGACGGTGCGCTGGGCGACCACCGGCCACGCGTAGCGCTCCATCACGCGGTCGTAGCCCTTGCGGCCGACCTCCGCGCGCTCCTCCGGCGAGTCGAACAGGCGGCGCAGGACGGCGGCCAGCTCCTCCGGGTCGCCGGGAGCGACCTGGATGGCGGCGTCCCCGACGACCTCGGGCAGCGCGCCAGTCCTGGAGGCGACGAGGGGCGTGCCGGACGCCATGTGCTCCACCGCGGGGAGCGAGAAGCCCTCGTACAGCGAGGGCACGACCGAGACCTCCGACGTGGCGATCAGCTCGGCCAGTTCCTCGTCCGAGATGCCGTGGACGAACCGGACCCGGTCGTGCAGGGAGAGCTCGGCGACCAGCTTCTCCGTCGGCCCGCCGGGGGTGGGCTTGCTGACGACGGTCAGGTTGACGTCGCGCTCGGTGGCGAGCTTGGCGACCGCGCGCAACAGGGTCGCGACGCCCTTCATAGGGGAGTCGGCGCTCGCCACGGCCACGATCGAGCCGGGCCGCTTCGGCAGGTGGGGGCGGGGGTGGAAGAAGCGGGTGTCCACGCCGAGCGGGATCAGCCGCATGTTGGACTGCGGCACGTTGAAGTCGCGGTGGATGTCCGCGAGGGACGACTCGCTGACGGTGAGGATCGGGCTGAGCCGGGGGGCGACGATGCTCTGCATACGGACGAATCCGTACCAGCGGCGCATGGAGAGCTTCTTCCAGCCTTTGGCGGCCTCCAGTTCGATGCGCCGGTCCACGCTGATCGGGTGGTGGATGGTGCCGACCACGGGGAAGAGCTTCTGGATCCCCAGCAGGCCGTACCCGAGGGTCTGGTTGTCCTGGACGACGTCGAAGTCGCCCTGGCGCTTCTTGAGCTCGCGATAGGCCCGCAGGCTGAAGGTGAGCGGCTCGGGGAAGCCGGCCGTCCACATCGTGGCGACTTCGAGCGCGTCGATCCAGTCGCGGTACTCGCCGAGCTTCGGCGTGCGGAACGGGTCGGCGTCGTCGTAGAGGTCGAGGCTCGGGACCTTGTTGAGGATGACGCCTTCGTCGAGCTCTGGGTACGGCTGGCCGGAGAAGACCTCCACATGATGGCCGAGCGCGACCAGTTCACGGCTGATGTGGCGTAGGTACACCCCCTGCCCGCCACAGGTGGGCTTGCTGCGATAGGACAGCAGCGCGACTCGCAGCCTCTCCGCCAAGGGGCACCCCTCTCCAGTTGTGCCCCCCTTGGGGCTGCCATAAAGATGACCTTAGCTGCGGACCCTACCATTTGGGATACCGAGGTGAAATTGGTCTCTTTTCCGGCGTTCACATGGCCCGAACTGGGAAGTTAGCTTACCCGAATCTGGTTCGGTGGAACATGTTCTAGTAGGTTCTCCGTGTCGCGACTGCGCTCAGATCGGACCAGAGGGGTACATTCGCCTCTCATAGCTGCTTACACCGCTATCTCATGCGGACTTCGGAGAATTCGGGTGCCCCCCGATGCGAGGAGGATCCCTTGGCCAGGCGTGCGCTGATCACTGGCATCACCGGCCAGGACGGCTCGTATCTCGCCGAACACCTGCTGGGTGAGGGATACGAGGTCTGGGGGCTGGTGCGCGGCCAGGCGAACCCCCGGGTCTCCCGGGTGCGCAAGTTGCTCCAGGATGTCCAGCTCGTCCGGGGCGACCTGCTGGACCAGGGGTCGCTGATCTCCGCCGTGGAGAAGGTCCAGCCCGACGAGGTGTACAACCTGGGCGCGATCTCGTTCGTCCCGATGTCGTGGGAGCAGGCGGAGCTCACCGCCGAGGTCACCGGAATGGGTGTGCTCCGCATGCTGGAGGCGATCCGGGTCTGTTCCGGGATCACCGCCGCCCGCGGCGCCGGTTCCGGCCAGATCCGCTTTTATCAGGCTTCGTCCTCAGAGATGTTCGGCCAGGTGCGGGAGACCCCGCAGAACGAGCGCACGCCGTTCCATCCCCGGTCCCCGTACGGCGTGGCCAAGGCGTACGGGCACTTCCTCACCCAGAACTACCGCGAGTCGTACGGCATGTACGCCGTGTCCGGCATCCTGTTCAACCATGAGTCGCCGAGGCGCGGAGCCGAGTTCGTCACCCGCAAGGTGAGCCTCGGCGTCGCCCGGATCAAGCTGGGCCTCGCCTCCGAGCTGCGGCTCGGCAACCTGGAGGCGCGGCGCGACTGGGGCTTCGCCGGTGACTACGCCCGGGCCATGCATCTGATGCTCCAGGCCGCCGAGCCGGAGGACTACGTGATCGGCACCGGCCGGACGCAGTCCGTACGGGAGCTGGTCGAGGCCGCCTTCGGCGCGGCCGGCCTGGACTGGGAGCGGCACGTCGTCTGCGATCAGGCCCTGCACCGGCCGGCGGAGGTGGACCTGCTCTGCGCCGATCCGAAGAAGGCCAGGGCGCAGCTCGGATGGGAGCCGACGGTCTCGTTCGAGGAACTCGTCGCCATGATGGTCGAGGCCGACCTCAATCTCCTCGCCGGAGGCGGCGACCCCGACCAGGACTCCTCCTGGCCGTAGATCCCGGCGCTCCTCCGCTTTCCTGACGTTCGGAGCGCCGGGCCCGGTGTCAGCGGAGGGAGATGGGGAGCGACTTGATGCCGTTGATGAAGTTGGACCTGAGTCGCCTGGCCTCGCCCGCCTGACTGATCTTCGGGAAGCGCTCGGACAGGACCTCGAAGAGGACCCTGAGCTCCAGCTTGGCCAGGTGGTTGCCGAGGCAGAAGTGCGCTCCGCCGCCGCCGAAGCCGATCTGCGGGTTGGGATCCCGGCCGATGTCGAAGACCTCCGGATCGGCGAAGACGTCGGCGTCACGGTTCGCCGAGGCGTAGAAGATCACCACCTTGTCGCCTTCGGCGATCTTCTGCCCGCGGATCTCCGTGTCGGTGGTGGCCGTACGGCGGAAGAGGTTCACGGGGGACACCCAGCGGACGATCTCGTCGGCGGCCGGCCGGGCCAGCGCGCGGTCCGCCACCAGGCGGGCCCACTGCTCCGGATGCTGAAAGAACGCGAGCATCCCGCCGGTCGCCGCGTTACGGGTGGTCTCGTTGCCCGCGACGATGAGCAGCAGGACGAACAGGTTGAACTCGTCCTCGGTCAGCACCTCGCCGCCGTCGGTCGGCTGGATGAGCTTGGTGACGATGTCGTCGCGCGGATCCTCCCTGCGGGCCGCGGCCAGGGTCCCGGCGTAGGCGTAGACCTCGGCCGCCGCGGCCTGGCCCTCCTCCGGCGTGGTCGCGTAGTCCGGGTCCTCGCTCCCGATCAGCCGGTTGGACCACTCGAAGATCTTGTCCCGGTCCTCGACCGGCGCGCCGAGGAGCTCGCAGATCACGTACAGCGGCAACGGCGCGGAGACGTCGGTGACGAAGTCCAGGTCGGGCTTGCCCTCGGCCTCGTCGATCAGCCGGTGGCAGATGCCGCGGATGTGTTCTTCGAGCAAGGAGATCACCCGGGGCGTGAAGCCGCGGTTGACGAGGGAGCGCCTCCGGGTGTGCTCCGGCGGGTCCTGGTTGAGCATCATCATCCGCTGCAGTTCCCGTTCCTCCTCGGGCAGCTCGTTGAAGAGCGACAGGCGACGTGACGAGGAGAAGAGATCGGAGTGCCGGGAGACGTGCACGACGTCCTCGTGCTTGGTCACCGCCCAGAAGCCCGGCCAGCCGAGCTCGGCGTCGCCCTCGTGCCAGAACACCGGGGCGTTGTCCCGCAGCCATTTGAGCTGCTCGTGCGGCACACCGTGCCGCGCGTAGTAGTCCTGGTCGACGACATTGATTTGCACAGGAGTCACCTACTGGGGAGATGTGGCCGGGGAGGTCGGGGTCGTGTACGGCAGATGCGGTCGCCTCGTGCTCGTGCCGAGGCGTTCTTTCAATCAAGCGCTTGGCAGATGTTCTTTCTGGAACGTGTTCTATTACGAGGCGTCCGGCCCGTCAAGGACGGGGCCGAACCGGGAGCGGCGGAACGACCGGCATCTCCCATGATCGGGCGGACCCTCGACAGGCGCATCGAGATCGGCATTCCCCGATTCCGCCGCCACGACCCCGATCGTGTCGCTCGGTGGTTACCCGTTCTGGAGAGGGGGCGATCCGGATCGCGAGGGTGATCCGGATCACGAGCTTGTCCACACGCTGACGCTTATCCCCAGAACCGCTTTCGGTCACTTACCGCCGGGCCGCCGACTCAGATGCTGGGCCTCGATTTCGATCGGACTCAGGAGGAGCGCGTGATCCCCATCATGCTCGCCGTCAAGCTTGGCACCGCGGCCATGGCCGGAGTGACGATCATCGGCCCCACGACGGGTGTCCCCAGGGGCTCGGCGTTCGATGCGACGGCCCCGAGCTCCTGCGCCGCGCCGCCCGAGCGGCCTCCCCGGTCGCCGGGTGACGTTCGGTCGCCGGGCGATTCCAGCCGCCGAGCGCCCTACGGCTCCGGCCGCTCCCGACAGGGGCCGCACTGGACGGCCGGAGAGCAGTGGCGGCGATCGGCTCTGCCGGAGCCGTCCGGGGCGAGATGGGAAGAGCGGTGGCGGGCAAGCCTGAAAAAGTGGCTGGGAGCTTTGCGAGCCCGCTCGTGGGCCTTCCCGCTGCCCGGCGGCGCCTTCTGGTCCCGAGAGGCGTTCGTGTCCGCGCACTGGGACGCGCTCCTCGCGGCCCGCCTCGACAGGTTCGAGACATGCCTCCATGTCGTGGACTGGCCCTCAGCCGGTGCCGGCGACGGGGTGCCGGAGCCCGGTACGCGAGACGCGGACGCGCAGACATCGGATGGCCGGGCACCGGACGCCCGCACCCTGTACGGGGAGTTCCCGGCGTCGGGAAGTCTGGACGCCGGGATCCCGGACACACAGGCACTGGACATACAGGCGCCGGACATACAGGCGCCGGACATACAGGCGCCGGACACACGGGCGCCGGATACGCAGACATCTGATGCGTGGAGCCCGGCTTCGGGGGAGGCGGCCCCGGCCGAGACGCGGAGTGCTCCGGCCATGCAGGCGACCGAGACGCGGGGTGCTCCGGCCGTGCAGGTGACCGAGGTCCGGGGTGAGTTGGCGGTCAAGGCGGCGGAGAGCTGGCTCGGCACGCCGTACACCTGGGGCGGCGGGGCGGCCGGTGGGCCCAGCAGGGGAGTCGGCAGGGGAGCGGCACGGGTCGGCTTCGACTGCTCCGGTCTGGTGATGGCGGCCTGGGCGAAGGCCGGGGTCGGCCTCGGCCACTACACGGGCACCCAGTTCCGCCAGGGCCGCCGGGTGACTCTCGGCGACTTACGTCCGGGTGACCTCATGTTCTTCGGCGGCACCGGCGGCGTCCCCACGCACGTAGGGATGTACGCCGGGGGCGGGATGATGATCCACGCCCCGAAGACGGGCGACGTGGTCAAGAAGGTGGACGTGCTGGGCTCCCACCACTACATGACGGCCTTTCGCGGAGCGGTCCGGCCGGGCTGACCGTCAGGGGAGCGACCAAATGTCAAAGGGCTTTGCGGAGCCACTCCTCCACACCGGCCACATGGACGGTCGCCCAGGCCCTGGCCAGCTCCGGCTGCCGGCCCGCGATCGCCTCGTAGATGGCGACATGCTGCTCGCGCGTCTTGCCGAGAGCCCCCTCCTGAGTGAGGCCGCGCCACACCCGAGCCCGGGTGGTCGGGCCGGACAGGCTCTCGATCAAGGAACACAGGACGGCGTTCCCCGCCCCGGCCGCGATGTGCTGGTGGAACTCCAGGTCGTTGGCGACGAGCTGCTCGATGCTGGGGTCGTCCGGAAGCGACTCGAGGATCTCGCGAAGCCCCTTGATGTCACCCTCCGACATGTTGGTCGCCGCCATGGCGGTCGCGGCAGGTTCCAGGATGCGCCGCACCTCGAGGAACTGCAGGACGGTGTCGTCCCGATGGAAGTCGACCACGAAGGACATGGCGTCGAGCAACAGATTCGGCTGGAGGCTGGTGACGTACGTGCCGTCGCCCTGCCGAACATCCAGGACGTTGATGAGCGACAGCGCCCGAACGGCCTCGCGCAACGAGTTGCGCGACAGCCCGAGCCGCTCCGCGAGGTCAGCCTCCTTGGGGAGCCGATCACCGGGAGCGAGCTCGCCCGAGATGATCATCTCTTTGATTCTGTCAATCGCCGCGTCGGTGACCGCCACGCCACGCACCCCACCAGAGCCCCAGCGCGGGCTCCTAGACATCGGATGTCTACCAGTCTATGGCTCACGACTTCGACCGCACGCCCAGCCCCGTCGGCGTGGAGGGCCCGCCGCCGGCGGCCGACCCTGTCCCAGCGGTCCCGATCCGGCTCTGAGAGTCGGATCGGGACGTCAGAGACGCTCGATGATCGTGGCCGTGGCCAGCGCGCCTCCGGCACACATCGAGATCAGCGCGGTCGAGGAGTCGGAGCGCTCCAGTTCGTGCAGGGCCGTGGTGATCAACCGAGACCCGGTGGCCCCGACCGGGTGGCCCAGCGCGATCGCGCCTCCGTTGACGTTGACGCGGTCCATGTCCGGTTCGTGCACGGACGCCCACGAGAGGACGACGGATGCGAACGCCTCGTTCACCTCGAACAGGTCGATGTCGCTCGCGGACATCCCGGTCTGCGCGAACACCTTGGCCGTCGCATCCACCGGCCCGTCGAGGTGGTAATACGGCTCGCTGCCGACCAGAGCCTGGGCCAGGATCCGCGCGCGGGGGCGCAGGCCGTTCCGTGCGGCCGCCTCCTCGCTCATGAGCAGCACGGCCGCCGCGCCGTCGGAGATCTGCGAGGACGTGCCCGCCGTGTGGAGCCCGTCCTCGCCCAGTACGGGGCGAAGGCGCGCGAGCCCGTCCACCGTGGTCTCGCGCAGCCCCTGGTCCTTGGTGACGGTGCGGCTCTCGCCAGTCGGTTGACCGTTTTCGTCGAGCACGGGGGCGACCACCGGAAGGATCTCGCGCTCGAACCGGTTGTCGGCCCATGCCTTGGCCGCCAGATGCTGGGACCGGGCGCCGAAGGCGTCGAGCCGTTCGCGGGTGAGGCCGCGCCGCTGCGCGATTCGTTCGGCGGCGGAGAACTGGTCGGGCAGGTCCAGCGACCAGTCGTCGGGCCTGGGCCGCGCCGGCTGCACGTTGCTCATCAGGGGCTGGCGGCTCATCACCTCGACGCCGCAGGCGATGCCGGCGTCGATGACGCCCGCCTGGATCATCGCGGCCACCAGGTGAACCGCCTGCTGGGACGATCCGCACTGGGCGTCGATCGTCGTCACACCCGTCTGGTACGGCAGGCCGGCGTACAACCAGGCGTGCCGTCCGATGTGCCCGCCCTGCTCGCCGGCCTGGGTCACGCAGCCTGCGAAGACCTGACCGACGATCGAGGGGTCGATGCCGGATTTCGCGACCAGCCCCTTCAGCGTGGCCGCCAGGACGGCCTGCGGCTTCAGGCCCGCGAGCCAGCCGTTCCGCTTACCGATCGGAGTGCGTACCGCCTCGACGATCACCGGTGTGCCCACGGTGGCCTCCTCCGTTTCAGAACCTTGTTCCAGTCCAGGACTGTAACCGGTTTCATATTTCGGTGGAAGGCCGGGAGCGGGTCAGAAGTCGATCAGCAGCCGAGCGGAGACGATCTCGATCCGGTGCTGGATCTGGTCGTAGGTCCGCAGTCCGCGGAGCATCTCGAGCAGTTCGTGGACCCACACGCTGGCGAGCGAGTCCGCCAGGGTGAGCTGGTCCTCCGTGGCCAGCTCCACGGTGAGGCCGTCGCCGGCGACGCGGAGCAGAAGCCTGGCCATCCGGTCGCCGAACGGCGTCTCCACCTCGGTCATGATCAGCGACCGGAGCAGCGCGTCGGCGAGCTCCGGCTCGCGCATCAGCCCCCGGGTGGCTCGCATCAGGACGTCGACGGCCCGCCCGGAAGCGGTCGGAGCGCTCGGCGGGCGCCGCTGGATGCTCGACTCCAGGAGGTCGATCTCCTCACCCACGACGGCGACGACGAGATCCATCTTGGACGGGAAGTAGCGATAGAGCGTGCCAAGCGCGACGCCGGCTCGTTCGGCCACGGTCCGCATCTGCATGGCCTCGACGCCGCCGCGCGACGCGAGTGCGGCCGCCGCCTGCACGATGCGCTTGCGCCGCTGGAGCTGGCTTCGCGTACGGGCGCCCGGAGCGGTCGCCGTGGTCGGGTGGTTCTCCACGCTGGCTGCCCCTTCCGGGCCCGGCGTCGCGGCCTCTCTGACGGCATCCGGGATACGCATAAGAACACGTTATCTGACTTCTTCTCCTGCTGGATGGTTACTCACCAGTCACAAAGAGGGTCGTCCTTGCATGTCTTTCTTGTTTCGGTCGGATGTCCTGACCAGATTGCGGTCTCGCGCTCTGGACAGAGATTAGACCCTGTTCTACTTTGCGGTTGGAGTGTCCTGCGGAGGAGGCCGGTGTGAGCGATGCCGTGGCGGGGTGCCGTGCCGGTCCGGCGGCCGCCGGGATGACCGCACATGTCCCGCGCGGTGACCGAAGAGATCCAGGTGGGCGCCTCCCGCAGTGCCCCACCACATGACCTGGAACACGACCCGGAACACGACCCGGAACGCGAACGCGTTGGCCCGCTACGACTTTCTGGAGATCTGATGGACTTCAACCTGGATGAGACCCAGGCAGAGTTACGCGCCCTGACCGCCGACGTCCTGGGGCGCATGGCCACCCACGCCAGGATCGAGGCGCATGAGGAGTCGGGCCTGCCGTACGACTCGGCGCTTTGGGCGGCGATGGCGCAGGCGGGGCTGCTCGGGGCGTGCCTTCCTGAGGAGGCGGGTGGCGCCGGGCTCGGCCCGGTCGGGATGGCGGTGATCCTCCGAGAGGTCGGCGCCCACGTCGCTCCCGTGCCCGCGCTGTCCAGCCTGGTCGCCGCGCTCACGATCGGCCGATACGGCACGGCCGAGCAGAGGGCGGCGCTCGCGCCGCTGGTCGAAGGGGCGGCCGTGCTGGCGGTCGCGTTGCGCGAACCCGGTGCGGACCTCTCCGACCCGCCCGCGACGATCGCGAGGGACGGCCGGATCACCGGGCACAAGAGCATGGTCTCCCACGCCGCCGCGGCGTCGCGCATCCTCGTGCCGGCGCAGGTCGAGGGATCGGGTGTCGGGCTGTTCCTCGTCGATCCCGGAGCGGTCACCGTTCACGACATGCCGCTGGCCACCGGAGAACCCGGCGCGGTGATCAGCATGGACGGCGTCCCCGGAGAACCCGTCGGAGCGGCGGACGGCCGGGCCTACGAGACGCTGCGGTCGCACGCCCTCGCGGGGATCACGGCGACCGCCTCCGGAGTCCTGGCGGGCGCGCTCAAGCTCACCACCGACTACATCCGGACGCGCAGGCAGTTCGATCGGGCACTGGCCGAGTTCCAGGCGGTGACCATGCAGATCGCCGACGTCTACATCGCGGCACGGGCCATCGACGTGGCCGTCTGGTCGGGTGTGTGGCGGCTGGCCGAGGGGCTGCCCGCCGAAGAGGACCTGGCGATAGCGGCGTACACCGCGTCGGACTCCGTCGTGAGAGCCCTCTACACCTGCCAGCACCTGCACGGCGGCATGGGCCTCGACGTGACCTATCCGCTGCACCGTTACTTCGCCTGGGGCAAGCACGCCGCCCACCTGCTCGGCGGCGCGGAGGCCCAGCTCGACCTGATCGGAGCCCTGGTCTGATGTTCATCGAACTCACGCGAGAGCAGCGCCGGATCCGCGACGAGCTGCGCGAATACTTCGCGGGCTGCATCACCCCCGAGGATCGCGAGAAGATCGCCGCCGACCCGTTCGGCCCCGCGTACATGGAGCACTGCAAGCGGCTCGGCCGGGACGGCAAGCTCGGCCTCGGGTGGCCCAAGGAGTACGGCGGCGGCGGTTACGGCCCGCTGGAACAGCAGATATTCGCGAACGAGATCGCGCTCGCCGAGGTGCCGTACCCGATCATCACGGTCGGCACCGTGGGCCCGACCCTCATGCAGTACGGCACCGCCGAGCAGAAGGAGTTCTTCCTGCCACGCATCCTCGCGGGCGAGTGCCACTTCGCGGTCGGATACAGCGAGCCGGAGGCGGGTACGGACCTCGCTTCCCTGCGGACCACAGCGGTCAGGGACGGCGACCACTACGTGGTCAACGGGCAGAAGATCTTCACCTCGGGCGCGCACCACGCGCAGTACGTCTGGCTCGCCGCGCGTACCGACCCCGCCGCGAAGAAACATCGCGGGATCACCATGATGATCGTGGACTGCGCCGACCCCGGCTACTCGTGGACGCCGATCATCACCATGGACGGGCGGCACCACACGAACGCGACGTACTACAGCGATGTCCGCGTCCCCGTGGACATGGTCGTCGGCGAGGTGAACAAGGGTTGGGACCTGATCGTCAACCAGCTCAACCACGAGCGGGTGACGCTCGGCCCGGCGGGCAACATCGGTCACACGTACGTCCGGTTCCTCAGGTGGGCCAAGGGGAAGCCGGGCCGTGACGGCAGACCGCTCTTCGAGAACCCGGCGGTACGACGCGCGATCGCCCAGGTGTACGCATATTTCCGGACCAACGAACTGCTGAACTGGCAGGTGGCCGCCAACATGGACCTGGGGTGGCTGGGAGCGCCCGACGCGTCCGCTACCAAGATCTACGCCTCCGAGCGAATGCAGGACGTCGGCCGCATCGTCGGCGACACCATCGCCAGGTACGGCGATCCGGCGGACGAGGAGACGCGCGACCTGATCGAGCGGGTGGACCGGGGCGTCAAGGGCGCACTCGTGCTCACCTTCGGCGGCGGGGTCAACGAGGTCCAGCGCGAGCTGATCGCCATGCTCGGCCTCCAGCTCCCCAAGCCGCCCCGATGAGCGCACCCCGATGAACGCACCCCGATGAACGCACAGGGCCCCGTCGGTGGGGAAAGCGTTGCGGGAACCACGGGAGGGCCGGACGGGCCGGAACAGCCCGACGGGCCGGGTGGTCGTGATGGCGTGGAGAGGACGCTGCACGAGCTGGTGGGCAGGGTGATCGCGGCAGGTGAGGGGCCGCGCCTGCCCAGCCCTGACGCTCGCCCGGCCCTGACGCTCGCCCGGCCCTGACGCTCGGTTCGCGCCCCGGGGCCTGACTCTTGGGCGGAGCACCCTGGCCCGCCCTGACGCCCGGCGTGCCCTGACGCTCGACCGGCGTACTGGCTCGGCCGGTCTTGATGCTCGCCTCGGTCGGCCGGACCGGAGGCTTCCGGAAGGTCAGGGAGTGGTGAACGTGGGCATCGAGAAGAAGACGATCAGTGCGATCGCCACGCAGATCAGGAAGCCTACGAGCTCCCAGGCCCAGTCGTAGTGGCGCTCTCGGCGCTTTCCGGGCTTCGCCTTGCCCTTCGCCTTCGCCGGGACCGAGACCGCGTCCTTGGCCTTGGCCTTGGACGACTCGGACGCCTTGGCCGAGGCCTTGGTCGCGGCCTTGAGCGCCTTCTTGGCCGCCGCCTTGCGCTGCTTGGCCGCCTTGCGGTCTCCGGTGGCCGTGCCGTCTCCGGCGGTCGTACCGCCCTCGGAGGGTTCGGCGAGCTCGGCCGGCACGGCGTCCGGCTCCGTGACGCGGGTCTCGGCGGCGGGCGCCGCCTCGATCGCCGGAGCCGGGGAGTCTGTCAAGGCCGGGAAGCTCGTCAGGGCCGGGAAGGCCGCCGGTGCGGCCGACGTCTCCTCGGCGGGGCGGAACGCGTCGAATGTCACCGCGTCGAATGTCACGGTGTCGAATGTCACGGCGTCGAATGTCACCGCGTCGCCCGAGACGGTGGATGCCCCCGAGATCGGGGGCATCGCCTCGGTGGGGAAGGCCTCGTGAGCGGAGGGATCACGGCGAGGCGAGACGACCTCCCCGGCCAAGGAAGCCTGCCCGATCGAGGGCGTCTGGTCGGACGAGGAGAAGGGATAGAGCGCGGAGCCCCACGAAGCCGTCGAATCCGCTGTGGCCGAGTGGCGCGGTGCCGCCGTCTCAGCGGCCGGGGAAGCCATCTCGACCGTGGCCGGGAGTGCTGACTCGCGCGGAGCGGGCAAGGCCGGCGGGGCGGGCAAGGTGGGTGTGGACGGCGGGGCGTCCGTAACGGTCAGATCCCGCCCGGCCGGAGCCGAAGCCTGTTCTCTCGAAGCCGGAGCCTCCCCGGCGGAAGCCGGAGCCTCCCCGGCGGAAGCCGGAGCCTGCTTGCCCGAAGCCGGAGCCTCCCCGGCGGAAGCGGGAGTCTGTGCGGCGCGTCGCTTCCGGTCGGTGAACGCCGCCAAGAGCGAGGGGCGCAGCCGGGGCATCGGCTCGGTCGTCGCCTCGTGCTTGGACCTGCGTCCGGGCTGCGGCGGTGCGAGGGCCTCCGCGGGCAGCACGCACGTGTTGGTGACCTGGTTGGGGTCGGTGAGCGGCAGCGGCCACGCGGGCGTGGTCGGCCACAGCTTCCTCGTCGGCAGTGTCGTAGGGGCGGCCGCGACGGCGGCGCTGTCGCCGGGCTCCTCCATGGGGAGGGAGGACAGCACCCGGGCCCGCACCGCGGCGGCGGGGCGGCGCCAGGGCAGCCGGGCCAGCACGTCCTCGATCGGCGAGACGACGATGGCGTCGTAGACCTCGGCGACGCCCACTGGCACGTACGGGGCCGACCGGGCCGCGGTCGTCGCGGTGATGAGAGTCTGGGAAAAGCGGCGGCGCGCGCTGAGTGTGAGCTCGGCCGCGGTGTCGGTGGCGACCTCGAACACCCAGGAGAGCTCACTGGTGGTCAGGCCGCAGACGGCGGACAGGAGGAGGACTTCCCGCTGGTGGGGGCGGATGTCACGGAAGACTCGCTCGATCAGCGCGGTGGCCGGGTCGGCGACCGAGTCCACTGCCGGTAGCGCGTAGCTGACGTCCCGGCGGTAGATCTCGCGCCGGGCGAGGGCGTACAGCGCGGCGCGCGCGGGGGAGGGGTCGGTCGGCACTCCGGTGAAGACGGACACCACCGCGTCGGCGGCGGAGCTCGTCTCGCCGAGCTGGTCGTGGCAGTAAGCGAACAGCCCGGCGGCGTGACGTTCGTAGAGCTCGGCGATCAGCTCACTGCGGGTCCGCTGACCGGTGAGCGGTGTTGTCACGGCCGGTTCCTCTGAGGTTGGTGCGAGTCTTGAGAGTGTAGTCAATCATGCCGGGTGCCCAGGGGCCACCGCACTATTCGAAGTGTCTTTGATAGACATTTAGTAAGTAATTTAGGAGAGCATTCATCCGTTCCATTTCTTCCAGAGATGGGACACGACGGGCGAGATGCCCGCATAGGCTGGTTGGGAGGATCATGTGGCTGAGCAGTGCTCAGGGGAACGGTAGGGGCCTCAGGGTTGTTGACGTGATCGCAAACTCTCGAAGGACGAGGTTCCTGTGATCACATTTGAAGGCGTCACCAAGCGCTACGCCGACGGAACCGTCGCGGTGGACGACCTCAGTCTTGAGGCGCCCACGGGGGCGATCACGGTGTTCGTCGGCCCGTCGGGATGTGGCAAGACGACGTCGCTACGGATGATCAATCGGATGATCGACGCCACGGAGGGGCGGATCCTCCTGGACGGCCAGGACGTGCGGGAGATCGACCCGCCCACCCTTCGCCGGGGCATCGGATACGTCATCCAGCAGGCGGGCCTGTTCCCGCATCGCAAGATCGTGGACAACGTGGCGACCGTGCCGTACCTGCTCGGCTGGGACAAGAAGCGGGCCCGGGCCCGGGCGATGGAGTTGCTCGAACGGGTGGGGCTGGACTCCGACCTGGCGCGGCGCTATCCGTACCAGCTCTCCGGTGGCCAGCAGCAGCGGGTGGGCGTGGCGCGGGCGCTCGCCGCCGACCCGCCCGTGCTGCTGATGGACGAGCCGTTCAGCGCGGTCGATCCGGTTGTCCGGGCGAGCCTGCAGGAGGAGTTGCTCCGTCTCCAGTCGGACCTGCAGAAGACGATCGTGTTCGTCACGCACGACATCGACGAGGCGATCAAGCTGGGCGACATGGTCGCCGTCCTGCGTGTGGGTGGCCGTCTCGCCCAGATGGCGGGCCCCGCGACGCTGCTGACCGCGCCCGCGGACGATTTCGTCCGCGAGTTCCTCGGCCGTGACCGGGGCATCCGCCGTCTCTCGTTCATCCCCGCCAAGGACGTCCGGCTGAGTGCGGCTCCCGCCGACCTCGCGGTGGACGCCTCCGGCCGCCCGCTGGGCTGGCGGGCCGACGAGGGGCTCCTGCCGTACGGGACCTTCGATCCGGAGCGTGACTCGCTGCGCGCGGCACTGGACGCGGCCCTGCTGGCGCCCAACGGGAACGCCGTTGCGGTCGACGAGGACGGCGGGGTGATCGGTGTGGCCACCCGCGAGGCGCTGGACGAGGTGCTGGGGCAGTACGCCGCGCGCTCCGCCGCGCCGGACCCCGGCGACCCGCGCGGAGGACCCGCGCACGAAGAGTCCCGGCATGAGTCCCCGGATGCGGATCCCGCGCACGAAGAGTCCCGGGATGAGTCCCGGGGTGCGGATCCCGCGCGCGGGGAGGACCCGCATGGGTGACGAACCCCTGGTGCGATGGGACTGGATCTGGCGCAACTGGGACACCGGGCGGCCGGACAGCATCGTCGCACTGCTGGAGTCGCACGTTGTCATGGCGTTCCTCCCCGTGCTCTTCGGGTTGCTGCTCGCGCTGCCCATCGGCCTGGCGAGCGCCCGCTGGCGATGGCTCTACCAGCCGACGGTGAGCGTGATGAACATCGTCTACTCGCTGCCGTCGATCGCGGTCTTCATCGTGATGCTCGCGATCACCGGCCTCGGACAGGCGACGGTCATCGTGCCGCTCACGTTCTACTCGCTGGCGGTCCTGGTCCCGACCGTCGTGGACGGGCTCACCTCGATCCCGGACCACGTCCGGAATTCGGCGGTCGCCATGGGCTTCACCCCGCTGCGCCGGTTGGTGCGGGTCGAGCTGCCTTTGGCCGTGCCCGTCGTGCTGGCCGGTCTCCGGGTCGCCACCGTCTCCAGCATCAGCCTGGTCAGCGTCGGCGCGCTCATCGGACAGGGCGGGCTCGGCTACCTGTTCATCGACGGGTGGCAGCGGCAGTTCACCACGCCCATCGTGGTCGGCATCGTGGCGACCGTCCTGCTCGCCGTGATCGCGGACGGCCTGCTCGTGCTGGCGCAGCGGCTGCTGACCCCGTGGAGGCGCACGTGAACTGGCTGATCGACTTCTTCTCGAATCCGGCGAACTGGTCCGGCCCGGGAGGGATCCCCGTACGGCTGCTTGAGCACCTGGCGTTCTCGGTGGTGGCGCTGCTGATGGCGACGGCCGTCGCGGTCCCGCTCGGGCTCTGGGCCGGGCACACCGGCCGCGGCTCACACGTCGTCGTGATCAGCGCGAACGTCGCCAGGGCGCTGCCCACCCTCGGCATCCTCGTGCTCGTCGTACTGATCATCGGGGTCGGCAGCGCCTGGCCGGTGCTCATCCCGCTGGTCCTGCTGGCGGTGCCGCCCATCCTGGTCAACACGTACGAGGGTGTGCGCGGCGTCGACCCCGACCTGCGCGACGCGGCGTACGGCATGGGCCTGCGGGGACCGCAGGTCCTCTTCAAGGTGCTCGTCCCCGTCGCGCTGCCGCTGATCCTCCTGGGACTGCGGCTGGCGGCCATCCAGGTGGTGGCGACGGCCACCGTCGCGGCCTACGTCGGCCTGGGCGGCCTGGGCCGCTTCATCATGGACGGCCTCGCCACCCAGAACTACACGATCACGATCGGCGGCGCCTTTCTCGTCGTCGTGCTCGCCCTGGCGGCGCAAGCCGGGTTCACCCTGCTGTCCCGGGTAGCGGTCTCGCCCGGCATCCGGCGGGCACGGTAATCTATGCTTTACCCCCCAATTGTGAAGGGAATATGATGAAACGCCTTGTCAGCGCTCTGGCGGTCGCCGTGACCGCGGCGCTCGCCTTGACCGCCTGCGGCGGCGGATCGGATCCGCTGTCCTCCACGAGCGCGTCCGCGGCCCCGGCGGACGCGAAGAAGGTGGTCGTGGGCTCGTTCAACTTCCCCGAGAGTGTGCTCCTCGCGTCGATCTACGCTCAGGCGTTGCAGGCCAAGGGCGTCACCGTCGAGGAGAAGCCCAACATCGGCAGCCGCGAGATCGTGTACGGCCAGATCAAGAGTGGCGGCCTGACCGTGCTGCCGGAGTACATCGGCTCGCTGCTCGCGTTCGTGGACAAGACCAGCACGGCCAAGACCGAGGACGAGATCCTCGCCGGGCTGAAGAAGGAGCTTCCCGCGGAGCTGGAGGTCCTGCAGCCCGCCGCCGCCGAGGACAACAACTCGCTGACGGTCACCAAGGAGACCGCCGCGAAGCACAACCTGACCACGATCGAGGACCTGGCCAAGGTGTCGAAGGACTTCGTCGTGGGCGGCCCGCCGGAGTTCAAGGAGCGCCAGGAGCAGAACTTCAAGGACGCCTACGGCCTGGAGTTCAAGGAGTGGAAGCCCACGGGTGACACCACGGCCGACGCGATCAAGAGCGGCACCGTCCAGGTGGGGAACGTCTTCACCACCGATCCGAAGATCCTGCTGAACGGCCTCGTCTCGCTCCAGGACACCAAGAACGCCTTCGGTGCGGACAACGTCGCGCCGCTCGTCTACCAGCCGGGCGTGGACGACACGGTCACCTCCACGCTCGACGCCGTCTCCGCCAAGCTCGACACCGCCACGCTGGTGACGTTGATGAAGCGCGTCTCCGTCGACAAGGACGACCCGCCCGTGGTCGCCAAGGACTGGCTCTCCCAGAACGGGCTGGTCTGATCGGATGATCACCCCGGCGGGCGCGCCCGCCGGGGTGATCGCCCCGAGGCATAGGCTCTGACCGCAACGACCGAACGTGATCACGGGGGAGCCGGGTGGGCGAGTTCGTCGAGGCGATGGGACAGTTGGCCGCCGGAGTGTCGGTGGTCACGGTCCGCGAGGGCAGGGACGATGTGGGGGCCACGGTCTCCACGCTGATGTCCGTGTCGCTCGACCCGCCCCTCGTCCTGGTGAGCCTCGCCGCCGGAAGCTACCTCACCGAGATGTTGCTGCGCCGGGACCGCTGGGCCATCGCGCTGCTCTCCGACGGGCAGCAGGCCATCGCCTCCCGGTTCGCCACGCCCGGCCGCCCGAGCGCCCGGCTGCTCCTGGCCGGCGCCCCCCACCATCGCGGGCCGTACAGCGAGGCGCTGGTCGTGGAGGGAGGGGTGGCCGCGCTGGAGGCCGAGACCACCCAGGTCGTCCCGGCGGGCGACCACATGCTCTTCGTCGCCCAGGTGCTCGCTGTCGACTACATCGACCCCGCCAAGGCCCCGCTCGTACGGCTCCGCGCCCGTTATCGCTCCGTCTCCTGATCGGCCCCCCTTCCGTACCATGCGTGAGCTGCCGGTTTGGTGGGGAAGGCCACATTTGTCCTGGTGACTGTGGCATGATCGACCGTCGGTTGACGACATGCTTCTTGATGGACGGTGTTCACGGTGACGACTGCTCCCCCTCCGGTCATCGTTGGCCGTTATCAGTTGATCCGTCCCCTGGGTCAGGGCGGGATGGGCACGGTCTGGGAGGGTCACGACACGGTCCTCGATCGGCCGATCGCGGTCAAGGAGGTGATCCTCCCGCCCGGGATCGGTGACGAGCAGCGGGCGGAGCTGATCGAGCGCGCCACCCGTGAGGCGCGGACCGCGGCGCGGATCAACCATCGGGGCATCATCGCGATCTATGACGCCGTCCAGCAGGACGGTCGTCCGTGGATCGTGATGGAGCTCGTCCCGTCGCGGTCTCTGGATCAGGTTCTCGCGGAGAACGGGCCTCTTCCGGCCGCTCGGGCCGCGGAGATCGGGCGGGAGGTGCTCTCCGCGCTGACCTGCGCTCATGCGGCCGGTGTCATCCATCGTGACGTGAAGCCTGCCAACATCCTGGTCGGGCGGGACGGCCGAATCGTGCTCACCGATTTCGGCATCGCGACGTTTGAGGAGGACCCGTCGCTCACCAGGACGGGGATGGTCACCGGGTCGCCGAGTTTCATCGCTCCGGAGCGGGTCAGCGGGGCGCAGGCCGGGCCGGCCTCGGATCTCTGGTCGCTCGGAGCGACTCTGTACGCGTTGGTCACCGGGAGGTCGCCATTCCACAGGGACAGCGGGATGGCTGTCCTGGCGGCTCTCATCAGCAACGAACAGGCCGATCTCACTCGGGTGCCCCCGGAGATCCGTCCGGCCCTGGCCGGGCTGCTGGTGAAGGACCCGGCGTACCGCGTCGGTCCGGAGGAGGCGGACCGACTGCTGGCCGCGGCGGCGAGTGGCGTTGTGCCGGGTGGCCCAGTGCCGAGCGGTGCCAGGCCGGGCGGCCCCTTGATGGACAGTCCTGTGGGGGGCGCCGTGGCACCGGATCATGACCGGTCATGGCAGGAGCCCACCCGCCCTGTCCACGATCGCTCATCCGGGCGCAAGCGGAGATCGCGCACAGCGAGAGAGTCCGTACGGGACCGCTTGCGCGGACGGATGCCCGACAGGTGGCCAAGCCGTACGGCGACGCTGATCGCGGCGGTCACGCTGCTGGGAGTGGCGGCGGGCGGCTGGTTCCTGCTGCAGGGAGAGAAGGCGGATCAAACGGAGGGGGCGGGCAACCGCCCGGCCGCGGTGTCCGCCCCGCCCAGGACGCTCGCGCTCCGCTCCTTCTCCTCCGACCAGGGGTGGTCCATCCAGGCACCCAAGGCGTGGAAGAACGACCGCAACGATTACGGCCAGCAGTGGTGGTCGGATCCCAAGGGACGCGCGGTGCTCAGCATCGAGGTCGGCGAAGTGGAAGACGGCGAGGCCGATCCCATGGGCTACCTGGAGAAAATGGATCGCGACTTCGAGGCGGAGGGCACGAAATACGAGCGCGCCAATCTCGCCCGGGTACCCGTGAGCGTCGGCGAGGCGGCGGAGTTGGAGTTCACCGGCTTCACGGCGACCCCTTCCTCCGAGATCGTCGAGCTGAAGGGTGGCTATCGCCAGGTGACGCGGGTGATCTCCACGGGGGCATCGCTCTGCTTCCTGCACTGGCAGGTGCGCGAGCAATATTGGGACACCTTCCAGCCCACGATGCGGGCCGTGTTCAGGTCCTTCATCACGCCCTCCTGAGCAGCGCCTTCCACGCGCGGGCGGGTGGTCCGCCAGTCGGCGGTCGCCGCGACGACCCTGGTCGTGCCGGCCGGTGACCGCACGTTCTTCACCACCGCCGTGCCGGCCGTCGAGCACATTGACTCCGCCAGGACCCCGTTCCTACGGCTCCGCTCCCGCCGCCGCATGGGCCGGGCGATTATGCGAACCGCGTGAAATTGATTGATTCTTCAGCGTGACATCGGTTGCGCGCTGAAACCGGGAAAGCGCGCCTTTTACTGTCATATTGATATTCACCTGACAGTTCGGACCTCCATGTGCAACGATCATGAATGGATTTGCCGTTTTGGATACGGGGGTACTGATGGTCAGGATTTATGGCGCACTGGCGCACTGGCGTTCGTGCGGGGTTCAGCCGATGCCGCGGCATCTCCCGGTGAAAATCCACGTGTAAGTCGATCGTCCTGATTGCAGCCGCCACACCGCGGCTGCAACGGATCGTAGATCGACGACCGACTACGGCTGTGATGTCGCGATCGCGCGCTGCCGTGCCGGATTCGCACCGGATCCACCGGCGGGTCCGCCGCATCACTGAGGGCGCGCGATGCGGGAGCACGCGATGCGGGAGCACGCGATATCGCCCCGACCTCAGACAGCCGGACATGTGACTCTGTGAGGTGAAAGTGCGCGTTTTTCTCGCGGCGGTGAGCAAAGGCACGGCTCCGCCGGAATTCCTCGACCAGGTGATCCGGCACGCGGAAAGCCTGGTCGAACAGGTGTTTCCGGTGCCGCCGGACACCGTCGCCGCCGTACAGCGGCGATTTCCCGGGGCCGTGTTGCTCGGTTGGGGGAACGAGGGAGAGAGCGGCACACGGCCGGCTCTGGTCATGGCGACGGATTCCCGGGCGCTCGGAGTCACCGGAACGTTGCTCGACTGGAGCGGAGCGCATGATCTGCTCAACGCGTCATCGATGCGCGACACCGCCCACCGGATGCCAGGGTGTTTCGCGGCGCTTCGCATCGAACCGGGGGCGATGACGGCCGTCACCGACATGACGCGGGCGTGCGGGGTCTTCTACGCCGAGACCCCGGAGCTGCACATCGTGGGAACCCGCGCGCTGCTCGTGCACCTGGTGGCCCGTGACGGCCGCACCATCGACTGGGATGTGCCGGCCCTCCAGTCGATGGTGCGGCAGGGCTACTTCCTGTCCGACGAGACGCCCTTCGAGGGAGTGCGCGCGTTGCCGCCGGCGACCACGCTGGAGATCCGCGACGGAATCCGGAAGATCACGTCGGTCCCGTTGCCCGGGTCCGGACCCGTACCGGAGTCCCGCCGGGGCAAGCGGGACGCGATCGAGGGGTTGGCCGAAGCGCTGATAGAAACGGTCAGGCCGCTCACCGACCAGGTGAATCTGGCGCTCACCGGAGGACGGGACAGCCGGCTCATGGCCGCCCTGCTCCACGCGGCCAAGGTTCCGTTCCGGGTGACGACCAACGGTCTGGACGACCACCCGGATGTGGTGATCGCGCGGCGGATCGCCGCGAAGCTCGGTGTCGAGCACACGGTGATTCCCCCCAAGCGCACCGAGCAGCGGGACGCGGTGCTCGTGGAGCACCCGCTCCGCCGTACGTTCGAGGTGCTGCGTACGTGCGAGGGCATGACCTCCGCCTACGAGACCATCGTCGAGTACCTGCCGTACAGCTCCAGGCTCACCATGTCCGGGCAGAGCGGTGAGATCCTGCGCGGCGGGTTCCTCTACAGCCAGGGGAATCCCGCCCCCAAAGCGATGCGGCGGAGAGTGGACGTCTTCTTCCTGAAGGACGAGGCACTCTTCACCGAGGACGCCAACGCGCACGCGCGCCGCCTCGCCGCTCCCTGGCAGGAGCGGGCCATGACCGATCCGGCCCAGGTCCTCGACCACATGTACGTCACCTACAGGGTGGGCAGATGGCACGCGGCCGCCCGCGCGGGGTCCCTGCGGAGGGGAGACGCCGTGCAGCCGTTTCTCGACAACCGGGTGGTGGCGGCGGCGCTCGCGCTCGACCCCATGTGGCGCCGTTCCGAGGAGGTCGTCCACGAGCTCATCGGCATGTTCGCTCCCCAGCTGCGGCGGATACCGATCGAGGGCGCCGAATGGAGGTTCATGGCCGAGCGCACTCCCTCCCGATGGGAGTCCCTGCTCGCCCGGCGGCAGCCGCCCGCCCCGGCGGCGCAGAAGAAGGGCGCGGGCGGCTGGAACTGGCGGACCAGCCCCGGCGAGCAGCTGACCGCGGTTCTCCGCGAGGGCGTGCTGGACGGCGACGTCCTCTGGGACATCGTCAGGAAGGACGCCGTCGAGGACCTGTTCGCCGCCCCCGCGGTCAAGCAGCCCGCGCTGGCCTGGAATCTCTACACGGTCGGCGCGATGCTGTCCGGGCTGTACCCCGGGAGCGTGCCGGACGACCTGACCCCCGTCGAAGTACGCATTCCCCGGGCCTGACGGCGACAGGTGCTATGAACTGGTCAGCGGATCGTCCACCAGCCGGGCAGGACGAGCGGGCCGTACGCCGGGAGGCCCAGCTCGGCGGCGACGCGGGCCATCGGCCCCCACGCCTCCAGGCGGATCCGGGCCGGGGCCGCCGACCTGTCCTCGCTCGACTCGGGCGGGAACAGCCGCTCAAGGGGATGCATCCGCGGATAGGTCCTGACCGGCGCGTCCACGGCGAGACCCGCCTTCTTCCTGGCGAGGGCCAAGGCGTCCTCCAGACCGCCGAGCTCGTCCACCAGGCGGCCCTCCAGCGCGTCGGCACCGGTCCAGACCCGGCCTCTGGCCAGCTCGTGCGCCCGGTCCCGGTCCAGCCCGCGTCCCTGCGCCACCTTGCCCACGAAATCGTCGTAGATGCGGTCGAGCCAGGCGTTCACCCGATCCCACTGCGGGCCGGAGAACTCGCGCGTGGGGGAGAACATCCCGGCGTTGACGCCCTCGGTCACCGCCTCCGTCACCACGCCGATCTTGCCGAGCAGCTCGCTGACGACCGGCTTGCCGCCGAACACGCCGATCGAGCCGGTGAGCGTGCCGGGCTGGGCCACGATCACGTCGGCGGCCATCGACACGAAGTACCCGCCGGACGCGGCGAGGTCGCCCATGGAGACGATGACCGGCTTGCCCGCCTTGCGGGCCAGCACCACCTCACGCCAGATGGCGTCGGACGCGACGTACGACCCGCCGGGGCTGTCCACCCGGAACACGATCGCCTTCACCTTGTCGTCGCGGCGGGCCGAGCGCAGCGCGGC
This sequence comes from Microtetraspora sp. NBRC 16547, assembly GCF_030268965.1. Taxonomy (GTDB): domain Bacteria; phylum Actinomycetota; class Actinomycetes; order Streptosporangiales; family Streptosporangiaceae; genus Microtetraspora. Next base: position 15,106 of record NZ_BSSE01000028.1, on the reverse strand, counting down.
GCAGATCGTGTCGGACCCCATGGAGTTCCCGCCGCCGAGCGGTGAACGGCCGCTGCGCCCCAGGCGGATCATGCCGATCCCGTGGACCAGCGCGACGACGTGCTCGCCGGGGTGCGGGAGCTTCTTGGGCAGCGGGTTCCTGGCGTACCGGGAGACGTAGAGGAGGTGGGCGTCGCCGACCGTCTCGCCGTACACCTCGTCGCGATATTTCAGGGCGTCGACGAGACCGGCTTCGAGCGCCTCCGGCCCGACGAACGGTCCCTGGTCGATCAGCTCGCGGACCCGTTCGGGCGTGAGGGAGCGCGCTTCGGCGATGCCCTTCACGATCTGCTCGGTCACCGACTCGGCGATCCGGGTCGCGGACTCGCGGTGCGCGTCGGTCATGTGGTTCTGGGTGAACGTGTTGGCCGCGGTCTTGTACTCGTACCGCTGGCCGAGCTGGTATTCCACGCCGGCCTTGGCCAGCGCGTCACGGACGAACCGCTGCTCAAGCGAGACGCCCGTCAGCCCCACGTCCCCGGACGGCTGCAGGTAGACCCGCTCGCAGGCGCTGGCCAGGTAGTACGGGACGGTCCCGGCGGCGAACTCCCCGAAGGTCTCCCCGAACGCGACGGTCAGCTTCCCGGTGGCGCGGAGCCGGAGGAGGGCGGCCCGCACCTCCTGGACCATGCCCAGGCCGAGCGGATGCCCGCCGATCTTGACGATGACCGCGCGCACCCGGGGGTCCTGGCGGGCCCGCTTGAGCCCGGAGAGAACGTCGGCCAGCCGCGCCTTGCGCATGGTCATGATCGCACTCAGCGGATCGACCGGCGGTCCTTCCGTGAGTCCCTCCGTCAGGTCGAGCTCCAGGACCAGTGGCGCTGTGCGGCGCTGCCGCAACCGGTCGACCGTATCGATGATCGCTTTCGTCGCGTCCATAGTGCCACCATAAGTGACGATTTCGCGCGACGGAGTGGCGCTATGTCGTCGTCTCCGAGTGAGCTGCCCCCGCGGTACGGCGCAGCCAGATCGTGGCCAGAGGGGGCACGCGGAGCCGCGCCGAGCACGGGAGACCGTGGTGCGGCTCCTCCACCGCCTCGACCGCGCCCATGTTCCCGACGCCGCTCCCGGCGTAGTCATAGGCGTCGGTGTTGACGACCTCCTCCCACCTGCCCGCGGCGGGAAGGCCCAGGCGGTAGTCGTCGTGCGGCGCGCCGGAGAAGTTGGCGACGCAGGCCAGTGCCGAGCCGGACCCGTCATACCGCAGGAAGGAGAACACGTTCCCCTGGGCGTCGTCGGCGTCGATCCACTGGAACCCGTCGGGGTCGCTGTCCAGGGCGTACAGCGCGGGCGTTTCGCGATATGTCCGGTTCAGGTCGCGGACCAGCCGCTGCACCCCCTGGTGGAAGTCGAAGTCGAGCACCCACCAGTCGAGGCCCCTGGACTCCGACCACTCCGAGCCCTGGCCGAACTCCCCGCCCATGAACAGGAGCTGCTTGCCCGGATGCGCCCACATGAAGCCGTACAGCGCGCGGAGGTTCGCGAAGCGCTGCCACTCGTCGCCCGGCATCTTGCCGAGCAGCGACCCCTTCATGTGGACCACCTCGTCGTGCGACAACGGCAGCACGAAGTTCTCGGAGTACGCGTACATCAGGGAGAACGTCATCTGATGGTGGTGGTACTGCCGGAAGATCGGCTCGTGCTTGAGGTAGGCCAGCGTGTCGTGCATCCAGCCCATGTTCCACTTGAAGCCGAAGCCGAGCCCGCCCAGGTGAACCGGCTGGGACACTCCCGGCCACGCCGTCGACTCCTCCGCGATCGTCACGATGCCCGGGACCTCGCGATAGCTGACCGTGTTCATCTCCTTGAGGAACTCGATCGCGTCCAGGTTCTCCCGGCCGCCGTAGACGTTCGGAGTCCACTCGCCCTCGCGGCGGGAGTAGTCGAGGTACAGCATCGAGGCGACGGCGTCCACCCGCAGCCCGTCGACGTGGAACTCCCTCAGCCAGTAGACCGCGTTGGCCACCAGGAAGTTGCGCACCTCGTGCCGTCCGAAGTCGAACACGTAGGTGCCCCAGTCCGGGTGCTCGCCGCGGCTCGGATCGGCGTGCTCGTACAGCGGGGTCCCGTCGAACCGGGCCAGCGCCCACTCGTCCATCGGGAAGTGCGCGGGCACCCAGTCGACGATCACGCCGATGCCCGCCCGGTGCAGCTCGTCCACCAGATGTCTGAAGTCGTCGGGCGCCCCGAACCGCGACGTGGGGGCGTAGTAGGAGGTGACCTGGTATCCCCACGACCCGCCGAACGGGTGCTCCGCCACCGGCATGAACTCCACGTGCGTGAAGCCCATCTCCTTGACGTACGCGACCAGCTCGGTCGCGAGATCGCGATAGGAGAGCCCGGGCCGCCACGAGCCCAGGTGCATCTCGTAGACGCTCATCGGCTCGGCCACCGCGTCGCGGCCGGCCCGCTCCGCCAGCCACGCGTCGTCACGCCAGGCGTATTCCGACTGCTCGACGATCGACGCGGTGGCCGGGGGGACCTCGGTGTGGCGAGCCATGGGGTCCGCCTTCTCGCGCCACACGCCGTCGATGCCGAGGATCGCGAACTTGTAGCGGGTGCCCGGCCCGACCTCCGGGATGAACAGCTCCCACACTCCCGACCTGCCGAGCGAGCGCATGGGGTGCCCGGTGCCGTCCCAGCGGTTGAAATCGCCGATCACCCGCACGCCCAGCGCGTTCGGCGCCCAGACGGCGAAGGCGGTCCCGTCGGTGTCCTCGTGGCGCAGCACGCGCGCGCCGAGTACCTCCCACAGCCGCTCGTGCCGTCCCTCGCTGATCAGGTGCAGGTCCACCTCGCCGAGCGTCGGCCAGTGCCGGTACGGGTCACCCGTCTCGTACGGCGCGGTCCCCGGATAGGTGATCCGCAGCCGGTAGTCGGGGATCTTGTCCAGCCCCGGGATGGTCACCTCGAACACTCCCGAGGCGACATGACGCAGCTCGTGCGCGGTGCCGTCCACGAGGGCCTCGACCTTCTCGGCGAGAGGTCGCAGCACACGGATCGTGACACCGTCACGCTCGGGATGCGCACCGAGGATGGAGTGTGGGTCGTGATGAGCGCCGCCGGCCAGCCGATCGAGATCCATCCTCTAACCCTGCCCCCACACCGCGTGGAACACCCATTTCTTCGCGTGAAAGATCGGTGTGCTCGCCCTCATCTCCGTTGATCGCGCTCAGTGAGGTCCCGGGAGGGCTCCGCGGCGCACATCGCGGGAGTACGAGCGAGAACACGGCGCATTCACCGACGAGGAGCGACAGTTCGCCGAAGCGATCTGGACCGAGGCCGGACGGCAAGAGGCTGATTGACACGATTCGGTAGCATCTTTCGTGCTACTCAAAGTAGTATCGACGCATGACAAAGAAGCTGTCCATTTCAGTGCCCGACGAGGTTGCGGAGGCGATCCAGGAGCTGGTCGACAGCAGGAAAGCCGACTCGGTGTCAGCGTTCTTGACGTCGGCCGCTATCAAGGAGATCGACAGAACCGCGATGTCCCGGGTGGTCATCGACGCGGCGATCGAGCGGGCGAAGGAGAAGGACCCAGAGGCGTTCGAGCGCTCCCGGCGCAAGGTCGCGGAGTGGTTCGGACGGGAAGAGCGTGGTTAGGGGGCTGTCGGGACTCGTTCTCGATCATTCCGCGGTGCTCGCGCTGGCCAACGACAAGCCGGACATGGTGAACGTCGTCGACCAGGCATACGAAACGTCCACGTCTCTGCTCGTTCCCACCGCGTCCCTCGCCACGGCGCTCATCGAGGTCGAGGAGATCCACGAACTCAACAACATCCTGACCATGCTGGACAGGATCATGGTCCTGTACGACGACCTCTCCACCCGGAGGGCCTACAACATCCACATCAGGATGTACGGCGAGGACGTCGTCAAGTCCGAGCACCGACTTTCTCTCGGGCACGCCGCCGTCTGTGCGATGGAACGGAACTGGCCCGTGCTCACTACGGACGATGCCTCCTGGCGGTTCGCCGGAAGCGAGATCTCGCTGCTCATCGTGGAGAGCTGAACGCGGCGAGGGGGATGGGGAGCCAGGTCGGGCGGTTGCGCGCCTCGTAGACCACCTCGTAGACGGCTTTCGACAGCTCGAGCGCGCGCAGCAACACGGCATCGCCGCCGCTGATCCGGCCACCGCCCTCGGAATAGCCCCCGAGGAACGCCGCCCGGTTGCGCGCCGACCATTCGTCCGCCCGTCCCGTCAGACCGACGCCGCCCGGATGCCCGGCGAGCAGATGCCGCGCCGCGTAGTCGAATGAGCGGAGCATCCCCGCCACGTCCCGCAACGGCGAGTCCAGCCCGCGCCGCTCAGAGAGGGGCTGGCCCGGCTCGCCCTCGAAGTCCAGGACGATCCAGTCGCCCGGCGTCCGCAGGACCTGACCCAGGTGGTAGTCGCCGTGCACCCGCTGGACGGCCACCGCCCGGCTGAGGTCGGCGAGCCTGTCGTACGCCGCGTGCGCGACCGACGCGTGTGCGGCGAGCTGGGGCACCTCGGTCACCGCCTTGTCCAGACGGTCGCGGAACCGCTCTGCCATCCGCTTGACCTCCGGCGGCTCGACCACGCCGGTCGGGAACGCCTCCGCGAGCTCCCGGTGGACCTCCGCGGTGGCGATGCCCAGCCGGAACGCCTCGGCGGCGAAGTCACCACCCGCGTCCTCGGCCGGCACGTCCGGCGGGGAGCCGTACAGGTCGCGGACGCTGGTCAGGGCCATCGCCCAGCCTTCGTTCGCGTTGGCGAGGAACTCCTGCATGATCGCCAGCGTCGTCGGCAGGGCGTCCAGCTCCGTCTCGATCCATCCGTACGGCCGGGCGATGTGGGTGGAGCCGGCGGCCGCGAGCGCGGTGACCACCTCCAACTCCGGGTTGATCCCCGGGCTGATCTGGCGGAACTGCTTGAGGATGTACCGGTCGCCGTAGACCAGGGAGGTGTTCGACTGCTCCACCGTCAGCACCAGGCTGCGCGGCGACGTGTCGATCTCGACCCCGGGCGTGTGGTGGAACTCCAGGCGCCCGGCCTGCCGGGACGACTCCATCGCCTCCAGCAGGATCCGGGTGAGCTCCGCGTCGTGCGCCGCGTCGTAGGCGGCGTACTGCCCGCCGTCCCAGTCGCAGTATCCGATCAGCACGTGTTTGAGCCGGTCGGGCAGGCTCGTCCGCAGGCCGACGAGGAGCTGGTAGCGGGTCCTGCGCTCGCCCTGCCGTACGGACAGGATCAGGTGGATCAGGCCCGGGTCGCCCGGCGCGATGTCAGCGCGGTACTCGATGGACAGGTCGTCGATAACGCGTCCCTTGCCGGCGAACCACCGCTGCCCGGTGATCCAGCCGGCGAGGAGCTCCTGGAGTGAAGTCGTCATGCCTCCTTGACCGTGTCCGCTTCGACCGTGCCGGGGGGTACCGGAAGGGTGAACCAGTAGAACCCATGCCCAGGAAGCGTCAGAAGATACGGGAGTTCGCCGACCGGTGGGAACGGAACTCCGCCCATGCACTCCACTGGAGTGGATCCCTCGAACCGGCGCAGGTCCAGCTCGACCGGCTGCGGGAACCTGGACAGGTTGTTGACGCAGAGCACCCGGTCACCGCCCAGCTCCCTGATGAACGCGAGGACGCTCGGGTTGGACGAGTTCAGCTCGGTGAACTCGCCGAGGCCGAACACCGGGTGCCGCTTGCGGATCTCGATCATGCGCTTGGTGAAGTGCAGCAGAGAGCTCGGGCTTTTTTGCTGGGCCTCGACGTTGATCGCCTGGTAGCCGTAGATCGGGTCCATGATCAGCGGCAGGTAGAGGCGGCCCGGGTCGCAGCTGGAGAAGCCGGCGTTGCGGTCGGGCGTCCACTGCATGGGCGTGCGGACGCCGTCCCGGTCGCCCAGCCAGATGTTGTCGCCCATGCCGATCTCGTCCCCGTAGTAGAGGACGGGTGAGCCGGGCAGGCTGAGCAGCAGCGCCGTGAACAGCTCGATCTGGTTCCTGTCGTTGTCGAGCAACGGCGCGAGGCGGCGGCGGATGCCCACGTTGGCGCGCATCCGCGGGTCCTTGGCGTACTCGGAGTACATGTAGTCGCGCTCTTCGTCGGTGACCATCTCGAGCGTGAGCTCGTCGTGGTTGCGCAGGAAGATGCCCCACTGGCAGTTCTCCGGGATCTTCGGCGTCTGCGCCAAAATCTCCGAGATCGGGTAGCGCGACTCCCGCCGGACCGCCATGAAGATGCGCGGCATCAGCGGGAAATGGAACGCCATGTGGCACTCGTCGCCGCCGGTCACCGGGTCGCCGAAGTACTCGACCACGTCGGCGGGCCACTGGTTCGCCTCGGCGAGCAGCACCCGGTCCGGGTAGAGCCGGTCCACCTCGGCGCGGACCCGCTTGAGGTACGCATGGGTCTGCGGGAGGTTCTCGCAGTTGGTCCCGTTCTGCTCGAAGAGGTATGGGATGGCGTCCATCCGGAACCCGTCGATGCCGAGGTCCAGCCAGAAGCGCAGGACCTCCAGCATCGCGTCCTGCACGGCGGGGTTCTCGTAGTTGAGATCCGGCTGGTGGTGGAAGAACCGGTGCCAGTAGTACTGCCCGCGGGCCGGGTCGTACGTCCAGTTGGACGACTCGGTGTCCACAAAGATGATCCGGGCGTCCTTGTACTGGTCGTCGCTGTCGTGCCAGACGTAGAAGTCGCCGAACGGGCCCTCCGGGTCGTGGCGGGACGCCTGGAACCACGGGTGCTGGTCGCTGGTGTGGTTCATGACGAGGTCGGCGATGACGCGGATGCCGCGCTTGTGCGCCTCGTCCACGAGCCGGATGAAGTCCCCGAGATCGCCGAAGTCGGGAAGGATCTTCATGAAGTCGGCGATGTCGTACCCGCCGTCGCGCAGCGGAGACTCGTACAGCGGGAGCAGCCACAGGCAGTCGACCCCGAGCCACTGGAGGTAGTCGAGCTTCTCGATCAGGCCGCGGATGTCGCCTGTGCCGTCCCCGTTGGAGTCCGCGAACCCGCGGATCAGCACCTCGTAGAAGACGGCCCGCATGTACCAGTACCGATCCCGAGGTATCTCGGGGGCGAAGGCGTTCGGGATCGGCTCGTTGTGGGCGGGCACCGAGCCGGCGGGCTGCTCCACCGGCTCTCCTCTTGTCATGGGGTCGCTTCGCTCAGTCAACTGTTGACTCCCCGGATGTGCGTTCGCGGCGCCTACGGGCGGTGCGGGGTCCCGCTGCGCAGCGTGAAGATGTGGGCAGGATGGACATGCGGATCAAGACGCACGTAGTTGGCCTGGCGCCAGCGATACGACTCGCCCGACAGTTCGTCATCCACGACGAACTCGGCTTGCCAGTCGAGACCGAGGGCCGGCATGTCCAGATGGACCGTGGCCTCGTGCGTGTTGTGTGGATCCAGATTGACGACGGCCAGCACGACATCGCCTACGCCGTGCCGTCGTGTGGCCGTGTCATAGGCGCCGGGCAGTCGCTTGGAGAAGCAGATCAGCTCCGGCTGGTCGACGCTATGAAACCGTAGGTTACGCAACTCTTGGAGTGCCGGGTGCGCTCTTCGCAACAAATTGAGCTGCGTGATGAACGGCGCGAGGCTCCGGCCCTCCCGCTCGGCGCCCGCCCAGTCGCGAGGCTTGTACTGATATTTCTCACTGTCGAGGTACTCCTCGCTGCCTGGGCGAACCGGGATGTTCTCGGCCAGTTCGTAGCCGGCGTAGACGCCCCAGGTGGGGGACATCAGCGCGGCCAGGATCGTCCTGATCTTGAACGCCGGAACGCCGCCCTGCTGGAGGTACTCGTGCAGGATGTCGGGCGTGTTGACGAACAGGTTCGGGCGCAGGAAGTGCGCCGTCTCCCGGGACAACTCGGTGAGATACTCCTCGATCTCGGCCTTGGAGTTCCGCCAGGTGAAGTAGGTGTACGACTGGTGGAACCCGATCTTGGCCAGCGTCTGCATCATCGCCGGCCGGGTGAACGCCTCGGCGAGGAACAGCACGTCGGGATCCGTGCCCGCGATGTCGGCGAGGAGCCGCTCCCAGAAGTTCACCGGCTTGGTGTGCGGATTGTCCACCCGGAAGATCCGTACTCCGTGATCCATCCAGTGCAGGATCACCCGCTTGACCTCGGCGTAGAGCCCCTCCGGGTCCTGGTCGAAGTTCAGCGGGTAGATGTCCTGGTACTTCTTCGGCGGGTTCTCCGCGTACGCGATGGATCCGTCGGCCCTGATGTTGAACCACTCGGGATGCTCCTTGACCCACGGGTGGTCGGGGGAGCACTGCAGGGCCAGGTCGAGCGCGATCTCCATGCCCAGCTCCTTCGCCCTGGCGACGAAGTCGTCGAAGTCCTCCAGGGTGCCGAGGTCGGGATGGATCGCGTCGTGCCCGCCCTCCTCCGAGCCGATCGCCCAGGGCGACCCCGGGTCGTACGGCTCGGGCGTGAGGGTGTTGTTGCGTCCCTTGCGGTATTGGCGGCCGATCGGGTGGATGGGCGGCAGGTAGACGACGTCGAACCCCATCCGGGCGATGGCGGGCAGCCGTTGCCCCGCGGTCCTGAAATTTCCGGACTTGGGGGCGGCGCCCTCCTCGATGATCGCTCCCTCGGATCGCGGGAAGAACTCGTACCACGATCCGAAGAGCGCCCTCCGCCTGTCCACCGTCACCTGGTTCCTGCCGGACCTGGTGACCAGGTCCCGCAGCGGGTGTGCCGCGATCAGCGTCGCCGTCTCCGGGAGCTGGACGATCGCGAACCGGGCGCGCGGATCGAGGTTCTCGTCGCGGAGCCGGGCCGCGACCGCAAGGAAGGCTGCGCGGTGCCCGCACGTCCCCCCGTCGTCCGCGCCCGGGCAGTCCGCAGGCCGTACGCCACGGGCCGCCCGGTCGAACAGCCGGGCCCCCTCCTCGCACATCAGGTCGGCGTCCATGTCGCGCGGGATCTTGATGCCGGCGTCATGCAGCCAGGTGGCGATCGGGTCGCCCCACGCCTCGACGCGGAACTGCCACATGCCCTCGGTGGGAAGCTGAACCTCCACACCCCACCGGTCGGTGCCCGGCCCGAGCTCGCGCATGCGTAGCAACCGGCCGGGCCTGCCCTCGGGGTCGATCAGCACGACCCCGGCGGCCACCGCGTCGTGTCCCTCGCGGAACACGGTGGCGCTGATCTCGAATGTTTCCCCGGCGGCCGCCTTCGCGGGCCGGCGCCCGCAGTCGACGACTGGGTGGATGTCCTGGATTGGGATTCGTCCGATCATCGTCATTCAAATTAGCGACGGCACACCCGGTGCCGCCGGACTTCCGAGGCAAGCGTTGATCTGTGGTTCTTCAAGGTGCTCTGTGTCATTCGGTACAGCACGTTGGGAGACGCCTGAGGCGGCTTCTCATACAGGGGGTGCCCCAATAGTCCCTTTTTACCCCGTGGGTGGGAAAGATCGCACGGCGTGCTTGCTTCCATACACTCTGGCACCGCGCCTGAGATCGCGGTAGCCGTACGATCGCGAAGGGCGTCACCGGGCACCGGCTGCTTTGATGATGTTTGAGCTGGTTTCTTAATGGTGAGAGCGCTAAGGGGTGTCTGGCAAATGCCGCCCGACGCGAGCGCGGATCCAGACGGACGCGAGACGCCGTCCGGGCCGGGACGCGGCAGGGCTTGATTTGTTCGGGCACGACCAGGGAGTGCAGGCAGGGTGGCGCCCCCCGCGCCGGGAGGTGCTTTCCTGGACAGGAGTGTTTTGGTCGCGCGCCGTCGCGCTGAGTAACTAGGGTCTGGCCCGTGAGAGCAATCCGCAGGTTCACCGTCCGCACCGTCCTTCCTCCCGAGCTCGCCCCGCTGGGCGAGCTGGTCCACAATCTGCGCTGGTCATGGCACCCGGAGACGACGGATCTGTTCGCCGAGGTGGATCCCGAGACCTGGGAGCGGGTCGGTCACGACCCGGTCGCGCTGCTCGGCGCGGTCGAGGCCGACCGGCTGCGCGCGCTCGCCCAGGACCGGCGCTTCCTCCGCCGGCTGGCCGACGCCGCGGACGATCTCCGTGATTACATGACCGCGCCGCGGTGGTACCAGTCGCTGGAGGGCGCCCCCGCCGCGGTCGGCTACTTCTCGCCCGAGTACGGCATCGCCGCCGCGCTGCCGCAGTACTCCGGGGGCCTCGGCATCCTGGCGGGCGATCACCTCAAGGCCGCGAGCGACCTTGGCGTGCCGATCCTCGCCGTGGGGCTGCTCTACCGGCACGGCTACTTCTCGCAGTCGCTCTCGCCCGAGGGCTGGCAGCTCGAGCACTACCCGTCGCTCGATCCCGGCGGCCTGCCGCTCACCCTCCTCAAGAACCGGGACGGCTCTCCCGCCCGGATCAGGATCGGGCTGCCCGGGCCGCGCACGCTGCACGCCCAGATCTGGGTGGCCCAGGTCGGACGGGTGCCGCTGCTCCTGCTCGACTCCGACGTCGCGGAGAACGACACGGCGGGCAGGGACGTGACCGACCGCCTCTACGGCGGCGGCGGCGACCACCGCCTGGTCCAGGAGCTCCTGCTCGGCATCGGCGGCGTCCGCGCCCTCCGGGCGTACTGCCGCATCACCGGGCACCCCGAGCCCGAGGTGTTCCACACCAACGAGGGGCACGCGGGCTTCCTCGGCCTCGAACGCATCCGCGAGCTCACCGAGGCCCGGCTCTCCTTCGAGGAGGCCCTGGAGGCCGTACGCGCGGGCACCGTGTTCACCACGCACACGCCCGTCCCGGCGGGGATCGACCGGTTCCCGATGGAGATGATCGCCCGGCAGTTCGGCGGGGCCAACGCGTGGCCGACGGTGAACGTCGAGCGGATCCTGGAGCTGGGCGCCGAACCCGACGCCGCGGACGGCGAGAAGACCGTCTTCAACATGGCGGTCATGGGCATGCGGCTGGCCCAGCGCGTCAACGGCGTGTCCCTGCTGCACGGCAAAGTGAGCCGCGAGATGTTCCACGGGCTGTGGCCCGGGTTCGACATCGACGAGATCCCCATCGGATCCATCACGAACGGCGTGCATGCCCCGACGTGGGTGGGCCGCGAGATGATGGAGCTCGCCGACCGGGAGCTGCCCGAGCTGGTCGAGACGGGCCGTGGGTGGGACGCGGTCCAGAAGATCCCCGACCAGGAGCTATGGGCGATCCGCGGCAAGCTGCGGGCCGGTCTCGTCACGGAGGCGCGCAAGCGGATCAGGAGTTCCTGGCGCGAGCGCGGTGCTTCCGACGCGGAGCTGGGCTGGGCCGACGAGGCGCTCGATCCCGAGGTGCTGACGATGGGCTTCGCCCGCCGCGTGCCGTCCTACAAGCGCCTCACGCTCATGCTCCGCGACCCGGACCGGCTCCGCGCGCTGCTCCTGGACCCGGAGAGGCCCGTCCAGATCGTGATCGCGGGCAAGGCCCACCCCGCCGACGAGGGGGGCAAGAAGCTCATCCAGCAGATCGTGAAGTTCGCCGACGAGGAGGACGTGCGGCACCGCATCGTCTTCCTGCCCGACTACGACATGGCGCTGGGCCGGCTCATGGTGACCGGCTGCGACGTGTGGATGAACAACCCGCTGCGCCCGTTGGAGGCGTGCGGCACCTCCGGGATGAAGGCGGCGCTCAACGGCGGCCTCAACCTGTCCATCCGCGACGGCTGGTGGGAGGAGTGGTACGACGGCAACAACGGCTGGGCCATCCCGACCGCCGACGGCGTCGCCGACCCGGAGCGCAGGGACGAGCTGGAGGCCGCCGCCCTCTACGACCTGATCGAGCGCGAGGTCGCCGACCGGTTCTACGATCGCGCCGCCGACGGGCTGCCCCGACGCTGGATGGAGATGGTCAAGCACACCCTGACCTCTCTCGGCCCCAAGGTCCTCGCCGGGCGGATGCTCCACGACTATGTCGGCGACCTGTACACCCCCGCCGCCGTCTCGGCGCGGACGCTGTCCGCGGACGGCTACCGCGACGCCAAGGCGTTCGCGGCCTGGAAGCTGCGGGTCACCCGCGCCTGGCCGGGCGTCCGAGTCGAGCACGTCGAGGCGTCGGGCATCGGCGACACCCCCGAGCTGGGGGCGACGCTGGAGCTGCGCGCGACGGTCGCGCTGGGCGAGCTGTCCCCGGATGACGTCCGGGTCCAGGCGGCGTACGGGCGGGTCGGGGCGCACGACGAGCTGATCGACCCGGGGTACGTCACGCTCACGGTGGAGTCGATGGGCGACGACGGCCGGGCCCACTGCATCGGGACGCTGCCGCTGGACCGCACGGGCGCCTTCGGTTACACCGTCAGGGTCGTTCCCGACCACCCGCTCATGGCGTCTCCGGCCGAGCTCGGCCTGATCGCCGTTCCCGAGGAACCGGTGGGAATGACCACCGGTACCTTCCGCTGAGCCCTTCCCAGTCCGGGTACGAACGCGTCTACCTCGCCGTGCCGGCTCGGACACCCGGATCGCCGCGTGATCTTCCTCTGGCGCAGTCGTAAGGTGGTCACGCCACCGGAGTGCGTCAGCTAGCGGAAGGACGACGGCGTGATGGGCGAGTTCGTCAGTGTTGAGGTCAGCGATCAGATCGCGACCATCCGGATCGACCGGCCCAAGATGAACGCCCTGAATCGGCAGGTCCAGGAGGAGATCGCCGAGTGCGCGCGGATCGTGGACGCCGATCCGCTGGCCGCCGCTGTGATCATCTACGGCGGTGAGCGGGTGTTCGCCGCCGGCGCCGACATCAAGGAGATGGCGGTCATGTCCTACGCGGACATGGTCACGCATTCCCGTGCGCTCCAGGACTGCTTCACCGCCGTCACCGAGATCGGCAAGCCCGTGGTCGCGGCGATCACCGGGTACGCCCTGGGCGGCGGTTGTGAGCTGGCCCTCTGCGCTGACTTCCGGGTGGCGGGGGAGAGCGCCAAGCTGGGCCAGCCGGAGATCACACTGGGCATCATCCCCGGCGCGGGCGGCACCCAGCGGCTGCCCCGGCTCGTGGGACCGGCCAGGGCGAAGGACCTGATCTTCACCGGCCGGCACGTGGACGCGGCCGAGGCGCTGGCGATCGGCCTGGTGGATCGGGTGGTCCCGGACGACGAGGTCTACACCGCCGCGCTTGAACTCGCCTCGACCTTCGTGGGCGGCCCTGGCGTGGCGATCCGCGCCGCGAAGCAGGCCATCGACCAGGGCCTGGAGATCGACCTCGACACTGGCCTGGAGATCGAGCGGCTGCAGTTCTCCGGTCTGTTCGCCACCGAGGACGCCAAGGAGGGCATGGGGGCGTTCGCGGAGAAGCGCCGCCCGAAGTTCACCGGCCGCTGACCAGAAAGCCGGGACCGCGCCCGTTCGCCCGATAGGAGCGGGTGCGGAACCTCGCGAAAAATGGCGAGATAAGAGCGTTCGCCGGAATATTCGTGTGCCTGTGTACGGCGCCCGGTGCTAGGTTTCGATCATGGCAATCTGCAGCAATTTTCTCTGACGAGGTTCGTCGGCAGACGCGGCGCGCCGTTGGCCCAGTGGCCCGGCGCCGGTTGCGGCTGCGCGTCGTCGCGTCGCTCGTCCGCCCGTGTGCGAATGAGCGGCTGTGTCCCGAACCTCCGAGCCGAGAAAGAGCTCTAGCTGTGCCTGTTCAGCCTTCTTCCCGCACCGTGCTTGCCGATTGGTTCCGCGAGCGCTCCACCACCCTGACCACCCTTGATCCGCAGCAGCCCCTCGACGACCTCGAAGTCCTCCGGGAGATCGTCGGCGATGCCCGGATTGTGGCGGTCGGTGAGGGCGCCCACTTCGTCGAAGAGTTCTCGCGCGCACGCCAGCGGGTGCTGCGCTTTCTCGCCGAACGATGTGGATTCACCGTCTTCGCCATGGAGTTCGGCTTCAGCGAAGCCTTCCCGCTCGACCAGTGGCTGCAGGGCGAGGGAGAGGACGGCGACCTGGCGAAAGTAAGCCGGGCCGCCGCCGAGTGGGGCGCCGCAGATCTCATGCACTGGCTGCGCCACCACAACCGCGCCAGCGGACACCCCTTGCGCTTCGCCGGCCTCGACATCCCCGAGGCCGGCGGGGCGCTACGACCTGCCCTGGAGCCGGTGGCCGACTACCTGCGTGAGGTCGATCCCGACGCACTCCCCCTCGTCGATACGGTCCTGGAGATCAGCGACCGGTTCCTCAAGGGCGGCGGCTCCGGCGCTTCGGCCGCTCCCGGGTGGGCCGGCCTGGAGCCCGCCGAGCAGAACGAACTGACCGCCACACTGGCGCGACTGTTGTTGCGGCTTCGCGCCGTCGAACCGCTCTACGTCTCCCGTAGCAGCCAGAGCCGCTTCGACATCGCCCGGCGCCGGGTGGAAGCGGCCTGCCACACCGACTACATGTTCCAGGCGGGCAACGCCCTGATGTCCGGCCGGGCGCTGACCGCGGACCTGTCGCTGCGAGAGATCTACCTGGCCGAGTCCCTGCGCTGGCACCTGGACCATGCCGAACCGGGGACCCGGATCGTCCTCGCAGCGCACAACAACCACATCCACAAGACGGCGTTTTCTTTGGAGTTCGGCGGCGGCAGCCTCACCACGCTACCCATGGGCCAGCACCTGCAGCGGATGTTCGGCCAGGACTACCGCGCCGTGGCCCTCGTCCACACCGCCGACCACGTGCCGGAGATGTACCCCGACCCGGACGCCGCGGTGGGCTTCACCCTCGCCGAAGCCCACCTTGAGCCTGCCGCGCCCGGCAGCGTCGAGGCCGCCCTCACCGACGCCGGGCTCGCCGACCGGATCACCTTGACCAACCTGCGCCACGCGCCGCGCGACACGCAGGGTGCACCACTGCTCAACGGGATCCGGTTCCAGAGCTCCCATCTGAGCACCCCGGTCCCTGAGGCGTTCGATGCCGTACTCGCCGTCCCGACGGTTACCCGGGACCGCACAGTGCGCTTCTGACCAGACCGAACCCGAGTAGGTGGGGCCTCCGGCCGGAGACCCCACCTACTCACGGCTCCCTTCACGACCTACTGGCGGACGCGCTAAGTGGTCCTCGCCGGAAGTCCCTCGGGGGTTGACGGTTCACCAGTTGGCGTGCTGCTCGTAGTCAGGTGTCGGTGTTGGACACGTAGAGGTCGCAGACCAGATCCAGGGCCTCCTGTGGGCTGCCGG
>NZ_BSSE01000027.1 GCF_030268965.1 Microtetraspora sp. NBRC 16547 | reverse complement strand
CAACCTCATCCGCCTGGACGCCTGGTGGAACGGGCACCCACTCGACCGGACCCGCACCGGCCACCTTGCCCGCCTCGAACTGGCAGAACTCGCTCTCGCGGCCTGAGACGAGTTAGCCAGCAGGGTCGTACCAGTCCTCCAAGTGCGAGATCTTCATAGAAAATATGGCCCAGGACAGGCTCCGCGCGACCCACGTCGACGCGCTGTTCAACCTGATCGAGGAGTGGAACGCCGAGATCGTCGCGGCGAAGAAGGAAGGCCGTGCCCCGGAGCTGCCCGGGGACGTGCGGGAGCGTCACAAGGTCGTCGGGCTACACACGTAGCACCACATCCTGCGAACGCTCCGGACAGCCTACAACTGGGCAGTCAAACGGCGCATGATCGAGTTCAACCCGGTCCTCGGCGTGGAGCTACCGCCGTACGCCAAGCCCCCGGCGCGGGTGTGGTCCCCCGAGCAGGTCCTGCACTTCCTCAACGCGACGGCCGACGACCCGCTCGGCCTGCTCTACCGCATCGCGCTCCTGCGCGGCCTACGCCGCGGCGAGGCGTGCGGACTCCGCTGGAGCGACATCGACCTCAAGGCCGGGCACCTGCAAATCGCGCAGACCGTGCTCCAGCTCGGCAACCAAATCGTGTTCGACACGCCGAAGTCCGCGGCCGGGCGGCGCACCGTGTCGGTGGACCCGGAGACCACACGGATGCTTGCGGCGAGGAAGGCAGAACAGCGGCGGGCCCGGCTCGCTGTCGGGCCCGCATACCAGGATCACGACCTGGTCTGGTGCAAGTCAGACGGCAGCCCCCTGTCATCTGAGCGGGTGACTGAGGGATTCAAGCGACTCACCCGCGCGGCCGGCCTCCCCGTGATCAAGCTGCACGAGGCGCGGCACACCGCGGCGACGCTCGCTCTCGAATCCGGCCTCAACGTGAAGATCGTCTCTACCCAGCTCGGGCACGCGAAGACGAGCATCACCTTCGACACGTACTCGCACGTGCGGCAGGCCGTTCACGACGCGGCCGCCGAGCAGGTGTGGGACTTCGTGGAGGGCCGGGCAGCAGGCGCCACCGACGCCAGGTCATGATCGCTGACGCGGTGTTCCCCTTGTGTTCCCCTCAGCCATGCCCAGCCGTCTGCGGCAGCGGCCGGATAATCGGCTGCCGCCCGGTAAACCCCCGACGTACTGCACGAACACGCAGAAATGAGGTGGTCCAACAATGGTTGATCAATCTTGGGCTAGCGGACGGGCAGACCGGTGACGGAGCGGCCGATGATCAGGCGCTGGATCTCCGACGTGCCCTCGAAGATGGTGTAGATCTTGGCGTCGCGGTGGAAGCGCTCCACGGGGTGCTCGCGGGTGTAGCCGGCGCCGCCGAGGATCTGGATGGCCTGCTCGGTCACCCACACGGCGGTCTCGCTGGCGACCAGCTTGCTCATCGACCCCTCGGCCTGATCCATCGGGCGTCCGTGCCGGGCCATCCACGCGGCGCGCCACGTCATCAGCCGCGCGATGTCCACCCGGGTCGCCATGTCGGCCAGCAGGAACGCGACCGCCTGGTTCTCGCCGATCTTGCGGCCGAACTGCTCGCGTTCACGGGCGTAGTCCCTGGCGTACTCGTACGCGGCGCGAGCCGTGCCGACGGCCATGGCGGCCACCAGCGGCCGGGTGGCCTCGAAGGTCCGCATGGCGTTCTGCTCGCCGCCGCGCTCCCCCGAGCGTACGCGGGCGAGCCGGGCGTCGAGCTTCTCCTTGCCGCCGAGCAGGCACGAGCCGGGCACCCGTACGTTGTCCAGGACGACCTCGGCGGTGTGGGACGCGCGGATGCCATGCTTGCGGAACTTCTGCCCCTGTGAGAGTCCCGGAGTGCCCGGCGGGATGATGAAGGACGCCTGCCCGCGCGTCCCCAGTTCGGGGTCCACGGAGGCGACGACGATGTGCACGTTGGCGATGCCGCCGTTGGTCGCCCACGTCTTCACGCCATTGAGGACCCAGTCGCCGTTGTCGTACACGGCGCGGGTCCGGATCGCCCCCACATCGCTGCCGGCGTCCGGCTCCGAGGAGCAGAACGCGCCGACCTTGACGTCGTCGGGCGTGCCGAACATCTGGGGGAGCCACTCCCCTATCTGCTCCGGCGTGCCGCCGGTGGCGAGCGAGGCCGCGGCGAGGCCGGTGCCGACGATGGACAGGCCGATGCCGGCGTCACCCCAGAAGAGCTCCTCGAACGCGACGTGCAGCCCGAGCCCGGACTCCTCGAACCACTGCTGCGCGAAGAAGTCCAGGGAGTACAGCCCGATCTTGGCGGCCTCCTGGATGACCGGCCAGGGCGTCTCCTCGCGCTCGTCCCACTCCGCCCCGGCCGGGCGGACGACGTCGCGGGCGAACTCGCGTACCCAGTCCCGCACCTCGCGGATGTCGTCATTCAGTTCGGGACAGAAGCCCGTCGCGCCGTCGCTCATCGCACTTCTCCGTAGGGGGGTCGAGCCGTGGGATCACCAACCGTAACACCGGCCGCCGCACAAACCTACCCGCGAGTAGCATTTCCTGGCTACCGGCCCGGAACCGCGCTTCTCCCCCGATTACGGCTACCGCCCGCGCGCGGCGTAGTGCGGGATGGTCATCATCGGCGGGCGCTCCGCGACGGCGACGTCCCGCACCACGGGATCGTGCCCGGACAGGCCGCGCCTGAACTGGGTGAGCTGGGGAAAAGGTGAGTGCAGCGACACGATGCGGTCCTGGCGCTCCAGCCTCGACCAGGCCGTGTACATGATCTGACCGGCCATCCCGCCGAGCGCCTCGGTGGACTGGTGGGAGTGCACCCGCCGTCCGAGGTCGACCTGCGCGAGGGCGTCCAGCCCGGCCAGGTCGAGCAGGTCGATCAGCAAGCCGAGTTCCACGCCGTACCCCGTGACGAAGGGCACCCGCTCCAGGGCGCTGCGCCGCCCGGCGTACTCGCCGGCCAGCGGTTGAACGAACCCCGCGAGCTGCGGCCAGTGCAGGTTGAGCAGCGGCCGGGCCACCAGCTCGGTGACCCGCCCGCCGCCGCCCTGGATCTCGGACAGCGGCCGGTCGTAGCAGCCCTTGACGTACACGATCGAGGGGTCGGCGAGCAGCGGGCCGAGCAGTCCGGTCACGAACGAGGTACGGAACTCCCGCAGGTCCGCGTCGACGAAGACGACGAGGTCGCCCGTGCTCACGGCGAGGGACTTCCACAACGCCTCGCCCTTGCCGTCGAGCGGGTGGAGGTCGCACAGGATCTCGTCCTGCGCGAAGACCTTGGCCCCCGCCTGTACGGCCTGCGCCGCGGTCTCGTCGGTCGAGCGGGAGTCGATGACGATGAGCTCGTCGACCAGCGGGACCTCCTCGACGAGGTCGCGCCGGATCGCCGAAACGATCTCACCCACGGTCTCGGCCTCGTTCCTGGCCGGCAGCACGACGCTGATCCTCGTGGCGCCCTTGGCGTCCATCAGAGCCCTGACGGGCCAGTCGGCCGAGGATGTCGTACGGCCGTGCAGCCAGGCTTCCACCTCAGGAAGCACGCACGATCCTCTTCTCTACGCCACAGTCCACACGTATCACCTTATGGCGTTCCGTACCGGGCGGTCGGCTCAGGACGCGGCGT
Organism: Microtetraspora sp. NBRC 16547; assembly: GCF_030268965.1. Taxonomy (GTDB): domain Bacteria; phylum Actinomycetota; class Actinomycetes; order Streptosporangiales; family Streptosporangiaceae; genus Microtetraspora. The sequence continues at coordinate 94,161 of NZ_BSSE01000027.1, read as the reverse complement.
GCCGCTCCAGGAACGCGTACACGTCGGCCTCGTCGACACCGGGGAAGGAGCCCGGCGGAAGGGCCGCGAGGACGTGGGAGTTCGCCCGCGCCGACGGCCAGGCGTAGCCCTCCCAGCGCTGGGCCAGCTCGGCGGGCGGCCGGCGGCAGCACTCGCCGTTCGGGCAGTTCGACCTGGTCCGGTTGGTGGTCTCCCTGCCGCGGAACCAGCGTGACTCGCGGAACGGCACGCCCAGCGTGATCGCGTAGTCCTTGCCCTGGGACGGGTCCACGTGGGCCACGCAGAAGTACGTCCCGGTGGGCGAGTCGGAGTACTGGTAGAACACCGAGAACCGGTCGGGCGACAGGAACACCTGGCGGCCGGACCACTGCACGCACATCCGCTGGCCCTCGATGGCGCCCTGCTCGTCGGCGGGGAAGACGATGCCGTCGTTCTCGTACGCCTTGTAGATGATGCCGCCCGCATTGTTGCGCACGAAGTGGCACACGAGGTCCAGGTGCCGCGTGGCCAGGTTGGTGAACCTGTGCGCCGCCATCTCGTACGAGACGGCGAAGACGTCGCGCAGGTCCTCGACCGACAGCGCCCGGTCCTGCTTGGCCTCCCGCAGGTACGGCACGGCCGCCGCCTCCGGCACGAGCATGGCGGCGGCGAAGTAGTTGGCCTCGACCCGCAGGCGGAGGAAGTCGGCGAAGTCGCGCGGCTTGTGGTGCTGGAGCGCGAAGTGGCCGAGGGTCTGCAGGAGCACCGTGCGCGGGGTGTGCATGCCGAGCTGCTCGCGCTTGAGGTAGATGCGGCGGTTGCGCAGGTCCGTCACGGAACGGGCCGAACGCGGCAGGTCCTGCGCGGTGTGCACGGTGAACCCGAAGTGCGAGACGAGCGCCTGGACGGTGCTCTCCGACAGCGCGCCCGCGCGGTAGCCCACGGCGGCGAGCGCCTCGGCGGCGGCGTTCTCGATCTCCTCGAAGTAGTTGCCCAGCTCGCGCTGCTTGCGGCGCAGCTCGGCGTTGGCGGCCCGCGCCTCCTCCGGCGTCGCCGTCCCCTTGGCCTGGCGGGCCTTGAGCTCCTCATAGAGGGCGAGGATGTGCTCCAGCACGTCGTTGGTGACCCGGGCGGAGACCTTCAGCCTGCTCAGCCCGAGGCTCGCGTAGATCGGGTCCCGCTGGGCCTCCTCCAGCGCGATCTCCAGCTGGGCCCTGCGGTTGGGCGCCTGCCGGCGCAGCAGTTCCTCGACCGGGACGTTCAGCGCGGCGGCCAGAGCCTTCAGCAGCGACAGCTTCGGCTCGCGCTTGCCGTTCTCGAGCAAGGAGAGCTGGCTCGGGGCACGCCCAACGCGTTCGCCCAGCTCGGAAAGGGTGAGGCTGCGCTGCTTGCGCAGGTGTTTGAGCCGCTGACCGAAGGCCAGAAGATCGAGCTCCTGCGTCAAAGACAGCGGTTCTTCACCAAGCAAGGACGGCATAGCACGATCATATGCGAAATTTCGCGCTTTCTTCCACTCAGGGCTCATCTGCGGCGGCGTGCCCCAGTGACCCTGACTGCCCGGCGCGGCGGCCACGGCGCCCCACCCGGCAGCGGCCGGCCCGCCAGGGCGACCACGACTCCCCGCCGGGCCGGGCGCGGGAGCGCCGGTCGGCCGCCGGCCCGCGAAGCGACTGCCATTGGTCTAGTCCAGAGAGAAAAGTCGGCGTTTCTTCTCTTCTGAATACTCACGAGTATTCCTGAGAGCGAAAAATCTACCATCTTTCGCGTCGATCTCGGCTTGCTGGAACTCCTGGTGCCGCCGGAAACTCGAATCAAGCACCCAGGTGACGACAGAACGCATCAAACAGGGCAGATGACCTGTTAGTGGGCGGCAGCAACAAGGGAGTGACGACAATGTCGGACCGGTTCAGGGCGGCTGCGCAGCGGCTCCAGGACGACTGGGACACCAACCCCCGCTGGAAGGGCGTCGAGCGCACGTACACGGCTGAGGACGTGGTGCGGCTGCGCGGATCCGTCCAGGAGGAGCACACGCTGGCTCGGCTCGGCGCGGAGCGGCTGTGGCACCTGCTGCAGACCGAGGAGTACGTGCACTCGCTGGGCGCGCTCACCGGGAACCAGGCCGTGCAGCAGGTCAAGGCCGGCCTGAAGGCCATCTACCTGTCCGGCTGGCAGGTCGCCGCCGACGCCAACCTGGGCGCGCAGACGTACCCCGACCAGAGCCTCTACCCCGCCAACTCGGTGCCCGCGGTCGTGCGGCGCATCAACAACGCGCTGCTGCGCGCCGACCAGATCACCTGGTCCGAGGATGACGCGAACGCTCCACACTGGCTCGCGCCGATCGTGGCCGACGCCGAGGCCGGGTTCGGCGGCGTGCTCAACGCCTTCGAGCTGATGAAGGGCATGATCACGGCCGGCGCCGCGGGCGTGCACTGGGAGGACCAGCTCGCCTCGGAGAAGAAGTGCGGCCACCTGGGCGGCAAGGTGCTGATCCCCACCGGCCAGCACATCAAGACCCTCAACGCCGCCCGGCTCGCGGCCGACGTCTCCGGAGTCCCGTCCCTGATCATCGCGCGGACCGACGCCCAGGCCGCGACGCTGCTGACCAGCGACGTCGACCCCCGCGACCAGGTGTTCTGCACCGGCGACCGCACCGCGGAGGGCTTCTACCGCGTGCGCAACGGCGTCGACGCCTGCGTCGCGCGCGGCCTGGCCTACGCGCCGTACTCCGACCTGCTCTGGATGGAGACCTCCACGCCCGACCTCGACGTGGCCCGCACGTTCGCGGAGGCGATCAAGGCGCAGTACCCCGACCAGATGCTCGCCTACAACTGCTCGCCGTCGTTCAACTGGAAGCAGCACCTCGACGACTCCACGATCGCCAAGTTCCAGCGGGAGCTCGGCCACATGGGGTACAAGTTCCAGTTCATCACGCTCGCCGGATTCCACTCCCTGAACTACTCGATGTTCGAGCTCGCCCGCGGCTACGCCGAGGAGGGCATGACCGCCTACGTCGAGCTGCAGGAGAAGGAGTTCGCGGCCGAGTCCCGCGGCTACACCGCCACCCGCCACCAGCGCGAGGTCGGCACCGGATACTTCGACCTGGTCAGCACGGCCATCGCGCCGGACTCCTCGACGACGGCCCTGAAGGGCTCGACCGAGGAGGAGCAGTTCGCACAGGCTCACTAACCAGCGGGATCGGGTGACGTCCCCCTTCGGGGCGGGCGGGCCCGAGCCAGGTCGATGAGCAGGCCCCGCCGGGCCGCCGCAGGTCACCTCCGGGATCTGACGGCCGCCGGCGGGGCCTTCTCGCGTCCGCCGACCGGGCTCGGGCCCCCGCCCAGGCTCCGCCCGGGCCCGCTGCTCCGTCGGTTCGCATGCGGCAAAGGATGCAACAGTTGCCCGGGTGCCCGCGTCTGAGCTGTGTGGAAGACGACTACGAACGCTTCGTGGGCGAGCGTGCCGACGCGCTGCTGCGCTACGGCTACCTGCTCACGGGCAATCCGCACGACGCCGCCGACCTGGTCCAGGAGGGCCTGGTCCGGCTCAGGGGCGCCTGGTCCCGGGTGCGGCGGAAGCACGACCCCGAGAGATACGTGCGCACCACCATGACCCGGCTGCATGTGAACATCTGGCGGCTGCGCAGGCGCGAGCAACTGAGCTGGGACCTCCCCGAAGAACCCGTCACCGACGTCCACGACGACGGCTCTGTCTGGAAGGTCCTGGAGACGCTGCCGAAGAAGCAACGCGCCGTCCTCGTCCTGCGCTACTACGAGGACCTGAGCGACGCCGAGATCGCCGAGATCATGGGCATCTCGCGCGGCACGGTGCGCAGCCAGGCCTCCCGAGCCCTCGACAAACTCCGCGCGACGGAGCTGGCATCCCTGGAGAGCACGCGATGAACGACATGGAATCCGCCCTCGCCCGGGCGCTGGCCGACGCGGCGAGCCGCGCGCCGAAGGCGCCCACCGATCTGATGAACCGGGTCGACCTCCGCTACCACGGGTACCGCCGCAGGCGAGGGGCGACCGGCGTGGTCGCCGCGCTCGCCGTCGTCGCGGTAGCCGGCGGCTCGACGGTGGCGCTGCGCGGACTGGCCGCGAATCCCGCCGACGGTGTCCGCCCCGCCGACGGCACCATCGCCGCCGTGGCCAGCGGCGGGGCCATGCCACCCGAGAACCGGCGGGCGGACAAGCTGCCGCCGCCCGTTCAGGAGGTGTGGCCGCGGGCCGTCCGCGAGATCCCGGCGAAACTTCCGGACGGCAAGGCGTTCCAGCCGCGGCTGCTCGTCGACGACGACACGCTGCTGATCACCACGGAGGCGAGCTTCGAGAAGGCCGACCGACTGCTCACCTACGACCTCGCCACCGGTTCGACCAAGGAGGTGGCGCGGATCGTCACGCCCGCGGGCGCGGTGCTCTTCCCCTCGGACTTCACCGTGGGCTCGGGGCGCATCGCCTGGTGGACGGCGAAGAAGGACGGCGGCGCCCTGACCGCCGACATCTGGACGGTCCCCGTCGAGGGCGGCACGCCCGAGGTCCTCGGCTCGATCGCCCTGCCGGACCCGGACTCGGAGCACATCGACGGGCTGGCGGTGACCGGCGACAGCGTGATCGTCTCCACACGGGCCGCAGGCGTGTGGAAGCTCCCGTTCACGGGGGGCGAGCCGCGGCGGATCGAGGGCACCGAGGGCTACCACCTGGTCCAGTGGCCCTGGCTGGGCACACCTGATCAGTACGCGCGGGACAAGTCCGCGGAAACCGCCGCGCCCCCCACGTCCGAGGCCCGCTCGGGAGCCCGGGACCAGCCGAAGGAGGCCGTTTTCGCGCGGCTGCGCAACGCCGAGACGGGCGAGGAGCGCGAAACCGCGCCGCTGCCCGCCGGAGGTTCCTGGCTGTGTGGCCTGACCTGGTGCGCGGGCAACACCGCTGATCATGGCGTGGTGGCGCGCCACCACGACGGCACCGGCGAACGTCGCCTCCCCGGCCTGTTCAGTTTCAACATGATCGGGCTTGACCGCTTCGCGATAGCCGGCCTCCCGGCCTTCAAGGGCGTCGCGCTCATCGACCTGGAAACCGGCAAGTCCGCCGATCTGGGTGTCCGGCGGGACTCCGACGGCAGCATGAGCATCCCCACGATCAACCGCGCGGATTCACGCCTGCTGGCCTACCCGCTCGACGGCAAGCAGATGATCGTGGACCTGTCCGCCATCAGCTGACCGGAGCACCCGGGGGCGGCGACGCTCACGGGGGCTCAACGGGGGGACGTTCACGGGGAGCTCACGGCATCGATCGTGGGGGCGTTCACGGGGGGCTCACGCGGCGGCGGTGTCGGAGCCACCGGTCCGGACCTCGACGGCGTGGAGGAAGCGCGACACGTGCCGGAAGAAGATCCGCGCCTCGGGGACCACGTCGGCCAGGATCGGGAACACGTGCGGCATGCGGCGCCACTCCTCGTAGGTCACCGGGACGCCGTTCTCCCGCGCGCTGAGCGCGACCCTGCGGGCCTCGTTCCGCAGGATCTCGGTCGAGCCGGTCACGATCATGAGCGGTGGGATGCCCGTGTAGTCGCCGAACACCGGCGAGACCAGGGGGTCACGGCAGTCGAGGCCCGCCGTCCACTGCCGGGCGAGCCAGTCCACCCGGCCGGCCGGCAGCATCGGGTCCATCCAGCGGTTGTCCTTGCGGCATCCGTCGCTCAGGTCGGCCCACGGGGACAGGCAGATGGCTGCGGACGGCAGGGGTATCCCCCGGTCCCGCAGCGCGAGCAGCGTGGCGAGGGTGAGATGCCCGCCGGCCGAGTCGCCGGCCAGCAGCATGTCCTTCGCCGCGATCCCCCGGTCGAGCAGGCACTCGTACGCCTCCAGCGCGTCGCTGAGGGACTCGGAGAGGGAGTGGGCCGGCCCCTGCCGGTAGTCGAGTGCCAGGACGGGACGGCCTGCGGCGACCGACAACCGCCAGGTGATCGGCCGGTGCGTGGCCGAGGAGCATATGAAATATGCGCCGCCATGGAAATAGAGCAGCACCTTGGTCTCGTCCAGGCCGGAGCCGCCCCGCACCCATTCGCCCGAGCAGCCGTTGAATCGGGCCTGGACGGTGGAAGCCTCCGGCGGCAGGCGTCCGGGCACCCACTGCCCGAGTCCGATCAACCTGCTGGCCAGGGACATTCCGGCCGTGTGCCGCAGGAGGACGGCGGAGATGGGCCGCGCAGTACCACGCATGATCCCGTTGAAGGCGGCGGCTTGCCAGCTGACGGGGTAGCCGGGATGGACGTCGACATCGATCTCGGATTTCACGCTGACCTCCGCTCCCGTCTCCTGGGATGACTTGCCGCGGACTGCCGCTCTTGCCGACGAACGCCGCGTCGACCGGAAGGATTTCACTATATGTCCGAATATTCGGGAACCCCTCTGCCCAGAAAACTGGGGATCAAGCCCGGACACCGGGTGCTCACGACCAACACCCCCTCGGATCTCGGCATCGAAGGGGACGAAGGGCCGGAGCCGCACGGCGTGATCGTCGGCCCTTCGCTTCGTCTACCGGCTGGTCGATCGGTAAATCCGTTGCACGAGTCCGCGCGGGACGCTATGTTCCGTCGTCCGTGCCGACAATTCATCGGAGGTTCCTCGCCGAATCGCACTACTTATCCCTATATGCCCAACTTGTAGGGTACGGCTTCCGCAAGCACGCGACCTACTGGGGAGCTGCCGCGGCGGGGGCGTTCACCAACACGGTCTTCGGCGTCCTCCGGGCGTACGTGCTGATCGCCCTCTGGCGGGCCCGTCCCGGCCTCGGCGGATACGACGTCACCGACGCGGTGACCTTCTGCTTCCTCACCCAGGCGTACATCGGGCCGATGCAGGTCTTCGGCGGCGGCCTGGAGATCACCCAGCGCATCCGCACCGGCGACATCGCCCTCGACTTGGTGCGCCCGGCGCCCCTCATCTTCTGGAGCCTGTCGGAGGACCTGGGCCGGGCCGGCTACCTCTTCCTCGCGCGCAGCCTCCCCCCGACAGTCGTCGGCGCGCTGCTGTTCGGGATCACCTTCCCCAGCGACGCGGCCGTGTGGCCGGCGTTCGCGGTGAGCTTCGCGCTCGGCGTCGTCATCAGCTTCGGCTGGCGCTACATCGTCGCGCTGGCGATCTGCTGGCTGCGGGACGATCGGGGCATCGCGGTCATGTCACTGGTGCTGACGACGTTCTTCAGCGGGCTGATGCTGCCGCTGACGATCTTCCCCGGCCGGCTGGGGACCCTCGCCCGCGCCCTCCCCTGGTCGGCGATGGTCCAGGTGCCCGCCGACGTCTTCCTGGGCAAGGCCGGCATCCCCGGCGCGCTGGGCTTCCAGGCGCTGTGGGCGGCCGTCCTGCTGGCCCTCGGCGCGCTCCTCACCCGGGCGGCGCGACGGAAGGTGGTCGTCGATGGCGGGTGAGAGCTGATGCGCGTCTACCTCCTGCTCATCTGGACGTGGACCCGGGCCGCGGCCCGCTACCCCGCCTCGTTCACGCTGATGACCATAGGCGGCTGCGTGGCCGCCGGCCTGGACGTCGCGGTCATCTGGATCATCTTCCACAACACCACGACGCTCGGCGGCTTCGACCTGCCTGAGGTCATGTTCCTGTACGGCTCGGCGGGCCTGTCGTTCTCCGTAGCCGACCTGCTGTTCGGCAACGCCGACCGGATCAGCCAGCACATCAAGGCGGGCACCTTCGACGGCATGCTGATCCGGCCGGTCGGCACCTTCGTCCAGGTCGCCGCCGACCGGTTCACGCCGCACCGCGCCGGCCGGGCGCTCCAGGCCGCCGTCGTCCTCGCTGTCGCCCTCGCCCGGCTGGACGTGCCGGCGACGCGGGCCTGGATGATCCCGGTCATGGTCGTCTCCGGGATCGTGATCTCCACGTCGATCTGGGCCCTCGGCGGCGCGGCCCAGTTCCTGCTCACCGACGCCCCCGAGGTCGCCAACGCGTTCACGTACGGCGGCGCGACGCTCACCCAGTACCCGCTCAGCGTCTACGGCGCCGACCTCGTGCGGGGCGTCACCTACGTCCTGCCGCTGGCGTTCGTCAACTGGCAACCCGGCCTCTTCGTGCTGGACCGCGACGACCCCCTCGGTCTGCCGTACTGGCTGCGTTTCCTCTCTCCGGCGGCGGCGGCCGCGCTGGCGCTCGTCGCCGTGTACGCCTGGCGCTCCGGGGTCCGCCGCTACCGATCGACAGGGAGTTAGACCAGATGATCGACGCAGACCGCATCGGCCGGTCGTTCCGGGTCCGCGGCAGGGCCGTGCACGCCGTACGCGACCTGTCCTTCCACGTCGGGGCCGGGGAGTTCGTCGGCTGCCTCGGCCCGAACGGCGCGGGCAAGTCCACCACCATCAAGATGCTGACCGGCATCCTCGCCCCGACCTCGGGCCGGGTGACCGTCGCCGGCCTGGACCCGTCCCGGCGGCGTACGGCGGTCGCCCGCGAGATCGGCGTGGTCTTCGGGCAGCGGACGACCCTGTGGTGGGACCTCCCACTGCGGGACAGCTTCCAGCTGGTCCGACTCCTTTACAAAGTAGATCGGGTCCGTTTCCGGGAGCGGCTCGACGAGATGACCGACCGGCTCGGGCTTGGCGACTTCCTCGGGACACCGGTCCGCCAGCTCAGCCTCGGCCAGCGCATGCGCGGCGACATCACCGCCGCGCTGCTGCACGACCCGTCGGTGCTGGTGCTCGACGAGCCGACGATCGGGCTCGACATCGTCAGCAAATCCGAGGTCCGCGCGTTCCTGCGCGAGCTCAACACCGAGCGCGGGACGACCGTCCTGCTGACCACGCACGATCTCGGCGACATCGAACGGCTGTGCCGCAGGGTGATGCTGATCGACCACGGGCGGCTGGCGTTCGACGGCACGGTGGAGGAGCTGCGCGCGACGGTGCCGGGCGAGGCGTCCATCGAGGACGTCGTCGCCCACCTCTATCTCAGAAGCCCTGCTCCTCGAACTCCTCCTCCTCGTCCCGGAGAGGACCCGCCCATCGCGACGGCATGAGCACCGGCAGGAAGAGGGCGACGCCCAGCATGCCGTAGACGCCGGTGGAGAGAAGAGTGATCATGCCCCGGCCCGCCTGGACGACCTCCTGGTGGAGGGAGGCCGTGGTCGGGGCCAGATCGGCCGCGCGGACGACGTCGAGGGCGTAGATCACGGTCCACGCCAGCAGCACGATCGACGGGACGAAGGCCGCCAGCGGGGACGTCCGGCCCACCAGCACCAGGCCGAGCATCAGGCCGACGACGGCCAGCACGCCGAGGGCGATGAGCATCCGGGCGTCCTTGGAGGGGTCGACGTTGTCGACCGCGCCGCGGACCACCTCCTGGGCGGCCCAGCCGCCCCCGAAGACAAGGGCCGTGGCGAGAAGCGCGCCAACGAGCAGGCCGAAGAAGTGCCGCATGACTACCACCTCGTGTGGGGGCGCCCTGAGGGGGGTGCGGGCGCTCCGCGGTTGGCGGCAACAATAGCGACAAATCTCCCGAAACGGTGCGCGTCTTCCTGACAGCGGTCAGGAGGTGACGTCGCGGGAGGTGAACCGAGCCCAGGCGAACGCCCCGGAGATCACGCCGTACCCGGCGAAGACCAGCAGCCCCGTGCCCATGCGCCCGGTGTCCATCGGCGCCCGCAAAACCCCGTCGAACGCGTTCCACCACGAGGTCAGCAGGAACGGCCGGAGCGCCGACAACTGCGGGATCGCGGCGAGGACCTCCGACACCACGACGAGCACCACGGTCGCGGAGATCGCGCCGACGGGGTTCTCGGTCAGCGTCGAGAACGCCAGCGCCAGCGCGCCGAGCGCCGCCATCCCCGCCGAGGCGTACAGCACGGCCACCCCGGCGCGCAGCAGCGCCTCGGCGAAGGGGACCGTTGTGCCGGACAGCAGCGTGACCGGCCCGGCCGGGAACAGCGCCAGCCCGGCCACCAGCGCGGACACCGCGACCAGCGTGCAGGACGCCAGGCAGAAGAGCACCACGTTCGCGTACTTCAGCGCGAGCAGCCTGCCGCGTCCCGCCGGGGCGGTGAGCAGATACCTGAGGGTGCCCTGGCTCGCCTCCCCCGCCACGGCGTCTCCCGCCACCACCGACACCGCCAGAGGCAGGGCCAGCGGCAGCATGACGAAGAACGCGGTGAAGGTGAGGACGAGGCCGTTGCCGGCCACCTGGGCGACGATCGACCCCGTGTCCCCGTCCCCGGCCACCAGGCGCACCGCCACCCCGATCAGGACCGGCACGACGGCGAGCACCCCGAGCATGGCCAGGTGCCGCGGCCTGCGGAAGGTCAGCGCCGTCTCGGACGCGAGCAGCCGCGCCGCCGCGCGTGCCGGCCCGGCGCCCCGTCCCGGCGCGGCTCCCGTCCCCACGGCCACGGCGGACGGGTGACCCGGCGGCTCATGATTCGACATCGAAACCCTCTCCCGTCAGTCGGACGTAGACGTCCTCCAGGCTGGGCCGCACCACCGCGAAGCCCCGCACGGCGACGCCCTCGTCGACGAGCGCGGCGCAGATCCGCTCGGGGAGGGCGTCGCCCAGTTCGGCCGTGGCGACCCCGCCGGCCTGGGTCGCGCCAGCCTGGGTCGTGCCAGCCTGGGCCGCGCCGTTCAGGCCGAGCCGGGCGAGCACGGCCGCCGCCCCCGCCGCGTCGGAGGTCTCGACCCGCACCACAGGGGCGGTACCCGCGCTCAGCTCGGCGATCGGCCCCTGGGCGACGAGTCGCCCGGTGCGCATCACACCGACGTGGGTGCACATCTGCTCCACCTCCGACAGCAGGTGGGAGGAGACGAACACCGTGGTGCCGTCCGCGGCCACCTCCTTGATCAGCGCGCGTACCTCCCTGGTGCCCTGGGGGTCCAGACCGTTGGTCGGCTCGTCGAGGATGAGCAGCTCCCTGGGCCCGAGCAGGGTGGCCGCGATGGCCAGGCGGTGGCGCATCCCGAGCGAGTAGGCCCGGTAGCGCTTGCCGGCCGCGGCCCCGAGCCCCACCCGGTCGAGCGCCTCGCCGACGCGGCGCGTCACGGTACGCGGATCGGAGCGGGGATCGGCCGCGTCGAACCGGCGCAGGTTGGCCTCGCCCGAGAGATAGGGATAGAAGGCCGGCCCCTCGACGAGGGCGCCGACCCTCGGGAGCGCCCTGGCGATCCCTGCGGGCATGGGCTCGCCGAGCACCGAGCAGGCGCCGGACGTCGGGGTGACCAGCCCGAGCAGCATCCGGATCGTGGTCGTCTTGCCCGAGCCGTTCGGCCCGAGGAATCCGAAGACCGATCCGCGCGGCACGGTCAGGTTCAGGTCGTCCACGGCCACCTGGCCACCGCGGAACCGCTTGGTCAGCCCGGCCGTGACGATCGCGTTCTCTGGCGTGTTCTCAGACGCGTTCACGGTCGCGTTCTTGTCGGGGAGGGACGGGGGCGCCGCGATGGACTCCCCCGCCCTCGTCGCCGTGTTCATCCGGCGAACCGTCCCGCCACCACCGGTACCGTCACCAGCACCGCGCACCGCGCCGCGAACGGCACCAGGGCCAGCACCGCGAACGGCCGTCGCGCGCCGCTCACTTCTGGGCCGCCGCGGCATAGAGGACCTCGGGCGTGACCGCGCCCGCGACCAGCCGCCCGTCGTCGGTGAGCAGAACCGAGACGAGCTTGGTCCGGATCAGCCGGCCGCTCCCCCACTCACCGCGCACCGGCGTGGCCGACTTCAGCAGCCCGTCCGTGAGCGAGGTGACGCCGTTCGAGCCCCGCCAGGACTCGGCCTTGTCGGCGGTCGCGGCCATGTCCTGCGTCAGCCGCTCGGGGACGGACGCGACGACCACCCGGTCCCAGCCGTCCCCGACCACGCGCGGCGCGGCGTTCTCGATCGCGTCCTTTCCGTGCGGTCCGTGCGCGAATGACGGCACCGTCGACTCCTCGACCTTCGCTCCCAGGGGGGGCGTGAAGGCGAAGTTCTCCGGCGCGGGCGGGGAGAACGTCACGGAGTCGAAGCCGACCTCGAACGCCGGCTCGGCCGTCCCCTTGGCGTACACCTGTACGCGCAGCGGGAGGAGGGTCTCGCCGTCGAGCGCCACCCGCACGTCCTTGATCAGCGAGCCGGCGTCCTTGGGCGTGAGCACCACCTCGTACGCGGCGCGACCCGCGACCGTCGCGTCCTTGCCGACGGTGATCTCGGTGTCCCCGCCGGCCGCCCTGAGCGCCTCCTCGGCCGCCTGCTGCGGCGTGATCGCGCTCGCGTACGGCGTGGCCTCCGGCTTCCCGTCGGGCGGCGCCCCCTTGACCCGGGTGGCCGTGTTGGCGGCGCTGTTCCACCACCAGACCTGGTCGCCGTTCACGATGAGGTCGGTCTCGCTCATCTCGCCGGGCACCATCAGCCGGACCTTGGCGGGTCCGCCGTACCAGACCTTGGCCTGGTGGGAGCCGGCCAGCAGCGCGATCGGCGAGGTCACGTCGCCGGCGACCGGCAGGGTGGGCAGGCCGAGGGAGGCCGTCTGCACGATCGTGCCCGACATCGGCGGCAACTGGCCCGACTGCCACTTCCGCGTGGCGTCGGCCACCAGCTCCCGCGCCGTACGGTCCGGCAGAGAGGGATCGCCCTGGACGGCCGCGATCACCGGCCCGGCCGCCGCGACTCCGGCCACCACCGCCACGGCGGCGATCGGCACTCCCCACTTCACGGCGCGTGCTCCATTCCGCATGTCATGCCTCCACTGTGCTGAATCGCTCGGTTTTTCGTGCAAAACCGGGTCAAATGTCATCGGTCCGCTGAACCGGCCCGACGTCCCGTAGCCTGCGCGCCCGATCCTGAGCCGACGCTGAGACGACCTGAGAGGGCTCTCAGCGAGGTCTCAGGCAGAACGCGCCAGGATGGGGCGATGCGGGTTCTGGTGGTCGAAGACGAACGAAGAATGGCGGCTGCCTTGAAAAGGGGCCTGCAGGCGGAGGGGTTCGCGGTCGACCTCGCCCACGACGGCGAAGATGGCCTGCACTGTGCCCGCACGGGCGAGTACGACGTGGTCGTGCTCGACATCATGCTGCCCAGGCTGTCCGGCTACAACGTGTGCAAGCGGCTGCGCGCCGAGGAGAACTGGGTGCCGATCCTGATGCTGTCGGCCAAGGACGGCGAGTACGACATGGCCGACGGGCTGGACCTCGGCGCCGACGACTACCTGGCCAAGCCGTTCTCGTACGTGGTGCTGGTGGCCCGGCTGCGGGCGCTGCTGCGACGCGGCGGCGGGCGGCGGCCGGCCGTGCTGTGCGCGGGCGACCTCTCCCTCGATCCCGCCCGCCGCCTGGTCGCGCGCGGGGAGACCGCCGTCGAGCTGACTCCCCGCGAGTTCTCGCTGCTGGAGTTCCTCATGCGGCGGCACGACGAGGTCGTCTCGAAGTCGGAGATCCTCGAACATGTCTGGGACACGTACGACACCGATCCGAACGTGGTCGAGGTGTACGTCGGCTACCTCCGGCGCAAGATCGACACGCCTTTCGGCAGGAACGCGCTCCAGACGGTACGCGGGGCCGGATACCGGCTGGTCAGCGATGGTGGCTGAGCCGTCGCCCCGGATCCGCGGCGGGCGGTTCCCCGCCGCCGGATGGTGGCGGCGCAGGAGCCTGCGGTTCCGGCTGACCGCGACCGCCTCGGCGATCCTGGCCCTCGCCCTGGCACTGTCCGCGTACGTCTTCGTGGGCGTCCTCAGCAAGGCGCTGGCTCAGACGATCGACGACGAGGTGTACCAGCACGCCCGCGAGGTGGTCGCGTTGGCCGACGCCGGGCGGCTCGGCGACCAGATCGTCACCACGGACAACACGATCGTCCAGGTGCTCGACGCCTCCGGGCGGATCGTCAACGCCACACCGGGCACCGACCGCCTGGTCCCCCTGCTCGGCGAGAGGCAGCGGGAGGCCGCGATCCGCTCGGGGCTCCCCCGCTTCCTGGACGGCCGGCCGTACGGGATCCCCGGCCCGCTGCGGGTCCGGGCGCTCAGCGCGGACGAAGGCCGCACCGTCATCGCCGCGCGGTCCTTCAAGGAGGTCCAGGGCAGCCTGGAGACCACCGGGCACGTGCTGATCGTCGGGACGCCGCTGCTGCTGATCCTGCTCGCGGCGGCGTCCTGGCTGATCATCGGCAGGACGCTGCGGCCGATCGCGCTGCTGCGCAGAGGCGCGGCCGAGATCAGCGGCACCGCCCGCGCCCGGCGGCTGCCGGTGCCCGAGGCGCGGGACGAGGTGCACTCCCTCGCTACCACGCTGAACGACATGCTGGCCCGTCTGGAGGCGGCCGGCGCCCGGCAGCGCGCCCTCATCTCCGACGCATCGCACGAGCTGCGCAGCCCGCTGGCCAGCATCCGGCTGCAACTAGAGGTCGCGCTCAGCCACCCAGAGGGCCAAGACTGGCGGGAGACCGCCGAAGGCGTGCTGGAGGACACGATGCGGCTGTCCCGGCTGGCCGAGGACCTGCTGGCGCTGGCCCGCCTCGACGAGGGGCGGACCGCCGGGCGCGAGCCGGTCGATCTCGCCGAGCTGGCCGGCCGGACCGTCGAACGGCACGGCGTCACCGGTGACCTCACGCCGGGCGTCACCGTGTACGGCGACGCCCTCGACCTCGGGCGGGTCCTGACGAACCTCGTCGCCAACGCCGTACGGCACGCCACCTCGACGGTGGTCGTCGGGCTGCGCACGGAGTTCGGCGGCACAGGGTCCGGAAGCACAGGGTCCGGAAGCACAGGGTCCGGAAGCACAGGGTCCGGAAGCACAGGGTTCGGCGGCGCAGGGAGCAGCGCTGGAGGGGGCGCTGGAGGAGATACGGCGGTGCTCACCGTGACCGACGACGGGCCGGGCATCCCGGAGGAGGACAGGGAGCGGGTCTTCGACCGGTTCACCCGCCTGGACAGCGCCCGCAGCCGTGACGACGGCGGCGCCGGGCTCGGCCTCGCCATCGTCCGCGAGACCGTGCGGGCCCACGGCGGGAGCGTCCATCTGGAGGACGCCGCGCCGGGTCTGCGCGCCGTCGTCCGGCTTCCCCTCGCCACGTCACACGAGTCCAGGTGACGCGTCCGGGTGAAAGGTCCGGGTGACGCGTCCGGGTGAAAGGTCCGGGTAAAGGCTCCGCCTCGGAGGCCGGGCCGCACGCCGCCCACAGCGCGACGATGGATACGTTATGTATCCGAGTGACCACAAATAGCGTGCGGGGGGCGTGGCTCATGGCGTGCGTTCGTAAATGGCTGCATGGGTGGCTACGGTGCACCGCGGCTGCGGTCCTGGTCCTCTCCGGCGCCGGTTGCGGCATCAGGAAGGACGAGGTCCTGGCGCGGAAACACCCCAGCAACGAGGGCGACAACACGCAGGTCGGCAAGATCAAGATCAGGAACGTGTCGATCGTCGGGCCCGCGCCGACCGCGCAGGAACCGGCCGGCGCCTCCGCCCCCGTCTACTTCACACTGATCAACGACGGGCCGACGGAGGACGCCCTGGTCCAGGTGAGCGCCGAGGGGGTGGCCAAGACCGTCGACATGTCGAAACCCGAGATCCCTATGGGCGCGCGGCAGCTCGTGTGGGTGGGCACGGGGCCGTACACCGTGACCCTGCGCGATCTGGTGCGGCCGCTCACCGTCGGCCAGTACGTCACCCTGCGGATGCGATTCAGGACGGCCGGAGAAGTGACGGTGCGCGACGTTCCGGTGAAGAACGCCGCCGTCGCCTCCACTCTCCCGAGCGCCTCATCGTCCGGTTGACCTCGGTCGCTCGGGGTGGTGCCGCCCGCCGAGTACCTTCTCTGACATCGGAGTCTCTAGCATCGGAGTCGCCCTCCGCTCTCCGTCCCCCCAAGGAGACCCGATGCTTCCCGAGTACGGTCGGCCGGTCCACGAACTGCTCAGCGAGCTGGCCGAGCTGAAGGCAGACGATCTGCCCGTCCGCGGCGGCAAGGTGACCGCGTACGTGTACGACACCGGCCGCCCCGAGGTCCACGACGCCGCGCACCGGGCGTATGCCGAGATGCTCGAGGTCAACATGCTCGACCCGACGGCGTTCCCGAGCATGGTCGAGCTGGAGAAACAGGTCGTCGGCGCGGTCGCGGGCCTGCTCGGCGGCCACGAATCCACCCCCGGGATCTTCACCGGCGGCGGGACTGAATCGATCATGCTGGCGGTGAAGGCCGCCCGCGACCACTGGCGCGCGACCAACGGCGCCAAGAGCGGCGCGGCGGGTGACTCGGCGGGTGCGGGAGCGGGTGGCGCGGCGGAGGTTCCGCAGCTCGTGCTCCCGGTGACCGCGCATCCCGCGTTCCACAAGGCCGCCCACTATCTGGGCGTGGAGGTCGTGCCCGTGCCGGTGGACCCGGTGACGTTCCGCGTCTCCGTGCCCGTGGTCGAGGCCGCGATCAGTGACCGGACGATCCTCGTCGTGGTGTCCGCGCCGTCCTATCCGCAGGGAGTGATCGACCCGGTCGCGGAGGTCGCCGCGCTCGCCTCGTCGCGGGGTGTCCTCTGCCATGTGGACGCCTGCGTGGGCGGGTGGCTGCTCCCGTGGCTGCGGGCGGCGGGGGCCGAGATCCCCGCGTTCGACCTCGGCGTTCCCGGGGTCACGTCGCTCTCTTGCGACCTGCACAAGTTCGGTTACGCCCCGAAGGGAGCCTCCGTCCTGCTCTTCAAGGACGAGGAACTGCGCCGCCGGGCCTACTTCGCCTCCGCCGCCTGGCCCGGATACACGATCATCAACGCCACGGTGCAGAGCTCGCGCTCGGCCGGTCCGCTCGCCGGGGCGTGGGCGACCCTCCAGTCTCTGGGCCGCGACGGCTATCTGGAGCTGGGCCGCAGGACCCTGGAGGCGACCCGGAGGCTGGTCAAGGGCGTGGCGGCGATCCACGGACTGCGCGTGCTGGGCCGCCCCGAGTCGTCCCTCGTCGCCATCGCGGCCGAGCCGGACAGCGGGATCGACATGTTCGTGCTGGCGGACGAGGCGCGCAGGCGCGGCTGGTTCCTCCAGCCGCAGTTGTCGTACGCCGGGATCCCGGCCAACGTCCACATCACGGTCACCGGCGTCACGCTGCTCGGCGTCGACGCCATGCTGGAGGTGATCGCCGAGTCGGCGGAGGCGGCCCGGCGCTCCGGTCGCCGCGGTGCCGGAGGGCCTGCCCGAGCTCATCGCCTCGGTGGACCTGGAGGCGCTGGACGACGCCACCTTCACCGAACTCGCCGCCTCGGTCGGCATCTCGCTCGACGGCGGCGGCCCGAAGGAGATGGCCGTGGTGAACGCCGTCCTCGACGCGCTGCCCGCCGAGGTCCGGGAGACGGTCCTGATCCGGTTCCTGTCCGGCCTCTACTCCTGACGGTCCCGCCTTCCCGATCAGGACGTTCCGGCCAGGACGTTCCCGATCAGGACGCTCCCGATCAGCACATAGGCGACGGCGGGTCAGGCGCGCAGGCGCTCGACGACGTCCAGGGCGGTGCGGGCGCCGGCGGCGTCGTGGACGCGGAAGACCCGCGCCCCCTGGAGGGCGGACACGGCGAGGGTGGCGAGGGTCCCGGCGTGGCGTTCCTCGACGGGGAGGCCGCCGAGCGTCTCGCCGACGAAGTCCTTGTTGGACACGGCCACCAGCACCGGCCAGCCGGTGGCCACCATCTCGTCCAGGCGCCGGCTGATCTCCAGGGAGTGCCAGGTGTTCTTGCCGAAGTCGTGCGCCGGATCGATCAGGACGGCGTCCTTGCGGACGCCCGCCGAGACGGCCTTCTCCGCCAGCGCGGTGGTGTAGCCGATCACGTCGGCCACCACGTCCGCGTACGCGATGCGATGCGGCCGGGTCCGCGGCTCGACCCGGCCGGCGTGCGCGCAGACGAGGCCGATGCCGTGCCGGGCGGCGACCTCCGCGAGACCGGGGTCCACCCCGCCCCAGGTGTCGTTGAGAAGGTCCGCGCCAGCCTCGGCGACGACCTCCGCGACCTCGGACCGCCAGGTGTCCACACTGATGATCACGTCGGGGTGGTGGGCCCGGACCGCGGCGACCAGGTCGGCGACCCGGCGGATCTCCTCCGCCGGATCCACCTCGTCACCCGGGCCGGCCTTGACGCCGCCGATGTCGACGATGTCGGCTCCCTCGTCGATCAGGCGCGAGGCCGCGTCGAGCGCGGCGCCGAACCCGAAGGTCGCTCCCCTGTCGAAGAACGAGTCGGGTGTGCGGTTGACCACCGCCATGATCGCGTAGTCACCGGGGCCGAAGGCCCGGCCGCGAAGGCGCAGAGTAGACATCTCGGCCAGATTACCTCCGTCACCTGAGGACACGATCAATGACCATCGGGGAATGCGGCGCGGGTGTCTTGGAGCGCTCCAAAGCTACGCGGCGGAGCCGCCCTCGGCGACGGCGAGGAAGTCCTGCGCCATGGGCGGAAGCCTCCGCCGGGCGTGCACCACCGCGATGACCTTCTTGAGCGCCGGGCTCAGGGGACGGACCTCCAGACCGGCCCGCGCGGCCTGCTCGGCCATCGCGCGGTACCAGAGCAGATGCGCGCCGACGTCCCTCACCGCGGCCAGCCAGCCGGCCCGGTCGTCGGACTCGACCGCCACGACGGGGCGGACGCCGTACGTCGTGAAGATGTGGTCGAACTCCCTGCGGCGCGGGCTTCCCGCGGTGGGCAGCACCAGGCGCATGCCGTTCAGCCGGGCCAGCGGCACGGGCTCGGGGAGTCCCGCGCCGGGAGGCGAGATCAGCACGATCTCCTGCCGCTCGACCGGATGGGTCACCAGGTCGGTCGGTACCGGCAGGTCGGTGAGGCCGAGATCCGCACGCTGCTCGCGCACGGCGCTGACCACGCTGTCACGCCCGTCGCAGCGCACGATCTGCACGCGGATGCCCGGATGCTCGGCCGCGTAGGCGGGCAGCAGCCGTCCGGCGAGACCCGGCTCCAGGCTGGGGGTGGAGGCGATGCGCAGCTCCACCCCGGCCGCGTGCGTGTTCGCCGCCAGCATCTCGATCTCGTGCACGGCGTCGAGCGCCTCACGGGCGAGCTTGACCACCCGCCTCCCCTGCGCGGTCACCATGACGCCCCGGCCCGAGCGCGCGAAGAGGGTCATGCCCAGCTCGCGCTCCAGGTCCCGGATCGCGCGGGAGAGTGCGGGTTGCGCGATGTAGAGAGACCGGGCCGCGTCGGTCATGGTGCGGTGCTCCGCAGTCGCGACCACATAACGGAGCTGCTGCAGATTCATGCGAGAAAAGCTAGGGCAGGAAGGCTCGACTATTCCGGAACATCGCAGAGATCACCTCGGGTGATTACCCTCCGCTCCCACTCACTGTGACATCCGTGACAGGTGTGAAATCAGTATGGTTTTGCCCAATATCCGGATAAAGGGGCAAAACTTTGGCGACGCAGTACCCTCCACCGCCGCCGCAGCGCAGGAATCCGTACCCGGGGCAACCCTCGGAGTTTCCGCCTCCGCCACCACCCGGCGGCCAGGGCGCGCCCTACCCGCCGCCTGGGGTGGCGCCCTATCCGCCACCACCCCAGGGGGCGCCGCAGGCCCCTCCGGCGGGCGGGGCGCAGGGTGTTCACCCGCCTCCTCCCGCTCCGCCGGCACCGCCGCAGGGCCCGCCGTACGGTGCGCCCGGAATGCCGAACGGGATGCCGCCGGGTGGACCGTACGGCCCGCCGCAGGGGCCGCCGCAGGGCGTGCCCTATGGAGTGCCCCAGGGCGTACCGCAGGGCATCCCGCAGGGCGCGCCTCCTGGGATGCCGCAGCCGCCTCCGGGTGGCGGTTTCCCCCAGGGGCCGCAGGGCTGGGCCCCGCAACCACAGCCCCCGGGCCCGCCGTACCCGCCGGGACCACAGCGGCCGGCCGGTCCGTACGGCCCGCCGCGCTACACGCCGCCCGGCTGGCACCCGAAGAAGAAGTCAGGCGCCGGTGCGATCGTCGGCGGAGTGCTGGGCGTGATGGCGCTCGCTCTCGTGGTCCTGTTCGTCGGCGCGGCACTGCTCAAGAACTCGGTGAGCAAGGAGGCGACCACGCCGATCGCGTTGCCGACGTACACCTACTCGCCTCCGCCGTACGGCAAGCCCACGTCGCAGCCCACCTCAAAGCCCACATCGCAGCCGACCACGGAGCCGACACCCCGGCCGGCGGTCAACCGGAGCCTGAAGGCCAACAGCCTCTACCTCGCCGGCGCCCTGCCGACGACGAGGTGCCCCGCTGGGAACGCCAGCATCTACAACCACGCGCAGTTCAAGGCGCTGATCATGAAGACCGGACAGTGCATGGGGAGGGCGTGGGCACCCGCGCTGGCCCGTGCCGGGATCACCTGGCGCGCCCCTGGCTACATGATCGCCGCGGGTAAGGGACGCGGCGCGTGCGGCGACTTCCCTTCCCCCGGGAGCAACGTGCCGTACTACTGCCCGCGCAACAGCACGATCTACGCCTCCACCTCCGCCATGACCAAGGAGTACGGCTCACTGGGTAACTGGCACGGCTACATCATCAGCATGATGGGCCACGAGTACGGCCATCACATCCAGAACATCAGCGGCATCTCCGAGCAGTGGTGGAGCCGCTACCTCGACACGTCGTCGAAGAGCACCAAGCTGGCCCTGACCCGTCGGCACGAACTCCAGGCGACCTGCTTCGGCGGGATGTTCATGCGCTCGGTGGCGACCACCTATCCGATCAACGCGAGCCAACGCAACTCCCTGCTGTGGGCCTACAACCACCTGGGCGACCCGCCCGGCGGGCCGCGCGATCACGGCAGCACGGCCAGCAATTACGGATGGTTCCGGCAGGGATACGTACGGCAGAAGGCCTACCAGTGCAACACGTGGGTCGTCGGCGGCTCAGAGGTCTCATAGTCCCTTATTTGGCTTCTGTCAGCCTTGTCGGGATATGGGGCTAGAATCCCTCGTCAATTCGTTCAACTTCGGATACCGGGCATTTGCCGACGAGACGGGAGCGGTTCACCATGCGCCGTGGGGACGCCATGGACGAGGCCGGGGACGGCCCGGAGGCACCGTCACAACCGCGCTCCCGGAAACGTCCGGCCGGGAACGCCCAGCGTGGGGCCGGAGACCCCGAGCGCGGCGCGGACAGCCACGGGCGCGAGCCCGGAGAACCACAGAATCCGGTCCCGCAGCGCGAGGGCGAGGGCCCGCAGCGCGCGGGCGACGCTCCCCGGAGTAAGGGCCAGGGGTCCCAGCGCGATGCGGGCGCCCCGCAGGCCCGGTCCCGGGCTCCCCAGCGCAATGCGGGCCCCTCGCAGGCCGGGTCCCGGGTTTCCCAGCGCAATGCGGGCCCCTCGCAGGCCGGGTCCCGGGTTTCCCGGGGCAAGGGCGGGGGACCGCGCTATGGGAAGCCGGTGACCACCGCCTCCCTCATCGGCTGGACCGCACTGTCGGCGATCGTCCCCGGTGCGGCACACCTGCGGGCGGGCAAGCGCCGTACCGGCTTCATCATGCTCGCTGTCTTCGGCGCGATCCTGGTCGCGGCGGTGGCCTACGGCCTGCAGTTCCTGTGGAACACCGGCGCGGTGCTCCGGCCGAGCACGCTCACGACGGTCATGGTCGCAGCGGGCGCGGGCGCCCTCGCCTGGTTCACCCTGATCGCCACGTCGTACATGGCGCTCCGCCCGAACCGCCTGCCTCGCAAGGGGCAGATCGTGTCCGGAATCGTCGTCGGCGTGCTGTGCGTCTCGGTGATGGCCCCGTTCGCGCTGACCGCGACCACCATCAAGACCGCGGACGACCTCCTCGACGACGTCTTCGTGCCCAACCCGGGCGGCCCGAGCCCCTCCCCCATCCGCGCGGAGGACCCCTGGAACGGGCGCAAGAGGGTGAACTTCCTCCTCATCGGCGCGGACGCCGCCGGCAACCGCGAGGGCGTGCGCACCGACTCGATGACCGTGGCCAGCGTCAACCTCGCCACCGGCAACACCGTCCTGTTCAGCCTGCCGCGCAACCTCCAGTACGTGCGGTTCCCGCCGAGCAGCCCGATGCACAAGCAGTTCCCCAACGGGTTCGACGCCGAGGGGCAGGGTCTGCTGAACGCCGTCTGGTACTACGCCGACAACAACCCGCAACTCATGGGCGGCAAGAACCGCGGCCCCGAGGCTCTGAAGGACGCAATCGGCTACACGCTCGGCCTGAACATCGACTACTACGCGATGGTCGACATGTTCGGTTTCGCCCGGCTGGTCGACGCCATCGGCGGGCTCCGCATCCGGGTCGAGCAGGACGTCAAGTGGGGCGGCCTCTACGGCACCGCCGGCACCATCAAGGCCGGTTACCGGAAGCTGAACGGCGAGGAGGTCCTCTGGTACGGCCGCTCGCGGGTCAACAGCGACGACTTCTCCCGCATGGCCCGCCAGCGCTGCGTGATCGGCGCGCTCGCGCAGCAGGCCAGCCCGGCCACCGTGCTCGCCAACTTCAACAAGATCGCCGCCGCCGCGCGGCACATGTTCCGCACCGACATCCCGCGCGATCTTCTGGAGCACCTGGTCCCTCTCGGGTTGAAGGTGAAGGACTCCAAGATCACCAGCCTCCAGTTCGTGCCGCCGCTCATCTACACCGGCAACCCCGACTGGGCCAAGATCCGCAAGATGACCATGAAGGCCATCCACGAGTCCATGGCGGACAGCCGTACCTCGGCCGCGGTCGTCACCGCGAGCCCGAGCGGGACGGGTGCGTCCGTCTCCACCTCCGGCTCGCCGGCGGCGGGCGCCTCGGCCGGCCCGTCCGTGGGCACCTCCGCGAGCGGCACGCCCCAAGCGGCCACCCCCACGCCCAACGACAAGGCCGCGAAGACGCTGTCGGAGCTCTGCGGGTTCTGACAGAGCCCGGACATGATGGAGGGATGAAAGCACCGCTCTGGATCGTGTCCGGGCCTCCCGGGGCGGGCAAGTCGACGGTCTGCTCGGCGCTCATGCGCCGGCTGGACCCCGTGCCCGCCCTGCTGGACAAGGACACGGTCTACGGAGCCTTCGTCGAGGCCACCCTCGCCGCGTACGGCAGGCCGCCCGGCGAGCGCGAGGGGCCCTGGTACGACCGGCACATCAAGCGGCACGAGTACGAAGGCCTGACCGCGGCCGCGTACGAGATCCGCTCGCACGGCTGCCCGGTGATGCTCAGCGGCCCGTTCACCTCGCAGGTGCACGACGCGGATCGGTGGCGTCACTGGGTCGCCGAGCTGGGCGGACCGCCCGTCCATTTGCTCTGGGTCCGCTCAGACGGTCCCACCCTGCGCGCGCGGCTGACGGAACGCGGGCTGCTCAGGGACGGCCAGAAGCTCGACCGGTTCGAGGAGTATCTCCAGGCCATCCGCGTGGACGATCCTCCGGCCGTGCCGTACATCGAGATCGACAACCGCCTCGGCGCCCCGTCCATCGAGGCGCAGCTGCGCGAGCTTCGGCCATGAGTCCCCGCCCTCAGGACGTGATTTCCGCGGGGGCCGCCCGCGGTTCGGAGCGGTCGTGTGATGACCGCCGTACGCCCTCCCGGCCGACGAGATGGCCGGGAGGGCGTGGTGTGATCGGCCGATGGTGATCAGTTCAGCCGCTTGAGATATCCGTTGTCGACCAGCCAGCTCACCGGCAGTTCCGCGGACGTCTGAGGTGCCTCGGGGAGGTGCTTGCTGAGCAAGTGGTACTGCGTTCCGACTCCCTTCTGCTGGAAGGCCGAAGCGGCCGGCCCGGAATCGACCGTGAACGCCTTGACGACCTCATAGGCGTGGTAGTTGCACAGATGCTGCGGGTCACCCGAGAAGGTGTTGAGATTGCTCGGCGGGAGGGAGCGCCGCACGTACGGCGTGCCGTAAGGCGCGAGGAAGGCCCCGCCCTCGCCGCCGAACCGGTCGAGCTTCGTCCCCACGGGAAGGACCTCGCTGGAGTTCAGCGGCCTGCTGTTGGTGTATCCCCCGGCATGGGCGAACCCGAAGTCCTGTGGATAGCGCCACCCGTTGGCCGAGTCGTTCCAGTAGCGGTAAATGAACGTCATCGGCGCCAGCCCGCCGAGAGGGGCGTAACCCTTCAGGATCCTGGCGATCCATCCGTCGCGCGGGAGGTACAGCGGACCCAGGTTCGGGTTGCCCTGGACGTACGGCGGGCCGCAGAGCTGCCCCACGGTGCTCGGTGCCTGCGCGACGACGGGCACGGGGGTGGGAGTTCTCTCCGGGCGCGAAAACGCGGGTGACCGGGTGCCCGCGACCGAGGCGGTGGCGTCCGCCTGGGCCGGGAAGCCCATGAGTGCCGCTGCGGCCATGGCGAGCACCACGACCAGCGGCGCTCGTCGAGAAAAACCTTGCACGGATTCTCCTGAAAGGACTCGCGTGGAGTTTCACCGGACTCGTCCGCTTCAATACGTAAATCCACCAGGATGGCACCGGAAATCGCGTTGACATATTTCAGGTGAATGCCGTCCTGGTGATTTCTCTTGAAGTGACGGGACCGTGCGTACCCGCGCATTCATCAGGAAGATCACAAGAAAATCACCAGAGCAGCAAAAAGACCGAGACAGCGAGGGTGATTACATGGAGCTTACTCGCCTAAATATCAACATTGCCGGAATCGAAATTCTCACGCCTCCGCCGAGGCGCCGAGTACGTTTTTGCCGCGCGCGACGGGACGCGAACCGGCCGCCGCGATGGCCGCACTGGACGCCCACGGCCTGATACCCACGGCCTGATCGATGCCCGCGGCGACCCCGCCCAGGCCGCCGGTCACCTCATGACCCTCACCTCGACCGACATCGCGATCCGCTCGTACTGGGGTGTCTGCCCACTCCCGCCGGAGGAGACCGACCGCATCGCCGCGGCCGGCGTCCGCGCCTTTCTGCGGGCGTACGGCCGTACGGACTGAGACGCACGGCGCAAGTGATTCTCCGGCCGGCCGCCGGTATTCGGCGCGGGCAGCAGCGGCTCGACCAGCCCCCGTTGGGCGCCAGTGAGATCGAAGGGGCGGTGGCGCTCGCGCGACACCCGAGCATGTTGGCGATCTTCCTCGACTACGACTGCACGACAGGCCGCCCCTTATCACCCCCTCTCAAACACTTAATTCCAAAGCACCACACTCCTAGCGTTAGCAGCATTCAGGACATCGCGGATATTCTCCACATTGAGCTACAGCTTGCCCCTAGCATCATTCTGGATGTTCCGCGACAAGTCGTTCGATCAACAACAGGGCGACGGCATTAACTTAAGACCTCCAATTTGCGCTGTAATACGTACTTAAAGGGACATCTTTCCAATTCTGCCGCAAAAGAATCAGCCAGTCACCCCTCGAAAACTGTTGCGAATACGTGTTCGAGTGTGGCATTATTCAGATGCGCGTTCGAATAGCCGGGGAGGGGGCGGGCGTGGCGGAGTTCTTCGGATCGTTGGAGTTCTTTTCGCGAGACGAGCGTCCTTCTCCGCCTGGGCCGTGCGATTCCGAGTGGTGGGATCAGATCACCTCGCGGGCGAAGTCCTGGAGGTCGGACGGCAGTTCAGCCCTTGCCCCCGACAAGGACTGCGCGGCACCCACGTCTGCGAGCAGCGGCACCGTCCACAACGGCGCTCCGGCCGCGGAGCAGCGGCCTGCTTCCGGATGCGGGAAAGCCTCCCACCGTGGAGGTGCCTTCGCCTATGGCGAGACTCCCCCCAACGGCGACGCCTTGCACACCGACGAAGGTCCGACCGAGAAGCAGCGTGCTTCCGGCTTCCGGGAAGCGTCCCACCGTGGAGACGCTCGTGGTCATGAAAGCTCCGGCAACGGCGAGACCTTCGATGACGGCGAGGCTCCGGCGGAGGAGCAGGCCGCTCCCGGTGGTGGCATGTCGTCGGGTCGGGTGTCGTGGCCGTTGGTGGCCTCGGTCCGGGAGACGGCCTCTGAGCTGGCGCTCGCGCTGGTGCCGGACTCGCCGGGGGTGTGTCTGGCCGAGGCGGAAGACCTGCTGTTCGCGCGGGATCGGCTCATCTCGGCGATCGCGGCGCGGGTGGAGCGGGTGCATGCCGCCGGTGAGGCCAAGGCGTGCGGGCATGCCTCCACCAAGTCCTGGCTGCGTACCGCTGCCGGGATGAGTGTCGCGGGCGCGGGCCGGATGCTGGCGCTCGCGGTGGAGCTGGCCCGCCTACCCACGGTGCGGGCCCGGTTCGCCGACGGCAGCCTGGCGGAGGGGTATGTGACGGCGATCTGCGCGGCGACCGGCCGGTTGACCGATGAGCAGGCCGCGCTGGCCGAGCCGATCCTCATCACGCTCGCCGAGCAGGCGACTCCGGCGGAGATCGCCCGGGCCGGCCGCTACCTGCACGCGGTGCTGAACCCTGATGGGGAGGCCGATGACGCCGAGGCCGACTACCGGCAGCGTTTCCTGCTTGTGCGGGAAAGCTCCACCGGCGGCCTGGAGGGGGAGTTCCGGCTGCCCCGGGAGGCGGGCGCGCGGCTTCGGGCGTTGCTGGATGCGTATGCCAAGCCCAAGGCCGAGGGTGATGACCGGCCGCTGCGGGTGCGGAATGCCGACACGCTGATCGCGCTGCTGGAACACCAGATCGGCACCGAGCTGCTGGTTCTGGTCAACGCCGAGTCCCTCCCCGACGACCCACCGGCAGCCCCCAGCCACGACACCCCGGCCCGGTGCACCCCGGCTCAGGGCACCCCGGCCCAGGGCGCCGACACGCAAGAGGCGGCCACGCACGACATGGCGGCCCACGACCACGGCGCCCCCGGCCGTGGTGTCTCCGGCCGTGGCGCCGACGCGCAAGCTGCTGCCACGCACGACGTGGCAGCCCCGGAGCGTGCCGACCACGACAGCGCCGGCTCCGAGGAGGCTGCCCGCGACAGGGCCGCCCAGGACAGCGGCGCACAAGACATGACAGCCCGCGAGAACACCGCTGCCCGCGAGAGCGCCGACTGCGAGGAAGCCGGCCACGGCACCACCACCACCCAGGGCGCGGCAGCCCGGGAGAGTACTGACCACGCCCAGAGCGGGCAGGGCACCGCCAGGCAGGACGCCGCCAGGCAGGATGCCACCATGCAAGGCACGGCCGCGCCGCAGGACGCGGCGGCCCGAGACACGGCTGCCGGAAAGACAACCGGCCAAGAGGCGGCCACCGACGGGGCAGCGGCAGCCGTTGGCGACTCGGCCGCCGATGACACCCAGACGCATCACACAGCTGCTCACCTCAGCGGCGCAACCACCACGGCCGCGAGTGCGACTGGCGCCAGGACCGAGAGCGGACCTCCCGCTACAGCCTCGACATCAAACACAGATGAGCCGCCCACAACACGACAAGAGCCGGACAAACCACGGCGCGAACGGGAGCCGTCCGCAAGCGAGCGGAACACGCCCGGGCAGGAACGCAGGCCGTCCGGCAAAGGTCGTGGCACGACCCGGGATGAAGCGTGCACGACAGCGGACGGACGAGACCGGACGCAAGCCACGGGCGGCCCATCGCGGGATACAGCGAGTACATCGCGGGATAGGCGAAGCACACCGCAAAACGCAGGCGGCGCGCCGCGGGACAGGCGAAGCACATCACAAGACGCAGACGGCGCGCCGCACGGTAGGCGAAGCACGCCGCAAGACACGGGCGGTGCGTCGCGCGGTAGGCGAAGCACGTCACGGGATACGGCGAGTGGGCCACGCGGTAGGCGAAGCACGTCGCGGAGCAGGCGGGTGTCTGACTGGGTGACCCCTGGCGGGCTGATCTCGGGCCGGACGCTGCCCGGCCTACTGCTGTCCACCGGGCAGTTCCTCCCCGTCACCGACATCCACCGCCTGGCATCCACCTCCAGCCTCACCCGCCTGGTCATGAACGCCGAAGGACGAGTCCTGGACGTCGGACGCACCGTCCGCCGCGCCACCAGAACACAGCGGCGAGCCATCCTCGCCCGCTACGCCACCTGCATGGTCGACGACTGCCACCTACCCGCCCACCTCTGCCAGATCGACCACGTCCAAAACTGGAGCGACGCAGGCGCCACCGACCTCGACAACCTCGGACCCACCTGCCAATTCCACAACCGCGACCGCTACCAACACCCCGAGCGCTACCAACTCCACCGCGTCGGCGACAACCGATGGGCATTCACCTACATCGGCCCCCGCCCCAATCGTTGATGGACCGGACACGGGCCCTCAGAGTCCCGAGAGGGGTCTGCCATACAAGCGCTGCCATACGAGCGCTGCCATACGACGCGGCGTATGGCACTGACGGCAGCGCTCGCTACACAACGCTGCGAACTCAGGTGATGTCGCGGCGGACTGTGGTGGCGGAGGCCACGACCGCGAAGACGACCGCGTAGCCGACAAGGACGATGGCGCCGCCCCATGGAGGCAGCATGTCGGTTCCCATGCCGGTGTTCATGCCGGTGTTCACGTCGATGTTCATCAGTGCTTGGGCGGCACCGCCGGGGAACCACTTGCCCACGACCTGCAAGGCGGGGATCGCCAAGAAGACACTCTCGATCACGTACGCCCAGGCCACGGCTCCGACGATGCCGGCGATCTGGTTGCGCACCAGCGCGCCCAGAGCGATGCCCAAGATCGCGTAAAGCGCGAGCGAGGCGACGGTCCCGAGGCCGATCTGCGGGACACGCAACTCCGTCAGTGACAGCTCGCCTCCCGCGATCAGCACCGTCGGGATCACGATCAGAGCCGTGAAGATCAGCACGGCCAGCGCGAACAGGGCACCCACGATCAGGCCGGCGAGCAGCTTGGCGGCGATCACGCGTCCGCGCTGCGGCGTCGTCAGGAAGGTGCCGGTGATCGTCTGGTAGCGATATTCGGAAGTGAGCATCACGACGCCGAGGATCATCACGAAGATCTTGCCGCTCGATCCGGCCGACAACGCGAGCTGTCCCCACTCCGGCGTGTCCAGGGCGGGCAGGCCGCCCTGCGGGTTACCGGCGAAGCCGATGAAGACGGCGAGGTTCACGCCGATCAGGAAGAGGGTGACGAGGAGCATGACCCACCAGAGCCGCGTGGTGGTCAGCTTCAACAGCTCCGCACGCACCAGGCCGATCATCGTTCCTCCGTCAGTTCCAGGAAGACCTTCTGCAGATCCGACCGTTCGGCGGCCAGCTCGGTGAGCACGACCCGCTGGTCGAGCACGATCCGCCCGATCTCCTCTGGCGCGAGACCGTGGACGCGCAGCGCGCCGTCGTCGAGCCGCTCGACCGTCGCCCCCGCCTTCTCCAGCGCGGGTTCGAGGTCGCTACCCTCCGCCGTCCGGACCCGTACGGTCTTCTCGCCGTTGGTTGTGAGCTCGGCCAGCGTGCCCTGCCGTACGAGACGGCCACTCGCGATGATCACGACGTTGTCCACGGTCTGCTCGACCTCGGACAGCACGTGACTGGACACCAGGACAGCCGCGCCCCGGTCATGGGCGAGGTGCCGCAGGAAGCCGCGCAGCCACTGGATGCCGGCCGGGTCCAGTCCGTTGGCCGGTTCGTCCAGGATGTAGACCTTGGGCTCGCCTAGTAGCGCGGAGGCGAGGGCGAGCCGCTGGCGCATGCCGAGCGAGAAGCCGCCGACGCGCTTGCCCGCTGCCTCCGCCAGGCCGACCTGGGCGAGAGCCTCGTCCGCGCTCCCGACGGGGAGCCCGGCGGCGACGCAGAGCAGCCGCAGATGGTTGCGCGCGGTACGGCCGGGATGGAAGTTGGTGGCTTCGAGCACGGCCCCGACCTCATTGAGGGGCGCGGCCATGGCGGTGTAGCGCTTCCCGTTGACCAGCGCCTCGCCCGAGTCGGGCGTGACCAGGCCGAGCAGGGAACGCAGTGTGGTGGTCTTTCCGGCGCCGTTCGGCCCGAGGTACCCGGTGACGGATCCTGCCTCCACCGTGAAGGAGACGCCGTCGACCGCTCGCACCGCGCCGAAGGATTTCGACAGGTTTCGGATCTCGATCGCACTCATCGCAGGCGATTATCGACCAAAGATCATCCAATTTCCTCCTACTTTTTGATGATAAATCGATCTAAGGGGAAGTATCTGACGCCAACCATCAACCAATCGGATAGCCGGTAGAACGGAATTCGAGTTTCAAGCTTTCCTCTGCCACCGCCCACTGGAGAAACAGCGCCAGACCCGTTTCATCCCGGAATCACCTCTGTTGCGCCGCGTCTGTCGCCGAATCAGGTGCTTCCGAGTCGCGTCTCCCCGGGATCACCCCCGGCGCGCCGGTGCTCACAGGCACAGCTGATCACGAGAGCACCTCTGCTCACGAGCGCGGCTGATCACGAGCGCGGCCGACCACGGGAGCGGCCGACCACGGGAGAAAAGCTGATCATCGGCGCGCATCGGCCAGGGCGTGCATCCCAGGAGCGCGGCATTGCCCCGCAGACTCGCATTGTTCTCGGTTTCGCCTTGCCGCCGCCCCCGAAGGTGACCCGACCACCACCGTCCCGCCTCGTTCGCCCTGCGCGGCCTGTTCACGGTGTTCAGGCAGTTTCAGGCAGTTTCAGGTTGTTCAGGTTGTTCAGCCGCCCAGGCTGGTACGGCTTTTCCGCACCGGCCCGGACGGCCGCTGAACGGGAACGGCTATCGCGCGCAGAGGCGCAGGACGTTGGCGATGATCCTGGCGCCGGCGCCGCCCTGGGTGGTGAGGATCGACTCGGGGTGGAACTGCACGGCGAAGCGCCGGTTCTCGGCGTCCTCGATGGCCATCGCCGCGCCGTCCGGAGTCGTGGCGGTGACGGCGAAACCACGCACACCGGGCCGCTTGGCGTGCAGCGAGTGGTAGCGCGCGGCCACGAACTCGGCGGGCAGGCCGTCGAGCAGCGCGCTCTCCCCTTCCCTGCGCACCTGCCCGCGCTTGCCGTGCTCGGGGTACGGGAGCAGCTCCAGGGTGCCCCCGGCCTGCTCGATCATCGCCTGCATTCCGAGGCAGACGCCGAAGACAGGCAGTTCCCTGGTGTACAGCGCCTCGACGAGGGCGGAGCAGCCGAAGTCGGACGGCCAGCCCGGGCCGGGCGAAAGGACCACGAGCGTCGGCGCGATCTCGTCGAGCATCTCCAGCGGGAACCCGTGCCGCAGGGTCACCACGGACGCGCCCTGCTGGCGGAAGTAGTCGGCCAGCGTGTTGACGAAGGAGTCCTCGTGGTCCACAAGAAGCACGGTGTGCCCCGTGCCGGGCAGGTCGGCGGCCTGCACCTGCGCGGCCTCCTGCCGCTCCTGGCCGACGGCGGCGAGTGCCCCGAGGAGGGCGCTGGCCTTGAGCTCGGTCTCGCGCTCCTCGGCCTCGGGGTCGGAGTCGAACAGCAGCGTGGCGCCGGCCCTGACCGTGGCCACGCCGCCGCGGATCTGCGCGGTACGCAGGGTGAGGCCGGTGTTCATGGAGCCGTCGAAGCCGATGAAGCCGACGGCCCCGCCGTACCAGCGACGGGTGGTGGCCTCGTTGTCCTCGATGAACTGCATGGCCCAGGTCTTGGGCGCTCCGGTGACGGTGACCGCCCACATGTGGGTGAGGAACGCGTCGAGGGCGTCGAACTCGGGACGCAGCCGGCCCTCGATGTGGTCGACGGTGTGGATGAGCCGGGAGTACATCTCGATCTGGCGGCGGCCGATGACCCGCACGGTGCCGGGGACGCAGATGCGCGACTTGTCGTTGCGGTCCACGTCGGTGCACATGGTCAGCTCGGACTCCTCCTTCACGCTGGAAAGGAGGGTGCGGATGGCCTCGGCGTCCTCGACGGGGTTGGCCCCGCGGGCGATGGTGCCGGAGATCGGGCAGGTCTCGACGCGGTCGCCGGTGACCCGGACGTACATCTCGGGTGACGCGCCCACCAGGTGCTCGCCGTCACCGAGGTTGAGCAGGAACTCGTACGGCGCCGGGTTGCTCGTGCGCAGGCAGCGGTAGAAGGCGGCGGGGTCGGTGCAGGAGGAGTGGAAGACCTGGCCGGGGACGACCTCGAACAGGTCGCCGCGCTTGAACTTCTCCTTCGCCTTGGCGACGATCTCGGCGTACGCCCCCCTCTCCGGGTTCGGCGGGATCTCGGTGGGGGCGGCCATCGGGAACGTCTCACCCGTGCGTTCCAGGCCCCGGGTGGAGACGCCATCCACGACGAAGTCGTAAAGGTATTCCCTGCTGGTCTCGCGCACGCGGTCGATCACGACCAGCCGGTCCGGCAGGTGGAGCACCAGGTCGCGCTGATCACCCGGCCGGGGCAGCGTGTAGCGGATCGGCTCGAACTGGAAGGCCAGGTCGTATCCGAAGGCGCCGTACAGCCCGAGATGCGGGTCGTCGCCGCGGAAGGCCGCCATCAGCTCGCGGATCGCGGTGAACACGGTCGGGCGGCGGCTGCGCATCTCTTCGGGGAGCAGATCCTCGGACTCGTCGATCGTCACCTCGACGTGCTCGGAGGTCGGGGCGACCACCGGCTTGCCCGCCGCGAGCAGGCACGAGGCGATGGCGGGGAGGACAACGCGACCGCGCTCGTTGAGCGCGCGGGCCGAGATCCGCCGCCCCCTGGCGACGATCTCCACGCAGGGATCGACGTAGCCGAAAGCCCAGCGGCTGTACCGGCCGGGGTAGTCCATGCCGGAGGAGAACGCGCCGCCGCGACGCTCGCCGAGCGAGGTCACGATCTCTTCGAGCGCCGCCTCGGGCACCTCTCGCACGAAGCGTTCGACCTCGACGCCGCCGGCCGTGGTGTATCCGCTGGTATCCACTTGTCTCGCCCCTTGATTTTCGTAATGCCCCGGAGGCGGACATGAAGAAGGCCGCCTGTCGGGGCGGCCGGTTGCTCCTGTTCGCGAATGCGAAACCCACGCCGCCTGCTAGCGGCGCCACCACTGATTTGGATTTCGCATGCCCTACAGGCTACCGGGCGCGCGCACGATCATGCAACGACACCTGACCTGGCCGTGGCCAATAATGTTACTAGCACGTAAACTCGTACGACGAGGTGGGTCGAATGACGCTCATGCTGCCCCGGCGCCGAGCTCATCGAGTGCTCGTCCGCCGTAACGAACCCGTGCCGATGCCGGACGGGGTCACGCTGCTCGCCGACCGGTACGTGCCGGTGGGCGCCGTCCGCGCGCCGACCATCCTGATCCGCTCTCCGTACGGCCGGGCCGGGTTCGTCGGCTGGATGTACGGCAGGACGTTCGCCCGGCACGGCTTCCACGTGGTGATCCAGAGCTGCCGCGGCGGCTTCGGCTCAGGCGGGCTGCTCGACCCGCTCGCCAACGAGCGCGAGGACGGCCTGGCCACGGTCGCCTGGATGCGGTCCCAGTCATGGTACGGCGGGGGCTTCGCCATGCACGGACCGTCCTATCTCGGGTACACACAGTGGGCGATCGCCGCGGAGACACCCGATCTCAAGGCGATGGCCACGCAGGTGACCGCGTCATGCTTCCGCGAGGCCGCCTATGTCGGCGGGTCGTTCGCGCTGGAGTCCACGCTCGCGTGGACGACCCTCACCGCGAGCATGGACGGGCGGCTGGGCGGCGCGGCCGCGACGTTCCTCGCCCCGCGCCGAACCCGCCGCGCCGTCCTGTCCGGCCGCCCGCTGTCCGAGCTCGACCTCCTCTCGGCGGGCCGGCCGCTGCCGTTCTTCCGCGATCTGCTCGCCAACCACACCGACCACAGCAACCACACCGACCACGCCGACCCGGCGTCGTCGTACTGGAGCAAGCGGGACTTCTCCGCCTCGGTCGGGGACGTGCTGGCCGAGGTGACCATGACCGGCGGCTGGTACGACGTGTTCCTGCCGTGGCAGCTCAAGGACTACGCGGCGATGCGGAAGGCGGGGCGGCAGCCGTACCTAACGATCGGGCCGTGGTATCATGCCGGCCTCAACATGGAGAGGGCCGCGGGCGCGGACGCGCTGGCCTGGTTCCGCGCCCACCTGCTCGGCGACCCGTCCGGGTTGCGCGCCTCCCCGGTGCGGGTCTACGTGACCGGCGCGGACGAGTGGCGGGACCACCCGGACTGGCCGGTGCCGGGGACGCGGGCGGAACGTTGGCATCTGCAGCCCGGATCGGGGCTCTCCACCGACAATCCGTCGCCATCGGAGCCGGACCGTTTCCGGTACGACCCGCAGCACCCCACCCCGGTGCTCGGCGGTCCCATCCTCCTCGGCAACTCGATGCCCCGGGACAACCGGCGGGTGGAGTCGCGGCGGGACGTGCTGGTCTACACCTCCCCCGTACTGGCCGCGGACACGGAGTTGATCGGGGAGGTGTCGGCGGACCTGTTCGTCCGGACGAGCACGGAGCACGCCGACATCGTGGTCCGCGTGTGCGACGTCCACCCGGACGGGAGGTCGATGAACGTGTGCGAGGGCGTCCGCAGACTGACCCCGGCCGACCGTTCCGGCGAGGACGGCGTACGGAGGGTCCGGGTGGACCTGTGGCCGATCGGGCACCGGTTCCGGCGCGGCCACCGGATCAGGGTCCAGGTGGCGGGCGGCGCGTACCCCCGGATCTCCCGCAACACCGGCACCGGCGACCCGCTCGGGCCAGGCTCGGCCATGGTCTGCTGCGACCACGAGGTCCTGCACGACCCTGCCCACCCCTCCGCGGTCGTACTCCCCCGGGTCGGCCCGTCCGCCTGACCGTCCCGTCCGCGTAATCGTCCGCCTGACCCGTACGGGCCTTCCGTCTGATCTGTACGGCCTTCCGTCTGATCAGGACGGGTCCCGGATTCCGGCCCGGCGCGGGCGGGTTCGGGGTCCGGCGCGGGGCTGTGGCGGGGCTGTGGCGGGGCTGTGAACGCTCGGCGCGCCGACTCGACCGTTCGGCGATCGGCGATCCGGATGTGACGCGCGTCACTTTACGCTGCGGAGCGACCCCCAGTCAGAAAGGAGGGCGCGTTGGCCGCCCCGCGCAGTGACCGAAGTCCCTGGAACTGGCTCCTTCTGATACCGATCGCGATCCCCCTCATCCCCGCCCTGTACAACACCGTCGAGCCGCGCCTGTTCGGCATCCCGCTGTTCTACTGGCTGCAGCTCGCCTTCATCCTGCTCGGCGTCACCGCCACCACTGTGGTCTACCGGATGACCAGGAGCCGCCGGTGAGCACCGAGATCGTCGTCTTCGCGGTCCTTTTCCTGCTCGTGAGCGGCATGGGCTTCGTGGCGGCCCGGTGGCGGCGGGCGGACAACCTGGCCAGCCTGCACGAGTGGGGGCTCGGCGGCCGCAGCTTCGGGTCGTGGATCACCTGGTTCCTGGTCGGCGGGGACCTCTACACGGCCTACACCTTCGTGGCGGTGCCCGCGCTGCTCTTCGGCGCGGGGGCCACCGGGTTCTTCGCCCTGCCGTACACGGTGGTGACCTATCCGCTGGTCTTCCTCGTGATGATCCGGCTGTGGTCGGTCTCGCACGTGCACGGGCTGGTCACCCCGGCCGACTTCGTCCGGGCGAGGTTCGGCTCGCCGACGCTGGCGCTGCTGGTCGCCCTCACCGGCATCGTGGCGACCATGCCGTACATCGCGCTGCAGCTCGTCGGCATCGAGGCGGTGCTGAAGACGATGGGTGTGCGGGGCGACCTGCCATTGATCATCGCGTTCGCGATCCTCGCGGCGTACACGTACCAGTCCGGGCTGCGCGCGCCGGCGCTGATCGCCTTCGTCAAGGACGCGCTGATCTACCTCGTGATCCTGGTCGCGGTGATCTACATCCCCTCCAAGCTCGGCGGCTGGGGAGCGATCTTCGACGCGGCGCAGGCGAAGTTCGACGCCACCCCGGCGCCGGGCGACGGCATCCTGCTCAACTCGAACAACCAGCTCCAGTACGTCACGCTGGCCCTCGGCTCGGCCATGGCGCTGTTCCTCTACCCGCACAGCGTCACGGGTGTGCTGGCGGCGAAGAGCCGCGACGTCATCAAGCGCAACATGTCCGCGCTGCCCGCCTACAGCCTGCTGCTCGGCCTGATCGCGCTACTCGGCTACATGGCGATCGCGGCCGGGATCAAGCCCATCGGCACCGACGTGAACACCGTGGTGCCGCAGCTCTTCGACAAGATGTTCCCCGACTGGTTCGCGGGCGTGGCGTTCGCCGCGGTCGGCATCGGAGCGCTGGTGCCCGCCGCGATCATGTCGATCGCCGCGGCTAACCTGTTCACGCGGAACATCTACCGGGAGTACATCAGGCCCGACGCCACGGACGCCCAGGAAGCCTCGGTCAGCAAGATCGTCTCGCTGGTCGTGAAGGTCGGCGCGGTGCTGTTCATCCTGCTGATCGACCCCCAGTTCTCGATCGACCTGCAGCTCATCGGCGGCGTGATCATCTTGCAGACCCTGCCGTCCGTGGCCCTCGGCCTCTTCGGGCGCTGGTTCCACCGGGCCGGTCTCATCGCCGGGTGGGTCGCCGGGATGGGCTCGGGGCTGGTGATGCTGTACAACATCGCGAACCCGGCCACCAAGCACGCGCACTTCGGCGGCTCGGCGTTCCCGCTGGAGAAGCTGGGCCTTGACACCAAGATGACCGTCTACGCCGGGTTCCTCGCGCTCGCCGTCAACCTGATCGTCGCCGTGCTCGGGACATGGCTGGCTCGGGCGATCAAGATGGCGGAGGGGCAGGACGCCACCCGGCCCGACGACTACGTCGCCGACCGGGACGACCCCCGCGTCCATGATCTGGAGATCGCCGGCTCCTCCTGATCCCCCCGACCACGCCGGTCGTACGGGCCGGTCGTACGGGCCGGCTCGTACACGCTTCGTACTGATCGCTCCCTACCGACCGCTTCGTACCGACCGGTTTTTACGGGCCGGTTTTTACGGGCCGGCTCGCGCCGATCCGCGCCGGCCTGTGCGGCGTCCGCCCGGTGCCTCCTCGCGAGGTCACCGGGCGCCGTCGTCTTCCCGGCTGACTCCGACCGACTCCGGGCGACTCCGGGCGACTCCGGGCGACTCCGGGCGACTTCGGGCGACTTCGACAAGGACGGCGCCTGACTTCGCCTCGGCCACGGTGATCCCGCTATGCCCGCCTATAGCGCGATCTCTGCGGTAGTGTTCCGCACGGTTTCTGGAGGTGGGTCGGGTGGGCGAGGCGGGCGCGCCGCTGTTACCGGGCTACGAGGTGCTCGGCGTCCTTGGGCAGGGCGGCTTCGGCGTGGTCTACCGGGCCCGCCAACTGGCCGTCGGCCGCGAGGTCGCGCTGAAGCTCGACAATCGCGTTCTGCTGTCCGACCGCGACCGCCGCCGGTTCCTGCGCGAGGTGACCGCGGCGGGGGCACTGTCCGGTCACCCCCATGTGGCCGACGTCTACGACGCGGGCGTGCTGCCGGACGGCCGGCCGTACATGGTGCTGGAGCTGTGCCCCGGCGGATCGCTGGCGGATCGGGTCAGCGCGCACGGGCCGCTGAGCGCGCCCGAGGTCCGCGACATCGGAATCAAGATCGCCGACGCGCTGTCCGCCGCGCACGCGGCCGGAGTGCTGCACCGGGACGTCAAGCCGGCGAACATCCTGATCAACTCCTACGGTCTGGTGGCGTTGTCCGACTTCGGGCTGGCCACGATGCCGGGAGACGGCGCCGGTGAGCACGCCTCGGTGACCCGGGAGTCGCTCACCCCCGCGTTCGCGCCTCCCGAGGCGTTCGAACTCACCGAGCCGACCGCCGCCGGGGACGTCTACGCGCTGTCCGCCACGCTGTACGCGCTGCTGAACGGCAGGCCGCCCCGCTTCCCCGAGGGCGGCGTCGTCAACATCGCGGCGATCCTCGCCCTCCACCGGCTCCCCATCCCGGAGATCCACGGAGTGCCGCCCGGGCTGATCGAAGTGCTGCGCCACGGCATGGCGAGCGACCCCCGGCAGCGCATCGGCAGCGCGGCGGAACTACGCGACGCGCTCTCCGAACTCCGTCCCGACGGCGCGTCCGTGAGCCCGGCACCGAAGCATCCGATGGCAGGCGGGGCACCGGAGCCACATCCGTCAACGGGTCCGACACCCCAGCCAGACCTGACGGCAGGACGCGCGCCGGAGCCACATCCGATCGGCGGTCGGGGGCCGGAGCCCCGGCCGGTGAACGGCGTGGCCGGGCACCCGCTCGCGGATCCCCGTTCTGCGATCGTCACCCTGCCGCCGGTGCCACCGCCGCCGAAGGCGTCCCGCCATTGGGCGATCTTCGCCGCGGCGACGGCGGTTTTCACGACCCTGCTCATCATCGGGATCGTCATGCTGGTACCGCAGAACCCGGATCAGGGCGGCACCGGCACACGTCCCGGCTCCACGGTCCCCGGCTCCGCCGTACCGTCCGGCTCCGCCACCGGGCCCTCCTCGGGGCCGCCCTCCTCGACTGCAGGCGGCGGGCAGAACGAGGTCGAGGTGGCGACGTATACGGAGGGCTGCCCCGCCGCCGAGGTGCCCTCCGCGGCCGGGGCGTGCGTCTCGGCCCCCGAGTGCTGGCGCGGCCCAGTCTCCATCGCCGGTGACGTGACCGCGCAGCCCACCTCCTGCGGGAAGCCGCACGTGTGGGAGACGTTCGCGATCGCGCCCCTGCCGCCGGGGGTCACCAGCGACGAGGACACCGTGGCGAAGCACCCCACGGTGACGCTGCTCTGCTCGCAGTACATCCTCCTGCTGTCCCGGCGCGGTCCCTCCGCCGCGATCGCGGACGGGTGGGAGGTCACCGTGCTGCCGCCGAGCGCGGCCAAGTACGCGGCGGGCGTGCGCAGCTACCGGTGCCTCGGACGGCTGGCCGGACCCGACACCCCGGGGTCCCGGTTCGGCCGGCGCACCTGACCTATCGCGCCCCTCCCCCGGCGACGCCCGCCCGATCCCGCGCATCCTGCATCCCACCCGATCCCGCGCGATCGCCGTGCGGGGTCGCCCTCAGCGCGCGCTCACGGGCCCGTACGGCTCAGCTCGTCCAGGGCGTCTCGCAGGTAGTCGATGAAGTCCCACACGTCGGGCACCATGTCGCGGTCGACCACGATGCCGACGTCGAGCGAGCCGTCGTAGGAGAACACCGTGATGTTGATGCCCCCGCTGACGTCGGTGATCACCGAGACCGGGTAGTGCGCCAGCAGCCGCGCCCCGCACATGTACAGCGGGAACTGCGGTCCGGGGACGTTCGACACCATCAGGTTCATGGCGGGCGCCGTACGCGACGCGATCCGGAACGCGGCGCGGTCGGCGAGGCCGCTCAGCGCGGCGGGCATGGCCTCGCTGAACTCCAGCAACCACGTGGCGGGTGCCGCCGCGTACCGGTCCTTCACCGTCTTCATGGAACGGCTCACGCCGCGCAGCCGCTCTCCGGGGTCGGCGACGTCCGTGGGCAGCGTCGCCAACGCGAGCACGACCTCGTTGGCGGGGATGTCACCGCCTTCCGACAGCCCTCGGCTGGAGATCGGGATGCCGGCGACCAGCGGTTCCCGGGGCAGGTCGTCACGCTGGACCAGCCAGCGCCGCAGCGCGGCGGCGCACAGTGACAGGACCACATCGTTCACCGTCACGCCGAAGGCGTTCTTGACCCGCTTGACGTCGGCGAGCGGCAGCGTCCCGAACGCGAACCTGCGGTGAGGCGAGATCAGCCCGGAGAACGGGGTTCGGGGCACGGTCATCCGCGGCAGGCTGGGCAGCGGCTCCGCGCCGATGCCGCGGACGAGCCGCGAGACGAGTCCGGTGCCGGGGATCTGCGAGATGACCGGGATCTCGTCGAGCCGCGGCATCGCGCCCGCGAGGAAGCGCACCGCGGCCCCCGGGTTCTCCAACACACGGCCGATTCCGCGGGCGATCATCTCGACCGTCTCGGGCGGCGCCTCCGGCTCGGAGTCCGAGGGTGCGACCTCGCGGCGCGGCTCGGGACCGAGGTCCATGAGCGCGGCGAGCACCTCCGCTCCGGTCACGCCGTCGATGGCGGAGTGGTGCACCTTGGTGTAGACGGCGACGCGGCCGCCGGACAGCCCGTGGATGAGGTAGACCTCCCACAGCGGGCGCCGCCGATCCAAGCGCCGGCCGTGGAGGCGGGCGACCTGCTCGCCGAGCTGGTGATCGTCACCCGGGCGCGGCAGGGCGATCTCGCGAACGTGGTAGTCGAAGTCGATCTCCCGGTCCTCCACCCAGTACGGATGGTCGAGCCGGAACGGCACCTGCAGCAGGCGGCGCCGCAGCGGCGGGGCGAGGTGCACCCGTTCCCTGATCAGCCCGATCAGCGCCTCACGGGTGACCTCCCCGCCCGGTGCCGTCGAGGGGTCGAGGACGGCGAGGCCCGCGATGTGCGCGAGGTTGGCCGACGTCTCGAAGTTGAGGAACTGCGCGTCGAGCGCGCTCAGCTGCCGCGCCATACCTGGTCACTGCCCCCGTTGTCCGGTTCTTCCTATCGCCTTCCACCAGTGATGGTGCACCTCGTACGGCGCGACCGGGTCGGCGGGGTGCTCCGAAGACAGCGCGAAAGGCGTGCGACCGACGGCAAGCGGCTAACCGCACCTGGCGCCGCGTCACCGAGCAGACCGCCAGCCGGTCCTTCGACGGCTACAAGAGCATCCGGACGTCACCCCCGGTCAGGGGGTTGGAGACGCCTCGCCCGTTCAGGGGCGCATCCGCATCACGATCTCGGCCACCTCGATCACGGACGTGCCGAGGTCGTGGCGGCTGAACAGGTGAACCTGCTCCCCCGTGTCGATCTCCAGCAGCCGCGCCGTGACCCCGTAGCGGTGGCGCGTGTCCACCCGGATCCGGTCGACGTCGTTCCAGGAGAGCCGCTGGTGGCCGGCGAAACCCGAGACGACCGTGATGCCGCCCTCGTCCACCGCCAGCCGTACCGGCGCGAGCAGGTCACGCAGGACCAGCGCGGCGAACCCGGCCGCGGCGACCCCCGCCAGGAAGATCTGGTAACGGTCGCCGACCAGCGCGACTACGACACAGACAGCGGCGGCGACCGTCTTCGCCGCCAGGATCCGTCGCGGCACCCGCCACTCGTGCCGCGCGTCAACACCCGCCATCGTCGCAGCCTAACGGGTCCGGACGGGGGTCGCGGATCGTGAGCGCCCACTTCGCTCACAGCCGATCTCTCCGTAGATCGCCCGGTTGATCCCCCGCCTCGGTCCTTCGGTTCTCCCCCCGATCCCCGGCCTGCCCCGGCCCCGGCCGTTCCAGGCCGTTCCAGGCCGTTCCAGGCGGGGCTGGGTCATTCGGGTTCGATCCGCATCGCGGTCTCCTCGGGCCCGTAGCCGCCGACGTCGGGTCCGACGTCCTCCCCGATCATCTGCTGGTCCACGTCCGCACGGACCCCCTCGTCCGGGTCCACCAGACGTCCCGTCGGACGACGGGCATCCTCCGGATAGCCGGTGTCCTCCTCGCCTCCGTACGGAACCCTCTCATCGGCGGCGGCCGGTTCGGCGTCCTCGAAGGAGCCGTAGAGCAGGGTCTTGTCGGGGACCTCCCGGCGGAGCCGCATGTCCAGCGGCTCCCCCCGGGCCATCTCCTCGGACGTGGTGCCGCACTCGTCGATGCCGACCGGCGACTCCGCCGGAATCGGCTCCTCCTGGGGGTCGTGCGCCCACTCCCGCTCCGGGGTCCCCTCCCTGAGATCGGGGATGCCTTCGTCCTCGGCCCGGGAACGTGGATCGGGTTCCGGTCTCGTGTGCTGAGTCATACGGGTCACCTGCCCCTCCCTGCCGCCGTATGCCTGCGGGCCCGGCCGCTTTGCGGGTCCGTGACGCGGAGGGCCCGCGCCGGTACGCGAAGCCGCCTTTCCGGGTTCGAATCCCGATTTTGGGCAAATGCAGAGACGTCAGAGCGTCCCACCGCGCGGCCGGGCCATCAGGGGTCAGCAAGGCACCGCGATCGGCGGGCACAGGAGTCAGGGCGAACCGTGCCCGCGCACCGGGTCGGGACGGGCGGGTGCGCCGTAGCGGACGAGCCGCTCCCGCGTGGCGGACGCCCCCGCCGCCTGGTCGCGTCCCGCCTCCACCCGCTCGTACGTCTCCCGCCGGGTGGAGGCGGCCAGGGCCGCCAGCCCGACGAGCACGCAGAGCGAGATCAGCAGCAACGCGATCAGACCGAGCACCGTCACGGCCGCCAGGGAGATCATCGCTCCCAGCAGCTCAATCATCCGCTTCCTCCCCGACTCCGACCCCCAAAGGACAGCAGGTGCCCTTCCAACAG
This sequence comes from Microtetraspora sp. NBRC 16547, assembly GCF_030268965.1. Classification (GTDB taxonomy): domain Bacteria; phylum Actinomycetota; class Actinomycetes; order Streptosporangiales; family Streptosporangiaceae; genus Microtetraspora. The sequence goes on along the minus strand of NZ_BSSE01000027.1, from coordinate 52,196 downwards.
CAGGTCACGCTTTATCTGCCTATAAATAGGCATACGTCATAGCGCACCTGCGTGCACCATCGGGGCGGGCGGAGCCCTCCGACCACACGCCCGCCGACCACACGCCCTCCGACCAGACGCCTGCTGATCAGAGGGCGTGGACGCGGGCCCGCGATCACTCGAAGGGGATGCCGACGTAGTTCTGCGCCAGCTCCGTCGCCGCGGCCTCGGAATCGGCGATCCGGTGCAGCTGGGAGAGCTGCAACCGGGTGTCGAAGTCGCTCTGCGCCGGGTCGGGGTGCAGCGTCGTGGTCATGAAGTAGGAGAAGTGCTCGGCCCTCCAGACCCGGCGCAGGGAGGTGTCCGAGTACGCGTCGAGCAGGCCGGTGCTCCCGGTGTCGTGCCACCGAGTGAGCGCCTCGGCCAGGACGACGACGTCCGATACCGCGAGGTTGAGCCCCTTGGCCCCGGTCGGCGGCACGATGTGCGCGGCGTCCCCGGCAAGGAACAGCGGGCCGTACCGCATGGGCTCGGCGACGAAGCTGCGCATCGGAGTGACCGACTTGGAGGTGATCGGGCCGCGCTCCAGCTTCCAGTCGCCGTCCACGGCGAACCGGAGGTCGAGCTCGTCCCAGATCCGCTCGTCCGGCCAGTCGGCGGCGTTCGTGCCGTTCGGCACCTGGAGGTAGAGCCGGCTGACGCTCGGCGAGCGCATGCTGAGCAGGGCGAACCCGTGGTCGGAGTGCGCGTAGATCAGCTCGTCGGACGACGGCGGCACGTCGGCCAGGATGCCGAGCCAGGAGTAGGGGTACTCCCGCTCGAAGGTCCGCAGCACCCCGGACGGGACTGCGGCCCGCGCGATGCCGTGGAATCCGTCGCACCCCACGACGAAGTCGCAGGACAGGGTCCGCTCGCCGCCCTCGTGGACGTACCGGACGGACGGCTGCCCGGACTCCAGCCCCTCGACGGCGACGGCCTGCGCCTCGAACAGCAGCGGGTCGCCGTCGGCGAGCTGGAGCGCGACCAGGTCCTTCACCATCTCGGTCTGGGCGTAGACCATGACGGCGCGGCCGCCGGTGAGCGAGGGGAAGTCGATCCGGTGGCCTCGGCGGTCGAACCGCAGCTCGACGCCGTTGTGCGGGAGTCCCTGGCGGTCCATCCGCTCGCCCGCGCCGCACTCGCGCAGCACGTCGATCGTTCCCTGCTCCAGGATGCCGGCGCGCTGGCGCTGCTCGATGTACGCGCGGTCGCGGTGCTCAAGTACGACGGAGTCGATGCCGGCGCGCCGGAGGAGCCGGGCCAGGAGCAGCCCGGCGGGGCCGGCTCCGATGATCGCGACGGTGGTGCGGGTGGGGATGCTCATCGGTTCGGCTCCTGGGACTCGCGGAGCGTGCGCTGCGCCACGGCGAAGGCCGCGTTGGCGGCCGGGACGCCGCAGTACACGGCGGACTGCAGCAGGACTTCCTTGATCTCGTCGGGGGTGAGCCCGTTGCGGAGGGCGGCTCTGACGTGCATCGCCAGCTCCTCCAGGTGTCCGCCCGCGACGAGGGCGGTCAGCGTGACGCAGCTGCGCGTCCGGCGGTCCAGGCCGGGCCTCGTCCAGATCTCGCCCCACGCGTAGCGGGTGATGAAGTCCTGGAAGTCGGCCGTGAACGCGTCGACGTTCGCGGTCGCGCGGTCCACGTGCGCGTCCCCGAGCACCGCACGGCGCACGCCCATGCCGGCGGCGTACCGGCGCGCGCCGTCCCCGTCGCCGAGGTGGGCGAGCAGGGCTGTGAGCACGGGCTCGGGCCGTTCCACACCGGCCAGATGGGCGGTGCCCGGGATCTCCACGAGCGTCGCGCCGGGGATGCCGTCCGCCAGCTCGCGGGCGTGCGCGGGCGGCGTGGCCGGGTCGTCCCGCCCGCCGATGACCAGGGTCGGCGCGGCGATCCCGCCCAGCTCGGCACGGACGTCGTATGAGGCCAGCGCGTCGCAGCAGGCGGCGTATCCGTCGGCGGCGACCCCGCGCAGGTGCTCGAGGAACGGGCCGGCTCCATCGAACGCGGGGGTGAACCACCGCTGGACGGCGCTCTCGGCCATGACGCCGGTGCCCTTCGCCCGGACGACGGCGGCCCGCTCGCGCCACCCGTCGGCGGGGCCGAACCATGCCGACGAGCAGACCATGGTCAGCGAGGACACCCGCTCGGGATGGTGGAGCGCCAGCCACGCGCCGACCGCGCCGCCCAGGGAGATCCCGGCGTAGTGGAACCGGTCGATGCCCAGGCTGTCGGCCACGTCGAGGACGAGCGCGGCGAGGTCCGCGATCGTGGCCCCCTCCGGAAGCGCGGACGGGGAGTCCCCGTGCCCGGGCAGGTCCCACCGTACGACCCGGTGGTCGCGGGCGAGCGCGGGTACCTGCGGGTCCCAGACGGCGAGCGAGGTGCCGAGCGAGGGGCCGAGCAGGAGCGCGGGGGCGCTCGCCGGGCCTTCAGCGCGATGGTGCAGGCGCGGCGCCCCGGAGGTGGCGGGCATCCCGGAGGTTCCGGAAGTCCCAGGTGCGTGGGCGGGATTCATCGTCACTCCTTGACCTGCGGCTGGCGGCGAAGGGCCCGATCGGTCAGCGCCGGCGCGGGGCCCACGTACGTGGCGGGGTCGAGCAGGCGGCGCAGCTCTTCCTCCGTGAAGGGGAGTCGTTCGTCCCGCAACGCCTCGGCCAGGCCGATCTCCTCGGCGGCCGACCTGCGGGAGGCGCGTTCCACGGTGGCCCTGGCCTCGGCGCGGCCCATCAGCGGGGTGAGCGCCACCGCGAGGCGTTCCGCGAGGAGGAGACCACCGGTGCGGTCGAGGTTGGCGCGCATCCGGCCGGGATGGACCCGCAACCCCTCGGCCAGCTCGGCGGCACTCGTCGCGGCCCCGCCCGCGAGCCGCAGCAGCTCGCGCAGGGCCGGCCATTCGGCGTGCCACGCGCCCGGGGGCCGCTCGTCCTCGGCCGAGAGGCACCCAAGGAGGACGGCGGCGAGCGCGGGAGCCTGCCGCGCGACGGCCGCCACGAGCGTGGCCCGGACCGGGTTGCTCTTGTGCGGCATCGCGGAGGACCCGCCGCCCGCGCCCTCGGCGACCTCGCCGATCTCGGTGCGGGACAGGACCAGCACGTCGGCGGCCATCTTGCCGAGGGCGGCGGCGGTGAAGGCGAGAGCGGCCCCGAGGTCGGCGACCGGCGTCCGCAGCACGTGCCAGGGCAGCGGCGGCTCGGCCAGCCCGGTCTCCGCGGCGAACCCGCGGAGCAGCGCCAGAGCGGCGCACTCCGCAGCGCCCCCCTTCTCGCCCTCCACGGCGCGCTCCGCGGGCCCCTGCGCGGAGCCGTCTCCGGTGCCGTTCCCGGCGTGCTCCTGAACGGCGTACTCCTGGAAGGCGTACTCCTGGAAGGCGTACTCCTGGAAGGCGGCCAGCGTTCCGGCGGCGCCGCCGAGCTGCGCGGGCAGGACGACCCGGGAGAGGCGGTCCATGGCGTCGAGGACCAGCGCCCGCCACCCCGCCGCCTTCAGTCCGAAGGTGGTGGGGACGGCGTGCTGGGTGAGGGTGCGGCCGGGCAGCACTGTGTCGCGGTGCTCGGCGGCGAGCCGGGCCAGCGCGTCGGCGGCGCGGCCCAGATCGTCGATGATCAGCGGAAGCGCCCGGGACGCCACCAGCATCAGCGCCGTGTCCACAATGTCCTGGCTGGTCGCCCCCAGGTGCACGTACGGCGCGGCCTCGGGCGAGCGGCGGGCCACGGCGGCGGTGAGATCGGCGACCAGCGGGATCGCCGGGTTGCCGCCGGACCTGGCCCGGGACGCGATGTCCCGCACGTCGTAGAGCCGGACGTCGGCCGCCTCGCACACCACATCGGCCGCCGCGCCCGGGACGACCCCGAGCGCGGCCTGGGCCCGGGCGAGCGCCGCCTCGGCGTCGAGCATGGCCCGCAGCACGGCGATGTCGCCCGTGGCGGCCTCGACGGCGCTACCGGTCCAGACGGGCGTGAGCAGGCCCGGCTCGCCGGCCGGGCTTCCAGCCAGACTCCCAGCCAGACTCTCAGCCGAACTCTCAGCCGAACTCAAGGAAGACCGTCTCCTCGCTGCCCTGGAGATGGATGTCGAACCGGTAGGTCGCGTGCGGCTCGGGCCGGGCGACCAGCGTGGCGCGGCGGTCCGCGTCGAGGGAGTCGAGCAACGGGTCGCCCGCCGCGTCCTCCAGGTAGACGCGGGTGTACAGGTGGTGCAGCAGCCCGCGCGCGAAGACGCACACCGAGATGTACGGCAGGGTGCCGGGAGCGGCCGGGCCCGGGGTGAGGGTGCGGATGGTCCAGTGGCCGTCGGCATCGGTCGCGACCCGCCCGAACCCGGTGAACCCGACGCCGGAGCGGCCGGCGAACGTGCCGGTGACCGGGTCACGGCGCATCGAGCCCGGCCCGCCGTCGAGCCCTCCGGCGGAGTCAGCCTGCCAGAACTCCAGCAGCGCGTCGGGGATCGGCTGACCGGCGCCGTCGTAGACCACGCCGTGCACCGTGATCGCACCCGGATGCCCGGACGGGACGAGCTCTCCCCCTTCCGCGAACGGCAGCGCGTAGCCGAAGAAGGGACCGACGGTCTGGGACGGTGTGGGCGGTCTCAACGGCCTTCCTCCATCCAGGTCGCGGACGGCCCGTCGAGGACGATGTCCCAACGGTAACCGAGCGACCATTCGGGGCTGGACAGGTCATGGTCGTAGACGGCGCTCAGGCGCTGCCGCGCCCGCTCGTCGGTGATCGAGTTGAAGATCGGGTCGTACGCGAGCAACGGATCACCCGGGAAGTACAACTGGGTGACGAGCCGCTGGGTGAAGGCCGTGCCGAACAGCGAGAAGTGGATGTGCGCCGGGCGCCAGGCGTTCTGGTGGTTGCGCCACGGGTACGCGCCCGGCTTGATGCTGGTGAAGGTGTAACGGCCCTCGTCGTCGGTGAGGCAGCGGCCGGTTCCGGTGAAGTTGGGATCGAGCGGCGCGGGGTGCTGGTCGCGCTTGTGCGCGTACCGGCCGGCCGCGTTGGCCTGCCAGATCTCCACAAGCTGGCCGCGCACCGGGCGGCCGTCCCGGTCGAGGACCCGCCCGGTCACGACGATCCGCTCGCCGAGCGGTTCGCCATGGTGCTGGCGGGTGAGGTCGCTGTCCAGCTCCGTCACGTCGGTCACGCCGAACACCGGCCCGCGCAGTTCGGTGAACGCCTCCCGCGCGGCGACGAGGGGCCGCTTGGGGTGGCGGAGGTCGGAGCTTCGGTAGGGCGGGTAGTCGCGTCGCGGCTGGAGCTCCTCCTGGCCGCCGTCGGCGAGCGCCTTGTCGGCATCCGTCTGGATCCGCGCCATCTCGGCGTCGATGACGGCCTGGGGTTCTGGAGTCGGAGGGGTCGTGCTCACGCCTGCCTCCTCGCTGTCATGGTCATGAGGGGCTCGCTCCTTCGCCGGTCAGCGTTCAAGGACGACGGCGAGGCCCTGGCCCACGCCGATGCAGAGCGCGGCCAGGCCGGTTCCGGAACCGGCCGCCGCGAGCTGGTGGGCGACCGCCCCGGTGATCCGGGCGCCGGAGGCGCCCAGCGGGTGGCCGATAGCGATGGCGCCGCCGCGCGGGTTGACGACGGCCGGGTCGAGGCCGGGCCACTGGCCGAGGCAGGACAGCGCCTGGGCGGCGAACGCCTCGTTCAGCTCGAAGGTCAGCAAGTCGCCGAGGCTCCGTGAGGCGCGTCCGAGAGCCCGGTTCACCGCCTCGACCGGGCCGACGCCGAAGTACTGCGGCTCGATCGCGGTCACGGCGGAGGCCCGGATCCGCGCGAGCGGCTCGCGCCCGGTGGCGGCCAGCCCGGCCTCGTCGGTGAGCAGCAGCGCGGCCGCGCCGTCGTTCAGCGGAGAGGAGTTGCCGGCGGTGACCGTGCCGCCCTTCCTGAAGGCGGGCTTGAGCTTGGCCAGCGCCTCCAGCGAGGTGTCCTCGCGGATGCCCTCGTCGCGGACGAGGTCGTTCACGGGGACGACCTCGGCGGCGTACGCGCCGTCCTTCCAGGCGCGGGCCGCCTTCTCGTGGCTGGCGAGGGCGAAGGCGTCCTGGGCCTCGCGGGTCACGGCGTATTCGTCGGCGAGGAGCTCGGCGCTCTCGCCCAGCGCGATGGTCCACTCCTCCGGCATGCGGGGGTTGACCAGCCGCCAGCCGAGCGTGGTGGACACCATCTGCTGGTGTCCGGCGGGGAACGCCCGCTCGGGCTTGGGCACGACCCAGGGCGCGCGGCTCATCGACTCGACGCCGCCCGCGACCACCACGGAGGCGTCCCCGACCGCGATGGCGCGGTAGGCCTGGATCACGGCCTCCATCCCGGAGCCGCAGAGCCGGTTGACCGTGCTGCCCGGGACGGTCACCGGGAACCCGGCGAGCAGGGCAGCCATGCGGGCGACGTTGCGGTTCTCCTCGCCCGCGCCGTTGGCGTTGCCGAACACCACGTCGTCCACGCGCGCGAGGTCCAGCTCCGAAGTGCGGTCGGCGAGCGCGCGCATCACGTGCGCGGCGAGGTCGTCCGGCCGCACGCCGGACAACGCTCCGCCGTACCTGCCGATGGGAGTGCGGACGGCGTCGACGATGTAGACGTCACGCACGGGGATCACCTCCGGTCTTGAGCGCACGAAGCGCGGCCAGCTCGGCCTGGGTGGGGGGTTCGGTGACGCCGACGCCGTCGGCGACCCGAAGCTTCCAGCCGGTCGCCTCGGTCACCTGCTCGACGGTGACGCCCGGGTGGATCTCGGTGAGGACGAGCTCGGCCGTCTCAGGGTCGGGGCGGAGCACACCGAGATCGGTGATCACGGCCACCGGGCCCTCGCCCAGGAGTCCCAGCCTGGCCCGGTCGCCGGGGCCGGAGCCGTGCCCCACGGTGGTGACGAAGTCGAGTCGCTCCACGAAGTTGCGCCGGGAGTGGCGCAGCACCATGAGCACCTTGCGGCAGCTCGCCGCGATCTCCGGCGCGCCGCCCGCACCCGGGAGGCGGCCCTCGGGCCGGTCGGGGCCGCGGTCGATGACGGTCGTGTTGATGTTGGCGTACCGGTCGACCTGCGCGGCGCCGAGGAAGCCGACGTCAATCCGGCCGGCCTGCAGCCAGTAGTTGAAGATCTCGGGCACGGACACCACGGCGTCGGCGGTGTCGGCCAGCTCGCCATCGCCGATCGACAGCGGCAGCCGGCTCGGCTTGGACCCGAGCGTGCCCGACTCGTAGATCAGGACGAGGTCCGGCTGGGACGTACGGCGGGCCAGGTTGGCGGCGGCGCTGGGGAGGCCGATGCCGACGAAGCAGGTCCGGGAGCCGCTGAGGGCCCGCGCGGCGTTGACGGTCATCAACTCGTCGGGCGCCCACGCCGCGGCCGGCTGCGCGGCGCCGCTCCCCGCCCCCTCGACGGTGCCATTCGCGGTGCCGTTCGCAGTGCCGTTCGCGGTGCCGTTCGCAGTGCCGTTCGCAGTGCCGTTCGCGGTGCCGTTCACGATGCCTCCAGCACGTGCTCGCGCATCCAGGCGAGGAACGTCTCGCGGTCGCGGGAGATGGGATCCCATGCCTGGTAGAACTCGTTGTCACGGACGGTGTAGCCCGCGGCGTACGACGGGTGGGCGCCGCCCGGGACGTGCGCCACGGCGTGCACCGTCCAGCTCGGCAGGACCACGGCGTCCGGCCGGGGCTTCAGCTCCTCGACGATCTCCTCCACGGTGACCAGGACCCGGTCGGCGGCGAGCGCGGCCTCCTTCTGCACGCCGACGAGGCCCCAGAGCTGGACGTTGCCCTCCCGATCGGCCCGCTGGGCGTGGATGACCGTCACGTCGGGGTTCACCGCCGCGACGGCGGCCAGCTCCTCACCCGTGAACGGGCAGGTGACCGTCGCGATGGTCGAGGACCGCTTCGGCAGGTCGCTGCCGCGGTAGCCCCGCAGCACGGCGAACGGCAGCCGGGAGGCGCCCGCGACGTAGCGGTTCGCCATGCCCGCGTGGCTGTGCTCGTCGAGCTCCAGCGGGCGCGGCCAGCCGTTCTCCACCGCGTCGCGGAACCGGTGCAGCGAACCCACGCCGGGGTTGCCGCCCCAGGAGAAGACAAGCCGCCGCGCGGTGCCCATGCCGATGAGCTGGTCGTAGATCACGTCGGGGGTCATGCGGACGAGGGTCAGATCCGTGATGCCCTGGCGAATGATCTCGTGCGCGGCCGCGAACGGGATCAGATGGGTGAAGCCCTCCATGGCGACGGTGTCGCCGTCGTGGATGAGCTCGGCCACGGCGTCACGCAGACTCCGGATCTCTGCCATCGCTCCTCAGAGTTGTTCGTCCAGTGAACTTTCGTTCATAATTTGGCTTGCCTGGAGTTTCCTCCCGCCTACGAACGGATGTCAAATGGATGTCGTCGGGCCGCTCGAACGAGGGCTGACCGTGCTGCGCGCCATGTCGGCGCCCGGCGGGCACCGGATGCGCCCGAGCGAGCTCGCCCGGGCCACCGGCCTCGCCCGCTCGACCGTCGACCGCGTGCTGGCCACGCTCGTCCACCTCGGCCATCTCCGCGAGACCGACCGCGAGGTCGAGCTCGCCCCGCCGCTGATGGAGCCCGGCAACGCCTACCTCACGGGATGCGGCGTTCCCGACGCGCTCGGGCCGGTCGCCGAGCGGCTGGCCGACGAGTTCGACGAGTCGGTCTCCATCGCGGTGCCGGACGGCGACGGCGTCAGGTTCGTCACCCAGATCACCCGCCGCCGCACCATGTCGCTGGCGTTCCGCATCGGCGACCTGCTGCCCGCGGAGCGCTGCGCCCCCGGAGCGCTGTTCGCCGCCGAGTGGGACGAGACCGCCCGCGCCGCGTGGCTCGAGCGGCGGGACTCCCCCGAGCGTTTTCCCGCCGTGCCCGCCCGCCCCGCCGCGAGCGCGGAGGAGTTCGACCGGCGGGTCGCCCGCGCCGCGGCCGACGGCTGGTCGGCGGACGACCAGCTCATCGAGCCCGGCCTCGTCGCGGTGGCCGTGCCCGTGCGCGGCCCGGACGGCCGCACGGCCTGCGCGGTCAGCGTGGCGAGCCACACCAGCAGGCACACGGCCGCCTCGCTCGCCGAGGCCACGCTGCCCCGGCTGCGCGCGGAGACCAGCGCCATGGAGGAGGCTCTCGCGCGCTCCCTCGCGGAGCGGGCCGGGACCTCGCGCACCGCCGCCACCGAGGGTGCGGGCGGCACGGCCGCCAACGCCGTGGGCGCCGACCCCGCGCGTACGGCCAAGCGCGAGCTGGGCCCGGAGTTCCTGCAGTCGCTGGCCAGGGGCCTCACGGTGATGTGCGCGCTCGACGGCCCGCGCCCGCTCACGGCGGTCGCCGAGGCCACCGGCCTGGCCAGGGCCACCGCGCGGCGCGCCCTGCTCACCCTGGAGCACCTCGGCTACGTCGAGCGCACCGGGCACGACTTCCGGCTACTGCCGCGCGTGCTCGAGCTCGGCTACGCCCACCTGTCGTCGCTCGGCTTCGCCGAGATCGTCCAGCCGCACATGGCGGATCTGGTCCGGCGCACGCGCGAGTCGGCGTCCATGGCGGTGCTCGACGGCGACGACATCCGCTACGTCGCCCGCGTGCCGACCTACAGCATCATGAGCGTGGACATCACGCTGGGCACCCGCTTCCCCGCGTACGCGACCTCGATGGGCCGGGTACTGCTCGCCGACCTCCCGCACTCCGAGCGCGCGGCCCTGCTGGCCGGTACGGCGCTGCGCCCCATCACCGAGCGGACCGTCACGGATCCCGCCGAGCTGGCGGAGATCGTCGATGGCGTCGCGGAGCGGGGCCACGCCTTCGTCGACGAGGAGCTGGAGGCGGGGCTGCGCTCGCTGGCCGTCCCGGTCAGGGATGGGACGGGCCGGGTCGTGGCCGCGCTCAATGTCGCGACGCACGCGGCGCGGGGTCCCGTCGAGGAGACGCTCGCGGCGCTGCTGCCCCCGCTTACCGAGACGGCCGCCCGGATCGAGGCCGACCTGCGCGTCGTGACCAGGCGGAAACGGCTCCGCCTTCCGTGACGGCGGCGCGCCTAGCGCCCGCCTCCGGCGGCGCGGGCCGAACACCGGTGGACGCCGGATGTTCCCCGGTCCGCCGCTTCCCGGCGGATATTGACGCGAGGTCCCGCCACGGGTACGTTCACGGCAAAACTAAAAAGAAAGCTTACTAATAGTAACTAGGAGACCCGCAGGCGGGAGCGCGTCCATGCCGCGATCACCACCCGACAGTGCCGAATCCGCGTCTCACCACCCAGCGACGACCGGTGCCCGCCGCGTCGCACGCGTCCATCGCACCCCCATCCCCCATCAGCCCACCGGACGTGGAGCACGCATGAAACGCAGGATCATTCCGACATTGTTGGCGGCAGCGGGGGCGCTGCTGCTTCCCCTCGTGGTAGCGCCGCCGGGCGCCCAGGCGGCCGTGAACACCCCGATCCGGGTCAACGCCAACGGCCCGGCGCTCACCGACGGCTCCGGCAGGGCCTGGTCGGCCGACAAGGCGTATGCCGCTGGAAGCTGGGGATACGAGACGCTCTACGGGTCCGGGTCCACCACCGCCGCGATCGCCGGCACCTCCGACCGCGCCATCTACCAGACGTACGACCTGTTCAACGGCTGGGCTGGCTACAAGTTCGACGTCGCCAACGGCACGTACACCGTGACCCTGCGGATGGTCGAGGACTGGGCGAACGCCGCGGGCCAGCGCAAGTTCGACGTGCGCGCCGAGGGCGTCAACGTGCTCACCGGCTTCGACATCTTCGCCTCCTGCGGCGCGCTGACCGCCTGCGACCGGACCTTCACCACGACGGTGAGCGACGGCCAGCTCAACATCCAGTTCAACATGAACGGCGGCAGCAACTACGCCACGGTCTCCGGCATCGAGGTGACCGGCGGCAGCGGCGGCGGGACCGACACCACACCCCCCACCGCACCGGGCAACCTCCAGGTCACCGGCACCACCACCTCCACCGCGTCCCTGTCCTGGACCGCCTCCACCGACAACGTCGGCGTCACCGGCTACAACGTCTACCGGGGCACCACCCTCGTCACCACCGTGACCGGCACCAGCTACACCGACACCGGCCTCACCGCCGCAACCAGCTACACCTACACCGTCAAGGCACGCGACGCCGCCGGCAACCTCTCCCCGGCCAGCAACGCCGTGACCGCGACCACCCAGAGCACCGGCGGGACCGACACGACACCGCCGACCACGCCCGGCAACCTCCAGGTCACCGGCACCACCACCTCCACCGCGTCCCTGTCCTGGACCGCCTCCACCGACAACGTCGGCGTCACCGGCTACAACGTCTACCGGGGCACCACCCTCGTCACCACCGTGACCGGCACCAGCTACACCGACACCGGCCTCACCGCCGCAACCAGCTACACCTACACCGTCAAGGCACGCGACGCCGTCGGCAACCTCTCCCCGGCCAGCAACGCGGTCACCGCGACCACCAAGACGACCGGCGGAGGCGGCGGCAACAAGCTGCTCGGCTACTTCGCCGAGTGGGGCGTCTACGGCCGCAACTACCACGTGAAGAACATCGAGACGAGCGGGTCGGCCGCCAAGCTGACGCACATCAACTACGCGTTCGGCAACGTGACGAACGGGCAGTGCGCCATCGGCGACGCGTACGCCGACTACGACAAGTCCTACGACGCGAGCGGCAGCGTGGACGGCGTGGCCGACACCTGGGACACCGGCGCGCTGCGCGGCAACTTCAACCAATTGCGCAAGCTGAAGGCCAAGCACCCGGGCCTGAAGGTCCTGTGGTCCTTCGGCGGCTGGACCTGGTCCGGCGGCTTCGCCCAGGCTGCGGCCAACCCCACGGCGTTCGCCAACTCCTGCTACAACCTGGTGAACGACCCGCGCTGGGCCGGCGTGTTCGACGGCATCGACATCGACTGGGAGTACCCGAACGCCTGCGGCCTGACCTGTGACACCAGCGGGCCCGCGGCCTTCAAGAACCTGATGTCGGCGCTGCGCGCCAAGTTCGGGTCGAACGCCCTGGTCACCGCGGCGATCACCGCCGACGGCACCTCCGGAGGAAAGATCGACGCGGCCGACTACGCCGGGGCCGCCCAGTACGTCGACTGGTACAACGTCATGACGTACGACTTCTTCGGGGCCTGGGCCGCGCAGGGGCCCACCGCGCCGCATTCGCCGCTGAACTCCTACAGCGGCATCCCGATCGCGGGCTACCACTCCGACGCCGCCATCCAGAAGCTGAAGACCAAGGGCGTCCCCGCCTCCAAGCTGCTCCTCGGCATCGGCTTCTACGGCCGGGGCTGGACCGGGGTCACCCAGGCCGCCCCGGGCGGGACCGCGACCGGCCCGGCTCCCGGCACGTACGAGCAGGGCATCGAGGACTACAAGGTGCTCAAGACCAGCTGCCCCGCGACCGGCACCGTCGCCGGCACGGCCTACGCCAAGTGCGGCAGCAACTGGTGGAGCTACGACACGCCGAGCACCATCTCGGGGAAGATGAGCTACGCCAAGAACGAGAGCCTCGGCGGCTCGTTCTTCTGGGAGCTCAGCGGTGACACCGCCAACGGCGAGCTGATCACGGCCATGAAGAACGGCCTCGGCTGAGCCGGCCGCCGGGGGCGCGGCCCGACCCGCGCCCCCGGCACCACTTCTCCGCTTCTCCGCGGCCACAACTCTCGCACCCCTCCACACCCCCCTGCGCCCTTCGACCGCCCGCTCTCCTGTCTTCCTCGGCACTTCCCCGGTGCCGGATCACGCCCGCTCCCCTCGCTCCGCGTACGGCCCTGCCTGGCCGGACGACGCGGACTGTCGGAGGCGTCGGGCAGAATAGGCGACCGTGACGACCTCTATTCAGCAGCGGATCGCCGACGAGCTCGGCGTGCGTGAGGCCCAGGTGACCGCGGCCGTCGACCTGCTCGACGGCGGCGCGACGGTGCCGTTCATCGCCCGCTACCGCAAGGAAGCAACCGGCATGCTCGACGACGCGCAGTTGCGCACCCTCGAGGAGCGGTTGCGCTACCTGCGCGAGATGGAGGAGCGCCGGGCGGCGATCCTGGAGTCGATCCGCTCCCAGGGCAAGCTCGACGACGCCCTCGAGGCGCAGATCATGGCCGCCGACTCCAAGTCACGGCTCGAGGACATCTACCTCCCCTACAAGCCGAAGCGGCGCACCAAGGCGCAGATCGCCCGTGAGGCGGGGCTGGAGCCGCTGGCCGACAGGCTGCTGGCCGAGCCGACGCTCGACCCGCACGCGACCGCCGAGGAATTCATCGGCGAGTCCGTCGCCGACGCGGCGGCCGCGCTCGAAGGCGCCCGGGCGATCCTGGTCGAGCGGTTCGCCGAGGACGCCGACCTCATCGGCGAGCTGCGCGAGCGCATGTGGTCGCGGGGCCGGGTGGCCGCCGCCGTCCGCGAGGGCAAGGAGGAGGCCGGCGCCAAGTTCGCCGACTACTTCGACTTCTCCGAGCCCTTCACCAAGCTCCCCTCCCACCGCATCCTCGCCATGTTCCGCGGCGAGAAGGAGGAGGTGCTGACCCTCACGCTCGACCCCGAGGCGGAGGAGCCCAACGGGTACGAGCTGCGCATCGCGCAGCGCTTCGGCATCCGCGACCAGGGGCGGCCGGCCGACCGCTGGCTGTCCGACACCGTCCGCTGGGCGTGGCGCACCCGCGTCCTCGTCCACCTCGGCATCGACCTGCGCACGCGCCTGTGGCAGGCGGCCGAGGAAGAGGCGGTCCGCGTGTTCGCGGCCAACCTTCGCGACCTGCTGCTCGCGGCGCCGGCCGGCACCCGGGCGACCATGGGTCTCGACCCCGGCCTGCGCACCGGCGTGAAGGTGGCGGTCGTCGACGCGACCGGCAAGGTGGTCGCCACCGAGACGATCTATCCGCACGAGCCGAAGCGGCAGTGGGACCAGTCGCTCGCCGTTCTCGGTCGGCTGGCCCAGCAGCACGGCGTCGAGCTGATCGCCATCGGGAACGGCACCGCGTCGCGGGAGACCGACAAGCTCGCCGGCGAGCTGGTCAAGCTGATGCCGGGGCTGACCAAGATCGTGGTCTCCGAGGCCGGGGCGTCGGTCTACTCCGCCTCCGCCTACGCCTCGCAGGAGCTGCCCGGGCTCGACGTATCGCTGCGCGGCGCGGTCTCGATCGCCCGCCGCCTGCAGGACCCGCTGGCCGAACTGGTCAAGATCGATCCGAAGTCGATCGGCGTCGGGCAGTACCAGCACGACCTGTCCGAGGTGAAGCTGTCGCGCTCGCTCGACGCGGTGGTCGAAGACTGCGTCAACGGGGTCGGCGTCGACGTCAACACCGCCTCGGCCCCGCTGCTGACCCGCGTCTCCGGCATCGGCTCCGGCCTGGCCGAGAACATCGTGGCCCACCGTGACGCCAACGGCCCGTTCCGTTCCCGGCGGGCGCTGAAGGAGGTGTCGCGGCTCGGTCCGAAGGCGTTCGAGCAGTGCGCGGGCTTCCTGCGCATCCCCGGAGGCGACGACCCGCTCGACGCCTCCAGCGTGCACCCGGAGGCCTACCCCGTCGTCCGGCGCATCCTCGACTCCACCGGGAGCGACATCAGGAGCCTGATCGGCAACACCGCGGCGTTGCGGACCATCGATCCCGCGGGGTTCGTGGACGACACCTTCGGCCTGCCGACCGTGACCGACATCCTCAAGGAGCTGGAGAAGCCGGGCCGCGACCCGCGTCCGGCCTTCAAGACGGCCACGTTCAAGGAGGGCGTCGAGAAGATCTCCGACCTCAAGCCGGGCATGCTGCTGGAGGGCGTGGTCACCAACGTCGCCGCCTTCGGCGCGTTCGTCGACGTCGGCGTCCACCAGGACGGCCTGGTGCACGTCTCGGCCATGTCCAACAACTTCGTGAAGGACCCGCGCGACGTGGTGAAGCCCGGCGACATCGTCCGGGTGAAGGTGCTCGACGTCGACATCCCGCGCAAGCGCATCGGCCTCACCCTCCGGCTCGACGACGAGACCCCGGCGCGCGGCGACCAGCGCCAGGGCGACCGGGGCGACCGGGGTGGCCAGCGGGACGGCGGCCAGCGGGACCAGGGCGGCCGGTCCCGTCAGGACCGCGGCCGGTCGGGCCGCGGCTCGTCGGGCGGTTCCGGCGGCCGGGGCTCCGCCGCTCCCGGCGGCGCGATGGCCGAGGCGCTGCGCCGCGCCGGTCTCACCGACCGCTGACGGAAACCACCGGGTCGGCTGATCAAGCGTACGTGGGGTTGCGGTCTTGCGGGGGTGCCGGGCGGGTCAGGCGCCGGCCGGGAGTGGGGCGGCCGGGTCGAGCAGGCCGGTCCCCCGCAGATCGCGCCAGAAGGCGGCGGGGACCACCTCACACAGGGCGCCGAGGTTCTCGGCGGGGTTCTCCACCTCGTCGTGGATGACACGGCCGACCTTCGTGGACAGGACGAAGGAGGCCCGCGGCTGCCGAGACAGCATCTCACCGCCGCCGTCCAGCCGGGGACCTGGAACCGCGCGGTCAGTGACTCTTTCACGACCGGCTCCCGGCAGGCCCCGCAGACCACCACGGGGTCGAGTTCGGCGCCGCAGGAGTGGTCGAGGATCACGGGCGGGCTGCCGGTAGAACCGGCGGCTCAGGCGGCGCGATCCTGGGCGCAGACCTCGGCGAGCACGTCCAGGGAGACGTTCAGGGCGGCGGCGAGCGCCGCGATCGTGAAGAAGGCCGGCGTCGGTACCCGACCGGTCTCGATCTTGCGCAGCGTCTCCGGGGACAGGCCGGCGGCGGCGGCCACCTCCACCATGCTCCGCTCGCCCCGCGCCTGCCGCAGCAGGGCGCCCAGGCGGTTGCCTCGTTCGTGATCAAGCTCGGTCAGCGGCGGTCGCACCATGCGCAGATCCTAGCAAGCGTGATAACAATACCGGTATTGTTATAGGGCAACCGGGAGGATCACATGGTCGAGATCAAGACCGAGGGAGAACTGACCGTGATGCGCGAGGCGGGCAGGGTGGTGGCCCGCGCGCTCGCCGCGGCACGGGAACTGGCGGTGCCCGGAGCGGCACTGAAGGATCTGAACGAGGCCGCCGCCACGGTCATCCACGAGTCGGGCGCCACATCCGCCTTCCTCAACTACAAGCCGCACTTCGCGCCGACCCCGTTCCCGGCGATGATCTGCACGTCGGTGAACGACAGCGTCGTGCACGGCATCCCGGACGGCTACCGCCTGCGCGAGGGCGACCTGCTGAGCGTGGACTGCGGCGCCTACCTGGACGGCTGGGCCGGGGACGCGGCCATCAGCGTCGTCGTCGGACGGTCCGATCCCACCGCCTCCGCCGCCGACCTGGCCCTCATCCAGACGGCCCAGGCCGCGCTGGACGCGGCGATCGCGGCCGCCGTGCCGGGCGCACGGCTGGGCGACATCGGCCACGCCGTCTCCACCGTGGGGCGGGCCGCCGGATACGGCATCCTCTCCGACTTCGGCGGCCACGGCGTCGGCCGGCACATGCACGAGGACCCGCACGTCCCCAACGAGGCCCGGCCGGGACGTGGCATGGTGCTGCGGCCGGGCATGGTGCTGGCCATCGAGCCGATGTTCATCTCCGGCGGCCGGGACCAGTACCGCGTCGCCCCGGACGGGTGGACGCTGCGGAGCGTGGACCGCAGCCGGGCCGCCCACGTGGAGCACACCATGGCTGTCGCCGAGGACGGCCCCAGGGTGCTCACCCTGCCGTGACAGCCGCCGCCGACCCCCCGGCGCGTACGGACAGGTCACAGGACCGCCTGCCACCAGGCGTCGACGGCGGGCGGCCGGTCCACGCTGATCCGCTCCCCGGGGCGCGGGACGGCGATCCGCAGGTCACGGGCCTTCGCCTCGCGCCACAGCCGGTCGACCGGCTCCGCCCAGGCGTGGAAGGCGAGGACGAAGGTCGCCCAGTGCACGGGCACGAGTAGATCCCCGCGGAGGGCGACGTGGGCCTCGACGGCCTCCTCCGGGGTCATGTGAATGTCGGGCCAGCTCGGGCTGTACGCGCCGATCTGCATGAGCGTCACGTCGAACGGCCCGTACTCGGCGCCGAGACGGGCGTAGCCGTCGAAGTATCCGCTGTCACCCGTGTAGAAGACCCTCCGCCGCTCTCCGGCGAGCATCCAGGACCCCCAGAGGGTCGGGTTGCGGGAGAGCGCGCGGCCGGAGAAGTGGCGCGCCTCGGTGACCGTGACGCGCAACCCGGCGATCGTGAAGGTCTCATCCCAGTCGAGCTCGACGATCCGGTTCGCGGGAACGCCCCACCTGTCGAGGTGCGCGCCCACTCCCAGCGGCACGAGGAACGGCGCCACCTGCGTCCTCGCCAGCGTGCGGACGGTGGCCATGTCGAGGTGGTCGTAGTGGTCATGGGAGATCACGATGGCGTCCACCGGCGGAAGCTCCTCGGCCGGGACGGGGAGCGGGTGCAGCCGCTTCGGGCCCACCAGGGGCACCGGCGAGCATCGATCGCTCCACACCGGGTCGAGCAGCACGCGGCGACCCTCGATCTCCACCAGTGTCGTCGCGTGGCCATACCAGACGATGTCCAGGTCGGACTCGGCGACGTCGGACGGGACCAGTACCGGGACCGGCCCGGTCGGTTTCCGCCGCCGCCCGCTCATGAGCATGTCGCGGATGAGTTGCGGACTCTGCCCCGGCGAGGCGACCATTCCGGGCATCGAGTTGGCGAAGGCCCTGCCCTTGAACTGCGGTGAGCGGCGCACCCGCGCCGCGCGCGCGCCCGTGGGCCTGGCGCCGAGCGCCGCCGGAACGTCTCTGAGCGCCCATCCCGCGGCGGCAAGGACTGCCACCCCGGCCAGAGCCGCTCCCGCACGCAACGCCCGGTTTCCCGCCATCCCACGCCTCTCCCGTCGCCCTACGGTGGGACCGCGCGGCCCCTTGATCAGACTAGCCAAGGCGTTCGGGACGGGCGGCCGGCTCAGACATCAGGCGATGTCGGCATCGACCATTACTGACTGAGTCCTACCCGATCGGGTGATGTGACGGCCCCCGAGGCTTGATCAGCATGAAGTGAGGCGAGCCGAAGGAGCCAGAAGATGACCGAGCAACAGGGCGAGCTCCCCCGCGCGGAGTGGCACAACTTCTTTGAGATGCTGACCAAGGACTACGAGGGCTCGAACGTGACCGTCGAGGTGCTGAACCGCTCGTTCGGGGACCAGTTGGAGGCCGCGAGTCTTCCGCTCGCCTATCTGGAGTACGACGAGAAGGACGACTGCTTCTCGGTGGGCCTGGGCGGGCGTGACAGCAGGTTTCCGGTGGTGCTGCGGCACGCCATCTCCCGGCCGCGGCGGATCCTCACGACATCGTCGATCCCGGGGATGCCGTGGGCGCTGGACATCGAGGACCAGGAAGGGACCCAGACGCTGGTGACCCTCCACATGCGGCCCGCCATCCCGTGACCAGGTCGGCAGCGAGCCGCGGGCCGGAAGCCGTACGCGCGTGCCGCGAGCCGCGAGCCGCGGGCCGGGGACCGTCACGTGGGGCCGGGCCGCGCCGCGAGCCGGGCTACTCGCCGACGGCGTGGCTGACCGCGGCGGCGAGCGAGGGATAGACATTCACCCTGACGGTGAGCCCCAGGATGCCGAACAGATGCTGCATGTGCGGGTTCAGCCCGCACACCGTCACGCTCCCACCCGAGTCGCGGGTGCGCGTGTAGCAGTCCAGGATGACCCGGACGCCGGAACTGTCGATGAACCGCAGCGCGGTCAAGTCGAAAAGCAGTCGGCACGACGGCTCGTCCTCGAGGGTCATTTCCACGTTCCGGCGAAGCTCGGGCTCGGTTATCACGTCGAGTTCACCGATCACGCTCACGACCGTGAACGGCGGGTGCGGCGAGACCGACACACGGAAATCATGCACGTTCTCCACCTCCCATGGTGAAGGACCCGGTCCCGTCCGTAATTGTACGACCAGGCAGGACAAAAGATGATCAAGATCGTGGTTCCCCTGGTTCATTCGCGGGTGCTCGTCGCGAGGGAGAAGTACGCCTCCTCCTCCTGGGCGAAGTGCAGGGTCAGCACGGCGTACAGGCCGTACAGGCAGGCCCGCAGGTCGTCGAGCTGCCCCGGGTGCGGGCCGCCGGGCTCCGCGAGGTCGATGTGCCGGCCGAGCCGCGTGATGAGCCGGTCGATCTCGGCGTGTGCCCGGCTCATCGTCACGGTCGCCTCCGGATCGCCGAGCAGCTCGCCCATCGCGGGGTAGAGCCGCTGCTCCTCCTCGTGCTCGTGCGGCAGCAGGTCCCGGGTGAGGAAGTCGTGGACCCGCCGCAGCCGGGCGAGGGCGTCCGGCCTCGGAGGCGAGGTCAGCCCGTCGGCGACCTCTCTGATCATCTCCAGCGGAGGGCGCAGCTCGGCATGCTCGCTCTCGAACCGGCGCAGCAAGGCGTCCGTCCGGCCGTCCACCCGCCGCCGTGCGCCGAGGCCGGGGGTGAGCGCCCGCAACGCGTTCAGGATGACCGCGACGTCGATGCCCTCCTGGAGCAACGCGCCGCCCGCCGGGGGCAGGTACCCCAGCGCGGCCACGACCATGGCGGCCAGTGAGAGCCCGATGCCCACGCCCGCGCTCTGCACGGCGATCCGCCGCGATCTACGGGCCACGTCCATCGCGTCGGCCAGCCGGTCGAGCCGGTCGGTGGTGAGCACCACGTCGGCGGCCTGCGCGGAGGCGCCGGACCCGCGGGCGCCCATCGCCACGCCGACGTCGGCGGCGGCCAGCGCGGGCGCGTCGTTGATGCCGTCGCCGACCATCGCGGTCGTGGCCCGCCGCGCCTCGTCCTTGACCCCCTCCACCTTGGCGGCCGGGGTCCGCTCGGCGAGCACCTGGTCGATGCCCAGCACCGTCGCGACGCTCTCGGCGACCTCGGCCCGGTCTCCGGTGAGCATCACCACCCGGTCGATCCCGGCCGCCCGCAGCCGCCGCAGCGTGCGACCGGCGTCCCCGCGCACCTGGTCTCGGAGCAGGATCACGCCCGTCACCCGGTCATCCACGGTCACCCACACGGTCATGGCGCCGTCGAGCGCGGCCCTCGCCCTCTGGGCTTCCTCCCAGCCGGACCGCGGCGCCGTAGGGGCCTTCCCGACACGGACCTTGGCGCCCTCGACGAGCGCCGTCGTGCCGCTGCCCGGCTCCTCCCGCACGTCGCTCGGCGCGGGCAGGGCGATGCCCCTCTCTCGTGCCGTACGCACGATCGCCGCGGCCAGCACGTGCGACGACATCTGGTCCACCGCCGCCGCCAGCCGCAGGACGTCGTCGGGATCCCCGCCGGGCGCGGGCACGACGTCCACCACCTGCGGCCGCCCGACGGTGAGCGTCCCGGTCTTGTCCAGCACCAGCGTGCGGGCGCGGCCGAGGGTCTCCAGGGCTCCGCCGCCCTTCACCACCACGCCGTGCCGTGCCGTACGGGACAGTCCGGAGGCGATGGCGGCGGGGGCGGCGAGCAGCAGCGGGCAGGGGGTCGCCACGACGAGCACCGCGACCGCGCGCACCGGATCGCCGGAGAGCAGCCAGGCCAGCCCGGCGACCAGGAGCGTCGCGGGCAGGAACCAGGCCGCGAAGCGGTCGGCGAGCCGCACGATGGGGGCGCTGTCCGCCTCGGTCTCGCGGGCGAGCCGCACCACGCCCGCGTACGTGCTCTCGGACGCGGTCACGGTCGCGCATATGTCGAACGCCGCGCCCGCGTTGACCACGCCGCTGGGCACGCTCTCACCCTCGGAGTGCTCCACCGGCAGGGACTCCCCCGTCAGCGCCGACTCGTCGAGCAGCGCAACGCCCCGCCGCACCACGCCGTCGACCGGGACGATCTCGCCGCTCGGGACCAGCAGCAGGTCACCGAGCCGTACGTCGTCGACGGGGATGACGTGCGGCGTCCCGTCGTCGTAGCGGCGGGCCGTGCGCGGCGCGCGCTCATACAGGGCCGTCAGGTCCCGGCGGGCCCGGCGCAGCGCGTAGTCGTCCAGGACCTGGCCGGTCGAGAGCATCACGCCGATCAGCGCGCCGGCCAGATACTCCCCCACGGCCAGCGAACCGGCCAGCGCGAGCACGGCGATGGCGTCCACGCCCAGCCTGCCGCGCAGCAACGCCGAGACCACCCACCAGAGAGCGGGGAGCAGGGCGGCCACCGTCCCCACGATCCACGCCACGTCGGCCGCGGCGACCGCGCCGAGCACGTACAGCGCGCCTCCGGCGAGCAGCGCGCCGATCGTGACGACGAGCAGTGCGATCAGGCCGAACCGTCTCACGTGCGTTCCCTTCCCCGAGGCGAAGACCCCTCCCCCCACTCTGGACCCTGCGCCCGGGGCCGCCACAGTGCCCAAGGACCCGGCCGATGGACCCGCGCCCGTGCCGGTTCGTACGCCGCGGGACATTCGGCCCGCCGATCACGGACCTTCGGCCTTTCCCGAGAGCCGCACGGAATGGTGGGGTGGTTCGAGGCCGCCATGGAGCCGTCCCCCATGATGGAACGATCCGGTGGGTGCCCATCCGACCCGGAACGGAGAGGCTCGTGTTCACTCCAACGCCCAGCACGGAAGGGGCGGCGCCATGGCGGCCATCGACCTGACCTCGTTCAGCGCGGCGATCCTCGACACCGACGGCGTGGTCACCGACACCGCCCGCGTGCACGCGGCGGCGTGGAAGCACGTGTTCGACACGTTCCTGCACGGCCGCTCGGAGCCGTTCGACATCCGCGACGACTACCTGCGCCACGTGGACGGGCGGCCGCGGTTCGACGGCATCCGCACGTTCCTGGCCTCCCGCGGCCTCAGCCTGCCCGAGGACGGCCCGCCCGGCACCGCGAGCGTCCGCTCCCTGGCCGCGGAGAAGGACGCGCTGTTCACCGCGCATCTCCGGCGGCATGGCGTCGCGGCCTACCCCGGCAGCGTGGCGCTGCTCCGCGAACTGCGCAGGCGTGGCGCGCGGATCGCCGCCGTCTCGGTCAGTCGGCACTGCCGCCAGGTCCTCACCGCCGCCGCGGTCGCCCATCTGTTCGACGAGGTGGTGGACGGCCGCGACGCGGGGCGGATCGGGCTCCCCGGACGGCCCGACCCGGCCCTTCTCTTGGAGGCCGCCCGCCGTCTCGGCGTCCCCCCGGAACGCACCGTCGTGGTGGAGAACACGCTGCCCGGCCTGGAAGCGGCGCGGCGTGGCGGCTTCGGCCTGGTGATCGACGTGGACCGGGACGGGACGCGGGCGACACCGTCCGGTCCCGACCGCGGTCTCGCCATGGCGGATCTGGTCGTCTCCGACCTCGACGAGGTGTCGGTGACGGGCCGGGTCCCCGCGACCACGCGCTGAACCGGTGCCGGCGGTGCTCGCCCCGCCCGCCGGCCCTGGGTGGTGATCGCGTACGGATCCGTGCGGCGCGTGCCTGCCGGGCGGTTCTCGCAATAGTCTTCGCTCTGACAAGCGAGGGCAAAGGAATCTCCGGCATGGCACATGCAGACTCGTGGGTCGTCGTCGGCCTCGACAACGGCGGCACCAGCAACAACGCGACCGTGCTCGACGCCTCGGGCCGTTTCCTGGTGGATCGGCTGGTGGAGACGCCCAGCCTGGTCCGCGAAGGGCCCGAGGTGGCGGTGGAGCGCCTCGCCCACGCCATGGAGAACGTGCTCCGGCTGACCGGGATCGCCCGCTCCCAGGTGCGCGCCGTCGGCCTGGACACCCCGGGCCCGGCCAGCGCGGACGGCGTGATCTCCACGAAGGGCGCGACCAACTTCTCCGAGCCCGCCTGGCACGGCTACGACTTCCGTGGCGCGCTCGAAGCCCACCTGGGCCTCCCGGTCGTCTACAACAACGACGGCAACGCCGCCGCCCTCTACGCCCATCACGCGCGCTTCGGCTCCCGCGCGTCGGAGCACTCCTCGATCTCCGTGATCGTCGGCACGGGGCTCGGCGGCGGCATCGTCGAGGACGGACGGGTGGTCAAGGGTGCCGCCGGGATGGCGGGCGAGCTGGGACACGTCCACATCCCGCTGCACGGCCTCCTGGAGGACGGCCAGCCGCTGCCGGAGTGCAACTGCGGCTTCTCCGGCGACGCCGAGAGCGTGGCGTCCCTGACCGGCATCGAGAAGAACCTGCTGCCCTTCTGGCTGACCCGGTTCCCCGACCACGAGCTGGCCTCCGTGGAACCGATCGGGAAGGCCGCCAAGCTGCTGCGCGGCTACGGCGAGAACGGCGACCCGCTCGCCCTCAAGGTGTTCGAGCAGCAGGCGATGGCGATCGGCCGGCTCTTCACGATCGCCGCCAATTTCACCGACCCCAGCGCGTACTTCCTGGGCGGCGGGGTGGTCGAGGCGGCGCCGCACTTCCGCGAGTGGTTCCTGGAGAAGGTGCGCGAGCACACCCTGCTGCGCGAGGAGCAGCGGCGGGTCGCCACCGTGTCACTGGTCGACGACCTCGACATGGCGGGCGCCCGGGGCGCCGCGCTGGCCGCCCTCGCCGAAACCGTCGGCCACTGATCCTCCGCGCCGACCCCGGACGCGGCGGCGGATGTGGCGGCGAATCGGGTGGATGAGAGAGGGTCCTGCCTCAGCGGCGCAGGAGATCGGTCACGGTGACCGCGCGCAGGCCCCTGGTCCGTAGGCCGTCCAGGATCCGGGGCAGCGCCGTCACCGTCCCCGGGTGCCCGAGGTGCATGCTCACGACGGAGCCGGGCCGTACGGCGCGCAGGACGTTGGCGACGACGGCGTCCGGCCCGGGATCGGTGTGGTCGAGCGAGTCGACGTCATAGGACAGGCAGGTGGGATAGCCCGCGCGGGCGCTGAGCCTGCGCACCAGCGGCGTGGCCGTGCGGGCCGCCGACGGCCGGAACCAGGAACCGATCGACCCGGTCAGCGTCCGCAGGCGGGCCGCGCACTCCTCGATCTCCCTCCGCGCGGAGACGGCGTCCATCGAGGAGATGTCAAGGTGGTTCTGGGTGTGGTTGCCGAGGTCGTGGCCGCCGTCCAGCACGCGCCGGGCCATCGCCGGATACTGGTCGAGCCAGGTGCCGACGGCGAGCACCGTGGCGTGTCCTCCGGCCTTCTCGATCGCCAGGAGCGCCTCGTCCGCGAGCTTCGGCGATCCGGCACCGTGGAAGGTCAACGCGACCATAGGACGCTCACGGGGACCGTGGACGACCTCGGCGGGCAACCGTGGTGCGGCCCCCGCCGTCGGGTCGGGATATCCGGACCGCTCCTGGGCTGAGCGCCCCGCCGGAGAACCCGCGTCCATGCCGTCACGGCCGGATTCACCGTCACGGCCGGCATTGCCGTCACGGCCGGATTCACCGCCACGGTCGGCGTCGCCGTCATGGGGACCGGAGCAGGCGGAGGCGACGGCCAGCGCCCCGGCCAGGAAGAACAGTCGGCGCTTCAGCCGTAGGGGCGCGGACCGCGGTGCGTCGTCGCCGACGGTCCCGGAACCCGCCTCCCCGCCCGACTGCGAGCTCACCGGAAGATCCCGGTATGGCCGAGCGAGTAACGGCCGGGCTGGGGATAGACGCACAGACCGTGCGGCCCCGACCCGACGTTGATCTTGTGCGTCAGCTTGCCGGACACCGTGGAGAAGACGTAGACCACGCCGTGGTACCGCCCGGACAGCCACAACTCGCGGCCGTCGGCGGTCAGCCCGCCCATGTCCGGCGAGCCGCCACCGGGGATGGTCCAGGTCGCGATCGGCTTCTGCTCCTTGAACGACACGACCGAGACGGATCCGGCGCCCCGGTTGGAGACGTAGAGGACGCGTGAGTCCCTGCTGACGTACAGGCCGTGCGCTCCGGCTCCGGTCGGCATGAAACGGATGATCTTTAAGGTGGCCGCGTCCACCAGCCAGACCCCGCCCTTCGCCATGTCGGCCACGTAGAAGATCGTGCCGTCCGGCGACAGCTTGACGTCCTGCGGCATGCTCGTCGCGCCCAGGGCGATCACCTTGGACATCGCGCGCCGCTGCCAGTCGATGACGACGAGGTCACCGGAGAACTCGCAGCTCGCGAGGAAGAGGGATCCGTCCGCGGTGAAGTCGGCGTGGTTGATCCCCCGGCAGGGCACCGGCATCGAGTGCAGGAGCCGCATGGTTTTCGGGTCACGGAAGTCGAGCTCGTTGTTCCGCTCGGCCATCACCAGGGCGGTCCGGCCGTCGGGCGTGAAGTACAGGTTGTACGGATCCTCCACCGGAATGGCCTTACCGGGCTTGCCGGTCTTCGGATCGATCGGGGTGAGCGTGTTCCCGATGTTGTTGTTGACCCACAGCTGCTTCATGTCCCACGACGGCACCACGTGCTGCGGCAGGCGGTCGGTCCGGAAGTGGTCGATGATCTTGTACGTCTTCGGGTCGATGACATCGACGCTGTCGCTCTCGCTGTTGGGCACGTACACGCGGGACGGGAAACTCGCCACGGCGGGGCTGAGCATCCCCGGCCGGTCCGCCGCGTAGATGTCGTGCTCGGAAGCCCGTCCGGAGTCCGCCCGCGCGGGACCGGGCGTGGACTTGGGCGACGCGGAGCCGGACCTCGGCGTGGGCGACGCCGGAGCCGTGCTGCGTTCCGCGGCCGGGCTGGTCGTGACGTCATGAGAAGCCGTGCCGCATCCGGCGAGTGTCGCCGCGAGCAGAACCAGGGCGACCGAACGGAACCGCCACGGGCCGGAAACCGGGCCGGACGGTGCGGTGGTGACTGCTCTTCCCGGGGTCTGGGTCGCGCCGGTCCGCTCGCCTGCTCGCCACAAGGGGCCGGCCGCCGTCATGACGGCCTGTGGAGTCGCTGCGCCATTCGGCCAGGCTAGGGAGACACCCCTGTTCCGCCGGTGAGCGCGCGGTTCGGGGAGTGTCCATCCGCTACTGGGATCATTCGCTGCCTCCGCCGGCCGCGGCGCCTTCCCCCTCGGGAGGGGTCCAAGGGCGTCCAGTCCGCCGCTTTGCCTGCTTGACCTGCGGCTTCCCCATCGGCTACGGACATCCGATCCGTCTGAGCGAGGCATCGTCCTCTCCTACCCCTGTCTCCGTCCCCATTGCGTCGGTACCGCATTCCGCACGGTGGAATCCCGGGGACCTGGGCCGGTCGCTCCCCGTGATCGGGCAAGGAGCCGGATCACGGGAAGGTCCCAGGTCCAACGTGCGGGTTCCGAATCAGTCAGTGCCGCCGGCAAGGGCGATCTGGGTGACGTCGGTGTTCTCCGTCACCCAGGTGGCGGACAGGCCGCCCTCCTTGACCAGCGCGGTGCCGTCGGACTTGAGAACGCCGATGCGGCTGCCCGCGAGAGCGATCTGGATGGTGTCGGTGTTCTCGGTCACCCAGCTGGTGGACAGGCCACCCTCCTTCACCAGCGCCGTGCCGTTCGCCTTGAGAACACCGATGCGGTCGCCGGACAGGGCGATCTGCTTGACATCAGTGTTCTCCGTCACCCACGTCGCAGACAGGCCACCCTCCTTCACCAGCGCCGTGCCGTTCGCCTTCAGGACACCGATGCGGTCGCCGGACAGGGCGATCTGCTTGACATCAGTGTTCTCCGTCACCCACGTCGCAGACAGGCCACCCTCCTTCACCAGCGCCGTGCCGTTCGCCTTGAGAACACCGATGCGGTCGCCGGACAGGGCGATCTGCTTGACATCGGTGTTTTCGAGCACCCAGTTGGTGGAGAGACCGCCCTCCTTGACCCAGGCGCTGCCGTCGGACTTGAGAACGCCGATGCGGCTGCCCGCGAGAGCGACCTGGATGATGTCGGTGTTCTCGGTCACCCAGGTGGTGGACAGGCCCCCCTCCTTGACGAGAGCGCTGCCGTCGGACTTGAGCACTCCGATCCGAGGCGGGGCGGTCGCGGCCTGCGCCTGCACGGACGTCGCCGTGCCCAGTGCGGTCAGCACCAGACCCGTCGCGCAGGCGAGCCTGGTCCCGAGTGAGGATCGCCTGTGCCGGATCGCCGAATCAGTCGTCATGCGCGCCTCCGCGTGAGGTCAGGCGGGAATCCGTACCCGCCCAAGATTTAGTCACGCATAGTATAAGTATCGACACTCTATGTATTCGCCTTTTCCGCATCGACAGGCGGTCGCGCGTCCACATCCGGCCGTACCGGGGTTGAGGAGCCCGGGAACAGCCGTTGGTGACGGGACGACGCGGGCGTACGGGCCGAAGGACCGGGGCACGGCGCGGTCAGTGGGTGTCTGGTCTGGGGATATGGATGCCGGCGGCGCGGAGCTTGGTCTCGACGAGCGTGACCCCCCGGGCCGCGGCCGATCCCTGATCTTCGCCGTGGAGGGCGATCAGCTTGTACCGGGTCGCGGCCTCGGTGCGGGCTTGCAGACCGGTCACGATCTTCAGGTGTGCGGGGTTGGCGAGGAAGTGGTCGGCCATGGCGGTGGCGAGCTCGGCGATGCGCGGGTCGTCCGGTGCCTAGGCCGCGGCTTCGGTTGCGCGCTTGATCAAGGCGACGAACCGGGAGTCTTGCAGGGCGTGCTCGACATGGGTGAGGTAGTCGTCGAAGCCCTCGGGGACCAGTGCCCTGGCCAGCACCCAGCCCTCCCTGGCGGCCGCCACCTCGGCTGCGGGGAATCCGAGGCCGGACATCCGCTCCAGCAGCGCCACAGCGCGGTCGGGCAGCAGAGCCCGGTCACCATCGGCAAGCCGACGCAGCGTGTCACGCCGCGCGATCAACTCCTCGATCCGTTCGGTGAGCTGCCGCTCGACGTCGGTGAGCGTGGTGGCGAACTGCGCGGGGTCGGCGTCGAGCAGGGGTCCGATCTCGGCCAGGGGCACCCCGGCGGCGGCCAGCGTTCGGGCCTGCACCAGCCGCAGCAGCTCGGCCGATCCGTACCGCCGGTAGCCGGAGCTGTCGCGTTCCGGCTCCTTCACCAGGCCAAGCTTGTGGTAGTGCCGCACCGTCTTCACCGTGACGCCGACGAATGCCGCCGCCTGCCCGATCGTGACTCCGTTCATCTGCGCAATCCTGCCTTGTGCTCGAGCTCGGCGACCAGGCAGACCACAGCCGAGCATGTGGACAGGCCACGCCGAGCTCGTCGAGCTCGGTGTGGCCCCCGTTCGCGTTCTCCCTGGTGCACGACCGGAAGGTGCGGCCCCTTGAGGCGTACGGGTCACCAGTGCTCAGCCCGTCGGCTGAGCCGGATCGGCCTGCCCACCGCAGAACACCTCGTTGAGGAGCCTCTGCTGGGCCTTCTGGAACGCTGCCGCGATGGACAGGTCGGCGTCGTCCACGCAGTTCAGCGCGGCAGTAAGGGTCTTGCTACCGTCGGGTGTGCTGTACATCAGCGCCGCGTGGCCCACGGAGCCGCCGTTGTGGGAGATGACGGTGCCTCCGCCGTCCGTGGTCAGCACGAACACGCCCAGGCCGTAGTCCATGTTCGGGATGCCCGTCGGGCGCGGGGTGCACATCTCGGCCAGCAGCGGGGCCGGCAGGAGCTTGCCGCCCAGCAGCGCGGAGATGAAAGTGTGCAGGTCGCGGGGGGTCGAGATCATGTCACCGCCCGTGGAGATCCAGGAGGGGTTCTGGCGGGTGATGTCGACCGTCTTCTGCTCGCCGCCGTCCTCGTAGCGGTAATAGGCGTGGGCGTGTGGCTTGGGGATCTCCGGCGAGGCGTCCGGCACCACGGTGCCCGACAGCCCGAGCGGCCCCAGGATCAGCCGCTGCATCTCCTCGGCGAGCGAGCGGCCGGTGACCTTCTCGATCAGCAGCCGCGCCAGCACGTAGTTGGTGTTGGAATAGCTCCAACCCGTCCCCGGCTCGAACCGCGCCGGCTTGGACAACGCCAGCTCCACCAGCTCCTGCGGCCGGTAGGCCTTGAACCGGTTGTCCACCCACTCCTGGCCCGTGGTGCCGTAGGGGATGGGGATCCCCGGCACGACCGTCCCGTCGTCGTAGACCTCGCCGCTGAAGTTGAACACCCCGCTGGTGTGCTGCAACAGCATCCGCACGGTGATCCGCCGGTCCAGCCCGAACTCGGGCAGGTAGTCCGCCGCCGGGGTGTCCAGCCCGACCTTGCCCTCGGCCACCAGTTGCAGCACCAGGGTCGCGGTGAAGGTCTTGGTGTTGCTGCCGATCCGGACGTGCCCATTGATCGGCGGCTTGGCGGTCCGGCCCAGCTCGGCCGCCCCGGCGCTGCCGGCCCACTCGCCCCGCTCATCGTGCACGCGCATCGACACCCCGACGAAACCGGACTCGACCATCTCCTCGATCGCCTTCTGCAGCTCCGGGCGATCCTGCCCGGCCGCAGCTTCCGGCACGGCGCCGCTGTCCGCAGCGGCCACCCTGGCGGCGTCGAGGGCTTCGGTGATCTTGCGGGCCATCTCGGCCAGGGTGGGGCTCGGCTGGCCCTGGTGTATCTGGGCGGTTTCGACAGCAATGAGAACTGTGCTGCGGAAGTTGTCGGCCTCGGCCGGATCCTGCTGCTTCAGGAGGTTCATGGCCGCGGTCAGAGCCGGCAGCACGCGGTCGGCGAGTTCGGCCACGGACTTGCCGACCAGGTCCTTGCCCTTGGGGTAGTCGGCGAGCACGTGCCCAACCAGACCGGTGGCCGAGCCCAGCGCGATGCTGCCGTGGGTGGCGATCTTGTGAGGCTTGCCGGCGGCACCGGCGGCGGCCATCAGCGACACGGCGCCGTACGCGGCAGTCCGCAGGGTGCTCTTGTCCTGGTCGGAAAGGGTGATCGTCATGGTGGTTTGTCCTTCGAATCTGTATGTCCGGGTCGGCGTCGTGCCGCTGCGCCGAGCTTCCACCCTGACCCAAGGTCAACCTCAACTGTGATCTAGCTCACAGCTACTTTGGGAGCTTGAGACAGCTTCGGGAGCAGACCAGGCCCTCGCCGCTGTCTGGAATGGGTCGGTGTTCACTGTCACCACGTTCGACCGGTTCGCCCGCGACATGGCCGAGGCCAACGAGATCCTCACCGACTTGTCCGGACGGGGCGTCCTGTTCGGACTCGGCGGCTCGGTCTACGACTGGAACGACCCGTTCGGGCGGCTGTTCCTGCAGACCCTCGCCATGGTCGCCGAGTTCGAGGCCGACCTCGGACACATGCGCACCCGCGAGGGCATGGCCCTAGCCAAGAAGAACGGCAAGCTCAAGGGCAAGCAGCCCAAATTGCCCGAACCCGCCCGGCGCTCCATCCGCCGCCGATACGCCCAGGGGCTGATCAGGGGTCCTGCCGAGGATCGCGACGCTGGACAACGATCTGGCCCTCGATGACCTCGTCGTCCTGGATCACCTCGCCGTGCACGACCCGGCCCGCGCCACCCGGAGCGCCAGGGCCGTCCGCCCGGTCGAACAGCGGCCCGTACGGCGAGCGAGCGGCCATGGCGTCCACCCGGCGGCCGACGAACCACGCCAGCCCGCGCCGCGCGATCGGCCGCGTGACCGGCAGGAGGAGGAAGATCCCTACGAGGTCGCTGAGGAAGCCCGGGATCACCAGCAGCGCGCCGCCGGCCATCACCATGGCGGAGTCGCCCAGCTCGCGGTCCGGCATGCGGCCCGACTGCGCCGCGCCCTGCAAGGCGGCCCAGGCCCGCCGCCCCTCCTTGCGCATCAGCGACGCCCCCACCAGGGCGCCGGCCAGCAGCAGCACGACCGTCAACCCGCCGCCGATCGCCTGACCGACGAGGATGAGCAGCACGATCTCCACGACGGGAAAGAGCAACAACCCGGGGAGCAGCCAAGTACGCGACATCACGACCTCCGCTAGAGGCAACGCCTTCATCCGCTCAGACGGTTCCGGTATCGCTCAGAGCGAAAGCGCGGAGGCCCCGCCGGGCCCGTGGGACGGCACGGGCGCGGAGGATCGCCGGTGATCAGTTCTTCTTGCGGAGCCGGCTGGGCAGGCCGCCGACGCCCCAGACGGCGATCCGCCAGAACGCCTCGGTCATGATGGCGCGGTTCATCTTGCTCGCGCCGGCCGTGCGCTCGACGAACGTGATCGGCACCTCGACCACGCGCAGTCCCTGCCGTACCGTGCGGAGGGTGAGGTCGACCTGGAAGCAGTATCCCTGCGACTCGACGTCGCGCAGGCCCACCTTCTCCAGGGTGGCCGCGCGGTAGGCCCGGAAGCCGGCGGTGGCGTCCCGTACGGGCATGCCGAGCATGAGGCGGCTGTAGGTGTTGGCCCCCCGGGACAGGAACTCGCGGGAGGCGGGCCAGTTGACGACCTTGCCGCCCGGCACCCAGCGCGAGCCGATCGCCAGGTCGGCGCCCTCGGCCACCGCGTCGAGGAGCTTGTGCAGCTCCTCGGGCTGGTGGGAACCGTCGGCGTCCATCTCGACCAGGACGTCGTATCCCTCGGCCAGGCCCCACTGGAAGCCCGCCACGTATGCGGCGCCGAGCCCCTGCTTGCCCGGCCGGTGCATGACGTGGATGTGGTCGTCCTTCTCGGCGAGCTCGTCGGCGATCTTCCCGGTGCCGTCGGGGCTGTTGTCGTCGGCGATGAGCAGGTCCACGTCGGGCAGCGCCGCGCGAAGTCGCCCGACGATCATCGGGAGGTTCTCGCATTCGTTGTACGTGGGGACGATGACGAGCACCCGCCCGGGAGTCCGCTCCATCAGCTCTTCCTCCATGCCCAAGGGGTCGCTCACCGCTCCTCGCTCGCGTCGCCGAGATCCGCCGACCGTGCCTGACGCACGGGCGGGACGTCCGCGACGGCCGCGTTCCGCGTTCGCTTCCGCGAGATCACCGCAACCGCCGTCGCGCCGGCTCCCATCAGTATCAGGATCCACTCGGGCAGCGCGCCCACTTCCGTGGCAAGCGTGTCGCGTGTCCTTACGGGGACGGTCACGACGTTCATCGCGGGTTCGAGCTCGCGGGTCCGCCACGCGACCGTGCCATCCGGCTTCACATATGCGGATATACCCGTCGTGGCGGTAGTGATCACACTTCTGTTGTGCTCGACGGCCCGCAGCTTGGACATGGCGAGCTGCTGCGGTGGGAGGTTGGTCAGCGCGTAGCTGGCGTTGTTGGTCTGCACGACCAGCGGGTTGCCGCCCGCGGCGACCGTGTCGCGCACCGTCCCGTCGAAGGCGACCTCGTAACAGCTGACCGCGCCGACCGTGACGGGGCCCATCCGTAGCGCGCCGGGCCGGTCTCCGGGGACCGACTGGCGCCCGACCAGGTTGGCCCGCTCCGACAGCGCCAGGATGATCTCCTTGAACGGCGTGAACTCACCGAACGGCACGAGGTTCCGCTTGTCGTAGTAGGCGCCGGGACCGGTGACCGGGTCCCAGATCAGACTCCGCGTCGCGCGGCTCTCGTCGCCGATCAGGGCGATGACGCCGGTGAGGATCGGCACGCCGACGTCCTTGGCCGCCGAGTCGATGACATTGCGGGCGAACTCGCTGCGGTAGGGGTCGATGTCGCTGGAGTTCTCCGGCCAGACCACGATGTCGGGTTTGGGAAGCTTTCCGGCTCGTACGGCCTCGGCCAGCCTGTGGGTCTCGTTGGCGTGGTTCTGGAGCACGACGGCCGGCTCGTCGCCCAGGAAGTCCATTCCCCGGCCGGGCACGTTGCCCTGGATGACCCCGATCTTCACCGTGCCGCCCTCGTCACCGGGCCGGGGCACCGCGAGCCCCAGCAGGGGTACGGCTGTCGCGGCGAGCAGCACGCCCGCGGCGACGCGGGGTCGCCGGACACCGGCGGCGAGCCGGACGAGCAGCAGGGACAGCAGTGTCCCCGACAGGACGACCGCGAAAGTCACAAGCGGCGCGCCGCCCAGCGCGGCGAAGCCGGTGTACGGCGACTCGCCCTGGCTGAACGCCACCCGGGCCCAGGGGAAGCCGCCGAAGGGGACGACGCCGCGGGCCCACTCCTGGGCGACCCACAGGCAGGCCACCCAGAGCGGCCACAGACGCACGCGCATCACGAGGGTGGCCGCCACCCCCAGCGCCGCCCAGAACAGGCTCTCGATCGCGACCAGGGCCAGCCAGGTGTCGTCACCGATCGGGCGGACCCACGACAGCGTCGGCAGCAGGAAGGCGAACGCGCCGACGTAGGCCAGCCACGCCGCGCGGCGCGGGCGGGTGCCGTACAGGGCCAGCGTGAGCAGGCCGACACCGATCGGGGCGCAGAACCACAAGTCGATGGGCGGGAAGGCGAGGAAGAGCAGCAGCGCGCCCACGACGGAGCAGCCGACCCGCGCCGCCAGGCGAGTGCCGGGCACGCGACCGGCGCCGGGCACGGGGGCGGCCGGCGTCGCCTGCTGTTTCACTTCGGTTGCCACGGGGCGGTTGTCTCCTCGCCTTCGACGTCCTCCCGCGGCGTGACGGCCGGGGATTCCAGCGCCCGGCCTTCCCCGCGGCCGATCGGGTCGCGGTTCGCGGTCCGGGCGGCCCCGAGGCCTTTCCGCGCGGGCACGGCGCGCCGTGCCGCGTCTGGCGCGGAAAGGGAAGTCCTTGCGCGTCCCACTTGGCTATCGCGGAACATCCAGACTTTATCCGGTCACGCAGGCGAGGCAGGAAGGGCTTCCTCCCGCGGGGGACGGGGGCTGCCTTCCTGGAAGAGCGTTCGATGACGGAAGGGGGCCCGGACAGACCCTTCGGACCGGATCCGTCCCGTCGGCGGCGGGCGCGGAGCTCCGTTGTCTACTGGGTATCCGGACCCCTCCCGGGTCCAACCCCCCGGCCGGCTGAGGTGCCCCGACTCGACGGAACGCCAGCGCTGCGCCTGGCTGTGCAGACGGAGTCCCCTCCGTCACGGACGCAGAATCGGGCGAAGTCAGAAGACGGTCAACCGGTCAGTCCCGTGCTGGACTGCGCAGCAAACTACCGACCTCAGCTCAGATGTCAACCGTGGCCCGAACAGCGGAAACACCAAGTTTTCGCAGCTAGGACAGGCTGGATGTCCGGGATCGAGGCGGGACGTGTGGGCGATCTCGCTCATATTCGCACAGATCCCGGCACTCCCGCATCACTCGGTACGCGGAACGAGGCTCTCCAGCGCCTCGGGAAGAGCTCCGGAGTGGACCACGCCGAGCCGTCGCGTCGCCCGGGTCAGCGCCACATAAAGATCGCTTGGTCCTCGCGGGGACTCCCGGAGGATCTCGCCCGGATCCACCACGATCACCGAGTCGAACTCCAGGCCCTTGGCGTCGGCGACGGTCAGCACGCACACCGGCGCGTCGAGCGCCGCGGGGCCCGGACCGGCGACCGCCCCCGGCACCCCGGCGACCAGCGCCTCTCCCAGCTCCGCCTCTCGCGCGTGGGGGACGATGACGGCCAGGCGGCCGTCCGGGACGACCTCGTCCCGGACGAGGGACGCGAGGCCGGTCTCCAGGTCGTCGACCTTCGCCGCCCATGGCCGGTCGCCCGTCTCGCGTACCGACTCGGGCGCCTTCAGACCGGGGCCGACCAGGCCGAGCACGTCGGCGGCCACCGACATGATCTCGGTCGGCGTGCGGTAGTTGACCGACAGCCCCGCCTCGCGCCAGCGGCCCTTGACGTACGGGTCGAGCACCCGGCCCCAGCTCGCCGCGCCGGCCGCCGACCCCGTCTGCGCGATGTCGCCCACGACGGTCATCGAGCGGCTCGGGCAGCGCCGCATCAGCGCCCGCCAGGCCATCGCGGACAGCTCCTGCGCCTCGTCGACGATCACGTGGCCGAACGCCCACGTGCGGTCCTTCGCGGCCCGTTCGGCGGTGGTCAGGTAGACCTCGTCGGCCCGCTGCCTGGCGGCGAACCGCTCGGCGTCCATGATGTCCGCCATGCCGGTCAGCTCCAGCACCTCGCGCGCGTACGCGAGCTGTTCCTCGCGCTCCTCCTCGGCGCGCCGGGCCGCGCGCAGCACGCCCTCGTCGATGTGGCCGAGCAGCTCGGCCGCCTCGTCGAGGAGCGGCACGTCGGCCTCGCTCCACCAGTTCTCGCCCGGGCGCGGCGGCTCCCGCAGCAGCAGGTCCCGCTCCGCGGAGTCCAGCCCGGCGTGGGCCATCCGCTCCTCGGAGGTGAACAGCCCGATCAGGAGCTGCTGGGGCGTGAGGTAGGGCCACAGCCGGTTGAGCGCCGTGCGCACCGGCGTCTCGGTCCGCAGGTCCTCGCGCAGGTCGGCGAAGTCGTCGTCGTCGAGCATGCCCCGGCCGAGCTGCCTGGCCGCCTGCCTCGTCAGCGCGTTGAGCAGGTGCCGTACGAACACGGCCCGCGCCTCGTTGTGCGGCCTCCGCGACCGGACGGCCCGCGACCTGGCCGCCTCGAAGGTCTGCCGGTCGAGCTTCAGCGTGAACTTGTCCAGGCGGATCTCGACCGGCTTGGACGGCACCCGCTGCCGGTCCCGCACGGCCTTCTCGATCACCTCCGCCATCCGGACGTCGCCCTTGACCGCGGCGACCTGCTGCGGCTCCCAGCGGGTGGCCGTAAGCCCCGGGTACAGCTCGGCGACGGTGGACAGCAGCACGTCGGTCTCGCCCAGCGAGGGCAGGACCTGCTCGATGTAGCGCAGGAAGGTCAGGTTCGGGCCGATGATGAGGACGCCGCGCCGCTCCAGCCGCTCGCGGTAGGTGTAGAGGAGGTACGCGGCGCGGTGCAGGGCCACCACGGTCTTGCCGGTTCCCGGGCCCCCCTGGACGACGAGCACGCCGTTCAGGTCGCTCCGGATGATCGTGTCCTGTTCGGACTGGATGGTCGCGACGATGTCGCGCATGCGGCCGGTGCGCTTCTCGCCCAGCGCGGCCAGCAGCGCCGCCTCGCCGTTGAGCGAGGCGCGGTCGGCGTCGGACAGGCCGTCGAGGTCGAGGAGGTCGTCGTCGATGTTCGTGACGGTCCGGCCCCGGGCTTGCAGATGCCTGCGGCGGGTGACGCCCATCGGGGCGGCCGGGGTGGCGCGGTAGAACGGCTGGGCGACCGGCGCCCGCCAGTCGATCAGCAGCCGCTCCTGGTCGTCGTCGGCCAGGCCGATCCTGCCGATGTACAGCCGGCCGCCGTCGGCGTTGTCGAGCCGGCCGAAGCACAGGCCGTTCTCGACGGCCCACAGCCTGGCCAGGCGCTGCGCGTACATGTCGGCGAACGAATCGCGCTCGGAACGGTTCTGGTGGGTGCCCGTCGCGCCCTGGGCGAGCACGCCGTCCAGCTGCCCGCGCGTCCGCTCCCGCAGCACGTCGAGCCGCTCGTAGAGCGCGGCAACGTACTTCTGCTCTCGGGCCAGCTCGCCCGCCGATGAATGAGGCATAGGCCGACCGATTCTACGTGCCCCTCGAGAGCTCCTCCATCTCGCCCCGTGCTTCCCCCGTGCTTCCCCCGTGCTCCCCCCGTGCTCCGCCCGTCTCCGGGCCACGTCACGAGTCGGTTGCGGGGAACGGCGACCCCTTGACGAGTTTGGAAGGTTTCTTTACTTTCTCTTTCAGTTAGGGATCCTTCCTAACTGCTCGTACCTCCGGAAGGACTCCCGTGAGCCAGCCGATCCCCGGCACGCCGAGCCTGCTGCGCGCGATCAACGACCGCGCCGCGCTGATGGTCCTGCTCGAACGCGGCCCCCTCACCCGGCCCGAGCTCGGGGCACTCACCGGCCTGTCCAAACCCACGGCGTCCCAGCTCCTCTCCCGGCTCCAGGAGGCCGGCCTGGTCGTCCTGGACGGCATCCGCGAGGGCCTCCCCGGGCGTACGGCCGAGCTGTACCGGATCAACGCGTCCGCCGCGTACGTCGCGGCGCTCGACGTCACCCCGGCGCGGATCGCCGTCGCCGTCGCCGACATCACCGGGACGGTCGTCTCCGAGTTCCGCCTGCCCACTCCCGGACGGACGGGCGGCGACATCGTGGAGAGGGTACGGGCCGCCCTCGACGGCGCCTGCGCCGCCGTCAAGACGGACGCCAGTCCGGACGCCACCGGCGACGCCACCGCCGACGCGGCCGAAGCCGGCGCCAAGCCCGGCACCGGGATCGACATCACCGCGTTGCGGCGCGTGGTCATCGGCATCGGCGGCGCGGTCGATCCCTCGACCGGCCGCCTGGGATACGCCGCACACATCCCCGGCTGGCACATCTCCGACGTCGTCGGCACGCTGCGGGACGGCGTCGGCGTGCCGGTCGACGTGGAGAACGACGTCAACCTGGTCGCCCAGGCCGAGCAGGCCCGCGGCGCCGCCCGTGGGCACCAGGACTACGTGCTGCTGTGGGCGGACGAGGGCATCGGATCGGCGCTCGTGCTCGGCGGCCGGCTGCACAGGGGGGCCACCGGCGGCGCGGGCGAAGTCGGCTACATGCCGGCGATCGGCGCCCCCACCGCCCGCGACGTCGGCAGGCGCGCCGACCACGGCTTCCAGGCGCTCGCGGGCGGCCCGGCCGTGCTGCGGATCATGCGCGCCCACGGGCTGCGCGGGGCCACGCCGGCGGCGGCCGTGCAGAACGCGGTGCGGGCGGTCGAGTCCGGCGGGCGGCTCGCCGCGGCGGCCGGCGAGGCGCTGCACGAGCTCGCCTCCCGCCTCGCCGTCGGCCTGGGCGCGATCACCGCGGTCGTCGATCCCGAGATCGTCGTCCTGTCCGGCGGGGTGCTGATCGCCGGGGGCGACACGCTACGCGAGCTCGTCGAGCGCGAGCTCCACACGCTGACCATTCCGCGGCCCCCGCTGCGCCTGTCCACCGTCGAGGGCAACCCCGTCCTCACCGGGGCCCTGGACCTCGCCCTCGACACCGCGCGCGACGAGGTCTTCGGATCGGCCGGACGCCGTGAAGCGCCCGAGCGGGGTGGCACCCCGCTCGTCACCACCCCCCTTCGCCCGTAGGAGGCACATGTGAAACGATTGCCGGCGATCTCCGCCGCGGTGGGTCTCGCCCTGGTCACCGCCTGCACGGCGGGCACCGAGTCCCCCGGGCCCGCGCTCAAGTCCACGACCGCGAACGATCCGGTCACGATCGAGTTCTGGCACGGTTTCAGCGCCGACAACGAGCTCAAGGCGTTCGAGGACACCCTGGCCGGGTTCAAGCAGAAGTTCCCGTGGATCACCGTGAAGGCGACCAAGGCGATCCAGGACGACCAGATCCTGCAGGCCGTCCGCGGCGGCAACCCGCCGGACGTGGCCCTGTCGTTCACCACCGACAGTGTCGCCCAGTTCTGCAAGGCCGGGATCTTCCAGGACCTCAACCCGTACCTCTCGACGAGCAAGATCGACGCCGCGACGCTCTTCCCGAAGGTGATCGCCGAGTACACCCAGTACCAGGGCAAGCGGTGCGTGATGCCGATGCTCGCCGACACCTATGGCCTCTACTACAACAAGAAGCTGATGAAGGGGCACGAGCCGCCCAAGACGCTGTCCGAGCTGGCCGACCTCACCAAGAAGCTCACGGTCCGGGACCCGGACGGCACCATCAAGGTGGCCGGGTTCGTGCCGACCAGCCAGATGTACGAGAACGCCCCGATCCACACCGGTGTCATGGTCGGCGCCAAGTGGACGAACCCGGACGGCACCTCCGCGATCGGCTCGGACCCGGCGTGGAGGACCTTGATGAAGTGGCAGAAGGACCTCACGGACTGGTTCGGCTACGACAAGCTCGAGAAGTTCCGCAAGGGCTTCGGCGACGAGTGGTCCGCCGACAACCCCTTCCAGAAGGGCAAGGTCGCCATGGCCATCGACGGCGAGTGGCGCAACGCCATGATCACCGCCGACGCGCCCGACCTGGAGTACGGCACCGCCCCGCTGCCGGTCGCCGACGACCAGCGGCAGCGGTACGGCGCGGGCTTCATCGCCGGCACCGTCATCGGCATCCCGCGCGGCGCCAAGCACCAGGAGGCCGCCTGGGAGCTGGTGAAGTACCTCACCACCGACACCGACGCGCTGGTGACGCTCTCCAACGCGATCAAGAACGTGCCGAGCACGCTGCCCGCGCTGCAGTCGCCCAAGCTGGACAAGGACCAGAACTTCCAGACGTTCCTCGACGTCTTCGCCAACCCGAACAGCTCCACGCTGCCGGCGCACATCAACTCCGTCTTCAACCAGCAGACCCTGCAGGAGGCCCAGATCCTCTGGGAGTCCGGCCGGGCCCCCGACCTGGACGCGCTCCTCGCCGGGGTGGACAAGAAGATCGACGAGAAGCTCACGCTGACCGCGGGCGGCTGACCCGATGGCCGCCGTCACCCTCAGGAACCGGCTCCGCCCGCTCGCCTACCTCTCCCCCTGGCTGATCGGGTTCGCGCTCTTCCTCGTCTACCCGCTGATCTCCACGGTGTACTTCTCGTTCCAGAGATACGACCTGTTCACCCTCGAACCGGTCGGACTGCTGAACTACCGGTACTTCCTGAAGGACGAGGCCGCCTGGACCTCAATCAGGAACACGCTGTGGCTGGTGGTCGTGATGGTCCCGCTGCGCGTCGTCTTCGGCCTCGGCGTCGCGCAGCTCATCACGCGGCTGAAAGCGGGCGCCGGGATCTTCCGTACGATCTTCTACCTGCCGGCGCTCGTGCCGCTCGTCGCCGGAACGCTCGGCTTCGTCTACCTGCTCAACCCGAGCACCGGGCCGGTGCAGGCGATCCTCGGCACGGTCGGCGTCCAGTCCCCGGACTGGTTCGGCGACCCCGCCTACTCCAAGTGGGGGCTCACGCTGCTGGCCCTCTGGTCCGTGGGCGACCTGATGGTCATCTTCATGGCCGCCCTGCTGGACGTGCCGAAGCAGCTGTACGAGGCTGCCGCGCTCGACGGCGCGACCGGCTGGCGGCAGTTCACGCACATCACGCTTCCGGTGATCCGGCCGGTGCTCATGTTCGCCGCGGTGACCGGGGTCATCCAGACCCTGCAGTACTTCACCCAGGCGATGGTGGCCGCCCGGGTCGCCTCGGGCGCGACCGATTCCGCCGGGTCGGTCTTCGTCCCCGGCTATCCCGACCAGTCCACCCTGACCTTCCCCGAATGGCTGTTCCACCAGGGTTTCCGCGACTTCGCGATGGGCTACGCCTGCGTGCTGGCGCTCATCCTGTTCGCGGTCTCCATGGTGTTCACCCTGATCCTGCTGCGCCAGTTCCGCGGCTTCGCCGAGGAGGAAGCGTGACCGCCATCCGCGCCGCCGCGATCGCCCCCGCGCCCGCGCCCGCGCGTGGGCGCCGTGGCCGCGCCACGCTGTATTGGATCGCCAAGCACGCCGTGGCGATCGCCTTGTCGATCATGTTCGTCGGGCCGCTCGTCTTCATCGTCCTCACCGCCGTGATGAGCGACCAGCAGGCGCTGACGTCGCAGTTGTGGCCGAAGACCTGGGACTGGGGCAACTTCGCGGACATCTTCGAGAAGGCGCCGCTGCTCACCTGGATCCGCAACACGCTCATGTACTCGGTGCTCGCCACCGCGTTCATGCTGCTGTCGTCGATCCCGGTGGCGTACGCGCTGGCCAGGTTCAAGTTCCGGGGGCGCAAGCTGGCGTTCCTGCTGGTCATCACCACGATGATGCTGCCGCCGCAGGTGGTCGCCGTGCCCGTCTATCTCATCTGGGCGCGCTTCGAGCTCACGGGCACGCTGTGGCCGCTGATCATCCCGATGCTGCTCGGTGACGCGTTCTCGATCTTCCTGCTGCGCCAGTTCCTCGTGACGATCCCGCGCGAGTACTCCGACGCGGCCCGGGTCGACGGCTGCGGCGAGTTCCGGACGCTCATTCGGGTGATCCTGCCGATGGCGAGACCGGCCATCGCCGCCGTCGCGCTGTTCCAGTTCTTCTACTGCTGGAACGACTACTACGGCCCGCTGCTGTACGCGCAGACGAACCAAGACAACTGGACGCTGTCGCTGGGGCTGGCCGCGTTCCGGTCGGTGCACCGCGTCCAGTGGAACCTCACCATGGCCGCGACGGTCCTGGCCATGGCACCCGTGATCGTCGTGTTCTTCTTCGCCCAGAAGGTCTTCATCGAGGGCGTCAAACTGACAGGAGTGAAATGAAGCTGGCCGTTGTCGGGGGCGGCTCGACGTACACGCCGGAGCTGATCGACGGGTTCGCCCGCCTGCGCGACGAACTCCCGCTTTCCGAGATCGTCCTGATCGACCCGGACGAGCACCGCCTGGCGCTCGTGGCCGGGATGGCGCGGCGGATGCTGGCCCGTGCCGGGCATCCCGCCACGGTCGGCACGGCCACGACCGTCGAGGACGGCGTCGCCGGGGCGGCCGCCGTGCTGCTGCAGCTGCGCGTCGGCGGGCAGGCCACCCGGAACCTCGACGAGACGCTCCCGCTCCAATGCGGGTGCGTCGGCCAGGAGACGACCGGAGCCGGGGGCCTGGCCAAGGCGCTGCGCACGGCCCCGGTGGTGCTCGGCATCGCCGAGAAGGTGC
The DNA here is from genome assembly GCF_030268965.1 of Microtetraspora sp. NBRC 16547. GTDB lineage: Bacteria > Actinomycetota > Actinomycetes > Streptosporangiales > Streptosporangiaceae > Microtetraspora. Next base: position 11,013 of record NZ_BSSE01000027.1, on the reverse strand, counting down.
GCCGCCTCGCGCCCGACGCGTGGATCGTGGACTTCACCAACCCCGTGGGCATCGTCACCCGGGCGCTGCTCGACGCGGGCCACCGCGCGATCGGCCTGTGCAACGTGGCGATCGGATTCCAGCGCCGCTTCGCGGCCGGCCTCGGCGTGACCCCCGACCGGGTCTCGCTCGGCCACGTCGGGCTCAACCACCTGACCTGGGTGCGCTCCGTCCACCTCGACGGGGAGGACGTCCTCCCCCGGATCCTGGCCGAGCACGGCGACGAGATCGCCGGCGACCTCGACCTGCCGGTGGAGCTGATCCGCGACCTCGGGACGGTCCCTTCCTACTATCTGCGCTACTTCTACGCGCACGACCAGGTGGTGGACGAGCAGCGGAGCAAGCCGTCCAGGGCGGCCGAGGTGGCGGCCATGGAGTCCGCGCTGCTCGACATCTACGCCGACCCGTCGGTGGACACCAAGCCGGAGCTGCTGGAGAAGCGGGGAGGCGCCTTCTACTCGGAAGCGGCCGTGGCGTTGATCGCGTCTCTGGTCAACGACAGGGGCGACGTCCAGGTGGTCAACACGCGCAACGGCGGCACGCTGCCGTTCCTGGACGCCGACGCGGTCATCGAGGTGCCCGCGCGGATCACCGCCGGCGGGGCCGCGCCGCTGCCGGTCGATCCGCTCCAACCGCTGTACCGGGGCCTGGTCGCGCACGTCTCGGCGTACGAGTCGCTGGCACTCGACGCGGCGCTGCGCGGCGGCGAAAGGCGGGTGCGGGACGCGCTGCTCGCGCATCCGCTGGTCGGGCAGGCGTCCCTGGCGGACGACCTGGCCCGGCTGCTCGTCGAGGCCAACCGGCCGCACCTCGCCTGGGCGGTGTCCCGGTGACCGATCGTCACCCGCGTACCGTGCTGGCGGTCGACGGAGGGAACAGCAAGACCGACGTGGCCCTCGTGTCGGAGGACGGCTCCGTGCTCGCCACCGGCAGGGGCGCGGCGTTCCTGCCGCAGAGCGCCGGGGTGGCCGCGGCGATCGACGTCATCGGCGAGATCGCCCGGCGCACCCTCCCTGAGTCGGCCCTTCCCGGTGGGACCGGGAACGCCGACCACATCGCCGCCTACGTCGCGGGAGCCGACCTGCCGATCGAGGAAGAGCGGCTCCGGGACGAGCTGCTCGCCCGCGGCTACGCGCCGGACGTCGTCGTGGGCAACGACACGTTCGCCCTGCTGCGGGCCGGAGCCAGGGGGCCGTGGGGCGTGGCGGTGGTCTGCGGCGCCGGCATCAACGCGGTCGGTGTCGCCCCGTCCGGCGAGGTGGCCAGGTTCCCCGCGCTCGGCCGGCTCAGCGGCGACTGGGGCGGCGGGTACGGCCTCGGCGAGGAGGTGCTCTGGCACGCCGCGCGCGCCGAGGACGGCAGGGGGCCGGGGACGGCCCTGGTGGATGTGGTGCGCGCCGCTTTCGGCACCGCCACGGTCGAGGAGGCCGTCATCGGGCTGCACTTCGGTGAGCTGTCCGTCGAGCGGCTGCACGAGCTGGTGCCCCCGCTGCTGGCGGCGGCCGGGAGCGACGCGATCTCTCGCGGCCTGGTCGAGCGGCTGGCGGAGGAGGTGACCGTCCTCGGCGAGGTGGCGATGCGCCGCCTCGGCCTGCTGGAGGAGCCGTGCGAGGTCGTCCTCGGCGGCGGGGTGCTGACCGCGGGCGACGAGTTGCTCATGTCGCTCGTCGAACGGGGCTACGCCGAGCGCGCGCCGCACGCCGTGCTGGTCGTCGCGGACGTGCCTCCGATCGTCGGGGCCGCCCTGCTCGGCCTCGACCGGATCGGCGCCGCGCCCGAGGCCTACGAACGGGTGCGCGGGCACTTCCTCCCGGCCCAGGTCTGACCTGCCCGGCCGGTGGCGGCCCGGTCAGCGCTCGGCGTCGTCGCCGGCCTGGCCGGGCTCGATCTCCGGGCTGCGGTAGTCGTACGGCGTGCTCAGGACGATCGTGGTGCGGGTGCTCACGTTGGCCGAGGCGCGGATCTGCTGCAGCAGCTCCTCCAGGGCGATCGGCGAGGCCACCCGGACCTTGAGGATGTAGCTCTCGTCGCCCGCCACGCTGTGGCACGCCTCGATCGCGGTGATGTGGCTCAGCCGGATCGGGGCGTCGTCGGGCGCGGCCGGGTCGATCGGCTTGATCGAGATGAACGCGGTCAGCGGAAGGCCGATCTCGTCGTAGTCGACGAGCGCCGCGTATCCGCGGATCACGCCGCGTTTCTCCAACCGGCGCACCCGCTGGTGCACGGCCGACACCGACAGCCCCGTCTCCTTGGCCAGATCGGTGAAGCTCATCCGGCCGTCGCGGGCCAGCAACGACACGATGCGGCGATCGATCTCCTCCATCCCTGACACGGTAGCGCCGGATCGAAGCGCCAGGGGCTGCCAGAAGGTGTCAGTTTGTCCTCACTCTCACCTGACCTTCACCTGGCAGCTCTTGGGGGTGGCTTTCAGGTCCCCGCTCTGCCCGCCGTAACGCACCTGCCACTCCCCCGACCTCGACGCGGGGAGCTTCTTGGTGAAGGAGCCGTTGTTCGTGGTCGTCGCCCTGCCGACCGGGCTCGGAGACCACGAACCGCCCGCGGGCTTGAACCAGAACGTCACCTCCCGGGACGCGGCGGACACCCATTCGACGCCGGGCGGCGGGTCGAGCGGGGTCTCGTGGACGAGCCGCCCCGAGTGCTTCACCAGCTTCCCGGCAGGCGTGGGCGAGGGCTGCGCGGTGTAGCCGGAGAACCGCGACCGCGTCTTGGGCCCGCTGCGCATCACCATGAAGACGGCCTCGCTGCGCGTGCTCCGCAACGGGCGCCCGCCGTCGGACCAGCGTGGCGTCCCGTAGTAGACCGCGCGCCACCATCCCGGCTCCCACGCGTCGAGCGTCACGGCGAAGTCGCCGTCCTCTCCGGTCCACGCCTCCGCGATCTCGCTCCAGGCGAGCGCGTCCTCGGGGCGGAAGGACAGCGCGATCCGGCGATCCCGCAGCCGGGACCGCTCGGCCTTCAAGAAGCCCGCGAGCGTGATCGGGGCGTCTTCCTCCACCGGGTCGGGGACCACCCGGAAGTCCACGATCGTGGCCGGATCCCGCTCCTCCGCGTCCTCGACCGAGAACTCCAGCTCGTGGACGGCCGCGCCATAATCGATGACCGCCCGCCAGGTCCCGAGGGCGATGCCCGGGAGGAAGACGTGCTCCGCCCGCCAGCCCTCCTCGTACGGCGCCTTGTCGGAGCGGTCGAAGCCCAGCTCGGCGCGGGAGCCGTCCGGCCCCTCCAGGACGCCGCGCGGCCGCTCACCGGCCGATCCGCTGGTGACGAGGTTGATCAGGATCGGCGTCCGCGCACCCCGTTCCAGCACCACCGGGTCCGGGACGACCTCGGCGTATTCGACGGCCGCCGGGTCCCGGTCCCGGTCGTCGCCCGGTCGCCGGCCGCCCCCGGAGAGGCGGGCGAGCGTGGACCTCCAGAGCAGAAGGAGAAGTCGCAGCACGGTCAACACACCTTTCGATAGGACGCCTCAGGGATGAGGCCTCGCCATTCGTCCTCCGACAACGTCGTCCCGACACGCGCGCAGACCGCCGTCGCGGCCCGCTCGGGATCGACAAGATAACGCTGCAGCGTTCCGTCCCCACCCAGGCTGTAGAGATCGCGCCCGCCCGGGCCGAACGCGAGGGCCGCCACCTGCCCCGAGTGCGCCGAGTACGGCCGGCCGAGCGGCAGCCGCGCCGCCACGTCCCACAGACGCACGTCGCCGCTCGCCCCTCCGGTGGCCAGCAGGCGGCCGTCCGGGGAGAACGCCAGCGCCACCACATCGTCGAGGCGTCCCTGGGTCGGCGCGAGACGGCCGATCCTGCGGCGCGTCGTGGCGTCCCACAGGTCCACCCCGAGCTTGCTGAACCCGGTCGCGACGGTGCGGCTGTCCGGGCTGAACGCCACCGAGCGCACGCCGTCGTCGCTGGGCCCGAAAGGCCGGTCCCAGACCCGCCCGCCCGGGAGCGCGACGAGCGCGTTTCCGAGCCCGCCCACCGCCAGGGCCGCGCCGTCCGGCCGGAACGCCATGACGTCCCCGCCCTCGTGCGCGAGGACGGCCGACCTCCTGTGGGCGGCCACGTCCCAGAGCTGCACCCGCTCGAAGCTGCCGTTCGACGGGGACACCGCGAGCGTCCGCCCGTCGGGGCTGAAGGCCAGCCCGCCCACCCAGCTCACGTCCGCGAGCGGAAGCGCGGCCAGCCGTACCCGCCGGGCCACGTCCCACAGGGAGAGCACTGGGGGATCCTCCGCGCCCACGGCCAGGAGCCGCCCGTCGGGGCTGAACGCGAGCGCCGTGGCCGCCGGGGACTCCAGGGGATCGCCGAGCCTCCGGCCCGCGGCGACGTCCCACAGCTCAAGGGAGGTCGCGGTCTGCACGGCGGCCAGGCGCGCGTCGCCGCTGAAGGCGACCGTCCGGATCTCGGAGGCGACCCGCGGCGGCCGATCGCCGGCGTCCACGTCCAGCACCGCGACCGCTCCTCCGCCGAGGAGGTAGCTGAGAGTGCGGCCGTCCGCGCCGATCGCGGCCGACGGCATCCCGGAGGTGTCGGCCAGCGGATAGCGCAGGAGCGACACGCCCTCGGACGTCCACAGGCCGACGCTCCGCTTGTCGTAGGTGACCACGAGGCGGCCGTCGGCGCCGAAGGCCAGCCAGACCGCCCCCGCGCCCTCCAGCCGCGTCCCGCGCCGGGCGCGGCCGGTCAGGTCCCAGAAGACGACGTCGGGCCCCGCGCTCACGGCGAGGGTCCGGCCGTCGGGGCCGAAGGCGACCCAGACCGCCCGCCCTCCACCTGGGGCGCGCAGCTGCCGCCCCGTGGTCAGGTCCCACAGCTCGAAGCGGTCGCCGTCCAGCATCGGCGCCGCCAGCCGGTCGTCGTACGACACCGCGACGGCCTCGGCCCCCGAGGTGGGACGGTCGATCAGCCGGGCGCCGCCGGCCACGCCCCAGACCTGCCACCGGCCGCCGTCGGTCACCAGGGCGAGCAGCCGCCCGCTCGGGCCGAACTCCAGCCACCGCGCCGCCTCGGCGATCTCCGGCCCGGCCGGCCGCCGCGCCGACAGGTCCCAGACGCGCACCGACCGCTCTCCCGCGACCGCGAGCCATCTGCCGTCCCGGCTCAGCGCGACCTCCCGTACGGCGCGGCCCACGCCGGACACCGCGCCGCGTTCCCGGCCCGCCGCCATGTCCCACAGCACCGCGCGGTCCTGGTCCACGACGGCGAGGGTCAGGCCGTCGCCACTGAGGGAAAAGCGTGCCTCGGCCGTGACCTTCGGCGGCGCGGACACGCGGCGCTCGCGCTGGGCGAGCGAGCCGTACAGCGCGGCCCGCGCCTCGGACACCGGGGCGAGGCGCCACGCGGCGACGCTCAGCAGCATCGCCCTGGCCGGGTCGGACGACCGCAGCGATTCGGCGCGGGCCGCCGTCTGCCGCGCGGCGGCGACGTCGCGCTGCCGGGCGGCCGCGGCCCCCTGCACCACCGCGACCACGGCCGACGCGAGCGCGAGGACGAGCAGCGCGGCGAGCGCCGCGGTGAGCTGGCGTCTGCGCCGGCCGCGCACCCGGCCGAGCGCGAGCGAGGCGTCGAGGAAGGCGCTCTCCAGCAGGTTGAGCGTGGCGTGCCGGCGCCCGGTGGCAGCCCACGCCACCGCCGCCTCCAGCGCCGTCCCCTGGTAGAGGTCGCCGGGGCGGCGGCCGTGGCCGTCCCACAGCGCGGCCGCCTCGCCGAGCCGCCGGTGAAAGCGCAGGCCGTCCCGCTCCGCGTCGATCCACTCCCGCAGCCGCGGCCAGGCCCGGGGCAGAGCCGCGTTCGCGAGGGACACCGCGCCGCCCTCCCTCGCCACCAGGTCCATCCGGGCGAACGCGGACAGCACGCGCTCGGCGGTCTCCGCGCCCACCACGCCGTCGAGGAGATCGTCCGGACGGGCCCTCCTCGGCAGGTCGTCGCCGCCCTCCCCCGGCGTGATCATGCGGAGCAGCACCCGGGGCACCAGCGCCCGGTCCCCGGGGACCAGCCCGGCGTAGACCTCCTCGGCCAGCGTCGCCAGCGACGGCGGGGAGGCGCCCGCCGGGGGCCGGACCGGCTCCGCCGTACGGGTGCCCGCCGCGAGCAGCGGCGCCAGTTCGTCGCCGCCGCCGACGAGGCCGAGCAGCAGCCTGCGGGAGGACGGCCGGTCGCGCGGGTCCTTCGCCATCGCCGCGGCGACCAGGCCCCGCAGCGGCTCCTTGAGCATGGAGAGATCCGGCTCCTCGGCCAGGATCCCGTGGAAGAGCGCGGCGACGCCGTCCCCGCCGAACGGCTCACGCCCGGTCGCGGCGAACACCGTGACCGCGCCCCACGCCCAGACGTCCACCTCCGGGCCCGCGCGCCGCCCGAGAACGATCTCCGGCGCCATGAACGCCGGCGTGCCCGCCACGTGCCCCGTGGTCGTGAGCGACATCTCGCGGGTCCGGGCGATCCCGAAGTCGATCACCCGCGGCCCGTCCGGGCCGATGAGCACGTTGTCCGGTTTGAGGTCGCGGTGGATGACCGACGCCTGATGGATGGCCGCCAGCGCGGTCGCCACGCCGGTGGCCAGCCGGTAGAGCCGGTCCTCCTCGTACGGCCCGTCCAGCTCGACCGCCCGCCGCAGACTCGGCCCGCCCACGTACTCGCTCACGATGTACGGCAGAGATGCGTCCAGGTCGGCCCCGATCACCCGCGCCGTACAGAACGGGGCGACCCGGCGCGCGGCGGCGGCCTCCTTGGCGAACCTGGCGCGCGTACCCACCCCGTCACCGGCGCGCAGCACCTTGACGGCCACCCGGCGGCCCGCCGCGTCGTACGCCTCGTAGACGACCCCCTGGCCGCCCTCGCCCAGCCGACCGGCGAGCCAGTACTCACCGATCCGGCGCGGGTCGCCGGGAGCCAGGGCCGCCATGCACCGATGGTGCTACGTCGCCCACCACCGGCCAAGAGGCCGTTTCACCGAGCGGACCGCCACCTCTCCGCGCCGCATGCGGCTCGACGGCCGGAAATGCGGTTGCCGGGCGGCGGACGGGTTCGCGACCCTGAACGGCATGAACACGCCCTACCGGCAGATCCGCGCCGCCTACGACGAGAAGGCCGTCACCGTCTACCAGGCCTACGATCCGGCGATCGCCGGCCCCGCCGTCGCGGCGGGGCGATTCGTCCCGCCGTTCAAGCGCGAGCGCATGACGTGGATCAAGCCCTCGTTCCTCTGGATGATGTACCGCTGCGGCTGGGCCGTGAAGCCGGGGCAGACCCGCGTCCTGGCGATCGACATCTCCCGATCCGGGTTCGAGTGGGCGCTCGGGCACGCCTGCCTCAGCCACCCGGACGGCGCCGACCGGGACGCGTGGGCGGAGCGGCTCCAGCGCAGCCCCGTCCGGATCCAGTGGGACCCCGAGCGGGACCCGCACCACAACGCCCTGCCGTACCGCTCCATCCAGATCGGCCTGTCCGGGGAGGCGGTCGACCGCTACGTGGACGAGTGGATCGTGGGCATCTCCGACATCACCGGCCGCGTCCGGGACGTCCACGCGGCGGTGCGGGAGGGGCGGGACGTGACCGGCCTGCTCCCCGTCGAGCGCCCCTATCCCCTGCCCACGCCTCTCGCGGCCGCCATCGGCGCCACCTTGGACAACACCCCCGTCTGAGACGCCCCGTCACAGAACGGCGGACACCGCGTGAGAGGCCGACGCCTGCGGGCCGTGCTCAATCCTCCGACGGCGAGCAGAGCAGGGCCTCGGCGCCGACGGGGGTGAAACCGGCGGCCAGGAAGGTCCGGACGCTCGCCGCGTTTCCGGGAGCGATCTGCGCCCACACCACCCGCCCTTCGCCGAGCAGGTGCCGTCCGGCACGGGCGAGCCGCGTGCCGAGCCCGCGACCCCGGTGCCCGGGATCGACCTCCACCGCGATCTCCCAGCGGCCCGCCACGCCCCGGCCCAGCAGCACTATCCCGCCGTCCGCGCGCCACACCCGCACGCCGTCCCGGTGCCGTTCGGCACGGCGCACCCGGGGATGGTCCGGATCGGTGATCTCGGTGAGCGGCACCGGGGGCGGGCCGGGCAGCGGACCGGCGACCACAAGAATGTCGACATTGTTCACCCTGCGCCCGGTCCGCTCCTCCAGAGCGCTGAGGAACGGCGGGTTCAGCGGCGCGGACAGATCGTCCTCGGGCAGCAGTCCGCGCGCCCACGCGGGGTCCACGTCCGCGAAGACGACGCTGTGCGCGGTGAAGGCGATCACACCGCAGTCGCGGGCGTTCGGCTGGCCCAGGATACGCACGGCGCCGTCCGCGTCCGGGAACTCTCCCCTGCCCGCCCTGTCCAACACCTCGAAGAGTGGATGCGCGCCGGAAGACCGCGGTGTGCCGGGCGGCGCGTCCAATGGAGAGATCATCCTGGTCACCGTACCGCCCGGCCGGGCGGACGGCGACTGGGGTGTTACACGATGACGAGGTCGCGGGTGCTGTGGTTCAGCCGCTCTCCCGCGGTCTCCCCGCAGATCACGATGTCCTCGATGCGCGCGCCGTGGCGACCGAGAAGGTAGATCCCGGGCTCGATGGAGAACGCGAAGCCCGGCTCCATCGGCGTGGTGTTGCCCGACACGATGTACGGGTCCTCGTGGGTCTCCAGGCCGATGCCGTGCCCGGTCCGGTGGATGAAGTACTCGCCGTAACCGGCCTCGCTGATCACGTCGCGGGCGGCGGAGTCCACGGACTCGCAGGTCACGCCGGGCCGCACGTGGGCGCAGGCCGCCTCCTGGGCTTCCTTCAGCACCTCGTAGTACTTCACGAACTCGGGGGACGGCTCGCCGACGCAGTAGACCCGGGTGGAGTCCGAGCAGTAGCCGCTCGGCATCGTGCCGCCGATGTCCACCACCACGGGGTCGCCCGGCTGGATGACCCGGTCGGAGAGCTCGTGGTGCGGGCTGGCGCCATTCGGCCCCGAGCCGACGATCACGAAGTCGACCGTGGCATGCCCGGCGGCGAGGATCGCCTCGGCGATATCCCTGCCCACCCCGCGCTCGCTGCGGCCCGCCTTGAGGAACTGCGGCACCTGGGCGTGGACGGCGTCGATGGCGGCGCCCGCGGCCCGCAGCGCCGCGGCCTCGGCCGGGGACTTGCGCGCACGCAGCGGGCCCAGCACGGACCCGGCCAGCACCTGCTCGGCTCCGGGCATCGCGTCGCGGAACCGCAGCGACTGCAGGGCCCACATCCGGTCGGCGAGCCCCACCTTGGCCACCGAACCCAGCCGGTGCGCGACCTGGACGTACGGGTCGTCCGTCTCATCCCAGGCGACGAACTCGACGCCGAGCCGCGAGGCGGGCGAGTGCTCGGCGGTCGGCAGTTCGAGGCGGGGAACCATCATGAACGGCTCCCCCGCGGCCGGGACGACGAGACAGGTGAGCCGCTCCAGAGGGAGCGCGTCGTACCCGGTGACGTAGCGCAGGTCGGGGCCGGGCGTCAGCAGCAGCGCGCCGAGGCCCGCCGCGGCGGTCGCCTCGCGTACGGCAGCGAGGCGGGACACGGGATAGAGGTCAGAGGACGTCGTTGTCACGCGGTCCAATCTAACGAGGGCCGCGCGATCGGTACGCACCAGGTGCCCGCCCTGACCCGGTTGGACCCCCACCCCCGCGGTTCGTGAAACACTCTCGCGATGCTACGCTGCGCGTCGGAACAATCACTTTCCGTTCTCATCCCTTCCTGCTCGAGGAGCTGTTCACCATGATCGCCGTAGCTGGCGGCGCCGGGCCATGCCCTCCTTTCACCGGCGAACGCACAGTGGTCCCCACGACGACCGCGGAGATCGTGGACCGGCTGCGGACGCAGCTCCTCGAAGTGCGCGAGCAGGCCGCCGAGGACCGCACCATCACGCTCGCGCTGCGGGACGCGATCCTGCCCGAGCCCGGAGGCTCGATCGACCTGCCGCACGCGCGGGTCGCGGTCCGGTACGTCCCGGCGGAGAAGGCGGCCAGCCTCGGCGGCGACTGGTACGAGGCGGCCCAGCTTCCGGACGGCCGGATGCTCCTCGCGATCGGCGACGTCTCCGGCCACGGGCTCCCCGCCATCGCCCAGATGGCCCAGCTCCGGCACGCCCTGGTGGGACTGACCATGACGGGCGAGTCCCCCGACCGGCTCCTGGCGTGGCTCAACGAGCTCGTGCTCAGCCGCCTCGACGAGACCACCGCGACCGTGATCGTCGGCCGGTTCGACCCGGCCACCCGCGTCTTCACCTGGGCCCAGGCGGGCCACCTGTCGCCCATCCTCGTCCGGGACGGCGTGGCCCGCCAGCTCCAGCCGCCGCAGGGGGTGGTTCTCGGCGCGGCCCCCGGCCCGCGGTACAGCGTGGCCGAGATCCTGCTCCACCCCGACGACCTGCTGCTGATGTTCACCGACGGCCTGGTGGAGCGGCGCTCGCGCGACATCGACGAGGGCCTCGCCCTGACCCTCGGGGCGGCCGAGACGATATCCGGGCACGACGACCTCGACCCCGGCCTGGACCGGCTGCTCGACGCGCTCGGCGGCCCCAACCCGGAGGACGACACCTGCCTCCTCGCGGTCGGCGTCCTCGACGACTGACAAAACTCCGGAAGATCTACCGAAATGCGGGCCAGTGCTCCGGCCTTCAGGCCAGGGGTGAAGGCCCGCGCGGGAGTGCCCGCTAGGGCGCGAGCGTGCCTTCACCCACAGGTCACAGTGGGCGTTGCTGCTGCTCGATGTACTGCTCGACTGCCGTGAGCGGTGCGCCGCCGACTGATCCGGCGAAGTAGGACCCGGACCAGAAGTGTCCACCCCACAGATACTTGCCGACATGCGCGGCATACTCCTTGCGCAGGAGCCGTGCCGAAACGCCCTTGAGACTGTTGACCAGTTTGGACAGGGCGACCTTCGGCGGGTAGTGGATCAGTAGGTGGACGTGGTCATGTTCGCCGTTGAACTCACGCAGCTCGACCTCGAAGTCGGCGCACA
>NZ_BSSE01000026.1 GCF_030268965.1 Microtetraspora sp. NBRC 16547 | reverse complement strand
CCCCCGAGGCGGATGAGCCGGCATGAGCGGTTCGAGGAGGAGCCACTCCTCGTCGGTCAGGTCATGGCGATCTTGCACCATGACCTTGTACCGCACCACAACGAAGATCTACAAAACGGCTCCTAGTGCGTCAAGCATTCAGCGGCAACCGTGTCGCCACCACATCCCGGCCCCTTCGAGCCATCCGACCACGACACGCGCGGATCGCTTGGGATAGTCCACCGAGCCCTCCACAAGCCACTCTGCTCGCCGAACCACTCGCCGCCATGACCGGTTGCGCCCCCCTCGACCGACACGAACCAAGGAGCGCCAAGAACTTAGAGATCTACAATCATGCCATCATCTTTACTATGTAGATCATGAAGTTGAGTCTGAAGCGCGGACCGGCATCGCCCGGTTCGCTGCCGGACACACACTCCAAGACACCACCGCACGCACGTGGATGTCGTGGAGGGCTGACGGAGGGGCGTCTTGACCGAACCGGGACGTAGGGCTGGGGGTGGTCAGGGGCGTACGGCGTGGTGATGGGGTCGGCGGTTCAGGGCATGTGGCGAGCGGATAGTCAGGCTGTTCGGGATGTGGGAAGGGACGATGCTCAGGCGCACCCTTCGGTGGAGACCGGAACGGTCGCGTGCCTTCCCGCCTTCGCGGCCACCGTGAGCTGCCGGGCGGTCAACGCGTACCCCTTGCCCTCCTGATCCGTATCCGCGGCAAAGACCATGCCGAGAACCCGTTCGTCGCGGGAGACGAGAGGAGCCCCCGACATACCCCGCCGCACACGTGGCCCCCGGAAGGGGTAGCTGTCGAACTCGACGAGCTGATCGTCGTAGATCCCCCGAGACTTGGCGGGCACTCGATCACCCACGGTGGCGGGCTGGGCCGACGGGGTCGTGCTGCCCTCCTCGTATCCGATCATCGTCGCCGACGCCTCGCGCTTCACCTGCAGAGGAAGGGAAGGCGAGGGGAGGCCCCTGACCCACAGCACCGCGATGTCCGTCAGTGGATCGAAGTCCACCACCTCGGCGTCGAAGTCGCCCATCGGCGAGCGAAACCTTAAGGGGCCGATCCGCTCCGGCCACGATGCTCGCCGTCGACATCACCCGCTCTCGGGCGTAGACGAAGCCGGTTCCCGCGACATCCCGGTCGCAGGCGCGCGCGGTTCCGGTGACGCGCACGACGCTGCGGACCGCCTCTCCGGTGTACGGACGGGCGCTCCCCCCGGAAGGTGCGGAGCTCTCTCCGGGAGCCGCGGCGCTCTTCTGGGCAGCGTGCGGCTGCCGGGGTGCGGCGCATCCCGTGGCGATGGCTGCGCACATGACGGCGTACATGACGGCGAGCGGTCCAGCGACGAACGCTCGCGTCGGCACTGGGAGCATGAAGATCAGAATAAGGGCTTGCCGGCCACCGAAACCGATCTCAGCGGCGGGGCCGGCGACAGTCGAGCAGGCATCAAGCTGCGCGAGATCGTCCGGTGCCAAGAAAAGCGGCTCCGTGACGATCCGGGACGGGACATGACGTCTGATCCTGCGGTCCAACCACGGTCCAGGAAGCGAAAGGCCGAATCCCCGATCTCGGGGTCCGGCCTCTGAACTGCGGAAATATGGTGGGCGATACTGGGATCGAACCAGTGACCTCTTCGGTGTGAACGAAGCGCTCTCCCGCTGAGCTAATCGCCCGGGATGATCGGCCCCTTGCGGCGCCGACGGGGAAAACCATACCGCACTCGAAGGGGTCCTGGCGAAGCGAACGAACCTCCCCCGGGCCGCGATCCCCACAGCGGCACCGCCTCCGGGCGCTTCGGCCGCCGCTCCCCGCCCCCCGAGGGCTCCCCCGCGACCTCCGCCCCCCGAGGGCTCCCCCGCGACCTCCGGCCCCCGGAGCACTTCCCGCGGCGTCCTTCGGCCCCGGAGCGCTGCCGCCGCCACGTTCTGCCCCTCCGGCCGGCTCCCCACCTGTCCCGGCCATACACCGAAACGTTCCCGGCCGGACCGCCGGAGGCCGCCGGGTTGTCATAGCATCGTGATGCCCCAGACTCGACGCATACGCCCCAAGCTAAGATCATTTGTACCGTGCAAGACTTCGCCACGACAGCCGGAATGACACGCAAAACCGCCGCCAACATGCGCACGTTAGCGATGTTTGGCCAGGTAGATGCTCAAATGTCTACCTGTGAGATGCGTTACAGAAGGCCCAGGAAGCGGAATCTCTCCTACGGGTTTCTTCGTTCGCGTACATAGCTTCGCGGGCGAGAGCAAGTCCGTGAGAGCAGTTGCAAGCCCCTGTGAGGGGACCCGACACGAAAGGTTTGGCTGACGATGAACAGCACCACCGTCACTGCCGAGCTGGGCCTTCGGCTTGTGGTCCCCGACCGTACTACCGTGCCCCTGCTCGCTGGGCTCAGTTACACGGCCGAGGACCCGTACGCCATACGCATGGCATTCCACGTGGGGAACGACGAACCGGTCGAGTGGATCTTCGCCCGCGAACTACTGACCGTCGGCATCGTCCGGCGCGTGGGAGAGGGCGACGTCCAGGTGTGGCCCGCCCGCTCCGACGGCGAGCGCACCCTGAACATCAGTCTCACCTCCCCGTTCGGACAGGCCCTGTTCGAAGTGCCCCTGGCCCCGCTGACGCAGTTCTTGCACCGCACTTTCGAGCTCGTCCCCGCCGGCCGTGAGACCGACTTCATGGACCTCGACGAAGAGCTCAGCAACATGCTGTGGAGCTCCTGATCCGACCGGTCCCGATCGACCGGCGCTGAAACCAGTGTTAGTGATCACCCCCGGGACCGGCCCCTGAGCGGCCGGTGTCCCGACCCCGGACGCCCTGAGCGGGTGTCCTAACCGGCGAGCATCCGCCGCATCCGGCCGATCTCGGCCCGTTGCCCCGAGACGATGTCACGGGCCATCTCCCGCATGAGCCGGTCCGTCCCGTCGCGCAGCTCCTCCCCCGCCATCCGCACCGCGCCCTCGTGATGCCTGATCATCAACCGCAGGAACAGGGTGTCGAAGGCCGCGCCCCGCGCCTCGCGCAGGTGGTTCATCTCCTCCAGCGTGGCCATGCCGTACGCGCCCTGGCGAGCGTGATCGTGTACGGCGGGGGCGGGACGGCCGAGGGAGGCCAGCCACGACGTCATCGTCGCGATCTCGGGCCCCTGACCCCCGGCGATCCGCCGAGCCAGCGCGGCCACCTCGCCTCCCGCTCCCCTGCCGTCGGCCAGGCCGGTCATCTCCAGCGCCTGCCGATGGTGGGGGATCATTGCGTCCGCGAAGCGCACGTCGGCGGCCGTGGTCCGCGCGTCCGACTCGCCGATCCGCTCCCCGGGCGTCGCCGTACGGGCGTGCCCTCCGGGGCCGCCAGGGACGACGACAGGCGCGCCGGTTCCTGCGACGAAGGGGTCCCGCCGGGCGGCGGGGGTGTCCGCGGCGCAGCCCGCCACTCCCCCGACCAGAACTGCCAGCACAACTGTTACAAAAGTGCCACCCGCGCTGCTTCTGCCCGACATAACGTCCATAGTGGGGCAGTCTCCAAGATCCAGGGGGAACAGTGAAGCGTGCGGGGCTGATGGCGTGCCTGGCGATGGCGCTGTGCGCCGCGGCCTGCTCCTCCGGCTCCGACCCGTCCGGGGCCGCGCCGTCGTCCGAGGCGGCCCGCGCATCGAGCGGCGCGTCCGGCGTCGCCAAGCGCGCCAGCGCCGATCTCGGCGTCGACGAGGTCCTGCACAGCGACAACATCACGCTGCTCGCGAACGTCCCCCTTGAGGGGCCCTTCGACGGCCCGCATTCCTGGAATACCGATCTGGCCTTCCAGGGCGACTACGCCTTCGCCGGGAACTACGACGGGTTCACCGTCCACGACATCTCCGACCCGGCGCACCCGAAGGCGGTCACCCGGGTGCTGTGCCCGGGCGGGCAGAACGACGTCTCCGTCTCCGGCGACCTGCTCATCGTGTCCGTGGACCACCCGCGGGCCGACGACCGCTGCGAGAGCGACCCCAAGGACCCCGCGACGAAGTCGGGCTGGGAGGGCCTCCGGATCTTCGATATCTCGGACAAGGCCAAACCCGAGTACGTGGCCGCGGTGGCGACCGAGTGCGGCTCGCACACCAACGTGATCGTGCCCGGATCGGACCCGGACACCGTCTACGTCTACGCCTCGGCGCCCGGACCCGACCCGGAGGCGCCGAACTGCCCGGCGCCGCACGACGGCATCTCGATCGTCGAGGTGCCGGTGCGGAATCCCAAAGCGGCCAAGGTCGTCGCCACCCCCGCGCTGTTCAAGGAGCGTCATGACGGCGGAGACTACGGAGGCTGCCACGACATCACGGTCTATCCGGCGAAGAAGTTGGCCGCCGCCGCGTGCTACGGCGACGGCTACCTGCTCGACATCTCCGACCCGGTCCGCCCCCGGGTCCTCTCGACCGTGACGGACCGGGAAAACTTCTCACTCTGGCACTCCGCCACCTTCAACAACGACGGGACCAAGGTCGTCTTCGGCGACGAGCTGGGCGGCGGCATGGTCGCGACGTGCGGCTCCTCGGGCAATGACACCAAGGGCGCGAACGCCGTCTACGAGATCACGCCCTCGCATAAGCTCGTACGGCACGGCTACTTCAAGATCCCCCGGGTCCAGGGCCCGGAGGAGAACTGCGTGGTCCACAACGGCGCGCTGATCCCCGTGCCGGGCCGGGACATCATGGTCCAGGCGTGGTACCAGGGCGGCGTCTCCGTCTGGGACTTCACCGACTCCGACTGCCCGGTGGAGATCGCCTTCTTCGAGCGCGGCCCGCTGCGGCCGGACCTGCGCATCGGAGGGTCGTGGTCGGCGTACTACTACAACGGCCACATCTACTCGAGCGACATCACGAAGGGTCTGGACGTCCTGCGGATCGACGACCCGCGCACGGACCCCGCCAAGAGCGTGACCGTGCAGGAGTTCAACGCCCAGACCCAGTACGCGTACGGAGGCTGACCGGTCACGGGTCCACGTCGGCCGCGGACCGCTCGGCGAACGCCTTCATCGCCGCGAGCGTGACGGGACCGGGCGCCTGGGGCAGCTCCGTGTCGTCGACCAGCCGGATCGGCTGGATGTCCCGCGTCGTGGACGTGAGGAACGCCTCGTCCGCCTGGTAGAGGGCGGACATCGGGACGTCCTCCTCGACGCCGCCGCACCATTCGAGGACCAGCGCCCTCGTCACCCCGGCCAGGCAGCCGGACGCCAGCGTCGGCGTCACCAGGCGGCCGCCCGTCACGATGAAGATGTTGCTGCCGGTGCCCTCGCAGAGGTTGCCCGCCAGGTTCTCGAAGATCGCCTCCGCGCCGCCGCGTTCCTTGGCGTACGCGAGGGCCTTGGCGTTGTCGCCGTAGGAGGTGCTCTTGACGCCGGCGAGCGCGCCGCGCTCGTTGCGCGGCCAGGGCACCACGGTGACCGCCGCCGTCTCGGGGAACGGCTTCTGCTCCGCGACGATGACGATCGCGTTGGTCCCCTCGGAACCGCGGTCGGAGCCGAGGGGCCCGGGCCCGCTGGTGTAGGTGATCCTGATCCGGCCCAGCGGCCACTTGGGCGCGGCGGCGAGGCACTGCCGCACGCCGTCGGCGATGGCGCCCAGGTCGGGCTCAGGCAGGTCCATCCGCTTGGCCGAGAGCGCGAGCCGGTCCAGGTGCCGGGTGAGCGCGAACGCCTCTCCCCGCACGAACTTGATCGTCTCGAAGACGCCGTCACCGACCATCAGCCCGTGATCGAAGACCGAGACGGTGGCCTTCTCCGGGTCCAGCAATTCACCGTTGACCCACACGGGTACAGCCATCGAGATCTCCATCCCTGCTCGTGTTAGTTCCGCGACGCGAGTCCGATGAGCCGGGACGCCTTCAACTCGGTTTCGCGCCACTCCCGCGTGGGGTCGGAACCCCACGTGATGCCCGCCCCGGTGCCGAAACGGATCATGCCCTGCTCCACCCAGAAGGTGCGGATGCCGACCGCCAGCGCGGCTTCCCGCCGATCGGCGTCGACCCAGCCCACTGCCCCACAGTACGGCCCGCGCGGCTGTGGTTCGAGTCGATTGATGATCTGCAAGGCCGTGTATTTCGGCGCTCCCGTCACCGATCCCGGCGGGAAGGTCGCGGCGAGCAGCTCCGGCCACCCCATGCCCTCCGCGAGCCGTGCCCGTACGGTCGAGACGAGGTGGACGAGCCCCGGGTGCTCCTCGACCTCGCAGAGCGCGGGCACCGACACCGAGCCGACCTCGGCGACCCGGCCGAGGTCGTTCCGCACGAGGTCGACGATCATCACGTTCTCGGCGTGGTCCTTGTCGAGCATGTCGGCCGCGGTGACCCCGGTGCCCTTGATCGGCCGGGACTCGACCACGTCGCCGGCGCGCGAGAGGTACAGCTCGGGCGACGCCGACACGACCGTCAGCCCGGGCACGTTGATCAGCGCCGCGTACGGCGCCGGATTGCCCTTCGCGAGCCGTACGGCGAGGGCCGCCGGATCGGCGTCGCCCGGCAGCGGAGCCGACAGCACCCGGCAGAGGTTGGCCTGGTAGACGTCGCCGCGCTCGATGTGGTCCCTGATCGCCCGCACACCCGCCTCGTACGCCCGCTGGTCGAGCGAACTCGCCCACGCCTCGGGAGCCGGGCCCGGCCATGGCGCGCGCGGCCGGGGCAGCGGCGCGGGCCGCACGTCGCCGAAGCGCGCGCAGGTGACCTTGCCCTCATAGGTCACGACGACGGCCCACCATCCGGTCCCGTCGAGAGCGGCCAGATCGGTGGTCACATCGCGCAGTCCGGTGGCCAGGAGACCACCTACGTGGGCGAAAGCGTCGTGCACCGGTCCATTCTCACCCTTTCCCGCCTGTGCTTTCGCACATCCCTTCTCGTACGCGGCCGGATCGGGCCTGGTCCTGGAGCCGCCGCAGGAACGCCAGCGCGGCGGGGAGCGGCGCCGTGGACGGCAGCGCGGCGTACACCGCCCGGCGCGGCGCGAACTCGCCGAGCGGGCGCAGCACGAGGTCGGTCCGGCCGCGGACGCCCTCCGCCGCCATGGCGGGGACCAGGGTGACGCCGAGCCCGGCGGCGACGTATCCGAACTTGCCCGTCCACTCGGCCACCCGGAAGCCGGTCCTCGGCGTGAATCCGGCCCGCGCGCACGAGGTGGCGAGCATCGTCGAGTGCCCGCGCGGAGGCGCCTCGATCCAGTTCTCGTCCTTCAGGTCGCGCAGTTGGACCACCGGGTTCCCCGCCAGCGGGTGACCGCTCGGCAGCGCGACGAGGAATTCGTCCTCCATGAGCGGGGTGAGCGTGCTCTCCGGTCCCGTCTCGAGCGCCGACGGGTAGTCGCTGACCACGGCGACGTCGATGGAGCCGTACGCGAGGCGTTCCATGAGGCGGCCGCTCGGCCCCTCGACGATGGCGGTCTCCACGCCCGGACTGCCCTCCATGAACGCGCGGAGCGCGCCGGGCACGAGGGAGGCGTTGGCCGTCGCGAAGGCCCCGACGCGGAGCCTCCCTCCGGTGCCCCGGTGGATGGCCGACAGCTCCTCAGCCGCCGATTCCAGGCGCTCCAGGACATCCAGGGCGTGCCGGTGGAGGGCGTGCCCCGCTGGCGTGAGCCGTACGCCGCGGGGCAGCCGCTCGAACAGCGGGCCCCCAGCAGCGGTCTCCAGGGACGCGATGCGCCGCGAGACGGCGGACTGCGTGTAGTTCAGCTCGGCCGCGGCCGCCGTGAACGACCCGGTGCGGGCGACGGCGTCGAGCAGCCTGAGCGCGTCGGTTCCGAACACGACCACCCCACTCCATGAGTTGAACGCATGGCTCACATGCAATCTAGTCGCTGGTGGAATGGGTCGCCTCCGGCCTACAGTCCCGAGACGTGATCGCTTTTCTCGGATTGGGGCACATGGGTGCCCCCATGGCCCGGCGCCTCGTGGACGCCGGGCACAAGGTGACCGTCTGGAACCGCACCCCGAAGGATCTGCCGGGCGCCACGGTGGCGGCCACCCCGGCGGAGGCCGTCGCCGACGCGGATCTGGTCATCACGATGCTGGCCGACCCCGACGCCGTCGCGACCGTCGTACGGGCCGCGCTGCCCGGGTTGCGTCCCGGGGCGGTCGTCGTCGAGATGTCCACGATCGGCCCCGACGCCGTCGCCCGCCTCAGGCAGCTGCTGCCCTCCGGGACTGGGCTGGTCGACGCGCCCGTCCTCGGCAGTGTCGCACCCGCGAGGGAGGGCGAGCTGGTCGTCCTGGCCGGGGGCTCCCCCGAAGATCTGGCCCGCTGCCGTGACGTGCTCGCCGTCTTCGGCACGGTTCGCGAGGTGGGCCGTGCCGGCGCCGGCGCGGCGCTCAAGCTGGCCGTCATGAGCGCGCTCGTCCCGGCCCAGGTGATGCTCGCGGAGAACCTGGCGTACGCGGAGCGGATGGGTGTGGACCGCGCGATCTTCCTGGACGTGCTGGCCGGAACCCCGCTCGGCGCGCTCACCCGGCGGTTGCGGCCCGCGATCGACGAGGGGCCCGCCGAGACCCGGTACGCGCTGGGCCTGGCGGCGAAGGACCTGCGGCTCGCTACCGGCGGCGCCGGCGCGGACCAGACGGTGGCCGCGGCGGCGCGTGACCTGCTCGACGAGGCGGCGGCCGCGGGGCTCGGCTCCGAGGACCTCACCGCGGTCATCCGGTGGGCGACTGGTCGGCGGAGTGAGCCGCGGAGCGGGAAGGTCGCCGAACGGATCAATCCGGCCACCGTCCCCGCGACCAACGGGTGGTACTCCCACGCGGTGCGCTTCGGAGACCTGCTGTTCGTGTCCGGGCAGGTCGCGCTGGACGCGGACGGGCGGATCGTCGGCCAGGACGACATGGCCCGCCAGTCGGAGTACATCTTCGAGAACCTGGGCCGGATCCTTGCGGACCAGGGCAGCTCGTTCGGCGACGTGATCCACGTCAAGACGTTCGTCACCGACATGGACCGGCTGGCCGACTACGGGCATGTCCGGGCGCGGTACGTCACCGGCGAACCGCCGTCGAGCACCACGGTCGAGGTGTCCCGCCTCTTCCATCCCGACGCGCTACTCGAGGTCGAGGTGATCGCGGCGATCACCTGACCGACCCCCTCGGCCCACACTCCGCGACCAGTTGTTACCGTACGTAGTTGCGGCGAACGCCGCGAACTCCGAGCACGCTCACACGTACCGCGCGGCCGGGCGAAACCAGGAAGCAGGGGCAGGGGGCAGGGAGCCGAGATGGAACTCGTACCGGGAAACTCGCTGATCACGGCGACGCCGGAGGACGGCCGGGCGCTGGCCGTGCTGATGGCGCGCCACACGGTGCGCGCCATCCAGCCGGACGTCGACGTGCTCAGGCACGCGCGCCCGGATTACGCCGAGAGCGTCGACGGTCTCACCTCGGCGGCGCAGGTCGTCGCGATTGAGTTCGCCACGATCGCCGCGGCCAACAACTACTGGCGCTGACGACCCCTCGGCCGCCTCGGCGCATCGGGTGGCTCAGGCCAGCGGGCCCGTGACGGACTCGGCGGCGGAGACCACCGCCCCTTCGGCGACGAGCCGGACCACCGCCTCGATCTCGGGCGCCAGGAACCGGTCCGGTCCGGGACCGGCGACCGACTCCCTGATCACCCCGGTCACGGCCCCCGTCGCGGGCGCCGGCGCGTACGGCGCGCGCAGGTCGATGGCCCGGGCGGCGGTGAGCAGTTCGACGGCGAGTACCCGCGTCAGGCCGTCGACCGCCCGGCGCAGCTTGCGTCCGGCGGACCAGCCCATCGAGACGTGGTCCTCCTGCATCGCGGAGCTGGGGATCGAGTCGACGCTGGCGGGGTTGGCCAGGCGCTTGAGCTCGGAGACGATGGCGGCCTGCGTGTACTGGGCGATCATGTGCCCGGAGTCCACACCGGGGTCGTCGGCGAGGAACGCCGGCAGCCCGTGGCTGCGGGCGACGTCCAGCATGCGGTCGGTCCGCCGCTCGGCCATCGACGCCACGTCGGCGACCGCGATGGCCAGGAAGTCCAGCACGTACGCCACGGGAGCGCCGTGGAAGTTGCCGTTCGACTCGACCCGCCCGTCGGCGAGCACCACGGGGTTGTCGATCGCGCTGGCGAGCTCGCGCCCGGCGACGACGGCGGCGTGGGCGACGGTGTCCCTGGCCGCGCCGGCGACCTGGGGCGCGCAGCGCAGCGAGTAGGCGTCCTGAACGCGGGTGCACGAGCCGTCCCGGTGCGAGGCCATGATCCCCGAGCCGGAGAGCAGGGCCCGCATGTTGGCCGCCGCGGCGGCCTGGCCCGGGTGGGGCCGCAGGGCCTGGAGCGCCGCGTCGAAGACCCGGTCGGTGCCGAGCAGCGCCTCGACGCTCATCGCGGCGCTGATGTCGGCCGTCCGCAGCAGCCGCTCCAGGTCGTGGAGGGCGAGCACGAGCATGCCCAGCATGCCGTCGGTGCCGTTGATGAGGGCGAGTCCCTCCTTGGCCGCCAGCTCCACCGGCTCGATGCCGTACTCCTTGAGCGCCTCGTCGGCGGGCCGGACGCGGCCCTCGCGGTCGCGGACGACCCCCTCACCCATGATCGTCAGGGCGACGTG
Organism: Microtetraspora sp. NBRC 16547; assembly: GCF_030268965.1. Taxonomy (GTDB): domain Bacteria; phylum Actinomycetota; class Actinomycetes; order Streptosporangiales; family Streptosporangiaceae; genus Microtetraspora. The sequence continues at coordinate 92,006 of NZ_BSSE01000026.1, read as the reverse complement.
GGAGAGCGGCGCGAGGTCGCCGGAGCAGCCCAGGCTGCCGTACTCGTGGACCACGGGCGTGATCCCGGCGTTGAGGAGGCTCTCCAGGACCCTGGCGGTCGCGGGGCGCACGCCGGTGTGACCGGTGGCGAGGGTGCTCAGCCGCAGGAGCATCATGGCCCGGGTGACCTCGGTCTCCACCTCCGGGCCCGATCCGGCGGCGTGTGAGCGGACCAGGCTCCGCTGGAGCCGGCCGCGCAGGGACGGGTCGATGTGCCGGGTGGCGAGGGCGCCGAACCCGGTGGAGACGCCGTAGGCGGGGGTGTCCCCCTCCGCGAGTTCCTCGATCCTGCCGCGTGAGGCGGCCATCTCCGCGATCGCGTCGTCTCCGAGCCGTACGGCTGTGCCGTACCTGGCCACGCTGATCACGTCGTCGAAGGCCAGCGGCGCCGGCCCGATCTCCACGACCTCGTTGTCGCGCATGGTTCCACTCTTCCAGCACTTGGTAACTAGCGTCTGCAATGTTAGCTGCTTACATGACACAGGTCTTCCGCTTGATTTGGGGAGTGGGCGCGGATTCGCTAGAGTTCTCTGCGTGAGGCCGCCTCGGAGGCGGAAATCACGCGGAAGTGGCTCAGTGGTAGAGCATCACCTTGCCAAGGTGAGGGTCGCGGGTTCGAATCCCGTCTTCCGCTCGGAGCGTTACGTGGTGGAGTGGCCGAGAGGCGAGGCAGCGGCCTGCAAAGCCGCGTACACGGGTTCAAATCCCGTCTCCACCTCTGGCCCCACGCCAAGGACGATTAGCTCAGCGGGAGAGCGCTTCCCTGACACGGAAGAGGTCACTGGTTCAATCCCAGTATCGTCCACACATGAGATCCCAGGCCCACGGCCTGGGATTTTCTGTTTTCTCGATCTTCTTTTCCCCTGTTTCGTGATTCCCGGCCGCAGGGCCCCGCATCTCGTACAGGTGCCGTAGCCCGCGGAACACCGCGGGCTCGCTCGCATCCGGCCCCCTACCCGCCAGGGAGGCGGGCCCGATCGAGTTCCTCCCGCAGAGCCCGCTTGGGCTTATGCGCGGCCCGCAGCCCGACCAAGTACGCCCGGAAGTCCTCGCTCCGCCCGCATCTATCGGACAGAGCCTCGGACTCGGCCAGCAGTTCGGCCGCCTGCTGATAGGAGGACCGGTTCTTCTCCTCGATCAAACGTTCGGCGGCCCGCCGCAGAACCGGCAGTGCGTCGGCCGGATGCGTCGTCGCTCGCGCCCGGGCCACCCGCAGCCACAGATCCTGATGGCAGCCGCCACGCTGAGCGGCCTGCCAGGCACCGTCGGCGTCCCCCTCCCACATCAGGATCTCCACCAGGACCGAGTGCCCGGCGCTCTGGAGATACCGGACGCCCACGTGGTGCTCGACCATGGCGGGCTGGACACCCAGCAGGGTCAGCGCCCGCTCCCGCCAGGCGGGAAAGTCCTCTGCCGCCGCCGCGCGCAACGCCTGATAGTCCGCCAGCGACGGGTTCTCCTCGAAATTGGCCCATCGCAACCGGACGGCCTCCTCTCTGCGGCCGAGGCGTAGCAGGCACTCCGCGCCAAGGTCGCGCAGCTGGTCGCCGCCGTCGAAGTCGTCCAGGCCACGTTGGATCCACGCCAGCGCCTCCTCGTCCCGGCCGTCGCCGGCCAGCTTGTGCGCGATTCGCAGCACGTCATAGCCGGAGGTGACATCCCGCGCCAGGACCTCGATCAGCGCATCGGTGCCACCCTCGCATTCGGCCAGCCGCTCCATCAGATAGGTGACGGCGAACCGTCCGTCGCCGTACACGCCGGGCCGCCTGGGCGGCAGCGCCCGCCAGGCCGCCTCCACCCGCTCCCGGTAACGGGCCATCCCTGATTCGCCGAGGACCTCGGCGTAGCCGGGCAGCGCGTCGAGGAACACCTCGTAGTCGCTGGACAGGGCGCGGTCCACCAACCGGTCCGCAAGCGCGACCGGATCGGGGCGCCCCGCCGTACAGGCGTCGAGATGGATCCGCTGGGCCGTAGCGAGCGCGCCGCCCACCTCGCCGTTGGAGTCGTCGACATAGCCGGCGGACGCCTCGATCAGCTCCATCGCGTACTCGGTCAGCTCGATGGCCGTGTCCGTGAATCCCTCGACGATCAGTTCCGTCACCCCGTGCAACACGTCCTCCACGCGGTTGAAGTGGGAGTACGCCTCACCGTAGGACACGTAGTCGTCGATCTCGATCGCGTCCTCCAGCCGTTCTCGCAGGTCCCGATCGTCGAACGCATATCGGACATCGGCACCCGCCGCAACCTCCAGACGCGCCCGCAGCAGAGGATCGGCCTCCGCCGCGCGCAGCAGCTCAGCGGCCAGCCAACCCGGGTCCCGCCTCTCAAGAAAGCCGCGAAGCGCCTCATCGGTGATCTTCTCTGGCGCGTCCGGCGGCGTGTCGATCACGTGCCCCTTCCCCAACCAGGCCAGCCCGGTCGCGACACAGTGCTTGCAGAACATGCCGTCCGCTCCATATGGACAGCTGCACTCCCCATCCAGCCCGGCGGCCGTAACGCGCAGCCGCACCCGGTAGGTCCGGGTGCCGTCCACTGTCGCGGTCACGGCCACCCCGTCGGCGGCCAGTCTGCGCACCCGCCCCTGAGCGAAGTACGCCTGACCGCGTTCGAAGGAACGCCCGTCCGCCCAGCGCCTGATCAAATCCTCAGTCACCACAACTCGTGCCATGCCGGGCATCCTGCCGGGTTTCCCCGGGCGCGCAAGCCGTTCCGAGGGATCCCTACGGCGAATGCGCGTTCCGCGTCAGCCGCCACTTCGCACGCCGCTCCATCCTGGAGCGATGCGGGCGAACCTCCTCGTGATCTACACCACCCGGCGTGAGGAATGCCGCGACTTCTACGCCTCGCTGGGGATGGACTTCCAGGCCGAGCAGCACGGGAACGGGCCAGAGCACTACGCGGCGGTCCTCCCGGACGGGATGGTCTTCGAGATCTATCCCGCCGCCGCAGGTGCGACCGGCACGTTCCGGATCGGATTCGCCGTGGAGAGCCTGCCCGGATATGGCGCCGGGCGACATGTGCTCCACGATCCCGACGGCCGCGCGGTAGAGCTGCACGTCGAACGCTGAGCCTTGCTCAATCCGGCCCAGCGACACCGCAGTCGGGCAGAGCTAGCGCCGACCACAGCTCTGCACGGATGTGTCTCCACGACGCGGGGCCGTCATCCCGCGCCGGCGACATACCGCTTTTGACGCGCTCCCCAGCCTGAAGGCTGGAGATTCAGCCCGTGCCGCTTCATGCGGCACCTCTGCGGCTTCCTGCTTCATCGGGCTGTGCCACCCGGTGGGGTGGTCTTACCTGCCCTCCACCGGGACGGCACGCGCCGTCCCGCCCACGAGTGTGGGAGGCGTTTAACCTCTCCGCCCGTCCGGCGGCCAGGATGTTCTTCGCCGCGTTCACGTCCCGGTCGTGGGCCGCCCCGCACGGGCAGATCCACGACCGGACGGAAAGCGGCATGGACTCGGCGAGCGCTCCGCATTCGGAGCACAGCTTGGAGGAGGGGAACCACCGGTCGATCCGGTGGAAGGTCCGCCCGTACAAGCGGGCCTTGTACTCCAGCATGCCGATGAAGGATGACCAGCCCGCGTCGTGCACGCTCTTGGCCAGCCTGGTGCGCGCCAGTCCCACGACGGCCAGGTCTTCCACGATCACCGTTTGGTTCTCACGGATGATTCTTGTGGATTCCTGGTGGTGGAACTCGCGGCGCGCGTCGGCGACCTTGGCGTGCTGGCGGGCAACCGCCGTACGGGCTTTGGCCCGGTTCGCCGAGCCCTTGGCCTTGCGGGACAGCGCCCGCTGGAGTCGCTTGAGTTTCTTCTCGGCTCGGCGCAGGAAACGGGGTGAGTCGATCTTCCGCCCGTTCGACAGAACTGCGAAGTGCCCCAACCCGAGGTCGATGCCGGTCTCAGCGCCGATCGGCGGGAGGGGTTGTTCGGCGACCTCGACGACGAATGAGGCGAAGTACCGCCCGGCTGCGTCCTTGACCACCGTGACCGAGGATGGGTCGGCGGGCAGGGTGCGCGACCAGCGGACCTCCACATCGCCGATCTTCGGCAGGCGCAGTCTCCCGCCCGCAGTGATGGAGAACCGGGCGTTGCGGGTGAAGCGGATCGCCTGCCGGTTGTCCTTACGGGACCGGAGGCGGGGCGGGGCGACCTTACGCCCCTTCCGCGTGCCCGCCAGGGAGGCGAAGAAGTTGCGGTAGGCGGTGTTCAGGTCGGCGAGCGCCTGCTGCAACACCACGGCGGAGACCTCGCCCAGCCAGGAGCGTTCCGGCGTCTTCTTCGCCTCGGCGATGACCTGCTTGGACAACTCCCCGTCCGAGATGTACGGCAGCCCGGCCGCGTGGGCGTCCCGGCGTGCGCGCAGCCCGTCGTTGTACACCACCCGAGCGCACCCGAACGCCCGAGTCAGCGCTTCACGCTGGACGGGAGTCGGGTACAGGCGGACGTTGTACCGGAGCTGCACACCGTGATCCTACTCTTGGTTTATGGCCGAGCGTGGAGATATCAGAACAGGCAGGCATTGCGTTTTCGGCCTGCACGCCCACTTGGTTTTCCTCACCAAGTTCCGGCATCCGGTGTTCGGAACGCATGGAGCAGATCATGCGGGACGTGTGCGCCGACTTCGAGTGCGAGCTGGCCGAGTTCAACGGCGAGGCCAATCACGTGCATCTGCGGGTGAACTTCCCGCCCAAGGTCGCCCTGTCCAGGCTCGTCAACTCACTCAAAGGCGTGTCCTCCCGGCGGATGCGCACCGAGTTTCCCGACCTGGCCCGCCACTACTACCGGGCGAACAAGCTGTTTGACGGGCGTGGTCAGGCGTGGGCGACGGTGAGCATGTGGCCGGCGATACCGAGCAGCGTGGGCTCTCCCTCTGACCGCCTGGCCACGTCGAGCAGCAGCCCTCTGCGCTCTGGGTCGTCCAGCCACTCATCGACCTCGGCGTACAGGCTGAAAACGCCCTCCAGGGCGTACCTCCGGGCGTCCGGCAGCCCGGCGTCGGCGAACTCTGCGGTGATCTCGTCAGGGTCGTGGAAGTAGGCGGTGGTGAAGCCCGTCCGCTCGTCGCCGCGGAGCAGCCCGTCACGCGCCGAATCGTCCGCCACGCGGCGAACCGGCTCCTCGGTGTAACGGCCCAGCCTGATCATGTCGTGCACGGCAGCCCATCTGCTGATGGTGGCCGCCGCGACCACACCGCCCGGCCGTACGACCCGGCGGGCCTCGGCCAGGGCGCGCACCCGGTCGGCCCGATCCGTGAGGTGGTACAGCGGGCCGAGCAGCAGGACGGCGTCGACCGAGCCGTCGGCGGCCTCCAACGCCCGCGCGTCCCCCACCCGGGCCACGACTCCGGGCAGCGCGGCCGCCTGCTCCACGTGCATCGGCACCGGGTCGACCACCTCGACCCGGTAGCCGTCGGCGGCCAGCCATTCCGCGTGCACGCCGCTGGCCCCGCCCACGTCGAGGACGCGGGCCGGAGCGGGCGGCAGGACCCGGCGCAGCACGTCCTGTGTGCGCCAGAACTCCAGCCGTCCCCGGCCGGAGCGCAGCCGCCCGTCCTCTCTCCCCCGCAGGTAGTAGTCCAGGATCTCCGGCGCCAGCTCCGACCGCTCTGTCATGTCCGTGAGAATGCCGGTCAGCCGGAACCGGGATCAACCGGATTTCTCGCCGGCACCGCGCTGGCCGGGTAGCGGGTGGATCCGGTACGTTCCCGGACATGCCCCCGGAGACCCATGCCACGTTGTACGGCACGGCCGTGACGTTGCGACCGGCCACGGACGCCGACGTGCCGGCGCTGGTCGCAATCCGGTCCACCCCGGAGGTGTACCGGTGGTGGCGCGGCGGCGAGGATCTGGCGGCGGAGGTGGCCGGCGACCTGAACGACCCGGACACCGCCGTCCTCGCGATCGTGTACGAGGGACACATGGTCGGCCAGATCCAGTGGTCGGCTGAGGACGAGCCCGACTACCGCCACGCGAGCATCGACATCTATCTCGACCCGGCGGCGCACGGCCGCGGTCTCGGCACCGACGCGGTGCGGACGCTCGCCCGGCACCTGATCGCCGACCACGGGCACCACCGGCTGACCATCGACCCCGCCGCCGACAACGCCGCCGCCATCCGCTGCTACGGCAAGGTGGGCTTTCGACCGGTCGGTGTCATGCGGAACTACGAGCGCGGCCCCGACGGCACGTGGCACGACGGTCTCCTCATGGACCTGCTCGCCGAGGAACTGATCGACGGTCCCGCCGCCCCCTGAGCGGTCCTGTCGCCTCCCTTGAGCCGGCCTCGCCGTCCTCTCACGGCGGCCGGCTGACACCGCGCCGACCCGCTGACACAACACGTCGGCCCGGGGTGAGACCCCGGGCCGACGTGTGAACGGCTCAGGCGCCGAGCAGCTTGCGCACCCGGTCGGCGCCGACCGCGAGCAGCAGCGTCGGCAGCCGCGGGCCGGTGTCCCGCCCGACGAGCAGCCGGTACAGCAGGGCGAAGAAGGCGCGCTGCGCGGCCTTCAGCTCCGGCGTCGGCTTCGCGTCGGCCGCGAGGCCCGCCTGGATCTTGGGCACGCTGTAGACGAGGGTGGTCAGCAGATCCAGCGACCAGTGCTCGTCGAGGCCGTCCAGCAGCAGCCGCAGCGACTCCCGCTCGGCGTCGCCGAGGGACTCGAGCAGCTCCGTGTCGGGCTCGTCCCGCACACGGGTGCGCTGGTCGGCCGGCACCTGGGTGTTGATCCAGTGGGCCGCCCGGTCGAGCCGGGGCCTGACCTCGTCCAGGGAGGCGATCGGGTCGGCGGGGTCGAGATCCCGCAGGATGCGCAGGGTCTGCTCGCCGTCCCCGGCCGAGACGTCGACCACGGAGGCCAGCGTGCGGTACGGCACCGGCCTCGGCGTGGCGGCCAGCGGGCCGGTGGCAGTGCCGGTCGCCCGGGCGTGCGCGGCGACGTCGGCGGGCAGCGCCGTGCCGTCCGCGACCTTGCGCTCCAGCGCGTCCCACTCGTCGTAGAGGCGCTGGATCTCCTGGTCGAAGGCGATCTTGAAGGACTGGTTGGGCTTGCGCCGGGCGTACAGCCAGCGCAGCAGCGGGGCCTCCATGATCTCCAGGGCGTCGGCGGGCGTCGGCACGCCGCCCTTGGAGCTGCTCATCTTGGCCATGCCGCTGATGCCCACGAAGGCGTACATGGGGCCGATCGGCTGCTCTCCGCCGAAAACGTCCCTGACGATCTGACCGCCGACGACGAACGAGGAGCCCGGCGAGGAGTGGTCCACACCGGAGGGCTCGAAGACGACCCCCTCGTACTTCCAGCGCATCGGCCAGTCGACCTTCCACACCAGCTTGCCCCGGTCGTGCTCGGAGAGGCGTACGACCTCGGAGAAGCCGCAGACGCAGGTGTAGGCCAGCTCGGTGGTCGCGTCGTCGTAGGACGTGACCGTGGTCAGGTCACGCTCGCAGGCCGAGCAGTACGGCTTGTACGGGAAGTAGCCGGCGGCGGCTGTGCCGTCGTCCTCGCTCGCCGCGCCCGACCCCTCGGCGGCGGCGGCCTCGGCCTCGTCCACCGGGGCCTGCTTGGGCGCCTGGGACGCGCCCTTGTCCTTCGTCCGGTACTTGTCGAGGATGGCGTCGATCCGCTCCCGCTCGCGCATCGCGAAGAGGATCTGCTCGCGGTAGACGCCCGACGTGTACTGCTCGGTCTGGCTGATCCCGTGGAACTCGACGCCCATGTCGGCGAGCGCGGCGATCATCGGCGCCTTGAAGTGCTCGGCCCAGTTGGCGTACAGGCTGCCGTGCGGCGCGGGCACGGAGGTCAGCGGCTTGCCGATGTGCTCCGCCCACGCGGGGTCGATGCCGGCCGGCACCTTGCGGAACCGGTCGTAGTCGTCCCAGGAGATGATGTGCACGCACTCGTATCCGCGGCGGCGGATCTCGTCGGCGACGAGATGCGGGGTCATGACCTCGCGCAGGTTCCCGAGGTGGATGGGGCCGGACGGGCTGAGGCCGGACGCGCAGACGATGACTTTCCCGGGCGCGCGACGCTCCGCCTCGGCGATGACCTCGTCCGCGAAACGGGAGACCCAGTCGGTCTCGGAACTTCCAGCCACGATCGACGCACCCTTTCTTTGAAGCCTGTCATCCATTCTCCCGGATGCCCGGGGCTCCCTGGTCCCTCAGAGACGCGACCGGAGGCATTCCCCGCACGAAATCTCCCACAAATCCTCGAATGGATTCGTTCACGGGACGTGGCGGGGTCGACGGCCGCGCGGTCGGCCACCTCGATCACCTCCCTCCGCCAGTGCCCGGCGCCGTACGTCGTGCGGCTCGGGTAGAGCCGCCCGGCCGCCCTCGCGCCGCCCTCGACGCTTGATCGCTTCGACCGTCTCCCCAGGTCACGGCGGGAAAGCGCGGACGGCGGCGGGGACACGAGGTCCCGCGACGGCGCCATGCGATGAGCAAGACTGGAACCATGCGCACAGCAGACATCGGAGTGACGGGGCTGGCCACCATGGGCCGCAACCTCGCCAGGAACTTCGCCCGCCACGGCCACGTGGTCGCGGTCCACAACCGGACCGAGGGCCGCACCAAGCAGCTCATGGAGGAGCACGGGCACGAGGGCGCCTTCGTTCCGTCCTCCTCGGTCGAGGAGTTCGTCTCCTCCCTCCAGCGGCCGCGCAAGGCGATCATCATGGTCAAGGCCGGCCCCGCCACCGACGCCGTGGTCGAGGAGCTCGCCGCGTACATGGAGCCGGGCGACATGATCATCGACGGCGGCAACGCGCACTTCGAGGACACCCGCCGCAGGGAGGCCGCCCTCCGGGAACGCGGGTTGCACTTCGTCGGGTCCGGCATCTCCGGCGGCGAGGAGGGCGCCCTCAACGGGCCGAGCATCATGCCGGGCGGCGCCGCCGAGGCGTACGAGACGCTCGGGCCGCTGCTCGAGGACATCGCGGCGAAGGTGGACGGCACCCCCTGCTGCGTGCATGTCGGGCCGGACGGTGCCGGGCATTTCGTCAAGATGGTGCACAACGGCATCGAGTACGCCGACATGCAGCTCATCGCCGAGTCCTACGACCTGCTGCGGCAGGCACTCGGACTGTCCCCGAGCGAGATCGCCGACGTCTTCCGCGAGTGGAACAGGGGCGACCTGGAGTCCTACCTCATCGAGATCACCGCGGAGGTGCTCGGCCACACCGACGTCGCGACCGGCCGGCCGTTCGTGGACATCGTGGTCGATCAGGCGGAACAGAAGGGCACCGGCCGCTGGACCGTGCAGAGCGCCCTCGAACTCGGCGTGCCCGTCACCGGCATCGCCGAGGCGGTGTTCGCACGCTCGTTGTCCGGCCATCCCGGGCAGCGCGCCGCCACCCGCTCCCTCGCCGGCCCGGAAGGCACCGCCGCCCACGCGGAGTTCGTCGACGACGTACGGCACGCGCTCTACGCCTCGAAGATCGTCGCGTACGCGCAGGGGTTCGACCAGATCACCGCCGCGAGCGAGGAGTACGGCTGGAACGTGGACCGGGGCGCGATGGCCACGATCTGGCGGGGCGGCTGCATCATCAGGGCCAAGTTCCTCGACCGGATCCGCATCGCCTACGAGGCCGAACCGTCCCTGCCGACCCTGCTGGCGGACCCGGCGTTCGCCGCCGCGCTGTCCGACGCCCAGGATTCCTGGCGGCGGGTCGTCGCCACGGCGGCGACGATCGGCGTTCCCACGCCCGGCTTCTCCTCCGCGCTCGCGTACTACGACGCGCTGCGCCGGGACCGGCTGCCTGCCGCGCTCGTGCAGGGCCTGCGCGACTTCTTCGGCGCGCACACCTATCACCGGGTCGACCGGGAGGGCGCGTTCCACACCGACTGGTCCGGCGACCGGCGGGAACGGCCCGCCTGAGCCGGACGCCGCTCGCGGAACGCGGTACGGCTCGCACCCCTGCGCGGGGGCGCGAGCCGTACGGGAGGTCAGCCGGGACGTCGAGTCGCTTGGGCTATTTCGCTTGCCCCGGCATGTCGGTCACTCGAAGGCGGGCACCGGCGGTGCGGCCTTCTCCCCCGGCTCCCCCGGCTCCCCGGACCCTCCTGGCTTGCCAGGCCCTCCGGGAGCGGTGGGGCCGCTGCGGAGGGGGACCTCCTTCACGAAGATCGCGAAGACCGGGACGAGCACGGCGAACAGGACGGACCATCCGAAGACCCCGCTGATGGAGTCGGCGAGCGCGCCCAGGATGCCGTCCTTCATCTGCGGGGGAAGCTGGGCGAGCTGGGCGGGGTTCATCCGGCCGCCGCTGGACGCCACCTTGTCGGCCATCTCGGGGCCGAGCTTGGCGGTGAGCTGGTTGGTCAACTGGTTGTTGAAGACGGCGCCGAACAGCGAGATGCCGAACGAGCCGCCGATCGAGCGGAAGAACGTGGAGGCGCTGCTCGCGACGCCGAGGTCCTTCTGCTCGACGCTGTTCTGCGCGATGAGCATGGTGGTCTGCATCAGGAAGCCCATGCCGAGGCCGAGGACCGCGATGTACACGCCGGTCGTCAGCGTGCTGGTCTTCGCGTCCTGCAGGGAGAGCAGCAAGGTGCCGATGGCCATGACCACACCGCCGACGACCGGATAGATCTTGTACTTGCCGGTCTTGGTGATGGCGCGGCCGACGAACAGCGACACGACCATCGACGCGGCCATCATCGGCAGCAGGAGCAGGCCCGAGTTGGTGGCGGTGGCGCCCTGCACGGTCTGCTGGAACAGCGGCAGGAAGCTGATCGCGCCGAACATCGCGAACCCGAGCAGGAACCCGAGCGCCGAGATCAGGCTGAAGTTGCGGTTGGCGAACACGTGCAGCGGCATGATCGGCTCCACCGCGCGCTTCTCGATCGGCAGGAAGAGCACCAGTGAGACCACGGCCACGGCGGCGAGGCCGAGGATCTGCCAGGAACCCCATGGATAGCCGTGCGCCTGCCCGCCCCACGAGGTGACCAGCACGATCGCGGTGATGCCGATAGTGAGGACGCCCGCGCCCAGCCAGTCGATGCGGTGCTCGGTGCGGTGCTTCGGCAGGTGCAGCTTGAGGATCAGCCAGATCAGCGCGATGCCGCCGAGGGGCAGGTTCACGTAGAAGGCCCAGCGCCAGTTCAGGTGATCGGTGATGAAACCGCCGACCAGCGGACCCGCGATCATGGCCAGCGACATGATCGCGGCCATGATGCCCTGGTACTGCCCGCGCTCGCGGGGCGGCACGAGGTCACCGATGATCGCCATCGCGTTCACCATGAGACCGCCGGCGCCGAGGCCCTGGACGGCACGGAAGGCGATGAGCTCGATCATGCCGTCGGCCGTGCCGCCGAAGAGCGACGAGCCCGCCATACCGCACAGCGCGGATCCCACCAGGAAGATGACGATCGACGCGAGGAAGATGGTCTTGCGACCGTAGAGGTCACCCAGCTTTCCCCAGATGGGCGTCGAGACCGTCGTCCCGAGGACGTACGCCGTGGTCACCCAGGTGAAGTACTCCAGGCCGTTCAGCTCACCGACGATGCGCGGCATGGCCGTACCGACGATCATGTTGTCGAGCATCGCCAGCATGATCGCGAGCATGAGCCCCGGCAGCACCACCATGACTTCTTTCGAGCGCCCTGGCGGTGCGGCGGTTTCTGTCATTGATGTCCCCCTCGAGATGCAACTTACTTGCCGACCGGCAAGCGGCAGGGGGATAAGCTAAGCTCCTTGCTTGCCGGCCGTCAAGTTGAATAAAGGGGTAAAGCAAGGCAATGGGTGCACAGACCGACACGCGGAGTCGGATCCAGGAGGTCGCGCTTCAGCTCTTCACCGAGAACGGGTACGAGGCGACATCCCTGCGGGAGATCGCCGAAGCGCTCAACGTCACCAAAGCCGCCCTTTACTACCACTTCAAAACCAAAGACGACATCGTCGCGAGCCTCACCGAGGACCGGGTGAAGTCGCTGGACGCGCTGGTCGCCTGGGCCAAGGAGCAGCCGCACACCGCCGAGACGCGCCGGGAGCTCATCCGCCGCTACTCCCACGACATGACCCACGGCCGCGACCACCAGGTCATGCGCTTCCTCGAACGCAACCAGACCGCGTTGCAGGGGCACGGCAAGGTCGGGATGATGCGCGAGCGGATGACCGCCCTCCTCGGCGTGCTCTGCGGATCGGACGACCCGATCGACGTCAAGCTGCGCCGGGCCATGGCGATCTTCTCGATGCACGCGGTCTGGTTCGTGCTGCGCGACGAGAAGGCGACCGACGAGGAGCGGACGGAGGCCGCGCTGGAGGTCGCCCTGGAATTGATCGACTCGGCGGAAGGTTGCACCGCACGAGAGGGAAGGTGACTCACCATGCTTTTCGGCGCGGAACACGTCAAGCGTTACGTCGAGACGGGCGGTGCGGAAGGCCACGACTGGCAGGGCACGACGGTCGCGATCCTCACGACGACCGGCCGCAAGTCGGGGCTGAAGCGCAGCACTCCGCTCATCTACCAGAAGTACGGCGACGCCTACCTGGTGGTGGCGTCCAAGGGCGGGGCCGACGAGCCTCCGCTCTGGTACCGGAACCTGCAGGCCGACCCCGAAGTGGAGTTCCAGGTCAAGGGAGACAGGTTCGCCGCCGTCGCGCGTACGGCGACGCCCGAGGAGAAGCCGGACATGTGGCGGGCCATGACCGCCACCTGGCCCGCCTACGACGAGTACCAGCAGAAGACCGAACGGGAGATCCCGGTGGTCGTGATCGAACGCGCCTGACCGATGGCCGGGCGGCGGGCCGGACTCCCGGCCCGCCGCCGGCCTCACCACGGGCCGCCCCGGATGACGGCACGACCGCTCGGACGACGACAGCAACGCCCGAAACCTTGGCCGGACGGCGGCGGCGTCGGCAGCGGTGCCGGTGGCGATCGGCCGCGCTCGGGGATATCTTTCGGCTGCAGCATCCGGCGGACGGGGAGGTTCGTTGAGCGACGGCCGCACCGCGGAAATCATGATCGCCGAGGCCCGGAAGGCGTTCTGGGTCATGGTCGGCTTTCTCGGCCTCATCTGGGTCATCCAGGTCGTGAACTGGGCCGCCGGCTACAGCCTCAGTTACAGCTACGGGGTCAGGTCCTGGCAGCTGGACGGACTGCCCGGCATCATCACCGCCCCGTTCCTGCACTGGAGCTGGGGCCACATCGAGAGCAACTCCGGCCCCCTGTTCATCTTCGGGTTCCTCGCGGCGTACCGCGGAGTGAAGAAGTTCCTCGGGGTGACCGCCCTGATCGCGGTCGCGAGCGGGCTCGGCGCGTGGTTCACCGCCGCTCCCTCCACCGTCGGCGCCGGGGCGAGCGGGCTGGTGTTCGGCTACTTCGGATACGTCCTGGTACGCGGGGCGTTCGACCGGCACCTGATCGACATCGTGATCGGCGTGGTCATGGGACTCTGCTTCGCCTACCAGTTCACCGGGCTCCTGCCGGCCGAGGGGATCGGCTGGCAGGCGCACCTGTTCGGGTTCGTGGGCGGCATCGCCGGCGGCTATCTCTTCCGGGACCGCCGGCCCGCCGTCTCCCCCGGCCGGGGCGACGCCGCGCCCGGGTCCGCGGGAGACTCCCGATCGGCCCTGCTCAAGGAGATCGAGGACCTCGGCCTGTGAGGCCCCGGGTCCCGTGACGGGGCCCGGGGCGCGGCACGGTCATGCGACCCGACCGAGCAGGGTCGGGCGATAACGGTCGAGCAGTACCGCCGAGCGGCCTGGTCAGGCGGCTGACGGGAGCCTGCGGAGGATCTCCTGGAGCATCTCGCCGTGCGACCTCAGGATCACCTCGACCCCGTCGAGACGCTGCTCGACCTTGGCCAGCCGGTCCTCGACGTTCATCAGCCGGTTCTCGACGTTCGTCAGCCGGTTCTCGACGTTCGTGAGCCGCTCGTCGAAGCGGTCCATGCGCTCCTCGAGCCGGACCATGCGCTGTTCGAGTCGATCCATGCGCTCGTCGAGTCGATCCATGCGTCCTTCGAGCCGATCCATGCGCTGTTCGAGCTTGCCGACGCGCCGGCCGAGCGCGTCGAACCGCTCGTTCATCTCGGTGCGCAGTTCCTTGATCTCGATCTGTACGACGCTGACGCATTCCGCGGTGGCCTCGTAACGCCGCTGCGCCAGCCCGGCGAAGTGGCTCACGGTCTTCACCTGCCCTTCGAGCACGGTCACCCGCCTGTCCAAGCCCTCAATGGTCACGGTCAACGTACCAATTCCTTTCAGGTGGCCTGTGATGGAACAGTCGCCGACAGTAACCGAACGGCGATGGGTGCCCGCGTGCCGAAAGGCGTGCAGGTTAGGTTCCTTCTACCAAGGGAGAGAACCCTCGCCCCCCACGAACGCGCCGGTCGGACCGTCCGCGCCCAGCAGTGACAGCCGTACGGCTGTCCGGGCGCCCTCCTCCGCGCTGCGCGGGCCCTGGTGGTCGTTCATGTCGGTGGCGCAGTATCCCGGATCACATGCGTTGATCTTGATGGGCGTCTCCCTGAACTCCTTCGCGTAACACACGGTGATCATGTTCAACGCGGCCTTCGACGACTGGTAGGCCATCATGTTGAGGGCGTAAAACGAGTTGTCCGGGTCTCCGGCCGCGGTCAGTGAGCCGACCTCGCTGGACACGTTGACGATCCGCGCGGCGGGCGCCCGGCGCAGCAGCGGGAGCATGGCGTTGGTCACCTCGATGACGCCGAAGACGTTGGTCTCGTAGACGGCTCGCGTGACCTCGACCGTCGTCCCGCTGGGCGGTTCCGCCCCCAGGGCGACGCCGGCGTTGTTGACCAGGATGTCCAGGGCGCCGTACTCATCCCCGATCTGCTTGGCGGCGGCGACCACCGACTCCGGCGAGGTGACGTCGATCTGGACGAACCGCGCGCCGAGCCGCTCGGCGGCCGCCTCGCCCCTGGCCGTGTCCCTGGCCCCGACGAGGACCGTGACGCCCTCCTGTCCGAGAAGCCGGGCGATCTCGTAGCCGATTCCCTTGTTCGCACCGGTGATCAGAGCTGTAGTCATGTCCCCACCTTCGCGACGGCCATACGCGGCGCGGAAGGACTCGCGCAACCTGGGATCGGCGATCCCACCCCGCGGGGGCCTGGAATCCCCGCTTCTCCTCCATCCTAGAAATACGTGTAAGGAGCGACCTCCCGGGAGTACGCCGTGAACAGGGACGAGTTGGCCGACTTCCTGCGCACCCGCCGGGCCCGGCTCCAGCCGGGCGAGGTCGGGCTACCCGCAGGGGAACGCCGCCGCACTCCGGGTCTGCGGCGCGAGGAGGTCGCGCAGCTCGCCGGAATGTCGGTGGACTACTACATCCGGTTGGAGCAGGGGCGTGGTCCCCGCCCGTCGCGGCAGATCCTGAACGCCCTGGCCCGGGCGCTGATGCTGACCACGGACGAGCGGAACCACCTGTTCCATCTCGCCGGCGAGACGCCCGCCCCGGTCTCCGGCCCGCGGAGGGACGTCCCGGCCGGCATCCTGAACATGCTCGCCGCCCTGCAGGACGTCCCCGCGTACGTGCTGGACGCGAAGTACGAGATCCTCGCCTGGAACCCGCTGGCCGGTGCCCTCATGGGGAACCTGGACTCGCTGGCGCCCCGCGACCGCAACATGATCAGGTGGATGTTCAGCTCGTCCGATCTGCGGGAGCACCTGTCCGACGAGGAGCGCGGCCGCTTCGCGCGGGCCTCGGTGCTCGACCTGCGGGCGGCGGCGGGCCGCTATCCGGACAACCAGTGCATCCGCGACCTCGTGGCCGAGATGACGGCGTGCAGCCCCGAGTTCGCGGCGCTGTGGACCGCGCACGACGTGGAGATCCGCAGGGACCAGCGGAAACGGCTCTTCCACCCGGTCATCGGACAGATCGAGGTGGACTGTCAGGTGCTGGACATCCCCGACCGCGACCAGCGACTCGTCGTCTACGCCCCGGTCCCCGGCTCCCGCTCGCACGAGGCACTCCGGGAGCTCCGGCTGCTCTCGGAGATATGAGCCTCCCGATCCGGGACATCCCCGCCGAGGTGGGAACGGCCCGCCGGGCGGTCGAAGCAGCCCCGAAGCTTCGGCAGGATAAAGAGCATGAATCTCATCGGGCGCCTTCCCGCCGACAGCGACCCCGACGCGATCTACGAGGCGTTCAGCGCCTGGAACGCCGAACGGGGGCTGACGCTGTACCCGGCGCAGGAGGAGGCGCTGATCGAGGTCGTCTCCGGCAACAACGTGATTTTGGCCACGCCGACGGGCTCGGGTAAGAGCCTGGTCGCGGCGGGCGCGCACTTCGCCGCGCTGGCCAGGGACGAGGTGAGCTTCTACACCGCGCCCATCAAGGCGCTGGTGTCGGAGAAGTTCTTCGACCTGTGCGCGATCTTCGGCACCGAGAACGTCGGCATGATGACCGGTGACGCCTCGGTCAACTCCGACGCTCCGATCATCTGCTGCACGGCGGAGATCCTCGCCCAGATCGCCCTCCGGGACGGCGCGGACGCCGACGTCGGCACGGTGATCATGGACGAGTTCCACTTCTACGCCGAACCCGACCGCGGCTGGGCCTGGCAGGTGCCCCTGCTGGAGCTGCCGCAGGCGCGGTTCGTGCTGATGTCGGCCACGCTGGGAGACGTCGAGCGGTTCGAGAAGGACCTCACCCGCCGGACCGACCGCCCCACCGCCGTGGTGAAGAACGCCGAGCGCCCGGTGCCGCTGCTCTACTCCTACCGCGTGACGCCGCTGCACGAGACCCTGGAGGAGCTGCTGTCCACGCAGCAGGCCCCGGTCTACGTCGTGCACTTCACCCAGGCGGCCGCGATGGAGCGGGCCCAGTCCCTGATGAGCATCAACATGTGTACGAAGGCCGAGAAGGAGGCCATCGCCTCTCTCATCGGCAACTTCCGGTTCACCACGCGCTTCGGACGCGCTCTCTCCCGGCTCGTACGGCACGGCATCGGCGTGCACCACGCCGGGATGCTCCCGAAGTACCGCCGCCTGGTGGAGCGGCTCGCCCAGGCGGGCCTGCTCAAGGTCATCTGCGGCACCGACACCCTCGGCGTGGGGGTGAACGTGCCGATCCGCACGGTGCTCTTCACCGCCCTGTCGAAGTTCGACGGCAACCGGGTGCGGCGGCTGCGCGCCCGCGAGTTCCACCAGATCGCCGGGCGCGCCGGGCGGGCCGGCTTCGACACCGTCGGGTACGTGGTGTGCCAGGCGCCGGACCACGTCATCGAGAACGAGCGCGCGCTGGCCAAGATCGGCGACGATCCGAAGCGGCGGCGCGGCTACGCCCGCAAGAAGCCGCCGGAGGGCTTCGTCGGCTGGAGCGAGGAGACCTTCGAGAAGCTGCAGACGGCCGAGCCCGAGCCGCTGACCTCGCGGTTCAAGGTCAGCAACGCGATGCTGCTCTCCGTGATCAACCGGCCGGGCGACTGCTTCCAGGCGATGAAGCGGCTGCTCACCGACAACCACGAGGATCGCAAGGCGCAGCGGCGGCACATCAGCCACGCGATCGCGATCTACCGGTCGTTGCTCGCCGGCGGCATCGTGGAGACGCTCAAGGAGCCCGACGAGCACGGGCGCAGGGCACGCCTCACCGTGGACCTCCAGGAGGATTTCGCGCTCAACCAGGCGCTGTCCACCTTCGCGCTCGCCGCGTTCGAGCTGCTGAGCCACGAGTCGCCGACGTACGCGCTCGACATCGTCTCGATCATCGAGTCGACGCTGGACGATCCGCGCCAGATCCTGCACGCGCAGCTCAACAAGGCGCGCGGCGAGGCGGTCGCCCAGATGAAGGCCGACGGCGTCGAGTACGAGGAGCGCATGGAGCGCCTCGCCGAGATCACCTACCCCATGCCGCTCGCCGACCTGCTGTTCGGCGCGTACGAGACCTACCGGCGCGGCCACCCGTGGGTCGGCGACCACGCGGTCAGTCCCAAGACGATCGTGCGGGACATGTACGAGCGGGCCATGACCTTCACCGACTACATCCAGTTCTACGAGCTGGCCCGGTCGGAAGGCACGGTCCTGCGGTACCTCGCCGACGCCTACCGCACGCTGTCGAAGACCGTGCCCGAGCACCTCAAGACCGACGACCTGATCGACCTGATCGAATGGCTCGGAGAGCTGGTCCGCCAGGTGGACTCCAGCCTGATCGACGAGTGGGAGAAGCTGGCCAACCCGTCGGAGGCCCTGGAGGCCGAGACCGAGCTGGAGTCCAGGATCAGGCCGGTCACGGCCAACGCGCGGGCGTTCCGGGTGCTGGTGCGCAACGCGATGTTCCGCATGGTCGAGCTCGCCGCCCTCGACCGCGAAGAGGAGCTGGTCGAGCTGGCGTCCGAGGTGGACTGGGGCGCGGCGCTCGACGCGTACTACGACGAGCACGACGAGATCGGCACCGGTCCGTCCGCTCGCGGCCCCGCGCTGCTCCAGATCGAGGAGGAGAAGGAGCTGTGGCGGGTCCGCCAGGTCATCGAGGACCCGGCCGGACACCTCGACTGGGGCATCACCGCGCAGGTCGACCTCGCCGCCTCCGACGAGGAGGGCCACGCCGTGCTCCACGTCACGGGCATGACGCGCCTCTGATCCCGCCGCCTCTCGCGGCCACCCCGGCCTTTCTCGTACGGCCCGGGCCGCTGGAGGCGGCAGGGACGGTCAGCCGCCCGAGGTGGCGTCCTCGGCGTCCGCGCCGGGGACGGCCATCTCGTCGGGGTCGTCCAGCCAGCCGTGCGGCAGCATGACCTTGGTCCGCTCGCCGCTCTTGCCCCGGGGGCCGTCGGCCTCGGCCGGCCAGGGCTGGTCCGGATCCAGCTCGGCGGCGCGCTCGCGCAGCTCGGCGAGGCTCGACACGGTGGTGAGCGCGCGCCGCGTCTCGGCGCCGATCACGAAGCCCTTGAGGTACCACCCCACGTGCTTGCGGAAGTCGGCCAGCCCGTGCGGCTCGCTGCCGATGACCTCGCACAGCAGCTCGGCGTGGCGCAACATCGTGGCCGCGACCTCTCCGAGGGACGGCCGGGTCCGCTCCTGCGACCCCTGGAAGGCGAGGTCCAGGTCGCGGAACAGCCACGGCCTGCCGAGACAGCCGCGGCCGACCACGACGCCGTCGCAGCCGGTCTCCGCCACCATGCGCAGCGCGTCGTCCGCCGTCCAGATGTCACCGTTGCCGAGCACCGGGATCTCCGGGACCGCGTCCTTGAGCCGCTTGACGGCGTCCCAGTCGGCGGTGCCGCCGTAGTGCTGTTTGGCCGTACGCGCGTGGAGGGCGACCGCCGCGACGCCCTCCTCCACGGCGATCCGGCCCGCGTCGAGGTAGGTCAGGTGGTCGTCGTCGATGCCCTTGCGCATCTTGATCGTCACCGGCAGCGGCCCGGCGTTCGACACCGCCTCCCTGAGGATGGCCCGCAGCAGGTTCCGCTTGTACGGCAGCGCCGAGCCGCCGCCGCGCCTGGTCACCTTGGGGACGGGACAGCCGAAGTTGAGGTCGATGTGGTCGGCCAGGTCCTCCTCCGCGACCATCCGGGCGGCCTTGCCGACGATCGCCGGGTCGACGCCGTAGAGCTGGATGCTGCGCGGGCGCTCATCCGGGCCGAAGCGGATCATCTGGAACGTCAGCGGCACGCGTTCCACCAGCGCTCGCGAAGTGATCATCTCGGAGACGAACAGGCCGCCGCCCTGCTCGCGGCAGAGCGTCCTGAAGCCGACGTTGGTGATCCCCGCCATCGGGGCGAGCACCACCGGGGGCCACACCTCGAACGTCCCGATTTTCATGCGTTCATTGTCGCCGCCCACCGGGCGTGCAAGGTACAAGATCATGAACGGGAGATTCGGCCGCGGATACGCTGGTCAACGTCGAGGCGAGGAGGTCGTGCATGCTCTTGCGGCCGAGGATCGCGCCAAACCGTGTGAAGTACGCACCCGAGCCGGAAACCCGGTACAGTTACGACAACGCCATGAGGCGGTCGCGGAAGTGGCTCAGTGGTAGAGCATCACCTTGCCAAGGTGAGGGTCGCGGGTTCGAATCCCGTCTTCCGCTCTGAGGGGTCTCCAATACGGGCCTCCCTCGGTGGAGTGGCCGAGAGGCGAGGCAGCGGCCTGCAAAGCCGTCCACACGGGTTCAAATCCCGTCTCCACCTCTGAACCGGCGTCGATCCGGTGCCGTGCGCCCTTATCGGCGTCTTCACTTTTGTTCCCTCGCACTCCCTGGTGCTGTCCAGTTCCGTTGGATCAAGGAAGCCGCGCGTGAGGGTAGGGTGAGCCGTGAACCGCGCCCGGTCTTGACAGCCGCGCGCATGCACCTCAGGAGGTCCGCATGACTGCTGCCGATCCGGAGCGCGACGCCCCCGAGAACGCCTCCGAAGACGTCTCTGAAGACGAGATGAAGCGCAAGTTCCGCGAGGCCCTGGAGCGCAAGAAGCGCACGCAGGCCGAGCGCAACGCCACGGGTGGGGGCAAGGATCCGTCGAAGGTCCACGCCGCGCACGGCCCCGCCGGAGGTCGGCGCTCGTTTCGCCGCAAGAGCGGCGGCTGATCGAGGTCGCCGAGGCGACATCCCTCCTCCTCGCTCTTGGGCTGAGGACGGGTCACCCCGACTTTCGACGCTGTCCTTCGAGACACACCGTCGCCTCGCGGGAGTTCCCGCGAGGCGACGGCACGGATCTGCCGGACCAAGCCGGCTCTAGGTCGTGTCTGACACTCCCTAGCCTGAGTGACGGATCGTCCTAGGACTCACCGCTCCCGTACTACTCGAAGCGGCGCTCCATACGGCCGCGCTCCAGGCGCTCGCGCACGGGGCGGCCGCGCTCTATACGCTCCTCCCGCTCGAGACGGCCGCGCTCCATACGCCCCCGCTCGAGACGACCGCGCTCGAGACGACCGCGCTCCCGCTCGATACGGCCGCGCTCGATACGTTCCTCCCGTTCGAGACGGCCGCGCTCCCTACGCTCCCGCTCGAGAAGGCCGCGCTCCCGCTCGATACGGCCGCGCTCCATGCGCTCCTCCCGCTCGAGACGACCGCGCTCCCTACGCTCCCGCTCGAGAAGGCCGCGCTCCCGCTCGATACGGCCGCGCTCCCGCTCGATACGGCCGCGCTCCCGTTCGAGACGACCGCGCTCCCGCATACGCTCGCGCCCGTAACCGCGCCTCTCTTCGCGGCAGGTGACCCGGCGTACCTCTCCGCGCTGCCTGCAGTACTTGCAGCCGTTCTCCCACCAGCACTCCTGTGCGCTCGTTGCGGTCGAGGTGGTGGGTGCCCCCTGAGTCGCGACGGTGGCGTTCGCCGCCTGGGCGAGTGCGGCCGTGGGGACGAGGGCGGAGGCCACCAGCGCGCCGGTGGCGAGTGCGTGTCTGAGCATGCGAATCACTCCGTGTGTGACGGTTCCCCGCCCCGCTCGGGGCGGGACCGGATCTCGTGGTGTCGGGTCCGCGAAGCGACGCGGCGGGGCCGCGGGCGGGTGCGGACGGACGGACGGAGCGTCGAATCGGTCTCCCGGGATGACGCCGAAACGGCGTGTCGACCTACCCCAACGGTAGGGACGCTCACAGGGGGTGGTCACCCGTAAGTGGCAAAGGGCTCGGTCGAGGCGGATTACCGTTTGTTCGGATCAACTCGTCAATAGACCAACGGTTCACGCGAAATACCCAGGTGCCCGCCGCCGGTCCCGGCCCCTATCCTCGTCCGCATGCGGGACATCGCGCGGCTGCCCAAGGTCCATCTGCACGTCCATCTGGAGAGCACCGTACGGTGGACCACCGCTCGGGAGATCGCCGAGGCGAACGGCCTGACCATTCCCGAGGTCCCGCCCGCGTTCGACGGCTTCCGCCAGTTCGCCGACTACAACTCCCTCGTACGGGAGTGCCTGCGCCGGCCGGAGGACTTCCGGCGGATCGCCCTGGAGTTCTGCGAGGACGAGGCCGCGCAGGGCACCGGCTACGCCGAGGTCACCTTCACGGCGGCATCGCACGGCGAGCGGCTGGGCCGGCCCGAGATGCCTCTGGAGGCGGTGCTCGAGGGCCTGGCCGAGGGGCAGGCGGCGTACGGCATCGAGTGCCGGGTGATCCTGGACCACTCCCGGCGCCGGTCGGTGGAGCGGGCCTGGCGCACGCTCAAGCTCGCCACGCGGTACGCCTCCGAGGGCGTCATCGGCATCGGCCTCGCGGGTGAGGAGTCCTACTCCCTGGCCCCGTTCACGGACGTGCTCGACACCGCGAAGGACGCGGGCGTCCGTCTCGTGCACCACGCCGGCGAGGAGTGCGGCCCCGACAGCATCCGCGAGGCTCTCGTGCTCGGCCACGCGGAGCGGCTCGGACACGGCATCCGGGCGCTGGACGACGACGATCTGGTGGCCGAGCTGCGCGAGCGAGGGATCCCCCTCGAAGTGTGCCCGTCCTCGAACGTCGCCCTCGGGTTCGCGCCGTCCCTGGAAGACCACCCGCTGCCGCGGCTGCGTGAGGCCGGGCTGACCGTCACGCTGAACACCGACATCCCGTCCATCGCCGGAACATCGCTGATGGAGGAGTACACCCGGGTACGGGACGCCTTCGGCTACGACGACCTGGTCCTGGCCGAGCTCGCCCGGGCCGGGATCGACGCGTCGTTCGCCCCCGCGGCGACGAAGGAGCTGCTGCACCGGCGCACCGGCGAGTGGCTGGCGTCGTGACCTCCGCGTCGCTCCGGTGAGAACCTCGGGATCGACGCTTTTTCCACCATCGCGCGTCGAGCGGCGCGGGTCCGTTGACCGCGGCCGCTGAGCCGAATCATGAGAACGTCGCCCCGTGAGGAGCGCTCACGGGGCGACGCCGGATCAGCGGGCAGAGCCCGCGACGCGTGGCAGCTCTTTACTGCTGTTGCTGCTGCTGTTGCTGCTGCTGCCTGCGCCCTTGTTGCTGTTGCTGCTGTTGCTGTTGCTGTTGGCGACGCCTTTGCTGCTGCTGCTGTTGCTGCTGCTGTTGCTGCTGTTGCTGTTGCTGCTGTTGGAAGTGCCTGTGGTGCCTGCGCCCGTGTCTACAGCGGCCATGTCGGCAGGGCTGAAGCTGCCCCGTATCGCTGATCGAGGTGACGACCGCGGCCGGTGTGGTGGCGGCCGCGGGCTGCGCGGGCATCGCTACCGGGACGACGAACGCCGAGGCGACCATCGCAGCTGCCGCGATAGCTTGCTTGAGCATCTGAATCACTCCGTGTGATGTGGCTCCCCGTCCAGCTCGTCGGCGGGACGTGGTCGCAGATGTCGCCAGGCCTGCCAAGCGGTTCGGCCTGGCCTGCTGGCGCTTGCGGATTGACGGAGCGTCGAATCGGTCTCCCGGGAGGACGCCGAAACGGCGTTGACTTAACCTCACGCTAAAGGGCGGAAATCACGCGGGTCACCTGTTTAAGGCAAAAGGCTTGTTGAGCCTGATTGCCCGCCGTCGGAGCACGCCGCCCTCCGAAACCCGTTGAGACGCCGCGGCTCCGACGTCTGACTTCACTGAAACCCGGCTTCGCCGGCGGGAAAGCGGAGCTCCCGGAAAGCCCATGAAATGTATGATTCCGGCCTCGGCCGCGTTCCGCGGCATAGCCCTTCGCCCCCCTCCATGTGGCCCCTGAGGGGCGGGTTCTTCTCAATGACGCCCCCTGAGCGCACACTGGAAAGCGACATGTTGGGCGATTCGGGTGGGAGTTTCTCGTGCACGATCAGATGCCCACAGCAATGCCGCTGCTGTCACGCGGCAAGCATCGCAACCCCAGCAAGGGCGCGTGCTTCATGGAGCTGGCGTCCTTCCTCGCCGGAGAGCGCTGGAGCGACCATCCGGCTTGCACGCATCCGCTGCTGGCCGGGCTCGCGCGCCTGGTCAACGACCACACGACGGACGCGGCCCGGCCGCTGCTGGCGCCGCTGATCCCGTCCGTGATCGGGCTCGCCGGCGATGACCCGCGCATCGACGCCCGCATCGCGCTCCGGTGCGCGATCTCGGCGCTGCCCGTGGTCTCGCACGAGCGGCAGCTCGCGCTGGCCGTGTCCGTGCTCTCCGCCGAGCACGTGCTGTCCACCCTCGACGGTCGGCCGAACGGCAGCGTCGGCGAGCAGAGCGCGCTCGCGCTCGCCCAGGTTCCGGACGCAGCCCGTTGGGCCTACCGGTTCCGGCGCGGCGTACGGGTGTCCGCCAAGGGCTTCCGCCGGTACGCGGCGCCGAACACGGTCCAGCTCGCGGTGCGGGGGATCTCGGAGGCATGCGTCGCCGATCCAGACGCGATGCTCAGGAAACTGCTGACGGACACGATCGGCGACTGCGCCGAGCTGGTCCGCCATGAGGCGCCGGTCGATCGACGGCGCTGGGAGGACGCCTGCCGCCTCACCCGTCGCTGAACCGGCCGCCTGTCAGAGTACGGAGCAACCGATCCGGACCCGGACGCGAGGAGACCAGCGGCCGGAGACCACGTCGTACGCCTGGGCGTAGCCGTTGCTGGGCTTGCCGGCGGCGGCGCAGTCGAACACGTCGGTGTTCTTGCCGAAGCTCCCTCCGGCGTATCCGCTGTGCGCGGTGGCCGTGACGGTTCCGCTCCAGTACAGGCGCCCGGTGTCGAACCGGATGTACAGCTTCACCTGTCCGAAGTTGTAGTGGTCGCCGCTGAGCTTGAACCGCGGGATGTCATCGATGGAGGTGCTGGTGGAGGTGCCGTCGCCGTTGTCTCGCGGCGGCACGGTGTAACGGCTGATCCACAGGCGGGCGGAGACCTTGCGCTCGTCGGCCTTGCTGTTGTCGAGCCGCGCCTGGGCGCGGACATCGGAGGTGACGCACACGTCGTCCCCGGTGAACGCCTCGCGCCAGACGAAGCCGGTCACGCAGGTGTGCGGTCCGTACGGGCCGTCGGTCCAGCGGGACGCCTTGACCTGGTTGTCCTTGGCGGTCTGGTCGCGGACGGAGGGCTGGACGCAGACGAGGTCCGACGGCCGCGCCGTGCGCCACACGTACCCCTTGAGGCAGGTGTCGGGACCGTAGTCTCCGGAGGCCATGGCGGGTGTGGCCGCGACGGTGGCGGAGAGGGCGAGGGTGAGGCCGGTCATCGCGGAGACGGCCAGGCCGAGCGTGCTGCGCTTCATCGTGATCTCCTGAGGTGGGTGGCGCCCGGGCCGGCCGTTGCCTCCGGGCTTCGTGTCCTCAGTGAACGCTCTGCCGCCTGCACGTCTCTTGAGCTGCGCTTGCCCGCGTCCTGCAATCGGCGTGCAACCGCCCTCCGGCGGAGCCGTGAACCGCCCGTAACCGCCCGTAACCGCTGGCTAGTCGCCCAGCCAGACGTATCCGGCGAATCGGCCAGTGCGCCGGTCCCTCCGGTAGGAGTAGAGGTCAGGCGTCTCGATCGTGCAGCGGTCGTCATGCCGGACGTCGGCCACGCCGGACCGGGTGAGCTGGGCGGCGATGCCCGCGCGGATGTCGAGGGCGGGCGTCCCCCACCGGGTCGTGGACCACGTCTCCGGCACCCGTGCGGCGACCCGTTCCCGCAGGTCGGCGGGGACCTCGTAGCAGAGGCCGCAGGCGGCCGGCCCGATCGCCGCGACCATCCTGGCCGGTTCGGCGCCGCGCGCCGCCATGGCCTCCACGAGCGCGGAGACCACACCCGCCTCGGTTCCGGGACGGCCCGAGTGCGCGCCTCCGACGATGCCCGCCACAGGGTCGGCGACGAGCACGGGGGCGCAGTCGGCGACCAGGACCGCGATGCCCAGGCCGGGCCGGTCGGTGAGCACGGCGTCCAGTGCGGGCGGGTCGTCGCCGAACGGGGCGGTGACGTAGGCGACGTCCGCGCCGTGGACCTGGCGCATGAACACGACGTGGTCCAGGCCGAACTCCGCGGCGGTGGCCGCCCGGTTCTCCGCCACGGCGGCGGGAGCGTCGCCCACCGCGCCGCCGAGGTTGCGGGTGCCGTACGGCTCGGCACTGACGCCGCCGTGCCGGTCGGTGAAGGCCATCCGGACCCGGTCGATCGCAATCATCAGATCAGCGTAGCCGCCCCGTTCGAGGTCGCTGACGGGCCGCGGCTCCCGTCGGCCGTTCAGGTGCGGTCGCCGACGAGGTCGGCGTACAGGCGGTGGGTCCGCTCGGCGATGCGCCGCCAGGAGAAGTGTTCGACGGCCCTGCGCCGGCCCGCCGCGCCCATGGCGGCGGCGCTGTCCCGGTCGGCGAGCAGGGTGCCGACCCGCTCGGCGATGGCGGCGGCGAACGCCTCCGGCTTTCGTGGCTCGCCGTCCGGGCCCTGGTCGATCGGGACGAGCAGGCCGGTGACGCCGTCGTCCACGACTTCGGGGATCCCGCCCGTCGCGGTCGCCACGACGGCGGTCTCGCAGGCCATCGCCTCCAGGTTGACGATGCCCATCGGCTCGTAGACCGAGGGGCAGACGAAGACGGTGGCGTGCGTGAGGATCTGGATCACCTCGGGCCGCGGCAGCATCTCGGAGATCCAGACGACGCCCTTCCGGGTGCGGCCGAGTTCGGTGACCAGGCCGCCGACCTCGGCGGCGATCTCGGCGGTGTCCGGCGCCCCGGCGCACAGCACGATCTGGGCTCCCGGGTCGAAGGACCGCGCCGCGCGCAGCAGGTGGACCAGGCCCTTCTGCCGGGTGATCCGCCCGACGAAGACGACGTACGGCCGGCTCGGGTCGATGCCGTGCCTGACCAGAGCCTCGGTGCCGTGAGAGGGCGCATACTCGACGGTGTCGATGCCGTTGTGAATGACCTGTACCCGGCCAGGCGATATTTCGGGATATGAGGTGAGCACGTCGCGGCGCATGCCCTCGGACACCGCGATGACCGCGTCGGCCGAGGCGAGGGCGGTCCGCTCGGCCCAGGACGACAGCGCGTACCCGCCGCCGAGTTGCTCGGCCTTCCACGGCCGGAGTGGCTCCAGGCTGTGCGTGGTCACGACGTGCGGCGTGCCGTAGAGCGTCTTGGCGACCTGCCCGGCGAAGTTCGCGTACCAGGTGTGGCTGTGCACCACGTCCGCGCCCTCGCAGCCGGCGGCCATCTCCAGATCGACCCGGAGCACCTGGAGCGCGGAGTTGGCGGCCTCCAGCCCGCCGGGCACCCGGTAGGCGTGCACGCCGACCTCATCGCGGGGAGCCCCGAAGCACCGGACCCGGACGTCGGCGAGCCTGCGCAACTCGCGGGCGAGGTATTCGACATGGACTCCGGCGCCGCCGTATACCTCGGGCGGATATTCCCGGCTGAGCAGATCGACACGCATGGGAGGAGCTTAGAACCATCTCGCCGTACGGCCGCTGCATCGGATTCGGTGGTCATTTCGAGTTTCTCGTCATAAATCGTAGTGTTTTGCGCGGGCTTTGGCGGGTTAGGGTCCTGGCTATGAAGGTCCTCGCGATCGTTCTCGCCGGCGGTGAGGGAAAGCGACTGATGCCGCTGACCGCGGACCGCGCCAAGCCCGCCGTCCCGTTCGGGGGGATATACCGGCTGATCGATTTCGTGCTGTCGAACCTGGCCAACGCCCACTATCTGCAGATCGTGGTGCTGACGCAGTACAAGAACCACAGCCTCGACCGGCACATCTCGCGGACCTGGCGGCTGTCGGCGATGCTCGGCAACTACGTGACGCCCGTGCCGGCCCAGCAGCGGCTCGGCCCGCGCTGGTTCGCCGGCTCCGCGGACGCGCTGTTCCAGAACCTCAATCTGATCTACGACGAGCTGCCGGACCACTGCATCGTCTTCGGCGCGGACCACATCTACCGGATGGACCCGCGGCAGATGGTCGAGCAGCACATCGACTCGGGCGCGGACGTGACGGTCGCGGCGATCCGCCAGCCGCTGGCGCTGGCCGACCAGTTCGGCGTCATCGAGACCGACCCCACGGGCCGGCGCATGGTCGCGTTCCGGGAGAAGCCGAAGGACGCCGTGGGCCTGCCCGACGCGCCGGACCAGATCTACGCCTCCATGGGCAACTACGTCTTCAAGACCCAGGCGCTGATCGAGGCGCTGCGCGAGGACGCGCTCGACCCCGCCAGCCGGCACGACCTGGGCGGCGACATCATCCCGATGTTCGTCAAGTCGGGCGGCGCCGAGGTGTACGACTTCGCCCACAACGTCGTCCCCGGCTCCACCGAGCGGGACCGGGGCTACTGGCGGGACGTGGGGACGCTGGACGCCTACTACGAGGCGCACATGGACCTCATCTCGGCGCTTCCGATGTTCAACCTGTACAACAGCCGGTGGCCGATCTACACCGGGCACGACCCGCTACCGCCGGCGAAGTTCGTGCACAACCAGGGCGAGCGGGTCGGCCGTGCCCTCGACTCACTGGTGTCCCCCGGCGTCATCGTCTCCGGCGGCACGGCGGTCCGCTCGATCCTCTCCCCCGGCGTCGTGCTCCACTCGCACTCGCTGGTCGAGGACTCGGTGCTGATGGGCTCGGTCAAGATCGGCCGGGGCGCGATCGTCCGGCGCGCCATCATCGACAAGAACGTGGTGATCCCGGACGGCGCCAGGATCGGCGTCGACCTCGACCATGACCGGCAGCGGTTCGCGGTGACCCGCGGCGGCATCGTGGTGATCGGCAAGAACGAGATCATCGACCGTTGATCCGCCACATGGGCTCGACGACGCTCCACTGCGCCTCCCACACGCGGGTGGCGCGCCGCTGGTTGACTGTACGGGTGGCCAGGACGAGCAGGGCCAGCAGGGCGGCGGCCCCGGTGGGCAGGCCGGCCCCCACGGTGATGGCGCCGACGACGGTCGTCTCCCGGTCCTGAGGCCGCCGGACGGGCGCGCCGTGGTCGTCGGTCCAGATCAGCACGACATCGCCGGCGCTCTTGCCCGGCGGCGCCTCGACGACGCCCGTGCGGTGGACTCCGGTGCCGGTCGTCCACTCGGCCTGGCCGTGCCCGACGGCGACCCCGGACGGGGACAGCCCGCGCGCCGGAACGTCCTGGAGCATCGTCGCCCGGGTCAGGTGCCGTGAGTGCGCCTGAGCGGCCTCGGCCCGCAGGCCGTCGCCGTACGCCCGGGCACCGAACAGGATCCCGAGTACGACGGCGACCGCCACGCCCATGACGGCGATCAATCTCGTGATCGCCTCGATCCGGTCACACCGGCGGCGTAGCGGGTTCCTGTCGAATCCCAGCCATCGAGCGAGCCGGGTGAATGGCTTCTGCGACATCTCACACCTCACAGGGTCATTACCGCTGCGAGTCCCGCTTATACCTATTTTGCGCGCCAAAATAATGAGAGGGAATGCCTTTTCCGGAAAGGCTTGACACCTATGGTCGATTCACGGCACCCCACACCGTCACCGGAGCGATGCGGAGCGAAGCCGACCGACATACCCCTCCAGATCCCCACTGGATGTCATAATCACCGCGAAACACGGCGTGCCGGGCACGACGCCCGGGGCCCGTCAGGACGGAGAAGGGGCATTCGTGTTCGGAATCCTTCGGCCGTGCGCGCGCCACTCCTGCCCGCGACTGCACCAGGCGTGGCGGGCTCATCTGTGCGGGATGTGCCTGACCCTACGGGACAGGCACGGGCAGCTCGCCAGGGCCGCGACGAACTACGACGGGCTCGTGCTCTCCGTGCTGACCGAGGCCCAGCGCCCCGAATCCACGGCGCGCCGGGTGGCCGGCCCGTGCCCGCTGCGCGGTTTCCGGCGCGCGGAGGTGGTCTCCTCGCGGGCGGAGGGCGCGCGGCTCGCCGCCGCGGTCTCACTCGCGCTCGCTTCGGGCAAGATCCGCGACCACGCGGCCGACGGTGACGGGACGGCCGGCCGCCGCTTCGCCGGAGCGCCGCTCCGCCTCATCGCCGGCTCCTGGACAGCCGCGGCGGGCCGCGGAGGCGGGGCACTCGGGTTCGACACGTCTGGACTCGTCTCGGTCCCGGAACGCCAGGCCGAGCGGGAGAGAACGCCCGGACTGTCCCTGCTCGACCTCACCGAGCCAACCGAGACCGCCGTCGCGGCGGCGTTCGCGCACACCGCCACGCTCGCGCGAACGCCGCACAACGCCGAGGCGCTCCGGGAGGCCGGCCGGCTCTTCGGGCGGATCGCGCACCTGCTCGACGCGGTCGAGGACCTGGACGACGACGTGGCGCGCGGAGCGTTCAACCCGCTGGCCGCGACCGGGACGACGCTTTCCGAGGCCCGCCGGCTCTGCGACGACGCGCTGCACGGTCTGCGCCTGGCCGTGGCGGATCTCGACCTGGAGGAGCGGCATCTCGCCGAGGCGCTGCTCGTGGACGAGACCCGGCGCGCGATCGCCCGTACCTTCGGTCACCGCGCCCTCGACCCGCATACCGGTCACCCCACCCCTGAGCACCGGGCGGGCGCGGCGCCGGATCCGGTACGCGGTGCGCTGGCGGGCATGCTCACCTTCCTGACCTGCGGCCTCTACCGGCCGTCGTGGAGCCGCCTGCGGGACGAGTCGTGGGACGACCGCTGCTATGCCGGCCGCTGTGACGGGTGTGACGGATGTGACGGATGTTGCGACTGCGCGGACTGCTGCGGCCGGTGCTGCGGCTCCGGGCACGGGTCCGGCGGCGGATCCGGCGCCGGCGAGGGCGGCGGGTGCTGCGACGACTGCTGTTGTGACTGCGATTGCGGCTGCGGCTGCGATTGACGGCTTGACCGGGTATGTGTGCCGTTGGAACGGTTGTGTTCCCGGCGAGGCGACGCAAGGGCACGACCTGCGTCGTCACCCTCGCCACCGACATCGACGACGAGGACGCCCTTTTCGAAGAGATCGCCGGGACGATCCGGGCGATCTAGATATACAGTCCGTCGGGTGGGACGATCACGGCCTTTCTGGCGGCTGAATCCGGCGGAGCGGAAGCTGTGGGACGCCTATCCCTCCGGCGCCTGGGTCGATCTGCGCGAGACCGAGAAAGACGATCCCGCGACCGGAGCCTCGTGGGGCCGCGAGCGCGTGGTGCGCGCCCAGGTGATCGCCGCGCTGCTGCTCGGGATGCGGGAGGGCCGGCCGGGCGAGGTGCCGGGCGTCCGGCTCGCCGGGGCGCGGATCGTCGGCGACCTCAATCTGTCCGACGCGGTCTTCACCTCGAAACTGCACCTGCTGAACTGCTACATCCCCGGCGCGGTCTCGCTCAACGACGCGCGCACCAGAGGCGTCCGCTTCCGCGGGTGCGACATCCGCAGGTTCAAGGCCGGGCGGGCCGTGATCGACGGCCTTTTCGATCTCGACGGGTCCACGATCCGGGCCGGGGTGCGCCTGGACAACACCCGTGTCACCGGGCAGTTCCGGCTGTCCCGGGCGACGATCGGCACCCCCGAGGACGTCTCGCGAGGCTCGGAGAGCTTCCTCGAGGACACTCGGGCGCCGTACAGCCGGGAGGAGACGGAGACGCGCGGGCTCGCGCGGAGCCACACGGCACTGTGGGCGGGCGGCCTCACCGTGGACGGCGGGGCGTTCCTGCGCGGCCTCCGCAGCACGGGGACGCTGCGCCTGATCGGCGCCCGTTTCAACAGCGGCATCTACCTGCAGCGGTCCGTCATCGCGACCGCGTGTCGACCGGCCGGGGCATACGCCGTGCACGCCGACCACCTGCAGGCCACCACTGTGGAATTCAGCGAGGGCTTCACCGCCGAGGGCGGCATCCGGCTGCGCGGCGCGCGGATCACCGGAGTGCTGTCCTTCAACCGGGCGACGTTGAAGGCGCCCGGCCGCGCGCTGCATCTGAGCCACATGCAGGTCGACGAGCTCATCCTCACCCCCGCCTCGGTCGAGGGCGAGATCAACCTCGGCTACTCGCGCATCGGCGTGCTGCTCGACCGACCGGACTGCTATCCGGGGGCCGTCCACCTCAACGAGACAACGTATGAGTCGCTGCGCGGGCCGGCCCGGCTCTCCGACCGGCTGGCCTGGCTGCGGCGCGACCCCGACGGATATCGGCCGCAGCCGTACGAGCAGCTCGCCGCCTACTTCCGGCGGATCGGGCACGAGTCCGACGCGCGGAGGGTGCTCCTGGCCAAGCAGCGCAGCCGGCGGAGGACGCTCCGGCTTCCCGGAAGGCTCTGGGGCTGGCTGCTCGACGTCATGGTCGGGTACGGCTACCGCCCGTGGCTGGCGGGCGTGTGGGCGACCCTGCTGCTCGCCCTGGGCACGGCGGTGTTCTCCGCCCACCACCCGTCGCAGATCGGTCTGGACGAGCGGCGCAGCTTCAGCCCCCTCCTCTACACGCTCGACCTGCTGGCCCCGGTGAGCCTGTTCGACCAGCGCGGCGCGTGGGAGCCGGTCGGCTGGACGCAGTGGCTGGCCGGTGGTCTCATCGCCGCAGGCTGGATCCTGGCCACCGCCCTGATCGCCGGAGCCACCCGCGTGCTGAGGCCGTCCGGGCCGTCGTGAGACGTCGGACACTGCCCCGCCGAAGGCGGCTCCGGCCGGGTTCGGGCCCGTCTCCGGTTCAGCCCGTCTCCGGTTCAGCCCGTCTCCGGTTCAGCCCGTCTCCGGTTCAGCCCGTCTCCGGTTCAGAACGCCTCGTCCAGGCTGACGTCGCCCTCCACGGCCACCTGGTAGGCCGAGACCCTCCGCTCGAAGAAGTTGGCCAGCTCCTGCACGTCCTGGAGCTCCATGAAGGCGAACGGGTTGGCGGTGCCG
Organism: Microtetraspora sp. NBRC 16547; assembly: GCF_030268965.1. Taxonomy (GTDB): domain Bacteria; phylum Actinomycetota; class Actinomycetes; order Streptosporangiales; family Streptosporangiaceae; genus Microtetraspora. Next base: position 59,429 of record NZ_BSSE01000026.1, on the reverse strand, counting down.
TACCGGACGGGCAGGCCGAGCCGGGCGAGCCGCCGGTCGGCCACGTACTCCAGGTACTGGCGCATGCTGTCGGCGCTCATCCCGCGCAGGCCGTCGCCGCACAGGTCGTGGGCGAAGGCGAGCTCGGCGGCGACGGCCTCCTCGATCATGCGGGTGATCTGGGCGCCGAGCTCCTCGTCGAACAGGCCGGGCTCCTCGGCCCGGACCGTGTCCACGACGCTGAAGGCGAACTCCATGTGCATGGACTCGTCGCGAAACACCCAGTTCGTCCCGGTGGCCAGCCCGCCGAGCAGGCCGCGGGAGCGCAGCCAGTAGACGTACGCGAACGCGCCGTAGAAGAACAGTCCCTCGATGCACGCGGCGAAGCAGATCAGGTTCAGCAGGAAGCGGCGCCGGTCGTCCCTGGTCTCCAGCCGGGTCAGATCGTTGATGGAGCCGATCCACCGGAAGCAGAACTCGGCCTTGTCGCGGATCGAGGGGATGTGCTCGACCGCCGCGAACGCCTTGGCGCGCTCGTCGGGGTCGGGCAGGTAGGTGTCGAGCAGCGTCAGGTAGAACTGCACGTGCACGGCCTCCTCGAACAGTTGCCTGCTGAGGTAGAGCCGCGCCTCCGGCGCGTTGATGTGCTGGTAGAGGTTGAGCACGAGGTTGTTGGCCACGATCGAGTCCCCCGTGGCGAAGAACGCGACGAGCCGGTTGATCAGGTGCCGCTCCCCCGCGTCCAGCTTCACCAGGTCGGCCAGGTCGGAGTGGAGGTCCACCTCCTCCACCGTCCACGTGTTCCTGATCGCGGCGCGGTACCTCTCGTAGAAGTCGGGGTAGCGCATGGGCCGCAGGGTCAGGTCCATGCCGGGGTCGAGCAACATCGTCATCACGCTTTCTGGCGTAGGTGCGGCTGTGTGGGCGACTACTGGCAGGCTTCGCAGATCTCGGGGTTCTCCAGGGAGCAGGCCACCGCCTCCGGGTCGGCCACGGCCATCGGCACGGCGGCGGGCCCAGTGGTGGGCACTATGGTCGGCCCAGTGGTCGGCACGGTGGTCTGGCTGATCCTGGTCGCCGGGCGGGACCGCAGGTAGTAGGTGGTCTTCAGGCCGGACCGCCAGGCGTACGCGTACATCGACGAGAGCTTGCCGATCGTGGGCGTCGCCATGAAGAGGTTGAGCGACTGCGCCTGGTCGATGTACGCCTGGCGCGCGGCGGCGAGGTCGATGAGCGCCTTCTGGGGCAGCTCCCAGGCCGTCCGGTAGAGCGCGCGCAGCTCGTCGGGGATGCCGGGGATGTCCTGGATCGAGCCGTCGGCCCGCTTGATGGCGTCGCGCATCTCCTGGGTCCACAGCCCGAGGGTCTGCAGGTCGGCGACGAGGTACCGGTTGACCTGGAGGAACTCGCCCGAAAGGGTTTCCCGCTTGAACACGTTGGAGACCTGGGGCTCGATGCACTCGTAGCATCCGGCGATCGACGCGATGGTGGCCGTCGGCGCGATCGCGATCATCAGGGAGTTGCGCAGCCCGGTCCTGGCGATCTTCTCGCGCAGGGCCGCCCATTCCTCGCGCCGTTCGGAGCGCTCCCCGGCCGCCCCGGCGTCCCCGTCCGCGCGGTCGGCGTAGTGGTCGGGGTGCAGCACGCCCCGCGCGGCGCGGGTGTCGTCGTAGGAGGGGTGCCGTCCGCGCTCCACCGCGAGGTCGGAGGACGTCCCGTACGCCGCGAGGGCGATCTCCTCGGCGATCCGGGTCGACAGGGCGAGCGCCTCGGGCGAGTCGAACGGCAGCCGCAGCGCGAAGAACACGTCCGCGAGGCCCATCACCCCGAGCCCGATGGGCCGCCACTTCCGGTTGGCCGCCTCGGCCTCGGGCGTCGGGTAGAACCCCAGGTCGATCGTCCGGTCCAGGAACCGTACGGCGGTGCGGACCGTGGCGCGGAGCCGGGCCCAGTCGACGTCACGGGGATGAGAGCGGTGGCCCTGCTCGGCGAGATGCGCGGCGAGGTTGACCGAGCCGAGGTTGCACACGGCGGTCTCGGCGTCGTTCGTCACCTCCAGGATCTCCGTGCACAGGTTGGACAGGTGGATGACGTTGTGCGGCAGGGCCGTCTGGTTGGAGGTCCGGTTGGCGGCGTCCTTGAAGGTCATCCAGCCGTTGCCGGTCTGGGCGAGGGTGCGCATCATGCGCCCGTAGAGCGTGCGGGCCGGGATCCGCCGGACGTACCGGCCCTCGTCCTCGGCGGCGCGGTAGGCGGCGTCGAACGCCTCTCCCCACAGGTCGGTCAGCTCCGGGACCTCCTTGGGGTCGAACAGCGACCACATGGCGTCGGCCTCGACCCGGCGCATGAACTCGTCCGGCACCCAGTTGGCCAGGTTGAGGTTGTGCGTGCGGCGGGCGTCCTCACCGGTGTTGTCCCGCAGCTCCAGGAACTCCTCGATGTCCGCGTGCCAGGTCTCCAGGTAGACGCAGGCCGCGCCCTTGCGCCGCCCGCCCTGGTTCACCGCCGCCACGGAAGAGTCGAGCGTGCGCAGCCACGGCACGATCCCGTTGGAGTGGCCGTTGGTGCCCCGGATCAGCGAGCCGCGGGACCGGATCCGGGTCCAGGAGACGCCGATGCCGCCCGCGTACTTGGACAGCCTGGCCACCTGGCCGTACCGCTCGTAGATGCTCTCCAGCTCGTCGCGCGGCGAGTCGAGCAGGAAGCACGACGAGAGCTGCGGGCGGCGCGCCCCCGAGTTGAACAGCGTCGGCGAGCTCGGCAGGTACGACAGGGTCGACATCAGCCGGTAGAGCTCGGCCGCCTCGGCGACCCCCGCCCCGCCTGCTGAGGGGTAGGCCAGCCCGCACGCGACGCGCAGGAAGAAGTGCTGCGGGCGCTCCAGGACCTTGCGGGTGACCGGGTGCCGCAGCAGATAGCGGTCGTAGACCGTGCGCAGCCCGAAGTACTCGAACCGCTCGTCCGCCGAGTGGTCGACCAGCGCGTCCAGCTCGTCGGCGTGCCGCGCGACGAACGCGGCCAGCTCGTCGTGGACCAGGCCCGCTTCGTGGGTCGCGGCCACCGAGCGGGAGAAGCCGGACGAGCCGGTCACGCCGTGCTCGGCCGCCTCGTCGGCGATCAGCCCGGCCAGCAGCCGGGCGGCGGCCTTCGAGTTCTCCGGGTCGGTGACGACCCGCGCCGCCGCCTCCTCGATCGCCGCCCACCGGGCCTCGGCCCCCGCATCCGCGATCGTGGCCAGTGTCACGTGATCTCCCCTTCCGAATCGGAACCCCGTCAGGGGCCTCGGAAGGCGGGCGTACGCGTCGGAGCGGGCAGGCTCGCGCCACGGACGGCGCGTCGCTCGTCGGCGAGCCCTCCCTCGAGGCCCGGCACAACACACGCGGACGTCAGGTCCGCGCGCACGTCGCCGGCAGGTCTTCGGACTCGCGGGCATGGCGCCGCACGGGCCGGGGTACGGCTCGCGCGCCGGTCCTACTGGCCGTCGCTTCCCGGGCCGACGGTCGGCCCAGTGCTCAAATTGACGGCGGTCGTTCCCGCTCACCGCTGCGGGGCAGTCCCGGAATCGCACCGGGTTCCCTCTTGCCTCACCCCGGGCACGGGGTGAACCAGCAACAGTGGAGGATCCTACATCTAGTGCCGGTCGGCGCAACCACCACAACAAATTGTGCCGATCCGGGGGGTGTCGGTGCCGGATAACGCCTCCCGGGCGATCGGCGGGCGGCCGGGAGCAGCCCTCGGACCAGCCCTCCGAGCAGCCTCCGAGCAGGTCTCAGAGCAGCCTCCGAGCAGAGGCCGTCAGAGCAGGCCGAGCTCGCCGAGAACGACTTTGGTGCGGCGCGCCTCGGTGCCCAGCCACTGGCGGAAGTCGTCGCCGTCCAGGAACATCGGCGCCCAGCCGTTGCCGCGGCATACCTCCGCCCATCCGGGCAGGTCGGAGACGGCGCGGCACAGGTCGAGCAGCCGCTCCCGCTCCTGCCCGCCCAGCCGGCCCGGGCCGAGGAGCCCGGTCCAGTGGGCGTAGTGCAGGCGCACGCCGGACTCCTTCAGGGTCGGCGCGTCCACACCGTCCAGGCGCTCCAGCGACGAGACGGCCAGCGGCCGCACCCGACCGGCCCGGATGTCGGCCGCCAGCTCCCTCCGGCCGCCGAGCCCGGCGACGGCGCTGCCGTCGAGCGTCGCGGCGAGCACCTGCGAGAGGTCGGGGAGCGCCACGTAGTTGAGGCTGCGGGGGTGGATCCCGAGCCCCTGCGCGGTCAGGCCGTAGAGCACGTGGTCGGGGCCGCCCGTGTCCCGCCCGGCGAGCCGCAGCCGGGACGGGTCGCGGATCAGGGCCGCGGCCAGGTCGTCGAACGTGCGGAAGCGGGAGTGCGGCCCGGTGACCAAGACCACCCACTCCCCGGCGAACCGGGCCAGCGGGGAGGTCCGCTCGATGAGGCCGCCGAGGCCGTTCCTCGCGGCGATGGCGACGAGAGCGGGGCCGGCGACCATGAGGTCGTCGTAGTCCCTCCCGGCGGCGAACCGGGCCAGCGCCCGCGCTCCCGCGTCGCCCGATCGGGTCCGGATCTCGACCTTCCCGGCCAGCCGCTGACGTTCGATGAGGGTCTTCAGCTCCCTGGCGAAGGGGCCGCCCTGCGCCCCCGCCTGCGTGGGGACGACCAGCGAGATCGGGGGGCCAGTCCGCGGCCGGTTCGTTCCGCATCCGGCCGACAGAGGAAGCAGGCCCAGCCCCAGAGCAAGAAACGCGCGGCGCCGCAAATCGGTCCCCCTCCTGCGAGAGTCCCCGGTACGGCAAGCGTACGACTCGTCACAGTAAGTGATGAAATGCCGCTATCCGGCCAACCCTGCGACGGACGGCCGGAGGCTGACCGGACGGGTGATTCTCAACACGGAGATCGGCAAGTCTCACAAAGGAGAACATCAATAAAAGGAAAGGAGTGGCATTTCTCCGGCCATCTCACCTTCCGGAACGTTCAACAATTATTGACCCCAAAAATCACCACTCGACAACGTATTACATGATCAGTTGATTTATCTTGACAGGTAACTATTTTTGCGGGTTGTCTGGGTGTGTATGGCCACGCTCGGGTGAGGGGCCGTCCGGCCGGTTAGAGGTGCCCATGGCGATTTATGAATATCTCTGCCCGGACTGCGGGCCGTTCGACGTGTCCCTGCCGATGGGGACCGCGCCGGAGACCGGCGCCTGCTCCGCCTGCGAGGGGCCCGCGCGGCGCCGCTTCTCGGGGCCGAACCTGCGGCGGGTGCATCCGGCGCTGGCCGCCGGGCTGGCCGGGGAGGAGCGGAGCAGGGAGGCGCCCGAGGTCGTCCGTGCGCCGCGCGGCGGGACGGGACCGGCGGCGGCGCGCCCACCGCACCCGGCGCCGGCCCACCTTCCCCGGCCCTGATCCCCCGATCTGGGCCGGAGCCGATCGCGAGTCGGTCGCGAGTCGGTCGGGGGCCGGTCGGGGGCCGGTCGGGGGCCGGTCGGGGGCCGCGCGTCCGCCACACGCGCCGGCCGTCCGCCACCGGCGCCAGGAGGTGCGTCCCGATGGGAGATGTCGGACTTCTCTACGTCGGCGCGGTGCTGTTCATGAACGGCCTGATGCTGCTGGGGCTGGTCGACGCGCGAGCGGCCGCCCTCTTCAACCTCTTCGTCGGGGCGCTCCAGGTTGTCACGCCCACCGTCCTGATCATCGGCGCGGGCGGCGGGGCGAGCACCATTCTCTCGGCGTCGGGGTTGTACCTGTTCGCGTTCACCTATCTTTATGTGGGAATCGGGACCCTCGGAGGGTTCGACACCACCGGCGTCGGGTATTTCTCATTGTTCGTCGCCATCATGGCGCTGGGTTATTCGTACGCGAACTTCCAGATCCTGAAGGACGCGCCGTTCGGCGCCATCTGGCTCTACTGGTCGTTCCTGTGGTTCCTTTTCTTCTTGCTGCTCGGCCTCAAACGCGACCATCTCACGGCGTATGTGGGCTGGGTGACGGCGATCGAGGGATGGGTCACCGGCGCGGTCCCCGCCTATCTCACCCTCACCGGTTTCTGGAAGAGCTGGAACCAGAACCTCGTCGCGATCATCCTCGCCGCGTTCGGCGTGGTCGTGTTCGCCGCGTTGTGGCCGCTCACGCGCGGGCGCACAGCCCGGCCCGCGGAGTGACCCGTCGCCCCGCCGCCCCGCCGCACGCCGGCAACCGGCCGACACCGGCCGATCGAGAAGGAGGACATCTCATGCCGAAAGTCGTGTTCAGCATCGACCAGTCGAAGCCCATGCGGGAACAGGACGTGCCCGGGCACAACCGCTGGCACCCCGACATCCCGGCGGTCGCCACGGTGCGGCCCGGGGACGAGTTCCGCGTCGAGTGCCGGGACTGGACCGACTGCCAGGTCGGCAACAACGACTCAGCCAACGACGTGCGGGACGTCGACCTGACGAAGGTGCACATGCTGAGCGGGCCCTTCGGCGTCGAGGGGGCCGAACCCGGCGACCTCCTGATCGTCGACATCCTCGACATCGGCCCGATCCCGTACCCGGAGCGGACCGGCGACGTCCCCGGGCAGGGCTGGGGGTACACCGGTGTCTTCGCGAAGGCGAACGGCGGTGGCTTCCTGACCGACTACTACCCGGACGCGTACAAGGCGATCTGGGACTTCCACGGCATCCACGCGACGTCCCGGCACCTGCCCGGCGTGCGGTACACCGGGATCACCCATCCCGGCCTGTTCGCCACCGCGCCGTCGGCCGAGCTGCTCACGAGCTGGAACCGGCGGGAGCGGGCGCTCATCGACACCGACGCCGGCCGGGTCCCGCCGCTGGCCAACCCGCCGGAGCCGAACAATGCGGTCACGGGAACGGCGACCGGCGACCTGGCCGAGCGGATCGCCCGTGAGGGCGCGCGCACCGTCCCGCCGCGCGAGCACGGCGGCAACCAGGACATCAAGAACTTCACGCGGGGGTCGCGGGTCTTCTTCCCCGTCTACGTCAAGGGCGCCAACTTCTCCGTCGGCGACCTGCACTTCAGCCAGGGCGACGGCGAGATCACCTTCTGCGGCGCGGTCGAGATGGGCGGCTTCATCGATCTCCACGTCGATCTCATCAAGGGCGGCATGGCGAAGTACGGGGTCACCACCAACCCGATCTTCATGCCGGGCAACGTCGAGCCGCGGTACTCCGAGTTCCTCTCGTTCATCGGGATCTCGGTCGACCATGAGACGGACACCAACCACTACCTCGACGCGACGGTCGCCTACCGCAGGGCGTGCCTGAACGCGATCGAGTACCTGAAGACATGGGGTTACACGGGCGAGCAGGCCTACCTGCTCCTCGGGTCGGCTCCCATCGAGGGACGGATCAGCGGGATCGTCGACATCCCGAACGCGTGCTGCACCCTCTACCTGCCGACCGAGATCTTCGACTTCGACGTGCGGCCGACCGCCGAGGGACCGGTCAGGAAGGACCGCGGGCAGTGCGCCGTGACGTCCTGACCCTCCACCCGGGCGCGGCTCGCCCGGCCTCGGCCCGTCCGATCTCCTGACGCGTACGGCTCCCACCCCCGGAGATGGGGGCGGGAGCCGTACCCGCACACTTTGTCACGCGCCGCCTCGGCCGGGCGCCTACTCGACCGTGACGCTCTTGGCGAGGTTGCGCGGCCGGTCGACGTCGCGGCCGAGGGCGACCGCGGCGTGGTACGCGAAGAGCTGAAGCGGGATCGTCAGCAGGATCGGGTCCAGCTCGGTCTCGTTCTTGGGCACCACGACGCAGTCGTCGGCCGCCTCCGCGGTCCGGTGACCGATCATCAGGATGCGCCCGCTGCGCGCCCGGATCTCACCCAGCGTGGTCAGGTTCTTGTCGAGCAGCTCGTCGTCGGGGACGATCGCCACGGTCGGCAGCTCTTCGCTGATCAGGGCCAGGGGACCGTGCTTGAGCTCGCTCGCGGGATACGCCTCGGCGTGGACGTAAGAGATCTCCTTGAGCTTCTGCGCGCCCTCACGCGCCACCGGATAGCCCCGGACCCGGCCGACGAACATCATGCTGGGCGACTGGGCGTACTTCTCGGCGAGCGTCTTGATGTGCTCGTCCAGCTTGAGGATCTGCTCGATCTGCTCGGGCAGCCGGCGCAGGCCCTCGCAGATGCGCCGGCCGTCCGCCGGGGAGAGGTCGCGTACCCGCGCCAGGTGCAGGGCGAGCAGCGCGAAGGACACCGCGGTCGAGGTGAACGCCTTCGTCGAGGCCACCGACACCTCGGGCCCCGCGTGGAGGTAGAGACCGCCGTCGCACTCGCGCGCGATCGCGCTGCCGACCGTGTTGACGATGCCCAGCACCCGGCCGCCCTTGCGCTTGAGCTCCTGGACGGCGGCGAGCGTGTCGTAGGTCTCCCCCGACTGGCTGATCGCGACGTAGAGCGTGTCCGGCTCGACGACCGGGTTGCGGTACCGGAACTCGGAGGCGGGCTCGGCGTCCGCGGGGATGCGGGCCAGCTCCTCGATGAGCTGGGCCCCGATCTGCCCGGAGTAGTACGCGGAGCCGCAACCGATGATCTTCACGCGGCGGAACGACCGGGTCTCCCTGGCGTCCATGTTGAGCCCGCCGAGGTGGGCGATGTGGAAGCGGTCGTCGATGCGGCCGCGCAGCGTGCGGGCCACCGTCTCGGGCTGCTCGGAGATCTCCTTAAGCAGGTAGTGCTCGTAGCCGCCGTTGTCGTAGTGGCCGGTGTCCCAGTCGACCGTGAAGGGCTCCTTCGCGGTCTCCCTCGCGTCGCTGGTGAACGTGTGGAAGCCGTCGGCCCGCAGCACCGCCAGCTCGCCGTCCTCCAGGTGGACGACCTGCCGGGTGTAGCGGACCAGCGCGGCGACGTCGGAGGCGGCGAACATCTCCTTCTCGCCGAGGCCGAGGACGATCGGGCTGCCGTTGCGGGCCACCACGATCTCTCCGGGCCGCTGCGCGTCGATGACGGCGATGCCGTACGTGCCGACGATGCTCTTCAGCGCCCTGCGGACGGCGTCGTCCAGGGAGTCGGTCTCCTTGACGGTCCGCGCGATCAGGTGGCAGAGGACCTCGGTGTCGGTCTCGCTCTCGAAGGTGACACCCTCGCCTTCGAGACGCTGCCGCAGCGCGTCGGCGTTCTCGATGATCCCGTTGTGCACGACGGCGATCCGCTGCTCGTGGTCCAGGTGCGGGTGCGCGTTGACGTCGCTCGGCACGCCGTGCGTGGCCCATCGTGTGTGCCCGATGCCGCACGCGCCCTTGAACCGGGCCGGTACGGCCTCCGCCAGGTCGGCCACGCGACCCTTGACCTTGCGCATCTTCAGCGACTTGCCGTTGACCACGGCGAGGCCCGCGGAGTCGTAGCCGCGGTACTCCAGTCGCTGGAGTCCTTCGAGCAGGATGGGGGCCGCGTCCTTCGACCCGACGTAAGCGACGATTCCGCACATATCCGCTCCTATCCGTAGACGATCCGGCGCAGCTGGCGTAGAGACAGCTCCGGTGCCGCGACGCGCCTTCCCGAGAGCTCTGCCGAGATCTTCGGAAAGATCTTGTCGTTGGAGAACCCCTTCGACTTGAGCTCACCGTGACGGCGTCGCACGTAGTCGTCCACGGGCTCACCGAAGTAGGTGAGCACGTCGGCGACCACACGCGCCGCCTCTCCGGGACCGAGCGCGGTCGTCCGGGTCAGATGAGCGATGAGGTCCTCATGGGGATGCCGTTGCGTCGACACAGAGCAGGACCATACGGACGGTGGATGCAGGACACCAAGTTTCGTGCCCGAAATCGGGCAGGATCAGTATCTCAGAGCCCTCCGCGATCGCCGTAAGCGGGTTCTCGACCTCAGCCGACCAGGGCGGTCCGCCAGCGGAGCAGGCCGTTCGCCAGGCAATGCGGGGCCCGCGCGCGGATTCCACCGGCCGGGAAACGGATGGTCACCGATTCGGCGCCGTCGGCGGCCGTGGTTGCACAGGTAAGGGCCGGAAGGCGATAGAGTCTTCCGCGTGGCCGGGAGTTCTCCCGGAAGACACGCGGAAGTGGCTCAGTGGTAGAGCATCACCTTGCCAAGGTGAGGGTCGCGGGTTCGAATCCCGTCTTCCGCTCGGGTTCGTCGGCGGGCACCTCGTGTGCAGACGACCTACGATCCTGGTGGAGTGGCCGAGAGGCGAGGCAGCGGCCTGCAAAGCCGCGTACACGGGTTCAAATCCCGTCTCCACCTCTAGCGGATGGCACGGGAACCCCGTCTGATCCGCTAAAGTAAAGAAGGCGTCGCCGAGGGAAACCTCGGAGATCGCGCGGAAGTGGCTCAGTGGTAGAGCATCACCTTGCCAAGGTGAGGGTCGCGGGTTCGAATCCCGTCTTCCGCTCGCAGTTCCTGCACGGACGATTAGCTCAGCGGGAGAGCGCTTCCCTGACACGGAAGAGGTCACTGGTTCAATCCCAGTATCGTCCACCACAGTTACCCCAGGCCAACGGCCTGGGGTTTTCTGTTTGAACACCTTCCGAACACGTCGCTCCCTCGCGAGCCACCGATTCGAAACGTACCGGGGCACACTCGGCCAAACAGGCGCAGCCGCCACGTTCAACAAGACCTTCGGCTCATCCGCTGGCCGCCTGGTGCGGCGGCGTTCCTGCGGCCCGGTACGACAGCAACCCGGGGGATTTTTGTACATTTCCGGGAGATATGTACTGCTTCCGCCGCGCAAGATCTGTAAAGTGCCTCACAAAATAATGTCCGCGTGAACCCTGGTCGTGACGCGGAACGCGTCGCTGTTGGGGTGGACATGGAGGGTCGTACGGCCGGGCCAGCCGTACCAGGTGCTCCCACGCCTCTGGTCGGGCGGCGGGACGCGCTGGCCGCCCTGCGGGACGCGCTCGGCACGAGCGGGCGGGACGGATTCCGGTTCCTGGCGCTGGCGGGTGACCCCGGAGTGGGCAAGACCCGGCTGCTCGGCGAGCTCGCCACGATGGCCGCTGACCTCGGCCGCGTCACGATGTGGGGCAGGGCCGCCGAGTTCGAGCAGATGATGCCGTTCAGTCCGCTGGTCGACGCGCTCGACGACCACCTGGAGACCCGGCGCCAGGAGATCGCCGACACCCTCGGCCCGGCGACGGCCCGGCTGCTGGCGACCGTGTTCCCCGCCCTCGCCCCCCACCACGCCGGAGACCATCGGGAGCGGACGCACTTCGGGGAGTCCGCCGAGCCGTACCAGGACCGGAGCGGCACCGGGCACGGCGCGGAGCAGAACGCCACGGAGCAGAACGCCACGGAGCGGCACGGCACGGAGCGGCACGGCACAGACCGGAGTGGCCTCGCGCGCTATCGGCTCCACCGCGCCGTGCGGCAGATGGTGGACACGCTGTCGGGACCGCGCGGGCTCGTCCTGATCCTCGACGACGTGCACTGGGCCGACGAGAGCTCACTGGAGTTCCTCGACCACATCACGCGCCACCCGCCCGCCGGGCCGGTGCTGCTCGCCGTCGCCTTCCGTCCCGCCCAGGCCCCGCCCCGGCTGGCAACGCTCCCCCTGGGCGCGGGCGTGCGCGGCCACGAGATCACGGTCGGCCCGCTCGCGCCCGACGAGGCCGAGGAGCTCCTCGGCCCGCGGTTCAGCAAGGGACGCGGCCGGACCCTGTACGAGGCGAGCGGAGGCAACCCCTTCTATCTGGAGGCCCTGGCCAGGATGGAGGAGGGCGCGCTGGGAGCCCCGGGGGCGCTGCCGCCGACCGTGCTCGCCGCCCTCCAGGTCGAACTGGGCGAACTGTCGACCGGCGCCCTGCTGGTGGCGCAGGGCGCGGCCGTCGCAGCCGACGAGTTCGACCCGGACATCGCCGCCGTCGCGGCCGAGATCCCCAGGGACGCCACGCTGGACGCCCTGGACGAGCTGGCCCAGCGCGACATCGTCCGGGCGCACGGCGGCCGGTTCCGGTTCCGGCATCCGCTGGTCCGGCGTGCCGTCTACGAGTCGGCGGCGGCCGGCTGGCGGGTGGGCGCGCACGCGCGGATCGCCGCCCGCCTGGCCGCGGTCGGCGCGCCCGCCGTCGCCCAGGCGGGCCATTTGGAGCGGTCCGGGTCCTTCGGGGATCGGCGCGCCGTCGAGGTGCTGGTCGAGGCCGCCCGCGCGGTCGCCGCGCACGCGCCCGCCACGTCCGCGCACTGGCTGCAGGCGGCGGTACGGCTGATGCCCGACGATTCCGGCACCCGCGACTCCCGGATGGAGCTGCTGCTGGAGCTCAGCCGGGCCCAGGGCGTCAGCGGGCGGCTGGCGGAGGGCCGGGACACGGCCCGCGAACTGTTGCGGATCCTGCCCGCCGACGACTACCCGCGCAGGGGCAGGGCGGCGCGGCTGTGCGCGCTGATGGAGCGCCAGCTCGACCGCCCGCACGAGGCCCGCGCGCTCCTCCTCGACGAGCTGGGCCGGATGCCGAACCCGCGGGCGGCCGCCGCCGTGCCGCTGCGGATGCGGCTGGTGGCCGAGAGCCTCATGCGCGTCGACTTCGACGCGGCGCAGGCCGTGCTCGACCTGATGCCGGACGCCGCGGAGGGCTGGGAGCCCGGCCTGGCGGTGGCGGTGGCGGCGCTGCGGCCCATGCCGGCGTACGCGGCGGGCCGCAGCGCCGAGGCCGTGCGCTACGCCGAGACGGCCGGGCGGCTGATGGCGGCCGCGCCCGACGACCATCTGGCCGAGTGGCTGGATGCCATCTCGTGGCTGTGCTGGGCCGAGATGAACCTCGGCAGGCACGGCGAGGCGTTGCGGCACTTCGACCGGGCGGCGGGGGTGGCCGACGCGACCGGGCAGAGCTACATCCTGACGAATCTGCTGGCCGGGAAGGCACGGACCCTCGTGATGACGGGCCGGCTGGCCGACGCCCTGGCGACGGCGGAGGAGTCGGAGGAGGAGGCCAGGCTGCTGGACTCCGGGCAGCAGCTCGTCTTCGCGCTCACCCAGCGCTGCCTGGCCGCGTCCTGGGCCGGCGACGACGAGGCGGCGATCCTCGCCGGCGAGGAGGCGGTACGGCGCGGCGTCGGCGGCGGCGAGGTGTGGGGCGCGATGGCCCGGCACGCCCGGGGGCAGGCTCTGATCAACACAGGTCGTCTGGAGGAGGGCGCGGAGGCCGTGCTGGACGCCTGCGACAGGTTCTCCGCGCCGCGCCTGGACCGGGGCACGCTGCTGCTCTCCTGCGAGACGCTGGCGCAGGTGTCCGCCGAACTCGGCCGCCCGGAGCAGGCGACGGCCTGGGCGGACCGCGCCGCGGCGATGGACGATCCCCATCTGCCCGCCTTCTCGGGGCTCGTCCCGCTCGCCCGGGCGCACGCGCTCCGGGCGCGGAAACCGGCCCGCTCCGCCGCGGCCGCGCGGGAGGCGGCCGGTCTGCTCGCCGCGGCGGAGCGGCGGCTCGACGCCGGGCGAGCCCTGCTGGCCGCCGGTCTGGCGCATCTGGAGGCCGGGGAGCGGGCGCGGGCGCGGGAGGACCTGAAGGCCGCGGCGGCCGCCTTCGACGCGTGTGGCGCGCGGAACCTCAAGGCGCGAACCGACCGCGAGCTGCGCCGCCTGGGTGTCCGGGTGGCGGGCGCGCCCCCGGGGAAGGGGGGCGCACCGTTCGGGCTCTCCCCGAGGGAGCTGGAGGTGGCCCTGCTGGTCGCCGACGGGCTCACCAATCAGCAGGTCGCGCAGCGGTTGTTCCTCAGCGTCAGGACCGTCGAGACCCACCTCTCGCGGGTCTTCGCCAAGCTCGACGTCTCGTCGCGGGTCGGCGTGGCGACGGCCCTGAGCCGCCCGAGCTGACCCGGCGGAGCCGAGCGGGAGCCGCGTGTCCCCTGAGTACCACCTGTGCGGGACAAGTACGGGTTTTCCACGATGCCGCCGACATGTGCGGCATTGGGAACATAAACGCCGTCAAGGAGGGGTAACGAGATGGACCACAACATTCCGCGTTTCACGCTGGACGGTGTGTCCGGCGCGACAGTGTCGGTCCACCCGTTCACGACCGAGGACGATCTCGGGCTCACGCTGACCCGGTATCTCGACCCCGGGCCGGGCTCCTCCGAGGGCGACGTCGTGCTGCTGATCCACGGGCTGACGTCGTCCAGCGACATGTTCATCATGCCGGAGCACACGAACCTGGTCAGGTTCCTGCACGGCAACGGGTTCGGGGACGTCTGGGCGCTCGACTTCCGGATGAGCAACCGGTTCCCGTACAACGTCGAGACGCGCAGGCACAGCCTGGACGACATCGCGCACTTCGACCACCCGGCCGCGTTGCGTGAACTCCGCCGCCACGTTGGGGCGCGGCGGATCCACGTGATCGCGCACTGCCTGGGGTCGGTGTCGTTCCACATGAGCCTGTTCGGGGGCGCTCTTGACACCGTCGAGGACGGTCCGGGTGGTGGCGTCGCCAGCCTGGTCGCCAACAGCGTCGGGCCGATCCCACGGGTGCACCCGTGGGCGCGGCTCAAGCTGAAGCTCGGCCCCGCCCTCCTGGAGCACGTCCTCGGCCTGCCCTGCCTGGACCCGCGGTTCGCCGACGCGCCACCGCTCTCCCGGCGCCGCCTCCTGGCCGGGGCCGTGTCACTGGCCCACCCCGAATGCCGGGAGCCGGCCTGCCACATGCAGAGCTTCATGTGGGGCAGCGGCCGGCCCGCGATGTACCGGCACGGGAACCTCCGCCCGGAGACGCACGTCCACGAGCGGCTGGCCGACCTGAACGGCGCCGCCGGCCTGCATTACTACCGGCACGTCGCGGCGATGGTGGCGGCCGGGCGCGCGGTGCGGCTCGATCCGGGCGACCCGCGGCACGCCGGGCTTCCCGGCGACTATCTCGGACATCACCTGGCGAACCCGGCGCGGCCGGGAACGCCGATCCTCTTCCTGACGGGCGACCACAACGACGTGTTCACCGATTCCAACATCGTCGCGCACCGGATCCTGGAGCGGGTCGCGCCCGGCCGGCACGAGCTGGAGATCCTTCCCGGTTACGGGCACATCGACCCGATGATCGGAAAGAACGCGCACGTGGACGTGTTCCCCCGGATCCTCGACTTCCTGAAGCGGCACTGACGTGGAACATGTGGACGCCGTCGTCGTCGGCTCCGGTTTCGGCGGCTCGGTCGCGGCCTACCGGCTCGCCGAGGCCGGGTTGTCGGTGGTCGTACTCGAACGCGGCCGGCCGTACCCGCCGGGGTCGTTCCCGCGTAGCCCGTCCCAGATGGGCCGCGCCTTCTGGGACCCCGCCGAGCACCTGTACGGCATGTTCGACGTGTGGAGCTTCCGCGACTGCGACTCGGTGGTGGCGAGCGGCCTCGGCGGCGGCTCGCTGATCTACGCCAACGTGCTGCTGCGCAAGGACGAGGACACCTTCGTCCACGAGGAGCCGCTGCCGGGCGGCGGGTACGAGTCCTGGCCGGTGAGCCGGGCCGACCTCGACCCGCACTACGACGCGGTGGAGCGCATGATCGGCGTGACGCCGTACCCGTTCGACCGGCCGGCCTATTCGGGCACGCTGAAGACCGGGGCGATGCGGGACGCGGCGGCCGAGTTGGGCCTCGACTGGCGGCTGCCGCCGCTGGCGATCAGCTTCGCCCCCTCCCCCGGTGCGGAGCCGGGTCTCGGCCTGCCCGTCGTGGACCCGGAGTACGGCAGCATGCACGGCGTGCTGCGCCGTACCTGCCGGTTGTGCGGCGAGTGCGACATCGGCTGCAACGACGGCGCCAAGAACAGCCTCGACCACACCTATCTCGCCGCGGCCCGGCATCATGGCGCCGACCTGCGCACCCTGCACGAGGTCAAGACGATCAGGCCCTGGCACGGGAGCGGGCATGGGAGCGGGCAGGGCGGTCACGGGGGCCGGCAGGGTGACGGGCATCGCGGCGGCTACGCGGTCGACTACGTGCGGCACGACCCCGCCGATCCGGCCGGGCGCGTCACCGGAACGATCACGTGCGACCGTCTCGTGCTGGCCGCCGGCACGCTCGGGACGTCGTACCTGCTGCTGAAGAACCGGGCGCATTTCCCGGGCCTGAGCGGGACCCTCGGCACCCGGTTCTCCGGCAACGGCGACATCCTGTCCTTCCTGCTCAGGGCGAGGGACCGCAGCCGGACGATTCCGATCAGCGCCAGCCATGGGCCGGTCATCACCAGCGCCATCCGGCTGCCGGACGGTGAGGGAGGCCGTGGGGCGTACATCGAGGAGGGCGGCTACCCGGGCTTCGTGGACTGGCTGGTCGAGGGCGCGGACGTACGCGGCGAGCTGGGCCGGGTGGCCCGGTTCGCCGTCGACCGGCTACGCGCGCTGGCCGGACACGACACGAACATGTCGGCGGAGATCGCCGCGCTGATCGGGTCGGGTGACCTCTCGGGCAGCTCGCTGCCGCTGCTCGGCATGGGCCGGGACGTGCCGGACGGCGTGCTCAGGCTGCGGGACGGGCGGCTCGACGTCGTCTGGACGGCCGAGACGAGCGAGGAGTACGTCCGACGGGTGCGGGCCGCCATGCGGCGGATCGGCCATGTGCTCGGGGCCGAGTACGCCGACAGCCCGGCGTGGCACCGCGACCGGACCATCACGGTGCATCCGCTCGGCGGGGTGCCCATGGGCCGCCACCCCGGCGAGGGGGTGTGCGACGCCCACGGCGAGGTCTTCGGCTTCCCCGGCCTGTACGTCGCGGACGGCGCGGCGATGCCGGGGCCGGTGGGGGCCAATCCGTCGCTCACCATCGCGGCCCTGGCGGACCGCATGTGCACCCGCCTGCTGGAGGCCGGGCCACCGGCGCTCCCGGCGGGCGGTGTGGGGGGAGGCGCGGCGTGCGACCGCCCGGACGACCCGGCCTGTCTGGGCGGCCCGGGCGAAACGGGCGGTCGCACGTCGCTGTCGTTCGTGGAGGAGATGCGCGGTTTCCTCGCCCCCGGCCTGACGGATCCGCGCGAGCTCGACGGCATGCCCGAGGGCGGCCGGTTCGCCTTCCGGCTGACCGTGACCGCCGACGACGTGAATCGCTTCCTGGCCGAGCCGGAGCATCCGGCGCGGGCCGAGGGATGGATCGACGCCGCCATGTGCGGGGGCCGGCGTCCGATCGAGCGGGGCTGGTTCAACCTCTTCGCCCCGGGCGACCGCCCGGGGCGCAGGGAGATGCGCTATCGGTTGCAGTTCACCGACGGCCAGGGCCGGCCTCGCACCCTCGTGGGCTGGAAGGACGTGCGTCCCGGCCCGCCGACCCGGGTCTGGCCGGACACCACGACGATGCTCGCCCGGCTTCTCGACGGCCGGGTGGCCGAGGGCGAGGACGACACGGCGCCGGTGGTCGCGGCGGGCACGCTGCACATACTTCCGTCCGATCTGGCCAGGATGCTCACGACGTTCCGTACGGAGGGGCCGGGGGGCGCGGCGGCGCTGGCCAGGTTCGGCAGGTTCTTCCTCGGCGAGCTGTGGGAGGTCTACCGGCCGCGCCACGGGTCGTAGTCGACCTCGAGCGGCTCCTGGGCGGGCCGCTCCGCCTCGGGGACGTGCTGGAGGTTGACCCGGATCCGCGTCCAGGTCGAGCTGCGGCCGCGCATGGAGTCGACCAGCACGTCGGCTGGCCGGAGCAGGCGGGCGACGCCGGGGTGGCGGGCCTTCCAGCGCTCGAAGCCGACCATGGCCTCGTCCACCGTCCCGGCGCGGGCGATCTCGATGAGGGGCTTGACCGGCCGGCGGCGGCCTTTGACCTCACCGGCCTCACCGACATCCTCGGCCTTCTTGGCATCCTTGGCCCTCTTGGTGCCTATGGAGTCCTCGGCGCCTTCAGCGTCTTCAGCGTCTTTGGAGTCCTTCGAGTCCTTGGCGGGCGACGGTCGGGGTCCCTGCGCCTCGGCGAGCTCGAGCAGCGCGTCCAGCGACCCGGCCGTCCCGTCCATGGGCGCCCAGGGGTCGCCGGCCGCGGCCAGCCGCTCGGGGACCGTGATGATCGTGAACGCGTCCGGGCGGCACCGCTCCACCTCGTCCCAGCCGAGCGGCGTGGAGACGTGTCCGGTCGGCCGCACGGAGTAGGCCGAGGCGACGGTCCGGTCCCTGGCGTTCTGGTTGTAGTCCACGAAGACGCCCTGCCGCTCCTCCTTCCACCAGCGGCTGGTCGCGATCTCGGGGGCGCGCCGCTCCACCTCGCGGGCGACCGCCTCGGCGGCCCGCCGCACCTCACGGAACGTCCAGCGGGTCGCGATCCGGGAGTAGACGTGGAAGCCGCGCGAGCCGGACGTCTTGGGCCACGCGGCGAGGCCGTGGTCCTCCAGCACGTCCCTGGCGTGCAGTGCGACCCGGACGATCTGCTCCCACCCGACGCCGGGCACCGGGTCCAGGTCGATCCGCAGCTCGTCGGGGTGGTCGAGGTCCGCGGCGCGTACGGGATGGGGGTTGAGGTCGACGCAGCCCAGGTTCACCGTCCAGAGGAGGTGCGCGAGGTCGCGGATGACGACCTCGTCGGCGCTGCGCCCGGACGGGTAGGCGAGCTCGGCGACCTCGATCCACTCGGGCCGTTTCGCCGGCGCCCGCTTCTGGAAGAACGGCGGGTCCTCGACGCTGTGGACGTACCGCTTGAGGATGACCGGGCGGTCCGCGACGCCGCGCAGGGCGCCGTCGGCCACCGCCTGGTAGTAGGCGACCAGATCGCCCTTGGTGTGTCCCGTCCGCGGGAAGACCACGCGGTCCGGGTTGGTGATCTTCACTTCCCTGCCGTCGAGTTCGAGCACCATGCGGCCACGATACGCCGCGGGCCCGCCCCGGCCCCGGCCACGGAAGACGGCCGGTCGCAGGGCGGACGGATCAGAGCGGCACGCCGAGGATGACCCGGCCTCCGGGCTTCTCCGCGATGGTCCAGACCGTGCTCTTCCCCCGCCACACGGTGAGGTCCTCGGGCCCCTTGGGGTAGTTGCGCTCCTCGACGGGCTGGCCGGGGAGCGCGGTGAGCAGCCGGTCGTTCGGCCCTGTGCCACCGGACTGGCTGAAGTACCAGCGCCCCTTGTAGGACACCGCGCCCTGGATCTTCTGGCCCGGGCTGTTGTACGCGTCCACCGGCACGGCCGTCCCCTCTTCGTCGGTCGCGAGTGAGCCGTCGGCGGCGAGCGCCCAGCGGACCACGCGCCCGGTGCCCGAGGTGAGGTACTCACCGGACACGAGCAGCACGGGATCCGCGCTCCGGTCGAGCGTCGCGAACGAGAACCTCGCCCCCAGCGCCTGGTCGCAGGACCACATGTCCGACTGGGGCAGCGTGAACGAGTAGCCGAAGAGCCCGCCCTCGCAGAGGTTGCGCAGGTCGAATACCCGCAGGCCGCCCGTGGTGTCGGGCACGTAGAGCAGGTTCTTGTACCAGGCGAGCCCGCCCGCGTGCACGTTGATCGGCACGGGGTTCCCGGCGGCGTCCGGCTCGACCAGCAACACGTGGGCGTACTTCAGCGTGGCCACGTTGAGGAAGCTGACCCGGATCCCCCTTTCCGGCTCGGCCGCGGGGTCGGGTTTCCAGTACCAGCTGATGGCGAACGCCGCCGGGCTGCTCAGCCCGGCGTCGGAGCCGCAGGACAGACCCTGGGGGTACCACTTCTCGGTGATGTCGTCCTTGGCGTCGAGGCGGAACCAGTCGGTCGCGGCCACGCCCTTGAGCGCGGCGGCCGGGCGCCTGCGGGTAGCCACCCGGGACGCGGTCTCCAGGACCCGTCCCACCGTGGTCCTGGTGCGCGATTTGAGGAACGCCGCGAGGGCCTCCTCCCGCGCCGCCGCGCCCCCTGCGCCGCCGCCTGCGCCGCCTGTGTCCCGTCGCAGCGCGTACGGCAGGGCCGCCGAGGCTGGGAGCCGCGTCACCCGAGCCAGAGCCACCGTTCGCCTCCTCGTGTGGAGATGGCTCCCACCCTGCCGCGCCGGAGCGGGGAATATCGGCATTCGGGGGCAGCGGTCATCCATTCGTGATCGAAATCGATCGAATCGCCCCCGGAGGCCGCCCGGCTCAGCCTCCGTACCTGCGCCCTCGCGGCGCCGGTGGCGCCGGTGGGGCCGGTGGAACGGCAGACGGGCCGCCGATCAGCCCCGCCAGGGCCAGCCGGTCCAGGTTGGCCCGCTGGTCGGCGGCGACCGCTCCGAGACCCCGGCCGGTACCGGCGACGTCCTGCTCGACGACGACCCATCCCTCGTAACCGATCCGCCCGAGCGCGCGGACCACGGCCTCGATGTCGAGGTCGCCCGCGCCGAGCGGTGGGAAGACGCCGCGGCGGACGGCCTCCCACAGGTCGCCGTCCGCCGCGCGGACCCGGGCGAGCGTGTCGCGGGAGGCGTCCTTGACGTGCACCTGACGGATCCGGCCCGCCCAGCGCCCGATCGCGGCCACCGGGTCGCCGCCCGCGAGCCACAGGTGCCCGGTGTCCAGGCAGAGGGACACATCGGTGAGTCCGAGCAGCCGCTCGATCTCCTCGACGGTCTCCACGTCGGTGCCGAGGTGGTGGTGGAAGACGGGTTCCAGGCCCCGGTCCCGGCACAGGGCGGCGGCGCGAAGCACCCGGACGGCGAACCCCGGCCACTCCTCCGCGCTCAGCCGCAGCGCCGGGTCAACCGGTTCGCCCGGCCGGGCGAATCTCGCCGGGTTCGCCGGGCAGGCGAGCGTCGGCCGGGGCGCGAACCGGGGATCGTCCACGGGAACTCCGGCGAAGACGTCCAGGGCCGCGTCCAGCCCGTCCAGGTCCTCCTCGAACCCGGCGGCGTCGCCATACCGGAGGTCCACCCAGCCGCCCGCCAGGCCGAGGCCGTGCCGTGCGAGCCGGTCGGACAGCTCCGCTCCGGTCCCGAGGTAGCCGATGGGGCCGGAGTCCGTTCCGGCATAACCGGCGTCGCGCATCGTGGCGAGCATCTCGTCGGCGGCGATCGGCGCGCCCTCCGCCGTGTACACGCCGAAGTTGACCGGCGCGCTCGCGATCCTGACCCGAGTCAGCGGCCCCTGCCCGTGGGGTTCGTCGGCGCTCCCCTCCGTACGCGCCTCAGGAGTCCGGCTTACGGCGGCGGGGTCGGCGGCGGCGTCCACGGCGGGGTCCTCTCACGCGGGGTCTCTCCGTGCCCTACCCTCCGGCGCGTCCCGGCACGCGGTCCTTACAGCCCCTCGGTCTTCACGCCGTCCGTCGGCGAGCCCTTGGGCAGGCCGACGGGGAAGTGGACCAGCCGCCCCTGCTCGCGGGCGGAGTGGGTGGTGCCGGTCGCGTCGCTCACGTGGACGAGGATGCGGGTCCGGTCGCCCCAGAAGATGTCCTGGGAGAACTCGAACGGCACGCCCCGCTCGTCCGAGGTGGTGCGGGTGATGGCCAGCACCGGGACGCCCGAATCGACGCCGAGGACCGCGGCCTCCTCCTCGCCCGCCGACACCGCCTCGATGCGTTCGAGCGCGGCGGCCGGGCGCACGCCGTACTGCGCGGCGAGCAGCTCGTAGACCGAGCCGCCGAGCGGCTGCTCCAGCAGCCCGGGGAAGCGCAGCGCCGGGGAAGCGGGCCTGCTCCAGCGAGAGGGGGACGCCGTCGGCGAACCGGATGCGGACGATCTCGGTGACGAGGTCGCCGGGCTGGATCCCGAGCGCCGCCGCCGTCGGCTCGTCCGCGCCCGCGTGGTGGCGCGCACCACCCGGGACCCGCGGTGAAGCCCTGCTCGCGCAGCAGGTCGGGAACGCCGACGACGCTCGACAGGTCGCGCTCGACCTTGCTGCCGCTGACGAAGGTGCCGCCGCCCCTGCCGGGCACCCTGCGCACCGCGCCCGCCTGTTCGAGCAGGCCGAGCGCCTGGCGCAGGGTGGTACGGCTGACGCCCATCCGGGCCGCGATCTCCCGCTCGGACCCGAGCCGCTGACACTGTGACCAGGTCGTACTCCGGGCGGCCGGTGGAGTCGGTGACCGTGGACGCGGTGCGCCGGGGTGAGGTGACGCGGGACGACCTGCGCATCCCCCCGAGCCCCTGGAGGCCCAGGCGGTGGTCGCGGAGCGGCACGGCAACCCGCAGCTCGCGGCCAACTTCCGGCGGGCCGCCGAGCTGGCCCTGCTGTCCGACGAGGACGTGATGCGCGTCTACGAGGCGCTGCGCCCGCGCCGCTCCACCGCCGCGGAGCTGTCCGACCTCGCCGAGTGGCTCGACGGGCGGGGCTGCCAGCGGAACGCCGCCCTGGTCCGCGAGGCGCGCGACGTCCACGCGCGGCGGGGCCTGACGCGGTGACCCGGCTCGTCGCGGGCGTCGACGTCGGCAACGCCACGCGTCGGTCGAATGGGTGAAACGCGGGCCGTGCGCAAGCTGTGGCGATCGTACGTTAGAGCCGTCGTCTCAGGTGCCCTGGTGCCGCCGCAGTTCCTCCAGCCAGGATCTCTCCTGCTCGTCATCGTGATGCGGTGGCGCTTGGCGTGTCCTGATGATCGCTCGCTAATGCTCGGCACGCTCAATGTCGGAGCGGTCGATCGTGAAGAACCCTTCGTGCTTACCGCAACCTGCAGGCGGCCTGACGAGGGAGTAGGAGGGTTGTGTCTTCGTGACCCATGACCCTCCCCCGCTGAAGGTGTCCCCGTCTAGGATCTGCTCTCCTTCAGGGGTAATGATTCCCCGCCTACCGTCCGGCGCGCGCAGCGGCGTGGTGCCTTTGGGCCATAGAGGGACGGCAGTGCGTACTGGCGGATATTTGGTAGTGACAAGGACCAGGCAGGACTCGTTCTCGATCCACTTGAGGCGGGCGACCAGCGGCATCATATGGCTGCCTACTCGGTCATGCACGAGGATTGCGGGGTCGGTGCCTATTGCCTCGTGGCAGAAGACCGCTGGACAGGGCGTCCGGGAGGGCGGATGAGTGGCGGAGCCCCGGGCGGGCGGGCTATTGCTGGCACAGGCCGATATGCCCGCCATGCCGACCAGTACGGCGGTGAGGGCTGTAAGTCTCATCTCTCGCTTCTGGAGGGGCGGAAGTGCGCTGGGCCGCACCGTGCGGCGAGGCAGTGCGAGCCCAGCGGCACTCTATCGGGTGGTGCAATCGCCGTCACCCGTCTGATTGCAGTACTGACCCTTTACATTGGGCGTCACGCAGTGCCCGGCGCGGGTGCCGCCGCGCTCGGCGGCGGGCCGGTCCGCCGCGCCGTCGTGGTCGGCGGCCCGGCGGGCGACGAAGAGATCCTCGGCGTGCCGGCCCGTGAGCTGCCCGGCGCCCCCGCCCTCGGGCGGGGCGACGTGGCGGGCGCGCTCGGCCACCGGTACGTGGTCGCCTACGACCTGCTGGCCTCGGCCCCGCGCTGAGACTCGCTTGTGGCGCACATCCCCCGGCCGGGGTTCACGGCGTGGCGGTGACCGGCGGGCCCCAGTGCGGACCCGGCGGCTCCCTGTGGAAGAGCTCAAGGACGCCGCGGGCCTGCCGCACGATGGCCTCGTCCACGAACCGGCCGTCGGGCAGGGCGACCGCGCCCTGGCCGGCGGCCGCGATCACCTCGTGGGCGGCGGCGATCTCGGCCTCGGTCGGGCGGTACGCGTTCACGATGACCGGAAGCTGGGCCGGGTGGACCGCCGCCCGGCCGCGGAACCCCGCCGCTCGGCCCTCCAGACAGGACGCGGCCAGCCCGGCGAGGTCCCGGATGTCCGGGTAGACCGACTGGGCGGGCGCGGGCAACCCGGCCGCCCGGGCGGCGACCACGACGCGGGAGCGCGCCCAGGCCAGCCCGCCGTCGGCGCTGACACCGAGATCGGCGCGCAGGTCGGCCTCGCCCAGCCCGATGCTCGCCACCGCCTCGGACGCGGCGGCGATCTCGAAGGCGCGTTCCAGCCCGAGCGCGGATTCGAGCAGCGGATGCAGGGGCACGCCGGGCACCGCCGCCGCGATCTCCCTCACCTCCGCCGCGGACTCCACTTTGGGCACGCGGATGCCGCATGTCCCGGTGACGAGGGAGGCCAGCGCGTGCATGTCGGCCTGACCGTACGGCGTGCGCACGTCGTTGACGCGGATCTGGACCCGGGGCTGCGGGGTGGCGAGCAGCGCGACGGCCTCGGCCCTGGCCCGGCCCTTGTTCTCGGCCGCGACCGCGTCCTCCAGATCGACGATGACGACGTCGGCGTCCGTGGCCAGCGCCTTGGCGACCCGGTCGGGCCGGTCTGCGGGCACGTACAACCAGGTCAGCGGCATGATCGGGAACCCGGCTCTGGGTCCGGTTCCGGGCACTGGCCGGGGTCCGCCCGGAGGCACGTTCTGCGGCACTGCGTCACTCCTCGTCGCGTTTTCTGCCGCTTGATGATCCCCCTGACACGCCGGGTCAACCTCGCCGGGGTTGTGATCTCTCACACGATGATCCGGCACACGATGATCCGGCACACGATGATCCGGCACACGACGATCCGTCACACGACGCCTTTCTCGCGGAGCGCGGCGATCCGGCCGGGCGGCAGGCCGAGCGAGGTCAGCACCTCCTCGGTGTCGGCCCCGTGTGGGCGGCCGGTCCAGCGGATCTCGCCGGGCGTCCCCGACAGCCGGAACATGACGTTCTGCATGCGCAGCGGCCCCAGCTCGGGGTCCTCCACCGTGGTGATCGCGTCGAGCGCCCGGAGCTGGGGGTCGGCCATGACGTCCCGCACGTCGTAGACCGGGGCGACCGCGGCCTGCGCCTCCTCGAAGGCCGTGAGGACCTCGTCACGGGTGTGGCGGGCCACCCAGGCGGCCACCGCCGCGTCCAGCTCGTCGGCGTGCCGGACCCGCCCGGCGCCGGTGGCGAACCACGGTTCGGCGATGTACTCGGGACGGCCGACCAGCCGCATGACGCGCTCGGCGATGTTCTGCGCCGAGGTGGAGACGGCCACCCACGAGCCGTCCGCGCACCGGTAGGTGTTGCGCGGCGCGTTGTTGACGGACCGGTTCCCCGTGCGCGGCGGCACGACGCCGAGCCGGTCGTAGATGGTGGGTTGCGCGCCGAGCACGCTCAGGATCGGCTCGATGATCGACAGGTCGACGACCTGCCCTCGGCCCGATCTGAGCGCCGTCATGACCGCGAACGCCGTGGCGAGCGCGCAGATGCCGTCCGCCAGGCCGAACGGCGGCAGCGTCGGCGGGCCGTCCGGCTCCCCGGTCATGGCCGCGAACCCGCTCATGGCCTCGGCCAGCGTGCCGAACCCCGGTCTGCGGGCGTACGGGCCGAACTGCCCGAACCCGGTCACGCGGGCGAGCACGAGCCGCGGGTTGGCCGCGCCGAGCCGGTCGTAGGACAGGTTCCACCGCTCCAGCGTGCCGGGGCGGAAGTTCTCGATGACCACGTCGGCGTCCCGTGCCAGCTCGACCAGGAGGTCCTGGCCGTCCGGCGCGGACAGGTCGAGGGTGATCGTCCGCTTGTTGCGGCCGAGCATCTTCCACCACAGCCCGTCCGGCCCGTGGCCGCGCGAGGGGTCGGGTTTCCGTGGGTGCTCGACCTTGATCACGTCCGCGCCGTAGTCGCCGAGCAGCATCGCGGCCATCGGCCCGGCGAACAGTGTCGCAAGGTCCAGCACGCGGACGCCCGACAGTGGCGGCGTGGCGGGGGCGGTCATCGTTCCTCCAATCGGGTTTCCCGCGCCGGGGACAGGCCCGCGTGCTCGTCCGCGGTGGACGAGCACGCGGGCCTCCGGTCACGGCAGCGCTGACACAGAGCGGCCGGCAGAGCCCACAGCAGAGCGGCCGGCCGAGCTCACGACAGGGCGGCGTCGATCTCGGCGCGGCTCGGCATGGACGTGCTCGCACCCTCTCGCTGGACGGACAGCGCCGCTGCCGTCGAGGCGAAGCGCAGCGCGTCCGCGGGGCTGCGGCCCTCGGACCTCGCGACCGCGAGCGCGCCGACGAACGTGTCGCCGGCCGCCGTGGTGTCCACCGCCTCGACGGGTACGGCGGGCACCAGCAGCCGGGCCCCGGCGCGCGAGCCGTACAGCGCGCCCTTGGACCCGAGGGTGATCACAGCCTCGGGCACGCGGTCGAGCAGGGCCTTGAGCGCGTCGTCGGGGTCGGCGGCGCCGGTGATCGCGGCGGCCTCGTGCTCGTTGGGCACGATCAGGTCCACGGCGTCGAGCAGCTCGTCCGGCAGCTCCACCACGGGGGCGGGCGTCAGGACCACGGGCACGCCCGCGGCGCGGGCCGCGCGGGCGCCCTCGACGACCGCGTCGAGGGGCAGTTCGAGCTGCAGCAGGAGCGCGCGCGAGCGGGCGATCAGCTCGATGTCCTCGGCCGCGCAGCCGGTGACGGTTCCGTTGGCGCCGGGCACGACGATGATCGAGTTGCCGCCGCTGTCCTCCACGACGATGTGCGCGATCCCGGACGCTCCCGGCACGACCCGCAGCCTGCTCGTGTCGACGCCCGACTCGAACAGCGCACCACGCAGGGCCGGCCCGAAGGCGTCGTCGCCGACGGCTCCGATGAACGCCACCTTGGCCCCCGCCCGGGCGGCCGCGACCGCCTGGTTTGCACCCTTTCCGCCGGGCACGGTGCGGAACGCCCGTCCCGTGACGGTCTCGCCCAGCTTGGGAGCGGACGGCACGTAAGCCACCAGGTCCATGTTGGCGCTGCCGAACACCGAGATCACGATGTTTCCTCCAGGATCGTCACCTTTATCCCGCTTACCCTGCCATCAACCGGGTGCGCCGGGCGAGCTCCCCCAGGGCGATGCCGTCGAATCCGGTGACGCTGCTGGTCAGGCGGTCCTTCATGGACCACTGCCCGGGAACGCCCCCGTTCAGCGCTCCGACGATCGATCCGACGGTCGCGCCCGCCGAGTCGGTGTCCCAGCCGCCCGCGACCGCGCCCGCGATCGAGGCGGTGAAGTCTCCCCGTCCGTGGACCAGCGCCGCCGCGATCAGGGCGGCGTTGTTGATCGTGTGGACCCAGTGCAGGTGGCCGTGCCGGTCGTGGAGGTGGTCCACGACCCGTTCGAAGTCCGGCTCCGCGCCCGCCACGTCCACGGCGTCCCGTACGGCGGCGGCGAGCCGGGATCCGGCGGGAACCACGGACAATCCCGCCTCGACCACCTCGACGGCGGACGAGGCGTCCAGGGACCGCGCGCACATGGCGGCCGTGAACATCGCGCCGTAGACGCCGTTCGCCGTGTGGCTGAGCCGGGCGTCCCGCCAGGCGAACTCGGCCGCCGTCGCCGGGTCCCCCGGGTTCGCCCAGCCGTACACGTCGGCCCGGATGAGGGCGCCGATCCATTCGCGGAACGGGTTGCGGTAGGTGGCGGTCGTGCGGCCGCGGCGGCCACGCATCTCCGCGGCCTCCGGCTCGATGCCCATCAGGAGGTTGCGATAGGCCACCCGCTCCGCGGTGAACACCCGGCCACCGGGCAGCTCGTCGAGCCACATCTGCGCGACGTCGCCGGTGGTGAAGCCCCTGCCGTACCGCTCCAGGACGGCCAGCGCGAGCAGCGCGAAGTTGAGGTCGTCGTCCTCGGGGATCCCGTCGATGTTCTCCGCGAGGCTGTTGACCGCGCTGCGGCGGTTCCACGGCCACCTGCGGGCGGTCTCCGGCGGCAGTCCCCTGGCGGTGAACCAGCCGCGGATCGGCCAGTTGCCCGTCGCCTCGGCGATCTCCCTGATGCCCTCGCGCGGGATCTTCTCCACCGGCTTGCCGAGCACGCATCCGGCGGCCCGGCCCTGCCACGCGCCGAGCACCCGGGCGGGGTCGGCGGGCCGGGCCGGGCGTCCCGGTTCCCGCAATCCGGGTCCCTCCCCGCGCCGTTCCCCGGCCGGCCAGCCGGGGCAGGCGGCGACGATCTCGTCCCAGCCGGACGGCTCGGGCAGCGGCGAGGGGATCGCCGCCAGTTCGTCGAGCAGCTCCTCCGCCAGTCGGCGCAGCCGTACGGGAGGGGCCTCCGGGGAGGCGCCGGCGCGGGGCGGCGCCGCGTGCCCTCCGGCGGCGTGCCAGCGCGCGGCGATCTCCCGTGCCTCCGGCAGGTCCCACCTGCCGTCCTCGGCGGCCTGGCGCAGCTCGTGACCGACGAGGTCCTCCGGCTGGACCCAGGTGAGCCGCATCACGAGGCGTCCCCGGCGGCGAGCAGCTCGGCGAACGCGGCGTCGGCGGCGCGGCGGCGTTCCGCGTCGGCGGCGCGCACTTTGCCCGCCACCTCGGCCAGGGCGAGGCCGGGCGCGACGAGGTCGGTCCTGCTGGCCGCCGACACCTCCTCGATCCACCCGGCCGGTACGGCGGACCGCCCGCCGAGCGCACCGGCGACCGCGCCGCCCATCGACGCGATCGAGTCGGCGTCCCGTCCGTAGTTCACCCCGCCGAGCACGGTCTCGCGGTAGTCCCCCTTGGCGATCAGCAGGAACGCGAGGGCGAGCGGCAGCTCCTCGATGCTGTGCACGCGGCTCGGGCGGCGGGCGCCGAGCCCCTGGTCGCGGTAGGTGTCGGCCACCGTGTCGTAGGGCCGCATGGCGGCGCGCAGCGTCTCGAAGGACCCCTCCCAGTGGCCGAGGTCCCGCGCCGCCGAGCACACCGCGTCGATGGCCGCCTTCGTGCCGTCGCGCGCGAGCCGCAGGCACGTCGCGACCACCGAGTCGGGCGTGGCGCCAGGCCGCATCGCCTCGGCCACCGCGGCGGCGAGGACCCCGGCCGCCTCCCGGCCGTAGCTGGACTGGTGCGCACCGGCGAGGTCGATCGCCTCGGCGTAGGCGCCGTCGGGGTCGCCCGCGTTGACGACGCCCACGGGCGCCATGTACATCGCGGCGCCGCAGTTGACAATGTTGCCGACGCCGGCCTCGCGCGGGTCGATGTGGCCGTAGTGCAACCGCAGGACCAGCCACTTCTCGGCCAGGAAGACCCGGTGCAGCGGCAGCGCCTCGGTTTCGAGCTCGGGGATCCAGCGCTTCTCGCCCATCATCTCCGGCACGAGGTGCTCGGCGGCGGCGTAGGCGTCCAGGTGCCCGCCCGCCCGCTCGTACACGCGGATCAGCGCGTGGGTCATCAGCGTGTCGTCGGTCACGTGGCCGTCGCCCTTGTGGTACGGCGCGATGGGCCGGGCGTTGCGCCAGTCCGCGAAGTACGGCGGGACGACGCCCTCGACGTGGCCTCCGTAGCGCGCCCGGATCTGCTCGGGCGTCCATCCCTCGGTGGCTCCGCCGAGCGCGTCCCCGACCGCCGCCCCGGCCACGCAGCCGACGGCCCTGTCCTCAAGCGGCGTCATGCCGTTCCCCTCCGTGTCGCCATCTGTGTCGCCATCTGTGTCGCCATCTGTATCGAAATACCTGTCGAGTCGCGTGTGCTTCCCGTCCCGTGGCCGGCCACCAGCGCCCGCGCGACGGCGAGCAGGTCCGCGCCCGCCAGCTCGGGCAGGCAGCAGCCCGTCAGCGTGCGCGCCGCCGTCCGCCATCCCTCCGGCAGCGCCGCGTGTCCCGCGCACGCCCCGGCGAGCGCGCCGGTGAGCGCGGGCGCCGAGTCCGCGACCGACGCCAGGCAGGCCGCCGCCGACACCGCGGCGCCGAACGCTCCCCCGGCCCCGAGCGCCGAGGCTCCGGCCTTTCCGGCCGCCCCTCCGGCCGGCTCTCCCAGCGACTCTTCCGGTGGCTCTCCTGGCGACATCGCCACGTCGGCGAGGGCCAGGGCGATCGGTACGGTCTCCGCGGCCGCCACTCCGTAGCTGTAGACGTGGTCGAGCAGCGCCGCGTCGAGAGCGGGCACGGCGGCGAACGGGTCGCCGTGCTCCCGCGCCACCGCCACGGCCGTACGCGCGGCGTGCCCGATCGCGGTGTCCTCCGGAAGCGCGCCGACCGCCGCGTCGACCGCCTCCCGCATCGGCGCACCCCTCACCAGCGCGCCGACCGCCGTCGCGACGGCCACGGCCCCGAGGACGCCGTCCCCGGAGTTGGTGACCTGAGCGTCGGCGACCGGGTCCATCCCGGCCGCGCCGAACGCCACCGCCCGTACGGCCGCCGCGTCGTCGAAGAAGTGCGGGTTGTCGTGACCACTCGCGGGCGGTCCCAGGCCGGCGGCGAGGTTGTCCAGCGCGGACCAGACGGAGATCCGGGCGCGCAGGTCGTCGCGCTCGGCGAGCCGTCCGAACGCCTCGGCGCGGTCGTCGTGGATCGTCGCCGCCGTCCAGGCGAGCCATTCGGCGTCGTCGGACGGCCCCAGCGCCAGCGGCTCGACCGGCTGGTTCAGCGCGAACGGCACCGGCAGCGTGGTCACCTGGCGTTCCTCGGCGAACGCGTCCAGCTCGCGGTGCAGCCGCCTGCTCCACGGCGCCAGCCGCAGCGACCGGTGACGCGCGGCCGGCCAGCCGGCGGCGTCCCCGATGGCGAGGCCGATGAAGGCGCCCAGAACGCGATCCTCCTGCGGCGGCGTGCCGCCGCCGCCCCCCGATGACATGTTTCTCTACATCCCTTCCACGAGCCGGTCTGCGGGCCGGTCGCTGGTTCGCTCGGCGAGTCGGTCCGTGAGTCGGTCCACGAGTCGGTCGGCGGCGTCCAGGACGTGCCGTCCGGCGACCACGGGAAGGCAGCGGCCGGTGACCGCCCCGATCCGGCGGGCCCAGCGCGCGGGCACGCCCGCCTCGCCGGTGCCCGCGCCCGCCAGGGCGCCCGCGATCGCGGCCGTGGTGTCGGCGTCCCTGCCGAGGTTGGCCGCCGTCACCACGGCCGCCTCGACCTCTCCGCCGCCCCTGAGGTAGGCGGAGAAGGCGAGCGCGACCGCCTCCGGGGCCAGATCGGTCCACGGATAGTGCTTCACCACGACGGCGTCGTGGAGCCCGCGCGCGAACTCCTCGCGCGAGGTCGTCTCCCTCCCGGCGTCCGCGATCTCGATGGCCTTCCCGACGGCGCGCGCGGTCCACGAGTCCGCGGGGATCGCCCGCAGTCCCGCCTCGATCACCTCGCCCGGCTCGGCGCCGGTCATCGCGACCGCCACCGCCGCCGCGACCGCGCGGCCGCCGAGGACGCCCTCGCCGCTGTGGCTGACCCGCCCGTCGACCTCGGCCAGCCGCGCCGCCTCGTCCGGGTCGCCCGCCGCGAAGATCCCGTACGGCGCGGCCCGCATGGCCAGTCCGTCGGACCAGCCGTGCGGGTGCCACCGGCCGGTCAGCGGCGGCCGGAGCCCGCGGCGGAGCGCCTGGACGGTGCCGAGTTCGGAGAATCCCGCCCCGCGCATCGGCCCGTCGGCCCGGGCCACGATCTCGGTGCGCCATGCCTCCACCACGTCCTGCGAGGTCAGCGCGTGACCGTGGCGGAGCAGGAGGGACGCGGCGAACAGGCTGTACTCGGTGTCGTCCGTGCCGCCGCCCTCGATCTCGTCGAGCACGCCCCAGCGCGCCGCGATGGCCTCGGGAGTCAGGTTCTCCGCGGGCGCGCCGAGGGCGTCGCCGGCCGCCAGGCCGAGCAGGCACCCCCGGGCGCGATCCCGCGGCGACAACGGCGGGAGTGGCGAGAGTGACGCGAGTGGAGCGGTCACCGCGCGTACCGCTCCAGCACCTTGTCGCCCTCCTCGACGAGCTTCCTCGCCGCGTCGTCCAGGCTGATCTTGTCGGCGAAGTACTCCTGGAGCGTCGGCGCGCCCACCTTGCTCTTCCACTCGTCGTAGCCGTTGACCTTGAGGTACGGCGCGACCACGAGGTTCTTGGCCGACGCGGTGGCGACGTCCCAGAAGTTCTCCTTGGTGGTCATGGCGGGGTCGGCCGCGGCGGCCGTGCTCGTCGGGAGCAGCCAGTCGCCCTTGGCGAGCTTGGCCTGGTTCGGGCCGTTCAGGAAGAAGGAGATGAACTTCACCGCCTCCTGCGGGTGCTTGCTGTCCGTGGCGACCGACAGCGTCTGCGAGGTGGCGCCCTGCTGGGCGGTGGCGCCCTTCAGCGGCGGCAGCGTGACCCACTCGAAGCCGTCGGGCGCCTGCTCGGCCACCTGCTGGCGCAGGTAGACGCCGGCGGGCACCATCGCGTACTTCCCGGCGAAGAAGCCGGGCAGCGGGTCGGCGGTGCCCATGCCGAGCGCCGACGGGTCGGCCGACTTGTCCTTGTAGAGCTGGTCGTGGATGCGCTGCAGGACCTCGCGCTCCTCGGGGCCGACCTTGACCGTGGTCTTGCCGCCCTCCGTCGTGAAGAAGGTGCCGCCGAAGTTGAGCCCGAGGGTGAGCACCTTGTTGACCGGCGACTTCATCGGCCAGGCCACGCCGTACGCGCCGCCCTTGGTCATCTTCTTGGCGGCCGCGGCGAACTCGTCCCACGTCCAGGGGGCGTCAGAGGTCGGGATCCGGACCCCGGACGCGTCGAGCAGCTTCTTGTTGGCGTAGATGACCTGGGACTCCTGCAGGAACGGCACGCCGTACACGCCCTGGCCGCCCTTGCCGTCGGCGAAGGTGACCGTGTCCCACGCGGGCTGCGGGATGTCGCTCTTCAGCTCGGCCGGCAGTGAGCTCGACAGGTCGAGCAGGAAGCCGCGCGAGGCGAAGCCCGACAGGGCCGGGGAGTCGTCGTGGATCACGTCCGGCGGGTCGCCCGCCTCGAACGACGTGACGAGCTGGTCGTTGACGTTGTCCCAGCTCCCCTGGACGTACTCGACCTGGATCTCGGGGTTGGCCTTGTTCCACTCGTCGACGAGCTGCTTGTTGGCGGCGATCGACTCCTTCTGCCAGGCGAGGCTGAGGAACCGCAGCTTCACCGGCCCGCCGGAAGCGGCGCCGTCGCCGTCGCCTCCCCCGCTCGAACATCCGGCGGCCAGAACGACGGCCGCGACCGCGAGCGCGGCACTCCAACGCCTCATGTGACTCTCCTATCGGGGGGAACGCGGGGAAACTCGGAAGATTCGGGGCATTTCGGGCTACCCCTTGACGGCGCCGGCCATCAGGCCGGATCTCAGCCGCCGTTGGATGATCGCGAAGAACACCAGACTCGGGATCGTCGCCAGCAGCGAGGCGGCGGCGAGCGGGCCCAGCCGTACGACGCCCTCCGGGCCGGTGAACTTCACCAGCGTCAGCGGCAGGGTGGCCACCTCGGGGTCCTTGAGGACCACGAGCGCGAACAGGAACTCGTTCCAGGACGAGATGAACGCGAACAGCAGAGTGGCCACGACGCCGGGGACGAGGAGCGGCGCGACGACGCTGGCGAGCGCCCGGAGCCGGCCCGCCCCGTCCACGGACGCCGCCTCCTCCAGCTCGCGCGGCACGGCGCGCACGTAGCCCTGGAGCATCCAGAGGGCGAACGGCAGGGTGAAGGTGACGTGCACCAGGGCGAGGCCGGGAAGCGTGTTCACCAGCTCCAGCCGGCGCAGCACCATGAACAGCGGGATGATGATCAGGATGACCGGGAAGACCTGGCTGACCAGCACCCACCCGATCGCGATCTTGTTGAGCGTGCTTCGGTACCGCGCCAGCGCGTACGCCGCGGGAAGGGCCACGAGCACGGTGATCACGGCGCTCGCCAGCGCGACGACCAGGCTGCGCGCGGCGCTGCCCACGATGTCCTGCTCACCGAAGGCGTCGGCGAAGTTAGCCAGGGTCGGGTGGCGCGGGATCCAGGTCGGATCCAGGTTCGCCATCTCCTGCGGCGTCTTGAGCGCCGTGGACAGCAGCCAGACGAGTGGGAACGCCAGGAAGACGAGGTAGCCCAGCAGGGCGAGGTACTTCAGGGCGGTGCGCATCAGTCGGCCTCCCGCATCTGCCGCCACAGGTACACGCCGAGCACGGCGAGGACGACGATCGTGATCGCGACGCCGAGGGTCGCCGCGTACCCGAAGAAGCCGTAGCGGAAGGCCTCCTCGTACGCGAACAGCATCGGCAGCCGTGTCCGCCCGCCCGGGCCGCCCTGTGTCAGGACGTAGACCAGGCTGAACTGGTTGATGTTCCAGACGAAGTCGAGCGAGGTGATCGCCACGATCACCGGCCGGAGCTGCGGCAGGGTGACGTTCCAGAAGCGCCGCCACACGCCCGCGCCGTCGACGCCGGCCGCCTCGTGCAGCTCCTTGGGGACGTTCTGCAGCCCGGCCAGCAGGACGACCGTCGTCTGCGGCATGCCCATCCAGACCCCCACGACGATCACGGCGGGGAGCGCGACGGAGAAGTCGTTGAGCCAGTCCACGTCGGTGCCGAGGACGGCGTTGAGTATGCCCGCGTCCGGGTGGTAGACGAGCCGCCACATCAGGCCGATGACCACGGGCGGCATCGCCCACGGCACCAGCGCGAGCACCCGGGCGAACCCGCGCAGCCGCAGGTCCTGGTCGAGCAGCAGGGCGAGCCCGAGCGACGCGAGGAACTGCAACACGGTGACCGACACGGCCCAGACCATGCCGATGCGGAACGACTCCCAGAAGTCGCCGTCGGTGAGCAGCTCGCCGAAGTTCGCCAGACCGACGAACGACGTCTCGGTGTTCCGCCCCGACCTGGCGTCGGTGAACGCGAGCATGATGCCGTAGACGAGCGGTCCGACGCTGAGCACCAGCACGGGGATCAGGGCCGGGAGCAGTAGCACGAGCGTCTCGCGGTTCTGTGCCCGATTCCGGGACCGGTTCCGGGCCGGGCCGCGCCGGGTCCCGGCGGGCCGGACGTCCGTGAGAGTCATCGGCTCCCCTCCCCGCCGTCCCCGGTGCTTCCGCCGTCGCCGGCGGCCCCGATTTCCCCGGCGGCCCAGGAGGAGCCGCCGGACTCGACGGTCTCGGCCGCCCGCACGCCCACGGTCGACGCGCGTACGGCCAGGCGCGGCTCGACGGTGACGACGCGCGGCTCCCGCTGGCCGTTCTCCAGCCGGTCGAGCAACAGTTCGGCGGCGGCGCGGCCGCGGCGGGCCGAGCCGAGCGACACGCTGGTCAGCGCGGGCCAGGCGACCGCGGCCAGGTAGGTGTCGTCCATGCCGACGACGGCCACGTCCTCGGGCACCCGCCGCCCGGCGCGGCGCAGCACGTCCAACGCGCCGAGCGCGATCAGGTCGTTGGCGCACATGATCGCGTCCACGTCGGCGGCGCGGTCCAGCAGCGCCTGCACGGCCGCGGCCCCGTCGGCGCGGTAGAAGTCGCCCACCTCGACGAGGTCCTCGTCGTACGGCAGGCCGAGAGCGGCGAGGGCCTCACGGTAGGCGGCGGCCCGCGCCGCGCCGGGAACGGTGTCGGTCGGGCCGTTGACGAACGCGATGCGGCGCCGGCCGAGCCCGTGCAGGTGGTCGAGCGCGAGCCGCACGCCGGTGCGCGAGTCGGCCCGCACGTTGTCGACACCGGTCCCCTCGGGCACCGAGCCGATGACGACGACGGGGGCACGGGCGGCGGCGAGCGCGCGGAGATGCTCGTCGGTGACCCGCAGCGGGCTCATGATCAGGCCGTCGACGTACCGCTCGCCGAGCCCGCGCAGCACGTCCAGCTCGTCGGCCACGTCGGCGTCGGTCGAGTGCAGCAGGAGGCGGTAGCCCGCGGCGCGGAGCACCGGCTGGATCTCCCGCACCATCGCGAGATAGACGGGGTTGCCGATGTCGGCCATGGCGAACGCGACCTGATTCGTACGCCGGTTCTTGAGCGAGCGCGCCACGGAGTTGGGGACGTAGCCGAGCTCCTCGGCCGCGCTCAGCACGCGGCGGACCGTCTCCTCGCGCGTCGGCAGTCCGTTGAGTACGCGCGAGACAGAGGCGATCGACACCCCGGCACGCCGCGCGATCGTGTTGATCGTGGGGCCTTCGGCCACAAGTCACCTCGTCAGTGCTGGTGTAAACGTTTACGGCAGGACCATGTCTGTAAACGTTTACGGATGGGATGAAGCCATGAAACATGCGGGTCACGGAGAGCGTCAAGTCACGATCCCGTAAACCGATCCGGCTAAAGATCGGCATCAAGCGGTGCGTTGGTTCACTCATTCGGCCGGATTCGCCCTAGAATCCGCCGATGTGAACGAAGGTCACGACGACCCGCCGAAGCTTCCCACCCGGGAGCGATCCTCCCGGCCTGGAAGCGGCCGCCACCGGCGCCCGCTCCCGGCGACCCTGCCGCCGGACGCGCCCGCCTTGGTGCTGGCCGTTCCCGGCATGGCGGGAGACGTCGCGGCCGAGATCGCATCGATCATCCGGCTCGACAACCCGCAAATCGATCTGCGCCTGGTCTCGCTCATGGACGGCGGCGCCGATCTCGCCAAGGAGTTCGTCTCCGCCGCCGCCGACCGGCCGGCCGCGGAGACCGCGGCGGTGGCCGTCCCGCTGGTGACCGGCTCCCACCCCCGCGTGATGCGGGCCGTACGCGACGCGGTCACCCAGAGCGAGACACCGGTGACGATCACCGATCCGCTCGGTCCGCACCCGCTGCTCGCCGAGGCGCTGCACATGCGGCTGTCTGAGGCGGGGCTGGCCCGCGTGGACCGCATGCGGCTGTTCAACGTGACCTCGCCGGTCGACGGCATCATCGTCGCGACCACCGGCGGCGACGAGGGCGCACGCGGGGCGGACGCCACCGCGGTGCTCCTGGCCGCGCGCCTCACCCTGCCGGTCGTGCCCGCCGCGCTCGACGGCGTGCCGAACGTCGCGGACGCCGCCGAGCGGCTGCGCAAGATCGGCGCCAACCGGCTCGCCGTCGTCCCGTTCGTCATCGGGCCCGAGGCCGACCACGAGAAGGCCACCGCCGCGGCCGAGGCCATCGGCGCTGGCTGCGCCGCGCCGCTGGGCGCCCACGAGGCCGTGGCCCGCCTGGTTGGCATCCGTTACGGAGCCGCCCTCGGCTCGTACGAGGAGTCCGACGAGGACTGAGGGCCTTCCGGGGCCTCAGTCGGAAGGGGGCGGTCCGGCCCGCGCTCGGTGCCCCCTTCCCGGCTCACGCCCGCTCCCCCGTCCGTGCTCCGCGGAGCGGGCGCGGTACGGCCGGAGGAGGGCGTCAGCCCTCCAGGTCGTACCAGTGAGGCTCGGCCTCGTAGACGGTCATGGGGTCGGGCGCCGGACCCGCTTCAGGACCGGGAACGACGTAGAGATCGACGGTGTCGGAGCTGGAGTGGCGGGAGCCCTCGACGATCCAGCCGTCCTCCATCCGGTCGGCGGTGACCCGCTGGTCGACGAAGCCCCCGTCCGGAAGGGTCCAGTACAGGCGATAGCCGACCTTCAGCCTCCGCCGGCGCAGCTCGTCCCGGGCCTCCGCGACCGTCCTGCCGTGGCTCCGGTAGCCGTCCAGGGCCTCCTCCCCCGGGTCGAACAGACGATCGTCGGCGTATGGCTCGCCCGGCGCGGCGGCGCGGCCGATCCCGAACACGACGCGGCCCGAGTAGTGGGCGGGCAGCCACACCTTGCCGCAGAACGCCGCCGCGCACGGCGCCACGTGCTGCACGCCGATGCTCCCCGGACCGCGGAAGCCGGCGGGCACGACCGGTCCGATCAGCCTGCCCACCTCGTCGGGCGGCACCGGGATCGTCTTCACCGTGACGTTCAGCCCCACCGCCCGGAACGCCTCCTCGAATCGGCCCGGGTCGGCCGCCGGATCGGTGACGGTGACGCTGAAGTAGTCCGTCGCCCTCTCGATGGTGACTGCTGCATTGGCGTAACGGGTGGCCGGTCCGCCGGGCAGGCCGACGCCGATCGCGACGGCGACGCCCAGACCCACGGCGACCGCGCCGAGCGCGAGCGCCCGCCGCGCCCTGCGAGCAGGCGCCACCCGGAGGCGCCGCCCGGCGGGCGCGCGCTCCTCGGACACGATCGACTCCATCAGCGCCCGGGCCTGGGCGGTGGACGCCTGTCCGGCCAGGTCCTCGTCACGCAGCCGGGCAAGGTTCGCAAGGTTCACAACGAGCTCCCTTCGAGTATGGCGGCGTGGGGATGGTCGACTCCGGCCGTGGCGAGCGCCCGCGCGAACCTCCTGCGCGCCCGGTAGAGCCGGATCCGCACGGCGTTGCGGGAGATGCCGAGCGCGGCGGCGAGCTGCCGGGTGTCGAGCCGCTCCCAGGCGACCAGGGACAGCAGCTCCCGGTCGCCGTCCGGCAGCGCGCGGAAGACCCTGCCGATTGGGGAGAAGTCCTCCTCGGGCGAGCGCGTGTGCGTCACGGCGGGCAGGGAGGCGAGGTGCTCGCGCAGCGCCTCCGCCCGCTGCTCCCTGCGCAGTTCGCCCCGCCTGTGGTTGGCGAGCACCCGCCGGGCCACGCCGTACAGCCAGAGCCTGGCCTCGTCGCCCTCGGGCAGCTCGTCGATCCGCCGCCAGGCGACGGTGAACGTCTCGGCCACCACGTCGGCGGCGTCCTCGGGGTCCCGGCAGCGGCGCAGGACGTACCCGAGTATCGGTTCGTAGGCACGCTCGTAGACGTCCGCGAACCGGCCGTGGGGATCGGCTCCCATCCGGCCTCCTTAATTGATCGTCGGTCATCCCGTCCATGTCCGCGTTCCCGACGCCATTTCGCCGCCGGGTCCGCGACTGTCTGGATGGGGCGAGCGCCTCCGCGTACTGTCGGCTGGTGAGCGCTTCCGATCACGCTTCTGATCGCGATCCCGACCTCGCGTACATCGCCGGGCTGGTGCGGGTGCGGGCGGCCGCGGGCGCGCTGATCCGCGACGACGCCGGCCGGGTCCTGCTCGTACGACCCACGTACAAGGAGACATGGGATATTCCGGGCGGCTCGCTGGAGCGGGACGAGTCGCCGCGCGCGGCGTGCGTCCGCGAGCTCGCGGAGGAACTGTCCATCACGCCGGAGATCGGGCCCCTGCTGTGCGTGGACTGGGTCCCTCCGCTGCCGCCGTGGGACGGCGGGCTGATATTCGTCTTCGACGGCGGGGTCCTGTCCGCGGAGGATGTGGCGGACATCCGGCTCCCGCCGGACGAATTGGACCGGTTCGCGTTCGTGGCGGCCGATGACCTCGACGATCTGGTGCGCCCGGCGATGGCCCGCCGACTCCGGGCCTGCCTGGAAACGCGGGAAAGGGGCGGGCTCTACCTGGAGGACGGCTTCCGGACGCCGCGGGGCTCCTGAACCGCGCGGCCGTGGAACCAGCGGTCGCCTGCGGTCGCCTCCGTGCGGGGACCGCGCCAAATCTTCCGTCCGACGACCAGGCCTACGCGCCCTTGGCGCGATTCCGAGCGCGATCCTGGAGGCGGCGGGCGGACCGGCCGGTCACGGGAGGCGGCGCCGTCCGGCGAAGCCGAGTTCGGTGCGGTGGTACCAGACGAGGTCCGTCTCCCCCTCGATCCAGCACAGCCGTACCGAGACGCCGTCGAGAACGGCGGGGAAGTCGACGAGGACGGGCGCAACGCCCTTGAGTTCGATGCCGTGGTCGCCGAACCAGAGGAGGATCTCGCCGATGCGGGCCTCCAGAGCCTTTCCTTCGGGGATGCCACCGAGCGGCGAGCTTCCGGCGCTCTCCAGGTCGTAGGAGAGCTCGGCGAGGTCCGCCCGGAGCGCCACCAGGTCGGCCACCCGCGCGCGGACGTCGGGCATGAGCGACCTGGCCTCGTCAACGCTGAAGATCCGGTCCATTCCCGGCACGCTACCTCCTGCCGTGACGGCGGCGTGCCGTAACCCTCGGGGAGCAGCCAGGGAGCGGCCTCCGGACTCCGCCGCGGATCTCGCTGTCTGCCGGCACATCTGCCAGTACACCTGCGGTATCTACCGGCATTTGGGAAACACAGCGAACGATCGCAACAGTCGTCACAAATGTCTTTTATTTCCTGAAATCAACCGTTTATCACTTCCCTGTCGAGACGATGACGAAGCCGTGTCCCATCTCATATAGATTGTCGTAAATGTTCGCTTATGTCGCGTTTTAAAGGGAGGGCCGCGTGGCTCCTTGGCCCATGCGCCGTCGGATGCTCTCCATCGGCGCCGCCGCGCTGGTGACCGCGTTCGCGGTCTCCGCCTGCGGCGGCAGCACCGGCGGCGGCACGAAGGGCGGTGTCCCGCTCGTCAACGCCGAAAGGCTCACGACCTGTACGCACCTCCAGTACGAGCCCTTCGAGTTCAACCAGGGCGCGAAGATCGTCGGGTTCGACATCGACATCATCGACCTCGTCGCCAGGAAGCTGGGCGTGAAGCAGGACGTCATCGACATCGACTTCGCCGCGATCAAGAGCGGCGCCGTGCTCAACTCCGGTAGATGCGACGTCGCCGCGGCCGGCATGACGATCAATGACGAGCGCAGCAGAAACCTCGAATTCTCCGTGCCGTACTTCGACGCCACGCAGGCGCTGCTGGCCAAGAAGGGCAGCGGCCTGACCTCACTCGGGGACGTGAAGGCGAAGCACCTCAAGCTCGGCGCGCAGGCCTCGACGACGGGCCTGCAGTACGTCAAGGGCAAGGGCTTCGATCCGATCGAGTTCGCCGACTCGCCCAAGGAGCTGCTCGGCATGGAGACCGGCCAGGCCGACGTGGTCGTACAGGACCTTCCCGTCGCGCTGACCTGGCTGAACAAGCCGGAGATCCGCGCGAAGTACGAGGTGATCGCCAACCTGGACACCGGTGAGCAGTACGGCATCGGCATGAAGAAGGGCAACACCGCCCTGTCCAAGGTCGTCAACGAGGTGATCGAGACCGCCAAGGCGGACGGCACGTACACCGCCATCTACAAGAAGTGGTTCGGCACCGAGCCGAGCCCGGCCGCGTCATCGTGAGCGAGCAGCCGACCACCCTCCCGTCGCGGAAGGCGTGGAGTCCCCGCAAGCGGCAGCGGATCGGGCGGGGCGCCCAGTACACCCTCCTGATCGTCGTCGCCGTCGTGCTCGCCTCCCTCGCCGACTGGGGAGCGATCCGGCAGTCGTTCTTCAACACTCAGGTGGCGGCCGACGGCCTGCCCCGGCTGTTCACCGTCGCCCTCAAGAACACGGTGATCTACACGATCAGCGGCTACGTCGTCGGGTTCGCCCTCGGCATGCTGCTGGCACTGATGCGGCAGTCCTCGGTGGCTCCATACCGGTGGACCGCCTCGACGTACATCGAGATCTTCCGCGGCCTTCCCGCCCTGGTGATCTTCCTGATGATCGGGAGCCTGCCGCTGGCATTCCCGGGACTCCAGGTTCCAGGCGGCGTGTACGGCCAGGCGGCGCTCGGCCTCGGCCTCGTCTCCGCGGCGTACATGGCGGAGACGTTCCGTGCCGGGCTGCAGGCCGTGCCGAAGGGACAGATGGAGGCGGCCCGCTCGCTCGGCATGCCGCACATGCGGGCGATGGTGTCGATCATCGTTCCGCAGGCGGTCCGCATCGTGATCCCGCCGCTCACGAACGAGCTGGTCCTGCTGTTCAAGGACTCGTCGCTGGTCCTGTTCCTGGGGGTCACGGCGGCTCAGGTAGAGCTGGCCAAGTTCGGCAACGACCAGGCGTCGACCTTCGCCAGCCCTACGCCGATCCTGGTGTCCGGGCTGACGTATCTGCTGATCACCATCCCGCTGGGGTACGTCGCGCGCCGGCTGGAGTCACGGCAAAGAGGGAAACGGTGAGCGACCAGTGAGCACGGAGCGAACCCGACGCAGTGAGCGAAGTGGTCCA
Organism: Microtetraspora sp. NBRC 16547; assembly: GCF_030268965.1. Lineage (GTDB taxonomy): Bacteria > Actinomycetota > Actinomycetes > Streptosporangiales > Streptosporangiaceae > Microtetraspora. The sequence goes on along the minus strand of NZ_BSSE01000026.1, from coordinate 18,130 downwards.
CGAGGAACGAGCGGCCCGCGCAGCGAACGAGGAGCGGTGAGCGACCAGTGAGCACCGTCGAGATCAGGAACCTGCACAAGTCCTTCGGGCAGCTCGAGGTGCTCAAGGGAATCGACTTCACGGTCGAGGCGGGGCAGGTCGTCTGTGTGATCGGCCCTTCGGGGTCGGGCAAGTCGACGCTGCTGCGCTGCGTGAACCTGCTGGAGCGGCCCACGTCCGGTCAGGTCTTCGTGGACGGCACGGAGCTCACCGACCCGGACGTGGACATCGACGCCGTACGCCGTCGGCTGGGCATGGTCTTCCAGCAGTTCAACCTGTTCGCGCACCTGACCGTGCTGCGCAACGTCACGATCGCGCAGGAGCGGGTGTTGAAGCGCGGCAGGGCGGAAGCCGAGGAGATCGCCCGGGAGACCCTGGAGAAGGTCGGCCTCAGTGAGAAGGCCGACTCCTTCCCCGCTCAGCTCTCCGGCGGCCAGCAGCAGCGCGTGGCGATCGCCCGCGCCCTGGCCATGAACCCGTCGCTGATGCTGTTCGACGAGCCGACGTCGGCGCTCGACCCGGAGCTCGTCGGCGATGTGCTCTCCGTAATGCGCGAGCTCGCCCAGGACGGCATGACCATGCTGGTCGTCACGCACGAGATGGGCTTCGCCAGGGAGGTCGCCGACCGCGTCGTCTTCATGGACCGGGGAGCGATCGTGGAGGACGGGCCGCCGGAGCAGGTGATCGCCGATCCCCGGCACCCCCGTACCCGCGAGTTTCTCGGCAGGGTGCTGCACCCAGAAGGGGCCGACGATGAGTAGTTTCACGACTTGTCCGTAAGAGCCTCGACCACGGCGGCGGTCAGGGCTCGCTGGCCGGCGAGGGAAAGGTGGAGCCCGTCGTCGAGGAGGAACTTCTCTCCCGTCTGCCGGGCGAGGACGGAGTGGCTGTCGACCGTGAGGTCCGCTTGCGCGTTCAGGATCTGCCTGATGGCGTCGACATCACGATTGGCCCAGGTGAGCCCGGATCGCTGGAACGGCTGGTAGGCCGCGACGCGTGCCTCGTCTACCGGCGACGGAGTGATCCACACCCATCGCGCCGCGGTGCGCTCGGCGGCGAGATCGCGGAGGGCCCGGAGGTTGCGTTCGGTCTCGGCGACGCTGACCAGGGTCGGTCCGTCGACCGACCCGAGGCGCTGGGCATCGTTGCCGCCGAGCATGCACAGCACCCAGTCCGGGCGGTGGAAGGACAACCCGGGCAGCAAGGTGAGAGCTTGTGTGCTCGTGTGTCCGGAGACCGCCATGTTCGTCAGGGTGATGCCGTCGGCGGGGCGCCGGAGGTCGATGACGTGGCGCAGGATCTCGAACCAGGACAGCAGGTCGTCGGTGGTGCTCTCGCCGACGGCCACGACGCGCTGATCAGGTGCGAACGGCAACCGGTCCACCTTCTCGGCGAACTCGGGATCGTCGAGCAATTCCGTCGCGGCGCGACGAGCCTGCTCGGCGTGCTCCTGGCGCACCCGTTGGTAGGAGCCCGCGTCCAGTCCGTACAGCGCGGCGATGCGGTCGTCATCGAGCCCTCCGAGATATCCCAGGGCCTTCTCAGGGTGCTGGAACCGGATGAGACGTTCGGTCATTGCGGCGTTCATACGGCTCCTTCTTCAGCCATCGACGCTGTCGTTCGGTTCCGTCGGGCGCCGGCTCTGTTGGTTCTGGTGCGGGGCAGCAGGAAGCCGGTGGCGATGAGCCAGGCCAGGGCGGTGAACCGGGCTACGGGCAACAGGATCGCCGTGTCGGGGACCAGCAGTGCCAGGTGGGACAGTTCGGCGACGACCGCGATGGCCAGGCCGACGAACGCCATCGCTCGCGGCAGCAGACCGGCCAGCAGCCCCGGTACGGCGATGCCCGCCACGAGCAGTCCCAGGAAGACGACGTGCCCGGCACCGCCGGCGGCGAAGGCGAGATCCTGCAGGGCTCGCACCACAGCGGGCTCGGTGAGCACCTCCGGGCGTGAGAGCACCCAGCTGAACATCGCGGACAGGGCCAGCATGGCGGCGGCCAGCAAGCCACCGGCCAGGGCGATGGTGGCGCCAGGTGCCCGGATGCCGAGGTTGCGCAGGCGGGCGGAGGCGGTGGCGGCGTAGATCGCCATCGGAACCGCGGCGGCGAACTGCAGGAACGCGCTCACGTGTACGGCGTCCTGGTGACCCGTGAAGTACGCCATGATCTCGGCCGCGGAGCCGAAAGGTGACGGGAAGGTGGCACCGCCCGCCATCGCTGTGCTGACGACGATCCCGCCGAGGAACAACACCGTGAACACCACGGCGAGGATCCCCAGCGGCGGCCCGCCGTCGGCCTGTCGCCGAGTGCGCTCGACGGTTGTCACACGATCACCCGCCCACCGGTCAGGTCGAGCGTGACCCCGGTGACCCAGGACGAGGCCTTCGAGGCGAGGTACAGCACGGCTTGGGCGATGTCGCCGGGCTGCCCGATGCGGCCGAGTGGGTAAGCCGAGGCCAGCTCCTCGAGTTGCTCCGCGGACATGAACCGCTGCATGCGTTCGTTGAGCACGGCGGACGGGGCCAGGCAGTTGACCCGGATGCCGTGCCTGCCGACCTCGTTCGCCAGGTGCTTGGTGAACATCACCACGCCCCCTTTCGCCGCGGCGTACGCGGCGTTCGCGCCGCTTGGCTGCCGTCCTGCCGTGGACGCCATGGTGATGATGCTCCCGCCACCCCGCTCGATCATGGCGGGCAGGAACGCGGCCACCGTTACGAACACCGACGTCAGGTCGGACTCGACGATCGCACGCCACCGGTCGGATCCGAGCTGGGCGGTGGGCACGGGGGCGCCCTGGCCGCCGGCGAACGTCGCGAGGATCTCCACCGATCCCAGCGCGCGCTCGATCGTGTCGCGCATGTCTCGCACCGCGGTCTCATCGGTGACATCACCGGGTGCCGCCACCGCCGTACCGCCGGCTGCCGTGATCTTCTCCACGACCGCGTCGATCGCCGCCCGGTCACGGCCGTTCACCGCGACTCTGACTCCGTTCGCCGCCAGGGCATGGCAGGTCGCCGCCCCGATTCCCCGTGAGCCGCCGGTCACCAGCGCCACCTTGCCGGCCAGGTCGGGGTGCGCCGGGCCGCTCATATCGCTGATCATGTCACTCCGTTCTGTGAGGTGAATTATTCATAGCACAGAACTATTCTCTGCCACTACCATCGCTTGCATGTCCACGGAACAGCAGACCGGCCACGACGACGGACCGGCGCGGCGCTCCCGGCCGAGGGGAACCGCGTTCCTGCTCTCTCAGGTGGGTGCACAGGCCGCGACGCGGTTCGCCGAACGAATCAGCGGTCTGGGGGTGCTCCCCTCCGATGTCGGACTCCTGCGCATGATCGCCAGTCGGCCAGGGCGCAGCCAGCAGTCCCTGGCCGAGGAGCTGGGAGTCGTGCCGAGCCGGGTCGTCTCACTGGTCGACGGCCTGGAGCGCAAAGGACTGGTCGAGCGGCGGCGGAACCCGCAGGACCGGCGCAACTACGCGCTGCACCTCACCGCGGAAGGCACGCTCGTGATGAGCAAGATGCGTGAGTTGGCCACCGCGCACGAGGACGAGATCTGCGCCGCGCTCGACGACGACCAGCGGGCGCAGCTCGCCACCCTGCTCGAAGCCATCGCCGCCCAGCAAGGGCTCACTTCCGGTGTCCACCCCGGATACCGGAAAGCACCATGGTGACCACACTGGAGCAGTAGGCCGGCCCCGCCGCTCACCGCGGATGCCCGGTCAGTCACCAAGAGATCGTCCGGGGGAAAGTGAACTGGCCCATCGGGTGACACCTCATGATGACATCCCCTCATGAGAGGTTCCCGATGGCAGTCGTGCCAGTGGAACACCCGCCGGACCAGCGGCTCGATGACTTCTCGACAGTCTTCGACAGCTACTTCGACGAGATATACGGCTACGTCGCCCAGCGGCTCGGTCCGCTGCCGGCCGAGGACGTAGTGGCCGAGACATTCCTGGTCGCATTCCGCAAGCGGGCGCGGTACAACCCCGCCAAAGCCACGATGAGGAGCTGGCTGTACGGCATCGCCACCAACCTCGTCCACAAGCACCGCAGGGCCGAGGTGCGCGCGTTGCGTGCCATGACCAGGCACGGCCTTCCGCCCAGCTCACCCAGCCACGAAGAACGGGTGACAGCCCAGGTAAGCGCCGAAAGCCTGCGCTCCGAACTCGCCGAGGCCATCGCCCGTCTGAGCCAGGGCCAGCGCGACGTGCTGCTCCTGATGGCGCTCGCAGGGCTGAGCCATGAGGAGATCGCCGCCGCGCTCGGCATCTCCTACGGCACGGTCGGCTCCCGGCTGAACCGTGCCAGAAGCAAGATCCGGACCGCTCTGGGCGGCGTCAACCCGATGGAGGCCGACCATGGATGAGCTTGCCAAGGTGCGCGAACTGTACAACCCGCCTGCCCACGACCCGTTCGTCAAGGCCAGGGTGGAGGCACGCCTGCGCGGGCCGGTCCGGCGGCGCCAGCCGTGGCGGGCCGGTGCCATCGGGCTCGCAGCGGCTGCGACCGCGACGGCGGTCTTCCTCGGTCAGATCGCCCCCACTGCAGCGCCCTCTCCCACGGACACAACCGGCGGCACCTCCCTGTCGGGCACGTCGGTCCTGCTGGCCGCCGCCGCCAAGGCCGAAGCCGCCCCGGAAGGGGCCTACTGGCATCTCAAGGAGCTGTACGCAGGGAGGCGGCCTGGGCCGTACGGCAAAAACGGCGACACCTACTACCTGGAAACCTCCGAGCTCTCGGAGACGTGGGTGGCCAAGGACGGCCGAACCTGGCGCGGCGACAGGCAGTTGGCCGCACGCCCCCTGGACCTGGAGGCATGGCGCCGGGACGGCTCGCCGACCGAATGGCCGATGGGGCCGGACGGCGGCGTCTACTCCACCTCCCCCGGCGAGAGCACGTTCTTCCAGAACAAGAGGAAGCAGAGGCTCTACTGGAGCGCCATGCCCATGACCTTGAAGGAGATCGCGGCGCTGCCCGCCGACCCTGAAGCGCTGAAGAAGCGGGCCCTTGAAGCCATCCGCAGAGACAACGGCGTCGATCCGGCAGAGGACGCACTGCCGCGCACCCTGGCCTCGCTTCTGTACGAACTGCCCGCCTCCCCACAGGTGCGCAGCGCCGCCTACCAGGCGCTGGCGACGCTGCCCGCAGTGCGGGTCGAAGGCCCGGCCACCGACCCTCGGGGGCGCTCGGGTATCGCCGTGACCTTCCTGCTCCAGGGGGACCGAACCCCCCGGAGCAGGCTGATCATCGACCCCAATACCTCCAAGGTGTTGACCTTCGAAGTCACCGGCGTGCCGCAGAACGGCGTCCCGGTCAACGTGGTGCTGGAGTCCGGTTGGACCGACACCAAGCCATCCCCGCCGTCGGCTGAGTAACAGGCACCGGGCCGGCCGACCGGGCATCCGGTCGGCCAGCGCGTGCGTCCCGTGGATCTTTGCCGTATCGAGGATCGGTCGGCGACCTCAGTAGGCCCAAAAGATCCACGGGATAGCTCTTAGGCGTCCTCGGCGTCGCCTGTGGTGGCGGCCCGGACGTCGGCGTGGGCTGCCGGGATGCTGCCCAGGCGCCCGGCCTGGTAGTCCTCCATCGCCGTGATGATCTCCGCCTTGGTGTTCATGACGAACGGGCCGTAGGCGACGACCGGCTCGCGGATCGGCAGGCCGCCGAGGACGAACACGTCCAGTCCGCCCGTACGGGAGTCCTGGCGGGCGTCCGCCGCGACGGTGATGGAGTCCCCCTCGCCGTAGACCGCGAGCTGGCCGGAGTTGAGCGGCCGCCGCTCGGCGCCGACCGTGCCGGTGCCGCCGAGCGCGTACACGAGGGCGTTGAAGTCGCGCCGCCATGGGAGCGTCAAAGACGCGCCGGGCGCGATCGTGGCGTGGACCAGCGTGATCGGGGTGTACGTGGAGCCGGGCCCGGCGTGCCCGCCTACCTCTCCGGCGATGACGCGGACCAGCGCGCCTCCGTCGCCGGAGCTGAGCAGGGCGACTTTGCTGGAGGTGATGTCCTGGTAGCGGGGCGCGGCGAACTTCTGGGCGCGCGGCAGGTTCACCCAGAGCTGGAGGCCGTGGAACAGCCCGCCGCTGGCGACGAGGTACTCCGGCGGCGTCTCGATGTGCAGGATCCCGGAGCCGGCCGTCATCCACTGGGTGTCGCCGCCTCCGATGAGGCCGCCGCCGCCGTGGGAGTCGGAGTGAGCCATCTCCCCGTCGATCATGTATGTGACGGTCTCGAAGCCCCGGTGCGGGTGCCAGGGCGTGCCCTTGGGCTCTCCCGGGGCGTACTCGACCTCGCCCATCTGGTCCATGTGGATGAACGGGTCCAGAGCCCGCAGGTCCACCCCTGCGAAGGCCCGCCGTACGGGGAAGCCCTCGCCTTCGAGGGCGCGGGGCGCGGTGGTCACGGACACGACGGGCCGGTCGGTGTCGGTCAGCGGGTTCGGCTGGGGAACGCGGGGCAGGGCGAGCAGGTTCTCCACGGTGACGGCGGGCATGGGGCCCTCCTTCCGGTCTCGCAGGGGTCGCGGGGCGGCGTACGGCACGAGGTCGTTTCGCCGTCAACGACATTCACTGTACCCAATGTAGTTTCGCCGTCAACTATTCCCGTAGGCTGGACGGCATGAACGAGGTTCGGTGGCTCGACGCGGAGGAGCAGCAGGCGTGGCGCGCCTACCTGGACGGCACACGGCTGTTGATCCAGGCCCTCGATCGCCAGCTCGAAGCGGACGCGGGCGTCTCGATGCTCGACTACGAGGTGCTCGTCATGCTGTCGGAGGCACCCGACCAGCGGATGCGGATGCGCGACCTCGCCGACGCCGTGCTCTCGACCCGCAGTGGCGCGACCCGCGCGGTGACCCGGCTGGAACGGCTCGGCTGGGTCCGCCGCACCGACTGCGAGGACGACAGGCGCGGCACCGAGGCCGAGCTCACCGAGGATGGTGTCGCGAAGCTGGCGGCCACGGCGCCCGGGCACGTCGCCGCGGTCCGCGCCCACATGTTCGACCTGCTCACGCCGCGCGAGGTGGCGCTTCTCCGCACCGTCGGCACCAAGATCCGCGGCCACCTGCAGCGTCCGGCGTCCTGACCTGCGCCCCGGCGTTCCTGGCCTGCACACGACGTTCCTGGCCTGCACTCGGCGTTCCCGGCCGGCGCCGCCCGCTCAGGCGGGGTCCAGCCGGTGGTGCAGCAGGCAGAACTCGTTGCCCTCGGGATCGGCGAGCACGACCCACGGCTCGTGGCCGGTCTGCCCGACGTCGGCGCGGGTCGCCCCGGCCGCGAGCAGGCGTACCAGTTCCTCGGCCTGCTCGCGGTCAGTCGGGTTCACATCGATGTGCAGGCGCAGCTTGCCCGGCTTGGGCTCGTTCGACGGGTTGAACACCAGGGTCGGCTGGAGCCCGCCGAACCCTCCCTCCGGCGGGCCGATCCGGACACTGCCCGCCAACCGGTCGAGCACAGCGAAGCCCAGCACCTCGCACCAGAAGGCGGCGAGCCGCTCCGGGTCACGGCAGTCGAGGACAAGCTCGGTGATACGGCATGCCATGCGGTCGGCATACCCCGATCAGCGCGCGTGGCCCACCACGGCTTCGTCTAATCGGCTTCGTCCGACGTCGCCGGGCCGGTCGGCAGCCCGGTCGGCAGGTCGGCCCGCCAAGCGTCGATGGCGAGCACCTGGCGCATCCCCGTGGAGAGATAGAGGTCGAGAGCCGGCGTGACGTTGTTCGAGTCCACATGCAGGATCGTGCCGGTCCGGCCGCGCCGCGCGTCCGCGGCGAACGCCGTGCGAAGCAGCAGTTTCCCGAGCCCCCTGCCGCGGAAGGCGGGCAGTACGGCGAGGGTGCGCACGTAGCCGCAGTCCTCGTCGGACACGAAGTGGTTGGTCCCGAGCAACATGGCGGCCGGCTCGCCGTCCACACGGGCGATCAGGAGCTGGCTCCAGTCGCTCGCACTGGACGCCTCCATGTCGGAGACCCACTCCTCGAAGGTCTTCGGCACGAACCCGAAGTGCCGGGCGAAGCCCTCCTGCTGGATCCGGTGCGCCGTACAAAGCCGCTCCTGGTCGGGCTCGCCGCTCTCCACGATCACGCCGGGGGGAGTCTCCGGCTCCGCCGCGCCCGCGTGGCCGCCGTGGTCATCACCGTTGTCGATGCGCATGCGGTGGAAGCTGGTGGCGACGGCGAGCCCGCGCTCCTTGGCCGCCGCCTGGAGCGCGACGTCTTCGCGGTAGATGCCGATGTCCACCCGCGCCTGGGCGTGGCCGAGGTCGCGAGCGATCTCCACTGCCCGCTCCAGGACCCGCTCCCAGAGCCAGGCGACGACGGCCTCGTCCCGGGCCTGGACGTCGATGTCGACGTTGTCGCTCGTCCCCTTGGGGCAGGCCCACCCCCAGCCCGCGAGCCGGTCGCCCTGGTGCACCAGCCAACCGTCCGTGGCGAGGTCCAGCTCGCCGAGTACCTCGGCGACGTCCTCCAGGGTGGCGTCGGGCTTGCCGAGGACCTCGGTGTCGTGCTCGGCGACCAGCTCGTGGATCGCCTCCGCGTCGCCCTCGGTGGGCCGCCTGATGTCGTATCCGTTCACCCCGCGTTTGTACCGTCCGCGACTTGGCGGCGACTTAATCCTGGATTGGTGGACGGCTCGGCGGCTCGGCCGGTCAGGCGTACGGCTGGGTGATGACCTCCATGTTGTGGCCGTCGGGATCGTTGAAGTAGACCCCGCGCCCGCCGTACAGATGGTTGATCTCCCCGGGCTTCTCGTGGTGCGGATCCGCCCAGAAGTCGAGCCCCCGTTCCCTGATCCGCGCGAAGATCACGTCGAACTCGGGCTCGGTGACGATGAAGCAGTAGTGGTTCTTCTGGACCTCGTCGACGTCCATGTAGTCGAGCGTGACGCCGTTGGCCGTCTGGATCGGCACGAACGGACCCCACTGCGAGGCCGCCTTCAGCCCCAGGATCCCGGCCAGGAACTCCGCCGACGCGCGCTTGTCCCTGCTGGGCACGATGGTGTGGTTCAGTGCGACGGACATCGAAAGTGTCCTCCCGTCCCGTTAGGGGAACCGGCATTCCCCCTTCTTCAGGGCATGCCCTCCCTGTCCGCCACCATGCGCTCGCCACCGCCGGGGCGGCCTCCGGGGCGACATGCCGCACACGCGATGCCGACGAACTGCGAAAAGATCGGCAAAGACCGGCATCGGTCGCCATATCCGGGTAAGAGACGCGGCTGTGACCGGAACTCGCACTCGACCTCGTCCCTGCTGAACGATGGACGACGAATCACGCGTCCCGCACCACGCGGGTACGGCGGAATCGCCCGCCGGGACCACGCGGACCAAGCCGGACGCCCCCATGTTGCGGATCCTCAACCGGATCGAGCGGACGCTGCTGTACCTGGTCTCGGCCATCCTGCTCGCCGTGGCGGGCGGCATCATAGTCATGATGTTCGTGACGGCGGCGCGGAACCCGTCACCGTGGCCGGAGAGGGCGATCATCCTCATCGAGGAGCTACTGCTCGTTCTGATCGTCCTGGAGATCTTCGTGACGGTGCGGGCCCACCTCGAAGGCGGGCGCATTCAGCTCGAACCCTTCATCATCGTCGGCGTCATCGCCGTGGTCCGGCACATCCTGTCCGTCGTCGTACGGCTCAGCGTCACGATGACGATGGCCGAGAGACGCGACCAGTTCACGGAGATGGCCGTCTACGCGGGAGTGGCGTTCATACTCGTCCTGGCCCTGGCCATCGCGCGCTGGTCGAAGCGGAGCTGAGCCCGGACTCCTGACCGCCCGGCCCGCCTCCCCCGGCCGCCGGGACTCCTGGCTCCCGGTCTCCTGGCCGTACGGCTCACACTCGGCGGAGCCCGCACTCGACGCCGTCGGGCGGCCATCGCGGCTCGCACTCGTAGGGGCCGTCCTCGTCTGGCACGCCGTTCCGCACCATCGCCGCCGCCGGACGCGGGCGGTCACCGTCCGTCACGCCCGGCGGACGTGCCGTCGGCTCACTTCCACTGGAAGTAAGCTCGCTGAGCTTCCGGTCTGCGACTATGTCACTGCTACGGCAGCTGTAGATCGTTAGGTGCTGCGGCAGAGGTCACGTGGTCGAAACCGCGGTGACCTCGTTCCACCGCCGATGACAGGTCGCTGCCCGATATTGATGGCGACGCCGCCACAGGGACCAGCGCAGAGCGTGTTCGGGATCGATGTCTTGCCGGGGGCGGGGAAGCGTGAATCGGCGAAGGAGTTTCACCGGCTCACGGCAGCTCACCGGGACGAGCTCGACCTGCCCGGTCTCGGTGGTACCGCCGCGTTCGAGGGTGATCGTGACGGCCAGCAGAGCGTAGGCGATCATGCTGATCAGGCTCCACCGATGCCAGGAGGTCCAGCCGGTAACCTGCCCCTGGTCCAGCCCGGTCAGGCCGTCGGCAGCCTGGAAGTCCTCCTCGATCCGCCACCTGCGGCACACCACGCTCACCAGCTCCCACAGCGGGCGGGGTGTGGCTGACCAGCACCGATAGAACGACAGGGTGCCGGTGTAGCGGTGGCGGCGCACCAACAGGGTGCTCTGCCCGGCCTGGTGTCCGTCAGGGGTGTCGTCGGCGAGCACGTCGATCATCGCCCGGTCGTAGTGGCGGTCGCCTTTGGTGCCGCTACCGGTCCGCAGCCGCTGCCAGGACCGGGCGGGTAAGCGCTTGACCAGGTCGGTGACAGTGAAGGTGCTGGCCGGGGTGGCCAGGCGGTGGTCGGTCTTCACCTCGATCACATAGCGGTAGCCCAGGGTGCGGATCGCCGTGCGGGTTTCCCGGCCGCCGTACACCTCATCAGCAGCGACCCAGGCGTCGGTGACGCCACCGGCAGGCAGGCGGGCGAGCATGTCGACGGCGAGTTGCGGCTTGCTCGCGAACATCACCTCCTCGGGGACCCCGGCCAGCTGGCGGCGTTCCTCATCGGCCGCCCACCCGCTGGGCAGGAAGAGACGCCGATCGATCAGCGTGTGCCCGGCCGCCGTGGCGTAGGACAGGTGCACGGCCACCTGGCACAGGCCGACCCCGCCCAGCGCACCCGAGTACTGGCGGGAGGCTCCGGCGGCGTCGGTGGAGGATTTCTCATCACCGGTCTCGTCGACGACGAGCACCACGCCCGCGTCGCCGAGCTGGCCGACTGCCCAGGTGGCGACCCGGTCGCGGACGGCGTCATCATTCCAGCGGGCCCGGGACAAGAAGTGTTGCAGTACGTGTGGGCCGCGGTGGCCGATCGCCTCGCCGAGGGTCCAGCAGTTGGCGCCGTCCTGGACCGTCAGCATCGCTTCGATCATGTTCCGGCAGGTCATCCGGGTTTCCCGGCGGGGGAAGCAGTCGGCGATCCGGTCCATCAGCCCGTTGAAGCAGATCGGCCAGTGTTCATGCGCTACGTTGATCTTTGCGGCCACCGTGTCTGGATTTGTTCTCACAAACGATCATGCTGGTGGCCGTTCTCATGCCCGCAGGCGCCCCCGCGATCACTACAGCCTCACGATCTCGATCTACAGCTGCCGTAACTGCCATGCTTCTGGGCTGCCTTTTAGCTGTGCAGTGTTCCTCGTCGTTTCACAGCGTTTCTTACGCGCGTGTGCCCTAGATGTGCCCTGGGAGGCGGCTCACCGAAGCAGGTCCAGCCTGTCCCGCGCGCGTTGCTTGTCCGCGTCAGTGAAGAGCTCTGCGAACTCTTCCTTCAGGACATGCGCTTCCACAGTAAGGTCAAGGCGACCATGGCTCCGAAGGGTCTCGAACCCATCCGAAATCTGGTCACTCCACAAGAGTTGCCGCGCGGCGCCAAGACCCCCGCGGTCTGAAACCATCTGGATGAAGCGCGTCGCGTTGTACCCGAGATCCCGCTTGGCGGTCTGATAGATCTCGATCATCGCACGGTGAAACCGGCGCTCCGCCTCGTCCACTCTCCGCCTCCCGCCTTCGTCGAGAGAGTCTCATATGAGACCTGGGCGGTCCATCGTGAAGCGTCTTAATGCTGGAGCCCCTTGACCCCCAGGACGATGCGGTAGGCATCTCAGCAGTTCAACGGCATTCAGGTAGCCATGCACAACGCCTGGTGACGCGCGAATTGATCGGCTACGCGCATGACGTGCGGTCCCCATGTGGTCCCCGTTTGATACCTGGCCAGGCATGGATCACAACACTACCTTGGGCGTATGGAACTCCTAGAGGAGCGCGAGTGGGACATCACGGTGCACGGCGCCAAGAGTCCGGCTCGACGCAAGCAATGCACCTGGGCTGCCCCCTGTCCTAACCAGGCCACCCGTAGTGTGCTCGTGCTGGATGCCGGCGCAGAGCGGTGGTGGGCAGTCTGCGATCACCATTATGCGGACTCTCCCGTGTTTCGTCGGCCATGACAGGTGCTCCCCGTAGCCCCCATCGGTTGAGCGATGCAGAGATCTGCGATGGAGCGCTTCGGTGTGAACGCGGGTAGAGAATCAGTTTCGAGCGTGACGAGCACAAATTATTTAGGCAAATCGATCCCGTAAGTTATCCCGCGTCGGCATAACACCTCCGGTCTTCAAATGGGGAAGATGTTCGTGGGCATTAAAGGATGGCTCTCCAGTATCACCGAAGAACTAAATGACGATAGCGAAGCAAGCGCCACCCATCAAGATCTATCATTACGCCTAAAGTTGAGGGGCCTAGTAAAAGCCGCGCTGCAAGAAGAAGAGATTAGGCATGCCATGGCGGAATTAGGAGTCGACCGTGATCGAACCTACGATATGACTTCTCGTCAGCTCGACAAGATTCTCGAAGAGGCCCCCGATGAGCATAAAAAATATCGTCTTGCCTTTGATGATTATTCGACTGCCCTGGAGTCTTCTCTAAGATCGGCATCAAGTAATCCGACAAGGGAGGTGCTACTTTCAAGGAGCAAGCAGGGCTGCTTGATCGGGGCAGCTCTACTGATAATCGGGCTGATGCTGGGGTTCTGGCTAGACTTTGCAGGAACAATCATTATGGCCATCGGCCTTACCGTATTTCTCCTATCCGCAGCCCTATTCGGTGCAAATCACGCAAGAGCGACCATATTCGGTCAATACTTTTCTTTCAGGGCTACGAATAACCCTTATCACAGACTCATGGTTTCCGCTCGCGCCCAGCTGATAAATGCGGTCGTCGATCGCAATCTCATCGTTCCCATACTACGACAATCAATCAATCAAGCGCGACGAGACCGCCTCGGCCAGAAATTCGCCGTACAGGACAGCCGCGGCCTCAGCGATCTTCACGAATCTGCATACCGTGTGCCAACTGGAGTATCTCAAGAACTAAGCGAGCTTCTTGATCAACTATCGGGCGGCAGCATCGGAATCGCAGGACCTCGCGGCGCTGGAAAGTCTTCCCTCATGCGTATCCATTGCGAGGTTCGGAATAGCAGGGCCACCGCGGATGTCCGCTGCATGGTTTCTGCCCCTGTTGATTATGTGGCGAGGGAGTTCGTTCTTCTCCTGTTTGCGATGCTGTGCCGTAGCGTATCTCAGAGATTTAGCCATCGACACGCACCGACTTCGCGCCGGACAGTCGGGCGCAAGCTGGAATACTTTGCGGTCGAAACGATAGCGTTCGTCATCCTTATTTCGCTCTTTGATAGCCTTCTGTGGATCGGCTTGTATGCCGATGTGCCGATCGTAATTTCGATAGTCTTCCTCCTTATCGGTGGCTGGATGAACCTATCGATTGTCACAGGAGAGATTGTTCGACTAGTCCGTCGGGGGCGCAATTCAAGGAAGGATCGCTACTTGAGGCGTATTGCACAGCGCAACCTCGCAAGAGTTCGATATCTGCAAACGCAGAGTACGTCATGGTCGGGAAGTATAAAAACTAGCCTGAACCTGCCCGTCAGCCTAGGTTTCGATGCTCAAAGATCTCACGGTGTATCGCGCGCAGAACAGCCTTTAAGCTATCCAGAGATTGTGCGGGAGTTTCGAGTATTTGCCAGAACGGTGTCGCAACATGTGAATGATAGGGGTGGACGTGTCACTATTGGCGTTGACGAACTGGACAAGATCGGCTCGGCCGAGCAGGCCGAGAAGTTTCTCAATGAGATAAAAAGCATCTTCGGCATTCCGCAGGTGTATTTTCTAATAACCGTGTCCGACGATGCCTTGACCGCATTTGAGAGGAGAGGTTTTCAACTTCGCGACGCCTTCGATAGCTCCTTCGATGAAATTCTACGCGTGGAGTTGCTCTCCTACGAGGAGTCTCGCCGACTGCTCTATCGGCGCGTAATCGGACTAACCGAGCCCTATGTCGCTTTCTGTCATGCCCTATCAGCCGGACTAGCGAGAGACTTGATAAGAACTGCTCGATACGTCATTCGTGCCGCCAATCTGCATTCCGAATTTGCCCGGACTTGCAGCAGTGCCGTAAGGGTCGATATTCATAGAAAGGCTCGTGCCCTTTCTCAGCTTCCCGCCGTCAAGGACAATGCACGACTGCTTTTGCAGTTACATAAAATCGAGAGTGGCCAGCACGAAGGCCAACCCCTCAGCCAACTGCTTCACGAAATTCTGCAATCCGTGGGCAGCGAAGCCGAACAAGTGCTTGCGCTTCGGCGACAGTTTGCGACATACATATACTTCGGCATGACCTTACAAGATATCTTCAATGAAGACCTTGATGAGCACCAGGTTGAGGCGGCGGCGGACAACTCCTCTGGACTCTGTGCATTCGACATGCTTGCGCGGACCCGGTCGGCCATGGGCATCAATAGCGAGTTTGCGTGGCAATTGATAAGTGATTGCCGTCGCGTATGGAATCTGGAGACGTGCGATAGTCCCTTTGCTTGATTCAATAGCGGAAGAGTTCCCGCAGGGCTCTCCCCGACCCTCGCGTGCCAGCGACAAGTAGTCCTCCCCTGCCCTGATCACCTCGTACGCCGTCGACCCACCGCGGAGCGGCATCGGGCCGGCGACGGAGGGGGTCCCGTCGGTCGCTGAAGCTCCCCCGCCTCTGCGTGGAAGCGCTCCGGACACTGCGGCATAAGACGCCAGGCCTCGTGTCGATTCAAAGACCCAATTCTGATCAGCAGTCAAAGCACGGAGGGGCGGGGCTCGCATAGGCACCGCCCTGACTTTCTCAGACGCTTCACGAGCTTGCGCCAGCTGATGGAGGCCTGGAACTTCATGACGGTGCAGATCAACATCCAGCAGATGGCCGCGCCCCCTTGTCCCCCAGGACGTTGGTGTAGTCGTTTATGCAGCTCAACGCGGGTCAGAAGGGTGAGAGCAAGGTGAACGCCCGTGCTGATCGTTCGGCGATGTGCATAGCGTGTGGTCCCCGAATGGTCCCCAGGTCTCCGCATACCTCGGATGTACAGCAGTCACGTCCTCAGGCCTCGGCGTTCTGGGCAGCCATCAAAGCTTCGAAGAGGTGCCACCCGTCGATTTCCCTGGTGCCGGGCCCCATGGGCAACTCTTCGCGCGCTGCTGCAATCTGAAGGAGGCGGTGGATTGTCTTAGGCTCGTAGAGGTTCAACTCGTCACGTTCGGGGAGTGCTACCACGGTGCCAGCCTCGAAGTACGTGTTGGAGATAACCCTGTCCGGGCCGGGCCGGAAGACGATCGACAGGCGGGAACGTGAGCCCTCCCGCCAGAGCGACAGGGTTAGACGGCAGTTCTCGTACCGGTTCCTGTCGAGCTTCTGGCGCACCGACCAGAGCCATATAGTGTCGCCATCGACGAGGCGGCGCAGCCTGCGATCGTTCTTCACACCCTCGTCCTAGAGTTGGGCCACTGCCAACTTCCCAGAGTAGGCGCGGCGCCTTGACAATAGACGATTGTGTTGCCCTTGCACAGTGATTAACCGGCTGGAGCCGGGTGAGGCGGAAGAGTCGGCCTGTAGGCCCGGGTTCAAATTCCGCACGCTCCCTACCTGCATGCTCTCGCCCTGCATCTGGAGCGACCTGCGAGAACGCTTCCATTCGTTGTCATGGCTTGCCAATACTTTCCGGTGCCATGTGCCCCCAAAGTGCCCCGGCCCGAGACGCATGGCACGCACTGGTGAGAGGATGAGCGGCATGACGATCACCACAAAGGTCTATGCCGCGTAGACGGCCTGGCCGCGTTCACGCTGGGCTTTCACGCCGGCGCCAGACGCACAATCACCCCACGGATATTCCTGGCCTGTCCTCGGCAGCCCTCGCCGAAATTAGACGGATCGAGCGCCAGAAGAAGTATTTATGGCCGGGCTCGATCGGGTCGGCCTTTGTGCGCTGGCGAAGCTTCGTCCACCAACCGAATCGACGCCTGTGGGACTACAACGACGCCGGTTGCACAGAATGGGCCTGTTGCGGCGACCCATGGCAGGCCCGTGAGTACCTCGAAGCGGTGACGCTGGCAATGTCACCGCGGCGGGCACGCGAACTCCGAAACCTGGTCGAAGCCCTAGACGAACACTACTGATGACGGTCTCGTCGCTGGCCATGTGCGGACCGAGGCATGGCCTCTACCTGCGGAGGCAGTCCACTGCCGTCCGCCAGCGTCCAGTGTCGTTCGTCGGCGTTGTCACGCAGTTGGTCACTCACCCGATCTGTTCCGAGACTCCATACACCATCACGAACGCTAGGAGCAGAAGACCGCTGATGGCCATGACCAGGGCGCGATAAGGTGCACGGGGATTAGGTGACACTACCCAGGTTGTGGACCCACCCGCTGAAGCAGCGAAGATCACGCCCGAGGCGATGCCACCCGCACCGACCACTCCCACGACCGGAAACACCAGAAAGATCAAGCCGCCGAGAATAAGAACGCCAGCCACCGTGTAGAGCACAAGCCTGCGAACCGCGCTTTTCTCCATGGCCGCCTGCTTGGCCGCTCGGGCGCGTCGCCGTTTTGCTCGCCTGCTTGAGTGCTGCGCGTCGCTCACTTGCCGCCCTCGGCTCTTCGATCTAGTCAATCATGGAACGTTTACTTTTTCGCTCTAGTTCCGGCTGCTCGGGCGCGAGCATGTTCTCTGCCCCCTCTGTCCCGCTTGCCATCGATCCACCGCAAAGCGGCAGCGCGCCGACCCGGGGCTCTCGGCACCTGGCAACCCCCCTGACTTCCTGCTTGCAAACGGGAGCCAGTCACGACGTAGAGGGCTCCTCGCCCTGCTCAAGTGCCGCCCATCATCCCGGAAGGCGGCGGGGCAAGGGCCCGGGGCAAGGCTGTGTGGTCAACCGTTGCTGTGCGTCGGGCTAGGTAAGGTTCAGCAGGTCGGTGGAACTTTTTTCTTGATCTTCCGTACCGACCATGTGATAGCGACGATTGCGCCGATCAGGGCGACGAGACCGATGATCGCCAGAAGAGTGATGTCAGCGTCTGCTGATGTCACAAGCGCTTCAGTCAGCCATGGCCGGTTGAGCAGTGCAGATACTCCGACGACGACACCCGCTCCGGTGATTGCCAGGATCATCCAGAGCACGAATTCCCCGATGAACTCCATGATCAACTCACGTAATCGGCGCATTGCGTGCCTTTCGTCGACTGACTCAATCATGGCGGACAACATGCCAGGCTGAGCGATCATCGGACCTCACTCGGGCCCTCCCCCGATGTGTGGACACCCTTTGAGTGCCAGATCATCGAGATCTGATCTGTCCTGACGGCTGACCTGCGGCGACTGCCCAGCTCATGTGCTGAGCTGGGATTTCAACGTTCGCGGCTTCTCATCGCTGCGCGCTGCTTTTCGCGCTCGTGTGCCCTGGGTGTGCCCTGCTCTCGCTTCCTTATCAGGCAACGGCTGGCCCAGATCTTTCACGATCATGATCAAGCCTTGCTGGGGTCGTGTTGATCAGGGTGCTGGGTGCAGAGTTCCGGGTTCGGGCATGCAGAAGGCCCGGTGGTTGCCGGGTTAGGCCCTCGGTCTCCCCTGGCGGGCCGGTGGCGGGGCCTTTCTCCTCGTCGGGACGGATGGGCCACGGTCAGGAGGGGGCGGACAAGGCTCGAATCTTGTTCCAGGCAGTGATCAGGTCGGCGGTATGGGGATGGTCGGCGCATAGCCGGATCAGGCGTTTGCGGGCACGCCGGACGAGGCGTGCGGGGATCTGGAACAGGAGGCGGCGCAGGAGAGCGGGTGTGGCTGTGCGCA
>NZ_BSSE01000025.1 GCF_030268965.1 Microtetraspora sp. NBRC 16547 | reverse complement strand
GCGTCACCGGCTGCGGCTCCGGCGCCGGCCCCGGAGGACGACATCCCGCCCTTCTGATCCGAATCTGCCACACCACCCCGTTTCAGGGGAAACAGCAGTATGCGGGCCAACACGGGCGGGTCATCCAAAGCGCACCAGGACATGTGACCTGGATCAGTCGCACTCATGGCAGCGAGGCAAGGGATCGTGCGGCGAGCCGAGGGCGGCGGCGAACTGGGGGCGGCGGCGAGCTGGGGGCGGCGGGGAGCGGAGCGGAGGTGGGTGGTTGTGGAGGCGCGCGTAGGACCGTGCCAGCAACCACCGCGCCCGCGATGGCCGCGACAGCGGCATCACCAGGACGCAACTATCACGGCGCGCCGGAACAGCCACCCACCGCAGCGCAGCGATCCACACCCGCGGCGCCAGATGCCCGGGAAGCCCCAATTGCGACAGTGGCAGGAATCGGGAGGCCGTCCACTCAGACGACCGTGGACGCCCGCGCCCCGTTCCCGCATCACGCCGCCCCGTTCCCGCATCACGCCGCCCCGTTCCCGCATCACGCCGCCCCGTTCCCGCATCGTGCCGCGCCGTTCCCGCATCACGCCGCGCCGTTCCCGCATCACGCCGCCCCGTTCCCGCATCACGCCGCCCCGTTCCCGCATCACGCCGCCCCGTTCCCGCATCACGCCGCCCCGTTCCCGCATCGTGCCGCGCCGTTCCCGCATCACGCCACGCCGAATGCCCGTCGGCCTTCGCGGGTCGGCCGGTGTGAATCGGCCTTCGTGAGTCGACGGACCTGCGTGAGTCGGGCCTGCGTGCCCGGCGCGATACCGGCCTCGCTGTCCGTGGTGATCGAATGAGTCTCGTAGGCCAGTTCGATCGCCATGGACTTCCTCAGGCTCGGCGTGCGACGGCGGCGATGAGCGGCTGCACGAGGCGAGCGGCCAGAGGACCGAACGCCGCCAGGATCAGGACGTACGCGGCGGCCAGCGGTCCGAGGTCCGGATGGGCCCCGGCGGCGACCGCGAGTCCGGCGATGACGATGTTGAACTCGCCGCGAGGGATGAGCGCGATGCCCGCTCGTACGCGGCCTTCCCGCGCGATGCCCGCTCTTCGCGCCGCGTACGCGCCGGTGGCCAGCTTGGTGATCATGCTGACCACGGCGAGCAGCGCGGCCAGACCGGCGACCGGCCAGATCGCGGCCGGGTCGGTCTGCAGGCCGAAGAAGACGAAGAACACCGCGGCGAACAGGTCACGGATCGGGGCGAGCAGCGCGCGGGCGTCCTCGGCGAGCTCACCGGACAGGGCGATGCCCACGAGGAAGGCGCCGACCGCGGCCGAGACCTGGAGCTTCTGGGCGAGACCGGCGACCAGCAGGGCCAGGCCGACCACCTTGAGCAGCAGGACCTCGGAGTTGGGACTGCGCACGAACGCCTCGATGACGCGTCCGTACCGCAGCGCGACCAGCAGGACCAGGCTGACCGTGGCGAGTGCGATGGCGACGGTGACGGCGCCGCTGAGGAAGCCCAGCCCGGCGAGCACGGCCGTGAGGATCGGCAGGTACAGCGCCATCGTGAGGTCTTCGAAGACCAGCAGCGACAGCACGACCGGGGTTTCCCGGTTGCCGATCCAGCCGAGATCGGACAGCACCTTGGCCGTGATTCCGGAGGATGTGGCATAGGTGACGCCGGCCATCGCGATCGCCGCGACGGGTCCCCAGCCGAGCAGGAGGGCGCACACCGCGCCGGGGGCGGCGTTGAGGACCAGGTCGACCAGACCGCCGCGGGCGTTGTCGCGCAAGCTGGTGACCAGTTCGTCCGCGTTGTACTCCAACCCGAGGGTGAGTAGGAGGAGGATGACGCCCAGCTCGGCACCGACCGAGATGAAGTCCTCGCTCGTCGCCAGGGGGAGGATGCCGCCGGTGCCGAAGGCGAGACCGGCGATCAGATAGAGGGGAATGGGAGAGATACCGACGCGCAGGGCGAATGCTCCGAGCACACCGAGCGCGAGAACGACACCACCGAGTTCGACGAAGAGGATCGCTGTGTGCACCCGCTGCCCTACCCGTTCGCCATGATCTCGGCGACGGCCTCGGTGCCCTCTGAGCTTCCTACCACGACCACCACATCCCCTACGGCGAGCACGAACTCCGGTCCGGGACTCGCGATCACTTGTCCGGCCCGCACCACCGCGACGATCGACGTCCCGGTGCGGGTGCGCACCCGCGCATCTCCCATCGGCCGGCCCGCGTACGGCGTGCCCGGCACGATCGGCAACTGTTCACTGACGAGCCCTTCGACCTCGCGATGAAGGGCGTTGAGGCGCTGCACGATCCGCGGCGCGCCCAGCAGTTCGGCCAGGGCGTCCGACTCCTCGTCGTTCAGCTTGATCGCCTCGCATGCCCGGTCGGGATCGAGGCGGTCGTACACGATCAGGTCGCGGCGGCCCGTGCGGTGTGACACGACACCGATGCGCCTTCCCGCCTGCGTGACGAACTCGTGACGCAGCCCTATGCCGGGCAGCGCTGTCTGTTCGACCTCCACCGGTCTCCTTAATCCGTGTCTGTCCGGGGCTTTAACCGTACCAATCCGGACAACCGATTTCGGGTGACCCGTTGGTGTGTCATTGGTCCCAGACGGTCGAGTGTGTACTCCGGCAGATCACCGGAGAACCGAATCTTCCTCCGGAACGGCTGGTCTGGCTAGTCTCAATGGTCACCCGCGACTACGCCCCATTAAGGAAGCTGTGACCACTGAGTAATACGCCGTAACTACTCTCCCACGCATGTCATTCAACGTCCGGCGGGCCCTCACGACCGGCGCCACCGCCATGGTGGCCCTCGGCCTCGTCACCCCCGCTGCCCTCGCCGCCGCGACTCCCGACCACACGGTGAAGGTCACCGTGATGGCCAGCTCCGACATCCACGGAAACGCCCTCAACTGGGACTACTTCAAGAACGCCGAGTACGACGACAGCGCGCACAACGACGTCGGCCTGGCGAAGATCTCCACGATGGTCAAGCAGATCCGCGCCGACCGGGGCGCGGACCACACGCTGCTCTTCGACTCCGGCGACACCCTCCAGGGCACGCCGCTCGACTACTACTACGCCAAGGTCGAGCCGATCACGGAGTCCCGCGAGATCCACCCGATGGCCAAGGCCATGAACGCCATCGGGTACGACGCGGTGACCCTCGGCAACCACGAGTTCAACTACGGCCTGCCGCTGCTGGCCACCTGGATCAAGCAGATGAAGGCCCCGGTGCTGGGCGCGAACGCGGTGTCGGCCACGACCGGCCTGCCCGCGTACACGCCGTTCATCATCAAGACGATGAACGTCAAGGGCGACAAGCCGATCAAGGTCGGTGTGCTCGGGCTGACCAACCCGGGCGTCGCCATCTGGGACAAGGCCAACGTCGACGGCAAGCTGGAGTTCCTCGACCTGGTCGCCACCGCGAAGAAGTGGGTGCCGGTCATCCGCAGCCAGGGTGCCGACGTGGTCCTGGTCACCGCGCACGCGGGTGACAACGGCCTGTCCTCCTACGGCACGGACCTCCCGGTGGAGAACGCCGCGGCGATGGTCGCCGAGGAGGTGCCGGGGGTCGACGCCGTCCTCTTCGGCCACGCCCACAACGACGTGCCGCAGCGGTTCGTCACCAACAAGGCGACCGGCGAGCAGGTGCTGCTGACCGAGCCGAGCAGGTGGGGCCAGCGGCTGTCGGTGGTGGACTTCACCCTGACCAAGCAGCGCGGCCAGTGGTCCGTGGCGGCCAAGTCGTCCACCACGCTGAACACGAACACGGTGGCCGAGGACCCGAAGATCGTCACGCTGATGCAGTCCCAGCACGACAAGACGGTGGGCTACGTCAACCAGGTGATCGCCCAGTCCAAGGAGCAGCTCTCCGCGGCGGAGTCGCCGTACAAGGACACCGCGATCCTCGACTACATCCAGAAGGTGCAGACCGACCTGGTGAGCAAGGCGATCGCGGGCACGCCCGAGGCGTCGCTGCCGGTGCTGTCGATCGCCGCGCCGTTCAGCCGCACCGCCGTCTTCCCCGCGGGTCCGGTGAGCGTCCGCGACATGGCCGGCCTGTACGTCTACGACAACACGTTGCTCGGGATCACGCTGACCGGCGCCCAGATCAAGGACTACCTGGAGTACTCCGCCAAGTACTTCGCCCAGGTGACTCCGGGCGCTCCGGTCGACGTCGCCACGTTCACCAACGCGGGCGGCACCCCGGACTACAACTACGACCAGCTGTCGGGCGTCACCTACGACATCGACATCTCCAAGCCGGTCGGGCAGCGCATCGTCGGCCTCTCCTACAAGGGGCAGCCGCTCGCGGCCGACCAGCGGTTCGTGGTGGCGATCAACAACTACCGTCAGTCGGGCGGCGGCGGCTTCCCGCACGTCACCACCGCTCCGGTGGTCTACAACGCGCAGGTGGAGATCCGGCAGGCGCTGATCGAGTACGCCACCGCGTCCGGCACGATCGACCCGGCGACCTTCGCCGAGGCGAACTGGAAGCTGGTCCGCGAGGGTGTGCCGGTCTTCTGACCGGTCCCGGGCCTACGGCAGGACGCCCGCCTCGTCGAGGATCACCCGGGCGAGCGCGTCCGCGGCGTCCAGGCGGCCGAGCGACTTGGCCGCCCACGCCATGGCGGCGCGGTCGCCGGGGTTGCCCAGCAGGGCGGTGAGCTCGGCGAGGAGCCGGTCCGCGCCGGGCTTGTCCGAAAGGATCGCCCGGGCGGCGCCGGACTCGGCCAGATAGCGCGCGTTCTGGCGCTGCTCGTCACCGGCGGACGGGACGAGAGGGATGAGGACGGACGGCTTGCCCACGGCGGTCAGCTCGGCGATCGTGCCCGCGCCACTGCGCGAGACCACGATGTCGGCCGCGGCGAACACGTCGGCCAACTCGCCGCCGATGTACGGCACGGGGTGGTAACGCCGCCTCAGATCAGCGGGAAGGCGGGAGGCGGCCAGTGAGAGCTGGTCGATCCAGCCGGCGCCGCACTGGTGGAGCACCTGCGACCGCGTGAGCAGCGAGGGCAGGATCTCCTCGATCATCGTGTTGATCTGGCGGCTCCCCTGCGCGCCGCCGGTGACGTAGATGAGCGGCAACCCCGGCGTGAGTCCGAAGTGCTCCCACACGGACGCGGCGTCGCCGTGCACGAGGTGTGGCCGGATGGGGTTGCCCGTGACGACGGCCCGGTCCCGGGCCGAGGCGGGCAGGTGGTCAATCGAGGACGGGTGGGTGAGCGCGATCCGGGTGGCGAACCTGGCCAGGATCCGGTTGGCCAGGCCGAGCGCGGTGATCTGCTCGTGCATCACGAGCGGGCGGCCGAGCACCCGGGACGCGAGGCCGATCGGCACGCACACGTACCCGCCGGTGGAGAGCACGACGTCCGGCCGGTAGCGGGCCGCGATGACGGCGGCCTGGATGAGGCCGACCGGGATCCGGAACATGTCGGCGACGTTCGAGGCCAGCTCGCGGAGGTTGGGCCTGCGGCGCAGCTTCCCCGCTTTGATCGCCCGGAACGGGATGCCGTTCTCGGCGCTGACGCGGGCCTCCAGGCCGTCGGCGGTGCCGACCCAAAGCACGTCGAGGTCGAACCCGGCGGCGGCGGCACGCTCCCGGACCGCTCCGATGGTGGTCAGCGCAGGGTAGGTGTGCCCGCCGGTCCCGCCCCCGGTCACGAGCAGCCGCAGGCTTCGTCGGTCTCCGGCCATCATTCCCGCTTGTCCTCTCGACGGTGTCCACAATTGCGGGGCACCACTTTTCCACGAATGGGGACATGTCCTGACATCGTCCCGACACTGTCCCCGACATCAGCAACCAGACGGCCCCCGGGACTGCTGCTCACGGAACACGCTCGGGGCGACCCCCACCCGCCGGGTGAACAGGCGGGTGAAGTATCCGGGGTCGTCGTACCCCACCCGGCGGGCGACGGCGGCCACCCCGAGGTCGGTGCCGGCCAGCAGCTCCTTGGCCTGGTTGAGGCGGATCGTCAGCACGTAGTCCTTGGGGCTGCACCCTGCGCTGCGCCGTACGGCGTCGCGGAGGTCGGCGACCCGCATGGACAGGCGGCGGGCGTGCTCGGGCACGGACAGCGGCAGGCAGGCGTCCCTGGCCAGGCTCTTCAGCACCGGGTTGCCGTTGGGGTCGTGGTCGGCGCGGCTGCGCCGCAGCGTCACCAGCAGCTCGTGCACGGCGGCGGAGGTCTCCACCTCCATGTGGGGACCTCCGCGGCGGCAGGCCGCGGCCATCTTCTTGACCACCAGGTGGGCGGGCTCCGCCGACGACAGCGGGACGACCACCTCCTCGGGGTCGAGGAATCCGAGCTCGCCGTACGCGGCGACGGCGGGGCCGGTGAAGTCGGCGAAGCACTCCGACCAGCCCGGCTCGTATGGGCCGTAGTGGTGCTCCACGCCGGGGAACAGCCACAGGAGCGCGGGGGCGGCCACGTCCACCGGCGGCCGGCCGTCCCAGGAGAACCAGCCCTGGCCGGACAGGACGATCACGGCGACGTGGTGGTCGAGGACGCGGGGGCCGACAGCGGGCAGCCGCCCCCGCTGGGTGCCCACCGCGAGGCAGGCGAGCCCCAGCCGCCGGTGGACCGGACTCGGGGTGAGGTAGTGCCACCAGTGGTCCCAGGGCTCGTGCCCCTGCACCCAGTCGATGGGTCCAACTGGACGCCGCGAATTGTCCATGGTCGCCCCACCCCGTCCTCGGCAAGCTCGTGCCCGGGGATCGTAATGAGACTGAATGACGATCCCGTCACGAATGAAGGGGGATCGTCAGTGGGAAATTTCACGATAGAGAACGGCGCATTCCGACTGAACGGCGAGGATTTTCGCCTGCTTTCTGGCGCTATGCACTATTTCCGGGTGCATCCGGACCAGTGGTCGCACCGGCTGGCCATGATGCGCGCCATGGGCCTCAACACCGTGGAGACCTATGTGCCGTGGAACCTGCACGAGCCGCGGCCCGGGCGGTACCGGCGCCTGGACGAGCTGGACCGCTTCCTTGAGGCCGCGGCGCGCGCGGACCTGCACGCGATCGTACGGCCCGGGCCGTACATCTGCGCGGAGTGGGACAACGGCGGGCTGCCGTGGTGGGTGACCGGGCGTCTCAGGACGAGCGACCCGGAGTTCCTCACCCACGTCGACCGGTGGTTCGCCCGGCTCCTCCCGCGCCTTGCCGAGCACCAGATCACCAGAGGCGGAAACGTGCTCATGGTCCAGGTGGAGAACGAGTACGGCTCCTACGGCACGGACCGCGCCTACCTGCGCCACCTCGCGGACACCATGCGCGCGTCGGGGATCGACGTCCCGCTGTTCACCGCGGACGGAGCGGAGGACCACATGCTGACCGGCGGCTCCCTTCCGGGGGTGCTCGCCACCGCCACGTTCGGCTCCGATGCCGCGCAGGCCCTCGACACCCTGCGGCGCCACCGGCCGGACGACCCGCTGGTCTGCATGGAGCTGTGGATCGGCTGGTTCGACCACTGGGGGAACCGGCGGGTCACCCGGGACGCGGCCGAGGCCGCCGCCGTGCTGGAGGAGGTGCTGGAGGCGGGCGCGTCCGCCAACATCTACATGGCGCACGGGGGGACGAACTTCGGGACCTGGGCCGGGGCGAACCGCGACCTGGAGACCGGCGCCTACCTGCCCACGATCACGTCGTACGACTACGACGCGCCCATCAGCGAGAACGGGACGGCGACGGAGAAGTTCCGGCTCTTCCGCGACGTGCTGACGCGCTACAACCCCGCGCCGGAACCCCCTCCCGCGCCGCCCGTGCTGCCACCGGCCACCGTGCGGCTGACCGAGTCGGCGGCGCTGCTGCCCGCGCTGCCCGCGCTGGCGGGACCGCCCGTCGCCCGCCCGACGCCCCCGTCGTTCGAGGAACTCGGGCTCGACCACGGCCTGGTCCGTTACCGGGTGGAGGTCCCCGGGCCGCGCGGGCCGTACCCGCTGGTCGTGGACGGCCTGCACGACCGGGCCCACGTCTACGTGGACGGCGTCCGCGTGGCCGTGCTGGACCCCGTGGACCAGAAGGAGCACCGGGCGGTGGAGGTGTCCGGCCCGGCCACGGTGGAGCTGCTGGTCGAGTCGCTCGGGCGGTTGAACTACGGCCCGCTGATGGGCGAGCGCAAGGGCGTCACCGGCGGGATCAGGCACGAGCGGCAGTACCTCCACGGCGTGACCGCGGAGGCCGTCCCGCTCGGCGACCTGCGATTCGGCGACGCGGGCGCGGTCCCGTTCCGGCCCGGTACGGCGACCGCCGCCCCCGCCTTCTACCGGGGCGCCGTCACGGTGGACGAGCCCGCCGACACGTTTCTCGCGCTGCCGGGGTGGGGACACGGCTATGTCTGGGTGAACGGCTTCTGCCTGGGTCGCTACTGGTCGATCGGCCCGCAGCGCACGCTCTACCTGCCCGGCCCGCTGCTGCGGGCCGGGGACAACGAGATCGTGGTCCTGGAGCTCGACGAGGCCGGGGATCCCGTCATCGAGCTGCGGCCGGAGCCCGACCTCGGGTGAGGCCGGGCAGTACAGCCGCGGTCACAGGCACCGTCAGAAACGCCGCCGGAAACACCGCCGGAAACACCGTCAGAGCTTGACGCTGCCGGCGGCGAGGTCGGCCTTCCAGAAGCGCTGCAGCGACACGAAGGCCAGGATGACGGGCACGATCGAGATGAGGGCGCCCGTGACGACGGCGTCGCGCAGGAAGCCGGTGCGGATGCCGTGCCACTTGACCAGGCCCAGGGTGACGGGCCACAGGGCCTGGTCGTTGAGCACCATCATCGGCAGGAAGAAGTTGTTCCAGATCGCCACGAACTGGAACAGGAACAGCGTCACCAGCGCGGGCGCCATCAGCCGGATCCCCACGGTGAAGAAGATCCGCAGCTCCCCCGCCCCGTCGATGCGGCCCGCCTCCAGCAGCGTGTCGGGCACCGCCGCCTCAGCGTACGCGCGGGCGAGGTAGACGCCGAACGGGCTGACCATGCACGGCAGCAGCACGCCCCACATGGTGTTCAGCAGGCCGATCCGGCTCTCCAGGAGGTACAGCGGAAGCGTGATCAGCGGGGCCGGGATGAGGACCGCCCCCATGACGATCGCGAACACGACGCCGCGACCGCGGAAGGGGTACTTCGCCAGCGCGTACCCCGCCATGGCCGCGAGCAGCGTCGCCCCGAGCGCGCCTCCCCCGGAGTAGATCAGGGTGTTCAGCAGCCAGCGGGAGTACAGACCGCCGTCCTGCGACATCACCCGGTCGATGTTGCCCGCCAGGTGGAGGTCGCCGCCGAACCAGAGGCCGGGCGTGTCGAACAGGTCGGCGGCCGACTTGGTGGCGGACACGACCATCCACCACACCGGCAGCAGGATGTAGACGGCGACGACGAACAGGAACGCGGTGGTGAGCACCTGGGCTCGCATGGACGTTCTCATCGGTCACATCACTCCGCGTCGGGTGAGCCAGGCGGATAGCCGCAGGAAGAGGAAGGACAGCGCGCCGGCGAGCAGGGCGAGCACGATGGCGATCGCGGACCCCAGCGCGTAGTCGTTGTTGTCCAGGGCGACCTGGAGCGACCACATCAGCGGCGTGTAGCTCTTTGAGACAGCGGTGGTGACGCCGCTCAGCACGGTCGGCTCGTTGAAGAGCTGCAGCGTGCCGATGATGGAGAAGACGCCGGTCAGGATGAGCGACGGTCGGACCATCGGCACCTTGATCGACCAGGCGATCCGCCAAGCGCTCGCCCCGTCCATCGCCGCCGCCTCGCACAGCTCCTTGGGGATCGCCCGCAACGCCGAGTAGATGACCAGCATGTTGAAGCCGGTCCACGTCCACGTGACGATGTTGCCGATCGACCACAGCACCACGCCGCCGTCGAGCAGGTCGAGCCCGAACGGCGAGATCTCCGGTGTGTAGAGGAACGACCACACGATCGCCGCGA
Organism: Microtetraspora sp. NBRC 16547; assembly: GCF_030268965.1. GTDB lineage: Bacteria > Actinomycetota > Actinomycetes > Streptosporangiales > Streptosporangiaceae > Microtetraspora. The sequence continues at coordinate 97,653 of NZ_BSSE01000025.1, read as the reverse complement.
TGACGCCCGGCACCGCGTACGGCAGGAAGTAGACGAGCCGGAAGAACCGTTTGAACCGGGCCGCGTGGCCGTCGAGGAGCAAGGCCAGCACCAGCGCCAGGCCGAGCATGATCGGAACCTGCACGATCCCGAACAGCAGCAGCCGTCGCACCCCGGTCAGGAAGGTGTCGTCCCGGAAGACCGCCGCGTAGTTCGCCAGACCGGAGAAGACCCGCTCCGGCGTCCCGAACCCGAGACCCGACCGCTTCAGCTTGTACAGGCTCTCGTTGACCGCGTACCCGATGGGGAGCACGAAGAAGACGACGAACAGCGCACCGAACGGCAGGAGGAAGATCAGCGCCGCCCGGTTGGTCACCCTGCTGGTCACCCTGCCGCTCGTCCCGCCACTCGCCCCGCCGGTCACCGCCCTGCCGCCCGGGCGGGCCGTCTCATGTTGCTGGACTGCCATGTTTTCGCTTTCTGGAGAGGAAACGTCCCGCACGGCGGCGCCGTACGGGACGTCTCACCGGAGAACCGGAGGTAGGTCGTGTCGGACACTCCTTAGCCTTCGGTGACGCTCAGGCCCTTGTCCTTGATGGACGCCACGGCCTTCTCCTGGACGGCCTTGAGGGCGTCCGCCAGTGTGCCGCCCTTGGCCACCGCCTCGCCCACGGCGGAGTTGAACGCGTCGTTCACGGCGGGGGTCGTCGGCCCCCACCCGAAGGACGGCGCGACCGTCTTCGCGGCCTCGGAGAACACCTCGAAGACCGGCTGGTCGCCGTAGAAGGGCCGCGGCGCCTTCATCGAGGGCAGCGAGGTGCCGTCCGCCGAGGTCGGGAACAGACCGCCGTTGACGACCAGGTCGTCGAACGCGGACTGGTCGGTGGCCAGCCAGGTGGCGAACTCCACGGCCTCCTTGGGGTGGGCGCATCCCTTCAGCACCGCGTTGGGCGAGCCGCCGACGTTGCCGGTGACCGTCGCGCCGGCCTCCCAGGACGGCATCGGTGCGACCGCCCACTTGCCCGAGGTCTTCGGGATCGAGTCCTCCAGCACCTTGGTCATCCACACCGCGCCGACCAGCGAGGCGATCCTGCCGTCGGTGAAGTCCTTGAACCAGGCGTCGGACCAGGCGGGCTTGACGTCGACGAGCTTCTTGTCGAGCAGGCCCTGCCAGTAGTTCGCGACCTTGAGGGTGGGCTCGTCGGTGATGCTCACCTTCCACGCGTCGCCGGCGGTGGAGAACCAGCTCGCCCCGGCCTGCCGGGCATAGCCGCTGAAGCCGTACATGTCGTCCGGGTTGAACGACGTGAGGAAGGCCTTGGGGTCGGCGGCGTGCAGCTTCTCGGCCGCGGCGGCGAACTCGTCCCACGTCTTCGGCACGTCGATCTTGTGCTTGGCGAGGATGTCCTTGCGGTAGAACATGCCCATCGGCCCGGAGTCCACCGGCACCGCGACCTGCCGGCCGCCGAAGGTGACCGAGTTGACCGCCCATGGCTGGAACTTCGCGTTCGACTCCTTGGCGTAGTCGGTGATGTCCTCCAGCGCCCCCTCGACGAGGAAGCTGGCCAAGGTCTCGCCGCCGACCTGGGCGAGGCACGGAGCGTTGCCCGCCTTCACCGCGCCGAGCATCTTCTGGTAGCCGCCCTTGGACCCAGGCTCGATCTGGGCGTACTTCACCTGGATGTCCGGGTGGGAGGCGTTCCAGGCCTCGGCCGCCTTGTCGTAGCCGGGCGCCCAGCCCCACCACTCGACGGTCACCGGACCCACGGACGCGGCCGGCCTGTCCCCGCCGACGTCGGTGCCGCCGCCGCCACCGCTCCCGCACGCGGCGACCATGAGGATCGCGGCCACTCCGGCGGCCACTCCGGCGCTCCGCCTCGCCTTCTCTGTGACGCCCATGACGTCTTCGTCCTCCCTAGCCCAAGGTGATCCGGTCAGCCGCAACCTTCACTCCGAGGGCAGGTTCCGCTCCATGGACAAACAGCGGCCGATCCTTGCACTTTGCGCATCGACCTCGTGATTCACGAGGAGGCGTGCGCGCTCGTGCGGCCGGATCTCCCAGAAAGAGCATCTTCGCCCACATAGCGGACACGTCACAACGGGCCGCGCATGGAACGGGCCGCGCCGCCGATATGGCGGGCGCGGCCCGGGTTTCAGCTCGCCGCCTGATTCAGTCCGCGCGTGACCCAGTACGGCGGCTGACTCAGGACGGCGAGCAGGTCAGGACGTGGTGCGATACCGCTCGACCTCCGACCACGCGGCCCACATGCCGGCGAGGCACCGGTCGAACACCTCGCCGTGCCGGACGTACTCGTCACGGGCGGGGCCGGGGCGCACGCACAGGTCGTCCTCGTCGTTGACCGACCACGGCTCGACGTCGTGGCCGAGCGCGGCGGGCAGCAGCGAGGCGACGCCGCGGGCGCCCAGCTCGCTGGTGAGCTGGCGGCGGACGGGACGGCCGAGCGCGTCGGCGAAGATCTGCGCCCAGACCTCGGACCTGGCGCCTCCCCCGGCCAGCCGCCACGGGCGGTCACCGACCTCGGCGCCGCTGGCCAGGACCCGGTCGAGTTGGACCCGGTGGTACTGCGCGACCCCCTCGATGACCGCGCGGGTGAGGTGGCCGCGACGGTGCACGCCCGAGATGCCGAGGAAGGTCCCGGAGGCCGCGGGGTGCTCGGGCGCGCCGTTGACGAAGGGCAGGAACAGCAGGCCCTCCGCGCCCGGCGGCACCGTGGCCGCCTCGGCGAGCAGCTCGGCCGCGGGAACGCCGCCGACCTGGCCGTGCGGCACCGACGCGGACGCCAGCCATTCGAGGTTGGCGGCCGAGGTCGGCGCGACCTCCATGGCCAGCATGGTGCCGGTGTCGGGCATCAGCGCGCTGAGCGTCACCTCGGGGGCCGGGGTGCCGGCGGGCACGACGACGCCGTTGATGGCCCACGTCCCGACGATGATCGTCACGTCGCCGAGCGCGCGCCCTCCGGCGCCCAGCGTCGCCGCCACGCAGTCCATGCAGCCCGCGATGACCGGCAGCCCCTCGGGCAGGCCGGTCAGCTCGGCTACCCGGGCGCTCAGCCCGGCGACGATCTCGCCGGACTCCCGCAGCGGCGGGAACCGGTCGAGGTCGCTCGCGGGCAGCCCCACCAGCTCCAGCGCCGTCGCGCTGTACTCGCGGGTGTCCAGGGCCACCATGCCGAACGCGCTCGCGTCGCTGTAGTCCGCGCTCGGGATCCCGGTGAGCTGCGACGTCACCCAGTCCTTGCAGGACAGCGCCCACCGGGTGGCGGCGTAGGTCTCCGGCTCGGTGTCGCGCAGCCAGCGCAGCAGCACGCTGGGCTGGGCCGCCCACGGGATGGAGCCGGTCTCCCGCGCCAGGCGGAGGGCGTCCTCCTCCGCGATCTCGTCCACGATGTGCTGGGCCCGGCTGTCCGACGACGCGATGGCCGGGCCGACCGGCCGCAGGGACGCGTCCACGGGGTAGAGGCCGTTGCCGTGCGCCGCCACGCCGATGCCGGCCGGGACGTACCCGTCGGCGGCCAGCTTGGCCGCGAGGTCACCGAGCAGCGACACGACCGTGTCGGCCAGCGCGACCATGTCGACGTCGTGCCGGTGCGCGGTCACGGCGGTGCGCGGCGTACGGGCGTGCACCACGCCGATCTCGTTGCCCTCGGCGTCGAAGGCGGCGGCCTTCGACGCGGTGAGGCCGACGTCGACGCCGATGTAGCACGTGGCGGGGGCCGTCACGAGGTCCTCCTGTCGCTTCCGCTGGGTGTTGGGGTGGCCAGGGCCCGAGGACGGAAGCGGCGTAGCTCCGCCTCGTAGCCCGCGACCTCGGCGCGCGCCCGCGCCTCGTCCCAGCCGAGGTGCCGTACGGCGACGTCGGCGCAGGTGGGGGCGGCCGAAAGGCCCATGTCCGCGCCGAGCCCGACCAGCATACGGCGCAGCAGGATGTCGCCCAGCGTCACGGCCCCCTCCTCGCGTACGGCCATGACGACCTCGGCGGCGAGCGCGCCGGACTCCTTGTCGACGACCTCGGCCAGCGACGGGTTCTCGGCGGCGAGTTCGAGCACCCGGCGGGCGCGGACGCCGTAGACGGTGAGCAGCCGGCGCGACTGCTTTCCGCTGAGCGGCGACGAGCGGATGAAGTCCTGGGCGAACGCCTTCCAGTCCGAGGTCTCCGCGCCGGGGAACGGCCGCTCGCGGGTGACGCACCGCCGGGGGCGGCGGCCGAGCACGCGCAGGACATCGTCGGTGACGTCCTCGGCGAGCGCGCGGTGGGTGGTCAGCTTGCCGCCGATGACCGTGAGCAGCCCCGAGTACGCGGGGGCGTGGTTGAGCACGGTGTGGCCGCGGCTGATCTTGGCGTTGTCCGACACCCCGGCCGTGTACGGCAGGGGCCGCACCCCGGCGACGCTGTACAGCACGTCGGAGGGGGTGAGCCGGGCCTCCGGGAAGATCCGGTTGGTCTCGGCGAGCAGGTAGTCGATCTCGGCGTCGCTGGCGACGACCTCGTCCAGGTCGCCCTCGAAGGTCAGGTCGGTGCTGCCCAGCATGTACCGGCCCTGCCAGGGGAGGACGAAGATCGGCCGCTGGTCGGCGGCGGCCTCGAAGAAGATGCAGGTGTCGGGGGCGCCGGGGAACGGGTCGATGATGACGTGGCTGCCCTTCGTGCCTCCGTTGAGGCGCCGGCTCTCCACCTGGCCGTCGAGGATCCGGTCGATCCACGGACCGGCCGCGTTCACGGTGACGGCGGCCCTGACCTCGGCGCGCTCACCGGTCCGGTTGTCCTCGATCCGCAGGCCGGAGACGCGGTCGCCCTCGACGATCAGGTCGGTGACCGTGGTGTAGGTGAGCACCCGCGCGCCCAGCCGCTGGGCGTCGAGGAGCAGTTCCACGCAGAGCCGCTCGGCCCACGGCACCTGCGCGTCGTGGAACAGCGCCGCTCCGCGCAGCCCCTTCCGCGACAGGGTGGGCCAGCGGCGGGCCACCTTGCGCACGGAGACGCCGCGGCTGAGGCCGCGTCCGCGGTTCATCGCGATGGCGTCGAACGCCGCCAGGCCGAGCCGGATCAGCGCGCCCGGCCTGCTGTTCCCCTCGTAGAAGGGGATGAGCATCGGGTAGTCCCGGACGAGGTGCGGGGCGGTGCGGAACAGGAGGTGCCGCTCGCGGATGGACTCGTTCACGAGCGTGAAGTCGTAGCGCTCGAGGTATTTCAGGCCGCCGTGGATCAGGCGGCTCGACGTGCTCGACGTGCCCGCGCCCACGTCGGCGCGATCGACGACGACGACGCGCAGGCCGCGGGCGGCGGCGTCTCGGGCTACGGCGAGCCCGTTGATACCGGCTCCGATGACGGCGAGGTCGACGACGTCGTCACGTCCGGCGGGGTGGTGCGGCATGGGGATGCTCCCGGGGATGACGGGCGCGGGTCCCCCGCCGGCGGCACTGCCGATGCCGCCCGGGACCCGCGCCCACGAAGGGGTCAGGACGCTGCGGTGCCGGCGGCCGACCGCTCCTTGAAGAGCTCGTGGGCCTCTTCCGGCTTCAGCCCGTCGTGCACGACCGCGCGCACCGCCGCGAGCATGGCCGCGGGGTACTCGCTCTGGAAGATGTTCCGGCCCATGTCGACGCCGGCGGCGCCCTCCTGGATCGAGCGGTAGGCCATCGTCAGGGCGTCCAGCTCGGGCAGCTTCTTGCCGCCCGCGACGATGATCGGCACCGGGCAGCTCGCGGTGACGGTCTCGAAGCCCTCGTCGACGTAGTACGTCTTGACGATGTGCGCGCCCATCTCGGCGGTGATCCGGGTGGCCAGCCGGAAGTAGCGGGCGTCGCGGACCATGTCCTTGCCGACGGCGGTGACGCCGAGGACGGGGACGCCGTGCCGCTGCCCGGCGTCCACGAGCTTGGCCAGGTTGGCGACCGACCGCGACTCGTGCTCGCCGCCGACGAACACCTGGATGGCCAGGGCGTCCGCGTTGAGCCGCACCGCGTCCTCGATGTCGAGGGCGATGTGCTCGTCCGACAGCTCGCGCAGGATGCTCGGGCCGCCGCTGGCGCGCAGGACGATGCCCGCACCGGTGGTGGAGGGGATGCTGGTGCGCAGCGCGCCCCGGGTCATCATGATCGCATCGGCGTCGGGCACGAGCGGCGCGATGTTGAGGTCGAGACGCTCCAGGCCCGCCATCGGCCCGACGAAGTAGCCGTGGTCGAACGCCAGCATGACTGTCCGCCCGGTGTCCGGCCGGAAGATGCGGGACAGCCGGTTCTGCAGCCCCCAGTCCTGCGCGTGCGCGCCCTTCACGTGGAAGCCGCCCGCGATGCCGCTCGCCGGGGCCCCGGACGTCCCGAAGTCGCGGGCGTCGATCAGGCCGTCGGTGTCAGCCATGAGTGTTGTCTCCTGTTGTTGTGGTGGTCGCGGCCGCCGTTCGCGGCCGTCTTCTGAATCGGGAGGCCGTGCCCCCGGCACGGTCACCCCCGCCGGCGAGGAAGAGGACGAAGAGCACCAGGCCGCCCTTGAGCAGGTTCTGCGCGGCGGTGCTCCAGCCCACGAGGTTGACGAGGCCGTCGAGCAGGATGAAGAAGAGTCCGGCTCCCCACACGCCCACCGGCACGGCGCGGCCGCCGGAGATGAGCGTGCCTCCGATGACGACGACGGCCACGGAGTCGAGCAGGTAGCGCGTGCCGAGGTCGGCGGAGGGCGCGATGTAGGCCGCAAGCAGCGCGCCGGTCAGCCCGGCGAGCGCGCCGCTCACCAGGTACGTCGTCGCGATGACCCGGGCGACCGGGATGCCGGCCCGCTCGGCCGCCCTGCGGTTCTGCCCGACCGCGATCAGGGAGCGGCCGTAGACCGTACGACGCAGCAGCAAGACGATCAGGCCGGTCAGGACCGCGACGGCCACGGCGAGGATCGGCACGCCCGCCGGGCGCACGTTGAGGAGCTGCCGCAGGCCGGGGTCGGGGATCGCGGTGAAGCCGGTCGCGATCGTCAGCGTGACCGACGAGGCGACGAGCCCGGCGGCCAGCGTGGCGATGATCGGCGGGACGGACAGGCCGAGGATGGCCACGGTGCTGATGACCGCGATGAGGACGCCGACGCCGATGCCCGCGAGGACGCCGACCGTCGCCGATCCGGACGAGGCGGCCACCCCGACCGAGACGAACCCGGCGAGCGAGATGATCGGCGCCACCGACACGTCGATGTTGCCGGGGCCCGCCGTGATGACGAGCATCTGGCCGAGCCCCACGACGACGAGGTACGGCGCCAGAGACAGCGCGAGCGACACCGTCTGGCCGCCGCCCTGGCCCGAGACGGTCAGGATGACCAGCCAGACGAGCACCGCCGCGGCGAAGCCCCAGATCCACGGGCGCGAAGCGATCGCGCGGATGTTCATCGCAGCACCTTCCCGACCACGACGCGGCCGGCGAGCACGGCCAGAACGATCACACCTTGTACGGCGGACTGCATGTTGGACTGCACGTCGAGCAGGCTGAGCACGACGCTGACCAGCCCGAGCGTCACCCCGCCGATGGCCACGCCCCAGGGAACGGCGCTCCCGCCGACGAAGGAGCCGCCGCCGAGGATCACGGCGGCCACGGTCATGAGCTGGTAGCTGGAGGCCGACGACACGTCCCCGCCGCCCGTCTGGGAGGCCAGGACGAGCCCGGACACGACGCCGAGCGCACCCGCCGCGGTGTACGCGAAGACGCGGGACGTCAGCGGCCGGAGGCCGGCCCGCTGGAGCGCCACCGGGTTGCTGCCCAGGCCGCGCATCCGCACGCCGAGCGCGCTGCGCGACGTGAGGAGGTACACCACCAGGGCGACGACCAGGATCGGCAGCAGCGGCGCGGGGAACCCGGCGGGTGCCCACGCGCCGAACGACGCCAGCCACTCCGGGGTCGAGCCGCCGGGCGTCGGCAGGATGAACAGCCCCAGTCCCAGCCAGACGAACGACGCGCCGAGGGTCGCGATCAGCGACGGCACCCGGCGGAGGTGGATGAGGGCGCCGAGCACGGCGTACGCCGCGACGAGCCCGAGAAGCATCAGGACGCCGAGCAGCGGCGACGTCACCAGCGTGGTGGCCGAGACGACGGTGACCAGGCCGACGAAGCTGCCGATCCCGAGGTCGATGTCGCCGACCGACATGAGCACCATCTGGGCCTGGGCCGCGATGACGAGGGGCACGGTCGCCGACAGGACCAGCGTGAGGCCGCCCACGGTCAGCACGTCCGACTGCAGCGACGCGCAGACCGCGATCATCGCGGCGAGGGCGACGGCGCTGACCACGGCCGGGGCCGTACGGCGCATCCGCGCCCGGGACGGCAGGGCCGACGCGAGGAGCTCACTCATTGCTCTGCTCTCCATCCGACTCGGACTCGGCGAAGGAGACGGCGATGATCCGTTCCTCGGAGATCTCTTCGCCGACCAGCTCGGCGACCACGCGGCCGGCGCGGAACACGTAGACCCGGTCGCAGTGGGCCATCTCCGCGTTCTCGCTGGAGTACCAGACGACGCTCCGGCCCTGCGCCGCCTCCTGCCGGATCAGTCCGTACAGGTCGGTCTTGGTGTGCACGTCCACGCCCCGGAAGGGGTCGTCGAGCAGCACGAGCTCCGCCGTCGAGGCGAACGCGCGGGCGACGATGACCTTCTGCTGGTTGCCGCCGCTGAGCTCGGTGATGCCCGCGTCCGCGCCGCCGCGGATGGCGAGGCGCTCGACCCAGTCGCCGACCGCCGCGCGCTCCTCGGCGGGGCGGCGGATGCCCTGCTTCGCGAGGCCGCGCATAGCGGTGACGATGAGGTTCTCGGCCACGCTCCACAGAGGCAGCACGCCGGAGCGCTGCCGGTCGCCGGGCACGTACGCGCGGGTGCCGAGCACCTTGGTGTCGCGCCGGACGGGGCGCCACAGGCGTTCGAGCACCTCCTGCTGGCCCTGCCCGGCCAGCCCGGCGAGGCCCACGACCTCGCCGGCGCCGACCCGCAGGGAGACCTCGCGCAGGCCGGGTCCGGTGGCGCCGCGCAGCTCGGCCACGACCGGCCGCTCGGCGGCGCCCTCGGCCGCGTGGGCCGCGGCGGCGCGCTCCCGCTCCGACGGGACCGCGACGTGCGCCCCCATCAGCGTGAGCACGTCCTGCTCGCCCAGCCCCTCGGCGAACCGCTCGGCGGTGACCGCGCCGTCGCGCAGCACGGCGACGCGGTCGGCCACCGAGAGGACCTCCCGGATGCGGTGCGAGATGAGCAGCACGGCGGTGCCGGCCGCGGTCAGCCGGCGCACGTAGTCGTACAGCGACCGCGCCGCGTCCGGGCCGAGCGACTCGGTCGGCTCGTCGAGGATCAGCAGGTCGAGCCGGTCGACCAGGCTGGCCCTGGTGATCTCGACCATCTGCCGCTGGGCCAGGGACAGGTCCTCGACCCGGTCGCGCGGCGTCACGCCGTGGCCGGGGAACATCTCGTCGAGCCGGCCGCGGACCGCGTCGCTGGCCGCCCGCCGCCACCGCATCCGCGGGAGGCAGTGCCGCGAGGACACCCAGATGTTCTCCGCGATCGTGAGATCGGGGCAGAGCGAGGTCTCCTGGTAGGCCATCCGCACCGCGCGGAAGTCCGCGGCGCGCGGGCCGGCCTCGCCGGAGACCTCCTTCCCGTGCACCAGGACCGCGCCGTCGTCGCAGGACTCCAGCCCGGCGAGTACGCGCATGAGGGTGCTCTTGCCGGCTCCGTTGTGGCCGACGAGCCCGAGCACCTCGCCCGCGCGGACCTCGAGGTCCACGCCGTTGAGTGCCCGGGTGCGCCCGTACGTCTTGGTCACGCCTTTGGCGACGACGACGGGCCGCCCGGCTCGCGGTCCCCGGTCCGCCCCCGGCGGCGTCTCGGACGGCCCCTGGGACGGGTCCTGAGATGACGCTGCCGGGAGGTTCTCCACGTGCATGCCCCGGTCTCCTCCGTGCCTGTTCGCTGTTCGGGTTCCTTCGGTTCCCCGGTCAGCCGGCGGCCGTCGGGATCGGCGGCTGCACCGGCTCGCCGCCGGTCTTAATGGCCTCGACCTGCTGCTGGAACAGGTCGCGGGTCCACGGCCACGCGGCGTACTCGTCGGGCTTGAGCACGGAGGCCCACGCGTCGCGGTCCTTCTGCTCCACGAGGACGATCGGGAAGGTCAGCTGCTTGGGCACGTCCTTGCCGTCGAGCAGCTCCAGCGCCTCCCACAGGGCGGCGACCGACTGGCCCGGGTCGGACATGACCGCCACGGAACCGTTGTCGATCTTGTTGTCCTTCCAGTAGTTCAGCGCGCGGCCGTTCGTCTCGAACGTCACCGCGGGCACCGGCTTGCCGGCCGTGGCGAACGCCTGGGCGACGCCGTAGCCGTCGCCGCAGCCGATGACGCCGTCGACCTTCGGCACGCTGGACAGCACGCCGAGCACGGCCTTCTGCGCGGTGGCGCCGTCGCACATGCCGGTCACCGTCGCGGCAGTCTTCACGCCGGGGTAGTCACCGAGGATCTTCTTCGTGGTGTCGAACATCTCGGCCTCAGGCTGCGAGCCGACGACGCCGCGGCTGACGATCACGTTGCCCTTGCCGCCGATGCCGTCCAGGAGCGGCTTCGCGGCGTAGGTGGCCCAGTCGACGAAGCTGTTCTGCAGCACGTGGGCGCACGGGGCGTCGATCGCGGAGTCGAACACGACGACCTTGACGCCGGCGTCACACGCCTGCTGGATGACCGGCTTGAGCGCGGTCGGCGAGGACGGGTCGATGAGCAGGGCGTCCGGCTTCTGCAGCAGCAGGCTCTTGATCTGCGCGACCTGCTCGGTCGCGGAGTTCTCGCCCGGGGCGTTGACGACCTTGTACTTGCTGATCAGGCCGTCCTTCTGCGCCTGCGTGGCGGCGGCCTCGAACTTGGCGATCATCGTCTGCCGCCAGCCGTTGCCGATGAAGCCGTTGCTGAGCGCGATGAACGGCTTGTCGCCGCCGCCGGCGGCGCTCGGCTTGTCGTCGGCCGCGGTGTCGCCGGAGCTACACCCCGTGGCCAGGACCGCGAGAGCGGCGATCGTCGCCGCGGAGGCCGCGCGCCAGGGCCGGCGTGTGGGACGAATACGCATCGTGTCTCCAGAGAGAGCAGGTCCGCCGGAGCGGGAGAAGTCGAAAGCCGCGGGAACGCATCACTCGCAAGAGGCGGGATGTCATTACAGGCCTGTAGTGACAAGCAAACTAAGCCGACGTTACGGAGCTGTCAAGACTGAGTTTCCCTGCGGACATGACCAGGGCAATGGAGGATAATCTTCACGACAGGCGCAAAAGCCTGTCATGACAGGCTTGCCGGGCATGGCATGCTGCTTGCAGCCACCGCCGAGGAGGGACCCGTGACGATGACCTTTCCGCGCCTCAACCGCGACGGGGCGGAACCGCTGTGGATGCAGCTCATGCGGGCGTTACGGGCGGAGATCGAGAGCGGCGAGCTGGGCCCGGACCAGCCGCTGCCGTCCGAGGCCGAGCTGAGCGTCATGTTCAGCGTGTCCCGCACCGTCGTCAGGGAGGCCCTGCGCGAGCTCGTGCAGCAGCGCCTCATCTACAAGATCAAGGGACGCGGCGCCTTCGTGGCCCCGCGCAAGACCGAGCTGCGCTTCGTCGGGTCGGTGTCCGGCTCGGCCGACGACCTGCGGGAGTCGGGACGCCGGGTGACGACCCAGACCATCCACCAGGCGATGGGCGAGGCGGACGAGCGGGAGGCGGCCCTCCTCCGGATCCCGCTCGGGGAGCAGGTCGTGCGGCTGCGCCGGCTGCGCCGCGTCGACGGCCAGCCGTGGCTGCTCGTCGACACCGCCCTGCCCGCCCGGCTGGTCCCTGGGCTGGAGCGCGCGGTCCTGGAGAACCAGTCCCTGTACGACGTGCTGCGACGCCGGTACGGCATCGAGCCGGCGGCGGCGGACCGGTGGATCGAGGCCGTCTTCCCCGACCCCGACGACGCGGCGCTGCTGGAGGTCTCCACCTCGACGCCGCTGCTCGGCATCGAGTCGGTCGCGTGGCTGGACGACAACACCCGGTTCGAGGCGTACTACGCGCTCCACCGCAGCGACCAGACCCGGTTCTACGTCGGCATCCGCTGACATCCCGCCGGCATCCGCCCGAAATCCAGCAGGCATCCCGCGGCTAGCCGACGTCCACCCAGTTCATCGCGCGTTCCACGGCCTTCTTCCACCCGGCGTACCCCTCCGCGCGCTGCTCGTCGGTCCAGGTCGGCAGCCAACGGCGGGCCTCGTTCCAGTTCGTCCTGAGCTCCCCCGTCGACCGCCAGAAGCCGACGGCCAGCCCGGCGGCGTACGCGGCCCCGAGCGCGGTGGTCTCGGCCACGACCGGCTTGGACACGGGCACGCCGAGGATGTCCGCCTGGAGCTGCATGCACAGGCTGTTCGCGGTCACTCCCCCGTCCACGCGCAGCACATCGAGGACGACCCCCGAGTCGCCCTGCATCGCCTCGACGATGTCGCGCGTCTGGTAGCAGATCGCCTCCAGGGCGGCCCGGGCGATGTGCGCGTTCGTGTTGTAGCGGGACAGGCCGACGATCACGCCGCGCGCGTCGGAGCGCCAGTACGGCGCGAACAGGCCGGAGAAGGCGGGCACGAAGTACACGCCGCCGTTGTCCTTCACCTGCCGGGCCAGCGCCTCGCTCTGCGCCGCGCCCGAGATGATGCCGAGCTGGTCCCGCAGCCACTGGACGGCGGAACCGGTCACCGCGATCGAGCCCTCCAGCGCGTACACCGGCGGCTCGGCGCCGAACCGGTAGCAGACCGTGGTGAGCAGCCCGTGCTTGGACCGCACGGGCTCGGTGCCGGTGTTGAGCAGCAGGAAGTTGCCGGTGCCGTAGGTGTTCTTGGCCTCGCCCGCGTCGAAGCACACCTGGCCCACCGTCGCCGCCTGCTGGTCGCCGAGGTCGCCGGACAGGGGCACCTCGCCGGCGAGCGGCCCCCTCCGCCGGGTCAAGCCGTACACGTCCGGGTTGGATGATGGCAGGATCCGCGGCAGCATCGCGCGCGGGACACCGAAGAACGACAGCAGCTCCTCGTCCCAGTCCAGGGTCTCCAGGTCCATCAGCATCGTCCGGCCGGCGTTGGTGGGGTCGGTGACGTGCACGCCGCCGTCGGTTCCGCCGGTGAGGTTCCACAGCAGCCACGTGTCGGTGTTACCGAAGATCGCCTCGCCGGACTCGGCGTCCTTCCGCACGCCGTCGACGTTGTCCAGAATCCACTGGATCTTCGCGCCGGAGAAGTACGTCGCCGGCGGCACCCCGGCCCGGCGCCGGATGACGTCGCCCCTGCCGTCGCGGTCCAGCGCGGCCGCGAGGCGGTCGGTCCGGGTGTCCTGCCACACGATCGCGTTGTAGTACGGCCGGCCGGTGCGCCGGTTCCAGACCAGCGTCGTCTCGCGCTGGTTGGTGACGCCGAGCGCGGCGAGGTCGGACGCGGTCAGCCGGGCCTCGCGCAGCGCGGTCTCGATCACCGCGCGCGTACGCTCCCAGATCTCGGTCGGATTGTGCTCCACCCATCCGGCGTGCGGGAGGATCTGCTGGTGCTCCAGCTGGTGCCGGGCGATCTCGTTCCCCGCATGGTCGAAGACCATGAACCGGGTGCTGGTGGTGCCCTGATCGACCGCTCCGACGAAGTCCGCCATGGGATGTCGCCTCCTCTGCCGCGTGCCCGCACCTCGTAGCCCGCGCCTCACCCGGTCAGCTGCCCTCGTTCTCGGCGGGGACACGGCCGGTCCCGGCGGCCTTGGCCCGAGGTCCGGCCGATGGTAGACAGACCGCATGGCAGAGATCGTCCTGCTCCGCTTCGTCGGCAAGCTCTGACGGGCGGTTCGGGATCCCATGGGGATAGAAGGGTCGTTCTGGCGGGCCATCGCGGTGTACCGCGTCGCCTCCCTGGCGTACGCCGCGCTGCTGCTCGCGAGCGCGGGAGGCTACCAGCGGCCCATCCTCGGGTGGCTCATCCTCGGGGTGATGGCGCTCTGGACCGCCGGCGCGACGTTCGCGTACCGGATCGCCCGTGGCCGGGCGCTGCTGCTGATCGACCTGCTCGTCACCATGGGATGCCTGCTGGCCTCGCCGTACGCGCAGGGACCCGAGGCCGGGCCGGCCGGGGTCATGCCGGTCACCGCGACCTGGATCGGCGGGCCGGTGCTCGCCTGGGCCGTGCACGGAGGGCGCCGCGCGGGCATCGTGGCCGCGGTCGCGCTGTCGGCCGCGGACCTGTGGGTGCGCGGCCTGCGCGGATTCGACCTGTTCGTCCCCATCAACGGATCCGTACTGCTGATCCTGGCCGGGGCCGTGGTCGGCCACGTCGCCCGGCTCACCAAGCGGGCCGAGGAACGGATGCAGCGGGCGGTCGAGATGGAGGCCGCGGGACGGGAGCGGGAACGGCTCGCCCGCGGCATCCACGACTCCGTCCTCCAAGTGCTCGCCCTGGTCCAGCGCCGCGGACTGGAGATCGGCGGCGAGGCCGCCGAGCTGGGACGGCTCGCCGGAGAGCAGGAGGCGGCGCTGCGCGAGCTGATCCGGGCAGAGCCGTCCACCGCCGAAAACGCCGGGCTCACCGACGTCGGGACCCTGCTGCGCCGGTTCGGCTCCACCACGGTGACGGTGTCCACACCCGCGACCCCGCTGCTCCTGCCCGCCGGACCGGCCGGGGAGGTGGCGGCGGCGGTCGGCGCGGCGCTCGACAACGTACGGCGGCACTGCGGCGAGGGCGCCAGGGCTTGGGTGCTCGCGGAAGGCGACGGCGAATCCGTGACCGTGACCGTCCGCGACGACGGCCCCGGCATCCCCGACGGGCGCCTCGCGGAGGCGGAGGCCGACGGCAGGCTCGGCGTCGCCCAGTCGATCCGCGGCCGGATCGCGACCCTCGGCGGCACGGTCGCCGTCGGCTCCGTCCCCGGCCAGGGGACCGAGGTCGAGATGACCGTGCCAGCCGCCGGGCCCGCCGCCTCCACGGGCTTCGGCGGGCCGTCCTACAGTTACGGTCGTGAACGCTCATCGGGCGAACGCTCTCCGGGTGATGGTGGTGGACGACCATCCGATGTGGCGCGACGCCATCGCCCGCGATCTCAGCGAGGCCGGATGCGACGTGGTGGCGACCACGGGTGAGGGACGCCAGGCGCTCCGCGTCGCGGCGGCCGTACGCCCCGACGTGGTCGTCCTCGACCTGCGGCTGCCCGACCTGCCCGGGGTCGAGGTGGCCCGCGGGCTGGCCGCCTCCAAGCATCCGCCCCAGGTGCTCGTGCTCTCCGCGAGCGGCGAGCAGGAGGACGTCCTCGAAGCGGTGAAGGCGGGCGCCTCCGGCTACCTCGTCAAGTCGGCGAGCCGCGCGGAGTTTCTGGAGGCCGTACGCCGCACCGCCGAAGGCGACCCGGTGTTCACCCCCGGCCTGGCCGGGCTCGTGCTCGGCGAGTACCGCCGGCTCTCCACGCAGGCGCCCCCGGACGACGGCCCGCGGCTCACCGACCGCGAGACCGAGGTGCTGCGCCTGGTCGCCAAGGGGCTCTCGTACAAGCAGATCGCCGAACGGCTGGTGCTCTCGCACCGCACCGTGCAGAACCACGTGCAGAACACGCTGAGCAAGCTGCGGCTGCACAACCGCGTCGAGCTGGCCCGCTACGCGATCGAGCGCGGGCTCGACGAGGAGTGACCCGGGGCCGTCGTGACGAAGCGGGCGGCGTACGGGGCCCGCACGTCAGACACCGTCCACCTTGTACGGGTCATGCTCGGACAGCAGCTTCTCCAGGCGCGCCTGGTCGACGCGGGTGGACATGCTGTCGAGCTCCTGCCGGTCGCGCACGCACTTGGCGAGCGCGAAGGCCGACGTCACCGTGTACATGACCCCCACCGCCAGGAACGCGCGCACCCACGGGTTGACCGGCAGATACGCGATGCCGGCCGCGACGGTGGTGAGCGCGAGCCCGAACGAGATGACGCACTGGGCGTAGTAGGCGGCGGTCATCGTGGGTTGGATGGGCTTGGGCTTCATGCTTCGATCGTCCGATGTGTCCGCTCGCCCCGCCTGAGTACGGATACCCGAGTCCGGCTGAGTACGCCGCGAGGCACCGAGCCCGGGTCGGTATCCCGGCCGATAACCTTGGGGTCCTGATGAGCGCCACACTTGTTGCGAAAGAACTCACCGCCGGTCATGGCGATCGGGTCCTGTTCACGGATCTCGATCTGGTCGTCGCTCCCGGGGATGTCATCGGCCTGGTCGGGGCGAACGGCGCGGGCAAGTCGACGCTGCTGCGCCTGCTGGCCGGGCTCGACACCCCCGAGCACGGCTCGGTACGGCTCAGCCCGCCCACCGCCAACGTCGGCCACCTGCCGCAGGAACCCGAGCGGCGGCCCGGTGAGACGGTCGCCGCCTTCCTCGCCCGCCGGACCGGCGTGGCCGCCGCGCAGCGCGCCCTCGACGTCGCCACCGAGGCCCTGGTGGGCGGCGACCCCGGCGACGCGTACGCGGAAGCCTTGGACCGCTGGCTCGCCCTCGGCGGCGCGGACCTGGAGGAGCGGGCCGCCGAGGTGGCCGCCGACCTCGGGCTCGCGGTCGATCTCGGACAGGAGATGACGTCCCTGTCCGGCGGCCAGGCGGCCCGGGCGGGCCTGGCGTCGCTGCTGCTCAGCCGCTATGACGTGTTCCTGCTCGACGAGCCCACCAACGACCTCGACCTCGACGGACTCGACCGGCTCGAACGCTTCGTGACCAGCCTGCGCGCGGGGGCCGTCGTGGTCAGCCACGACCGCGAGTTCCTCGCCCGTACGGTGAACAGGGTCGTCGAACTCGACCTCGCCCAGCGGCAGGTCCGCGCGTACGGCGGCGGCTACGACGCCTACCTCGAGGAGCGCGACGTCGCCCGCAGGCACGCGCGCGAGCAGTACGAGGAGTACGCCGAGACCAGGGCATCGCTGGAGGCCCGCGCCCGGACCCAGCGGGCCTGGATGGAGAAGGGCGTCAAGAACGCCCGCCGCAAAGCCGGCGACAACGACAAGATCGGACGGAACTTCCGCACCGAGACGACCGAGAAGCAGGCCGCCAAGGCCCGGCAGACCGAGAAGCTGATCGAGCGGATGGAGGTCGTCGAGGAGCCGCGCAAGGAGTGGGACTTGCGGATGGAGATCGCCGCCGCGCCCCGCTCCGGGGCCGTGGTGGCGACGTTGCGCGGAGCGGTCGTACAGCGCGGCGGGTTCACGCTCGGACCGGTCCACCTGCAGATCGACTGGGCGGAACGGGTCGCGATCACCGGCGCGAACGGCTCGGGCAAGACCACCCTGCTCGGCGCGCTGCTCGGCCGGCTGTCCCTCGAGGAGGGCGCGGCCGCGCTCGGCCCCGGCGTGGTCGTCGGCGAGGTCGACCAGGCCCGCGCGTTGTTCGAGGGCGACGAGCCGCTGCTCGACGTGTTCGGCGCGCTCGTCGACCTGCCGCCCGCCGACGTCCGCACGCTGCTCGCCAAGTTCGGCCTGCGGGCCGATCACGTGCTGCGCTCGGCGGCCACCCTGTCGCCGGGCGAGCGGACCCGGGCGGCGCTCGCCCTCCTCCAGGCCCGCGGCGTGAACCTGCTGGTCCTGGACGAGCCCACCAACCACCTCGACCTGCCCGCGATCGAACAACTGGAGTCGGCGCTCGACGCGTACAAGGGGACCCTGCTGCTGGTCACCCACGACCGGCGCATGCTGGAGGCGGTCCACACCACCCGCCGCCTCCACGTCACCGCCGGACAGGTCACGGAGACGGAGGTCGGCCATGGACAGCTTCGGCGACGCCCTGATCGGTGACTGGCATCGTGCCGCCTACGCCGCGGTCAAGGCGATGGCGTTGTTCCTGACCGCCGCCGCGGCCTTCCGGCTCACCGAGCGCCGAGCCATGGCGGAGTTCGCCCCGTTCGACTGGGTCGTCGCCGTCGCGGTCGGCGCCCTCGTGGGACGTACCGCCACCGCGACCGACGCCTCGTGGCTGACCGGCGCCGCGGCGCTGGTGTCCATCCTCGTCGGCCACGCGGCCGTCACCAGGCTGCGGTTCCTGCCGGGCGTCAGGCGGCTGGTCGACCCGCCGCTGCGGATCCTCATCCACGACGGGCACGTCAACCGGCGGAACCTGCGCCGTTGCGGGCTCACCGAAGCCGACCTCGACGCCGTGCTACGCCAACACGGGCACCACAGCGCGGCCGGCATCCACCTCGCCATCTTCGAAGCCAGAGGCGCCGTTTCCGTCCTTCCGCACAAGCCGGCCGCACCACCCCCGATCACCGCTGCAGGGTGAACAGACCGCGCACGCTTTTGCCCGTGGCTTTCCGTGCCGCCGCCCGAGGTGATGAAAGGCTGGTTCACATGGCTGTGTGACCCACGGAGACCAGGGGGCGTCCATGGCGGACGGGAACGACGTCTTCGACGTGATCGTGATAGGTGCGGGACCCGTCGGGGAGACCGTCGCCGCGCGCGCCGTACGAGGCGGCCTGACAGCGGCCGTCGTCGAGGATCGCCTGGCGGGCGGCGAGTGCGCCTACTACGCGTGCATCCCGAGCAAGGCGCTGCTGCGGCCGATGGGGCTGGCGGCCGAGGTGAGCCGGATACCGGGCCTGGAGTTGCGCGGCCCGATCGACGCCGCCGCGGTGCTGGCCCGCCGCGACGAGACCGTGTCCCACCTCGACGACGACGGCCAGGTGCGCTGGATCGAGAACGTCCCGGCGACGTTCGTCCGGGGCCGGGGACGCCTGGCCGGGCCTCTGCGGGCCGAGGTGAGAACGCCGGACGGCGGCCCCCGGGAACTGCGGGCCCGGCACGCCGTCGTCGTCGCGACCGGCAGCGACCCGTGGATCCCCGACACGCCCGGACTGCGGGAGGCGCGTCCGTGGACGAACCGGGAGGCGACCAGCGTCCAGCAGGTGCCCAAGCGCCTGGTCGTGATCGGCGGCGGCGCGGTCGCCTGCGAGATGTCCCAGGCGCTGCACTCCCTCGGCGCTCAGGAGACGACCGTGTTCGTGCGCGGCGACCGCCTGCTCGCCCGGACCGAGCCGTTCGCCGGCGAGCTGCTGGCGAAGTCGTTCCAGGACTCGGGGATCGACGTGCGCTTCAGCCGCTCGTGCGTCCGCGTCGAGCGGCCCGTCCCTGGCGGCCCGGTGACCGTCCACACCGACGACGGTTCGGTGATCGAGGCCGACGAGATCCTCGTCGGCACCGGACGGCGGGCGGCCGTCGGCGACATCGGCCTGGAGACGGTCGGCCTGGAGCCGCACGGCCCGATCGAGGTGGACGCGAGCATGCGGGCGACGGGCGTCCCCGACGGCTGGCTCTACGCCGTGGGCGACGTCAACGGGCGCAACCTGCTCACCCACATGGGCAAATACCAGGCCCGGATATGCGGCGACGTGATCGCCGCCCGCGCCCAGGGGCGGCCCGACAACCGGCAGGCGATGCGCGACATCGCCGACGACCAGGGCGCCCCCCAGGTAATCTTCACCGACCCGCAGGTCTGCATCGTCGGGCGCACGGAGTCCCAGGCTCGCGCCGACGGCTTCGCGGTACGCGCCGTGGAGTACGACATCGGCGCGGTCTCCGGCGCGTACCTCCAGGCCGACGGCTACACCGGCCGGGCGAAGATGGTCGTCGACGAGGACCGCCGCGTACTCCTCGGCGTCACCTTCGTCGGCCCCGCGGTGGTCGATCTCCTCCACTCGGCCACCGTCGCGATGATCGGCGACGTCCCCCTCGACCGGCTGTGGCACGCCGTTCCGTCGTTCCCGACCGTGAGCGAGATCTGGCTCCATCTACTGGAGGAGTACGGCCTGTGACGTTCGCGTAGCGCGGCTCTCACAGCCAGTCGAGGAACTGCCCGTGCGGTCCGGTGAACGCGACGGGCTTCTCGTCCAGCGCCAGGACGAACACGCCACGATCAGCCGGAGGGGTACGGCCCAGCCGTGCGGCGATGTCCGGCAGCACGGTCGGCGCCTCGTTGGAGATCCAACGAACGGGCAGGCGACGCATGGTCGCGGCGAACCGTTCCCGCTCGGCCGGTGGCAGGTAGGCGAGCACCGCGCTGTGGAACACCACCACCGTGGCATCTCGCGGCGCCTGCCGCACCAGCTCGTCGAGCGTCTCGTTCACGTCGCCTCGCACGAGGTGCGGTGGATCCGACCGGGCGAGATCGACGGCGGCGCGCAACCGCGACAGCCGGTCTTCCTGCTCAGGCCAGACCAGCGCCTCCAGCCAGCGCACCTGCTCGACGTCACGGACGTCGATCGGGTTGAGGTCGATCCCGGCCCGCCACACCACACGCGGCATCTCTCGCGGCACCGGGCCGTTGGTACGGCACGCGAGGGTGACCCCGCTGGCCGGCCCCAGCGGCTGCCCGCCGTCATAGCGGTACCGATAACGGTCGGGGTACAGGCACAGCCCGGCGGAAGCGCCGACCTCGATCAGCGCCAGTGGCTGCGGCAGCGAGGTCAGGAGCGGCAACAGCGTGGCGCACCGGCCGGGCTCGTTGGTCTGCGTGCTCCGCTCCCGCATCACCGCGCTGACCTCGGCCCAATGCTCGTGCACCCAGGGGAGGAAGCCGTCGTCCAGCGGACCGCCGAGGAACCGCACCGCGCCGTACAGCAGGTTGGGCTGCCGCTTGGCGACGGGCAGTTCGTCGAGCAGCCCAAGGAGCGCGGCGTCGTCGGCGACGGCCGCGCACAACCGCTCATAGGTGGGCGAGTGGCCACGCGCCTCGAACCGTCCGAACCGCAGATAGCGATCGGCCGTGTCCGTACCTTCCATCCCGTGCATGTGACCCACCCCTTCGATCAGGGATCATCACACCATGCCTGACCGCCAGACCTTCGACGCATCGGCCCTCCTCGACCTACTCGAGCGGTCGTGGGGTGCACAGTTGCGGCGGGTGTCGCTGGTCATCGAAGCCGAGGTGACCGAAGAGACGATCGAGGCGGCGGCCGACGCGCTGGGGACGGCCTACCGGCGACTCGGCCATCAGGAGCTTGCCACCCGCTGGCCCGCGTGCGTCGCGGTGAGTCTCGCCGGGATCGCCGCCCGCCACGATCCGGACAGCCCGTTCTGGCCGCACTGGTGGGCGGCCACCCACCATCGGGGGAGCCCGAGTAGGTGGGGTGCCGCGTTCCTGAACGCGTTGCGCGCCTTCGGCCTGCCCGCCGATCGGGACGCCAAGCAGTCGATCATGACGCATGCCGGTTTCGGCACCTCGGCTTCCGGCGATACGGGCGAGGCTCCGCCGCTCCATCTCGACCCCTTCGGGCAGGGGGTTCAGCGTGCCGGCGCGCCGCTGCCCCGCCCCACGGAGGAGACCCTGCTGGTGTTCGCCGAAGACGGACGACATCTGTCCGCGGAGCTGCCGCCCCGGCCGGTCTGGGTCGTCCACCCCCGGGACCGTGAGCCGACCGCGGACGTCCCGCTCCGGACGCTCGCCGAAAGCCTGCTCCCCCTTGAGTGGGAGGGCTGGCGGCTCGCGCAGGTCGACCTGGGGAACGCGGCCTGGCTGGCGCTGACGGACGGACCGCGCCATACGGTCAGGAAACGGTCCAGGCCACGGCTGTCGGCCTGCCGGCCCGTCCCCGGCGTGACCACACCGGACGGCTCCGCCGTACTGGCCTCTCCTCCCGCTCTGTGGCTGCCGAAGGGGGACTGGACGGTCACAGTGGAGCGTGCCGGCACTCACCCGGCTGGTCCCGCCGACCACGCCGATCTCTGGGCGGGACTGCCACGGCCGCTGCTCGGCACGTTCATCGTCACCGCCAGAACCCCGGGCGGCCGGGTGACCCGGGAGACCGTGACCGTCGCGGAAGGGCTGGCGGTGCGCTACGAGCCGCCGGTCCGGCTCTTCGACGACGAAGGCCTGATGCCGTCGGACGTCTCATTCGCCGCGGAGCCCGGCTTGACGGTGACGCCCCAGGCGCTGGCCTTCGCCTCGCGCGAGCAGCTGCGCCGGATCACCTGCGTCGCCTCCGGCCAGGTCACGGAGCTCATCATCACCCCGCCGCGCATGCGGGTACGGACCGGAGGGGAATGGCACACCGCTCCGCTTCACCTCACCAGGGCCGCTGTGGAGGAACTGGAGACGCTACGGCTGGACATCCCCGGCATCCGGGAGAGGCTTCCCATCGAGGTCGTCGCCGAACCCGCCGACGAAAGCAGCAGTGACGCCGCCACCGAAAGCGGGAGGACCGGGAGTGGGGAGACCGTGCAGGTGTTGACCCCGCACGCGCGTGGCGACTATCCATTGCGACGGGTGCTGGACACCCTGGACGCGAGTCTGGACGCGCACCAGAACATCGCCCTGATGGTCAGAGTGGGCGGGCACACCGTACCGCTGGCCTTCATCTCCCCCGGAGAGCGACATGTCCCGGATCCATGGCTCTGCAACGATTGACGGCATGGATCCTCTCGCGACCGGCGCGCTCATCACCGGCACCTACCGGCGCTACCTACGTTCGCTGCTGCCGGTGCGGGATCCCGGGATCGCCGCGGCCCTGGCCGCGGAGGTGGCGGCGAGCCCGCTGCTGACCAAGGGGCCGTTGCTGGAGGCCACCCCGCCCTACCGGACCGGGGCGACCCTGCGCGAGCTGATCGGCGAAGGCGTTCTCGATCCGGCCTTCGCCGCGCTCACCGGCCCCGCGCTCCCGGCGGACCGCCCGCTCTACCTGCATCAGGAGCAGGCGCTCCGCAAGGCGGCCACGGGACGGAACCTGGTGGTGGCCACCGGCACCGGCTCGGGCAAGACGGAGAGCTTCCTGCTGCCCGTGCTGTCCCACCTCACTGCGCAGCTGGCGCGCGGTGAACTCGGGCCCGGCGTGCGCGCACTGCTGCTGTACCCGATGAACGCCCTGGCCAACGACCAGCTCAAGCGGTTGCGAGATCTCCTCGCCGCGGTGCCGTCCATCACATTCGGCCGGTACACCGGGGACACCCCGGAAAGCGCCCGTCAGGGCGCCGCGCTGTTCGAGGAGCTTCATCCAGGTACGCCCCGGCTCCGCAACGAACTGCTGAGCCGGGAGGAGATGCGGGCGGCTCCCCCTCACCTGCTGCTGACGAACTACGCGATGCTGGAGTACCTGTTGCTCCGGCCGGCCGACCTGGAGCTCTTCGAGAAACAGGACACCTGGCGGTTCGTGATCCTGGACGAGGCACACGTGTACGACGGGGCTCGCGCGGAGGAACTCGGCATGCTGCTGCGGCGGCTGCGCGACCGGGTCGCACGCGGACGGCCCCTTCAGTCCATCGCGACCAGCGCAACGGTCGGTGACCAGCCGGGCGCCGTGATGGAGTTCGCGAGCCGGTTGTTCGACTCCCCCTTCGAGTGGGTGCCCGGCGACCCCGCGCGGCAGGATCTGGTGAGCGCGGCACGGGTGGACATGCCGTCCGGTCCCTTCTGGGGTCCGCTCACCGCCGAGGAGTACCGCAAACTCGCGGTGCACGAGGACCCGGGAAACGAGCTGGTCCGGCGCTCCGGCCTGCCCGACGCCGGTACGGCTCTCGCCCACGAGCACACCATGGCGACCCTGCGGGGCACGCTGTCCCGGGGGCCCCGGCCGTTCGCCGAGCTCGCCCGGCTGCTCTTCGGCGGGCAGGAGGCCCCGGAAGAGGGTCTAGCAGCGCTGATCGCCGTGAGCGGTTCGGCGCTGTCTGCCCGATACCACCTGTTCGCTCGTGCCACCGAAGGCGCTTTCACCTGCCTCACCCCTGCCGGCCCCCATGTGTCGCTGGCCCGCCGCGAGGTCTGTACGGCATGCGCCGGCGTCATGTTCGAGTTCGGGGCCTGTAAACGGTGCGGAGCGGTCCATCTGATCGGCACGGTGGAGCACGCCTCCGGCGGACAAGTGTTCAGCCCGCGGGCGACCAGGGTCGATACACGGGTCTGGCTGCTGCTCGGCGACAGCCCGAACGTCACCGACGAGGACGACGAGACACTGGAGGACCTGCCGGAGACCGAGGCGCAGGACGCGTTCCTGTGCGGCACGTGCGGGGCGCTGAGTGCCGGACCGGCCGACACGTGCTGCGACGCGCCCCATCCGCGGCCGGTGCGACGGCTCGCCTCCACGGCCGACTCGCCCAGCGGCTGTCTGGCCTGCGGCGCCCGGGGCACGGCCATGATCCGCCAGTTCGAGAGCGGAAACGAGGCCGCGGCGGCCGTGCTGGCCACGACCCTCTATCAGGCGCTCAGCCCGATGCCCGAGCACGAGGACCGTCCAGGGGGCGGGCGCAAGCTGCTCACCTTCAGCGACAGCCGCCAGGCCGCGGCGTACTTCGCCCCGTACCTGGAGTCGAGCTACGGCCAGATCCAGCAGCGGCGGCTGATCCTCGCAGGTCTCCGGCGAGCTTGCGCCCGGGACGACGACGCCACGGTGGACGACGTGGTGGACGAGGTGGTCAGGGCCGCGGGGGAGGCTGGGGTGTTCGAACGGCGGACCTCCCGGCAGCAGCGGCGCCGCGCGGTGGCCCTGTGGGTGATGCGGGAACTCGTCGCGATGGACGAACGCCAGTCCCTGGAAGGGCTGGGCCTGATGCGGGTGGAACTGGACCGGGATCCGGGCTGGCGGCTGCCGGCGCCGTTGCTCGAGCTGGGCCTCACGGAGCGGGAGTGCTGGCTGCTCCTGACCGAGCTGGCCCACTCGCTGCGCCGGCAGGGCGTGCTGAGCATGCCGGAGGAGGTCGATCCGCGTGACGAGCTGTTCGATCCGCGCCGTGGTCCGATCTACGTCCGCGGCGACGGCGCCGAAGCCAGGCTGAAGGTACTGAGCTGGCTGCCGACCCGTGGCGTCAACCGGCGGCTCGACTACCTGCGCCGGGTCCTCGCCGCCCTCGGCTCCGACGCGGACGCCCGTGAGATCCTGGACGGCTGCTGGAAACTCCTCACCTCGCTGCGGGATGGCTGGCTGGTTTCGGCCGCCCTGCCCAGGCTCGGCCGGGTCCACCAGCTGGATCACACCTGGCTGAAGCTGTCCCCCGCCACCCGGATCCATCGCTGCGACCTGTGCCACCGGGTCGGCGCGGACTCGCTGCGCGGGATCTGCCCGACACTCGGCTGCCGGGGGGTTCTCGGCCCGGCGGAGCCGGACGCGGACGACCACCATCGGGTGCTCTATCAGGAGATGACACCGGTTCCGCTGCTGGCCCGGGAGCACACCGCCCAGTGGACCGGCCTGGAGGCCGCCGACATCCAGCAGCGCTTCCTGCGCGGCGAGGTCAACGTGCTGTCCTGCTCCACCACGTTCGAACTCGGCGTGGACGTCGGTGAACTGCAGGCGGTGATGCTGCGCAACATGCCGCCGACCACGGCCAACTACATCCAGCGGGCCGGGCGGGCCGGGCGGCGGGCCGATTCCGCCGCGCTCGTGCTGACCTATGCCCAGCGCCGCTCGCACGACCTGTCGCGTTACCAGGAGCCGGAGACGATGATCTCCGGCCAGGTGCGGGCACCGTACGTGCCGCTGGGCAACGACCGGATCGACCGGCGTCATGCCCACTCGGTGGCGCTCGCGGCCTTCTTCCGGCACGCCAAGGAGACCTCGGGCACGGTCTGGAAGACCGCCGGCGACTTCTTCCTCTCCGGCGGGACGCCCCAGGTCAGGGCGTTCCTCACCCCGGTCCCCGCCGACGTGCTCGCCTCGCTGCGGCGGGTGCTCCCTGCACCGGTCGCCGCCACTCTGGGGGTGGAGACGGGCGCGTGGGTGGACGTGCTGTGTGATCTCCTGGAACAGGTACGCCTGGAGCTCACCCAGGACATCGAGGCGTTCGAGGAGCGCCGTCAGGAGGCGTTCGCGCAGCGCCGCAGCGACCTCGCCGCACGTTACGAGCGTACGGTCAACACGCTGACCCGACGCCCCCTGATCGGCTTCCTGGCCAACCGGAACGTGCTCCCGAAGTACGGCTTCCCGGTGGACAGTGTGGAGCTGCGCACCGCGCACTGCGACAGCCAGGTGGGAGCCCGCCTGGAGCTCAGCCGCGACCTGTCCTCGGCGATCTACGAGTACGCTCCCGGCTCCGAGGTGGTCGCCGGCGGCGTGCTGTGGCGTTCGGCGGGGGTCTACCGGCTGCCCGGGCGTGAGCTGATCAGCAGGTACTACACGGTCTGCCGTTCCTGCCAGCACTATCGTGAGGGCGACCGGACGCTGGAGGCGGCCTGCCCCGCCTGCGGCAGTCCCGGCGACGGGCCGCTGCGGCAGTACTACGTACCGGAGTTCGGCTTCGTCGCCGACCCGCGCACCGCCAAACCGTCCGGCGCCCCGCCGAAAACCTCCTGGCGCGGCGCCACACACGTCGTCTCCCTGGGCGAGGAGCTGGCCGAACGGCACTGGACGGCGCCGAGCCGTGCCAGCGTCTGGTGCCGTTCCGGTTCCCGGGGACGGCTGGTCGTCCTGTCCGAGGGCACCTCCGGCAGCGGGTTCCTGATCTGCGACTGGTGCGGCTGGGGTACCGCCAAGGTCGGCAAGACCGCGAAGTCGCATGTCCACCCACTGCGCCGGACGGCGTGCACCGGACCGCTGCGCTGGCGCTCCCTGGCGCACAGTTACGAGACCGACATCCTGGAACTGCGCCTCGACGCGCCCGGCGTGACCGGTTCCGGGCAGTTGCGCTCCGCCCTGTACGCCCTGCTCGAAGGTGCCGCCGAGGGCCTGGAGATCAGCAGGAACGACGTGGACGGAGTGATCAATCCCGGCTCCGACGGCCGGACCGGCCTGGCGATCTTCGATACGGTGCCGGGAGGTGCGGGCAGTGCGCTGCGGATCGCGGAGGCGCTTGACGTGGTCACTGCCGCGGCCCTGCGCCGGGTCGCCTCCTGCGACTGCGGGACGGAGACCTCCTGCTACGGCTGCCTGCGCACCCGGCGAAACGAGCGCTACCACGACCAACTCAGCCGGGAGGCGGCGTTGCGTGTGCTCACCGCGGTGACCCCGCTGACCCTGGTGTGAGAGCCGCGGGTGGCGGAGCGGGACATCCTCCGGAGCGGTCCGTTCCGTCGACGGCATGCGGCATCCTTGATGGCATTCACCTCTGGCGCCCCAAGCGGATGGAAGGCCATGGACCCACTCGCCCCCGAACCCTCCGTAGCGGGCGGCTCCTTCGGGATAGACGCGTTCACTCTCGACGACCGGATGCGGCTGTTCCATTTCGCCGCCGCGGAGAAGCGCAACGAGTACCTCTGGCTGCTCCGCGCCTTCGACCGCGGCCGGGCCAACTACCAGGTGCTGCTGCACGCCGGCAGCGCGCGGGATCTGCTCGCGCAGCTGCGTGCGGAGCACCCGGCCTGCCCGGAGATCGGTGAGGTGCAGCCGCTGCTCGACTCGCTGAACGACTGGCGGCTGCTCGACCGGAGCTATGACGGGACCCGGGCCGCCAACCTGGCCGAGTACCGCAACCGGCATTACGTCTACCAGTTCACCCAGGCGGGCTACCGGGCGTACCGCGCGGTCGAGGACGTGCTCGGGGCAACCCTGGAAGACGCTCAACTATCAAGGCTGATATTTCCCGACATTCTGACCGACCTGCAGGCGCTGGCGACGGCCAACGAGGTCGGCGACGCCGACGAGGTCTACCGCAAGCTCAGCCGCCTGGACCAGGTCCTGGGCGACATGGCGCAGCGGGCGGCCCGTTTCTACCTGATGCTCGGCGATCTCGCCCGGACCAATGACACCCGGCCCGAGGTCTTCCTCCGGCACAAGGACGCGCTCCTCACCCACATGCGCGAGTTCACCGCGGAGCTGGCCCGCTACACCCCCCGCCTGGCGGCGGCCGTGCACACCGTGGCGGAGACCGGAGTGGACCGGCTGATCGCGCAGGCCACCTCCGCGGACGACCGGCTCTTCCGCACGGCCAGTGAGCGGGAGGACGACTGGCGGCAGCGCTGGGCCGGTCTGACCCACTGGTTCGGCACCGGCACCGGCACCGGCCGCGACGCGCCCACCGAGGCCGACCGGCTGCAGACGGCTACCGTCACCGCGATCGCGGGCGTGCTCGCCCTGCTCAGAAGGGTGACCGAGGCGCGTCGCGGGGGCGTCAGCCGGGAAAGCCAGCTACGCCACCTGGCGCAGTGGTTCGTCTCCTGCCCGGACGACGAGGCGGCGCACGGACTCTTCCAGGCCGTCTTCGGCCTCGGCGGGCCACGCCACATCGCGGTGCCGCACGAGGACCCCGAGCTCATCCCGGCCCGGCTGTCCTGGTGGGACGCCGACCCCGTACCGCTCGCGCGGGGCCTGGTGGAGGCCGGCCGGGAACCGCGGAAGACCGGGAGCACCGCGAGGATCGAACGGAACGACGCCCAGCGGGAACGGCTGCGCACCGAGCAAATCAAGCTCCAGCGGGAACGCCGCGGCGCCGCCCTCGCGCTGGCGGCTGACGGCCTCTACGACCGGGTGCTGGACGAGCCGGAGACCCAAGCACTGCTCGGCCTGCTCGACCTCGCTCTCAGCGCCCGTGTCCCGGCGAGCCGGACCGTCACCGCGAGCGGCTCCGCGCACGGCGTCCGGCTCACGCTGCGCCCGTGCGAGGGGTCCACCACGGTCAGGACCGTACGCGGCAGGCTCCACCTGTCCGGCGTCAGGTTGGAGATGTCATGATTTCGAACCAGGAGCGGGAGGGGTACGGGGGCTCGGCGGAGCGGAACACGCACCGCGTCGCCAAAGATGTGAGCCCGCTGGACCTGGCCGACTACCAGCGCGCGGTACGGGTGCTGCTCAGCAACCCGCTCATCACCGACGCCTACCCCGACCGCCGCTCGCTGCCCCTTGTCAGGCGGTGGGCGGCCCAGCTGCGTACCGATGTGCACGAGGCGCTCGGCTACCGCCTGGTGACCACGGCGAACACGGCTCGGCTGTTGCGCGTCCAGGACGAACTCGACACCGCCCGCCCCGCTCGGACGAGAACCGACCGTCCCTTCGACCGCCGCCGCTACGCCTATCTGGTGCTGACACTCGGCGCGCTCGGCAGGTCCGGCACCCAGATCTCGCTGAGCGAGCTGGCCGACTCCGTCGGCGCCGACGCCACCCGCGTGGACGGGCTCGGCCTCGACACCGAGAACAAGCCGCACCGCGACGCTTTCGTCGACGCCGTCGCCTGGCTGGAGGCTCGCGGTGCGCTGTCCCTGGCCGACGGCTCGGCAGCCGACTGGGTCAACAACCCCGACCGGGCCGAGGCGCTCTACGACATCGATCGCGAGATCGTCTTCGCCATCTACACGCCGAGCCGGGTCCTGCAACACCTGCGGTCGGTGACCGCGCTGCTGGAAACGGATCATGGTCTCGCCCAGGGCCAGACGACGCAGCGCAAAACGGCCGCCCGCAAGGCCAGACGGCTGGTGCTGGAACAGCCGGTCGTCTACTACGCCGACGCCGACGAGACGATCCGCGGCCAGCTCAGGCACGCCTCGCTCGGCGAGGACCTGGAAAGGTTGACCGGCCAGACCGTGGAGCGGCGCGCGGAGGGTGTGGCGATCGTCGACGCCTCCGGGCGGCTGTCCGACGTGCGATTCCCCAGCGGTGGCACTCCTTCGCAGGCCGCGCTGCTGCTGTCGGCCCGGATCGCCAGGTACGTGGCGGACGAGGATCCGCCGAGGCTGCCCGCCGCCACCGCCGCCGAGCGGAACGAGGCCGCCGCGGCGAGGATCGACGCGGGCCTGCCCATCACCGGCATCCTGGACGAGTTGAGCGAGCCCGCCCCCGCGCCCCACGGGAACCCGGACGACCCGGAGAACCCGGGCGGCGCGGCGGAGGCCGCGGAGCCGGCCACCTACCCGTTCATCGCCGACGCCTGGCTGCGCTCGGCGATGCGGGAGCTGAACGACGTCTACGGCGCCGCCTTCGCCGTGGCCTGGCGGGGCGATCCCGACCGGCTCCTGCGCGAGGCGGTGAGACTCCTCGCCTCCCTCCGCCTGGTCGCGAAGATCGACGGCGGTGTACTGGCGCTGCCGCTGCTCGCCCGCTACCGGGGCACCACCGCGGTGGTCAAACGCCGCAACAAGCCGACTCCCCTCTTCGACATCGAGGATGTTTCGTGACGCGGTTCGTACCGACCCGGGCAGGCATCATCAACCTCTGGGACTACCGGGACGAGGAGTTCGCCTTCGCCGGCGGCTGGCTGATCCTGCGCGGCCCCAACGGCTCGGGCAAGACCAAGGCGCTCGAGGTGCTGTTCCCCTTCGTACTGGACGGTCGGATCGACCCCAAGCGGCTCAACCCGTTCGCCTCCGAGGACCGCACGATGAAGTCCAACCTGCTCTTCCGCGGGCAGGACAGCGCGGTCGGGTACGTCTGGATGGAGCTGCGGCATCGCGACACGGGCGAGTCGGTCACGATCGGCATCGGGCTGCACGCCCAGCGGCACCGGGACACCCCGGTGCGCTGGCATTTCATCGCCGAAGGCCGGGTAGGTGAGGACTTCTCGCTCATCACCCCCGACGACCGGCCGATGAGCAGGAAACAACTCATCGAAGAGCTCGGCGAGAACGCGATCACGGCCACCCCGTCGGATTACCGGCACGCGATCGACCAGCGGCTGTTCGGCCTGGGCCGCGAGCGGTACGAACAGCTCATCACGCTCATTCTGACGTTGCGCCGCCCGCAGCTGGCCAAGAACCTCGACCCCGGCAAGCTCTCCGACACGCTCACCGACGGGCTACGGCCGGTCGACGACGATCTAATCGCCGAGGCGGCCCGTTCCTTCGACGACATGGAGACCGTACAGCGGACCCTGGAGGGGCTGATCGCCGCCGACGAGGCGACGCAGTCCTTCCTGGCCAGTTACACGACGTACCTGCGCGCGCACGCGCGCTGGGCGGCCGACGCGCTCACCCGTCGCCGTGAGGTCACCGGGGCTCACCGTGCCGGGCTTGGGGAGGCCACCGCGGCGCTGGCCACGGCCGAGCGGGCCCAGACGGAGTCGGCACGCACACTGTCCGCCGCGGAGGACACCCTGGCCGGGCTCCGCGCCCGGCTGGAACAGCTCAAGAGCAGCGCCGGCTACCAGGCCCTCGAACAGCTCGCCGATCTCGAACGGCTGGTGCGGACCTGTGCGGAGACCGCCTCGGCGGCCGAGACGGAGCTGGAGCGGCGGGCCGGCACCACCCACCGGGCGCAGGCCGAGCTGGCCGACGCGCGGCGGACCCTCGCCGAACTTGAGGCGGCGGTCTCACGCACCGCGACCGAACTGGCCGACGAAGCCGCGGCGGCGGGGATCGGCTGGTCCCCCGCGGACGCGGAACCGGACGGCTTCGCCGAGCGGGTGGGTGGCCGGGTGGCCGCCCGCACCGGCGACGTACGGGCGATCCGCGCGGCGATCCAGACGCACCGCAGCGCCGGGCAGATCCGGGACCTCGCCCAGGTGGCCCTCGACAAGGCGTCGGCGGCGGTCGCGGCGGCGGAACTGGCCGAGGCCGAGGCGGCCGGTGCGGTCCAGACCGCCCGTGAGAACGCCGGTGAGCAGCTCGCCCAGTGGGCGCTGCGCCATCACGACGTCCTCGCCGACGGGCCGGGGGCGGGACTGCTGGAGGCGCTGGAACAGGCGCTGGAGCAGGCGGGCGAGCCCGACGCCCCCGGGCTGGACGCGGTCTTCTCCACCGTGAGCGCCCCTGCGGTGGCGGACCTCCGCGATTCCCAGGCGCAGATCAGAGCCGAGCTCGGCTCGGCGCGGCGGGACAGGTCGCAGGTCGAGGCGGAGCGGGGGCGGATCGCCGCCGAACGCGACGACGCTCCGCCCCCGTTCGCCGCCCGTACCGCCCCCAGGGACGGCAAGCCCGGAGCGCCGCTCTGGCGTCTGGTCAGGTTCGCCGACCATGTGCCCGAGGAACGCGCCGCGTCGGTCGAGGCGGCCCTTGAGGCGGCCAACCTGCTCGACGCCTGGGTGGCCCCCGGCGACGCCCCGGTCGCCGCCGGAGACTCCGAGGGCTATCTCGTCCCGGCCGCCCCGGTGGCCGGAGCGAGTCTCGCGGACCTGCTGGTTCCCGAGGAGGAAACGGTCGTTCCGGCCGAACGGATCACCGCCATCCTTCGCTCGGTGGCCCTGGACGGGGCCGGCCCGGTGATCTCGCCCGACGGCCGGTTCGCCCAGGGAATCCAGGTCGGAGCGCATCACAAGCCCCACGCGGAATACGTGGGCGCGACCGCGCGTGCCCGCCGCCGCGCCGTACGGCTCGCCGAATGCGACGCCCGCATCGCCGCGCTGACCGAGGCCGTCGCGGCGTTGGAGCGGCGCGCGGCCCAGGCGGAGAACACGTTGGAGGCGATCGCCGCCGCACGCGCCGGGCTGCCGAAGACCGGACCGATCGTGGCCGCCCTGCGGGAGCACGAGCGCGCGGCCGGGCGCCTGCGCGCCACCCGTGAAGGGGCCGACGACGCGCAGACGGCCTACGACGAGGCGGTCGCCGCCTGCGGCGCCGCCGAGCGCGCGCTGCGCCGGGCGGGAGCCGAGCACGCGTTGGACCCCGGATGCGTGGACGAGGTGGCCCACGCCGTACAACGCTTCGAGACCGCGGCCGGGACGCTCGTCGGACGCCGGCGCGAGGAAGAGCGGCAGCATGACGTGGTGCGCGGCGCCACGGACCGTCTTGAGTCCGCCGCCGACGACGAAGCGTCCGCGGCCCGGATCGAGCAGGCCGCGCGGCGGCGACACACGGAGGAGGCCGCCAAGCTCGACGCGCTCCGTAAGACGATGGGAGCCGAGGCCGGCGCGGTGCTCGCCGAACTCCAGCAGGCCGAGGCGGGCATCGCCGTCGCCTCGCGCGAGCTGGAGTCGGCCCGCGAAGCCGAGCGGGAGGCGCTCGCCGCGGCCGCAGGCGCCCGGGCCAGGCTCGACGCCGCTCGGGAGGCACTGAACGTCGCCTCGGCCGAGGAGCGGCAGACCGCCAGAGCGCTGGCTCCATTCGCCCGGCGTGAACTACTTGACGTGCTCAGATGCCCGGCCGGTCTGTCGTGGCCCGCGCAGGAGGCGGACTGGCTGGGCGAGGAGCTGCCCGCCGAGGTGAGCGCGGTACACGAGGCGATCCTGGCCGTGACCCGCGACCTGACCCCCACCGAGGTCTCGCTCAAGCAGTCCACGACCCGACTCACCAAGGCCCTGGACGAGCTCCAGGCGCAGCTCGCCGCGGCCGGGCAGGACTACCGGCCCGAGTGGGACGGCTCGGACGGCGTGATCGTGGTCAGGGTCACCGACGAGGAGGGGCCGCTGCCCGTGGGCTCCTTCGCCGCGAAGATGGCCGCCAGCCGCCGTGACCAGCAGCAGCTCCTCAGCAACTCCGAGCAGCGCATCCTGGAGGACGCGCTGCTCACTCGGCTGGCCCAGCAGATCCACGACCGTACCGTGGACGCCCGCGACCTGATCAGGCGGATGAACGCGGAGATGCGGTCGCGCCGCATGTCGTCCGGGACCACGGTCGGGGTGAGCTGGCAGCTCTCCGACGATCTCGACGACGAGCAGCGGGCGGTCTGCGGCCTGCTCGACGCGGACGCCGCCCGGCTCGGCCCCGACGAGCTGACCCGGATGCGTGGCCATTTCGCCACCCAGATCAAGAACGCGCGGGCCCGCGAGCGGGAGACTCCGTACAAGGAGCTGCTGTCCAAGGTGCTCGACTACCGCCGCTGGCGGCAGTTCACGTTCCAGCTCATCCGGCCCGGCGGGGCCGAGGAGCGTCTCACCCGGGCCAAGCACAGCCGGCTGTCCGGCGGCGAACAGTCGGTGTCGCTGCACCTGCCGCTGTTCGCCGCGGCGCACGCCATGCTCAACTCGGCCCGCCCCGACGCGCCACGGCTGCTCGCGCTGGACGAGGCGTTCGCCGGCGTGGACGACACGGGACGCAGCGAACTGATGAGCCTGGCCGCCCAGTTCGACCTCGATCTGTTCATGACCGGATACGACCTGTGGGCCGCCCACGCCGCCGTACCCGCCGCGGCGCACTACGACCTGGCCCACTCTCCGGTGGACCACACGGTCAGCGCGTTGCTCCTGGTCTGGGACGGCTCCGAGCTGCTCGCCGACGACGCGGGTGAACTGGCCGCCGCTCTCGGTTCTCCCGGCGTGCGCCGCGTGCCCTCGACGCCGACGATGGCAGACCTGGCAGACATGGCGGACGTTCATGGATGACCTGGACGGCGACGGCTGGCGGCGGCTACTCGCCGCCGCCAGGCGCCGGCTGGAACGGACCGGCGGGACGATCGAGGGGGCGGTGGGACTGGCCGACCCTTCCGACGCCGAGCGACGGGTGGTCATCGGCATCACCGGCAGCTACCGTCCCGAGAGCGTGAAGCGGCTCACCGTGCGGCTCGCCGACCTCGACCGCGCCCTGAACGGGGGGCTGCTGGCGACGCTCGCCGCGCTGGACGGTCCGGTCCGGGACCGGGCGGCGGAGCGGGCCGCCGAGGAGTCCCACCGGCAGTCGCTGCTGGCGGCGGCCGGGACCGCCGCCGGCGCCGCGGAGCCGTGGTTCGCCAAATGGCTCGCGGCGATGACCGCGGACGGCACGCTCACCCGCCTGATCCGGCGCGGCGACGCCCATCTGGTTGAGCAGGCGACGGCGGTGCTCGACCAGTTGCCCGCGGGCAACGTCCCGCTTCCGGTCCTGGCCGAGTCCGTCACCGGCGACACCAAGGCACTCGTGGCCGGCACTCCCCTGGCGACCCTCGTGCTGCGGGCCCTCGCGATCCGGTCGGGTTCCCCCGCGGTTCCCTCGAGCCGGGCGGAGCAGCGGGCTCTGTGGGAGTCCGTGGGCGTGATCATGGACGACATGGCCAGCCAGGTGCTGATACTCAACGTCCGGACCCGAGGCGGCAACCCGGTCTCCCGGTGGCTGGACGAGGCCGCCACCTTTGGCATCCCGTTCCGGCTCACCCTGCACCAGCAGGCGGAGCACCCGGTCGTGCCGGCCGGCGAGGAGATATTCGTCTGTGAGAACCCGGCGATCCTGCGCACCGCGGCCGCCGAGCTCGGGAAGGCGTCGGCCGCGTTGGTCTGCACCGAGGGGATCCCGTCCGCCGCCTGCCACAGGCTGCTCGCCGCCGCCGTTGCCGCCGGGTCACGACTGCGCTGGCGGGCCGACTTCGACTGGACCGGCCTGCGCATTGTGTCGGCCGCGATCACGCGGCATGGCGCGTCTCCCTGGCGGATGAGCGCCGCCGACTACGCGGCCGGCCTGGCGGAGGGCGAGTCCACGCCGCTCACCGGCAGCAGGACCGACAGCCCGTGGGAGCCGGGACTCGCCGAACTGATGGCCGCCGAAGGCCGGGCCGTCATGGAAGAACGCCTCATCCCCGTGCTACGCGCCGACCTCTCGCTCGACGCCTGATCAACGGCCGGCGCCGGCGGGCTCGGCCAGCGGGGTTTCAGAAGAGGTGGGCGAGGCGGTGGGAGAGGGCGGTGTTACGGCGGTGGCCGAGGCGGTGGACGGCGAGTTCCAGGGCCTTGCGCTGGCCGACGAGGACGACCCAGGAGCGGGCCCGGGTGACCAGGGTGTAGAGGAGGCGGCGGCGGAGCATGATGCCGCCCGACTCGGCGACGATGGGGGCGACCACGAAGGGGTACTCACTGCCCTGGGATCGGTGCACGCTGATGGCGTAGGCGTGGGTGAGGTCGTCGAGCTCGTCGAAGGCGTAGGTGACCGGGTCGCCGTCGTCGATCAGGATCTCCACGGTGCGGTCCTCCTGGTGAATGACGGTGATGGTGCCGGTCTCGCCGTTGAACACGCCCTTGTCGTAGTTGTTGCGGATCGGCATCACGCGGTCGCCGACGCGGAAGGCCGAGGCGCCGAACCAGTGTTCCGCCATGCCCACGGTGAGCGGGTTGATGCGTTCCTGGAGTCTGCGGCCGAGCTCGACGGTGCCCGCGGCGCCCTTGCGCATCGGGCAGAGCACCTGCACCTGACCGGGGTCGACGCCCTGCTTGCGGGGTATGGCCTCGGTCGCCAGATGGACCACCCGGTCCGCGACCGCCTCGGGGTCGTCGACCTCCTCGAACCAGAAGCCGCCGCCGCCCGGGGTGTACGGCACCTCCCCGGCCTTGATCTGGTGGGCCGCCTGGATGATGCCGCTGCCGTCGGCCTGCCGGTAGACGTGGGTGAGACGGACTCGGGGAGTCGCCTCGACCCGTAGCAGGTCGGCCAGCACGCTGCCGGGACCGATGCTGGGCAGTTGGTCGCCGTCGCCGACGAGCAGCAGGTGGCTGCCCGAGGGAATGGCGGAGCAGAGCCGGGTGGCCAGGTGCAGGTCGAGCATGGAGGCCTCGTCGATCACCACCAGGTCTGCCTGCACCGGGGTCTCGTCGAAGAGCGCGTCAGGGTCGGGCTCGTGTGCCAGCATCCGGTGGATCGTCATCGCGGGCAAGCCGGTCAGCTCCGACAGCCGCTTGGCCGC
Organism: Microtetraspora sp. NBRC 16547; assembly: GCF_030268965.1. Classification (GTDB taxonomy): domain Bacteria; phylum Actinomycetota; class Actinomycetes; order Streptosporangiales; family Streptosporangiaceae; genus Microtetraspora. The sequence continues at coordinate 61,331 of NZ_BSSE01000025.1, read as the reverse complement.
TTTCCCTGTGGGCGCGGCGAGCGTGACCGTGCCGCCCATCGCGCGTACGGTCGCCGCGACCACCTTCACCGTGTGGCTCTTACCGGATCCAGGTCCGCCGGTGAGCACGGAGACCGTGCTGGTCAGCGCCATCGTGACAGCCGCGCGCTGGTCGTCGTTGAGCCCGGCGTCCTCCTCGAAGTGCCGCATCGGGAGCGTCGAGGGGGCGTGCCAGATCCTGCCGAGCTCGGCAGCCAGCCTCATCTCGCGAGCGTGCAGCCCCTTGGCGTACACCACGGGGCCGTCCTCGATCACCACCCGGAACTCAGCTGCCAGGGCGTCGACCATCGCGCGGACGAGCTCCTCGTCCTGGTCGACCAGCCCGACCGTGCGTGTCAGGAGCGCCTGCATGGTCAGGTAGCAGTGCCCGTCGCGGCTTGCCGCGGCCTCCAGCCGGTCGAGAATCGCCGCCTTGATTCGTTGCGGGCTGCGCGCGGGGACCCCCGACTGCAGTGCGATCTTGTCAGCGGTGTGGAACGCGATGCCCCGCACCTGCCCGACGAGCCGGTAGGGGTCGGACCTCAGCACCTCGGTCGAGTCCGCCCCGAACACCTGGTAGATCTTGGCCGCGAGCAGCGGGCTGATCCCGAACCCCTGAAGCACCACCATCAGCGCGGCGATCGCCTTCTGCTCCTGCCAGGCATTCACGATCTGAGCCTGCCGGGCCGGACCGATGTTGACGACCTCGCGCAGCCTCTCCGGCTCACTGTCGATGACTGTCAGGCTGGTCTCGCCGAAGTGTTCCACGACGGCCTGGGCCAGCCGCGGCCCGATGCCCTTGATCAGGCCGGAGCCCAGGTATAGCTGGATGGCCCTGACCGTGGACGGGACGATCCGCTCGCATCCGGTCACCACCAGCCGCCGGCCGAAGCGCGGGTGGTCATCCCATTCGCCGGTGAGCCTGAGCGTCTCGCCCGGTTGCACTCCGGCCAGCGCCCGCCCCGACGCCACGAAAGCGGCATCGCCCTCGGCGCTCATCCGCGCGACCGTGTACTCGTCCTCGCGGACGAACACCAACTGCTCTACAGACGCCTCCACATCGGCAATCCAACCACCCGCACAACGGGAGGCCGGACCGCTCTCGCCCTGCTGGGGAAACATGCCCGCTCACTCCGATCACCACGGGCGACATCGTGACGGCCCACCACAGGGACAGCACGGAACCGGCTTACGGCACGGTCCTGGGCCCAAGGCCGGGCGCGTACGAGGATCGGCTCAAGGCATCGGCCACGGCCGGATTCGCGCAGTGCATGAGCGGCTCACCGCGTACGTAACGGGCCACTTCCTGGGCGACGATCTGGGCTGCCCTGGCCGCCGTCTCCTTGCTCGCGCCGGCCAGGTGCGGGGTCACCACGATGTTCGGCGTGGAGAGCAGCCGCGATCCCGCGGGGATCGGCTCCTCAGGGAAGACATCGAGCGCCGCGCCGAAGAGATGTTCCGCGTCGAGGGCGTCGCACAGGGCGTCGTAGTCCAGCAGGGCGCCCCTGGCGCAGTTGACGATGATCGATCCGGCCGGCATCGCGGCGATCTCGGCCGCGCCGATCATCCCGGTGGTCTCGGGCGTCACCCGCGCGTGCAGGGAGAGGAACCGCGAACGCGCCAGCAGTTCGTCCAACTCGACCAGCGTGACACCGGCTTCGAGGGCGTCGGGAGCCGCATATGGGTCGAAGACCAGCACGCGGGCGCCGAACCCCTGCAGCATCCGGGCGACCCGCATGCCGATCGCGCCGTAGCCGACCAGGCCCACGGTGCTCCCCTCCAGCTCCGGCCCTACACGGTCGTACCTGTAGTAGTCACCGCGCCACGTGCCCGCCGCGAGGTCCGCGTGAATGGCCGGGACGCGGCGGGCGGCCGCGAGCAGCATGGCCAGCGTGTGCTCGGCGGTGGCCGTGGCATTGCGGCCGGGGGCGAAAGTCACCGCGACTCCCGCCTTGGTCGCCGACTCGAGGTTGGCGTTGACGGGACCGCCACGGCTGACGCAGAAGAGCCTGAGATCGGGCGAGGCGCCGAGCACACGTTCCGTCAGCGGCGCCATCTGCGTCACGCAGACCTCGATCCCGCGCAGCGCCTCAATGAGCTCGTCCTCCACGTCGGACGCCTCGTCCACCTCGGCGACCCGACCGAAGGGCACCACCGGCCAGGGCAGCGTGAGCTCCCGCACGTCCAGCTCACCGGGAACCTCGCGCCTGAGCGCGTCGATCAGCAATTGATTGAGTACGAAGTGGTCGCCGGCGGCGAGGACGCGAATTGTCACAACGGGCTCCAACTACAGACTCGGGGAATTGAGCTGCAGGATCGCGGCCTTGCCGTCCCTGAGACGGATCTCCGTGATCGCGCAGTTGTCCAGGCGCGGGAAAAGCCGCCGGTACTCGCCCAGAGGCACCCCGATGAGGTAGCACAGAGCGAGCCGGATCGCCGTCGTGTGCGCGACCACGAGCACGCGCTCACCGGGATGTGCGCCGGCGATGTCCTCCAGGCAGTCCACGAAGCGACGGGCCGCCTCGCGCGGGTCCTCCCCACCAGGCAGGGGAGAAGCCACCGGATCGGCTTCGAAGGCGGCGCGAGCGTCGGGGAACCGTTCCCACATGTCCGCCGAGGTGAGCCCCTCTCCCCCGCCGAAGTCGAGTTCGCGGAGACGGGCGTCGGTGCGCGGCTCCATCCCGGTCGCCTCGGCACAGGCCATGGCGGTTACACGGGCACGGCTCAACGGGGAGGCCCACACGGCGGCCAGCTTCGCCGTTCTCGTCCAGGCGGCGAGGCGATCGGCCTGCGCGATTCCCCGCGGGGTCAGCTCGATGTCGGTGGCCCCGGCGTAACGGTTCTCGGCGTGCCACACGGTCTCCCCGTGGCGCGTCAGCACCAGATTCGTCAACGTGTCGTCCTCTCGTGGGCATGGGCGGCGACGTCGTCCGTCAGCCAGCCGCGGTTGTTCAGCTCGCCGACGAACCGCAGGTAGGCGTCTTCCAGATCGTCCGCGTACCCGGCGCGCGGCCGCACCACGCTGCGGGTACGGACCATCTGGGCGGCGACAGCGGAGACCTGGCGCCCCGCGGCGGCGGCGAGTACGGCCATGCCGAGTGCGGGCTCGGCGTTCTCGCGGAGCGTCACCGGCTGCCGCAGCACGTCTGCCCGCAGCTGGGTCCAGTACGGACTCCTGGTGGCGCCGCCGGTCAGGATGATCTCGCCGTTCAGCGGAGCACCCAACAGGTCGAGGTAGTCGAAGCAGAGCCGTTCGATGAAGGCCGCGCCCCGCAGGATCGCCGCGTAGCGGTCGACGTCGTCGGCGGGGCTGCCGAGGGTGAAGCTCTCAGCCTGCGGCGCATGGAAGGGGAACCGCTCCCCTGGGGAGACGAGCGGGTAGGTGGTCGCGGTGAGCTTCGCACGCCGCGCGGCCTGGTGGCTCAGGTCGTCCAGATCGCGTCCGGCGAGCTCACGGGCCAGCACGCCGGCGCCGGTGCTCGACGCGCCTCCAGGAAGCCAGCCGCCGTCCGGCGCGCGGTGGGAGTAGACGACGCCGAGCGGGTCGTGGATCAGTTCCGGGCTCGATCCCTTGAGCACGAGCGTCGTGCCCAGCACGGTGTTCCAACTGCCGGCGCGCATGGCACCCGCCCCGATCTGCGCGGCGCACCCGTCGGTGGTGCCCGCGATCACGGGCGTGCCCTCGGGAATGCCGGTGTACGAGGCAGCCTCGGCGCAGACCGTGCCGAGCACCGTGCCCGGCCGTACGACGCCGGGAAGGATGCGCTCCGGGACGCCCAGCTCTTCCAGGACCGAGTCCGGCCAGCTCTCGGCGATCAGGTCCACGCCGGTCTTCAGCGCGTTGCTGAGATCCGCGGGGACATCTCGCCCGACCAGACGGCGGTTGACGAAGTCGTTCTGGTGGGCCAGTCGCGTGCCGTCGACGGCGTTCTCGCGTAGCAGCCACAGCAGTTTCGGCAGCGCCCAGGTGGCCTGCATCTTCCGGTAGCCGAGCCGGGACCAGACGGGTCCGCCGACCTCGTTCACACGCTCGACCTCGGCCGCGGCCCGCCTGTCGTCGTACATCAGGGCTGGAGTGAGCGGGCTGCCGTCGGGCCGCGTCAGCAGGATCGTTCCGGAGGTGGCGGTCACGGCGACCCCGCTGACGAGGTCGCGCGGCACACCGCGGAGCGCCTCGCGGGAGGCGGCGGCCAGCTCCTTCCACCACTGCTCGGGATCCTGCTCGTGCCGGGGGCCGTCCCTCCTGCTGGTCAGTGCCCGACCGGCCACGCCGAGGACCTCGCCTCCGTCGGCTACGGCCATCGCCCGTACGCTCTGAGTTCCCAGGTCCAAACCGATCCAGGCCCTCACGAGCGGCTCCTGTCACGCATACGCGCGAGCAGTGGCCAGGAGACGGCGGTCGCCTCTCGCAGCGCCAGGAAGTCCTCGAAGAGGTGGGCGTGCAGCACGGATCCGGCCGGATCCGGCTCGACGGCGTCGCCCAGCCGTACCTGCTCCTGTACGGCCGCCGCGATGGTGTCGGCGCCGCCCGTCGCGACCAGACCCGTCAGGAACGCCCCGCGCGCGCCCACTTCGGCGTCGCGCGACCGGAGTACGGGGGCGCCGGTCACATCAGCGATCATCTGCAGCCACAGCGGGCTGGCCGCACCGCCGCCGCATACCCTCAGCTCGCGCGGACGGCCGCCCGCAGCGATCAGACAGTCCTGGATGACGAGCGCGAGGCCCTCCATCGTGGCACGGGCGATCTGCTCGGGGCCATGCTCGAAGGACATGCCGAGAAACGCGCCCCGGGCCAGGGGGTCGAGGAAGGGCGCCCGTTCTCCGGCCGGCGAGAAGTACGGCAGGAACGCCAGCCCTCCGGCACCCGGGGCGCTGCGTGCGGCCAGCTCTCCCAGGTCGGCGGGGTCGCGGAGGCCGAGGAGACGGCACGCCCACTGGATCACCTCGATCCCGGCAAAGGTGGGGAACGCGCGAAGGTACCTGTCGGGCACGCCTGAGGCCACCGTGATCCCCGACGGCTCGCCTTCCAACTCGAGGCGGTCGACGACGGCCTGCGTACACAAGGTGGTGCCCAGAATGCTGCACGCCTGGCCGGTGTCCACCGCTCCCACGCCCAGCGCCGTGGAAGCGATGTCGTAGGGCGCCATGACCACCGGAGTCCCCGCCGGCAGATCGAGGAGCGCTGCCGCGTCCCGGTTCAGTTCGGCGACGCGATGCGCGTCGTCACGCAACTCGGGAAGCAACCGCGCCGCCCACTCCAGCCCGAACAGGTCGAGAAGCTCCGGGGAGTACCGCCGCGTGCGCGGGTCCATGAACGGCGCCGATCCGTCGGACTCATCACACGCTATTTCTCCGGTCAGCCGGAAGAAGATCCAACCACCGCAGGTCAGCAGGGCCCTGGAGCGTTCGAGCCGGTCCGGATCGTGCCGCGCGAGCCAGGTCAGGATCGCGTTGGGCAGCCCTGACGCCGTCAGGGAGCCGTTGATCCGGAAGGCCCGCTCCACGACGCCGGACCGCATCCAGGACTCGACGATCCCGGCGGCCCGGCCGTCGTTCCACAGGATCGCCGGCCCGGCCGGTGAGCCGGCGGCGTCGACCAGCCAGCAGCCGTCGCCCTGCGCGGTCACGGCGACGAAGTCCACGCCGCTCCCGAGCTGCTGAACGACGCGCCGCACGGTCGAGGCGACCGCGTCCCAGACCGCGTCCATGTCCTGCTCGGCCCAGCCGGGAGCCGGCCGGGTCACACCGGCCTCCTGGCGGGCGACGACAGCCTCCGCGCCGGTCCCGTCGTAACCGACCGCCTTGATCATCGTGGTACCGGCGTCGACGCAGATGACTGCCAAGGGAACGACTCCTCTCAAGCCCTGCCGTGGGAGGTCCGCGACCGGCGTGAGACCGAGTCCACGATCACCGCCAGCAGCAGGACGGCCCCCGTGACCGCGAACCGGATAGAGGAGTCGAGGTTCAGCAGGGTCAGCCCGCTGGAGATCGACTGGATCACGATCATCCCCAGCAGCGCCCCGAAGGCCGACCCCCTCCCGCCGAACAGGCTGGTGCCGCCGATCACGGCCGCCGCGATCGCGTTGAGGTTGACGTCGCCTGTACCGCTGCTCTGGTTGGCGGCGGCGAGCCGGGCCGCGGCGAGCACTCCGCCGACAGCGGCGAACGTGCTGCACAGGACGAAGACCGAGCTGTAGACGGCTTTGACGTTGATGCCGGCCCGGCGGGCGGCCTCGGTGTTACCGCCCACCGCGTAGACGGCCTTGCCCCACTTCGTCCTGGACAGCAGGTAGTGCATGATCAGGACCAGTGCCACGAAGAGGACGAACATCCAGCCGACGCCCCGGGTCTGGTTCAGGTACCAGACGACGAGTCCCAGCCCCACCAGCAGCGCAGCGCTGCGGGTCACGAGGACGGGCAGGCTCCGCGCGGACAGGCCCGCCGTACGGCGCTCGCGGGCGTGCAGGAACCCGCTGACGAACAACACCCCGGCCGCGACGACGACGAAGACGTACGACAACCACGGCGGCACGAAGGCCAGCTGGGCGAAGTTCACCAGACCCGAGTCGAAGGGCAGGTTGATCGAGCCCTTCGTGCCGAGTACGTAGAGTTGCATGCCGAGGAAGCCCAGGAGCCCGGCGAGCGTGATGACGAAGCTCGGCACCCCGAACCGGTTGAAGATCTGCGAGTACAGCCAGCCGACGACGACGCCCACAAGCAGGGCGGCCAGGATCGCGCCCCAGACGGGCAGGTCCTGGCCGATGAACAGAACGGCCAGAACGGCCGCGGAAAGGCCGCTGACCGAACCGACCGACAGGTCGATCTGGCCGACGAGCAGCACGCAGACGATGCCGAGCGCCATGACACCGACCGGGACCGACTCCATCGTGAGATTCACGAGGTTGGCGCTCGAGAGAAAGACCGGGTTCAGGATCTGCAGCACCGTCCAGATCACCACGAGCCCGACGGCGACGGGCACCATGCCCAGATCCCCGCTCCGCGCCCGGTCGAGCAGGGCGGCGACCGCGCCGCGCAGGCCGTCGCGGGCTTGGAGGCGCTCATCTTGGAGGTCGGTGGCGACGGTCACCACGGTGGGGCTGTCAGTGGTTTTCACGAGGGGAGTCCTTCCTCGGCCGCCACGTTCCCCGCTTCGCCGCGGCGCGCCGCCCGCTGGGCGACCACGTTGTCCCGTGCGCCGGTGATGGCGGCGACGATGTCATCGGTCGAGACGTCCTTCACGTCGAACAGGCCGTTGTTCCTGCCGAGCCGCAGCACCGCCACGACGTCGGCCACCGCTTTCACGTCGGCCATGTTGTGGGTGATCATGATGACCCCCAGGCCGTTCTCCCGCAGCCGCTCAACGAGATTCAGGACTTCCGCCGTCTGGGCGACTCCCAGTGCCGCCGTCGGCTCGTCCAGAATGATGATCTTGGGGTTTCCGAGGAGCGACCTGGCGATCGCCACGGTCTGCCGCTGGCCTCCAGAAAGCGCGGCAACGGGGACCCTGACAGTGGGAATCTTGGCTGAGAGCCGGCGCAGCAGCTCCCAGGACCGGGTCTCCATCGCGACGGTGTTCAGGCGGAGTGGCCGCAGCTCCTGCCCCAGGAACAGGTTCTCGACCACGTTGAGGTTCTCGCACAGGGCGAGATCCTGGAAGACGGTCGCGATGCCGAGGCGGTGCGCGGCCGCCGGGGTCGGGATGTCGACCACCCGTGACTCGAAAGTGATCGCCCCGGAGTCAGGCCGGTGCACGCCTGAGAGGATCTTGACCAGGGTCGACTTCCCGGCACCGTTGTCCCCGACCACGGCGACGACCTGTCCCGCCGCCACGTCGAGGTCGATGTCCGTGAGCGCGGCCACCGCTCCGAACGTCTTGCCGATCCCGCGCAGGGACAGCACGCTGTCGCGCCCGGCTGCTGCTTGCTGAGAGGACAATGGAGGCTCCCTGAGGTCGAGGAGGGATCCGCGCTCCCCAGGGGAGCGCGGCCCGCCCACTACTTGATGTCGAGCTCCGCGCAGGCCTTGGCGTACTGCGCGGTGCAGACGTCAGAGGCCTTCATGATCCCGCTCTGGAACAGCACCTCGTTGATGTTCTCCTTCGTGACGACCGAGGGCGTGAACAGCTGGGAGGGCGTGTTGTACAGGCTCGTCTCCCCCGTCGGCTTCTTGCCCTGGATGAACTGGTGGGCAATGTCCGCTGCCGCCTCCGCCACGATCTTGATCGGCTTGGAGATGGTGTTGTACTGGTCGCCGGCGATGATGCGCTGAGCCGCGGCGAGCTCGGCGTCGTTGCCCGTGACAGGAGGCACCGGCGCTCCCGCCGCCTTGAAGGCGGCGATCGACCCGCCGCCTGTGCCGTCGTTGGCGGCCACAACCCCGGCGATCTGGTCACCGAACTGAGTGATCTGCCCGCTGACCCACTGCTGGGCCTTCTCCGGTTGCCAGTCCGGCGTGTCGTACTCGGCCAGCAGCTTGAAGCCGCTGGGATCGACCGCGCTGTGGATACCCTTTTTGATCAGGCCCGCGGCGGCGTCCGTGGGAGATCCGTTGACCTCCAGGATCCCGCCCTTCGCGTCCTCCTTCTTCAGGTGGTCGACGAGGGACTGGGCGATCAGGGAGCCGATCTTCTCGTTGTCGAACGACACGTAGAAGTCGGCGGGAGTCGCCGGAATCGGGCGGTCGTACGCGATGACCGCGACGTTCTGGGCCTGCGCCGTCTTGACGATGGTGGCCGCCGCGGCGGAGTCGACAGGATCGAGGACGATCACTTTGACGCCCTGTGCCAGCGCCGAGTTGGCCTGCTGCTGCTGCTTGGCCGCGTCGGAGTCGGCGTTTTGGTAGATCACCGAGCAGTCGGCGCACAGCTGCGTCATCTTGGCCACGAACAACGGCTTGTCCGCCAGCTCGTACCGGGTCGACGCGAGGTCGGGCATGAGAAAGGCGACCTTGGCGCTGTCCGCGCCGGCCCCCTTGCCACCGCTGTCGGATGTGGACCCGGAGGCGCAAGCGGTGAGCGTCGACCCTGCGAGCAGTGCCAACGCGGCGACCGCGGTCGCCCGTGCCTGAGCTTTGATCACGATTTTTCCTCACTCGCTCTCGCCCTGGCGACGATCGGACCCGCCGGTCGCCAGAGACGCCGCTCTGGTGTTCCCCGAGTACGCCGAAGGCCGTGCGGACCCTGCCTGGCGGCGAGGACGCGGAGGGGCCTCCTGTGGTGCGCTCACGCTAGTGCGACACCAGAACATCTGTCCAGCAAAAATGTTCAACAATTTCGGGCGTGCGTCAGGCATGGAGGCGCCAGGGAGGCACCAGGGAGGCGACCGTTATCGGGCCTGGCGCGACGCCGCGAGCAGTCCTTCCGCGGTCAGCACATCGGTGACCAACTGGTTGAAGTAACCGCCGCGGGCTCCGGCGATGATGGAGAGGATCTTCTGCGCACCCACCGCGACCGCGATCGACACCGGGATGCGTCGCAGATCGTCGAGGCTCGTGGCGACAAGGCGGTCGCTTCCCGGATACCCGACCGGCTCGCCCTCGTGATCGTAGAACCGCGAGCACACGTCACCCACGGCGTGGCTCAGACTGGGCGCGCTGGAGGGGACAAAGGCAGGGATCACCTGCCGGGACAGGGGAGCCGACCCGACCCCCACGATGGCGCACCTGGCGCGCGCCCACAGATCCATGACACGCCGTACGGAAGGCTCGTGCTGGAGGGAATTGAACAACTCCGGCCCCGGCAAGGCGGGCGCGTAGAGGTAGCTCGGCACGCCGCCGACGCGCTCGGCCAGGATCCGGGTCGTCTCGTTCGTCTGGAACCATGGCTGCGGCTCCTCCTGCCCGCCCACGGCCGGGGCGATGGTGACCCCCGGTAGCCACCCCACCCCTTCCTGCGCGCACTCGTAAACGGTGCTGCCGGAGGAAACCAGCACAACGTCGCCGGACTTGAGGCCGGCCGCGGCCAGGGCTCGGGTCAGGCCGGGGGCCAGCCACGGCCCGAGCTTGGGGCCGCCGACCTTCGGCACGAGGTAGACCCGCCGCAGGCCGAGGGCGTCCGCCAACTCCGTCGCCAACGGCCCGTCCTCCAGACTGGAGGGACGGTGCACCCTGATCTCGACCATGCCCTGGCGCCGGGCCTCGGCCAGAAGCCTGCTGACGGTCGCCCGGCTGACGCCGAGCCTCTTGGCGATGTCGCCCTGATTCGCGTCGTCCAGGTAGTACTGTGAGGCCGCCGCGTACATCAACTCCTGCGGGAAACGGGTCGATCCCGGCGCCTCGGCCGTGCCCGGAACAGGAGCCTGCTTGGGGTCGGCGGCAGTCATCGCACGTGCTCCTGTTCCCACAGCATTGAACATTTGTGCTGAACGAATGTACAGAATTATATTGTTAGTATCTCGGCCGACCGCATGAGCTTCCGGCACGCTGCTCGCCGGGGCGAACTCCGCCGGTCTCCGGCAATCCACTACGCGCGGTTACCCCGCCGCGCTCGTCCACCAGGTGGCCACCGGTCGCCTGCGCCCCCGCAGACCTGGGTCTTGGCCACCTGGCCGGCAGCCGCATGCTCCCGCCGGGAAGTGATCGACGATCTCATCGGGGCTATCGGCCCAGGCCAGTGATGTATGGCCGGGCCAACCCCGATTTGCTGCGCAAACGCGTGCTCCTCGCCGACTGACGAGGGTCAACGTCACGTAATTAGTGCCAGAGCCAGTTTTCACGCGTCGTCGACAGACTCCAAGGTAGTGGAGACGGCGCGGCACATCCGTAAGGCCCTGGACACTCCGCAGGCGCCGGGTCCTCGATATGGATCCGTTCTGGGTGTGGGCCACGCTTCCCGGCGAGACCTACGCTGGTCTCGACGACATTCCTCCGCCGGTCGAGACCGAGCCGGTGTCGTGCAATGTGGATGAGATAGAACCAACGTTGTAGCAAGCGCAACGAAAGCCCCGTGGGGGCCGGCGGCCGTTCTGACATGGTCGGCCGTCGGCCCCCGCGGGGTTTTTACGCGATGTATGAGGGAGGTGCGGTGGGCGACGAGTCGTCCTTCGATGCGGATGACGCTTGGGCGCTGCTGGACGAGGCCGTCTGTGTCACCTGGGTTCGGGCGGAAACCGAGGACGTCATTCGAGCCTTCAATGGCGAGCACGCCGACCTGGACCAAGGCCGCCTCACGAGCGTCGCCGACCAGTTGGCCCTCCGGTTGACAGCGGAGCCGGAACCGGTGTTCCTGTTGCGTCTACAAGGCGAGTGGATCATTGTGCTGGAGCCGCACAGCAACCTCGGCGCGAACGACGAGGTCCTGTTGGATGCCTCCGGCTCTGGCGAGGCGCTCAACCTGACCTGGGACGTCAACATGCACGGGCAGGTTTCCTTCGCCAGCGATTCGGTGATCGCTTTCGCCTTCGACCCCGCCGCGATGGGCGCCGGCGACGAGGACCTCGATGACGCCCGCCAATGGAGCAGGTCCCTGGGGATTGACGATGAGGACTGGAGGGCATCCTGGAAGGCCGCGGCTTTCGCCCTTGCCCAGGGCGTCACGGGGATCGAGATCGACGACACCTGGATGGACCAGGTATGGGTGCCCATACGGATACGCGCGGCCCGTCCTCAGCGTCAGGGCGCCGTCCGGCTGCCGTACCCGGACATGCGGGAACTGCTCACTAGAGCGCCTCAGATCCGCGACATAGTCGACCACCCCGGGCACAAGCAACTGCCGAAGATGCTGCGGATGCTCGTCGCCCTGGCCCTGTCCACCGCCGACGCACGGACTCCCCTCACTGAATCCGCCCTGGCCGCCATCGAAACCAAACCGCCGGAGCCGGAGGTCGAGCGGCTTGTCCAGCGGCTGCAGAGCCTCGCCGAGGAGTACAGCCGCCAAGCCGCCGCGGCCGGTGTCGCCCCGACACGCGCGGATGACCTGCATCGCAAGCGCAAGGCGCTGCTGGCCGGGGCGGCCGCGCTCGGTCCCGACCCACTGACCGCCTTCCCCGAGGTGGTCAGCCTCACCGGGACCGTCAGGCTGCGCCGGGACAACGACGATTACCTGAGCCTCGAGGTCTTGAACATCTGCTACCTGCACATCTCGCGGAACATGGCCTCTACGTGAAGCTGGATCCACGGCCGAATGTCGCGCGATACTGCGCTACGCCCGCTCAGGAGGGAGCAGTACGGTTACCGGCCTGCGCCGTGAGTTGCTCTTCCTGGGACAGGGACTGGTCATGTGAGGGGGATCTCTTCCTGGCCTCCGGCCGGCTGGCACTCCCTCTACAAGGTCGGCGCCAGCGTCGTCGCCCTGAACGGGACCAACTCGGACGACGACCGCAAGCAGATGACCGACCGGGCCGCCCACCCAGGTGATCAGAACCACGGATGCGTATTGATCATGACGCCAACAAGATCACGACAGACGAGCAACCGACGAGCAACCATCGTGATCAACGCCGGGCGCGGGGCACCGCTGAGACGATCGTCAAATAGAAAAACCCCAGGTCAGCGTTACCAACCTAGGGTCTTTCGCTGGTGCGCCGCCAGGGACTCGAACCCCGGACCCGCTGATTAAGAGTCAGCTGCTCTAACCAACTGAGCTAGCGGCGCCCGCCCCACAAGAGTAGCGAAGATTTGAGGTACTTCGTCCACGCCTCAGGGCCAGGGGTCTCCGGCGAGTGGCGGGGTCACGGGGCTGATGATGTTCAGCCGTTCGATCAGCGTCACGAAGGTCGAGGCGTACGGCGACGGCGCGGCCACGGCGGCCACCCGGTTCCAGTCGACCTGCTCGCGCATCGCGCGGACCATGGGCAGCAACGCTCCGTAGTCGCAACTGTGCTCCGACATCGGCATGATCCAGGAGATCACCAGATCGGTCGCCTCCAGGACCTTCAGATTGAGCGCCGCGACGTTGATCAGGTCGGCCCGTGCGATCATCTCCTCGGTGACCGGCCGGTTGGCCAGCGAGAAGATCAGGTCGACCAGCACGCCGCTCTCGTCGTACGCCTTGACCAGCCAGTCCTCCGGCGGCTTGACGGTGCGGAATCCCAGATCCTCCAGGGTCTTGAGCGCCAGCACGACGTCTTCCTCGACGAGCGCGAAGTCGACGTCGTGCAGCGAGGGAGCGGCCCCCCTGGCGTATCCGGCGCAGCCACCGGCCAGCGCGAACCGCACCCCCGCGTCGCGCAGGCCCGCGCCCGCGCGCTTGAGGGTGTCGAGGATCGCGTCTGTGACGGCGTGAGTGTGACTGCCCACCCACCTCGTCTGCCCCTGAGAGTTCGGTACAAACAATCCCGGATAGACGCCTCAATGACCGAGAAACCGTAAAGAAACCACCCAGGAGTACGAGGGCGAAGCCGAGCGTCCCCTGACGGCCGACACCGTCACGGCCCCAAATGCGCCCCCTTTACAAAGTATGTGGGGATCTCCGGGCGATCCGAGACCGCCCCTGACACGCGTCCGGCCCGCGACTATCGGACGGCCTGTGCGGACCGGCAACGGGGCAGGACCCCCTCGGCGTAGATCGAGCATCACCTGCGCGGCCGCGGCGGCCTGGGCGTCATAGCGGCCACCTGCCCGAACCGGAGGAACCGAACGCCCCACTACGCCGATCGGGCCACAACTCCGGTGGTCCCGCCGCCGAAAGAACCACGGACCCCTGTCACGCGGCGTTGAGGGAGTAGACCATGTACGCGGTGCCGATGACGGGGACGGCGACGTTCCGGACCTGGATGCCGCCGGGAGTGAGCCCCTTCTCCGTCCCAAGGTGCGCGTGGCCGTGCACGATCAGGTCGGCGCCCTCCTCGTCGGCCGCCTCGGCGAGCAGGTAGCTGCCGAGGAACGGATAGATCTCGGTGGGCTCTCCCATGAGGGTGTCCTTGACCGGCGAGTAGTGGCTCAGGACGACCCGGTGATCGCTGTCCAGGCCGTGCAGCGCCTGCCGCCAGCGGTCGGCGATCTGCCGGGTGTGCCGGACGAACGCCTTGGTCTCCGGCTCGCCGAACTCGCTCGCGCACTTCCCGGCGAACCCCCCGCCGAAGCCCTTGCCGCCGACGACGCCGAGCGTCGTCCCGTTCAGGGACAGGATGGTCGCCTCGTCGTCGAGCACGGTCACCCCGGCGTCGCGCATGATCGAGGTGATCGCCTGCTCCGCGTCCGAGTGGTAGTCGTGGTTGCCGAGCACCGCGATCACGGGGATCGGCAGGTCGCGCAGTTCGTCGGCGACCACCCGCGCCTCGGCTATGGTCCCGTGCCTGGTCAGATCGCCGCCCACCAGCAGGACCTCGGCCCGGTGTTCGATGCCGTGGAGTTTCGGGCGGAAGTGCCCGCGCAGGTCCTCCCCCATATGGATGTCCGCCACGGCCGCGATTCGCGTCTGTGTCACAGATGCTCCTCCTCTCCCGGTTCGCGGACCTCCACCAGCGTGATCTCGTTGTGCACGGAAAGGCCCGGGGCCGCCTCACGGGCGACGTCCTCGATCAGGAGGCGACGCTCCGGCGCGCTGACCCGGCCGCGAAGGAAGATCTGATTCCCCCGTACGTCGACCCTGATCCCGAGCTCGACGGTCCGCTCGTCCTCCGCCAGGGCCCGCTGCACACGGGCCGCGACATAGTGCGGCGCGTCCATGGATTCCCCCTCCGATCAGACTCTCCAGCGCCTGCCCACCCGGTCTGTGGTGAAACCGGCTCACCAGCCGAGATAAGCCGAGATAGTGCGGCATAGTGCGGCGCCCGGGCAGCAGCCAACGCGATCACGGCCTGCTCCGCGGCACCGTAGGTGGCGGGCCCGCCCTTCTCGACGTCCGCGCCCAGCCGTTCGAGTGGAATGGCCCGGTAGCTCAAGCTCTGTCAGCGTCGCCAGATCGGTCGACGACGATAGTGAACGGCATCCGAGGGTAGGTGGGCCCCCATGTCCGAGGAACCTCGTTTTCCCAGGGAACCCAGCGTGACGCCGGAGCAGCAGTCACCCAAGGGGATCCCCCGCGTGCCCGCGACGCCGCGGGATGTGATCCACATCCTGCTCGGCGCGTTCGTCCTGGTGCTGTGCTTCGGCGTCGCCCTCACCGGCGCGTTGACCCGGGTCTGGTGGGTGTTCGCCGCCGCGGCGGTCGTCGCGGTCATCGTGATCGCCGACATCGCCCTCGCTCTGCACCGCCAGCAGCGACTCGGCGGAGGCCCGAGATCATGCGGGTGACCCCGCGTGGCGCAGGGCCGGGTCTACCGGTACTGCCGAGAACCGGGAACTCGACCCGAACTTAAATGCATAAATCGGAGTTTGGGGGCAGTAGCGGACAACGGAAGGTGTTCGTCTCATCCCCGGAGGGGGTGCGCAACATGTCGCACAGCACGGACATCGGGCAGCATCCGGACATCATGGAGATGCGTGCCCGGTACGAGGCGGCCGCGGCGAATCCCACGGCCCAGCTGACGGACGGGCTCGCGTTGCTCGCCGGCATATACCTGGCGGTGTCGCCGTGGATCTGCGGATTCCAAGGTCTCAGCGGGATCACGGTCAACAACCTGGTCACCGGGATCCTGGTCGCCCTCCTGGCGCTGGGCTTCAGCTCCGCCTACGGCAGGACCTACGGCCTCGCCTGGGTCGCCCCCGTCATCGGGGTGTGGACGATCATCGCACCGTGGGTGATCAGCGGCCCGAACAACACCGCCCGGGTCATCGTCAGCAACGTGGTGATCGGCGCGATCATCCTGTTCCTGGGTCTCGCGAACATGTCGACCGGCATGACGGCCACGAGGCGTCACGCGCCGCGGTTCGCCGGCACCACCCAGCCGCGCTGACGGGTCCGATCTCTGAAGGCGCTCTCCCGCGGCCTCACCCGGAAAAACCATCGGTCGTACGCGACCTTCCGCCGGGACAGCGGCCGCGGGGAGCGCCTCGGTGACACGTGATCCCGTGAGATCGGGCGGGCGGGCGGGTAGTCGTGTCCCATGGCTATTTCCGACCCGCTGCAGGGTCTCGACCCGTTCGACATCTTCGACGCCGAGGCGGCTCGGCTGGATCGTTTCTTCTCCACGCTCGACGACGAAGGATGGCGCAGGCCGTCCCGCTGCGCGGGCTGGTCCGTCCGGGACGTCCTCGGCCACCTCGCCGGGGAGGAGCTGTACAACCACGCCTGCCTGGACGGGGACCTCGACAGCCTCTTCGCCACGCTGGCACGGGAAGGCGTCGGCGGGGGCTACAACGGCTTCAACGAGTGGTGCGTACAGCAGCGCCGCGACCTGCCGGTCGCCGACGTGCTGGAGGAGTGGCGCGGCAAGAACGCCGAGACGCGCGCGCGGATGCGGGCGCTCGGCCGCGATGCGTCGCTGACGACCTCCGCCGGGCCGTACCCCGTGGGCCTGCAGACCTTCCACTACGACTCCGAGTACGCCACGCACGGCGACGACGTGGGCGCCCCGGTCTCCGCCGAGGAAGCCGGCGCGCGCACGCTGTGGCGGGTCCGGGTCGGGCTCTTCGTGCTCGGCGAGCAGGGGTCCGGCGTCCAGGCGGAGCCGTCCGGCGACCACGTGGACGTGCGGGCCGACGGCGCCACCGCACGCCTGCCGTACGCGGAGTTCGTCGAGGCGACGGTCGGCCGGCTGCCCGCGGACCATCCGCTGGACTCCGGGATCGCCGCCGCCCTGCGCTGCCTCGCGTGACGCGAGGCAGCGCAGTCCTCAGCACAGAACCTGGCCCTCGGCCAGCGCTCCGTCGATGGCCCAGGCGGCGTTGATGAGTCCGATGTGGCTGAACGCCTGCGGGAAGTTGCCGAGCTGCTCACCGGTGACCGGTTCGATCTCCTCGGCCAGCAGGCCGACGTCGTTGACGTAGGAGACCGCCGTCTCGAACACGTCACGCGCCTGGGCGACCCGGCCCGCCAGCGCGAGCGCCTGGGCGAGCCAGAACGTGCAGAGGACGAACGTGCCCTCTCCGCCCTCAAGGCCGTCGTGGTTGCGATAGCGATAGACGAGGCCGTTTCCCCCGGTGAGCCGCTTGGCGACCGCGTCGATGGTCGCCAGCATCCGGGGGTCGTCCGCGGGCAGGAACCCGACGATCGGCATCATCAGCACGGACGCGTCCAGGTCCGCCGAGTGGAGTGTCTGGGTGAAGGCGCCCGCCTCGTCGCTCCACCCGTCGCGCAGCACGGCCTGGCGGATCTCCTCCCCCGCCCGCCGCCAGCGCGGGACGTGCTCGGCCGCGTCCAGCCGGTCCGCGAGCCCGATCGCCCGATCGAGCGCCACCCAGCACATGACCTTGGAGTACACGTAGTGACGGGGATCCCCGCGGATCTCCCAGATGCCGTGGTCGGGACGGCTCCACTGGTGGGCGGCCGCGTCGGCCAGCGCGACCAGGAAGCCCCGTTCGTCCGGGTCGGTCCAGGAACGCTGGTCGGCCAGCCGGTGGGCCGCGCCGAGCAGCGCGCCGTAGACGTCGATCTGGGGCTGACGCCACGCGGCGTTGCCCGTACGGACCGGCCAGCTGTCCCGCCAGCCGCGCAGGTGCGGCAGCTCGCGCTCGGAGAGGTCGTGCTCGCCACCGACGCCGAACATGATCTGGAGCGCCCGCCCGGGCTCGTACGTCGCGGCGGCCGTCGTCATGAACGAGAAGAAGTCGCCGGCCTCGTCGGGGCAGGCGGCGACCCACAGCGCGTCCATGGTGAAGCCGGCGTCCCGGATCCAGGCGTACCGGTAGTCCCAGTTGCGCTTCCCGCCCCTCTCCTCCGGCAACGACGTCGTCGCCGCCGCGACGATCGCGCCCGTGGGCTGGTAGCTCAGTCCCTGCAGGACGCGTCCCGAGTGCCGCACCAGGCGGAGGTACTGACCCTCGTACGCCTGGTGCGCCCTCGACCAGGCCCGCCACGACGTCAGCGTGGCCTCCAGCTCGGCGGCGATCTCCTCGGGGCCGAGCACCGCGGGCTCGGGCTCGTTCAGCGCGGCCCAGCGGAGAGCGAACCGCAGCACCTCGCCCGCCTCCAGCGCCGCCGTGGCCACGGCCTCCTCCCGCGCGATCACGAGCTCCATGGGGGTGGACAGGACGATCTGGCAGGATCCGCCGCGTGCCCTGACGCCCCCGTCCAGCGTCGAGAGCAGGGGCGTGACGAGTCCGTACTCCGGTCTCGGCCGGTAGCGGATCTCCACCTCGGCGGCGCCGCGGACGCAGGTGACCGAGCGGACCAGGAGGTGCGGCGCGGACACGCCGAGCCGGTGCGGGTCGGTGTCCGCACCGGTCGCCAGCGCGTCGGTGAGGACCAGCGTGCCCGTCCCGGTCTCGAAGGTCGTCTGCAGCACCAACGTCGTGTCCATGTAGCGCCTGGAGGCGGTGTACGGCCCGGCCGGGCGGATCGACCACGATCCCGCGTCGTCGTCCAGCATCGCGGCGAACACCGAGGGACTGTCGAACCGGGGCATGCACAGCCACTCGATCGTGCCGTCCTTGGCCACCAGCGCGGCGGAATGCCGGTCGGACAGCATGGCGTAGTCGGCGATGGCAGTCGTGGTCATGGTGCCTCCGGGTCCCCTCGGCACGCTTGCCCTCCCCTCCACTGTGGACCACGGAGGAAGAGCCCGGCCGCTCACCCCGGGCTCCCGCTGAGGCATGATGGGACACCGTGGAGAGATCGTTAATCATCTACGACGGGGACTGCGGTTTCTGCACCACGGCCGCCGGCTTCATCGAACGGCGGATGGACGTCCCCGCCGACATCAGGGCCTGGCAGTTCACCGACCTCGCGGCGGTGGGCACGACCGCGGAGCGCGCGGAGTACGAGCTGCTCTGGGTGGACACGCGAGGTCGGATCTTCGGTGGCGCGCAGGCGGTCGCCAAGATCCTGCTCGCGGCCGGACTCCCCTGGTCACCGCTGGGGCTGGTCCTGCGCGTCCCGCCCTTCCGCTGGCTCGCCCACGGCGTCTACCGGCTGATCGCCGACAACCGGCACCGCCTCCCCGGCGGCACTCCCATGTGCGTCCTGCCCGCCGACCAGCGCGGCGGCGACGGCTGATCCCCCGCCCGTCTCCGCCGTCTCGGCCCGCCGTACCAGCCGCTCCGTCGGCAGGAAGGCCAGCAGCAGGCAGAGAACGTGCGGCCAGAACATGATCGAGATGGTGGCGTAGACGACGACGTGGAACCCGGCCAGCGCGCCGACCACGATCCGCTGCCACCGGCCGCGCAGGAAAAGGACCACCGGCGAGAACAGCTCCATGAGCATGATCCCCCACTGGGACCAGTGCAGGAGCCACGGAAGGTCGAGCAGCAGGCGGCCGAACCCGGTGCCGCGGCGCATCACCGCGCGGACCAGGGTCGCGCTGTTGACCCACTCGACGCCGCCGAAGCGCAGCTTGGCGAAGGCCGAGAGGAAGTACGTCGCCACGACGGCGATCTGCACGCAGCGCAGCGCCCAGGCGGCCGACTCGGCCGAGCCGCGTTCCCGCAGCCGCGCCCCCGCCACGGTGGGCAGCACGGCGAGGGCCACCACGTACGCGATGCGGTCGTGGTCGACCTTCCCGAAGGAGAAGCTGATGATGAGCTGCTCGAAGTAGAGCACGAAGATCGCCGTGCCGAGGAGCCGCTGCCACCGGCCGGACGGCGCGAGGGCCGCGGCGACGAGCGCGAGCGGGATCAGCGACCAGGTGACCACCGCGATGAGCTCGGGGGTCGGGCGCGGCAGATGCAGCAGGTCGGCGACGATGAGCGGCTTGTAGAGCGCGGTCGCCGACGCGTGGTGCGAACCGAGCGGCCGCAGTACCAGCAGGTCGAGCGGGATGAACAGATAGGCGGCGATCCGGAAGACCACCACCCGCGCCAGCGGCACCGGGCCGAAGAACCAGCGGGTGAGCGGGTTACCCCTTAGCGCAGCCACTCGGCCACCACCTTCTCCTCGGTGCCGACGAACCTGCGGTCGCGCAGCTTGAGATATCTCATCACCAGGCGGGCCCCGGTCCATCGGGGCTCGGCCGGGCGGAGCCGGTCATGGGCCTCGACGAGCCGGCCGACCAGCGCGGGCTCGGCCTGGAAGCGGGGGACCTGCCCCTCGACCTCGGCGCGGTTGACGCCCACCACGACGGAGTCCAGGGGGACCTCGCGCCAGCTTCCGTCGGGCATCCGCGCCTTCAGGACCATCACGTGGATGTTCCCGTTGGGCGGAGTGCTGGTGGAGTACATCCGGAACGGGCCGAAGGGGAAGGCGTCGTCGTCTCCCCAGAACGTGCCGACGACGAGCAGCGCCATGCACAGGCCCGCGGCGGCCAGCCGTACCGCCCGGGCCCGGCCGGAGAGCGTCGCCGAGGGCTGCTCGGCAGGCTGCGCGGAGGGCGGCACGGGAGGCGCGCCGGGCGTGATCATGGTCGGCAAGTCTACCGAGGCGATGCGGCGTTCATCCGGTTTTCTCCGGTCATCCCACGACACGCCGCAGGGTGCTCCGCCGTGCTACCCCCATTGACTTCCACAATATGTGGGTATAAATACAGATGAAACAACATTGAAACGGCGGTGAATCAACATCATGTACGCCGAGGAGCGGCAGCAGGAGATCCTGCGCCGCGCGCGGGCCATCGGCCGGGTGGATGTGGTGACGCTGGCGGAGGAGTTCGCCGTCACCACGGAGACCATCCGCCGCGACCTGACCGTCCTGGAGCGGGCCGGCGTGCTGCGACGCGTGCACGGCGGCGCCATCCCGGTCGAGCGCCTGGGCTTCGAGCCCGCGCTCGCCGCCAGGGACGAGGTGATGACCGAGGAGAAGGAGCGCATCGCCAAGGCCGCGCTCGCCGAACTGCCCGAGGACGGCGCGATCATCATCGACGCGGGGTCCACGACGGGCCGCCTGGCGCGGGCGCTCCCCGCCGACCGGGAGCTCACCGTCATCGTCAACTCCCCGCCCCTCGCGACGATGCTGGCGACCCGGGCGAACCTCAGCGTGATCATGCTCGGCGGCCGGGTGCGCGGCCGCACCCTCGCCACCGTCGACGACTGGGCGCTGCGCCCGCTCGCCGACCTCCACGTGGACGTGGCGTTCATGGGCTCGAACGGCTGCTCGGTCGCCAAGGGGCTGACGACGCCCGACCCGGCCGAGGCCGCGATCAAGCGGGCCATGATCGGCGCGGCGGAGCGCAGCGTGGTGCTGGCCGACCACACCAAGTTCTCCGGCGTCTACCTCACCCGGTTCGCCACGCTCGCCGAGATCGACATGGTGATCAGCGACGACGGGCTGGACCCGGCCGTCGCGGCGGAGGTCGCCGCGGCGGGCCCCGAGGTGGTTCGCGCATGATCCTGACGCTGACCCTCAACCCGAGCCTGGACCGCACGATCGAGATCGCGGCACTGGACCGGGGCGCGGTCATCCGCGCGGCGACGGCGCGGCTCGATCCCGGCGGCAAGGGCGTCAACGTGTCGCGCGCGCTGCTCGCCAACCGGATCAGGTCCTGCGCGGTCGTCCCGTACGGCGGGCACCAGGGGCGGCAGCTCGTGGACCTGCTCTCGCACGAGGGCATCGACATGATCACGGTCCCGATCGCGGGGACGACCCGGTCCAACGTCACGTTGGCCGAGCCGGACGGCACCAGCACGAAGGTGAACGAGCCGGGCACCCCGCTGTCCACCGTCGAGCTGGAGACCGTGGCCGAGGCCGTCCTCGGCGCCGCACACACCGCGGACTGGGTGGTCGCGTCCGGCAGCCTGCCCCCGGGGGTACCCGCCGACGTCTACGCCGGGCTCTGCCGCCGGTTCGCCCGGGCGGGCATCAACGTCGCCGTCGACACCAGCGGCCCGGCGCTGCCGGCCGCCGCGGCGGCGGGTCCCGCGCTGGTCAAGCCGAACCGGGAGGAGCTGGCCGAGGCGACGGGGACGGCGATCGGCTGCCTCGGCGACGTGATCGAGGCGGCGGAGAAGCTGCGCGCGATGGGCGCGGGCACGGTGCTGGCCAGCGTCGGGCCGGACGGGGCGGTCCTCCTGCAGGACGGCCGCGTCTGGCACGGCGAGTGCCCGGTGGCCGAGCCCAGGAGCACGGTCGGCGCGGGCGACGCCATGCTGGCCGGTTTCCTCGCGGCGGGGGCGAGGGGCGAGCGCGCCCTGATCGAGGCGCTGGCCTGGGGGACGGCCGCCGTCGGGATGCCCGGCAGCCGGATGCCCGCACCGGGGGACATCCGGCGCGACCTGGTGCGCGTCGGCCCGCCCGACCTGAGACGTCCGCTGAAGTCCAGGGACTGAAGCGGAGCCCCTTCACCCCCCATTGGAAGGAGCACCACCCATGGCCGACTACACCCCCACGGTCTACGGCACCGGGGCGAAGGCCACCATTCAGCGCATCGGCGGCCACCTCGCCGGGATGATCATGCCGAACATCGGCGCGTTCATCGCCTGGGGCCTGATCACCGCGCTTTTCATCCCCACCGGCTGGCTGCCGAACGAGGATTTCGCCAAGCTCGTCGGCCCCATCATCACGACCCTGCTGCCGGTGCTCATCGGCTACACCGGCGGCCGGATGGTCCACGGCCAGCGCGGCGCCGTCGTCGGCGCGGTGGCCACCATGGGCGTCGTCGTCGGCGCCGACATCCCGATGTTCCTCGGTGCCATGATCGTCGGCCCGCTCGCCGCCTTCGTGATCAAACTGGTTGACGGGTTCGCCCAGCAGCGGACCAGAGCCGGGTTCGAGATGCTGGTGGACAACTTCACCGCCGGCATCGTCGGCGGCGCGATGGCCCTGCTCGGCGCGTGGGGCATCGGACCGATCGTCCGGGTGGTCACCGACGCCGCGGGCGACGCCGTCGAATGGCTCGTCGGCAACAGCCTGCTGCCGCTCGCCTCGGTCCTGATCGAGCCCGCCAAGGTGCTGTTCCTCAACAACGCCATCAACCACGGCGTCCTCGGGCCGCTCGGCGTCGCGGAGGCGGTCAAACACGGCAAGTCGATCCTGTTCATGCTGGA
The DNA here is from genome assembly GCF_030268965.1 of Microtetraspora sp. NBRC 16547. Classification (GTDB taxonomy): domain Bacteria; phylum Actinomycetota; class Actinomycetes; order Streptosporangiales; family Streptosporangiaceae; genus Microtetraspora. The sequence goes on along the minus strand of NZ_BSSE01000025.1, from coordinate 38,423 downwards.
GTCGAACCCGGGCCCCGGCCTCGGTCTGCTCCTCGCCTACCTGTTCTTCGGCCCGCGCTCGCTACGGCCGTCCACCCCCGCCATGATCATCCACTTCCTCGGCGGCATCCACGAGATCTACTTCCCGTACGTGCTGATGAAGCCGCGACTGATCCTCGCGGTGATCGCCGGCGGCGCGGCCGGGATCTTCACCTTCCTGGTCACCGGTGCCGGGCTGGTCGCGACCCCGTCGCCCGGCAGCATCTTCGCCTACCTCGCGGTGACCCCCAAGGGCGGCTGGTTCGGCGTGCTCGCCGGCATCGTCATCGCCACCGCCGCGTCCTTCGCCGTCGCCGCCGTCCTGCTCGGCTTCGGCAGGAAGACGGGCGGGGAGGCCCCGGAACCCGCCGCCGAGCCCGAAACCACCCCCGCTTCCCAGGAGGCATGACCGACATGGCCAGCATCGAGAGCACGGACATCCGCAAGATCATCGTGGCCTGCGACGCGGGAATGGGCAGCAGCGTGATGCTGGCCAGCCAGCTGCGCAAGCAGCTCAAGGGCCTCGGGATCGAGGTCGAGCACACCCCGGTCAACTCGATCCCCGCCGACGCCGACGTGGTGGTCTGCCACTCCGGGCTCGCCGACCGGGCCAGGAAGACCGCGCCGGGCACCGTCCTCATCCCCTTCACGATCTTCATCGGGGACCCGGCCGTCACAAAGCTCGTCACCACCATCAAGAACGGCGGAACCGTGCATGCCTGACACGGCGCCGCTCCCCCTCGACCCGCGCGCCGTGCTGCTCGACGCCTCGGCGGCCGACCGCGACAACGCGATCCGCCAGTGCGGGCGGGCCCTCGTCGCCGTCGGCGCGGTCGAGGAGCCGTACGTCGAGACGATGATCGAGCGCGAACGTTCGATCTCCACCTACGTCGGCGAGGGCGTGGCCATCCCGCACGGCACGCTCGCCGCCAAGGAGGCCGTCCACCACGACGCCGTCTGCGTCCTGCGCTTCCCCGGCGGCGTCGACTGGGGCGGCGAGCGGGTCACCGTCTGCGTCGGCATCGCCGCCCGGGGCGACGGCCACGTACGACTGCTCGCCGAACTGGCGCAGATCCTGCTCGATCCGGACCGCGTCCACGCCCTGCGGGAGGCGACCCGGGTCGAGGAGGTCGTCCACCTGTTGCAACCCACCAAAGAGGAGACCACGTGAAGGTCGCCCGATTCCACGCGCCCGGCGACATCCGCATCGAGGACGCGCCCGAGCCCGTCGCGGGCCCGGGAGAGGTCAAGATCCGGGTGCGCGCCTGCTCCACCTGCGGCACGGACGCGAAGATCCTCAAGCACGGTCACCACCACATCAGGCCCCCGAGGGTCATGGGTCACGAGATCGCCGGGGAGGTCGTCGAGACCGACGTGCCCGGCTGGGCGCCCGGCGACCGCGTCCAGGTGATCGCCGCCATCCCCTGCGGGACGTGCGGGGAGTGCCGTCGCGGCCGGATGACGGTCTGCCCGAACCAGGAGTCGATGGGCTACCACTACGACGGCGGCTTCGCCGAGTACATGGTCGTCCCGGCCAAGGTCCTCGCCGTCGACGGCCTCAACCGCGTCCCCGACGGCGTGAGCTTCGCCGAGGCGTCGGTGACGGAACCGCTCGCCTGCGTACTGAACGGGCAGGAGCTGGCCCGGGTCGGCGCCGGCGACGACGTGCTCGTCATCGGCTCCGGCCCCATCGGCTGCCTGCACGTACGGCTGGCCCGCGCTCGGGGCGCCGCCCGGGTGTTCCTCGCCGACATCAACGCCGACCGGCTGGCGCTCGCCGCCGGCCTGGTCCGGCCGGACGCCGCCGTGCACGGCGAGGACATCGTCGACGAGGTGCTCAAGCTGACCGAGGGCCGGGGCGCCGACGTCGTCATCACCGCCGCGGCCTCCGGAGCCGCCCAGGAGCAGGCGCTGCGGATCGCGGCGCGGCAGGGGCGGATCAGCTTCTTCGGCGGCCTGCCCAAGGACGACCCGATCATCCGCTGCGACTCCAACCTCGTGCACTACCGGGAGCTGACGATCGTCGGCGCGAACGGGTCGAGCCCGGCCCACAACGCGCGGGCGCTGCGGCTGATCGCCGAAGGATCGGTCCCGGTCGCCGACCTGATCACCCACCGGCTCCCGCTCTCCGAGGTCCTCGACGGCATCGACATCGTCAGCCGCGGCGCCGCCATCAAGGTCACCGTCGAACCCTGACACCCCTTCCCCTCACGTTCCCCTCACTTCCCCCGCACTTCCCCCGCACAGAAAGGTCCACGACGATGCCGGAGAGGACAGTGGTCATCGCCTCCCGCACCGGTCTGCACGCCCGGCCAGCCAAGATCTTCGTCGAGGCGGCGGCCCGGCAGGGAACACCGGTGCGCATCCGAGTCGGCGACGGGAAGCCGGTCCCGGCGCACAGCATCCTCGCCGTGCTGTCCCTGGGCGCCACCCACGGCACGGAGGTCACCCTCGACGCGGACGGCCCGGACGCCGACGCCGCGCTCGACTCCCTCGCCCAGCTGCTCGCCCGCGACCTCGACGCCGATGAATGAGCCTCCGGAGGGCCGGGCGCCGGTTACCGAGACGTCCGGAGGCGTGACGCTGCGCGGGCTCGGGGTCAGCCCCGGCCTGGCGGCGGGCCCCGTGTGCCGGATGGAAGACTCCACGCGCCTGCTCGACGGCCACTGGGCCGCCGCGGAACCCCACGTGGAAGCCGGCACCGCCGTACGGGCGCTGGAGCAGGCCTCCCGCGCCCTCGCGGAGCTGGCGGAGCGGGCCGCGGAGCCCGAGGCCAGGGCGATACTCGAGGCGCAGTCCTTCATCGCCGCCGATCCGCTGCTCCAGGAGTCCGTACGGGCGAACGCCCTGGACGGCATGCACGCGCCGGACGCCATCACGGCCGCCTGCGCGCACCACCGCGAGGCGCTCGTCACGGCGGGCGGCTACTTCGCCGAACGCGCGGCCGACCTGGACGACATCAGGAACCGCGCCATCGCCGCCGCGCGGAACCTGCCGATGTCCGCGATCCCCGACCCCGGCCACCCGTTCGTCCTCGTGGCCGACGATCTTTCACCCGCCGACACCATCACGCTCGACCCGGCGACGGTACTCGCGGTGATCACGGAGAAGGGCGGGCCCACCAGCCACACGGCCATCCTCGCCCGCGCGAGGGGGGTGCCCGCCGTGGTCGCCTGCCGTGGCGCGCGGGAGCTCCGCGACGGGACACGGGTCGCCGTCGACGGCGCGCTCGGCGAGGTACGCACCGGCGTCGGCGAGGCGGAAGCGGCCGAGGTCCGGTGGCGGTCGGCCGAGATCCGGGCCCGGCTGCGGGCGAGCGCCGGGCCGGGCCGCACCGCCGACGGGCATCCGGTGAAGCTGCTGCTCAACATCGGCTCGGCGGCCGACCTCGACACGGAGGTGTCCGCCGAGGGCGTCGGGCTGTTCCGCACCGAGTTCCTCTTCCTCGACCGGCGCTCCGCCCCGGAGATGGACGAGCAGGTCGCCGCGTACGAGGCGGTATTCCGGGCGCTTCCCGGCGACCGGGTGGTGGTGCGCACGCTCGACGCGGGCACCGACAAGCCGCTGCCGTTCCTCGGCCTGCCCGAGGAGACCAATCCCGCGCTCGGCGTGCGCGGGCTGCGGGTGGTCCGGGCCCGGCCGGACGTGCTCGACACGCAGCTCGACGCCATCGCCGCCGCCGCGCGGGCGACCGGGGTACGACCGTGGGTGATGGCCCCGATGGTCACCACCGTGGCCGAGGTGGCGGACTTCGCCCGCCGGGCCCGCTCCAGGGGCATCGTCGACGTCGGCGCGATGGTGGAGGTGCCCGCCGCCGCGCTCCGGGCGTCCCGGCTCCTGGCCGAGCTCGACTTCCTCAGCATCGGTACCAACGACCTGAGCCAGTACACCTGCGCGGTGGACCGCCAGCACGGCGAGCTCGCCGACCTGCTCGACCCGTGGCAGCCCGCGCTGCTTCGCCTGGTCGCCGAGTGCGCCGACGCGGGCAGGCGGGCGGGCAAGCCGGTCGGAGTGTGCGGCGAGGCGGCGGCGGATCCGCTCCTGGCTCCCGTGCTGGCCGGGCTCGGCGTCACGAGCCTGTCCATGTCAGCCCTGAGCGTGCCCGCCGTACGGGAGGCCCTGGCCGGGCGCACCCTGGCGGAGTGCGAGCGGGCGGCGAGGTCCGCACTGGAGGCCGACGACCCGGCCGAGGCACGGAGCCGTGCCGGGTGATCTGCCCGGCCCGGGAAGCGGGCAGAACGAGAGCGTGGACAAGTCTCATCTCTCTGTGACGGCGCACTCCGACGCGAGCCCGGAGCGGGTGTTCGCCGTGCTGACCGACTGGCCGAGGCACGAGGAGTGGATGTTCCTGACCCGCGCGCGGGTCACCGCCGGGGACGGCCACAGCACCGGCAGCGGCCTGGCCGCGTTCACCGGTGTCGGGCCGCTCGGCTTCCTGGACACGATGGAGATCACCCGGTGGAACCCGCCGCACACCGTCGAGGTGCGGCACACCGGGTGGCTCGTCCGGGGAACCGGCGTCTTCCACGTGCTGCCGAAGGCGGGAGGCGGCAGCACGATCGTGTGGCAGGAAGACCTGGAGATCCCCCTCGGCCTGGCCGGGCGGCTCGGCTGGCTGGCGGCCAAACCGGTCAGCGCCGCCGTGCTCCGCTGCTCGCTGCGACGCCTGGCCGAGCTGAGCCGTACCTGAACCTGGAGCTCCGACCGTGCCACGTCTGGGACCCTGGAAGGCGATCACGCCCCGGTGACCGGAACCGGGCACTGACCGCAGGGGACCGGAACCGGACCAGGAAGCCCGCCGAGGTGCCGCATGAACCCGTCAGAGACGCACGAGCAGCCCCGATCTCCCGGAGCCACCCGGGCTACTCCGGCGGCGCGCCGGCGCGTGATCGCGGTGCTCGCCGCTCTGCTCACCGTCGCCGCCGGGCTCGGGATCCGGGCCGTCGCCGACGGGCCAGTGACCAAGTACGGCGGGGACGCGCTCTACACGCTCCTGCTGTACACGCTGGTCCTGGTCGTCGCTCCCCGGGCCCGTCCCGCGATCGCCGCCACGGTGGCGCTCGCCGCGAGCTGGGCGGTGGAGTTCTTCCAGATCACCGGCATCCCCGCCGAGCTCGCGACACGCAGCGTGCTCGCCCGCCTGGTGCTGGGCACCTCCTTCAACCCGCCCGACCTGTTCTGGTACGCCGTGGGAGGCGCGTTGGGCTGGGCCGTCCACGCCCTGGCGGAGCGGACGAGCCGGACAGGTCTGGCGGGTCTGGCAGGCCGGGCGGACCGGGCGGTTCAGCGGTCGAGCCGCCGGTAGCGGCGTGCGGACAGCGGCAGGAAGACCAGCGTGAGCAGCACCGGCCAGCCGATCGCCAAAGGCAGCGCGTGCTCGGCGGCCCAGGAGTCACCGCCCCAGCCGGGATTGCCGAACAGCTCGCGGCAGGCGGCGACGGTCGCCGACAGCGGATTCCACTCCGAGAGCGCCCCCATCCAGCCGGGCATCAGCTCCGGGGAGACGAAGGTGTTGGCCAGCATGGTGAGCGGCATGAGCGGCATCCACGCCGCGCCCGCCGACTCCGGGGTGAGGATGAGCCCGAGATAGATGCCGACCCAGATGAGTGCGAAGCGCAGGAGCAGCAGCAGCCCGAGGGCGGTCAGCGCGTTCGCGAGGCCCCGGTGCCAGCTCCAGCCGACCGCGAGGCCGCACAGGAGCAGCACGGCCAGCTCGAGCACCGAGTTGACCATGTCGGCGACGGCGCGGCCGAGCACCACCCCCGCCCGGGAGATCGGCATCGAACGGAACCGGTCGGTGACCCCTCGTGCCGCGTCGTTGGCGACGATGATCATCGTGGTCATCACGCCGAGCGTCATCGTCTGCCCGAACATCCCGGGCATCAGGAACTCGCGGTAGTCGCCGCCCCCGGCGACGTTCATGGCGCTGCCGAAGACGAAGCCGAACAGCAGCACCATCACGATCGGATACAGCAGCAGGTTGAGGATCGCGGCCGGGTTCCGCGCCAGATGGACGAGGTTGCCGCGGGCGATCACGCACCCGTCCGCGAACGTCCAGTACAGCCGCTGCCCGCGGGATCGGGGGATCACGGGGGCGATGGCGGTCGTCACGCGGCCACCCGCTTCCCGTCCGCCTGCTCCCCGTCCGACTGCTCCCCGTCCGCCTGCTTTCCCGCTCCCTGCTTTCCCGCTCCCTGCTTTCCGGCTGCCTGCTTGCCTGCGCCGGGCGCGGGCTTCCCGCCGGTGAGGCTGAGGAACACCTCGTCCAGGGTCGGTCGGCGCAGGGCTACGTCCTCGACCGCGACGCCGCGCTCGCCCAGCTCGCCCACCACCTCGGTCAGCGCCCCGATCCGGTCGCGTACGGGAGCGATCAGGCGGCGGGCGTCGGGGTCGGCGACCGGTTCGGCGCCCGCCGCGGCGGCCAGGACCCGGGCGGCCTCGGCGAGGTCGGCGGCATCGCGGACGACCAGGTCGATCTGGTCTCCGCCGATCATCGACTTGAGCCGGTCGGGAGAACCGTCCGCGATCACCCGTCCGGCGTCGATCACCGCGATCTGGTGGGCGAGCTGGTCGGCCTCGAACAAGTACTGCGTGGTCATCAGCACCGTGCTGCCCGCGGTGGCCAGGTCGCGGACCGCCTGCCACACCTCGTTGCGGTTGCGCGGGTCGAGCCCGGTGGTGGGCTCGTCCAGGAACAACACGCGCGGGGCGAGCACGAAGGCCGCGGCCAGGTCGAGCCGGCGCCGCATGCCGCCGGAGTAGTGCTTGACCCGCTTGTCCGCGTCGCCGGCGAGGCCGAACCGGTCGAGGAGCTCCCCCGCGCGACGGCGGGCCGTAGCCCGGTCCAGGTGGTAGAGGCGGCCCCACATCTCCAGGTTCTCCCGGCCGGTGAGGATCTCGTCGACGGCGGGGTTCTGCCCGGCCAGGCCGATCCGGTAGCGCACCTCGGCGGGCCGGTCGGCCACGTCGAAGCCCGCGACCAGCGCCCGCCCGGCGTCCGCGCGGAGCAACGTGGTCAGGACGCGCACCGCCGTGGTCTTGCCCGCGCCGTTCGGCCCGAGCAGGCCGCACACCGTCCCCTCGGGGACGGTCAGGTCGAACCCGTCGAGGGCCTGCGTGGCGCCGAAACGTTTGCGCACCCCTTCTGCGACGACTGCAAAGGAATCCATGCGCCTCATTGTGGGACATCAATGTCCCAAAAACAAGCGCGACAGTCTCGATATGGTGGCGCTGTTAGCCTTTGGCCGTGAGCGCGACCCGGCAGCCCCCCTCCCGTACACCCGCCTCAGGCACGCCCGAGGCGGGCGAGCCTGGAGAGCGGAAACCGGAGGCGCCGGAAACCGGCGTGCGGGGGCGCACCCGGCGCGCCATCCTCGCCGCCGCCGCCTCGGCACTTGCCCGCGACCGCGGCGCCACGCTGGCGGACATCGCGGAGGCGGCGCAGGTGGGCCGGAGCACGCTGCACCGCTACTTCCCCGACCGCCAGGAACTGCTCAACGCGACCATCGTCGACTCGTTCCGGGTGGTCGAGCAGTCGATCGCGGCGGCGGCCGTCCACCAGGGGCCGCCGCGCGAGGCGATGCGCCGCCTGATCACCGCCATGGTGGACGTCGGCGACCGGCTGGCGTTCCTGTTCGGCGATCCGCGCGTGCTTGAGGAGAGCACCGCCTGTTTCGAGCCGGACGCGTCGGTGCCGACCGCGCTCAGCCTCATCGAGCGCGGTCAGGCCGAGGGCGTCTTCGACCCCCAAGTCAGCGCCGAGTGGATCCAGGAGATGCTGTACGCGATCACCTACACGGGCTGGGAGGCGGCGGAGAGGGGCCTGCTCCCCCGCCACGGCGTCACCTCGACCGTCATCCGCACGTTCGAGAACGGACTGGCCGTCCGCCCCTGATCCGCCCGTGGCGCCGTCACGCCTGCCGGACCCGCAGATCGCGGCGCAGATACTCGGCGGTGTGCGAGCCGGTCGCGTCGAGCAGATCGCGGGGCGTTCCCTCGAAGACGACACGACCGCCCTGGCTGCCGCCTTCCGGGCCGAGATCGATGACCCAGTCGGCGTTCTTGACGACGTCGAGGTTGTGCTCGATCACGATGACCGAGTTGCCCTGGTCCACCAGCCGATCGATGATCGCGAGCACCAGTCCGACGTCCGACATGTGCAGGCCCGTGGTCGGCTCATCCATGACGTACACGCTGCCGCTCTTGTGCAGTTCGGTGGCGAGCTTGACGCGCTGGCACTCACCACCGGACAGCGTGCTGAGCGGCTGCCCGAGCGTGATGTAGTCCAGGCCGACGTCGATGACCGCCCGCAGAATCGCGGCCGGCTTCCGCTCGGTGAAGAAGCGTGCCGCCTCGGCCGCCGTCATCGCCAGCACGTCGGCGATGGACGCGCCCCCAGGAATGCCCGAGGATCAACGGTCCAGCCAGGAGTCGAGCGTGTCGAGCAGCGCCTTCGGGGCGAGGCGCCCTCCCAGGTCGGCGACGACGGCCCGGCAGGGAGAGCGCCAGACGCGGATCTCGGCCACCGCGCCGGTCAGGTCCGCCGCCCACACCACGTCGAGGTCGCGGACCCCGGTCGGGCCCGGGCCCGGTCTGCCGCACTCGGTGTGGTTGACCACCTCTTCGCCTCCCCCGTTTGTCCGCACCCGGACGGCGGTCGCGTCGTTGAGCAGCGCGCGGACCGGTTCGAGCCCGTCGCGCAGTGTCCGGTGTCCGCGCAGCCGCATCCGGTCCCCGTCCCGGACGTAGCGGCAGGCGGTGACCGCGACGAGCCGAGTCGGGAGGTGGACGGCCCGGCCGCGGTTGCGCCTGATGTCGTCCCTGGGGGCGTCGGTGTAGGCGCGGTTCTCCATCCGCCGCGCGAGCGGCACCGTGGCGCAGGCAGGGGGCTCGACGTCGCTCGCCGTGGACGCGAGCTGCTCGCGGTAGAGCGCGAGGAAGGCGTCCACCGGTTGGCCGTCGTCGGTCACCCTTCTCTCACCGTCGAAGAAGCGGACCCGTCCCGCGCGGGAGGCGGTGCCGCAGTTGCGGTCGAGCAGGACTACCGCGGGCGGGCCGTCGGCGTAATGCACGGCGAACGACAGCTCGGTCGAGAAACCGACATCGGTGCAGTCATAAGAAAGAACGTCGGGCTCCGGAACCGGGCGGCCGGCGGCTTTCTCCCGGGCGCGGATCCGGGCGTCGGCCGCCACACGGGAGGGCAGGGCGTTGAGCGTGGTGATCATGGCCGGGACGCCGACGGTCAGCGTGCGGGGCACGCCGAGGTCCCGCTCGGGACGCAGGAAGGAGTTTCGGGGCGGCGAGGTGACCAGCTCGCACAGCGTCACCGACGTCGCCCCCTCCGCGGGAACGAGCGGACCCGGCGGCCCGTCGAAGCCCCAGCGGTTGACCCAGACAGTAGGGCACCCGTCGGCATCGAGGGGCGGCTCCGGGATCGCGGCGCTGGCCCGCACCTCGGAGAACGCCTCGGGGAGCCCGAGGGGAAACGATGCCGTGGCCATGAGCGCGAGCAGCGTCAGCACGCCGGCCACGGTGGGCGCGCGATACGACCGACCTCCGCCGGCGCGGTCCTTCGCCGAAGACGTCATGGTCACGAACTCTAGACCGGCCGGGCCACTTCGCGATCTTCCTTTCCCTGGTGGCACCCCCGCCGGGCCGTACGGCCCGGAGAGCGGGCGGGTCAGGCGTTGCGGGCGCGGAAGGCCGCGGTCTTGACCCGGTTCTGGCATGGGGTCGAGCAGAAGCGACGCGTCCCGTTGCGCGAGGTGTCGACGTAGACGCGGTCGCAATGGGGGGCCGTGCACACGCCCAGCCGGTCGTACAGCTCGCTGCCCAGCACGACGGCGAGGCCGGTCGCGCAGCTCGCCGCCCAGTCACCGGCGAGCGTGCCGCCGCGCCCGTGGAAGTGGACGTGCCACGGCTCCCCGTCGTGCCGGTCGAGGTGCGGGCGCGCGTCGGTCTCGGCCAGGAGCCGGTTGGTGTGGTGCGCCGCCGCGTCGATGTCGCCGGCCGCCACTGACTCGAAGACCGTCCGCAGCGCCTCCGCGACACCGGCCAGCTCGTCCGCCTGCTCCGCGCTCACCTCGTACGACCGGGAGGCGCCGGGGGCGACGGCCCGGCTGACGGCGGCGGTGCGCTCCTCGCCCGAAGGCGGCGCATACGGCCGGCCCCGGGACTCGCCGGCGGTCAGCGTGTTGACCAGGGCGACGGCGACCGTCACCACGATATCGGTGTGACTGTTGAAGTTCACTTGACCAGTTACGCCTTCGGGATTTAGTGTTTGTGACTGGCAAAAGCATATGTGACAGTTACGAGGAGGGGCCATGCTCACGTTCGACACCGCCCGGAAGTGGATCGACCGCTGGGACCGGCAGCAGGAGGGCTATCTCCCGGGCCGGGAGGAGCGGTTCAGGGCGTTGATCGACGCGGTCGAGGCAGGGGTGGGGCGGCCCGACCCCCTCGTGATCGACCTCGGCTGCGGCCCCGGCTCGCTGGCCGCCCGCCTGCTGCGCCGGCTTCCGTGGGCCACGGTCGTCGCGGTGGACACCGACCCCCTGCTGCTGTCGCTGGGCGAGGCGGGCTACGGCCAGACGACCGGGCTGCGTTTCACCTCACTCGACCTGCGCACCCCCGGCTGGAGCGCCGAGCTGGGCCTGGACCGTCCGGCCGACGCCGCCGTGAGCACCACCGCGCTGCACTGGCTGCCTGAGGAGCATCTCCAGGCGATGTACAAGGAGCTGGCCACCGTCCTGCGCCCGGGCGCGCTCTTCCTCAACGGCGACCATCTCGACTCCGACCAGACGACGCCGACCCTGGCCAGGCTCGAACGCGCCGTCCACGACAGCGATGAGCGGAGGCTCTTCGCCGACGGGCGCCCCGAGGACTGGGGCCAGTGGTGGGACGCGGCCCTCGCCGATCCCGCGCTCGCGGAGGCCGGCGCCGCCCGCGCGCGCAGCGCCGCGGCCGTCGAGCATCGCGGATCGGAGTCCAACCTCCTGTCCACGCACGTCGACGCCCTCCGGGACGCGGGCTTCGAGGAGATCGGCACGCTCTGGCAGCGCGGGAACAACCGCCTCCTCTGCGCCGTACGGCCATGACGTGACCTCGGCACCCGGCCGTCAGGAGCTCAGCGGAGGAGCCTTCCTGGCGGAGCCGCGATAGAGCTCGGCGTCGTACCGGCGGTCGTTCTCGTCCAGCTTCGCGTTGGCCGCCTCGACCAGATCGACGCCGACGACGTCGGCGAGACGGACGAGATAGGCGGTCACGTCGCCGAGCTCCGACCGCACCCGGGCAAGGGTCTCCGGGCTCAGGTCCGCGGACTCCTCCGCGGTCAGCCACTGGAACTCCGCCACCAGCTCCCCCACCTCGCCGGAGAGCGCCATCGCCAGGTTCTTGGGCGTGTGGAACTGCTCCCAGTCACGGGCACGGGCGAACTCGCGCAGCCGTACGGCCAGTCGTTCCAGCTCGGTCGTCACGTCTCGCGACCTTACCCACCGCCCGTGGCACCACCCGTAACGGCTTCCACGAACCAGCGGGTGATGGTCGCCGGGTGGAGGAAGCGGGGGAAGCGGTCATCCCGGGAAGCGGATGAAGGCGGGCGGGACGTGATCGACCAGCCACACGCCGTTCGCGCTGACGCGGAACTCGTGCCCGGCCGCCCGCATCGCGGCCGCGTCCACCACCAGTACGACCGGCCAGCCCCTGCGCGCCCCGACTCTCGTCGCCGTCGCCCGATCGGGGGAAAGGTGGACGTGATGACGGCCCATCGGCCGCAAGCCCTGGGCGCGGATCGCGGCCACGCTTCGGCCGATGGTGCCGTGATAGAGGAACGCCGGCGGCGTGGTCAACGGCAGGTCGAGATCGACGGGGACCGAGTGGCCCTGACTGGCCCGGATCCGTTCCCCCTCGATCACGTACCGTCGCTTGTCGTTGTCCGCGACGACCCGCTCCAGCTCAGCTCGCGAGATCGGGAACCCGTGCGCGGCCGAGGCGGCAAGGAGCGCCTCGACGTCCACCCAGCCGCGGGCGTCCAGCTCGATGCCGATCCGTTCCGGTTGGTGCCGCAGGTGCTTCGCCAGATATTTGGAGATCCGCACCATCCGCCGCTCGTCCATCACATCCTCGCCGCCGGATCATGTTCGTGGCCACCGTACGCTCGCACGGATTGGGGCGCATCCTGTTATCCGGTTTATCCGCTCACCTGGGCAGGATCACCTCGGAGCGCCACTTCCAGGTCGATCCGGTAGACGCCGGTCATGATGGCCTGGAGGTCCGCGACGATCTCCTGCGCGTACTCTCCGGAGGAGATGGCGCCCGCGAGCCGCGCTCGGACGCGGCATGCCCGGCTCCGCCGCCAGGCGATCGGCGGGGAGTCCGGGCGTCCAGGGCGCTGATCAGTTGATGCCGCTGATCCGCTTCAGGTCATCGGCCGTGAGCGCGACCGGATTCTCGGGGAGCTTGGACGGATTGCCCGCGGCGTCGAGGGGATACTGCCCCTGCAGCGGGTTGAGCAGGGCGGCGGGAGCGTCCGGATAGGTCTCAAGGAACAGGACATAGCCGGTGTTCTGCTTGAGGGGGTGCGCCTCCGCCTCCTGATAGGTGACGCCGTTGAGCTGGCCGCCCAACTGCTGGATCTCGATCATCTGGCCGGGCTGGGCGCTCCCCTTGAACACCTTCTTCACCTCGGCCTGGTAGACCGTGATCACCACCGGGTCGGCCGGTGCCGCCTGCCCCGCGGGCGCACCCGCCGCCGGGTTCAGCTTGGGATCGTCGCTGGTCGTGTCCGGCTTGAGCTCCTGGACCCGGACCGGATTGCCGCTCACCGTGGCCTCGACCACGACGTCGGCCTTCGTGAACAGATTGCCCGCCGAGTCGTAGGCCGGGTAGTCGGCGTGATAGGTCACCGTCTTGTGTTCGCCGGACGCCGACGTTCCGGAGCAGGCGCTCAATGTGGCCGCGGACGCGACGAGTGCGAGCGTCACGGCGAACCGCCGGGAAAGCCTCATCATCATGCCGCTCCCTTCTTTAGTAGTAGGCGTTGACATCGCTGATGTCGTGCGACTGCGGTGTGGTCATGGATTCGATTCCGGCAGTAGCTCATGATCGAGGTCGTGCAGTAACCGCTCGTCAGGTCGTCGAGGCTGAGGCGGTGACCGAGTTCGTGGACGAAAGAACTGGTCACGAAATTCGACCAGTTCGACGCGTCGTTGTAGATCGTCCGGGAGTTGAGCTGGATGCGGAAGTAGCGGCTGGTCCTGCTCCCGTACGGCGTGTAGAGGCCGTACCAACTGCTGGAGAAGGACGCCGCCTGGAGCCAGGAGCTGGACGACGAGGACTTGGAGACGTAGGCGGGGGTGGCCGTCACGTTCCAGTTGGACAGGGCCTTGTTGAGAGGCGTCATCCAGGTGTTGTTGTAGTCGTACGGCTTGATGGTGAAGCTCGCCGAGGAGCCGCCTCCCGAGTAGTAGTGCGCGGACGCGGGCGACGCGGTGACGGCGAGGGTGACAAGAAGCGCGGACGCGGCCAGCGATATCCGGCCGGAGATGCTTCTGCCACGTGTTTTGTGGCGCGTGTCATGGAACGGCATGCGTCAACTCCGGAGATCTGGGCGAGATAGCGCGGCTACCACGCAACCTGGAATACGACGAAGTGACTCAGCTGGTTCAGGAAGCTGATGATCACATCCGGAGCATAACTAGACAAATTATGTAAAACAAGAACACAATGTGCAGTAAATATACTCGGGTGACGTTTTACCGGATTCCAGCGGCGACGTCCTGGTACGGCATTCGGTGAGATGACACCGGGAACGGCGACATCAGCCCCGGTCACAGACTCGGCGGCTCCTTTAGGCTGCGGGCATGACGGTGGATCATGACGACCTGACGCCGCTGCTCGACCGCCCCTGGGCGGCCCTCTCCCACCGGCAGGCGCTGGCCGAGCTGGTGCTGCTGGGCTGGACCCCTTGCGGCATCGGGGACTGGGCCGTCGGGTTGCGCTCCCCCAGCGGACTGCTGGCCGCGCGGGTCTGCCCGTTCGATCCGGCCTACGCGGCCTTCCTGGAACTGTGCCGCCGTTGCGCGGGCAACCCGTACCTGCCGCGGGTCGCCGTCGAGGCCGAACTGGACGGCGGCGGAACGCTGGCCGTCCTGGAGTTCCTCGCCCCGCTGGAGACGACCACCGAGGTCGTACGGCAGTGGCGGGAAGGTGACGGCGACGCCGCCCTGGCGGAGGTACGGCGCCACGCGGCCGAGATCGACGCCGAATGGCGGGCGACCGTGCCCTGGTGGGACGGCATCGACCTGAACGCGGGCAACGTCCGGCGGGCGCTGGACGGACGGATCGCGCTCATCGACGTCTTCTGCATGGACGGCGCCGCGCTGTACGGCCAGATCCTCAAGGACGCCACCGTCGTCCGCGACCAACTGCCGCACAGCCGGTACGTGCTCGACATCCCCTATATCGCCCGGGAAAGCACCCCCGAGGAGATCCACGCCCTCCGAACCGCCTGGACCACCGGCACCTGACCAGATCTGCTGGTGCGGCGTGCCCTGACCCGGCGACAGCGAACGAGCGAGCGGTATGGCCGCCACGACCACTGACGGAACCCGAAATCGCCGGCAGCGGCGGCAGGGGGGAGGACGATCGGGATCATCCTCATTTCCCAGTACTTACTGTGGCAAGAAGGTTACGCTGATCGGTGATCAAGGAGGTCAAGGAGATCGCCTCCTGACATGACATGGGCAGGAGGCACCTACCTGTGGACGACGCCCCCATCCTGGGTCTCTACGACACGATGCTCACCAACCGGCTTGATCGCCGCACGACCTCTTGGCGCGAGTCGGGACATCTCGTCGAGGTCTCCCACGTCGACAAAGAGGAAGTCGCCCACCTGCTCGGCCGTTTCGTCGGCGAGACGGCCGCCCAGGCGTTCGCCGCGCTCAAGACCCCCGAAGAGCAGATCGACCTCGCCAACCGGCTGCTGGGGCACCTGACCACTGACGCGGATGGGGTGGCGGGCGGTCCGCGCAGGCTGCTGTCGGTCGTCAAAGACGCGCCCGGCGCGATCTCGCCCGCCAGACCACTGACCTCGCTGTCGGAGGCGGCGCTGCTCACCAACGCCCGCGAGGACCCGAACCTGGCCCACGAACTGGCGACAGAGCTGGCCAGCGCCGACCAGGTGGACCTGCTGTGCGCGTTCGTCAAATGGTCCGGGCTGCGCATCCTGGAGAAACCGCTGGCCGAGCTGCGGCGCCGGGGCGTACCGCTGCGCGTCATCACCACCACGTACATGGGCGCCACCGAGCGGCGTGCGCTGGACCGGCTGGTACGTGACTTCGGCGCCGATGTCCGGATCAGTTACGAGCAGAACTCCACTCGCCTGCATGCCAAGGCCTGGCTGCTGCGCCGCCGTACCGGCTTCGACACCGCCTACGTCGGCAGCTCCAATCTCTCCCGAGCCGCCCTGCTGGACGGGCTGGAATGGAACGTCCGGCTGTCATCGGTGACCACTCCGCGGCTGTTGGACAAGTTCGAGAGCACCTTCGATTCGTACTGGAATCGACCTCAGTTCGAAGCCTATGACCCCGATGCCGACGGCGATCGGCTGGATGAGGCACTGTCCCGGTCGAAGGCCGGCGAGCGGCTGTTCGATATCCCTGCGCTGGTCCCGCATCCGTACCAGCACCAGCGGGAGATGCTGGAGGACCTCGACGTCGAGCGCACCGTCCACGATCGGCACCGCAACCTGCTGGTGGCCGCCACCGGGACCGGCAAGACCGTGGTGGCCGCGTTCGATTACCGCAACCTGCAGCAACGTCTCGGACGACAGCCATCCCTGTTGTTCGTCGCCCACCGCAGAGAGATCCTGACCCAGGCGCTGCGCACCTACCGGCAGGTGCTGGCCGTACCCGACTTCGGCGAGCTCCACGTCGGTGAGGAACGGTCCCGGCACTGGCGGCACGTGTTCGCCTCGGTGCAGTCGCTCACCTCGCGGGGCATCGACGCCTTCGACCCCGAGCACTTCGACGTCGTCGTCATCGACGAGTTCCACCACGCCGCCGCCCGGACATATCGGCAGATCATCGACCACCTCAAGCCCAAGGAACTGCTCGGCCTCACCGCTACACCCGAGCGGGCCGACGGCACCTGGGTTCAGGACGAGTTCTTCGACCGGCGCATCGCCTCCGAACTTCGCCTGTGGGATGCCCTCGATGCCGACCTGCTGTGTCCTTTCCACTATTTCGGCATCAACGATGAGACCGACCTGACGACCGTGAAGTGGTCGCGCGGTTCCTACGACAGCGGTGCGCTGGACAACGTGTTCACCGGCGACACCGCCCGTGCCCGGCTGGTTGTCAACGCCCTGCGCGACAAGGTCGGCGACCCGAGCACCGTCCGTGGTCTGGGCTTCTGCGTCTCGGTACGGCACGCGCATTTCATGGCCGAGTTCTTCACTCGCTCGGGGCTGCCATCACTGGCGGTGGACGGCTCGACCGACGACACCTCACGTAAGACGGCGCTGAAGGCCTTGCGGGAGGGGGACGTCACTTTCCTGTTCGCCGTGGACCTTTTCAACGAGGGCTTGGACGTGCCCGACGTCAACACCCTCCTCCTGCTCCGTCCCACTGAGAGCGCCACCGTCTTCCTCCAGCAACTCGGCCGCGGGCTCCGCCGTACACCGGACAAGGACGTCCTGACCGTGCTGGACTTCGTCGGTCAGCACCGCAAGGAGTATCGCTTCGCCAACCGCTTCCAGGCGCTCACCGGATTCACCCGCGGACGCCTGGAGAAGCAGGTCGAGAATGACTTCCCGCTGCTGCCGTCCGGCAGCCAGATCGTGTTGGATCGGGTGACCAAGGGTCGGCTGCTCGCCGAGCTCAAGGTCCACCTCGGCGCCACGGTCGCCACGCTCACCCAGGAGATCCGTTCCTACGCGGAAGCGTCCCTGATCGGGTATCTCGAAGCGAGCGGGCGCGACATCGGCGACCTCTACCGCAACCGCCGATATTGGACCGACCTGCTGCGCCGCACTGGCCTCATCCAGCAGGCTCCCTCCCCCATGGAGGAGGCACTCGGGCGCCGCGTCCGCGCGCTACTCCATGTCGACGACCGGCGCCGAGCCGACGCCTACACCCGATTGCTCCAGCCCGACGGCCCGAGCTACGACGACTGCTCCCCCGTCGATCAGTCCTTCGCCCGGATGCTGTTCTTCTCGTTCTGGCGCGGCGGCGGCGCCTTCACCTCCTACGACCAGGCGCTCGAACGGCTCCGCACCGAGCCCGCCCTGTGCGAGGAGATCCGGCAGGTCCTCGCCTACGGCGTCGAGCGGCCTCGCCACGTGGCCAAAACCCTGCCTGACCACCTGGGCCAGGTACCTCTGGCGGTCAACGCCCGTTACTCCGCCGACGAGATCCTCGCGGCGATCGGCTGGGCGACGCTGGGCGGATCCCTACCGTCGACCATGCGTGAAGGGGTCGCCTGGAGCCCCACCCACCAGTGCGACGCCCTCCTCGTCACCCTGCGCAAGAACGAGAAGGAGTTCTCGCCGCAGACCATGTACCGCGACTACGCGCTCACTCCGGCACTCTTCCACTGGGAGTCCCAGAACCGCACCAGCGCCCGCTCGGCCACCGGGCAGCGCTACCAGAACCACGAGCGGGAGGGCAGCCACATTCTGCTGTTCACCAGGGAACGCAAGGAGAACGAGAACGGCCACCCGGAGCCGTTCGTCTTCCATGGCACCGCACGCTATGTGGAGCACCGAGGCGAGCGGCCCATGGCCATCACCTGGCGGCTCGACGAGGAGATGCCCGCCGACCTGTTCCGCCGAGCCGCCATCGCGGGGTGATAACGGTCGCGTCCGGCGTGAGGATCCCGGAAAAAGCGAAATGACCCGCGCTCGGCGCGGGTCATCGTCGGGTTTCCCCTGGTAGATCGTGAGTGCCCCCTGCAAGATTCGAACTTGCGCTCCCGGCTCCGGAGGCCGGTGCTCTATCCCCTGAGCTAAGGGGGCTCAACGAGAAGAAAGACTACCAGTCTCGGGGGACTCCCGCGCACAACGATAAGCGCCGCCTTTGCGACGATCCGGTGAAAGCCGCGCGTGAACCCCCGGCGAGGGGTTAGCTTTGCGCCCGTGAACGACGTTCTGGGCCGAGTACTCGTCGTGGACGACGATGAGGTCATCAGGCAGCTCATCGCGGTCAACCTGACCCTGGAGGGATTCGAGGTCGAGACCGCGCACGACGGGCAGGACTGCCTCGACCGCGTCCACGAGGTCGATCCCGACATCATCACGCTGGACGTGATGATGCCGCGCCTGGACGGGTGGGAGACCGCGACCCGGTTGCGCACCGACCGGAGCACCAGCCACATCAAGGTCGTGCTCATCACCGCGCGGGCGCAGGAGGACGACAGGCGGCGCGGGCTGGGCATCGGGGTGGACGCCTACCTCACCAAGCCGTTCGACCCGGCAGAGCTGATCGACGTCGTCCGCGACCTCGCCGACGGAGGCCCCCTATCGTCGTAGGTATGAAATTGGCGGTATGGCGCGAATCCGGACCCATCTCACGTGACCAGGCCCGGGAACGGTTTCTCGATGGCCCACCGGAGCCGGACGAGGACTTCACCGGCGCTTTCGCCGAGCTCTTCCCCGGTGAGCGGATCGACGACATCGCGCCGGAGCGGATAGACGAGATCTCGAACGCGGTCTTCGCGCTCGCCCGGGAGCACGGCCTGGTCTGCTACGACCCGCAGCGCGATCTCGTGCACAACCTGGAGCCGCGCGGCGTTCATCCCCAGATGCAGATGCACACCGGCGACGGGATGGCCGTGACGGACCCGGACCTCCGACTGATCTCTGACGTGCTGGACACCCTGTCGGCGCAGAACCCGTTCGTCGCGCTCGTCTGCTTCGGTCAGCACTTCATGCAGGTGGCCCCCGGCTACGAGCTGGAGTTCAAGGAGGGCGGGGAGATCCGCGGCATCGTGACCTCCGACCTCGCCGAGGTGCGCCGGGCGATGCTGGAGTACGCCACGGGCGACCGGGCGTTCCTCCAGCGCCACGAGTGGAAGCCCGTTTAGCGAGCCAGGCTCACGACTCCTGCTCCTGTACGGCGACCGCCGCCTTGTCGAGGAACGCGGCCAGCCGATCGGGGGCGGCGAGCACGCCCAGGTGGCCCCGCCCGGAGATCACGGTGAGGCTGCCGTTCTGGCAGGCCCGCAAGAAGTCGAGCTCGTTCGCCCGGAAGCGATCACGGGACCCGTTGACCAGCCACACCCGTCCCGGGTAACGGCGGAGTGACCCCTCCGGGTCCTCGGACGTCACCGCCTCGACCACGGAGGGGATCACCTCGCAGGATATGCCGCCCGCGACCATCGCCTCCGCGGCGGGGCCCGGCAGGACGCGGCGCAAGCCGTACGCGCTGACCCGGTCCGCCAGCGCGGGCTTCGCGGCGGCGAGCCGCGCGGCGAGCCGGTACACGTGGACGAGGGTGCCGGCGGGCCGGGCAGTACAGCCGATGGCGACCAGGCCGGCCACCATCGACGGGTGGCGGGCGGCGGTGGCGATGCCGACGTAGCCGCCGAGCGAGAGTCCGGCGACGAGCGCCCGCCCGCCGAGCCCGGCGATGCACTCCGCCACGACATCGCACGCCGCGTCCATGTCGTACGGCACGCCGCGCCGGGAGCCATGGCCCGGCAGGTCTGGGGCGGCCGACGGGCTGCGCAGCAGCGATCTCACCGGGGACCACATCGAGCCGGTGACCCGGAGCCCGTGGACGAGGACGATGGGCAGATCCGCCATGACGAAACCTCCTACACCAAAGAACAGAACGCAACGTTGCGTTGCGAATCTATCCAACCACAACGCAACGATGCGTTGCGATGGCGATAAGGTGGCCGTCATGGCACCGCGCAAGAAGCACGACATCCTCAACGCGACCCTCGACCTGCTCGCCGAGAAGGGGTACGAGGGCCTGACGGTCGAGGGCGTGGCCGAGCGGTCGGGGGTCAACAAGACGACCATCTACCGGTGGTGGCCGTCGAAGGCCGCCCTCCTCGGCACGGCCCTGGTCGAGGCGCGGGCATTCGACTTCGAGGTGCCCGACACCGGCTCGCTGCGCGGCGACCTCCAGGCCGTCGTCGAGGCGACCGCGCGGCTCCTCACCGCTCCCCCCGCGTGCGACATCGCCGTCGCCGCACTTGGCGCCGCCGCGGGCAACCCGGAACTGGCCGCCGCGACGCGCGGCTTCTTCGCCGACAGGTACGCCAGGGAGTTGCCCATCTTCGAACGCGCCCGGGCCCGCGGCGAGATCGGCGAGAGCGTGGACCCGATGCTGATCATGGATCTCCTGGCCGGGGCCGTATGGCTGCGCGTGGTGTTCCGCCAGTTGCCGCTCGACGAGAGCTTTACCAGCGCAGCGGTCAGCGTCGTGCTCGGCGGGGTAGCAGCGGAGCCAGGCGCCCGCCGCGGCGACTGATCGCGGAACGAGGGCGCCCGTCGCACCGATCCCGTTATCGGACGCGCCCGAGCGCAGCGGAAACCGAAAGGAGGGAGGGGCGACCTTCCCCACCTGACACCGGCTGATACCTGCCGATACCGGCTAACACCGGCCGATACTGGTCGGGGGCGTGCGCCCCGGAATCCCGATGATCGATCGCGAGTTCAGCCCATCTCAGCTTCGGCACGAGGCGCCGTCGTCGCGGCGCCGGATTCGCCGCGGGCTCCTTCTCGGAGCCGCCGCCCTGATGTTCGCCACCGGTACAGGCATGGCGGCTCCGGATGCGCGGGCGAGCGCCCCGGCCCAGCCGAACCCGTCGCCGAGCGAATCCCCGACCGGGGGCGCGCCCGGACACATGATGGAGGGCCCGCTCGGCGCCGTCCACGGCGAACTGGTCGTCCCGAAGCGCGGCGGCGGCTACCAGACCGTCACCACGCAGACCGGGAAGGTGAGCTCGATCAATAAGGGCTTCATCGCGGTCACGAGCACCGACGGCTTCGCCCGCACCTACAAGATCGACGACTCCACCCGGATCTGCGCCGGGCGTAAGGGGCTGAGTGACATCTCGACCGGCGACACCGTGTTGGTGATCAGCCCCAGCAAGGGGAACAACGCTCCCGCCGCCCTGATCGTGAACCTCAGCCGCCCGCAGTGGTCGGTCGGGCACGGCGGCGGAGCGCCGGCGCCCACACCGTCGTGATCGGCCCATGGCCGGCGTGACCTCATAGAGGCACCGGGCGGTCGCCGGGGGCATGTCCCCTCGGCGACCGCCCGGCCGGGTCACGTGGTCGAGAACGTGAACCAGTTGACGTTGACGAAGTCGGCGGGCTGCCCGCTGCTGAACGTGAGATAGACGGTGTGTGTTCCGGTCACGCCGGAGATGTTCGCCGGGACCGTCTGCCAGCTCTGCCAGCCGCCGGTCGGCCCGACCGCGAAGCTTCCGACGGGAGCACTGGTGCGGCTGTCCAGCCGGACCTCCACGAGTCCGCTGACGCCGCCCGCGGCGCCGGAGGCGACCCTCGCCTTGAACTGCGTGGCCGCCGTGCCACCGAACTGGACGTTGTCGTACCTCAGCCAGTCGCCGTTGCCGATGTAGGCCACGTTCTGGCCGCCGCCCGTGTCGGTCGTGGCCTCCAGCGCCGTGCCGTACTGGTCCTGGTACGCCTCCGCCTCGATCCTCGACCGCGCGTCCACTCCGCCACCCGACGGCGACGGAGAGGGAGAGGGAGACGGGGACGGTGACGGGGAGGGTGACGGCCCGCCGGCGCTGGTCGCCGTCGAACGGGCCGGCACCGTCAGCGTCGCACCGTCCGAGAAGGTGACCGTACGGCCGGCGGTGCCGAAGTTGTGCGCCACGTACGTCCGGGTCGAGCCGTTCACGAAGACCGCGGCGGTCGGGATGTTCGCGGTCACGGCGGTGTCGACCGTGCCCATCCTGGCCAGGTTGTAGATCCAGTGGTAGGTGTGCGCGAGCGACTCGCCGGACTCGGGCGTCAGGGTCGGGTAGCCGCCGTCCCAGTTCGCCTTGGCCGCCGCCGGATCGGCGAGGGCGCGGAACTCCCAGATGACGTCCTTCCACTCGACGGCCGGGCCGGGGTTGTTCGCCTCCATCTCGGCGAGGTTCTGCCGGACGTCGGCCTGATAGAGCCCGTGGTAGAGCGAGCCGCCGGTGATCGGCAGCATGTTGATGCCGTGGATCTCCTCGGGGTTGGCCGTCCACCAGGTGGAGTACGCGGCGCCGCTGCCCCAGATCATGCCGACCGTGTGGTGGCCGAAGGAGGACGGGAAGACCACGTTGTCCTTATCGAACCAGTACTGCGCGATGGCCGCCGTCTGGGTCGTGTAGAGATAGATGCCCAGGTCGCGCAGGGCGGTGTCACCGGTGGCCGCGCCCAGCAGGATGGCACCGTTCGCGAAGTTCATCCCCTCCGACGAGGACTCCTCGTTGTTCCCGGCGGCGAACCCCTGGTGACCGGACGCCCAGCCGTTCCCGGCGTAGGGGTCGAAGTTGCGCAGGAACGGGAACCGGGCGTCCGACCTGTCCCCGTTGTTGGCGTCGGAGGCGAGCAGCTTGGCCATCGGCCCCCAGCTCGCCGCCCACGCGGAGTCGTACCTCGCCACCGTGGCGGCGGCCATCAGGTAGTAGCCGTAGTGGAAGTGGTGGTCGTTCACCTCGGTGTCGCTGCCGTACGACGCGGGGTAGCCGGTGAGCACGCCCCAGGTCGCGTCGTAGCGGAACTGCTCGCCGCCCACGGTGAACCAGCTCTCCAACTTCGCCTTCAGGAGGCCGAGCAGCTTGTCCCGCGACGCGGTGTCGCCGAGTTGTTCGGCGATCGGCACGAGCTGGGCCAGCCGGCCGAGCGCCTTGCCGGTCCAGTAGGTGTCGGTCGCCCCCTTCCACGGGTCGGCGGCGTTCGCCTCCTGCCTGACGTAGCCGCCGAGCCTTGTCCGGTCGTACGCGCCGAGGTCGGGCAGCGAGGGCAGCACGCCGTGGAACGTCTGCCTGGTGGTGAACGACGCGCCCTCGCGCAGCCTCATCGTGCCGCGCGGCGAGACGTACGTGTACGGGGTGAGGGTGTCGCTCGTGGCCAGCCACTGGTGCCGGTAGAGCGCGAGGAGCGTGCCGGTCTGGGTCCCTTCCTTGGCCGTCGTGGTCGCCGTGTAGGTGGTCGTGAGCTGGGCCGTCGCCTCGTTGTACGCCCAGGTCACCTTGGTCCCGGTGACGAAGCTGAACGCGTACTTCGCGAACAGGTCGAGCGTCGAGGCCGAGGTGTCCGGCAGCGCGGCGACGGAGAAGTAGTTCTTCCCGCCCAGCGCGTCGGTCGCGACCGTGCCGCTGATCGTCCAGTCGGTCCCCGAGGGGGCGAACACGCCGTAGTGGTGACCGTTGACGGTGACGCCGAGGACGTTGCCCCGGTCGGCCCACACGTTCGGCGTGGCGACGAAGGAGACTTGGGCGTTGCCGCCGCTCGGGGTCGCGTACACGTAGGGCTGGCCGTGCCCGATCGTGGCCCTGAGCGCGCGCGTGCCGTCCGACCAGTACGGCGTGACGGTCCAGTCGGACCACCCGTCCGCCTTGGTGTCGGGCGAGTTGAGCCCGGTGACGCCGATCGTGAGGTCGCGGGCGTGCGGATACTCGTACATCCGCCCGTCGCCGCTGATCAGCGGTGTGGTCGGGTAGCTCACCTCCAGCCCTCCGGCGACCGCGTGGAAGGCGAGCGGGTGGCCGTACATGTTCTCGGAGTACGGGTTGCCCGCGTATCGCTGGAAGGCGAGGGAGGACCACCAGTCGTTCGTGGGGACCTTGCCGGTGACGTTCCCGGTCACCTTGGGGGTGACGGGCGTGCCGTTGGAGTTGGCCGGGCCGCTCGCCCCGGCGGGCAGGTCGGTGGTGTAGCTGCCCGCCCCGACGGTCACCGTCGCCGCCTGGGCGGGAAGGGCCGGGACGGTCAGCGCGAGGGCGGTCAGGACCGCCAGGCCGGATGAAGCGAGAAGTCTCGTACGGCGACTGGGACTGGGACTGGGACTGGGACTGGGGCTGGGACTGGGGCGAGGGAATCTCATGGAGCGACCTCCGCGAGGTGGGGGTACGACCGAGATCGGGCTGGAAGCGCTCTCAGCGCCGTTGACGCTAGATACGCGGCAACCGTCTGTCAACGGGAAGAGAATGTTTCTCGAAGATCAGGAGAGCGCTCTCTTTGCGGTGCGCGGCCGAGGCCGGGCGACCACGGATCACCCGCCCGGCTCCGGGGCGTACGAACCCGGACCCCTCACACGACAGGCGCCCCCTGACGAGGGGCGCGCCCCAAACGGCACGCCGCGCCGTCGTGAAGCTGCGGATTCGCGATATGGGAGCGCTCTCATGAGCAACGAGGGCCTGATCAGATAACGAGGATCGTTATTGATATGACCCTTGACGCTTCGAGAAGCGCGGCCGACCCTTGTGCGAGAGCGCTCTCTTCATGATCGTTAACTCGGAACCCGAGGAGGGTTCATGGGCATCCCCCGCACCGGCCGCCGGCTCCCCCGGCTGCTCGCCCCCATGGTCGCCGCCACGCTGCTGACCCTCACCGCGTGCGGTGGCGGCGGCGGTTCCACCCCCGCGAGCGGAGACTCGGCCGCCCCGGTCGAGAAGATCAAGCTGACCGTCGGCCTCTTCGGCGACTTCGGCTTCAAGCCGCTGTACGAGGAGTTCAAGAAGACACACCCGAACATCGAGATCGAGGAGCGCCAGGCCGCCTACGCCGACCACCACACCAACCTCGCCGCGCACCTCGCCACCGGCGCGGGCGCCGCCGACGTCGAGGGCATCGAGGTCGGCTTCATCAGCCAGTTCACCGCCCAGCCCGACCGGTTCCAGGACCTGCGGCAGTACGGCCTGGACAAGCGCCAGGGCGAGTATCTCGACTGGAAGTGGCAGCAGGGCGTCGCTCCCGACGGGGCCGTCCTGGGCCTTGGCACCGACGTCGGCGGCCTGGCCATGTGCTACCGCACCGACCTGTTCAAGAAGGCCGGGCTGCCCACCAAACGCGACGAGGTGTCGGCGCTGTGGCCCACCTGGGACGAGTACATCGAGACCGGCAAGAAGTTCAGCGCCGCGGCGCCCAAGGGCACGAAGTTCTTCGACAGCCCCGGCGAGATCATTCGGGCGATCATCGCGCAGGCCCCCGTCGGCGTGTACGACGCGCAGGACAACATCGTCGTCGCCACCAACCCGGACGTGAAGAATGCCTGGGACCTGTCCATCCGGATGGTCCAGGACGACCTGTCCGCCAAGATCGGCGCGTGGACGCCCGAGTGGAACACGGGATTCGCCAAGGGCTCGTTCGCCACGATCATCTGTCCGGCCTGGATGACGGCGTACATCCAGGACCAGGCCAAGAACGCGTCCGGCAAGTGGGACATCGCCACCGTTCCCGGCGGCGCGGGCAACGCCGGCGGGACGCATCTCACGGTTCCCAAGCAGAGCAAGCACCCCAAGGAGGCGGCCGAGCTGGTCGACTTCCTGACGTCGCCCGACAGCCAGGCGGCCGTCTTCAAGGCGATCGGCAACTTCCCCTCGATCCCGGCGCTGTACGAGCAGCCGGACATCCAGAACTTCACCAAGGACTTCTTCAACGGCGCGCCCGTCGGCAAGATCTACTCCGACGCCGCCAGGAACCTCAAGCCGCAGCACCTCGGCCCCAAGGAGGGTGACGTGCGCACGGCGATCGGCAACGGCCTCGGCCGGGTGGAGCAGGGCAAGCAGACCCCCGAGCAGGCGTGGACCCAGGTCCTCAAGGACGTCGAGAACGTCAAGTAACCAGGCGCCCGGTGGGCCCCTCCGCCACCCGGTGATCCTTCAGGGTGATCTCTGGGGCCCACCGTCCCTGAAACGACCGGAACACCTGGACCACCCGGCCCGGAACGCCCCGGAAGACCCGGCCTGGGGCACCCCGGAAGACCCGGAAACAAACCGGAACGAAAGGATTCCCGATGCCCGTCGTCCATCGGGCGCCGACCGCCGAGAGCCCGCCGCACCCGCCGCCGGGCGGGAGCCGTACGTGGGCGGCGACCTCGCCGTGGCGCCACCGGCTGGACCGGCTGGTCTCCCCCTACGCCTACGTCGCGCCCTTCTTCCTGCTCTTCGCCGCCTTCGGCGTCTTCCCGCTGATCTACACGGCGTGGGTCTCGCTCCACGACTGGAACCTGCTGAGCAGCGCGAACCCGTTCATCGGCCTGGACAACTACCGGGAGCTGTTCTCCGACGGCTACTTCTGGAACGCGGCGTTCAACACGCTGTCGATCGGCGTCCTGTCCGCGGTGCCCCAGTTGGCGCTCGCGCTGGTGCTCGCCCACCTGCTGAACCGCCCGCTTCGGGCGCAGACGCTGTTCCGCATCACCCTGCTGCTGCCGAACGTCACCAGCGTCGTCGCCGTCGTAGTGATCTTCAGCCAGCTCTTCGGCCGCGACTTCGGCCTGGTCAACGCGCTGCTGGATCTCGTCGGGATCGACCGCGTGTACTGGCAGGCGAACGTGGCCAGCTCGCATGTCGCCATCGCCACCATGATCATGTGGCGCTGGACGGGGTACAACGCGCTCATCTACCTGGCCGCGATGCAGGCCGTACCCCGGGAGATCTACGAGGCCGCGACCATCGACGGGGCCTCGGCGGCCCGGCAGCTCTGGGGCATCACGATCCCGATGATCCGCCCGACGATCATCTTCACGATCATCGTCACCACGATCGGCTCGATGCAGATCATCGCCGAGCCGCTGCTGTTCGGCGCCCAGGTGAGCAACGGCGCGGCGACCACGGGCGGCACCGACCGGCAGTTCCAGACGCTCGCGCTCTACCTGTACGAGAAGGGCTTCCGGAGCTTCGAGTTCGGCTACGCCTCCGCCGCCGCGTGGGTGATGTTCCTGCTCGTGGTGCTCGTCGTCGGATTCAACTACCTGGTTGTCCGCAGGATGCGCGGAGGTCTCGATGTGTGACGGAAGCCGTCCGATGCGCGAAGGAAGCCCGATGTGCGAAGGAAGCCGCTCGACGCGCGCAGGAACCGGGGTACGCGGATGAGATCCCTGCGCAAGCACCCGCTCACCTATCTCACACTGCTGGCGGTGGCGTTCTTCTCCGCCTTCCCCGTCTACTGGAGCGTGATCGTCGCCTCGCACGACAACGCGGCGCTGGCCGAGATGCCGCCGCCGCTGCTGCCCGGCGGCAACTTCCTCGCCAACGTGTCCCGGGTCTTCGACACCACGCCGTTCGCGCTGGCGCTGCTCAACTCGTTCGTGGTGGCCGGCACGATCACCGTCTCGGTGACGTTCTTCTCCACGCTGGCCGGTTTCGCGTTCGCGAAGCTCCGCTTCCGGGGGCGGAACGCGCTGCTGCTGCTCACCGTGGTGACCATGATGGTCCCGACGCAGCTCGGCATCATCCCCCTCTACATGCTGATGATCAAACTGGAGTGGACGGGGAAGCTGTACGCCGTGATCGTGCCCGCGCTGGTCAACGCGTTCGGCGTGTTCTTCATGACGCAGTACCTCAGCCGAGCCCTTCCGACCGAGCTGCTCGAAGCCGGACGGATCGACGGCTGCGGCACCTGGCGGCTGTTCCGTCACGTCGTCGTCCCGGCGGCGCGACCCGCCGCCGCCGTGCTCGGAATGCTGACCTTCATGACGGCCTGGAACGACTACTTCTGGCCGCTGGTCGTCCTCACCCCGGACGACCCGACGGTGCAGGTCGCGCTGTCCCAGCTCGCCAGCGGGTACGTCCGCGACTTCACGCTCGGGCTGACCGGGACCGCGGTGGCGACGCTGCCGCTCGTGCTCATCTTCGTCCTTCTCGGCAAGCAGATCATCGGAGGAATCATGCAGGGAGCTGTCAAAGGATGAGCGCCACGACCACCGCGTACCCCGGGGAACCTCCCGTGACGGCGGCGGCGCCCGCCGGGACCGTACCTGCCGGGACCGTACCTGCCGGGACCGTGCGCGGCGAGACGGACGAAGGCCGCGGCGGGCGGCTGGCGTTCCCCGACGGCTTCGTCTGGGGGGCCGCGACCGCGGCGTACCAGATCGAGGGCGCCGCCGCCGAGGACGGCAGAGGGCGCTCCATCTGGGACAGCTTCTCCCGCATGCCGGGCAAGGTCGCCGACGGCCACACCGGAGACGTCGCCTGCGACCACTACCACCGCTACGCCGAGGACGTCCGGCTCATGGCCGGGCTCGGCCTGGCGGCCTACCGCTTCTCCGTCGCCTGGCCGCGGGTGCGTCCCACCGGGTCCGGCCCGGTCAACCCACGCGGGCTGGATTTCTACGACCGGCTCGTGGACGAGCTCCTGGCGCACGGCATCACGCCCTACCCGACGCTCTACCACTGGGACCTGCCGCAGGCGCTGGAGGACGCCGGCGGCTGGACCTCCAGGGACGTCGCGTACCGGTTCGCCGACTACGCGATGGCCGTACACGACCGGCTCGGCGACCGGATCCGGACCTGGACGACGTTGAACGAGCCGTGGGTGGCGGCGTTCCTCGGCTACTCCTCGGGGGTGCACGCGCCGGGGCGGGAGAGCCCGGCCGCCGCCTTCCGCGCCGCGCACCACCTGCTGCTCGGGCACGGGCTGGCCGCCTCGGCGCTGCGTACGGCCGGAGCCGCGGAGATCGCGCTCACCCTCAACCTGGCCCCCGTGATCGGGCCGGATGACGCCGCGCCCGCCGTGACCACGGTGGACGGGCTGCTCAACCGGCAGTTCCTCGATCCCGCGCTGCGCGGAAGCTACCCGGACGACGTGCTGGAGATCGCCGCGCGGCACGGCGGCCTCGACCACATCCGGGACGGCGATCTGGAGATCATCCGGCAGCCGCTGGAGCTGCTCGGGATCAACTACTACAACCCGTCCTTCGTCTCCTCCGCCCCCGGCGAACCCGCCAACCCGGCGTTCCCCGGCAGCGAGGGCATCCGGTTCGACGCGCCGGCCGGGCCGACGACCGCGATGGACTGGCCCATCGACCCGGCCGGGCTGGAGTCGCTCCTGCTCCGGCTGTCCCGCGACTACCCAGAGGTGGGCCTGCTGGTCACCGAGAACGGCGCCGCCTTCGACGACGTCATCCAGGACGGACGGGTGTCCGACCCCGAGCGGGTCGGCTACCTCGACGCGCACCTGCGCGCCGCGCACGCCGCGATCTCGGCCGGTGCGGATCTGCGCGGTTATCTCGTATGGTCGCTGCTGGACAACTTCGAGTGGGCGTACGGGTACCACAAGAGGTTCGGGATCGTGTACGTCGACTTCGCGACCCAGCGGCGCATTCCCAAGGAGAGCGCGCTGTGGTACCGCGAGGTCATCGGCCGCAACGGCCTCTCCTACGGCTCACAGGGGGACAGATGAAACGACCCACTCTGGAGGCGGTCGCCGCGCGGGCCGGGGTGTCGCGCGCGACCGTCTCCCGGGTCGTCAACGGCCAGGCGACGGTGACGCCGCAGATCAGAGAGGCCGTGCTGCGCGCGGTCGACGAGCTGGGATACGTGCCCAACTCGGCCGCCCGCAGCCTGGTCACGCAGCGGACCGACTCGATCGCCCTGGTCGTGTCCGAGCCGCCGACCAGGGTCTTCTCGGAGGACCCGATGTTCTCCACGGTCATCCGATCGGCCAGCCTGGAGCTCGAGGCCGCCGACCGGCAGGTGGTGCTGATGCTGGCGGGCTCGCCCAAGAGCCACGCGAGGATCGAGCGCTACATCTCCGGCGGCCACGTGGACGGCGTCATGCTGATCTCCATGCACGGCGCCGACCCGCTGCCCGCCGCGATCTCCCGCATGTCCGTGCCGATCGTCTCGTACGGCAGGCCCGCCGTGCCCGTGCCCCTGCCGTACGTGGACAACGACAACGTGGGCGGCGCCGAGAAGGCCGTACAGCACTTGCTGGACAAGGGACGGCGCCGCATCGCGACGATCGCCGGGCCACAGGACATGATCGGCGGCCAGGACCGGCTGGCCGGGTACCGCAACATGCTGCGGGAGTCCGACCGCCGCTCGATCGTGGCCGTCGGCGACTTCACCCGCGAGTCCGGCGCGGTCGCCATGCGCCAACTTCTCCGGGACGATCCGGATCTCGACGCGGTTTTCGTGGCCAACGACCTGATGGCCGTCGGCGCGTTGCAGTCGCTCCGGCAGGCGGGCCGGCGGGTCCCCGACGACGTGGCCGTCGTCGGCTTCGACGACATCGAGGCGGCGAAGTTCACCGAGCCCCCGCTGACCACGATCAGGCATCCGTTCACCGAGCAGGCGGCGGCGATGGTGAAACTCCTGCTCGGACTGTTCGAGGGCGGCCCGGCCGACCCGGTGATCCTCCCCACCGAACTGGTCGTCCGCGAGTCCGCCTAACAGTGACGCCAAGCAGTGACACCCAGCAGTGAGGCCTTGAGGCCTAGCTAGAGCGTGTTTCGTGGATCTTTGTCGTAGCGAGGATCAGCCAGATGGATGCCGCGCAAGGCGGAGGAGGAGGTCGGAGCGGAGCCTCCGGCCGACATTCCCGGGCCCCGCGGAAAGCAGATTGGATTTTTGCACGCCGAAGATCTACACGATTTTTGAAGGTACGAGCGAGATCCAGCGTCTCATCATCGGCCGCTCCGTCACCGGCCTGCCCGTTCGATAGCGTCTCCGCAGCTCAAGAGACTCTGGTCCGGAAGAACCCCGTCCATCGCCGTCCGATGGACGGGGTTCTTGCGGTTCTCTGACCGATCACTGTTCCGGCCCCGTTCCGTGAAACACGGCACGGGGCCGGAACAGGCGGCCGTCCATACCCTTCCGCGCGGTCATGGGAGTAGCGCATCCATCTCCCCGGGACGCCCGGGGCAGGGTGGATTGCCACGCCGAAGGCCCCGCCAGCGTTCAGGGGTGGCTGACCAAACCTGGAACCCCTACCCGTAGTACTTAAGAGCTACGCGAGAAAGGCATTCCTCGGCGGGACGCCGACCACGAGGTGTGATCCATAGCTTCGTTGTCCGAAGCACGAAGGAGATCCACTTCGGAAGGACCGTCCCCCATGGCGTCCCACCCGCGCGGGAGCCGCCCGCGCCGCACCCTGCTCGCCGCGCTCATCACCGCCTCGGTGGCCGTGCCGGTATCGGGTGCCGCCCGCTCCGCGGCCGTCCCCGCGCCCGCCCCCACCGCATCCGCCCCGCTACGGGACGCCACCCCCGCAGCCCTGACCAAGCGATACACCGCCAGCCGCGACGACATCCAAGCGGCCGGGCGGATGGCCACTGACCACGGCGACCAGTGGCGGGCCGCGATGCTGCACGCCATGGCCGACCCCGCCCGCCACTTCCTGTTCTTCGATGGCCGCGACGGCGGCCGCACCGCCGAAGTTTTCGGCGACCTGTCCCAGGCCGAACAGATCGCCGTACTCGTCCCCGGCTCCGACACAAACCTCGATAAATACGGATACGTCCGAGCGGGCGGGCTCGCCCTCCAGCAGAGGCTGGGCGACCGAACCGCCGTCAGAACCGCCGTCATCGCCTGGCTCGGCTACCCGACCCCCAGCACCGTGAGCCTCGGCGCGCTGACACCCGACCGCGCGCAGGAAGCCGCCCCCGACCTGAACACCTTCGTGCGGGAACTCCACGCCGCCCGACCCGCCGCCCGGATCAGCCTGCTCTGCCACTCCTACGGCAGCGTCGTCTGCGCCGCGGCCGCGCCCGGGCTGGACGTCGCCGACATCGTCCTGTACGGCAGCGCCGGCGTCGCCGCCGACACCGCCGCCGCGCTGCACACCCGCGCCACCGTCTGGGCCAGCCGGAGCAGCGGCGACTGGATCGCCGACGTCCCACACACCCGGCTCCACCTCCCCTTCGCCACCCTCGGCTTCGGCACCGACCCGGTCTCCCCGGAGTTCGGTGCCCACCTTTTCCCGGCAGGCGACGGCGGCCACAGCGGCTACCTGCGACACGGCTCCCTGTCACTGGAGAGCATCGCCCGGATCGTCACCGGACAGGCCCCTGCTGAGGCGGGCCGTGATGCGTGACCTCCTACAACACCCCTTCCGGCACCCCCTCCGGCGGATCGTCCAGCGCGTCGACGCGGCCACTCCGCCCGGCCGCGACCGGGCTGTCGACGCGCTGCGCGCCCTGGCCATCTGTGGTGTGGTGCTCGGCCACTGGCTGGTGACCGCCCTGGTCGCCGACAGCGGCACCGTGCGCACGACCAGCCCGCTGCGGCACCTTCCCCAACTCACCCCCATCTCCTGGCTGTTGCAGGCCCTGGCGGTCTTCTTCCTGGTGGGCGGGCAGGTCGCAGCGCGAAGTCACGCCTCCGCCCGCGCCCGGGGCACACGGTATGGGCGGTGGCTCGGCGCCCGAATGGGCCGACTGTTTCGGCCGGTCGCAGTTGTGCTGGTGGTGTGGAGCGTGGCGGTCGTCGCGATGCTGGCCGCCGGGGCTGGGCTGGAGAGCGTGCGGGCGCTGGTCAAGCTGGTGCTGTCGCCGATGTGGTTCCTGCTGGTCTTCGCGGCGCTGACAGCGGCGACCCCGCTGGCCGCCCGGCTGCACCCGGTGTGGCCGCTCGCTACGGTGGCGCTGGTCGATCTGGCCCGGTTCTGGTGGGGCGGGCCCGCTTGGCTTGGTTGGATCAACGTCGCGGCGGGGTGGCTGGTGCCGTACTGCCTGGGCGCGGCCTGGGCCCGGGGCAGCCTGCGCGGCCGCGCGACCGGATGGGGGCTGCTGCTGGGCGGTGGCGCAGCCACCTCCGCACTGGTGGCAGGGGCGGGCTACCCGGCCGCGATGGTCGGAGTGCCCGGCGCCGCTGTCTCCAACCTCGACCCGCCCACCCTCGCGGTCGTCATCTTCGGGCTGGCCCAGTGCGGCGCGGCACTGCTGCTGACCGGCCCACTACGGCGGGTGCTACAACGGCCCGCCGCGTGGGCGCCGGTGGCACTGGTCAACCTGTCCGCGATGACGATCTTTCTCTGGCATCAGAGCGCCATGATCGTGGTCACCGCGATCGGCATGCTCGCGGGCACGCCCTTGCCGGGCCTGCACACCGTCCCCGACGGCTCCGGCTGGGTCCTCGCCCGGCTGGCCTGGCTGCCGGCCTTCGCGCTGGCCCTGCTGGTGTGCTGGGCCGCGTTCCGTACCCACGAGCAGAGACGACCCGGCTGTGTCGAACATGAGAGGCGGCCCGCCCGGACGCTGGAGGTGTGGCGTGTTTAGGGTGACTTCTGTGCAGAAGGAGGAGATGAGCCGCAAGATGCGGCTGATGGCGGCACTGCGGGCGGTACCCCGTAACCTGCGCGACGACCTGTGGACGACGGGGCATGAACCGATACCGCATACGGGGCGGCCCAGCTGGCTGGATTGGATGCCGGCGTTCGTGATGCTGCTGGTGATGGCCGCGGCGTCCATCGTCATCCCCCACATCAACCAGCTCGTCTCGCTCTTCAGGCTGGACACGTCGTACGCCGTGCTGCTCGGCGGGCTCCAGGGGGTGGCGCTCGTCCTCGCGCTCTTCCGGCCGGTGCTGGCGTGGTGGGCGGTGACGATCGCCATGGTCGTCATCGCGGTGGTCTCGGAGCCGCGCACCCCGGATGCGCTGTTGCCCTGGACCGGCCCCGGGCTCGCGCTGCAGGCCGGGGTGCTGCTCCTGCTGGCGTTGAGGGTCCGCCCGCGGGCCGCGGTCGAGGCGCTGTTGATCAGTATCCTCGCGGGACTGGCCTGCGGCATGTTCAATTCCCAGGCGCACAACTACGACGCCGGTGCCGCCGCCGCGATTCTCAGCACCGTGGTGGTCATGGGCGCCGCGCTGCGCGGCAGCCGGGTGGCCCGTACGGAGCTGGTCATACAGGAGGAGCTCACGGCCGAGGAGCGGGCCCGGCGCACCCTGCTGGAGGAGCGCAACCGGATCGCCCGCGAGCTGCACGATGTGCTCGCCCACCACATGTCGTTGATCTCGATTCAGGCGCAGGTCGCTCCGCACCTGGTCGAGGACCCGCCCGAAGAGTTGAGGGAGAACCTCGCGGGAATCCGTGAGAACGCGGTGGAGGCGCTGACCGAACTGCGCCGGGTGCTGGGCGTGCTGCGCTCGGAGGACCCCGAGTCGGAGGGGGCGCGGCACGCCCCGCAACCCACCCTCGACCAGCTGGACGAGTTGGTCGACAATGTGCGCGACGCCGGGCAAACGGTCACCGCCCGGACCACCGGTGAACCGCGTCCGCTGTCACCGGGCATCGAGTTGTCGGCCTTTCGTATCGTTCAGGAGGCGCTCAGCAACGTGATGCGGCACGCTCCCGGAACGGAGGCGCGAGTGGAGATCGGATATCAGCCGGACGTTCTCACCATCCGGGTCACCAACACCGCGCCGGAGGATCCCGCGCCGCCCTTCCCGGTCGCCGGACACGGGTTGTCGGGCATGCGCGAACGCACGACCATGCTGGGCGGCGAACTGGCCGTCGGCCCCACCCCCGACGGAGGCTACGAAGTGACCGCGATCCTGCCCGCAAACCCGCAGAAGCCGCCCGCCGAGGATGTTGAGGGCACCCTGTGAGGAGCATCCGCGTAGTGATCGCCGACGATCAGATGATGGTCCGCCAAGGCTTCACGGTGCTGCTCAACGCCGAACCCGGCATCGCGGTCGTCGGCCAAGCCGTGAACGGCCTCGACGCCGTCGCCAAGGTCGCCGAACTCACCCCGGACGTTGTCTTGATGGACATCCGGATGCCCCAGCTCGGCGGCATCGAGGCGACCCGCCGCATCACGGAACTGTCCGGCAGCGCCGTCAAGGTCCTCATTCTGACCACCTTCGACCTCGACGAGTATGTGTATGAGGCGCTGCGCGCGGGTGCCTCCGGATTTCTACTGAAGGACGCCTCGGCCGCCGACCTCGCCCAGGCGGTACGGGTGGTGGCGGCCGGCGACGCCCTGCTCGCCCCGAACATCACCAAGCGCCTCATCGCCGAGTTCTCCCGGATGACCGGCGCCCCCCGAACCCCGCTCAAGGACCGCGTCGGCGACCTGACGGAACGCGAGTCCGAGGTGTTGTCCCTGATCGCGCAGGGTCTGTCGAACGCGGAGATCGCCGCGCGGCTGGTGGTGGCGGAACAGACCGTGAAGACACATGTGAGCCGCATCCTGGTCAAGCTGGGCCTACGTGACCGGACCCAGGCGGCGGTCTTCGCGTACGAGACGGGACTGGTGCGCCCGTCCGGACACTAGTGGCCCGTCACCGGATCTCGGACGGGTAATTGATCTCCGGCGGTGAACCCGTCAGGCTGGCTGCCTCTTCAACGTTGGGAGGTGGTCGTGGCTCACCGACCGGAAGTGTTCGTCCGGCCGTTGACCATGGAGGAAGGCCGCAAGCTGCAGCGGATCACGCGGAGCGCGAAGGATCCGGTCAAGCTGCGGCGGGCGATCGTGGTGATGATGTCCGGCCAGGGCCAAAGCGTCCCGGACATCACCTCGTTGATGCAGGTCAGCGACGACTACGTGCGCGACGTCATCCACGCCTTCAACGAGAAGGGGTTCGACGCGCTGCGCTACTACGCGCTGAACGGCACCGACCACCGCACCCATGACGAGCAGAACGCGGCGCTCGGTGCCTACGTGCGCTGGCGCAACGCCCGAGCCGAGCCCAAGACCAGCTTTGCCGCCAGCTCGCCGATCAGAAGCTGGACGAGTTACCCGGCCAAGGTTGGGTGACGGGCCACTAGCTGACTGGGCACGGGCGTTGGTGATGTCGCCCGCTGGGCCTGCCGCTACTGGCGCTACGGCCCGGTTGCCCTCGGTCGCGGCCGAGGACTTCCGACCGGGGTCCCGGCCGCGCGGCCCGCGATGCCACGCCGAGGTTGACCTGACCGCTCCTGCCGCCCGCACCGCGGCCCCAACCTCACCGACCAGCGCACCGGACCGCCGTCTGGCGACTATCTAGAAGGAAACGATGACTCTCAGGAATGGGTGTCCCAATATTTCCCGAAATAGTCTATCCATACGGTCATCGAAATTCTTTACGAATTCATCTTGCCGACCTCCGGAATTTCTGACAGTATTCATACACACGTTCTAATCGGCGATCGGGGGTGGCGTGGCCGAGCTCTTCGGGCCTTCCGGATTCTTTTCGGGGGAGTCGCCAAGTCGCGCCAAGTCCAGCCCCTTGGGTGCAGGTTGGTGGGATCAGGTAGCGGCCCCCAGCATGACCGGAATTGCCGATATATCCCACGGAAGTTCGGCCTTCGCCATTGACGACTTCCTGCCCATAACGGATGACGGTGGCCGTCCGGTCTCTCGTGAACCGGTTTCTCCAAGAATGGCATTCTTTCCCGGATCGCCGGGACAAAATCCGCTCTTTCCGGGCCGAGATTCCGTTTTCTCACCGAAGCGAGGCGATGTCAGTCCAGACGTGGATGACTCCCCCGCCGACGCTAGCGCCTTCACCGCCACTGGCGTTTCGACGAGCAACACTGTCAACGGTCCTGACACCACCGGCCCCTCTCCCACGAGCAGCACCGCTGACGGTCACAACGTGCGCGCCACCTCTTGCCCGGCTGACGCCCCTGGTGCCGGTAACGCGTCAGGCACCGGTGAGGCCTCTGGCGGACCGTCCACCTGCTCTTCGACCGCCACTGGTCGAGTGTCGTGGCCGTTGGTGGCCTCGGTCCGGGAGACGGCCTCTGAGCTGGCGCTCGCGCTGGTGCCGGACTCGCCGGGGGTGTGCCTGGCCGAGGCGGAAGACCTGCTGTTCGCGCGGGATCGGCTCATCTCCGCGATCGCGGCGCGGGTGGAGCGGGTGCATGCCGCCGGTGAGGCCAAGGCGTACGGGCATGCCTCCACCAAGTCCTGGCTGCGTACCGCCGCCAGGATGAGTGTCGCGGGCGCGGGCCGGATGCTGGCGCTCGCGGTGGAGCTGGCCCGCCTACCCACGGTGCGGGCCCGGTTCGCCGACGGCAGCCTGGCGGAGGGGTATGTGACGGCGATCTGCGCGGCGACCGGCCGGTTGACCGATGAGCAGGCCGCGCTGGCCGAGCCGATCCTCATCACGCTCGCCGAGCAGGCGACTCCGGCGGAGATCGCCCGGGCCGGCCGCTACCTGCACGCCGTGCTGAACCCTGATGGGGAGGCCGATGACGCCGAGGCCGACTACCGGCAACGTTTCCTGCTCGTGCGGGAAAGCTCCACCGGCGGCCTGGAGGGGGAGTTCCGGCTGCCCCGGGAGGCGGGCGCGCGGCTTCGGGCGTTGCTGGATGCGTACGCCAAGCCCAAGGCCGAAGGTGATGACCGGCCGCTGCGGGTGCGGAACGCAGACACGCTGATCGCCCTGCTGGAACACCAGATCGGCACCGAGCTGCTGGTTCTGGTCAACGCCGAGTCCCTCCCCGACGACCCGCCAGCAGCCCCCAGCCACGACACCCCGGCCCAGCGCACCCCGGCCCAGGGCACCGACACGCAAGCTGCGGCCACGCAGGACGTGGCAGCCCCGGACAGTGCCGACCACGACAGCGGCTCCGAGGAGGCTGCCCGCGACAGGGCCGCCCAGGACAGCGGCGCACAAGACATGACAGCCCGCGAGAACACCGCTGCCCGCGAGAGCGCCGACTGCGAGGAAGCCGGCCACGGCACCACCACCACCACCCAGGGCGCGGCAGCCCGGGAGAGTACTGACCACGCCCAGAGCGGGCAGGACGCCGCCAGGCAGGACGCCGCCAGGCAGGAC
The DNA here is from genome assembly GCF_030268965.1 of Microtetraspora sp. NBRC 16547. Taxonomy (GTDB): domain Bacteria; phylum Actinomycetota; class Actinomycetes; order Streptosporangiales; family Streptosporangiaceae; genus Microtetraspora. Next base: position 737 of record NZ_BSSE01000025.1, on the reverse strand, counting down.
GCCGCCAGGCAAGGCACGGCCGCGCCGCAGGATGCGGCGGCCCGAGACACGGCTGCCGGAAAGACGACCGGCCAAGAGGCGGCCACCGACGGGGCAGCGGCAGCCGTTGGCGACTCGGCCGCCGATGACACCCAGACGCGTCACACAGCTGCTCACCTCAACAGCGCAACCACCACGGCCGCGAGTGCGGCTGGCGCCAGGACCGAGAGCGGACCTCCCGCTACAGCCTCGGCATCAGACACAGATGAGCCGCCCACAACACGACAAGAGCCGGTCAAAGCACGGCGCGCGCGGGAGCCGTCCGCAAGCGGGCGGAACACGCCCGGGCAGGAACGCGGGCCGTCCGGCCAGGGTCGTGGCACGACTCGGGATGAAGCGTGCACGACAGCGGACGGACGAGACTGGGCGCAAGCCACGGGCGGCCCATCGCGGGATACAGCGAGTACATCGCGGGATAGGCGAAGCACGTCACGGGACACGGCGAGTGCGCCGCGCAGTAGACGACGCTCGGCACGGAGAGGGCGGGTGTCTGACTGGGTGACCCCTGGCGGGCTGATCTCGGGCCGGACGCTGCCCGGACTACTGCTGGCCACCGGACAGTTCCTCCCCATCACCGACATCCACCGCCTGGCATCCACCTCCAGCCTCACCCGCCTGGTCATGAACGCCGAAGGACGAGTCCTGGACGTCGGACGCACCGTCCGCCGCGCCACCAGAACACAGCGGCGAGCCATCCT
>NZ_BSSE01000024.1 GCF_030268965.1 Microtetraspora sp. NBRC 16547 | reverse complement strand
GGCCGGTTGGCCTTGTCCACATGCCCGCAGGCCGAGCAGGTCTGGGAGGTGTAGGCCGGATCAACGTGGATCACGGCGACCCCATGCCGGGCCGCCTTGTAGACGATGAAGCTCCCCAACTGGTGGAAACTCCAGGAGTGCAGCGTGACCCGCTGGGGCTTGCGGAGCCGTACCCGGCCGCGGATCCCGCCCAGATCTTCCAGGGCGATCCCGCGTCCGGTGCGTTCTGCCTCGGCCACGATGCGTTTGGCGATGCGATGATTGGTATCGGCGGCGAACCGCGCCTCCTTGCGGCGGCGCTTCTTCAGCAGCCGTTTGGCGGAGGCGGTGGCCTTGGCCTGCAACCGGCGGCGTAGCTCCCGGTTGCGGTGGCGGACCGCGTTCAGGCCCTTACCGCAGTGGCGGGCGCCGTCACTGGTGGTGGCGATGTTGGCGATGCCCAGATCCACCCCCACAAACCCGTCCGGTTCGGCGACCGGAACATCCGGGATCTCACAGGTCGCGTACAGGAACCACCTGCCATCCCGGCAGACCAGGTCGGATTCGCCCTTCCGGTACAAGGCGAGCATCTTGAGCTGGTCGGGCGAGCCGACGAACGCGACATTCTTCACCCGGCCGGCCGTGGTCCAGATCGACACCGTGTGGGCGGTGTGATCCCAGGACAGGCAGCGGTCATCGAACGGCTGCGCGGCATCAGCGCGGAAGGCGATCGGTTTACTCTCGGCCCGCGCACGGCGCGCCGAGCCTTCCGGTCCCAGGTTCCCGGCCCGGATGTTGGCCTTCAGTGTGGTGTAGGCGTCGGCGACCTTCTTGATCACATGCTGGGCGGCCTGCGCCCCCAACCCGCGCGCTTTCACCTCGCGATAGGCGTGCTTGCGCAACGCGTACTCACGCCGGTCCCCGGTCGTGAACGCCGTCACCGAGGCGAAGTTCGCGGCATCGTTGCAGGCGCGCAAGGTCGCCTCCAACGCCGCCGCCTGCTCAGGCGTCGGCCGCAGCCTCACCTGCACCACCAGCTTCACATCGAACACATTATCGGCTGGTGTGCGTCGCCGTGATGGAAACCGAATCCGGATGTCCGCCAAGGTCGCGGTGTGGTCTAGAGCCTCCACGCGCATTCGGTCTTCACGCCCAAGTATCGGCGTGGGGTGTTCACCGACGACCTGCTGTCACGATGCGAATACATCATGATCAAGGTCGCCGCCTCCTGTGGCGGCGCCCGCCGAGACGGCAGACTCAGTCGGCTGCCGCTGTCGATCATCAGGGAGTACATCGAGAACCAGAAACGCCCGGACCAGCGTCCTGGTGGGGAGAGGGAAGCGATTCCTCCCGGGCGTGAACGCCCGGGGTTCCTCGCTATACCGCTGAACCAAGCCGAGTGCGAGGAAGCTGGCCCAAAGCACCAGACCGTTGTCGATTGACGCCCATAACAACGAGCCAGCCCAGGGGCACCCCTAGCACGAGGGGCCAGAGCACGACGCCGTCCTTCCCGGAGAGCAACGCGACAAGAACGGCAACGGCCACGGCGAGGAGGACAAAAGCGTAGATGAGCGTGACCAAGGCAGCTCTGCGCCCGAACAGGTATGACCTGATCACACTTCCCTCCGGTTAGCAGGATCGCCTTACCGTTTACCAAAGCGTGTTAGCAAGATCGGGATTTTGTCGTACCAAGCAAAAGACCCCCGACCGAGTTCTGCCAGGTCAGGGGTCTTACTTGATGGAGCCGCCTTGGGGAATCGAACCCCAGACCTACGCATTACGAGGAGTAATCGGGCTGTCCACAACCATCCACGACTGTTCTCCACGCTTTGATCGAAGCCGTCGTAGCTCCCTATGCAGTTCACGGCCGTCCACACTCGTCCGGGATCGTTGTTAGCAGAATCGTTAGCAAGATCCCGTAGAGCGAGGGGCAGAGGAGCTCAAGCGGACAGCAGCAGTTCGGCTCGATCGTCCTCGGATAGCCCCGCCTCGCACAGTCGAGCCCGCAACTCCCGGTGTGCCTGCCACACCTCGGCCGAGACACCGGGAAGATCATAGACATACTCGACGGTAATCGCCGTGTCCTCAGGAACGCCCAGAACAAAGTGCTTGACCGACTCGACCGCCGCCCGTAGCTCCGCAAGGGTCTCAGCAGACACCCCCGAGCGGATTGGAGCATCCACCGGGCCGGCGTACCAGACTTCGGTATCGAGATCGAGGGTGCGTTCCCGACTGACCCGGAAGGTCAGGCGGTGGACGATGGAGGTCACTGCAACCAGTCCTTCCCGAAGACATGCTCAAGATCGGCCTGCAGGTCGTTCAGCGCGCGAACGCTGATGCCCTTCACCGGTACGCTCGCACGAGCCACGACAACCTGACGATGGTCGTAGAGCAAGAGTAGGCGAAACAGCGGCGTCGTCTCGGCCCAATCGATCCGCAGGTCTCGTTCATAGGCCAGCGTGTAGATCCGACCCCGGACCTCCTGATACGTGGTCAACACACGGTAACGGTAGAGATACGGAAACGCTCTGGGATGGGGAATCCCGGAAGCGGAAGGTCTCGTTGGCCATCTCGGTTCCGACCACTACGACCTGTGAGTTCTCTTCGGCCGTCCGGGGGAGACGCTCAGCCGGGCATGATCAGCGGACCAAGCTGTGAAAGTGTTGCCACTATCGCACCCAGAAACGATCACAGGGCGCTCTCCTGAGGGAGAACGCCCTGATCATTGATGGAGCCGCCTTGGGGAATCGAACCCCAGACCTACGCATTACGAGTCCTCGAACCTCGTGCTGCGAGGTGTCCGCGCGTGTCCGACCATGACCGCCGGGGCGGTGATGACGTTTCGCCCTACGCAGCGCCGGCTCGTGCCACCGACCTGTCCGCCCTCCCACCGGCCTTCATGGACGTCGGCTCGGTGGAGTCCCTCCGCGACGAGGCTGTGCCGTTCGCCCTGGAGATGTGGCGGGTCGGCGGATCCGCCGAGCTGCACGTCTGGTCGGGCGCCTTCCACAGCTTCGACCAGTGGGTGCCGAACGCGATCGTCTCCCGGTCGGCCGCGGCGGCCCGGCTGGCCTGGGTGCGCCGGCTTCTCAAGAACGCCTGATCACTCTTGACCACCGGATGAGCACCAGGAGCAGACGGCCCACCCGGTAGTCGTTGAGGGCATCCGGCTCGATGCCCAGCACCTCGGGCACCGCCCAGCACCGCGCCCAGTTCTCCAGCCGCACCACCGACGCCGGGCTGGTGAGCCGGTTGGCGATCAATGCCTCCACGACCTGGCCGTGGCTGACCCGTGCCACCTCACGGATCGGCCACAACCCATCCACCACGCCGGCGATCCCCAGCCGGCCGCAGAAGTCCGCGATCATCGGCAGCGACCCCAACGCCTTCTCCACGCTCGGCGGCCCGTACATCACCCGCGTTTTCACCACGCACAACACCATCACGCATCACAGAATGTGACCGCACCCTGTTCAGCCAAGGATCCCGATATCACCCGATCAACAGGTGATCACAGAGAGATCCCACGACGTCCCACGACATTTGATCACTCGTCATGTGCGAAGGTCGGGCTAGCCCGCGGTGTACTGACGGTGCTCGGCGAGGATGTCCTCGATCACCTGGATGGCCCCGACACGCCACCCGAACTGCATGCCCGCGTTGTCGACCTGGTCAGGGGTCTCCTCGCGCGCGTCGCGGAGGGTGATGGCGGCCTTCCACAACATCCACCCCCGGGCGCGGGCCCAGGTGTCATCGCCCAGGGCCAACCCGCGCCGAAACTCCTCGCGGCTCTCGCCATGGAAGAACGACCAGGCGATGACTAGGTCACACGCCGGATCTCCGACTCCGCAGGTGCCGAAGTCGATGACCGCGCTCAGCTTCCCGTCTCGCACCAGCAGGTTCCCGGCGCTCATGTCCCCGTGGAACCACACCGGCGACCCATCCCGGCTACTGCTCAGGGCCGTCCTCCACACGGTCATGGCCAACGGCGCGTCAATGACATCGGCCAGCGCGGTGATCGCCGTGCGGGCCGACTCGTCCCAGTGCACCGGAGAGGCGCCCCGGTAGAAACTGTGCAGCCCCGCCTCCGGCCCGCCGGTGGCGTCGATCTGGTACAGGGCGGTGAGGAATCGGCTCAGGTCCCGGGCAAGCTCCGCCAGATCGGACACCCGGTCCACCGTCGCGTGGTGACCGGGCAGCCACTCGTAGACCGACCAGGGACGAGGGAAGCCACATCCCGGCACCCCCTTGCCCAGGGGATTCGGGATCGTCACCGGCAGGTGGTCCCGTAACACCGGCAGCCAGCGGTGCTCCTTCTCGACCTGGGACGCGTACATCTCCGCGCTGGGAAACCGGAGCGACATGGTGTCACCCAGGCGCATGGTCAGGTTGTCCCACCCGTCTCGCTCCACCGGCCGGATCGGCAGCGACGCCCACTGGGGGAACTGCTCCTCCAGAAGCTGCCTGATCAGCACCTGCGTGATCTCACTCTTGTGCATGCGCCTCTTCCTGCCCGTTGGTCTTTATGTCGTCGTGGGAGGGCCAGGGCAAGGTCAGCCCCCGAGGTCCTCGCGGTAGACCCTGTACGCGTCCTCGCGCGTGAGCACGCCCTGGTAGAGCCGGACCGGGCCGATCGAGCCGTGCCAGTTGTCGACCGGGTCGTCACGCCAATAGGCCTGCCCGATGTGGACCGGCGCATCGGCGTGCCAGAACGGCCAGTCATCGACTGGCTTCGCCGAGCCGGAGTCGTCCGTGCCGGGAATGTACAGGCGAATCTCGAAGTTCTCCGCGTCCATGACACCGACCAAGAGCACCCATTCGTCCAACACGGATGAGTCCAGGATCGTCCTGGAGAAGGCGTTCTCCCACACGTACGGCCACGGCGGGCCAGGGGGGTCTCCGTCGACGGGCGTGGCCTCCAGGCACCACTTCACCACGTCCGGAGTCTCCTCGTCGATGGCCCGGGCACCCAGGTAGAAGGGGGAATGCGTCAGCGCGTCAGCCACCGGCCCAGGCTGGCTGACCGCGGTCAGCGCGAACCAGCCCTCCGGCAGCCGGAACTCCTTCCCCAGAACAGCGCTGTCCAGCCGCACCCAGGCGGCCACGCTGAAACTGCGGTCCGTGCGGAGCACAGACTTCTCGGTCGAGAGAAACTGTGTCGCCCCGTCCAATGCGACAGCTCGGGGGTTCCCCCCCGAAACGTGGACACCGACTGTTATGCGGCGAGTAGCACCATATCTAGCTGCTTCTCGTAGTCGATCGGGCTGAGGTATCCACTCCGCAGAAGCGACCGTCGCCGAGGTCTTCGCCCAAGCACTCGAGAAAGCACCCTGAGGAATGCCCCTCAACAGCCCCTTCCACAACCGGAAGGGGCTTTCTGCACCCTTGATCAAGAACGCGCCTAAGGGGGCCGGTGATGATCAACGGCCGCTGTTAGCAAGGGTGTTAGCAAGAAGGCCCCTTCCTTGATTGGAAGAGGCCTCTGAGCTGGAGCCGCCTTGGGGAATCGAACCCCAGACCTACGCATTACGAGTGCGTCGCTCTGGCCGACTGAGCTAAGGCGGCGTTGCCGTACGGCAGCGTACAGAAGTCTACAGGCTCGCGCCCCCTTCTCGCGCCCTCCTCCGCGACGTCATGTGATCTTCGGGCACATGGTGCCGTGCTTGGGCGCCTTGAGTGAGATCAGGTAGTCGTCGACCACCTTGTCCACGCACTCCGAGCCTGTCCGGTAGGCGGTGTGGCCGTCACCGTCGAATCCGAGCAGGACACCCGAGCTGAGCTGCGAGGCCAGCCCCTCCGCCCACTCGTACGGCGTGGCCGGGTCGCGTGAGGTGCCGACGACGACGATCGGCGGGGCGCCCGCGGCGGTGAGCTTCTTGTCGGTCCCCTTGGGCGCCACCGGCCAGTACGCACAGGGCAGCGAGCCCCACATCACGAAATTTCCGAAATGCGGGGCGACCTTCCGCGCCTCGACGGCTCCCTCGGCGTACGCGGCGGCGTCCTTCGGGTAAGGGTGGTCCACACAGTTGATCGCCATGTTCGACTCGGTCTGGTTGGAATACGAGCCGTCGGACTTGCGGTCCAGCATCAGGTCGGCCATCCGCAGCAGGTCGGTGCCGTCGCCGTTGAAGGCGTGCCCGAGAGCCTCCCGCAACGCCGGCCACGAATCCCGGTTGTACAGCGGCGTGACGACGCCGAGGACCGTCCACGACTCGTTGATCTCGCGACCGTCGCCCAGCCCGTTCTTCAGCGGATGTTCGTCAGCCCTCGCGAGCAGGTCCGACAGCTCCTTCATGGCCCCCTCGACCGTACGGCTGGAGAAGGGGCAGGCGCCGTCCTCGAAGCAGTCCTGGAGGAAGGCGGTCATCGCCACCTCGAACCCCTTCGCCTGGGTCTCGTTGGACTTCAGCGCCGGGACCGAGGGGTCCACCGCGCCGTCGAGGACCAGAGCGCGGACCTTCTTCGGGAACAGGTCGGCGTAGACCGCGCCCAGGTAAGTGCCGTACGACTTGCCGAGGTAGCTCAGGCCGGAGTCGCCGAGAACGCCGCGCAGCACGTCCATGTCCCTGGCCGCGTCGGCCGTGCCGACGAAAGGAAGCAGCCGGCCCGCCTTGGCGCCGCAGGCGGTCGCGAACGCCTTGGACCCGTCTTCGAGCGCCTTGACCTCGGCGGGCGTGTCGGGACTGGCGTCCAGGCTCACGTAGGCGTCGAGATCGCCGCCGGACATGCAGCGGACGGGACTGGACTCGCCCACGCCCCTCGGGTCGAAGCCGATGACGTCGAACCGCGACCGGACCTTCTCGCTGAGCACCGAGCGCGCGGCCCGCGCGTACTCGACGCCGGATCCGCCCGGCCCGCCGGGGTTGATCAGCAAGGAGCCGATGCGCTTCCCGGTGGCGGGCAGCCGGATCAGGCTGATCCCGATCTTCTCGCCGGACGGCGCAGAGTAGTCGAGCGGCACTTCGGCGCGGGAGCACTGGAAGCCGTCGCCGCAGTCCTTCCAGTCGAGCGTCTGACTGTAGAACGGCTGGAGCGCCGGCGTCGGTGCCTCGGCCCGGGGCTTCTCCTGCTCGTCGGCGCATCCCGTGGCCACGAGTGCCAGCGCCAGGAAGGCCGCCGCCACCCTGCGGACCCGGCCGGACAACGCCGAAGGCCCTGCAGGCCCCGCTGATCGAACGATCTTCACGCTTGCGGCTCATACCTCTCGTCGTGGGCCTTACGCGGACCGCAGACCGAGGCGCGTGAGCACTGGCACCGGCGCCCGCCGTCGTCGAGCCGCACGGTGACGTAGTCTCCCGGCACGTTCCTGCCGACGACCTGCCCCGGGCCCTCATCCGTCTCCACCCGGGAACCCGTCCTCGGGAAGGTCCGCTGCGCCTCGACGTACAGCGGGTGCTCGTATTTCAGGCAGCACATCAGCCGCCCGCAGGCTCCGGCGATCCGGAGCGGGTTGACCGGAAGGTCCTGATCCTTGGCCATCCGGACCGAGACGGGCTCGAAGTCCTTCAGGAAGGTCGCGCAGCACAGGTCGCGTCCGCACGGCCCGATGCCGCCCTGGAGCCGGGCCTCGTCGCGCGGCCCGATCTGTCGCAGCTCCACCCGGGCCCGGAGGTTGCGGGCGAGGTCCCGCACCAGCGCGCGGAAGTCGACGCGGTGCGGGGCCGAGAAGTACACGGTGAAGACGTTGTCGGCGTCCACATAGTCGACGCCGACGACCTTCATGGGCAGTTCGTGTCGTCTGATCAGGCGCTTGGACACGCTGCGAGCCTCAGCCCTGCGGCGGCGGTTGGTCTCGTCCCTGGCCAGGTGCTCCTCGGTCGCGATGCCCGCGCAGACCGGCAGACCGTCGACGTCCTCGCTGACGTACTGCGGGGCCCAGATGCACTCGGCCACCTCTGGCCCGGATTCGGTCGGCACGAGCACTTTGTCGCCGACCTTCGGGGAGTGCCCTCCGGGATCGAGGTAATAGAGACGCCCGTAGCGGGTGAAGCTCACCGCCATCATCATGCCCAAGCGCCCGGCCTCCTCGATCTCGTGCGGCTGCCGCCCGCCCCCACCCTACGCGGCATCGGCCGTACATCGTCAGGCGTTCGCCGTATGGACGATCTGGGCGCTCTCGAAGGACCTCGCCCGACTCCGCCGGGGGACGCCGGCCGAGCGAGCGCCGGTCGGGCTTCGCCGCGACCACCCTCAGAGTGAGCTCGAACCTGGGCGTCTCATCAGCGAAAACGCACCCATGACGGGTATCCACGCCGGATGAACGCCGAACCGCTGCTGCTGCTCGCGCTGGACCTGACGGGCACCTTCGCGTTCGGGCTCAACGGCGCGTTGACTGCGGTGCGCGCCGCCCGGCTCGACATCCCGCCGGGCGGCCGCGGCGACGTCCCCGGTTCCGGGGACCGGCGGTGAGTCAGCGGCCGAGCCACGCGAGAGCGGCGACGACCAGGGCCTGGGAACCGGTGTCCAAGGTGGGCTGCGGGACCGGGGCGAACGCGGCGGAATGGTTCACCGGGATGTCCTGCGCCACCCGGCCGGTGGCCTCGGCCCTGCGGTAGGTCTCGGGGTCGATGCCGCCGATGCCCCAGTAGGTGTACGGGACTCCCAGGGCGTTCGGGATGTCACTGAAGTCCTCGCTGGCGGTCTGCCGGCCCATCGGCCCGGCCCGGTCGCCGAAGAACTCACCGAACGCGGCGGCCACCCGACCGGTGGTCACGGGATCGTTGTCGGTCAGCGGGAAGCGGTCGAACAGCTCGATCTCCGGAGCCTTCGGACACCGCGACGCCTGGCACTCGGCGAGGACGATGCGGCGCACCGCGTCCAGGATCGCGCTTCTGGTCCGCTCGTCGTAGGTGCGGATGTTGAACTCCAGCACGGCGTGATCGGGGATGATGTTGCTCTTCGTGCCGGCCTGGACGCTGCCGACCGTGACCACCGCGGTCTCCCCCGGCGAGGTCTCACGGGACACGATGGTCTGCAGCCGGATCACGATCATCGCCGCGAGGACCACAGGGTCGACGGCCGCCTGCGGCATCGAGCCGTGGGCTCCGCGTCCGTACACGGTGACGCGCCCGCTGTCGGCGGCGGAGAGCACCGGACCGGCATGAGTGCCGACGTGCCCGGCCGGCGCCGGCAGCACGTGCTGCGCGAGCGCCACATCCGGGGCCGGAATCAGCTCGGCGAGGCCGTCGTCGAGCATGGCCCGCGCGCCGTCGCCGGTCTCCTCGGCCGGCTGGAACAGCGCCACCACCGTGCCCCGCCACCGGCCGGTCCCCTCGGCGAGCAACTGGGCCGCGCCGAGCAGACAGGTGACGTGTACATCGTGTCCGCAGGCGTGCGCGATCGGTATCTCGCGCCCGCCGGGGTCCGTGACCGTGTCGGTGCTGGCGTACGGCAGGCCGGTCGCCTCACGCACCGGCAGCGCGTCCATGTCCGCCCGGAGCAGCACCGTCGGACCGTCGCCGTTACGCAGCACCCCGACCACACCGGTGCCGCCGACCCCCTGGTGCACCTGGCAGCCGATCCGGCCGAGGCGCTCGGCGATCTTCGCGGCGGTACGCCGCTCATGGTGGGACAGCTCAGGGTGCCGATGCAGGTCCCGGTAGAGATCCTCCTGCCATCCCCGCACGGACCCCAGACGGGCCGCCACAGATGACGCGGGTGACATGGCGGCCATGACGCCCTCCTCGGGGCGGCGACACACGTGCCCTCCTTCGAGGCTAGGCCCTCCGGTTCGACCGGGCGGGAGCGCGTACGGCGTCAGGGCCTCAGCACTTCGACCGGTCCCTTATGCACACCGTGTCGACGACGTTCGAGATTCCGGGCATGTGCTCGACGCCCCTCACCACCCCCTTGTGATCGGCCCCCTGCTTCAGCTTCCCCCGGAAGGACTCCGGCATATCTGTCGGTTTGATCACATCGACAAGCCGGGAATTGTCGCTGTTGGCGGCGCGGAATTTCTCGTAGGCCTCCATCTGCGACTCGAACTTGACGGACTCGACCCCGGGCAGCGACTCCAGAACCTTCCGGATCCGCTGCCGATCGTCCTCGGTCGCCGCACGCTTCTTGCACACCGGGAAGGCATCGTTCTTGCCGCAAAGGAACACCGCGACCTCGTCCTGCCAGGAATCCGCCCCCACCAGGCTGAGCTGGACCATGCTGTACGCCACAGGATTGGCCGCCGTCGTGGCCGGAGGTGCGGGCCGTACCAGCAGGAACACCCCGAGAGAGACGGCGGCGACCAGCACGGCGGGAACGACCACGAACCGGGAGATCTGGGCGCGGGAGCGCCTCGACGGCGCGGTCAGCGGGCGGACGGACCGGAGGTCGGCGGTCGCCGCCGCCTCCGACAGGGCTTCACGAAGACGCTCTTCGATCATGATTCCTCCCCAAGATTCCGGGCGAGGGCGGCGAGCCCCCGTGTGATGGTGGAGCGCGCCGTGCTCCCGGCGACGCCCATGGTGTCGGCGATCTCCTCGTACGAGAGGTCGAGGTAGAACCGCAGCACGAGCGCCTCGCGCTGCCTGCGCGGCAGGCCGCTCAAAGCGATCAGGACCTCGCGCCGCTCCTCGCCGATCAACGCGACGCTCTCCGCCGACCAGACCGGCGGCTCGTACGGCACGGCCCGCCGGAAGGCGACGCTCCTGCGCCGCAGCACGGACCGGCAGCCGTTGAGCACCGCCGACCGCACGTACGCGAGGGCACAGCCGGGATCACGCAACCGGCGTCGTCCGGCATGGGTGCGCGCGAACGCCTCCTGGACGACGTCCTCGGCCGTGGCGACGTCGCCCACCATGAGCAACGCCAGCCGTACCAGGCCGAGATGATGGTCGGCGAACAGCGCCGCGACGTCGACGCGTTCCCGGATCAAGGGCTCTCCACGGGAGAGCAGTTCCACTTTCACACAACAGAGACGCACCAACGCGCCTCGTGCTGCTTCTGATGCGCGAGAAACAGGAACGGCCGGTCTCCGGGGCACAACCCCGGCAGACCGGCCGAACAAGCCGGGCAGAGGTCTACCAGGCGATCCTGGAGCCGAAATTCACGAGGGCGTCACCGGCGTCCACCAGGGTCCGGTAGCCCTTGCCGTCCACGACGCCGATCTCGCCGTCCCGCGTGACAAGCATGTTCTCCCCGGTGCCGTCGATGTCGAGCAGCCGGAGGCCAGGCGTGCCGGCCTCGCGATAGAAGACACCCAGCGGCCCACCGTCGGCCGCACTGAACGCGGCGAGGCCGAAGGGGCCGGACCCCGGCGGCAACTTCCCGCCGTCGAGCCCGACGCCGACAGCGCCCAGAGCGGCCACGATACGGGTGCCGTCCGGGCTGATCTTGGCGCCGAGGACGCCGCTGGCCACCTCGCTGCCTGGCTTCCAGAGCGAGAAGGTCGCCGCCTTGTCCAGGCTGTCGCCGGGTGCGCCCGTGTCGAGCAACCTCACCTCGGGTGAGTCCGGACACACCCAGATGGTCTGCTTCAACTCGACCGGCCCGGATCCGGGCTCGACCTTCGCGGCCTCTGTCGTCAGTGCCGCGTCGCCCCGCACGGCGGGGACGGACTCCGCCGAGAAACGGCACCATGACATGGCCTCCACGGTCGGCACAAGGCTCGGCGCGACGGTGGGCACAGCGGTCGGCATATCCGACGGAACCGCGCTGGGCGCGACACTCGGGACTTCCGGCGGCACAGCGCTTGGAACCGGGCTCGGGGCGACGGACTCCGTCGGTTCAGACATGACCGGTTTCGCCGGCTCCGCGGTCATCGTCGGCACCGGTGACGGCGCGCCGGTCGCCATGAGGGTCGCCTCGCTGCTCGGCACGGCCGATCCCTCGACGCTCGGCACGAGCGACGGCTCGACGACCGCAGGCTCCGCGACGGCGGCCACGCCCCCGACAACATCCCGCGTGAAAAGCACGAAGCGTCCGTCGGCCGTCATCGACAGGTTGGTCGCACCGGTGCCGTCCTTCGCGATCCAGGTACGGCTGTCGCCGGTCGCGGTGTCCGCCACCACCAGGCTTCCCGTCCCCGGCTCGCGGCCACACGGCGCGGTGCCGTACGCGAGCTTGGCCCCGTCGCCGCTGACGGCCAGCGACGTCGGCCTGGTGCCCGCGGGCGGCGCGAACGGCAGCGTGTCGAACGAACCGACCTTCCCGGCGTCGTCCAGCAGGAACCGGTACAGGCGTGGCCGGCAGTCGTCCGACGCGGACACCGCGTAGAAGAGGCGGTTGTCCTGGGCCGCCTGGATGCTGACGAACCGCTCCCTGTCCGAAGGCTCCGGAACGCGGGAGGTCTCGCTGCCGCCGTCCACGCTCCTGATCGTGATCCCGTCGTCCCCGGCCTCGGCGAAGAAGTTCGGCACGGCGGCGGGGCCCGCGCCGGCCGCGGCGACCTGGCCGAGGCCGCCGTCCCCGCCCCTGACGACCGCAACGCCGCCCGCGACCGCGACGGTCACGGACGCCGCCGCGGCGACCGGGACCAGCCAGGACCTTCTCGTACGGCTCTCGCCCAGGGAGAGCCCCGGAGGGTGATCGATGGTCTCGCCCACGGCCTGGGTCGCGTCGCGCAGGCGGTTGATGATGTCGTTCATCGTGCGTCTCCAAGCAGTCGGCCGAGCGCGTCCAGGGCTCGGGAGGTGGTCGACTTGACGGTGCCCCTGCTGACGCCCATGACCTGGGCGGTCTCCTCTTCCGACAGGTCGCCGTAGTAGCGCAGCACGAGCGCCTCACGCTGCCGCCGGGGCAGGCGGTGCAGCGCCTCCATGACCTCGCGCCGCTCGGCCCCGAGCAGGGCGGCGGATTCCGCGGACCAGACCGGCGGCTCGTACGTCCCGGCGAACCAGGACGGCAGCCGCCTCCTCCGCAGCACGCTCCGCGCGTTGTTGAGCACCGCGGAACGCAGGTAGACGAGGGCCTTGCTCCGGTCGCGCAGGCCGCCGAACCGGCGATGGAGGCCGAGGAACGCCTCCTGGACCACATCCTCCGCCGTCTCACGGTCTCCGAGCATGACCAGTGCCAGTCTGGCGAGGCCGAGGGCGTGCTCGGCGTAAATTCCCGCGATCGTGTCATCCGCGGCTTCCGAGGAGTTCAACAACCCCCCGGGGGGTTTATGGATATCCAGCGTTTCGGCCTGCATGTACCAGAGACGCCGGATCACCCGTGAGGTTGCTCACGACGCGGCCTCTATCGCGAAAAGCTCTACCCCAGGAGTTGAGGATCCCGGAGGGCGAGGGTCATGGCCTCCACCGCGATCTGGGGGTTCACGTTGGCCGCGAGCCGCTCCCGGCAGACCATGATGGCCTCCGTACGGCGCAGCGTGTCCTCGGGGGTCGAGCCGCCGGCGAGGGCCTCCAGCTCACGCCTGCGATCCTCGTTGGCCAGCTCCATCCCGGCTCCGAGCTGCACCGCCAGCACGTCCCGGTAGTACGCCACCAGATCGAGCAGCGCCGCGTCGATCGAGTCACGCTTGATCCGGGTGGCGCGCGACTTCTGGAGGGTCTCCAGCTCCTTCAGCGCCCCCGCGCCGCCACGGACCAGGCCCTTGCCCAATCCCTTGCCCGACGACCCCTCGCCGTAGACCCTGCGCAGCTCGGTGGTCTCGGCCTCGTTCAGCGTGGCCGTCGCGGCGTCGGCGTCCTCGGTCGAGGTCTTGACCAGCCGCTCGGCCGCCGCGATGCACTCGCCCACACCGGTCAGCGACGCGGGGATGGACAGCACCTCCTCGCGGCGCCGTCGTACCTCCTCGTCGAGGGCCAGTCGCCGCGCGCGGCCGACGTCGCCGTGCGCGGCCCGTGCCGCGAACCACGCCATGTCGTCCGGCACGCCGTCCCTCGTCGCGAGCACGTGCGCGACCGCCTCCGTGGACGGCGTACGGAGCGTCACCACGCGGCAGCGGGACCGGATCGTGATGATCATGTCGTCCGGGGACGGCGCGCAGAGCAGCCAGACCGTCCGTGGCGGCGGCTCCTCGATGGCCTTGAGCAGCGCGTTGGCGGCGGCCTCCGTGGCACGGTCGGCGTCCTCGAACAGCACGATCCGCCAGCGCCCCAGCGTCGGCGCGCCGGCTCCCTTGAGCACGAGGTCACGAGTCTGCCTGGCGCTGTAGGAGAGCCCCTCGGGCCGCACCCAGGTCAGGTCCGGGTGGGAGCCGATCTCGACCTGGTGGCAGGAATCACAGTGGCCGCAGCCCTGATCGGGGCAGAGCAACGCCGCCGCGAAGGCCCGGGCGGCGTCGGAGCGCCCCGAGCCAGGAGGACCGGTGAACAGCCACGCGTGGGTCATCCCAGCGCCGCGGCCGCCCGCGAGGGCATCGGCGGCAGCTGAAGTGGCCTGCCGCAGCACGACCGTGGCCCGATCCTGGCCCACCAGATCCTCGAACACACCCACGCGCCCAACCTACCGTCAGATCGTGGGCGGGCCCGGCCGAGATGCTCCCGCGGACTTCAGTCGCGGATGGCCGGCATGGTGCCCGTGGCGGTCTCGGTCTCGTGCGGTACCGGGTCCGGCAGCACCTCGCGGACCCGGTCCTGGATGAGCCGGGAGATCTCGTCCTGGGGCAGCGTGCCGTCCACGACCAGGTAACGGTCGGGCGCGGCGGCCGCGAGCGCCCGGAACTCCCGCCGGACCCGCTCGTGGAAGTCCATCGGCTCGGACTCGATCCGGTCGGCGGGCGAGGCCATCCGGCGCAGCCCCACCGACGGCGGCACGTCGATGAGCACCGTCAGGTCGGGGATCAGGCCACCGGTCGCCCAGGCGTTGACCCGTGCCACGTCGTCGGGGTCGAGCGCCCGCCCGGCGCCCTGGTAGGCCAGGGACGAGTCGACGTACCGGTCGCAGACCACCGTGGAGCCCCGCTGGAGCGACGGCCGGATGACCCTCTCCACGTGCTCGGCCCGGTCCGCGGCGTACAGCAGGGCTTCGGAGCGCGCCGACAACCCCTGGTGGGCGGCGTCGAGGAGGATGGCACGCAGGCGCATGCCGACCTTGGTCGAGCCCGGCTCGCGGGTCTGCACGACGTCGAAGCCCTGGTCGCGCAGCCAGATGGCGAGCAGCCTCGACTGGGTGGTCTTCCCCGAGCCCTCGCCGCCCTCGAACGCGACGAACAGGCCGGAGCGCTGCTCGTCGTCCTCGTCGAGGAGCTTCTCGCCCCGCAGCGCGGCGAACAGGTCCGCCCCGATGGGGACACCGCGCCGGTCGTCCATGTGCCGCAGCGCGAGCAGGCCGACGATCACCGCGAGCAGCGCGCCCAGGAGCAGGACCACGTTCGAGCCGTCGAAACGGTAGGTCATGCCCGCCACCACGAGGAGGTGCGAGCCGACGAGACCGCCGAGCGCGGAGGCCACCGCGACGACCAGGAGCAGTACCACCCTGGCCAGCGACTGCAGGAAGGAGAAGGTACGGCCGCGCAGGCCGTCCTCGACCTCCAGGCCGATCAGCGTGTACCCGATGATCCAGGCGGTGCCCGCGCAGGCGCCCAGCAGCACGGTGAGCACGACGACGACCACCAGGTCGTGGATGAGCGCGATGGCCGCGAGCGTCAGCCCGGCCATGATGATGGTCAGCCCGAACAGGCGCCGCCGGGACAGCTCCCCGAGGAGCCGGGGGCCGAAGAACATGCCGAACCCCATGCCCAGGAAGACCGCGCAGAAGACAGCGCCGTATCCCGCGTCGCCGCCCTGCAGGGCCGTGACGTACGCCTTGGCCACGCCGACGACCGCGCCTCCGGCGGCGAAGGCGCCCAGCATCCCGATGATCAGCCCGCGCACCACGCGGTTGCCGCCGACGAACCGCCAGCCCTCGACGACCTGCCGCAGCACGGACGGCGTGGACACCCGGCGGGTGTGGTCCTTCGGGATGTCCCGCAGCGTGAAGATCAGGCTCGCGGAGACCAGGTAGGCCAGGGCGTTGACGCCTAGGGCCAGGTCGGTCGGCCGTGCGCCGAACCCGGGGACGGCCGTGGCGATCACACCCATGATCGCCGACAGCACCGCGAAGAGCGCCGCCGCGACCGGGGCCGTGCCGTACGTGACGAGCAGGTTGAGCTGGTTGGCCTCCTCCAGCCGCTCCTTGGGCACGAGGTTGGGCACGGTCGCGTCCTTGGCCGGCACCCAGAACAGGTTCGCGCACTCGACGAGCAGCGTCGCGATGATCACCCACTGGTAGCTCCCGACCAGCGGGATCGAGGCCACCACGGCGAATCTCGCGATGTCCGCGGTCACCATGGTCAACCGGCGGTCGAACCGGTCGGCGACGGCGCCGGCGAGCGGGCCGAGGAGGATCGCGGGCAGCATCTTGGCGACGAAGACACCGCCGATGGCCAGGCTCTGCGCCTGATATCCCGACCCGGCGGTGAGATTCCCCGCCAGAGCGGTCAGCGCGATGATGTTCAGCCAGTCTCCGAGGCTGCAGATCGACATGGCCGTCCACAGCCTGCGGAACGGCGCGTTTGCCAGCACGTTCGGCGGCTTGCGCCGCCCGGCTGCCCGGCCATGGGTGCTCATGATGTCAGCGTATCCAGGTGCTCACTGGGCGGGGGAAGGGCGCGAGGGGGCCGGATTTCCGCCCGCTCGTCGCCTGAGGGTAGTACGTCCCGCCGTGTCCCGCAGGACGGACGCGAGGAACAGTGGCCGGTTTTTCCCGCCCTGCCCGCCTTTTCCCCGCTCTGCCTCGTTTTTCCGCGTCCTGCCTCGCCCTTCCGCGTCCTGCCTCGCCCTTCCGCGTCCTGCCTCGCCTCTCCGCGCCCTTCCGCGTCCGCCGGGCCGTACGAGCCGGGAGTTCAGGACCGGAGCTCGATGAGGGTGATCTCCGGCGGGGCGCCGACCCGGACCGGCGGCCCCCAGTAGCCCGCGCCCCGGGTCACGTAGATCTGCGTGCCGTCCACCTTGTCCAGCCCTGCGACCACCGGCTGCTGCAAAGGCACCGCCAGGTTGAACGGCGCCATCTGCCCGCCGTGGGTGTGCCCGGACAGCTGGAGATCGACGCCGTACCCCGCGGCCTGCCTGACCTGGACCGGCTGATGCGCGAGCAGCACGACCGGCCGCGCGGCGTCCCGCCCGCCGAGGGCCTTCTCCAGGTCGGGGCCGTCCCCGATCGGCGTTCCGTAGAGGTCGTTGATCCCCGCGAGGTCGAGTACGGCTCCCGCGTGCGCGATCTCGACCCGCTCGTTCCGCAGGGAACGTACGCCGAGGGAGTTCAGCTCCTCGATCCACTCCTGGGGCCCGTTGGACGTGTAGTACTCGTGATTACCGGTCACGAAATATGCCCCATAGCGGGACTCAAGGTTGCGCAGCGGAGCGGCCAGCGGGCCGAGCTCGGCCACCGACCCGTCCACCAGGTCGCCGACGATCGTGACCACGTCCGCCTGCAGACTGTTGATCATCCGGACGATGCGCTCGGTGTGGCCCTTCCCCGTCAGCGGTCCGATGTGGATGTCACTCACCACGGCGAAGCGCAGGCCGCTCATCCGCGGATCCAGCCTGGGCAGCCGGACCGGGATCCGCTCGATCACCGGGTCGCCCATCGCCGTGCGCATGCCATACCCCACGGTGGCCAGCGCCCCGACGCCCGCGACCGTGGCGGCCGTACGCGCGATGAACACCCGCCGATCGACCTGGGACGTTCCCGGGCCAGCGGATATCGCCGGGGCTGTGGATGCGACCAGGTCTGCGGATTCTGCCGAGCCGGCGACTGCGACCGGGTCTGTGGATATTGCCGAGGCCCTGGACGTTCCAGATCCGGTGGACGGTCCCGGCGCGAAAGGCGATCCGAGCACAGGATCGCCTGAATCCACAGAACCGGGCGAACCCGCAGGCCCGGCAAAACCGGCAGAATCCACAGGCCGACCGGAATCCACAGGCTCACGAGATTCCACAGGCCCAGGTGAATTTTCGGGACGCCTGGCCATCAGCAGGGCGATCGCCCGGGGAATCTCCAGGGCCACCGTGAACACGACGAGATAGAACATGATCGCCAGCCACATGTAGCCGGGCCACGCGATGACACGCTCGAACGACATCCCGAAGACCTGGCCACCGATGGTCCTCAGTGGCAGCAGGAACACGAGCAGGACGAGCCCCCACGTGAGCACGCGACGCGGCACGCTCCCCGGGCGGGTGGTCGGCCGTACCAGCCGCCGCCACAGGTAGTAGTGCACGACGACCACGACGGCCAGGATCGTGATCAGGAACCCCACGGCGTACTCCCCTCGCTCCGCTGCCGGACGATCCTACGGAGCGATTCCCGGGAACGCGCCGCGCCCCGGCCCGGTGGGAAACCAGACCGGGGCGCGGACCAGAACCGCGTCCTAGCCGCGTCCTAGGACTTCGTCGAGGACTTGGCCGCGGGCTTCTTCGCGGGCGTCTTCTTCGCCCGGGTGGCCGTCGTCCGCTTGGCGGCGGGGGCCCGCTCGCGGCGCTCCGCCAGCAGTTCGGCGGCCCGCTCGATCGTGATGTCCTCGACCGTGTCGCCCTTGCGCAGGGAGGCGTTGGTCTCGCCGTCCGTGACGTACGGACCGAACCGCCCCTCCTTCACCACCACGGGCTTCTTGGAGTTCGGGTCCTCGCCCAGCTCACGCAGCGGCGGAGCGGCCGCGGCCCGGCCCCTGCCCCGGGCCTTGGGCTGCGCGAACAGCTCCTTGGCCTGGTCGATCGTGACCGTCAGCAGGTCCTCTTCGGAGGCCAGCGAGCGCGAGTCGGTGCCCTTCTTGATGTAGGGCCCGAACTTGCCGTTCTGCGCGGTCACCTCCTCGCCGTCGATCTCCCCGACGACCCGGGGGAGCGTCAGCAGCATCAGCGCCTGTTCGAGCGTGATGGTGTCCAGCGACATGGACTTGAAGAGCGAGCCGGCCCGCGGCTTGGGCACGTCGGCCTTCTTGACCCGCTTCTTTCCCTCGGCGGGCGCCGGCTCCTCCGGCAGGATCTCCGTGACGTACGGACCGAACCGTCCGCTCTTGGCCACGATGACGTTGCCGGTGACCGGGTCCTTGCCCAGCTCGCGGTCGGCGCTCGGGCGGGAGAACAGCTCCTCGGCCTTCTCGGCGGTGAGCTCGTCGGGCGTCATGTCCTCGGGCACGTTCACCCGGGCGCCGTCGCGGTCCAGGTACGGGCCGTAGCGCCCGACCCGGATCACGATGTCGCTGCCCCTGATCGGGAAGGAGCTGATCTCCTTGGCGTCGATCTCGCCGAGGTCGGTGACCATCTCCTTCAGGCCCTCGTCGCCGTCCCCGCCGAAGTAGAAGCGGCGCAGCTCGGGCACCCGCTCCGCCCGGTCGTTGGCGATGTCGTCGAGGACCTTCTCCATGTCGGCGGTGAAGTCGTAGTCGACCAGGTTGCCGAAATGCTGCTCCAACAGGTTGACCACGGCGAACGCGAGGAAGGACGGCACCAGCGCGGTGCCCTTCTTGAACACGTATCCCCGGTCGAGGATCGTTCCGATGATCGACGCGTACGTCGACGGGCGGCCGATCTCGCGGTCTTCCAGCTCCTTGACCAGCGACGCCTCGGTGTAACGCGCGGGCGGCTTGGTCGAGTGCGCCAGCGCGTTCAGCTCGGCCGCGGTCAGCCGCTCGCCCTCGGACAGGTTGGGCAGCCGCTTCTCGGCGTCGTCCCTGACGGTCGACGGGTCGTCCGCGCCCTCGACGTACGCCTTGAGGAAGCCGTGGAAGGTGATCGTGCGGCCGGTCGCGCCGAACTCGGCCTTCTCGCCGGCGCTGGAGGTGCCGCCGACCTTGACGGACACCGACTCGCCGACGGCGTCCTTCATCTGGGAGGCGACCGTACGCTGCCAGATCAGCTCGTACAGGCGGAACAGGTCCCCGGACAGCCCGGTCTCGCCCGGTGTGCGGAACTGCTCACCGGACGGGCGGATCGCCTCGTGCGCCTCCTGCGCGTTCTTGACCTTGCTCGTGTAGACGCGCGGCTTGTCCGGCACATACGCGGAGCCGTACAGCTTGATGGCCTGGCCGCGCGCGGCGGCGACGGCGGTCTCCGACAGCGTGATGCTGTCGGTACGCATGTACGTGATGAAGCCGTTCTCGTAGAGCCGCTGGGCGATCTGCATGGTGTACTTCGCCGAGAAGCCGAGCTTGCGGCTCGCCTCCTGCTGCAGCGTCGTCGTCCGGAACGGCGCGTACGGCTTTCGCGTGTACGGCTTGCGCTCCACCGACGTGACGGCGTACGACGCGTTCCCCAGCCGGCCCGCCAGCGCTCCGGCGGCGGCCTCGTCGAGATGGAGCACGTCCGCGGTCTTCAGGGCGCCGGTGGAGGCGAAGTCACGGCCCTGCGCGACCCGCCTGCCGTCCACGGCGGTCAGCGTGGCGCTGAACCGGCGCGGATCCTCGTCCCTGCCGGTGTCGAAGAGGGCCTGCAGATCCCAGTAGCTCGCGGCGGTGAACGCCATGCGCTCGCGCTCGCGCTCGACCACCAGCCGGGTCGCCACGGACTGCACGCGGCCGGCGGACAGCCGGGGCTTGACCTTCTTCCACAGGACCGGGCTGACCTCGTAGCCGTACAGCCGGTCGAGGATGCGCCGGGTCTCCTGCGCGTCGACGAGCCGCAGGTTCAGGTCACGCGGGCTGGAGACGGCGTCCTGGATCGCCTGCGGCGTGATCTCGTGGAAGACCATCCGGTGCACCGGCACCTTGGGCTTGAGCACCTCGCGCAGGTGCCAGGCGATCGCCTCGCCCTCGCGGTCCTCGTCAGTGGCGAGGTAGAGCTCGTCGGCGTCCTTGAGAAGCTGCTTCAGCTTGGAGACCTGGGACTTCTTGTCCGGGTTGACGACG
This sequence comes from Microtetraspora sp. NBRC 16547, assembly GCF_030268965.1. Lineage (GTDB taxonomy): Bacteria > Actinomycetota > Actinomycetes > Streptosporangiales > Streptosporangiaceae > Microtetraspora. Next base: position 93,143 of record NZ_BSSE01000024.1, on the reverse strand, counting down.
TAGAGCGGCTCGAACTCATGGTCGACGTTCACCCCCAGACGAGCCCATGTCTCACCTTTGTACTTCTCAGGGATGTCGTCGGCCCTCTCCGGAAGATCACGGATGTGGCCGATGCTGGACTCCACGATGTAGCCGCGCCCGAGGTACCCGGCGATGGTCTTCGCCTTGGCAGGCGACTCGACGATCACCAGGCGGGTTGCGCCGGCGTTGCCGTCCTTGGCTGGCACGCTGCTTCCTACCTCGCTGTTCCCTGTCGTTCCCCGTGTTCCCGGTCGGGACAACCGTTCCCACATCAGACTCGGCTGATCCTTTGCCCGGCCAGGCCACGGGACCGTCTCGACGGTAACCCGTCGCCGGAAGTCCTTCCCCCTCGGGCTACCCGGTCCTGTCCCTGTGTGTAACTCACCTGGACCTTCTATCCACGAGGACGCAGAATAGAGCCAGGCGGGTTCCCCTAACACATCTCTCGGAGACTAATCGCTTTGCTGGACTACTCCTACAAGGACCTGTATCTGCCGTGTGGGACCTCACGCGAGGTCGCCAGGCAGGTTCTCACGGAGCATGCCGAGTACGGAAGCTGGGAACTGGACCGGCTGCGACTTTATCCCGACGGAAGCAGGCGTGTCCGACTGCGCCGCAAAATCATACGCGTCGTCCGCACCTTGTGACCACGTTCTCGCGGATCACCGGCGCGGATCAGCGGATGACCGGCGCGGATCACCGGCATGGCATTGCCCGCCCCGGGCCGCGCCCCCGGAGCGGGCAAGCTCCTCGCTGCTTCGCCGTGCCGGCCTGAGGGGATCGGCCCTGGGCCGATCCCGCCAGAGGCGTGACGAAGCCTTTCCGCTTCCCCTCCCCGGGGTCATCTCCCGTGGAGGGACGAAGCGCCTGTGCTCATTCGCCGTGAGCGATGAGCGCTCGTGGTTTTCCCTTACTTCTCGCCTACTTCTCGGCCCTACTTCTCGGAGCGGAGGCGGAAGCGCCGCACGACGCTGAACATGGTCGCCGAGGCGGCGAACATGGCACCCAGCGCCAGCGCGATGAGGGAGCCGGGGTTCATCCCGGTCATGCCGACCGGCTGCTCGGCGCTCATGAGGCCGAGGTTACGGAGCGGGAGCACGTCGCTCGCCCCACCGAGGGAGTTCGCGACGGGCAGCGAACCGACCAGGCCGGTCACCGGAGCGAGCGCCGAACCGGCGCTTCCCTTGCCGGCCACGGGCAGGCTCGGCATCTGCGCGGCGGCGGGGAGCACCCCGCTGTCCGCGACGCCCGGGACCGTCGGCAGGGCGGACAGCATCCCGCTGGTCCGCACCGGCGTGGCCTTGCCTGCGCTCTTGTTCCAGGCGCTGTGCCAGCCCTTGTGGCCGTGCGACTGGCCGCCGCCCACGCTGGCGCCGCCGAGGCACCCGGCCGCGGCGTCGCCGAGGACGGCGACCGCGTTGCCGCAGATGTTGATCGGCGCGGTGATCGGCGCGACGATCTGGTTCCCGCCGAGGATGCTGTGCTCACCGTTGGTGAAGTTGCGGCCCGCACCGCCCGCGCCGCCGGTCACGGACGCGCCGCCCTTGCAGCCGCCCCTGGCGTTGCCGAGCACGGCCACGGCGTTCCCGCAGATGTTGATCGGCGCGGTGATCGGCGCGACGATCTGGTTCCCGCCCAGGATCGAGGAACGACCCGAGGTGACGTTGCGGCCCGCACCGCCCGCACCGCCGGTCACGGACGCGCCGCCCCTGCAGCCGGAGAAGGCGTTACCCAGGATGCCGATCGAGTTGCCGCAGATGTTGATCGGCACCGTGATCGGCGCGACGATCTGGTTCCCGCCCAGGATCGAGGAACGACCTGAGGTGACGTTGCCGCCCGTACCGGCCCCTGAGTTCTTCACGGACGTGCCACCCGCGCAACCGGCGCTGCCGTTGCCCACGGCGTTGCCGCACAGGTTGATCGGCGCGGTGATCGGCGCGACGATCTGGTTGCCGCCGAGGATGCTGTGCTCGCCGCTGGTGACATTGCCACCGGCGCCGCCGACGACGCCGCCGGAACGGCCGTGACCGCGCCCGTGACCGTTCCAGTGGCCGCCGTAGCCGTGCCCACCGCCGTTGCCGGGGCCGCCGCCGTTGCCGGGGCCGCCGACCGACGCGCCGCCCTTGCAGCCGGAGAAGGCGTCGCCCAGCACACCGATCGAGTTGCCGCACAGGTTGATCGGCGCGGTGATCGGCGCGACGATCTGGTTCCCGCCCAGGATCGAGGAGCGGCCGGAGGTCCGGTTGCCACCGGCGCGCGAGCCGGAGTTATTGACGGACGCGCCGCCCTTGCAGCCCGCGGTGGCGTCACCGAAGATCGCGATCGCGTTGCCGCAGGCGTTGATCGGCGCGGTGATCGGCGCGACGATCTGGTTCCCGCCGAGGATGCTGTCCTCACCGCTGGTGACATTGCCACCGGCGCCACCGGCGCCGCCCGAACCGCCCGGGCCGTTGAGAACCGACGCGCCGCCCTGCGACGTCGCGGTCGAGTCCCCGGCGACGGCGACGGCGTTGCCGCTGATGTCGATCGGAAGGGAGATGGGGAGGTTGAGCTGGTTGCCGCCACCGATCGAGCCGCTGCCGGTGGTGTCGGCGAAAGCCGTACCGCTGCCGAGGGACATGACACCGACGGCGAGAAGCGCCACGGAGGTCGAACCCTTCGCCCACGTACGCATGATGGATGCTCCTAGGTTCTCTGGGGGATACCTGACGGCTCGCGACGGAGTCCGGGCCAGGGCATAGCGGAGCCATGGACCGTCACGAGGGATGGGAAAACTCGCGTCACCCGCGCGGAGACGCTCAGCCGACAGTGCTCGCGGGAATCGAGGACGTCGCGGGGCATGCTCCGCCACCGGCCCGGTGTTGATGAGGCGGACCGGCGTGAACGCGGGATCAGTCAGGCGAGATGGATGGGTCGTCCGCCGCTGTGCGCACGACCGGGGGAAGGACTCCCGCGAAGGGCGCGGGCAGCTCCACGAGCCGCACGTCGTAGAAGGAGCGCGCGACATCCCCGAACAGGGTCGATCCACCGCTCCCTTGGGGGACCATGCCCTTGCTCCCAGGGGTGTGGTCAGCGGTGGACGGTGGTGGGAAACCGGGCTTCGACTGGCTGGTCAGCCCGTCGACAGTGCGCCCGGCCATCGCCTCGGCATTGGCCGAGGCGTCGTCACTCGTGGGGAAACCGTCGGTCCTCGTGGAGGCACCGCCATCGATGACCGACCCGGTGACGACAGTCGAAGGGGCCGCATCGGCACTGGCCGAGGCCGTGCCGAAGACGCCGAAGATCACACCGAGCAACCAGGCGACGGCGACGAATCCGCTGATGATCAAAAAGCGGACCAGCCGCGAGCCGGCCACGAGCCGCGCCATCCGGCTCTGCCCGTCGGCCTGGGAAGCAATCGCGGGCACGCACGGGTCGGCGGCGGGCATCTCTGCCCGCGACCGCTCGTCCAGCGTGCGTGCCACGCGACCTCCCCGAGATCAACCAAGTCCGCCTGGCGCGGATCAACCCCTCAACGGAGAGTTACTCTATCGGCACGCCAAGTGAGTGCAACTGGTTTCTCAGCAGTAATCGAGGAAACGGTCAAGAACCCGAACCCCGAATTTGAGCGAATCCACCGGAACCCGCTCATCTACCCCATGGAACATTCCGGAAAAATCGAGATCCGCCGGAAGACGCAGGGGCGCGAACCCGAATCCACGGATGCCCAGCCGGCTGAACGCCTTGAGGTCGGTGCCCCCGCTGAGCGTGTACGGCACGGCCTTGGAGCCGGGGTCCTCCGCCTGGAGCGCGTCGGCCATGGCCTTGACCAGGGACCCCTCGAAGGCCGTCTCCAGGGCGACGTCGTGGTAGACGAACTCCCTGGTGACGTTGGGGCCGAGGAGTTCGTCCACGGTGGCGAGGAACTCGTCCTCGTAGCCGGGCAGGAAACGGCCGTCCACGTGGGCGGAGGCGCTCTGGGGGATGACGTTGGCCTTGTACCCGGCGTCGAGCATGGTGGGGTTGGCCGTGTTCCGCAGGGTCGCGCCGACCATCCGGGCCAGCGGGCCCAGCTTCGCCACGGCCTCCTCCGCGTCCTCGGCCTTCAGCTCGATGTCGAACGCCTCACGGAAGAAGGACTGGACGGTCGGCGTGAGCCGTACGGGCCACTGGTAGCGGCCCAGGCGGCCGATCGCCTCAGCCAGCTCGGTGACGGCGTTCTCGTCGTTGAGCATGGAGCCGTGGCCGGCCCGGCCCGTCGCGGTCAGCTTCATCCAGGCGATGCCCTTCTCGGCCGCCTCGATGAGATAGAGACGGCGGCTGTCCGACAGGCTGACGCTGAAGCCGCCGACCTCGCCGATCGCCTCCGTGCACCCCTCCAGCACCTCCGGGTGCCGCTCGACCAGCCACTGCGCGCCGTAGTTTCCTCCGGCCTCCTCGTCGGCCGTGAAGGCCAGCACCACGTCCCGCGGGGGCTTCCTGTTCCCGCTGAGGCGCTGCCGTACGACGGCGAGGATCATGGCGTCCATGTCCTTCATGTCCACCGCTCCGCGGCCCCAGACGCAGCCGTCGGCGATCTCCCCGCTCATCGGGTGATGCGTCCAGTCGGACGCGTCGAACGGGACGACGTCCAGATGCCCGTGGAGGAGGAGCGCCCCCCGCCCGGAGTCCGCCCCCTCGATGCGGGCGATGACGTTGGCCCGCCCGGTGTCGGATTCGAGGATCTGCGGTTCGAGGCCCACCTCGGCCAGCTTCGCCGCGACGTACTCGGCGGCTCGGCGCTCACCCGGCCCCGCGTTGTCACCGGCGTTCGTGGAGTCGATGCGGATCAGGTCCCGGCACAGGCCGACGACCTCGTCCTCGCCGTTGAGCGGAGTCATGCGCCTCTCCCCGTGTATCCCGTGCTTCGGTCGGTCACAGCGTGGTCCTCCTGTTCACGTACGGCTGGTGCCTCCCATCCTGCCGTCCACCTGTGCACAAGGGGAGCCGGGCATGGGGCGATGGATTCCAGGTATGAACCTCACGCCGGACAGTGCTAATCTGTGTGAGCCGACGCGGGATGACGGTCCCACGTGCAGGCACCAAGTCCGGGTGGCGGAATAGGCAGACGCGCTAGCTTGAGGTGCTAGTGCCCAGTGATGGGCATGGGGGTTCAAGTCCCCCCTCGGACACAAACCTTTTGCACATGTGGAGGTCAGGGACAACCTGAGCCTCCACAAGTCGTTTCTGGGGCTGGTAGGTCAGTCTGAGCCCTATCTGTGAGTAGACGTCGGCCTTGTCGGCCGAGTCTCCCCTATTACGGTCGCATCAGGTCGAGGTCCTCGCCCCATGCGTCCAGCACCGTGCCGTGCCCGGCGCGCCGGGCCGCTGCCTCGACATAAGCGAAGATCCGCCGTTGCAGGGGTACATTGCCCGTTCCTGAGATGCGGTACGCGGCGTCCAGCAGCATGCCGGTGTCCCAACCGGGCAGCGGGTATCGGGCGAGTTCCCATTCCAGGTACTTGTTGTAGGGGCGGGGGCGACGGTCCATTGCGAAAAGCAGCTCCAGCAGAAATCGGATGCTGTCGGCCGCGTCGAGGCGGGCCGCTAGTGAATGCCCGTCACGGTCGTTCTTGACGGAGCGGTAGAGAGAGTTGGCATAGGCGTCGAGCCATTCGCCGCAGTCCCGGAATGCTTCGTCGGCGTCGAGCCGCGCCTTGGCGGCGAGGATCTGGGCGATGCCTCCGTTGAGCCGGTCGAGCACGACCCTGGCGCGGGCAAGGGCGTAGCGCTCGAAGCCCGGCATTCCGGCCGCGCGAAAGTCGGTGAGGGAGATGATGACGAGGTCGAGCTCGGGCGTCCGGTGGCCGGTAAACCGGGTGAGATCCGTTGTCGCGCCGTCGGCAAGGACGACGTACAGGTCGTAGTCCGAGTGCTCGGTGGTCATGTCGTCGTGGGCGTGGGAGCCCTTGAGGACGAGTCCGACGACGGCGGGGTCGGCGGCGGCGAGTTCAACGAACGCGTGGTAGGTCAGGGGCTGCTGAGCGGGCGTCATGTGATCTCCGGTGGATGGTGACGGCTATGCCTGTCGGGGCGGCCCCACCTCTCGGGTCGCCCGCACCGTTTGTGACGGCACTCAACTGCCACCCGGAAGATCAACGCACGTGTGGACTCTATCGCCGAGCCGTCGGAGAGGTAGCGAATTCGGGGCGAGCCATCGCCTGTCCTGATTCCTTGACTGATAGGGGACCATTCAGGTGCCTCCCGGAGGCGCGCGGAGCCGGGGTTGGGGTTGACTGTGGCCCCGTGACTCATGAGGCCATGCAGAATGCCGAGGCGGGACAGCGGTCGACGCCTCGGCGACGATCGCGGCTGGTGACCTGCCTGGCCGTGGCGGCCGTGACTGCCGGGGCGGGGGTGTGCGGTCTGGCCGCGCTTTTCGCGGCCGCCGCAGTCACCGCCGTGCCGATGCTTTTCATGACCGCCGGCATGGTGGTCTTCTTCGCGGTCGGTTACGCCGGTGCGGCGCTCATCACGGCCAGGCGGGTGCCGCCCGAACGCCGGCGCACGGCACGACGGGTGGCGTTCGCGGCCGGTTCGCTGGTGCCCGGTGCGGTGTTCGCCTGGGCCACCCTGGCGCCCGCGCCCCCGTCACCCGCCACCGCCCTACCGGGTGCCACGGCGGTCCAGGTCACCGCGTCCAGGCTCACCGTGATCAAACTGCCCGCACGTGGTACGACGAGCCGCCCGCCGATCATCGTCGTGCACGGCGGCCCGGGCGTGCCAGAACTGCAGGACAACGCCGAGGCGTTCGCCTCCCTCACCGGCCAGGGATTCGACGTCTACCTCTACGCGCAGCTCGGCACCGACGGATCGACGCGGCTGGACGATCCGCGCGGCTACACCCGCGAGCGCGCGGTGGAGAACCTGGAAAGCCTGCGCAGCCGGCTTGGACTGCCTAAGGTCATCCTGATCGGCCACTCCTACGGCGGCGAGATCGCCGCGAGATACCTCGCCACCCATCCCGACCGTGTCGCCGGGCTGGTGCTGACCTCTCCCGGGGCGCTGGACCCGGCCGACACCAGCGGCGACCTCGTCAGCGGTCGACTCGACCCGGCCCGGAAAGCACAGCTCTACGGCACACTGCTCCAGCCGCGCCCGCTGCTCGGCTACCTCCTGTTGCAGGTCAATCCGCCGGCGGCGCACGCCTTCCTGCCCGACGCCGAGGCCGACGCCCGTAACGACAGGGTGCTCAAGCTAACCCAGCCTGCGTTGTACTGCCGGGGTGCGACGCTCACGGAGCGGCCCGTACGGGGCACCGGCTTCTACGCGATGCAGTACCCGCAGTCGGCGACCGCCCCCCGACCGAGTGACCCCCGTCCGGCGCTGGCCGGCCTGCCCACGCCCACACTGATCATCAAGGGCTCCTGCGATTACCTGTCCTGGCGCTCCGCCACGACGTACCGCGATCTGCTGCCGAACTCCCGGCTGATCTACGTGAACGGCGCCGGACACAACGTCTACCACGGTGCGAACAAGATGGTGCTGGCCGCCATCACGGCGTTCCTCACCCGCCAGCCCTTGCCCCTTCCCTCCTACACCGCCGCCGCGCCGCCGGTGGGCTACGAGGGCCCGCCGTGACCGGGCGCAAGGGCCACCGCGCTCACCGTTTCACGTCTTGCGCGCGGGCCCCACGGAGGCGTTGGGGGGATCGCGTCCTCGGTGCCGCCGTCGGCGATGAGGATCTGCGTGGGCGGCGGCCCTTGGGCGCTGTCAGGCTCCGGCCGGTGGGATGTTCTGGTTCAGCGCGAAGACGTTGTCTGGATCCATGCGTGCCTTCAGCCGCGTCAGGCGGCTCCAACTGTCGGGCAGGTACGCCTCGCGGATGCGGCCGCTGCCCTCGTCCCCCAGGTGGTTGACATAGGTGCCGTCGGCCCACGGCCGGGTGGCGTTCCACGTTTCGCCTACCCAGCGGCGGTGCAGGCCGGAATCCTCGGCGGGGTTCTCCCAGGTGGCCGCGATCATCGTCATGTAATCCGCCGACCGGTGTCCGAAGGCCGTCGCGCCGCGGTCCCTGTCGCCGATGGCGCCGCCGAGACGGCGGAGCAGTACCTGATTCAGGGGCGACGACGGACGGGTGCCGTGGTGGAAGAGCGCGGCGATGGCCTCGTCCGGCAGGCCTTGGAGGAAGTCGGAGCGGACGTACTGCTGTCGCCCGGGGACGTTGGCGTCGTCGAACATCCTCTGCAGGTCGGCGTACCCCATAATGCCGAAGGTGTCGATGAGTGGCCGTCCGAGGCTGCGCAGGGGCGCGGTCAGCTCCTGCCCGATGTGGCGCGGGCCGAAGTAGGCGGCCGCGATGCCGACGACGGGCTTGCCTACCGCGTCGGCGGGCACGAAGGGCGCTGGAGGGGCGGACACCAGCGCCGCGACGAGCGACAGCTCGCGCGGCGCCCGCTCGCCGACTTCGTGAAAGGCGTGGAGGGCGTCCTGGGCGAGCGCTCCCGGATACATGACCATGCCGGCCCAGGCGGGTGCGACCGAGTGAAGCCGGAAGGTGAAACGGGTGACGATGCCGAAGTTGCCGCCGCCGCCCCGCAGCCCCCACATCAGTTCGGGATCGGTGCTGTCGTCGGCTGTCACGACGTCCCCGGTCGAGGTGACGAGCTCGACGCCGAGGAGATTGTCCGCGGCGAGGCCGTACAGCCGGGAAAGCCAGCCGATGCCGCCTCCGAGGGTGAGGCCCGCGACTCCAGTGTCGGAGATCTCACCGCCGGGTGTCGCGAGTCCCTCCGCCTGCGCGGCCGTGTCGAACTCCCGCCAGAGGACGCCGGGATCCACATCGGCGCGTTGCACCTCGGGGTGCAGCTCGATCCCCTTCATGGGGCTGCAGTCGATCATGAGCCCGCCCTCGACCACCGAGTAGCCCGGGATGCTGTGGCCGCCGCCGCGCACCGCGATCGGGAGGCCGTGTCGGCGGGCGAAGACCACCGCCGCGGCCACGTCCGCCGTCGACCGGCAACGGGCGATGAAGGCGGGCCGGCGGTCGATCGATCCATTCCAGATCCGCCTGGCCCTGTCGTAGCCGGCGTCGTGTGGGGTGATCAGCTCGCCCTCGAAGCCGTCCAGGGCGGGAACCGAGGCGCGGTAGGCGATGTTCATGCCAGTCCTCCTGTCCGTTGCGTTCATGTGGGCAAGCGTGGGACAAGGCGCCTCGTGGGCGACATCCCTCGGCTGAGGGATGGTGGGGGCGCCGGACCCGCGCCGATACTGGCGACATGAGAAGTGGGAGGGGGCGAGACGTACGGGAGGCCGTGGCCGACCTGTCTCGCCGGGCGCAGTCCCCGCTGGCGCTCGAGCGCGGGGTCGCCGCCCAGCTGGCCCGAGTCGTCCCATTCGATCTGTGGTGCGGATTGACCATGGACCCCGACACGGGAAACCCCACCGGCGGCTTCCACGACGAAGGGCTGCCGTTCCAGCATCTCGGCCGGTTGACCGAGATCGAGCAGCAGGACGCCGACCCGGACGTCCTCACCATGCGCGAGCTGGTCCGTAACGGCGTGACCGCACGGACCCTGTCGCAGGCGACGGGTGGTGATCTCGCACGCAGCCATCGCTTCCGCGACGTGCTGCGCCCTTCCGATATCCGGCACGAGGTCCGCATCGGCTTCCGCGCCGCGGACGGCCGGGTATGGGGAGCGATGGTCTTGATGCGGGGCACCGACATTCCCGACTTCACTGCCCGGGAGCTCGATGCCATGCACGCGATCAGCCAGCTCGTCGCGGATGGGCTGCGCCGGGCCATGGTGCTCTCCGGGCGCCCGCCAGCCGAGGACGACGGGCCCGGGCTGATGCTGTGCAGGGTGGCCGAGACCGTCGTGCTTGATCACGTATCGGCGTCCGCCCGGCGCCTGCTCGACGAGATCGACGACAGCCGCCTCGGCGACCTGCCTTACACGCTCGCATCACTGGTGTACGCAGCCCACCGGCGGGCCGCCTCCGGCACCCCGCATCGTGTCCGCATCCGCACTCGGACGGGACGATGGCTGACCGCTCACGCCGAGCATCTAGGAGACACCTCGGTCTCCGTCATCCTGGAAACCACCCGCCCTCAGGAGATCATGGAGCTGCTCGCCGACGTCTACCGGCTCACCGCCCGGGAACGCCAGATCGCCGCGCTGGCCGGGCGGGGCCTCACGAACAAGGAGATCGGGTCGGTCCTCTTCCTGTCGGCGTTCACCGTGCAGGATCACCTCAAGGCCGTTTTCACCAAGACCGGCACCCGGAGCCGGTCCGAGCTCGCGGCCTTTCTGCACGGATACCTGGTCACCCGGGCGCGCCTCGACGTCGACGCCCCCCTCCCGCCCGTTGACGGTACGGGCCCCGTCGTACAGGCGCAGCAGCGCCACGACGTCGATCACGCTGGCGGGCGGCGCGGTCTCACCGCCTGATCCACATCCCTCACCAACGCCTGTCATCCATCGTTGTCCCGGTTTGATCTGGGCGTGGGGCAGAGAGATCTCGCGGTCTCGAGTCCCTTGATGTGGTTCAACTGAGGCCGGGTCGGTCACATTTATTGCCGGGTCCGAACCGGAGGTTCGGGGCTGCATGTCACCGAGGCCGGTAACCCTTCCCTTTACGGCGGGCCGGCACGGCCCGGCGGCCGGAGTCATTCCGTGCGGGTTTCTGTGCCTGCCGCTGTGCCGGTTTCTCCGCAGGGGAGGCGGGGGTCCGGCCCCGCGAGCTGTTCACTGTCCGGCCGCGGACGATGCCGATGAAATCTTCCACCAGGTCAGTGGTCGCGTCCGTGGGCCAGGCCAGCGCGACCTGAGACTGTGGCGCGTCCGACACCGGCCGGTAAGTGAGATCCCTGCGGTGGTGGAGGCGTGCCAGCGACTGCGGAACCAGGAGAAGCCCAGTGCCGGCCGCTACCAGTTCGACCGCGTCCGCCGTCGTGGCCGGGCGGGTGAACGCGGGCAGCCCGGGTCGGGTCGTCCACTCGATGGTGTCGTCCAGAGGATGGAGCACCTCGTCGTCGCTCAGGTCGGCGATGACCACCTCGTCGGCGGCGGCCACCGCGTGGTCCTTGGGCACCACGACCACCGTGGTCTCCACGTAGAGAGGAATCACGCTGAGCCCGTCCCGGTCGACCGGCAGCCTGACGAATCCGGCGTCGGCACCGCCCTCCCGCAGAAGTCCCACCACCTCGGCGGCGGGAACCGCGACCAGGGTAACCGGCACGCCGGGCATCCTCTCGGTCCAGACGTTGACCCATTTCGCGGGTGTCACCCCGGGCCCGTACGCCAGCCGGAACACCCTGCCGGTCTCCCCATCAGTCACTTCCTCAGGGTACCGATGTCAGGGGAACCCGTTCCGACTGACTACTCTTGGCGCCATGACCTCGCCCAAACCGAAGAGCATCCAGACGATGAAGCCCGCGACCGCGGCCAAGAAGCTGGGTGTCCTCCTCTCGGCCACTCCCGCCGAGTTCCAGGCGGGGGTCGTCTCCAGGGACGAGCTGAACGAGTTGCAGTCGACGCCACCCGCCTGGCTCGCTGACCTGCGCCGCAACGGCCCGCACCCCAAGCAGGTCATCGCCGCGAAGCTCAGGGTCTCCATTTCCGGCCTGACCAGAGGCGGGATCACCGGACCGCTCACCACCGCTGAGATCGATGCGCTGAAAGCGGAGAACCCTGCGTGGCTGGAGCGCGAGCGGTCCATCCAGGCCGAGACCCGCAAAGAAGCACTCCGCCTCAAGCAACGCTAGACAGCTGAGATCCTGCACGTCATACAGCCCGAGGCCGTAGCGGCCGTAGAGGCCGTCGCTCTTCGGGTCCGGCTTGTGCACCCGCGAGGGCTGGTCAGCTGCTCTGCGACGCCCCGCCCGGTGCCGCGGCGGACGCGTACGGCGGCGGCCGCCAGCTGCCGGACGGCTGGCCCCCCGGACGCCGGCGGCGGGTTGGTGTACTGACGCAGGCAGAGGTCCCGGACGGCGATCAGGTCTGATGCGGTGTCGTGTCAGCGGCCGTGTCAGCACCGCAACCGCCCGGTATCAGGGCGGTCGGCGATCGTGGATGCCATGAACGGATCAGCGATCGCGGTCTCGGGGCTGCGAAAGGCATACAAAGACAAGGTCGTGCTCGACGGCATCGACCTTGATGTCCGTACCGGCACGATCTTCGCTCTGCTCGGCCCCAACGGCGCCGGGAAGACCACGACGGTGAACGTGTTGACCACGCTGCTGTCCCCCAACGCCGGGAAGGTGGTCGTCGCCGGGCACGACGTGGTCACGGAAACCAAGGCGGTGCGCGCGGCGATCGGGGTCACCGGGCAGTTCGCGTCGGTGGACGACCTGCTCACCGGCGAGGAGAACCTGTTGCTGATGGCGGATCTCCTGCACCTGCCCAAGGCGGAGGGCAAGCGAGTCGCCGGCCGGTTGCTCGACCGGTTCGATCTGGTTGAAGCGGCGCGCAAACCGGCGGCGTCCTACTCCGGCGGCATGCGCCGCAAGCTGGACCTCGCCATGACGCTGGTCGGCAAGCCGCAGATCATTTTCCTGGACGAGCCCACGACGGGACTCGATCCGCGCAGCCGCCGCACCATGTGGGAGATCATCCGGGAGCTGGTCGCCGGTGGCACGACCATCTTCCTCACCACGCAGTACCTCGAGGAGGCGGACGAACTCGCCGACCGCATCGCCGTACTCGATCAGGGCCGGCTGGTCGCCGAGGGCACCGCCGACGAGCTCAAGCGCCAGGTTTCCGGCAGCCATGTCCGGCTGCGGTTCACCGATCGGCAGGCATTCGACGTCGCGGCACAGGTCCTGCACGCGTCCACAAGGGACGACGAAGAGCTGACCTTGCGGGTACCCGGCGACGGCGGGGTGCGGTCATTGCGCGCGCTGCTCGATCGGCTCGATCAGCATTCCATCGACGTCGAGGAACTGTCGGTGCATACACCGGACCTGGATGACGTCTTCCTCGCCCTCACCGGTCACGGGAACAAGGAGATCAACGCACGATGAACGTCATCTCAGACTCCGCGACCATGCTGCGGCGCAACTTCCGGCACACGATGCGAAATCCGGTGGCGCTGTTCAACGGCATCATCATGCCGATCTTTCTGATGTTCCTGATGGTCTACGTATTCGGCGACGCGTTCAGCGTCGGCGTGAACTACGCCGATTACGCGACACCGGGGCTGATCCTGACGACCATCTGCTACGGCATCGGCTCCACCGCGATCGCGGTGAATTCCGATATGACGAACGGATTCATCAACCGGCTTCGCGTCATGCGGGTGTCCCGGGCCGCGGTGCTGAACGCGCACGTGATCGAGACCGTGCTGCGGAGCCTGGTGGCCATCGCGCTCGTCACCGGGGTCGCGCTGCTGATGGGATTCCGGCCGTCGGCGAGTTTCGCGGAGTGGCTCGGCGTGATCGGCATCGTCGTGTTGACGGTAGTGGCGATCGGCTGGCTGACCGTCGCCTTCGGCCTCGCGGCGAAAACGCCGGAAAGCGCGGGCATGGCCGCTGTCCCACTGATGCTGCTTCCCTTCTTGAGCAGCGCATTCGTGCCGGCCGACAAAATGGGGCCGGGCGTGCGGCAATTCGCGGAGTACCAGCCGTTCACCTCGGTCATCGAAGCCCTGCGCGGGCTGCTGACCGGCGCGCCGTCGGCGGGCTCGGCCATGGCGGCGATCGCCTGGTGCGTGGGGCTCACGCTCATCGCCTACCTGTGGGCGCGCCGGTCGTTCACGAAGCGAGCGTGATCTCGGCCAGCTCGCGCCAGTCCCGCCGCTGCCCGTCACGGATCGCCTCGGTGAACACGGTTTCACCGAGGCGATTCCGCGTCTCCAAGGTGATCCTGGAAGCGTCCGGCTGCGAACGATCCGGCGTGCCACGCACGCCGTCGCTCGCCGCGAGCAACCGCACGGCCTGCTCGTACTGTCCCTGGCGCAGCGCGAGATCCGCGATCCCGATCAACACCTCGGCGATCAGCGGCGGATAGCCCGTGTCCACCACCGCGCGGAACGCCTCGCTCCGATGCGCGCGGGCCTTCTCGAGGTCCTCGGCGAGGTAGCCGTACAGGTCCATGGCCTTGGCGCGGATGAAGCCGATCGTTTCCGCGTTGCCCGGCGTCGCCCGCACCGTGGCCAGGTGCCGGCGTGCCTCGTCCGGCTCGCCGCGCCAGCGCGCCAGCTGCGCCTTCGAGAGCGCCAGCTCGGCGAGCGCGTCCGGCCAGGTGATCCCGCCCGCGCACCGCTGCGCCTCGGCCATGGCGAACGTGCTGGATCGCTCATCGCCGAGCAGCCAGTACAGCTGAGCCTGCCGCACCCGCAGGCTGACCACTTCCTCCCGCACTCCCAGCTCGGTCAGCGCGGTGCCCGCCTCTTCGTAGTGCTCACACGCGCGGGCGAACTCGCCGCACATGGCGAGCCGATCGGCCAGGAACGTCAGCGCCAGCGAGATCCCCATCCGGTCACCCAGCGCGCGGAACTCGGCAAGGGCGATTTCGGCGTCGATGTCCACATTGGTCGCATCGCCGCCGAGCGTGAGCCGGAATCGGCCACGCGTGAGCCTGGCCTGCGCGCGCACCCATGGATCATCGTCTGCGAGGAGCGGCTCCAACGCGGGCAGGAACCCCGTCGGCTCCTGCAGCATCCGCTCCCAAAGCTCGACGAATCCGAGCATGGGGTGGCGAGACCCGCTGCGCCGGGTGACCCGGTACGCCTCGTGGATCCACTCCTGCGCCTGATATTGATCGCGGCCGACCCCGGAGGTCAGGAACACTGTCACGATGGTGTACGCCAGCGCCCGCACCTCATCGGGCACCTCACCGGGCATCGAGGCCGCCGCGACGCTCAACTCGGTGCCCTCGGCCCGGTGCCCGCTGAGGAACCAGTGCCAGCCCGCTGCCCCGACCAGCCGCATCGCCTCCTGGGCCCATCCCTCGGCGATCGCCCCGCGCAGGGCCGCATTGATGTTGTCGTGCTCGGCCTCGAGTGTGGCCAGCCATTCCAGCTGTTCGGCCCGGCGCAGGTGCGGATCGGCCGTCTCGGCCAGCTCGGTGAAGTAGGCCAGGTGCGCCCGGCGCGCCGGCTCGGATTCCTCGGCTTCGGCGAGCCGGTGCGCCGCGTACTCCCTGATGGTGTCGAGCATCCGGTAGCGCGGCGCACCCTCGCCGTCGGCGAGCAGCAGCGACTTCTCGATCAACGCGGTCAGCAGGTCGAGCACCTGCTCCCCGGCGAACGCCTCGTCCCCGCACACCCGCTCGGCCGCTTCCAGGCTCGCCCCGCCGGAGAACACCGAGAGCCGCCGCAGCACGCCACGTTCGGCCTCGGTCAGCAGATCCCAGCTCCAGTCCACGACCGCGCGCAGCGTCTTGTGCCGGGAGAGCGCCGTACGGCTGCCGCTGGTCAACAGGCGGAACCGGTCATCGAGCCGATGTGCCAGCTGATCGACGGTCATGGTGCGCAGCCGTGCCGCGGCCAGTTCGATCGCCAGCGGCATCCCGTCCAGCGCCCGGCAGATCCGCGCCATGGCCGCCAAGGTGGGCGCGTCGGAGCCGATGTCCTTGCGCACCAAACCCGCGCGGTCCCGCAGCAGCCGCACCGCGGGCGAGGACCCGACCTCGGAGGGGCCCGCTCCCTTCGCGGGCAGCGCCAGCGGCTCGACCTGCCACAGCACCTCCCCGGTGATGCCGAGCGGTTCCCTGCTCGTGGCCAGAATCCGCAGCCTCCGGCACTCCCCCAGAAGCCGATCCGCGAAAGCCGCGGCCGCCTCGATCACGTGCTCGCAGTTGTCCAGGATCAGCAAGATCGCGCGCTCACGGACCGCGGCGATGAGCCGATCCATCGGCTCTCCACCCCGCGCGTCACCGAGCAGCGGCTGGTCACGCAGGCCGATCGCGGTGAGGGCGGCCTGCGCCAGGTCACCGCCTGCCCGGACCGAGGCCAGTTCGACCAGCCACGCCCCGTCCGGCAGCTCGGCGAGCATCGTCCGCGCGGTCTCGGTGGCCAGCCTGGTCTTGCCGGAGCCGCCCGGCCCCGTCAAGGTGACCAGCCGGTGCTTGATGGCCAGACCGGCGACCGCGGCGATGTCATCGGCCGTGCCGACGAAACTCGTCAGCTCGGCGCGCAGGTTCGTCCTGCGGTTCTCCGCCCGCTCGCCCAACTCGCCCCGCAGCAACGCGGTGTGCAGCGCGGAGAGCTCGGCCGACGGATCGGCGCCCAACTCCTCGGCGAGCCGCTCGCGCGTCCGCTGGTACACGGTCAACGCCTCGGTCCCACGCCCCGCCTCGGCGAGCGCTCGCATCAAGGCCGCCACGAACCCCTCACGCAGCGGATACGTGGCGACCAGCTCGGTCAGTTCGGAGACCAACTCCGAGCCGCGGCCGAGGCGGATGTCCGCATCCACCCGATCCCCGAGCGCGGCAACGTAGAGCTCGTCCAGACGCGCGACCGCGGCGTCGAACGCATCGCTGCCGTGCAGCGCGATGTCCGCCATGGCCGTACCGCGCCACAACGCCAGGGCCGAGCGGAGCAGATCCGCCCGCGCCGCAGGCTCGGCGGCGCGGCCCTGACCGACTAAATGCTCGAACCGGCCCACGTCCACGGCATCAGAAGCCACGGCCAGCCGGTACCCGCCGGAATCCGCCTCGATCACACCGTTCGGCAACACCCTGCGCAGCCGGGACACCAACGCCTGCAAGGCATTCACTTCGTCCGCGGGCGGCCGTTGCCCCCAGATCCAGTCCACGAGCCTCGCGCGCGTGACGATCCGGCCGGGGTCGAGGGCGAGCGCGGCGAGCAGCGCGCGCAGCCGAATCCCCGGAACCTCCACCACGGCTCCATCGCGGTTCCGGACCTCGAACGGTCCGAGCAATTCGACTCGCACATCAGCATTGTGCCGAATCGTGGCGATGACAGACCACGCCGCCGCCTGCTCGGCCGAGCCTGGCGGCGCCGTGTGCCGGCTTCCCAGACCTCAAGCGCGCGGGCGAAATTCGGCAATCTGAAGAAGGCCGGAGAGACGCTCCAGCACCAGCCCACCGACCGGCGGTATGCGGAGTCAGTTGTAGCTCACACCCGGCCTTCCCACTCCGGCGGGGTGTAGCGAGTGAACATCTCCGTACGCCCCTGGAGAGCGTCATCGACCGCCTCCTCGTAGCCGGGGCGGGCGTAAGCGATCGCACGCAGGCGCCACTGACGCAACAGCGTCTGTACCTGCTTGAAGCGGACCAAGTCGTGGGCGGCTTCCAAAGCCTCGTCGTACTCTGACCGGAACCGGGCACGGTGCGACGGCGGAAGCGCCTCGAAGATCGCAGCCGGGTCCTCCCCGGGATCACGGGGCGCAACGGGTTCCAGAGGCTGAGCGGTCATGACCAATCTATTCTCCCGAGCACAGCGTCGCCGCGAACTGTAAATCGGCACCCAGGTATGGGGGTCCCCCGGTACTCGCCCCACTCCCAGCCGAGCGACTTGCAGTAGCCGGAGCCGTTCACTGTGACGTTCACGGATGCAGCACACCGCGACCTTCGCGCACCTCGAACACCAGTTGCGTCTCCGTCTGCCGCACCACCGGGTAGATGGTCACGTGTTCCAGGATGAGATCTCGGAGTTTCTCCGGGCTCTCCACGGCCACGTGCAGGAGGAAGTCGTCGTCGCCGCCCACGTGGAGAACCGTCAGCGCCCCCGGCACCATGACCAGCTTGTCGTAGAGGTTGCGGACGTGCTCTCGGTTGTGGCTTCCCAGGCGGACCTTGATGATCGCGTGGATCGGGTGGCCGAGCGCGCCGAGGTTGAGCCGCGCGTTGACGCTCGCGATGACACCCGACCGCCTCAGCGCGCGCACCCGGTACGCGCACGTGGACTCGGCGACTCCCACGCGGGCGGCGAGTGCGGCGTTGGTCATCCGGCCGTCCTCCACGAGCGCGGCGAGAATGGCCAGGTCGGTACCGTCGAGGGTCCCCGGAGCGTGTTGCGGTTTCTTCGACGCCAGCTCGGACATCAGTGCTCCTGTTGCTGAATCTGCACTGATCCTGGCGAACAGCGCTAGTTTCCGCAATGAGCATTGAAAGTCGCTGCGGATTCGCTCATGGTTGCCGCATGATCTCGCCTCGGCTGCAGCTCGACTCCATCGCCGTCCACGCGGGCCGCGAGGACCTCGCCGAACTCGGTGTCCACGCGCTTCCCATCGATCTGTCGTCGACCAATCCGCTGCCGGACGTCGAGGTCGGCGGCCTTTCGTACGAGGCCATGGCCGGCGGGGGAACGCCGTACGCGGAGGGCGGAGCCGTCTACGGGCGGCTCTGGAACCCGACCGTGGCCCGATTCGAGTCGGCGCTGGCGCGGATGGAGCACACCGAGGCCGCCGTGGCGTTCTCATCGGGTATGGCGGCGACGACCGCGGCGATCCTCGCGACGACGCGGGAGACCGGCCGCCGCCACATCGTGGCGGTCCGGCCGCTTTACGGCGGGACCGATCACCTGCTGGCTTCGGGCGTACTCGGCGCCGAGGCGACGTTCTGTACGGCGGAGGGCGTCGCCGCGGCGCTTCGGCCGGACACGGCGCTGATCATCCTGGAGACGCCCGCCAACCCGACACTCGACCTGGTCGACATCCGTGCCGTCGTCGAGGCGGCCCGCGGCGTTCCCGTTCTCGTGGACAACACGTTCGCCACCCCGATCCTGCAGAACCCCGTCGATTTCGGCGCCTCGATGGTCCTGCACAGCGCGACCAAGTATCTCGGGGGGCACGGCGACGTCATCGCCGGTGTCATCGCCTGCGACCAGGAGCAGGCGGCCGCGCTGCGACGGGTCCGCGCCATCACGGGCGCCCTTCTCCACCCGCTCGGCGCGTACCTCCTGCACCGGGGGCTCGCCACGCTCCCGATCCGGGTCCGCGCGCAGCAGGCGAACGCCCAGCGCATCGCCGCGTGGCTGAGCACCCACCCGAGCGTCTCCCGTGTGCACTACCCCGGGATCGCGGAGGATCCGCGGGGACTGCTCAACCGGCAGATGAAGGGCACCGGGGCGATGATCTCGATCGACCTCCGCGGAGGTCTGGAGCAGGCCAGGCACCTCACATCGGCGGTCCGCCTGTTCACCCACGCGGTGTCCCTGGGCGGCGTCGACTCGCTGATCCAGCATCCCGCGTCGCTGACGCACCGGCCCGTCACCCCCGACGCCCGCCCGTCCGACGGCCTGGTCCGGCTCTCCATCGGGTTGGAGGACCACGAGGACCTGATGGCCGACCTCGATCAGGCCCTCGCCGCGCACCGCCCGGCTCCCGCGCGTGCGGGCGTGTCGCACGCGTAGACCGCTACCGAGAAGAGCTGGACTCTCCACGCACCATGACACGAGCGGTTCGACACGACGCCTCCGGCCGGCCGGTTCATCAGCCTGATCGGTGACGCCGAGCTGGACGAGGGCGCGATCTGGGAGGCCGTCGCGGACCCGTCGGTCGCCAACTAATCGACACCGGTTCCATCGTCGACGCCGCGCTCGGCCTGACCGGACGCTGACGCGCCGAGGCAGCGGATGGGGCCACCGTGGACGTGCCCTGAGATGCTCGTCCACGGTGGCGCCCGGCGCGGGCCCGGTCATCCGATCGGATGCCCCGCCACGGGGGTACCTCGCGAAAGCGGATGCCGCGCCCGACTGCGGATCAGATCGCGCCGCTCTCGATCGCCTGCTTGAGGTAGGCCTGGTTCTGCTGGTGGGAGGCGACGCCGTTCGTGACGACGAAGTCGATCATCGAGTCGTCCGCGTCGAAGGTGAGGCGCTCGGTCACCCGGGTCTTCCCGCCGCTCAGCTTGGTGAAAACGATCTTCTGGTGCGTGACGACGTTGGGCAGCGACCAGGTGTCCGTCTCGTAGTAGAGGTCCTCCTTGTGGAGGCGCTGCTGCGCGTGCGTCTTGCTGGTGACGATCGTGCCCTCGTACGGGATGTCCTCGATGGCGGTGAGGTTGATGTAGCGCGTGTCACCCCGGCGCCAGTCCTTGTGGGTGACGACACGCTTCAGGAACGGGTTGCCGCCCATGTGGTTGTTGATGTTCGAGTACGAGGTGAAGACCTGCTTGGCGGGGGCGGTGATGTCGATGGAGATGCTGGTCGTGACCCGGCTCCGCCCTGAGCCCGCGGCGGGTGGCTTCGTGTCGGAGAACTTGTAGGTGTCCCACGCGGTCTGCCACTCGGCGGCGATCTGAGCATCGCTTTCGGTCGAGTCGGCATGGGCAGGGCCGGAGAAGGCGGCAAGGAAGAAGAGGGCGGCGAACGTCTGCGCCGTCACAATTCGAAGGAACTTTGTCACGTATACCCCAAGAAGAGACAGTAGGTACGGGTGATCTTCTATCGCATACATGGGGTGTTCCTGAAGAATCTTCGCCACAGTAGTGAAAAACTTCAGCCCGTAGGCGGGCAGGTCGGCCTGCTGGACAAGGCTTAGACGAGGCGCACGGTGACCGTTTGGGAGCTGCCGCCTCGGTCGGCGAGACGCCCGAATACGAGCGTGAGCGCGGCGCCGGTCGCGGCGCTCACGAGGAGAGGGTGCCCGTGGAGCACCTCGGCCACCGGCCGATCCCAGATCACGGTCAGCTCGTTCAGGTCACACCGGGGATCGGACACCGTCAGCGTGGCCGTACCGTCGCCGCCCTCCCTGACGAGGACCGCGCACGGGGCCGAGGCGGCCAGGCCGCCGGCCGCGCCGTCGTTCCAGAAGTTGACGGCGGTGATCCCCAACGAGGGGACCCGGACGCCCTGCTGCCGGGCGGTATTGGCGAGGACGCGGACCCAGCCGGGGTCGGCGGCGCGGGCCCGGGTCTCCGCCAGGCTCGCACCCGGCAGGAGCAGGTAGACGTAACCCGCCGAGCGGGGATCGACGCCGTGATCGAGCCAGAGGGTCACATAGGCGCGGGTCACCGGGTTCGCGCCGCCGGTGCGTTCCTCGCGCAGCGTGTGCAGGCGGGCCCCGCCCGGCAGGACGTAGCCGCCATGCCCCTCAAGGTGCGCCCAGCCCGCCGCGTCGTCCACGGGGTCGTCCACAGGGTCGTCCGCAGTGTCGTTCACAGGGTCGTTCACAGGGTCGTTCACGGTGAGGAGCGCGTCGGTTCTGCGGTTGTCCACGATGGTCTCGACCGGGACGCCGTCCTCACTGGTGATCCCGGCACCCAAGCAGAGCACGGCGTCATCGAGGAAGAACCACGACTTGAAGGCCTCCATCGTGCTTTCGAAGCCGTTCAGGTGCTGGCCGACCGCCGCGTATACGCCGTCGGTGGCGCCGCCCACCCAGCGGCCCGGCGGGCAGGTGTCGCCCCAGCCCTCACCGGCGCCGTCGGCCAGCCGCCGGGTGGAGACCGTCGTGCCCGGCAGGCGGTAGGGATCGACGGTGGGCCAGAAGGAGTCGGAGTACTGGTCGCCGTGGCCCTGGCCCCACCAGTAGAGCATTCCTGAGCCGGTGTGCCAGCCACGCGGGTTCTCGCCGTTGCCGTGCTCGTAGTGGCCGATCCGGTGGGAGGCCATGCTGAGCCCCGCGCACCAGCCAAGCCGGCGATGGACGGCGCGGGCGCTCACCGTCTGGAGCCGGTGCCCGACGGGTTCATCGGCCGCGGGGATCGCGTCGTCACCCGAAATCGCGGCGAGGCGGGCATGGAACCCGAGATCGTCGCCCTCGGCCGCCCTGAACATGGACACACAGGTGTCCCGCAGCGCCCACCCCTTGACCATGGCCTGCCAGCGGGCGCGCTCGGCGGCCGAGGCCGCGTCCCCGAGCAGCAGGATCGAGGAGGCGATCCCGCGTCCCCTCTCGTGGTCGCCGTACGGTCTCCTGTCGATCCCGCGACCGCTGACGAGGTCCATGCAGAAGCCGTCGTGGATGAACGGCGCGAACGACCTCTCGACGGCGTCGAAGACGATCTGCGTGTTCGGGTCGGTGATCTCCCATGGCGACCCGCGCAACACCGCGAACAGTGTCGCCAGGCCGGACAGCAGCACCGCTCCGTACCCGCCCTGATAGGGGACGGTCGCGTGCTGGATGAAGGAGCCGTCCCGGTAGAAGCCGTCGCCCTCGTGGACGTACGGGAAGACCGGGGAGAGCGCCGAGACGGCCAGGGCGGCCTTGTCCGGGTCGGATCTGAGGATGGCGCGCAGCAGGGTCACCGTGCACAGGTCCACCCGGTTGGCCCCGGTGCTGGTGCCGCTGTAGTCGTCCAGACGGCATTCGGGGAGGAAGTGGTCCACCGCGTCCCGCAGCGCCCTGCTCTGCCGGTCCGTCAGGTGCGGACCGATCAGCACGGCCGCGTCGAGGAGCTTCTTGGGGACGCCGATCTCCCAGTTCCACCAGTTGCCGACCGGGTCCGCGTCCGCGGCGTACACCTGCCGCCGGTAGTGGTCGATGCCGGTGGAGACGGCCGCGGCCAGGTTCGCGTCACCGGTCAGGCCGGTCCCCGGCAGCGCGTACGCGCGGGCCATGGCCCGCAGCCGCGCCGGAGTGCCGGTGAAGGAAGGGAACGCCAGATCCGGCCAGAGCGACGCGCCGGTCGGCGCCATCGAGTCCCGGTAACCGGCCGCCGTCGTCCCCAGCTTCGCCAGCCGGGTCCGGTACGGCTCGGCGGCCGGGTCGAACCCCGACCCCGCCGTCACGTCCCGCCACCGGCGGCGCAGCAGGGCGAAGGAAGGATCACCGGGGCGCTCGACGTACGCGTGCTCCGCACACCCCGAGATCAGCGCTCCGGCCACGCCGACACCGCCGAACTGGAGAAATAATCGCCTGGAACATCGCATTCGGGAATACTCCTCCCTCCCCGGCTCACGGTCCCTCACCCCGACTCCCACCCCGAGCGGCCCATCACTCTGAGCGGTCCGTCAGCTCCCGGCCGCACGCGGTCTCGTCGTCGCCGAGGTCAGCGGCCGAAACCGGCGGCGACGGCTCTGATCGCCTCGGCGAGGTCGCGTCCGGTGGGCGCGTGCTCGGGGTCGATCAGCCACTGCGACAGCAGGCCGCTGAGCAGCGTGTGGTAGAGCCGGCCGGTCACGCGGAGCGTCTCGGGGTCGGCGTCCGGGTCGAAGATCTCGGCGAGGCCGTACCGCGCCTCCTCCAGACCGGCGCCGAACACCTCGCGCATCTCCGGCAGGTGGTCGAGCTGGGTGATCACCTCGAACTGGGTGCTCCAGAGCGGTCTGCGCTCGGTGAACGAGCCGACCACCCGCTCCCAGATCGCCTCGAACCGCTCCTGTGAGCCGGGGCGCATGCCGGTGTCCGTGCCGAGCGCCCGCTCCAGCTCGTCGCCCCACTCGCGCATGGTGTCGACGAGCGCCTCGTTGAGCAGGGCCTTCGTGGACCGGAAGTGGTAGCCGATGGAGGCCAGGCTGGTGCCGGACGCCGCCGCGATGTCGCGCGCGGTGGTGCGCGTGTACCCCTTCTCGTAGAGGCAGCGCTTGGCTCCGGCGAGCAGATCTTCCCGATTTCCCATGCCTCGCACCCTAACACTTACGTCTGAGACATTTGTACTAGACACTTTTCTGAGACATTTGTACAGTGGACGGCAGACGGCCAGAACGGCCCGAACCTGAGGAGTCCCCCATGAAGACGGTTTTGATCTCTGGCGCCAGCATCGCCGGCCCCACGCTCGCGTACTGGCTGAGCGAGTACGGCTTCGCCCCGACCATCGTGGAGCGCGCTCCCGCCCCCCGCGACGGTGGCTACAAGATCGACATCCGGGGGATCGCCCTCGACGTCGTGGAGCGCATGGCCCTGCTGCCCAAGGTGCGGGCGCTGCGCACGGACATGAAGGCGGCTCACTTCGTGGACGCCCACGGCAAGGTGATGGCCACCATGGACGCCGAGCTCTTCGGCGGCCGGGAGGACGCCGACGTTGAGATCATGCGCGGCGACCTGGGCCGCCTCCTCTACGAGGCCACCGCGGACCGGGCGGAGTACATCTTCGACGACTCGATCACCTCGATGACCGAGACCGACGACGGCGTGCTGGTCACCTTCGAGCGCGGCCCCTCACGCGTCTTCGACCTGGTCGTCGGGGCCGACGGCCTGCACTCCAACGTCCGCCGGCTGGCCTTCGGCGACGAGGGGCGGTTCGCCCGCGACCTCGGCTGCCACATCTCGATCTTCACCGTGCCCAACCACCTGAACCTGGACCGCACCGAGATGGGCCGGGCGCTCCCCGGCGCGACCGCCCTCATGTACTCCACGGCGCGCGCCACCGACGCCAGGGCGATGTTCCTCTTCTCGTCGGACGGGCAGGCCCACGACCGGCACGACGTCGAGGGGCAGAAGAAGACCGTCGCCGAGCGGTTCGCCGGCCACGGCTGGGAGATCCCCCGGCTGCTCGACGGCATGACCGAGGCCCCGGACTTCTACTACGACTCCCTCAGCCAGATCCACATGGACACCTGGTCCACGGGCCGGGTCGCCCTCGTCGGCGACGCCGCCTACTGCGCCTCCCCCGCCTCGGGGCAGGGCACCAGCCTCTCCCTCGTCGGCGCGTACGTCCTGGCCGGGGAGCTGGCCGCCGCGTCCGGTGACCACACCGCCGCGTTCGCCGCGTACGAGCGGGAGCTGCGGCCCTTCGTGACGGCCAACCAGGACCTCGCCGAGGGCAACCTCAAGGGCATGGTCATGAAGTCCGCCTTCCAGATCAAGTTCCAGATGTTCATGCTCCGGCTGCTGCCCCACATGCCCGGCTCCTCCCGCATGGCCCAGCGCATCACGGAGAACATCCACAAGGCGGCGACCTCCATCTCCCTCAAGTCGTACTGACCGCGGCGGGGGAGCACCCCGCGACGCGTGCTCGAGCCCTGCGCGGGTAGGGGCGATGAATGCGACGAAGGAGGGGTGGTCATGCTCGACCATGCCGCGCTTGAGGAGATGCAGAAGGTCCTGGACGAGGTCTTCCGGGATCGTGAGCGGGCCACCCGCCGCGAGGTGTACGCCTCGGCGTCCGCGCACGTACGCCTGCCGGCCGACATGCTGACGCATCTGAACGAGATGCCCGACCGCAGCTACAGCCGGCAGGAGATGGTGGACGCGATCAACAAGGTCATCGAGAGCCGGGGCGAGCAGGACGCCTTGGGACTGCTGTGACCCGCGGCCCCGTGCGTGCCCGGCTCCGGTGTTCCGGCCGCAGGCGGGGTTCAGTCCTCGGCGACGACGATGACCTGGTCGCGGTCCCCCAGGACCAGCGGCACACACTTGGGCGGGTTGAGCGTCACACCGTACGCCGGGGGTTCGTCACTGTGGCGGGCCCGCCGATATCCGATGGCGACCTCTCCCCTGCGCCGTGCCGACTCGATGACGGTCGCGAAGTTCGCCTCGACGCCCGGCAGCACGTAGTCCGGCGCGGGCTTGAGATAGATCTCCGACCCCGCCGGGTCGAACAGATCGGCGAAGACCGCGTACAGGTTCCGGTTCTCGGCGAGCTGGGTCAGCAGCAGGCAGATCAGCTTGCTGCTGACGATGAAGTCGTCGGCCTTGGTGACCTGCGCGACCTCGCGGTTGTTGTCGTCGTTCATCTCCGTGACGATCGAGTACGGGTCGCCCAGCCGCACCTCGATGTCACGCAGGTGGAGCAGCGTCACCAGTGTGCGGTCGTCGGCGCGGTCCGGGTCGACACCGTCGTTCGAGAGCACGACGATGTGCTGGTACGTCCCGAGGTCGAGGGCCTCCAACGACCGCCTGCTGGTCGGCTCGCAGACCTTGTACCCGACCAGCAGGTTCTCCCTGGTGCTCTCCACGGCGTACGCGGGCCTGTGGGGCGCGGCGATGTCCACGACCGAACCCGGCGGGGCGAGCCGGTCGAGCAGGTCGATGATCTTCGTGGCGCGGGCGTTCCAGCCGATCAGCAGCGTCCGGTCGGGCACGGGCTCCCGCTCGGGAGCCGTGGTGATCGCCTTCTCCACGATCGGTGGACTCTGGTCGGCCAGGCGGATGAGCAGGTCGTCCTCGGCGACCAGGATCATGCTGTCACCCGCCTCGATCGGGGTGTCCGCCGGAGGGTTGACCAGCACCGGCCCGTCGGCCTTGTGCACCCCGATCGGGACGCCCAGTTCGTACGAGTTGAGCACCTCGCCGTACTTCTGGCCGACGAGGGCGGGCTCGGGCCGGAAGTAGATCTCGTTGCCCGCGAAGTCGAGCAGGTCGGTGCACACGGTGGACAGGCCGGCCTGCCGGTGTGACTGCACCACCATGCGGACGGTGATGTCGTCGGCGTCGATCACGAGCGCCGACTCCCCGGCGGCGAGCCGGGCCGCCGCGAGGTTCTCCGAGTCCTGGACCGCGGCCACGATGTGCGGGCGGCGGTTGCCGCTCCACGTCCGGTTGTTCAGGAGCAGCAGCACCTTGATGACGTCGATGTCGGCGTCCTCGACCTGCGGCGGCATCACCATGATCGCTTTCGCGGTGTCCGGGCTGACGAGTTCGAGGTCGGCCCGCTTGAGCGGGTTGCCTGAGCGGCAGATCACCCGCGTGTGGCCGGTGTCGGGCACCCGCATGCGGATCTGGTCCTCCATCCCGACCTTGTCGCGGTCGGCGAGGATCACCACGCACGAGCGCCGGGCGCTCTGGTTGGCCGTCACCAGCTCGCCGATCACCGTGAAGACCTGTTCCGACCAGCCCAGGATGATGGTGTGTCCGCGCTCGATGAGCTGCGACCGGCCCTTGCGGAGCTGCGCGATCCGTGCTTCCAGGCCGGTCGTGAGCACACCGATGAGGGCGCTGACGATGAAGATGCCGCCGACGGTGACCGTGAGCATCAGGCCGAGGAAGACCGGACTGCCGGTGTCGTCGCCCATGGTGCCGGGATCGAGCGTGCGCAGCAGGCTCATCCAGGCCACGCCGATCCAGCCGTTGTTGAGCTCGGTGTCCTCGTTGGTGAGGAGGACGATCAGGATCGTGACCACCGCGATGAGCGCGATGGAGGCGAGCCCCAGCCAGCCGATCAACGCGGGGGTGCCCCGGTCCATCGTGCCGTCGAACCAGTACCGCAGGCGGGCCCGCAGTCTCAACCGCACCGTCACGCTCCCGCCGTCCGCTCGTCGTCCCCTCCGCCCGAACCGCCCGAAATCATGCGGATCGGATCAGAAGGAACATAGCAAGGTGGCCCGGAGCTCGCTTCTGCTCGGCGGCCAAGCGGCAGGCAAACGTGGGTCGCGGCCCAGCCGTGTCCGGCGTGGGTCGCTTGCGCCGGGTGCCGGTTCCCCGATGCTCGGCCCTATGACCACCACTGTCGGACGGCGCCGCGTACGGAAGGCCGGGCGCCGGTGATCGCGGTGATCCTGGCCGTGCTCGCGGCGGCCTGCAACGCGTACTCCTCGGTGCTGCAGCGCCGGGCGGCGCGGACCGCTCCGCCGAGCGACGCCTTCAAGCTGTCCCTGATGTGGGACATGATGCGCAAGCCGGTCTGGCTGGGCGGCATCGGCGCGCTGATCGGTGGTTTCCTCCTCCAGGCGAGCGCGCTGAACTTCGGGACGCTCGCCTTGGTGCAGCCGCTGCTCATCACGGAGCTGCCGTTCACCATGCTCATCATCTGGTTGATGTACGGGGTGAGGCTGGACCGGAACGCGTGGCTGGCCATCGTCTGTGTGACCGTCGGGCTCGCGACCCTGCTCGCCTCCGCCAGCCCCGGGCAGGGGCACCGCACGCCGGGCCCCGCCGACTGGACGATCGCCACGCTGGTCTGCGGCGGCATCACCGCGTACCTGATCGGGATGGCGCGGATCACCCGCGGCCCGTACCGCGCGGCGCTGCTCGGGATCACGTCCGGCCTGGGATTCGCCTTCACCGCCGCGCTGATGAAGGAGAGCACCCGCCTCTTCGACACGGAGCGGGCCGCCGTGCTGACCACCTGGCCGGTGTGGGCCATGGTGGCCGCGGGGCTGTTCAGCGTGTTCGTGCTGCAGAACGCCCTGCAGAGCGGCAATCTCGTCGTCGTCCAGCCGACGCTCAACGTCAGCGACCCCGTGGCGAGCATCGGGCTCGGCGTCGCGCTCTTCGGCGAGAGCATCCGGCTCGGCCCGTGGATGGTGTTCGAACTGATCGGTGTGGGCCTGATCTTCTACGGCAGCGTCAGGCTGGCCCAGTCCCCGCACGTCCGCCAGGACGACCTGACAGGACAGAAAGATTGAAGAACGACTCGGCGGGCGCGGCGGCGAACAGCCGGGCTCCGGGGGCCGCGTGCCGCGCCCGCCCGCCCTCCTCGCCGATCCGGTCGAGCGCGGCCAGCAGCTCGGCCGCGTCACGGGCGTGGACGCTCAGCCCGGCCCTGGCCATCGCCAGCGCGCCCTCGCGCCCGTGCCCGGGGATCGGCAGATAGGAGATCACCGGCACCCCCGCCGCCATCGCCTCCCTGCATGTCAGTCCCGCCGCGTTGTCGATCAGCGCGTACGCCGCGGCCATCAGGGCGGGCATGTCGTCGCACCAGCCGAGCGCCACCCCGGCACGCCCCAGATGGCGGCGCAGGCGGCGGCGGAGCTCGTCGTTGCGCCCGCACAGGACGACTGGCACGTACCGCCCGGAGCGGGCCAGGATGCGGGCCGTCCGCTCGACGCCGCCCACCCCCCAGGAACCCGCCGAGACCAGGACCGGCCGGTCGCCTCGCCGTTCGTCCGGGCGCGGCCGGGCGGTGGCCCCGTCCATCAGGAACTCCGGGCGGACGAGCGGGGCGTGCCAGGAGGCGGGCCGCCCGGTCGCCGCCCGCACCGCGTCCGCGGTGGCCGGGTCGGGGCACAGGTACCGGTCGTTCCCCGGATGCAGCCACAACCGGTGCGCCGCGAAGTCGGTGAGCAGCACTGTGCTCGGGACCGGCAGCAGGCCACGCGCCCGGAGGTGCCCGGCCGCCTGCGCGGCCAGGTGGAAGGCCGACACCACCTCGTCCGGTCTCCGGCGGAGCAGCAGCCTCCGCAGCCGGGCCGCGACCAGGACCGTCAGCGGCGACACCGACGGCACACTCCCCGACGCGAAGAAGGCGCGATAGATCAGCGCGTACGACCAGGGGGCGGAGCGCATCATCCAGCCGTACCAGCCGCGCAGTGCCGCCCCCAGCCGGAACGGGAGCAGGTCGAGGACGTCGGTCACCTCGGCGTCGACGCCCGCGGCGGCCAGCCGCCTGGCCAGCTCGGCCGCGGCGGCGTCGTGCCCCGCGCCCATGCTCGCGCTGAGGATCAGGACCGTGCGCCGCGTTGGCATCGCCGCACCTCTCCCGCACACTTGACGGAGTGACCTGGGAAACGACCTGGGAAAACAGCGGGACGCGCCGCATCGCGCCCGCGCTGGCCGGCCTCGCCGGGCTGGCCCTGCTGCATGCCGGCCCCGCCGCGACCTGGCTGCCCGCCGTACGCCGCCTGCTGCCCGGCATCGCGGGCGTGGGCGCGGGCGACCATGTCGCGCTGACCTTCGACGACGGCCCCGACCCGCGATCCACACCGCGGTTCCTCGACGAGCTGGACCGGCTCGGCTGCCGGGCGACGTTCTTCATGCTCGGCGAGATGCTCGACCGCCATCCCGCGCTCGGCCGCCGCGTCGCCGCGTGCGGCCACGAGATCGCCGTGCACGGCTGGCACCACGACAACGCGCTCGTCACCCGCCCGGGACGCATGGCGGCCGAGCTGGCTCGGGCCGCCGACCTGGTCACCGCCGTGACCGGGACGGTCCCCCGGTGGTACCGCCCGCCGTACGGCGTGCTCAGCGCCGAGACACTGATCGCCGCCCGGCTCCGCGGGCTGCGGCCGGTGCTGTGGACCGTGTGGGGCCGGGACTGGACCCGCTCGGCGACCCCGGACTCCGTGGTGGCGGCCATGACGCCCGGCCTGCGCGGCGGGGCCACTCTCCTGCTGCACGACTCCGACCACACCTCGGATCCGGGCGCCTGGCGGTCGGCGCTCGGCGCCCTGCCCCGGCTGGTGGACGCCTGCCGCTCGGCGGGCCTGTTGATCGGGCCCCTGCGGGACCACGGCGTCTGCTGAAAACACGGAAGACCGACCTCCGATTTCCGCGATTCCCGGTTTAAACGGCCCGTTCGGCAAATAGCCGCCGATGAATTCTCAGAAATTCGGCGGCACATCCGGATATCAAAATATTCGCCCTGCTCCTGTCCGCTAAACCCCAATGAGCTGGGCGTCCGTGTTTATACCAGCCCACGACGGACAGCCTCAATTTATGTCATCGGGGGGAGACGACGTTCGGGACGTCGCACTCAAAGCGCGCCGGGAAAACTTCCCGGTCGCTTCCCGGCTGCTGCCCCGCGGTTATCGTCATCACCTCCTCGCGGTGTACGGCTTCGCGCGGTTCGTGGACGACATCGGCGACGAACCCGGGAACGGCGACCCGCTGCGCCTGCTCGACACCGTGGAAACCGACCTTCACCGTCTCTACGCCGGTCGGACGCCGTACCTGCCCGCCGTGCGCGAGCTCGAGGAGACGGTCACGGCGTTCTCCATCCCCGCGGAGCCCTTCCACCGGCTGGTCGAGGCGAACCGGCGCGACCAGACGATCACCCGGTACAAGACGTTCGACGAGCTGCTCGGCTACTGCGAGCTGTCCGCCAACCCGGTCGGGCACATCGTGCTGCACGTGTTCGGCCTGGCCGCCCCCGACCGCCTCGACCTGTCCGACCGGGTCTGCACGGCGCTGCAGATCATCGAGCACTGCCAGGACGTCGGCGAGGACTACGCCCGGGGCCGGATCTACCTGCCGAAAGAGGACCTCCGGCGGTTCGGCTGCACCGACGCCGACCTCGCCGCGGCGAGCACCCCCGGCCGGCTGCGCAACGTGGTCGCGCTGCAGACCGAACGGGCCGAACGGCTGCTCAACGAGGGGGCCCCGCTGGTCGCCTCGGTGGGCGGCCTGGCCCGGCTCGCCATCGCGGGCTACCTCGCCGGGGGCCACGCCACGATCGCCGCGCTGCGGCAGGCCGGTTACGACGTTCTCGGCCGCGCCGTACGGCCGCGCGGGACGCGCCTGATGCGGGCGTGGCTGCGCATCCTGGTGAGAAGGGGGGCGAGCCGTGGGCGTTCCTGAGGCGTACCGACACTGCGAACAGATCATGCGCAGGCAGGCGCGGAACTTCTCCTACGGCCTCCGGCTGCTGCCGGCGCCCAAGCGCCGCGCGCTGAGCGCGGTGTACGCCTTCGCCCGGCGGATCGACGACATCGCCGACGGCCACGGGCCGGTCGGGCAGCGGCTGGCCCAGCTGGCCGCGGCCAGAGAGGCGCTGGACGGCCCGCCGGAGCTCCGCGGCGAGCGGGACGGCCGGGACGGCCGGGACGGCCGGGACGACGGCGAGGGCCGTGACAACCGTGACGGCCGTGAGGACCTCGTGCTGATCGCGTTGCACGACGCCGCGCGGCGCTACCCGCTGCCGCTCGCCGCGTTCGGCGAGCTGATCGACGGCTGCGCCGCCGACGTGCGCGGCACGACGTACGCCCGGTTCGACGAGCTGCTGTCGTACTGCCGATGCGTCGCCGGGTCGATCGGGCGGCTCTCGCTCGGCGTCTTCGGCACCGACGACCCCGCGGCGGCCACGCCGCTCGCGGACGCGCTCGGCGTGGCCCTGCAGATCACGAACATCCTCAGAGACGTGCGCGAGGACCGGCTGGCCGGGCGGATCTACCTGCCGATCGAGGATCTCGAGCGGTTCGGCTGCACCCTGACCCTCGACGGCGCCGGGCGGTTCACCGATCCGCCGCACCGGCTCGCCACACTCATCCGCTACGAGGCCGTACGCGCCCGCGAGTGGTTCGCGGACGGCATGCGCCTGCTGCCCCTGCTCGACACCCGCAGCGCGGCGTGCACTGCGGCGATGGCCGGGATCTACCGGTGCCTGCTCGACCGCATCGCGGCAGACCCCGCCGTGGCGCTGTCCGCTCGGTTATCGCTGCCGCCCTGGGCGAAAGCCATGGTCGCGGCGCGGGCGCTCGCGGGGGCGGGCCGATGACGCGGGCTCCGGTGGCGATCGTCGGGGGCGGCCTCGCGGGCATCGCCGCCGCCGTGGCGCTCGGGGAGGCCGGCCACCCGGTGACGCTGTACGAGGCCCGGCCGCGGCTCGGGGGCGCCACGCACTCGTTCGTGCGCAACGGCCTCGTGGTCGACAACGGGCAGCACGTGTTCCTGCGCTGCTGCACGGCCTACCGGGGGCTGCTCGACCGGCTCGGCGGCGCGTCCCGGGTGGACGTGCAGGACCGGTTCGACGTGCGGGTGCTCACCCCGGACGGCCGGACGGCGCGGCTGCGCCGGTCCGCGCTACCCGGGCCGTTCCACCTCCTGCCCGCGCTGGCGCGGTACCCGCTGCTCGCGCCGGCCGACCGGCTGCGCGCGATGCGCGGCTCGCTCGCCCTGCGGCGGCTCGACCCGGCCGACCCCGCGCTCGACCGGGTGGACCTCGCGACCTGGCTGGCCGCACACGGGCAGGGCGACGCCGCGCGGCGCGTCCTGTGGGAGCTGTTCGCGGTGGCCGCGCTGAACGTGTGCGCCGGGGACGCGGCGCTCGGCCCCGCGGCGATGGTGTTCCAGACCGCGCTGTTCGGCCGGGCGGACGCGGCCGACATCGGCGTGCCCACCGTGCCGCTCGGCGAGCTGCACGGCACGGCCGCGCAGGCCGCCATCACCCGGCACGGCGGTGTCGTACGGCTGTCGGCGAAGGTCACGGCGATCGAACCGGGCCCCATGATCGTCGTGGACGGCACGCGGGTGAAGGCGTCGGCGGTGATCGTCGCCACGCCGCACGAGCAGGCCGCGCGGCTCGTCCCGATGGACGCGGCGCCGGACCGGGAGCGCTGGAGCGGCCTGTCCGCCAGCCCGATCGTCAACGTGCACGTCGTCTACGACCGGCGGGTCACCGACCTGCCGTTCGCCGCGGTCGTGGGGTCGCCGGTGCAGTGGGTGTTCGACAAGACGCGGGTGGCCGGGCTGCGCGACGGCCAGTACCTCGCGGTCTCCGTGTCGGCCGCCGACCGCTGGATCGACACGCCCACCGCGCGGGCCCGGGCCGTGTTCGTCCTGGCGCTGGAACAGCTCTTCCCCGGCGCACGACGGGCCCGGGTCACGGACTTCTTCGTCACCAGAGAACGTCGCGCCACCTTCCGCCAGGGTCCTGGCAGCGGCGCGCTCCGCCCCGAGGCCGCCACCCGGTGGCCCGGACTGTTCCTCGCCGGCGCGTGGACCGACACGGGCTGGCCCGACACGATGGAGGCGGCCGTGCGCAGCGGACTCAACGCGGCCAGATTGGCCAGGCGTCATCTGGACGCGGGGATTCCGAACACGGGAACTCGCGACATGGGGACTCGCGACACGGCAACTCGGGACACGGCGACCCGCGACACGGCGACTCGCGACACGGCGACTCTCGACACGGCGACTCTCGACACGGCGACTCTCGACACGGAGGCGGCCCGGTGAGGGAGGTCATCCCGCCGACCGTCGCGGCCGCCCGCGGGCTGGTGGAGCCCGTGCTGCGCGACGCCGTGGCCCGGCTCGACCCGATCACGCGGCGCGTCGCCGCCTACCACCTCGGCTGGGCCGACCCGATGGGCCGGCCCGTCACGCCGGGGGGCAAGGCCCTGCGACCGGCGCTCGCCGTTCTGTCCGCCAGGGCGGCGGGCACGGAGCAGGCGTTGACGGCGGCCGCGGCGGTCGAGCTCGTGCACGCGTTCTCGCTGCTCCACGACGACATCATGGACGGGGACCGGATGCGGCGGCACCGGCCCGCGGCCTGGACCGTCTTCGGCCAGTCGTCGGCCATCCTCGCCGGGGACGCGCTCCTGTCGCTGGCCGGTGAGGTGCTGCTGGAGGACGGCGACCCGGGGCTCGTCGCAGCGGCGCGCTGCCTGGCCGCCGCGACCCGGCGGCTGATCGCCGGGCAGGCGCTGGACCTGGAGTTCGAGCGGCGCTCCGACGTGAGCCTGGACGAATGCCGCGAGATGTCCACCCAGAAGACCGGCGCACTGCTGGCCTGCGCCTGCTCGATCGGTGCTCTGGCGGTGGGCGGCCCCGATCCGCTCGTCGCGGCCCTGGCCGCGTTCGGGGCCGAGGCGGGGCTCGCCTTCCAGCTGGCCGACGACCTGCTCGGCATCTGGGGCAGCCCGGCCGCGACCGGGAAGCCGGTGCTCTCGGACCTGCGGGCCCGCAAGAAGTCCCTGCCGATCGTCGCCGCGCTCACCAGCGGCACCCGGGCGGGCGAGCGGCTCGCCGCCCTGATGGCCGGTACGGAGCCGCTTTCGGAGTCCGATCTGCGCGACGCTGCCGGTCTGGTCGAGGAGGCGGGCGGGCGCGCCTGGGCCGAGACCGAGGCCAAGCACCGGCTCGACGCGGCGGAGCGCCACCTCGCCGACGCCGACATGCCCTCGGCGGTCCGCGCCGAGTTCCTCGACATCGCCCACTTCCTGACGTCCCGAGGACACTGACATGACCACAGTCGCCGCTCCCAGCTCCGCCGCGCTCGCCCTCGACGCGGCCTGCGACCACCTGCTCGGCCTCCAGGTGCCCGAGGGCTGGTGGAAGGCCGAGCTGCAGACGAACGTCACCATGGACGCCGAGGACCTGCTGCTGCGGCAGTTCCTCGGCGTACGCACCGAGGAGGACACGGCGGAGGCGGCCCGCTGGATCCGCTCCCAGCAGCGCGACGACGGCACCTGGGCCAACTTCCACGAGGGCCCCGGCGACCTGTCCACCACGATCGAGGCGTACGCGGCGCTACGGCTGGCCGGGGACCCGGTCGACGCGGCGCACATGCGGACGGCGGCCGCGTTCGTCCGGGACTCCGGCGGGATCGAGGCATCCCGGGTGTTCACCCGCATCTGGCTGGCCCTTTTCGGTCAGTGGCGGTGGCAGGACCTGCCCGTCCTGCCACCGGAGATGATCTTCCTGCCGCCGTGGTTCCCGCTGAACGTCTACGACTTCGCGTGCTGGGCCCGGCAGACGATCGTGCCGCTCACCGTCGTGAGCGCCCGCCGCCCGGTGCGGCCGCTGCCGTTCGGCCTGGCCGAGCTGCGCACCGGACGGCCCGCCCCGCGTGGCCCGCGCACCGGCTGGGACGGCTTCTTCGTCAACCTGGACCGGCTGCTGCACCAGTACGAGCGGCGCCCGATCCCGGGGCTGCGCCGGGCGGCGGTACGGCGGGCGGTCGAATGGATCGTGACCCGGCAGGAGCTGGACGGTTCGTGGGGCGGCATCCAGCCGCCGTGGGTCTACTCCCTGATCGCCCTCGACCTGTGCGGCTACCGCCTGGACCACCCCGTCATGCGCAAGGGCATCGGGGGCCTGGACAGGTTCACCATCAGGGACGAGCAGGGCCGCAGGCTTGAGGCGTGCCAGTCCCCGGTGTGGGACACCGTTCTCGCGGTCAACGCCCTGCTCGACGCCGGCCTGTCCGGCGACCACCCCGCCCTCGTCAACGCCGCCGACTGGGTGCTCGGCGAGGAGATCAAGGGGCCGGGCGACTGGAGCGTGCGGCGGCCGTCGCTCGCGCCCGGCGGGTGGGCGTTCGAGTTCGACAACGACGGTTATCCGGACATCGACGACACGGCCGAGGCGATCCTGGCCCTGCGCCGGGTGAAGCACCCGGACGCCCGTCCCGCCATCGACCGCGCCCTCCGCTGGGTCAACGGCATGGTCTCGCGGGACGGCGGTTTCGGCGCGTTCGACGCGGACAACACGCGCGAGCTGTGCACCCGGCTGCCGTTCTGCGACTTCGGCGCGGTCATCGACCCGCCGTCCGCCGACGTCACCGCGCACGTCGTCGAGGCCCTCGCGGCGGAGGAGCCCGCCTCCGACGTCGTACGGCGGGCCGTCGTCTGGCTGCTGCGCGCCCAGGAGGCGGACGGGTCGTGGTTCGGCCGCTGGGGGGCCAACCACGTGTACGGCACCGGCGCCGTGGTGCCCGCGCTCGTCGCGGCCGGGGTCCGGACCACGGCCCCCTGCGTACGGCGGGCGGTCTCCTGGTTGGAGGCGCACCAGAACGACGACGGCGGCTGGGGCGAGGACCTGCGCTCGTACCGCGACCCCGCGTGGATCGGCCAGGGCCGGTCCACCCCGTCCCAGACCGCGTGGGCGCTCCTGGCCCTGCTCGCCGCCGGGGAGATCCGTTCACCGGCGGTGGAACGCGGCGTGGCATGGCTGGTCGGCGCCCAGCAGCCGGACGGCACATGGGATGAACCGGACTTCACGGGCACCGGGTTCCCCGGCGATTTCTACATCAACTACCACCTGTACCGGCTGGTCTTCCCCATCAGCGCGCTGGGGCGTTACGTGCGGGCCGGAGACGAGGGGGCCTCGCCGTGACCGACCCTGTGACCGACCCTGTGACCGACCCTGTGACGAACGCTGTGACGAACGCTGTGACCCAGCCTTTGACCAGGCCTGCGATCCGCCCCGCGGTGAACACCGTGATCTGCACCGCCCTGGGCATCGAGGCGAGAGCCGTACGCGACGGCATCCCGGACTCGGCCCGCGGTGTGGAGGTGATCAGGATCGGGATGGGGCCGGACTCGGCCGGCCAGGCCGAGAACCGCCTGGCCCGTGCCGGGGCGCTGGCCGTGACCGGCTTCGGCGGCGCCCTCGACGAGAGCCTGCGGCCCGGCGACGTGGTGGTGGCGAGCGAGATCCGGTTCGGCGGCCGGACACTGCCCTGCCCGTCCGCGCCGCTGCTCGCCGGGGAGCTGGCCCGCGCCGGGCTGCCCGTACGCACCGGGCCGCTGGTCACCTCCGACCACATCGTGACGGGGGCGGAACGCCGCCGGCTCGCGGACGAGGGGGCGCTGGCCGTCGACATGGAGTCCGGGCCGGTGGCCGTCGTCGCGGCGGGCCGGCCCTTCGCGGCGGTGCGGGTCATCGTGGACACCCCCGCCGTGCCGCTGCTGCGCCCGGCCACCATCCGCGGCGGGGTCCTGGCTAGCCGTACGTTGCGCCAGGTCGGCCCGGCGCTGGCGCGGTGGGCGGCCGCGTGCGGGCCGCGCCGCGTGCTGCTCGCCGCGCCCCGGTCCTTCTGCGCCGGGGTCGAGCGGGCGATCGAGATCGTCGAGCGCGCGCTGGACCGCTACGGCCCTCCGGTCTACGTGCGCAAGCAGATCGTGCACAACCTGCACGTCGTACGCGAGTTGGAGGGGCGCGGGGCCGTCTTCGTGGACGAGCTCGACGAGGTGCCCGAGGGAGTCGTCACGGTCTTCTCGGCGCACGGCGTGTCGCCCGGCGTCCGGGACGAGGCGGCGCGGCGCGGGCTGCGGGTGATCGACGCGACCTGCCCGCTGGTCACGAAGGTGCACGCCGAGGCGCGTAGGTTCGCCGCCCGCGGCGATCTGGTGGCGCTGATCGGGCACGCCGGGCACGAGGAGGTCGAGGGGATCCTCGGCGAGATCCCGGACTCCGTCGTCCTCGTCCAGAACGTGGACGACGTGGCGGCGCTCCCCGAGGGCCGCCGGGTCTCCTACCTGACGCAGACCACCCTGGCCGTGGACGAGGCGGCCGACATCGCCGCCGCGATCCGGCGGCGGTTCGCCGACGCCGAAGGCCCCCAGAAGGACGACATCTGCTACGCCACCACCAACCGGCAGCACGCCGTGCACACGGTGGCCGAGGACTCCGACCTGGTGCTCGTCGTCGGCTCGGCCAACTCGTCCAACTCCCGTCGGCTGACCGAGGTCGCGAGCCGCGCCTCCCCCGCCCACCTGATCGACGACCCCGGCGACATCGCCCTGGACTGGCTCGTGGGCGCCCGCACGGTGGGGTTGACCGCCGGCGCCTCGGCCCCGCCCGCCCTGGTGGACGCGGTCGTGGCGGCCCTGCGCGGGCTCGGCCGGGTGTCCGTCGAGGAGCGCCGGGTGGCCGAGGAGACGGTCCAGTTCACCCTGCCCAAGGAGGTGCGATCGAGATGACGATGCCGGTTCGGCAAGCGCTGCGCATCGGCGGCTACATCCTCCAGCAGAGGCTGCGCGGGCGGACGAAGTTCCCGCTCCTGGTGGAGCTGGAGCCGCTGTTCGCCTGCAACCTGAAATGCGCCGGCTGCGGCAAGATCCAGCACCCCGCCGACGTACTCAAACGGCGCATGCCGGTCGAGCAGGCCGTCGCCGCCGTCGAGGAGTGCGGGGCCCCCATGGTGTCGATCGCCGGCGGGGAGCCCCTCATGCATCCGCAGATCGCGGAGATGGTGCGGGAGTTCGTCAACCGGAAGACATACGTGTTCCTCTGCACCAACGCGCTGCTGATCCCCAAGAAGATCGACCAGTTCGAGCCGTCGCCGTACTTCGCCTGGACGGTCCACCTCGACGGGCTGCGCGAGCGGCACGACGCGTCGGTGTGCAAGGAGGGCGTGTTCGACGAGGCCGTCGCCGCCGTACGGGAGTGCCGGCGCCGGGGGTTCCGGGTCACCACGAACACCACGTTCTTCAACACCGACAGCCCGCAGACCGTCATCGACGTGCTCAACTACCTCAACGACGACCTCCAGGTGGACGAGATGATGATCTCGCCCGGGTACGCGTACGAGAAGGCCCCGGACCAGGAGCACTTCCTCGGCGTACGGGAGACCAGGGAGCTGTTCCGCAAGGCGTTCGCCGGCGGCAACCGGCGGCGGTGGCGGTTCAACCACACGCCCCTGTTCCTCGACTTCCTGGAGGGCCGGGTCGACTTCCCGTGCACGGCGTGGGCCATCCCGTCGTATTCGCTGTTCGGCTGGCAGCGCCCCTGCTACCTCATGTCCGACGGGTACGCGGCGACCTACCGGGAGCTGGTCGAGGAGACCGACTGGGATGCCTACGGCAGGGGACGCGATCCCCGCTGCGCGAACTGCATGGCCCATTGCGGGTACGAGCCCACGGCCGTGTTCGCCACGCTCTCCTCGCTCAAGGAGTCGCTCCGGGCCGTGCGCGGTCACTGACCGGCCGTCCGAACACCCCGGCGAGCGCCCGGAACGGGCCGGGCGCGGCGCCCCGGAGGCGGGCGGGCAGCCGCAGCCAGCCGGGGGCGAACGACTCGGGACGGCCGTGCTCGACGGCGGCCACGATGGCCCGGGCGACCCGCTCCGCCGGGATCGGCGCGGGCCACCGCCGCGCGTAGGCCACGCCGCGCCGTGCGAAGAACGGCGTGTCCACCACGCCCGGCAGGATCACGGAGACGCCGATCCGGCGCAGCTCGTACCGCAGGCTCTCGGCGAAGCCGATCAGCCCCGCCTTCGTCGCCGCGTAGACGGCCTCGTCGCGGACGCCGACCGCTCCGGCGATCGAGGCCACGAAGACGAGATGGCCCCGCCCGCGCTCGATCATCCCGGGGAGCAGCAACCGGGTCAGCGCGATCTGAGCGGTCAGGTTGGCCGCGATCAGTTCCTCGGCGGTGCCGTCCGGCATGGCGGCCAGCGGCCCGGCCCATCCCCGTCCCGCATTGCCGACCAGGACGTCCACGGGACCCGCGCGCCCGGCCAGGTCGGCCACGCCGGTCGTGAGGTCGCCCGCGACGGCCAGCCCGCCGGTCTCCGCCGCGACAGCGTCGAGCCGCGCCCGGTCACGGCCGGCGAGCACGAGGCGGGCGCCGGACGCGGCCATCGCCCGCGCCGTCGCGGCCCCGATCCCCGAGGACGCGCCAGTGATCAGCACACGGGCACCCGCGAGTCTCATCGCCCCGCCCTCCCCAGCCCGGTGATGTCGTCTCGGGGAGGTCGTTCCCCCGCGTTCCCTGGGTTTATCTCCCCTGTTGTTCAGGGGGACGGCGCGGGCGACTTGGGAGCACAGCTGCCAGATCACCCAGCTCACCGCGATCACGGCCGGATCCCGCACCCCGACGCATGATCTTATTTCCGCTAGTGGAGCGCCAGAGGCTCCTGCGCCGCACCAGAGAAGTGACACGGCTTTGGCTCTGAGCTGACCTCATATCGGAAAAGAGAACAACATGGATGAAATGGGGAGACGTCGGGCTATTTACCTGGGGGTCCTGGTCGCCGTCGAAACGACGCTGGCGGCCTGCGCGGACACGTCGGCACCCGGGACCCGGCCCGCCGCCAACGCGTCCGGCCGGACGCCGAAAGCGAGCCGCAGGCCCGGCTCGCCCAGCCCTTCACCGAGTCCTTCACCGAGTCCGGTGTTCCGGCCGGTCGCGGTTCCGACCCGGAGGCCCATCCACCTGATCAGCGAGGTCAACCCGGCGGCACCGCCGAACGCGATCGCCCTGACCATCGACGACGGGCCCGACCCGGAATGGACTCCGCGCGTCCTCGACCTCCTGGCCCAGCACCACGTGGTGGCCACCTTCTGCATGATCGGAGACGCGGTCCGCGAGTATCCCGATCTCGCGAAACGGGTCACGGCCGCGGGTCACGCCATCTGCAACCACACGATGAGCCACCCGCAGCCCTTCGCCGGGCTGTCGGCCGAGCGCATGAGCTCCGAGGTCGCCGGCGCCCACCGCGAGATCTGGAAGACCACCGGCGTCACCACACGGCTGTTCCGCGCACCCGGAGGTTCCTGGTCGCCGGCCGTGCTCAACACCGTCGCGGAGAACGGGATGCAACCACTCGACTGGGACATCGACCCCCGGGACTGGTCTCGCCCCGGCACCGCCGCCATCGAGAGGGACCTGCTGCGCGCCAAGCCGGGCAGCATTCTGCTGTGCCACGACGGGGGCGGCGACCGCGCCGAGACCCTGCGCGCCCTGACGAACGTCGTCCCCGCCCTCCTGAGCCGAGGGCTCACCTTCGTCACCCTCTGACAGAGATGATGTAGGTGAGCACCTCCCGCCGGGTCTGACCCACCCTCTGACAGAGCGACGCGAGGGGGTGACCGAGCCCGGCGGCGGTCCGGTGGCGGCGCGCGTCCCCGCGACACCAGTACGGTGGATGCTGTGCGCACGCCCCGTCTCTCCTCCGCTGCTGGTCGAGGAGCTCGCCGACCGGATCGCCTCGGCGCCGAGGGACTCCTGGGTACGCGTCGCGCTCGACGCACCCTCGACGAACACCGTTGGCGACTGCCCGCTTACACTCGGTACGAGCACGAGGCCAGACCGTCGCAGGTCGCTGACATCGTCGTCCGTGTCGAGGACCC
This sequence comes from Microtetraspora sp. NBRC 16547, assembly GCF_030268965.1. GTDB lineage: Bacteria > Actinomycetota > Actinomycetes > Streptosporangiales > Streptosporangiaceae > Microtetraspora. The sequence continues at coordinate 52,139 of NZ_BSSE01000024.1, read as the reverse complement.
ACGACACCCGGCAGTGGTCACCGAGCCCGGATCATGAAGTCTGGATCTGATCTGGCGCGTGAGGACCTGTATCCAGAAGGATGACGTCCGGGAATGTGGGTGAGAAAGGCGGCACGGGGAGATGGCTCAGATCGTGGGTGGCGGAAGCCCCGTCAATGACGCGGAGCGACGGGTCATCGCCCACCTCAGGGACAATGCCCCACACGACTGGCTGCTGCTCCACAACATCGAGGTGCCGCGCGGCGCCGACCTGTTCGAGGTCGACGTGATCGTGATCACCGGCCACTCGCTCTGCGTGATCGACGTCAAGGGCGCCCGCGGTCGTTTCGAGGTCTCCGGCACACGCTGGTTCCCGCAGCGGGGCGGGGAGGCGTTCGGCTCCCCTGTGGCCAAGCTCCGCGGTACGGCACGCGCCCTCAAGGGCGTGCTCCTCGAGATCCACCGGGGCCTCGACCGCGTCTACGTCGACAGCGTGGTGGTGCTGACCGCACCCGACGCCGTGCTGGTCGACCCGAGCGGCCGGGACGCCCGGCACGTCACCAACCTCACCGGTCTCATCGGAATGCTGGGTGACGCCTCCCGGGTCAGGCAGGGCTGCAGCCCGGACGCCACGCCGTACCGCACGGCGCTCATCGAGGCCCTGAACGGCACCGTCCGGCGCTCCACCGCGCCACCCAGGTTCGGCAACTGGAAGGTCGAGGAGCAGCTGGGCGGGGACAACCGGGTCACCGAATACCGCGCGGTCAACGCCACGGCCCCGGCCAGCGAGACCGTCCTGCTTCGGGTGTACCAGGCGGACCCGCTGGCCGACCGGGACCAGCGCGTCGCCGAGCAGCGGCGGATCGCCAACGCCTACCAGGCGCTCGCCAAGATTCCCGCGCACCCGTGCGTCGCCCGCTCGCGCGACTTCTTCGCGATCGACGACGAGAGCCGGTTCGTACTGGTCCTCGACGACGTGCACGGGCAGGCGCTGCACCTGCGCCTCGCCGGGCGGATGCCGGCCACCGCCGCCCGCCTCGACATGGTGGACGACATCCTGAGCGGTCTCGCCCACGTCCACGCCAACCAGGTCATCCATCGCGCGCTCAGCCCCGCCTGCGTCCTCGTCACGGAGAGCGGGCAGGCGGTACTCACCGGCTTCGACTACGCCAAGCCGGGGCCGCGCAAGCACACCGTCGCCAACGAACTGCCCAACGTCCTCGACACGCACTATGTCGCGCCCGAGTGCCGGCTCAGGCCCGACCGGATGACCCCCGCCTCCGACGTGTACGCGGCCGGGGTCATCGCCTTCCAGATCCTCACCGGACAGCTCCCCACCCCCGGCACCGACATCGAGGCCGCCGCCGCGGGCGTCGCCCCCGAGATCATGGACCTGCTGCGCCGGATGCGCGACGAGACGCCCGGCAAGCGCCCCGAGGCGGCCGAGGCCCTCGCCGTACTGCGGCAGGCGCGCGACTCCAGCAACACCAACTATCCGGTGCGCACGCAGCCTCTACTCCTCGACCGCCTGCGCGGCGCCCTCCGCCGCTTCACGCGCGACTAGATGTCCTGCCCAGGCAGGTTGGTGACGCGACCCCCAGACATCACTCCACCCAGGCACCGCTCCGCCAGACGCCACCACGAATTTCAGCTCGGCGGGCGGGTGAGGCGTTGCCGGAAGACCCAGTAGCTCCATCCCTCGTACAGCAGGACAAGTGGCAGGAAGATGGCCGCGACCCACGTCATCACCAGCAGCGTGTACGGCGACGACGAGGCGTTCGTGATCGTCAGGCTGTACGCCTCGGCCGTGCTCGACGGCAGCACGTTCGGCCACAGGTTGATGAACAGCGTGCCCGTGGCCAGGATGATCGTGGCCGCCGTGGCGGTGAACGCCCAGCCGTCCCGGTGCCGGAACGCGGCCCCCACCCCCGCGAGCAGGGCGAGAACGGCCAGCGCCGACGTGATCAAGGTGACCGGCTTGCCGTGCAGGATCTGGGTCACCGCGAGGAAGAGCACCACGATCAGGACGACCACCGGGGCCAGGCGCAGAGTCACCGTCCTGGCACGGGCGCGCAGCTCGTCGCCGGTCTTGAGGGACAGGAACACCGCGCCGTGCAGCAGGAACAGGCCGAGGGTGACGAGCCCGGCGAGCAGCGCGTACGGATTGAGCAGCGTGAGCAGGTTCCCCGTGTAGACGTGCCGGGCGTCGATCGGCACCCCGGCGATGATGTTCCCGAAGGCCACGCCCCACAAAGCGGAGGGGATGAGCGACCCCCAGAAAATGGCCCGGTCCCAGCCGCGGCGCCAACGGTCGGAGTCGTGCTTGCCGCGGAACTCGAAGGCCACCCCTCGGGCGATGAGTGCGAGCAGGATGACCAGCAGGATCAGGTAGAAACCGCTGAACATGGTGGCGTACCACTCGGGGAAGGCGGCGAAGGTCCCGCCGCCGGCGACGATCAGCCACACCTCGTTGCCGTCCCAGACCGGCCCGATCGTGTTGATGAGGATGCGCCGGTCGATGTCGTCGCGCCCGAGCGCCGGCAGCAGCATGCCGACTCCGAAATCAAAGCCCTCCAGGACGAAGTAGCCGATCCAGAGCACTGCGATCAGGATGAACCATACGGTGGCGAGTTCCATCGGCATCCCTCCTGAGCAGGTCGAATCAGCCATCGGCCGCGGCGAACAGCCCCGCACACGAGCGTCAGTACGTCAGATGAGGAAGGTGGGGAGGTTCCTCGCTTTCTCCGGCGGCGCCAGGACCGGCTCTGACCATCCGCACCATGATCACGGCGGTGATCGCGGCGAGGATTCCATAGATCAGCGTGAACGCACCCAGGGAGATCGCGATCGTGCCCGCACCGACCCCCGGCGAGTCGCTCTCGACCGTTTTGAACACGCCGACGACGGTCCAGGGTTGGCGGCCCATCTCGGTGAAGATCCAGCCGGCGGTGTTCCCGAGAAAGGGCAGCACCATGGCGATGACCGCGACCCGGTAGAACCGGCGGCCGGGAGTTCTGCCCGGCCGGCTCACCCACAGTCCGATCAGGCCGATCAGGCTGGCCAGACCCCCGAACCCGATCATCAGCCGGAACGACCAGTACGTCACCGGGATGTACGGGCGGTAGTCCCCGGGGCCGTACCGGGCGACGTAGTCGCGCTGGATGTTGTTGACGCCCTGGACCGTGCCGTTCGAGTTCCCGGTGGCGAGGTAGGACAGCACGTGCGGCACCCGCAGGCTCCAGATGGCCTTCTCGCCGCTCAGGTTGCCCACGGTGAACAGCGAGAACGGCGCGGGCGTGGACGTCTCGTAAAGCGCCTCGGCGGAGGCGATCTTCATCGGCTGCTGCTTGGTCATGATCTTGGCCTGTAGGTCACCGGTGATCGCCGTCCCGATGCCCGCGACGACCAGCAGCACGAGTCCGGCCCGCAAAGCCGGGCGGAACAGGTCGGTCTCGCTGCGCCGGGCGAGATGCCAGGCGCTGACCCCGGCCAGAAAGCCCCCTGCGGTGAGGAAAGCGGCGAAGAGGACGTGCGGGACCGTCACGAGGTTCGTCGGGTTACTGATCACGGCCCAGATGCTCGTCAGTTCCGCCCGGCGTGTGTCCGGGTTGATCCGGTATCCAACCGGATGCTGCATCCAGGAGTTCGCCGCGAGGATGAAGTACGCCGACGCGACGGTCCCGATTGCGGCCAGCCAGATCGTGCCGAGATGGACCAGGGGTGGCAGCCGGTTCCAGCCGAATACCCACAGCCCGATGAAGGTCGATTCGGCGAAGAACGCGAGAATCCCCTCCATCGCCAGCGGGGCCCCGAACACGTCACCGACGAACCGGGAGTAGGAGCTCCAATTCATGCCGAACTGGAACTCCTGCCAGATTCCGGTGACCACACCCATGAAGAAGCTGACCAGGAAGAGCTTTCCGAAGAACTTGGTCATCCGGAGGTAGATCTCGTTCCCGGTGACGTGCCATGTGGTCTGCATGGCCGCCACCAGGATGGCGAGTCCGATCGTCATCGGGACGAAGATGAAGTGATAGACGGTGGTGATCCCGAACTGCCAGCGGGCCAGAGACAGCTTGTCCACAACGGCTCCCCCCGTGCCGTCGGGACCGGCCTCGGGGAAGCCCCCCGAGAGGCCGGGATGCCACAGGGCTACCCCCGCACGCCGCCTCCTCACTTCTGGCGCTCGCCCCAGATCAGCCCGACCAGATCAGCCCGACCAGATCAGCCCGACAAGATCAGCCCGCCCAGATCACCCCGACCAGATCACCCCGACCAGATCACCCCGAGGCCCTCGCGGTCACGACCGCACGACCGCGACCGGGCAGCGCGCGTGGTGCAGTATGCCGCGGCTCACCGAGCCGAGCACCACGGCGCCGAAGGCCCCGCGTCCACGCGAGCCGACGACGACGAGGTCCGCCTTCTCGGATGTGTCCACCAGTGCCGCGACGGGGTGCCCGCGCACGATGTCCAGCGTGACCTCGACCTCGGGGAACCGCTCCTCCAGGTCTCCGATCTTGTCCTGGGCGGCCTGGCGGAAGGCGTGCTGGATCTCGTCGACGTCGTAGACGACCTCCGGTCCGAGGATGTGCACGGGAAGCTCCCACGCGCAGATCGCACGCAGCCGGGCGCCGCGCAGCTTGGCCTCCTCGAACGCGTAGGCCAGGGCGGGATCGCACTCCTCCGACTCGCTCACGCCGACCACGATCTCGCCGTACGCGGTGGCGGGCCCGGGCCGTACGACGACGACCGGCACATGGACGTGCCCGGCGACATGCGAGCTGACGGAGCCGAGCAGCATCCCGGCGAAGCCGCCCCTGCCGCGGCTGCCCACCACCAGCTCGGAGGAGTGCTCGGCCTCCTGCCGCAGCGAGGGTGCGGGCACGCCGTAGACCAGCTCCGTGTTCACCTCGACGCCGGGCTGCCGGGTCCGTACGGCCTGGCGCGCGTCACGGAGGATCCGCTCGCCCGACTGGACGATGGACTCCTGCACACCCGGGATCGGATACCGCGGGATCTCGTACGGCAGGCGGTCCACCACGTGGAGAACGCGCAACGGCAGTCCCTTGCGCGCCGCGTCGTCAGCGGCCCATTCCACGGCGGCCGTCGCGGCGGGGGAGCCGTCGGTGGCAACGATGATCATGATGTCCTCCTCGTTCGTCCCGGGCACATCCATGACACGACCGCGGCGGAGCGGGTTCCAGGGCCGCTGGTCCTCATGGGACGGGACCTTCCGCCTTCCCCGTAATGCGAACACGAAAAGTCGGAAAGTTTCCCAAAAAGCATGTGCCGCCCCACCAGGGGAAGGATGGTGATCACGGTAGGTTCGGCCGTTTTGGAAGCATCCCGTGAGCGAGGGCACAACCGTGGACCCAGTGGACCCAGTGAACACAACCGTGGACACAGGTGTGGACCCGTGCGTGCTGGTGCTGAACACCGGCTCCTCGTCGATCAAGTACGAGCTGATCGACACGGAGTCCGGGAGCCGCCTCGCCGTCGGGCTGGTGGAGCGGATCGGCGACGAGCAGGGAGCGCTCACCCACACGCGGCCGGGCGCCGAGCCGTACGCGCTGCACCGGCCCTTTCCCGATCACGAGTCGGGGCTGCGGGCGGCGCTCGACGCGTTCGCCGAGGCCGGTCCCGACCTGACGCGGATCCCGCTACGCGCCGTCGGGCACCGGGTCGTCCACGGCGCCGACCGGTTCACCGGGCCGGTCCTGATCGACGACGAGGTGATCTCCGGCATCGAGGAGCTGGCGAAGTTCGCCCCGCTGCACAACCCGGCGAACCTGGACGGGATCCGGGTGGCGCGCAAGGCGTTCCCCGGCGTCCCGCAGGTCGCCGTGTTCGACACGGCCTTCCACCAGACCCTGCCCCCGCACGCGTACACGTACGCGGTGCCGCGCACCTGGACCGAGGACCTGGGCGTGCGGCGGTACGGCTTCCACGGCACCTCGTGCGCGTACGTCTCCCGGCTGGCGGCGGAGCTGCTCGGCAAGCCGCTGGAGGAGACCAACGTGATCGTGCTCCATCTCGGCAACGGCGCGAGCGCGACGGCGATCAGGGGCGGCCGCAGTGTGGAGACCTCGATGGGCCTGACGCCTCTGGAGGGCCTGGTCATGGGCACCCGCTCCGGAGACGTGGACCCCTCGCTGCCCTCGTTCCTGGCCAGTACGGCGGGCCTGGGCGTGGCCGAGAGCCACGAGGCGTTGATGCGGGCCGGGGGCATGCTGGCCATGGCCGGAGCGAGCGACATGCGCGAGGTGTGGGAGAAGGCCGACGCCGGCGACGAGGACGCCCGGCTGGCGCTCGACGTCTACTGCCACCGGATACGCAAGTACGTCGGGGCGTACTACGCCGTGCTCGGCCGGCTCGACGCGATCGTGTTCACCGCCGGCGTGGGCGAGCACGACGCGCGGACCAGGGCCCGTTCCATGAGCGGGCTGGAACGACTCGGCATCGCCGTCGATCCGGCCCGCAACCAGGGCGGCGAGGGCGCGCGGATCATCTCGCCGCCCGGCTCCGACGTCGCGGTGATGGTGGTCCCGACCGACGAGGAGTGGGAGATCGCGTCCCTGGCCCTGCGTCTGCTCGGCGGCTGACCCGGACCGCTCAGTACGGCCAGACCCAGTTGCGGATCACCGGCGCGTCCTCACCGTACTCCCGGGTGTAGACACGGCAGCGCAGCCGCTCGTCGAGCATCCGCTGGCGCAGGTGGGCGGTGCGCGCACCGAGTCCGGGGACCCGGTCGATCACGTCGAGGACCAGGTGGAAGCGGTCGATGTCGTTGAGCATCGCCATGTCGAACGGCGTGGTCGTGGTGCCCTCCTCCTTGTATCCGCGCACGTGCAGGTTGTCGTGGCCCGCCCTCCGGTAGGTGAGCCGGTGGATCAGCCACGGGTAGCCGTGGAAGTTGAAGATCACCGGCCGGTCGGTGGTGAACAGCGTGTCGTACTCGGCGTCCGACATGCCGTGCGGGTGCTCGCTCGGCGGCTGCAGGCGCATCAGGTCCACGACGTTGATCACTCGGACCCGCAGCTCGGGCAGGTGTTCGCGGAGCAGCGCGGCGGCGGCCAGGGTCTCCATGGTGGGCACGTCGCCGGCGCAGGCGAGGACCACGTCGGGCTCCACGCCCTCGTCGTTGGAGGCCCACTCGATGATGCCGAGGCCTCGGGTGCAGTGCGCCACCGCCTCCGGCATGGTGAACAGGTCGAGTGTCGGCTGCTTGCCGGCGACCACGACGTTCACGTAGTCGCGCGACCGCAGGCAGTGGTCCCCGACCGAGAGCAGCGTGTTGGCGTCCGGCGGCAGGTAGACGCGCACGACCGAGGCCTTCTTGTTCATGACCACGTCCAAGAACCCGGGGTCCTGGTGGCTGAAGCCGTTGTGGTCCTGGCGCCATACGTGCGAGGACAGCAGGTAGTTGAGCGAGGCCACCGGACGCCGCCACGGGATCTTGCGCGACGACTCCAGCCATTTGGCGTGCTGGTTGAACATCGCGTCCACGATGTGGATGAACGCCTCATAGCAGTTGAACAGGCCGTGCCGCCCGGTCAGCAGGTAGCCCTCCAGCCAGCCCTGGCACAGGTGCTCCGACAGCACCTCCATCACCCGGCCCTCGGGCGCGAGGTGCTCGTCGGTCGGCAGCCGCTCGGCGTCCCACGCCCGGTCGGTCACCTCGAACACCGCCTGCAGCCGGTTGGACGCGGTCTCGTCCGGGCCCATCAGCCGGAAGTCCCGCGGGTTGGCGGCGATCACGTCCCGGAGGAACGCGCCGAAGATCCGCGTGGGCTCGCTGGTCGCGGTGGCCGGGGCCTTGACCTCGACTCCGTAGTCGCGGAAGTCGGGCAGCACCAGCGGGCGCAGCAGCTCGCCGCCGTTGGCGTGCGGGTTGGCGCTCATCCGGCGCGGCCCGTGCGGCACGCCGACGGTGACCTCGGGCACCGGACGCCCGTCGGCGTCGAACAGCTCATCGGGACGGTAGGAGCGCATCCACTCCTCCAGGGCGGCCAGCCGGTCCGGGTGATCCCGGACGTCGGCCAGCGGCACCTGGTGGGCCCGCCAGGTGCCCTCGACCGGCAGGCCGTCCACCTCGCGCGGGCCGGTCCAGCCCTTGGGCGTGCGCAGCACGATCATCGGCAGCCGCTCACCCGATCCCGCCTTGACCTCCGCGATCTGGTCGAAGACCGCGTCGAGCGTGTCGGCCATCAGGCGGTGCATGACCGCTGGGTCGTTCCCGGAGACGATGTGCGGGCGGTAGCCGTACCCCTCAATGAGCTTGACCAGCTCGCTCTCCGGGATGCGGGCGAGGACCGTCGGGTTGGCGATCTTGTAGCCGTTCAGGTGGAGGATCGGCAGCACGATCCCGTCCCGCGTCGGGTCGAGGAACTTGTTCGAGTGCCAGCTCGCCGCCAGCGGCCCGGTCTCCGCCTCGCCGTCGCCGACGATGCACGCCACGACCAGGTCCGGGTTGTCGAACGCCGCGCCGTACGCGTGCGCGAGGGCGTAGCCGAGCTCGCCGCCCTCGTGGATCGACCCGGGCGTCTCCGGCGCGACATGGCTCGGGATGCCGCCGGGGAAGGAGAACTGGCGGAACAGCCGGCGCATGCCCGGGGCGTCCTGCGAGACGGAGGGGTAGACCTCGCTGTAGGTGCCCTCCAGCCAGGCGTGCGCGACCGCGGCGGGGCCCCCGTGGCCGGGACCGACGACGTAGATCATGTCCTGGTCACGCTGCCGGATGATCCGGTTGAGGTGGGCGAAGCAGAAGTTCAGCCCAGGGGTGGTCCCCCAGTGGCCGAGCAGCCGCGGTTTGACGTCCTTGGGGGACAGCGGCTCCTTGAGGAGCGGGTTGTCGAGCAGGTAGATCTGCCCGACCGACAGGTAGTTCGCGGCACGCCAGAATGCGTCGATCTGCGCGAGTTCATTCATGAACATCTCAGTACCCGGGAGCGGGAGATTGATTGCCCGACACGAGCCGAAGCGAGCCGAACGAGCGAGCCGAACGAGCCGAACGCCGGGACCGGGGGGACCTTCGTCCCTGCTGGCGAGAATCCGGGTGCGAAACCCTGAAGACATGAACCTCGACATGGCCGAGCTCCAGGAGCTCTCGCGGGCGGAGTGCCTGGCTCTGCTTTCCACGACACCGATCGGCCGCGTCGTGTTCACCGAGCGCGCGCTTCCCGCGGTGCAGGTCGTCAACTACATGCTGGACGGGGACGACGTGGTGTTCCGCACCGCCGCCGGCTCGCGCCTGTCGGACGCCGCGCGCGGCACGATCGTGGCCTTCGAGGCCGACCACTTCGATCCGGTCACCCGCAGGGGCTGGTCGGTGACCGCCGTGGGTCCGGCCCGCCTGGTCGAGGAGCCCGCCGAGGTCGTACGGCTGGCCCGGCTGCCGCTCGCCCCGTGGGCGCCAGGCCACCACGACCAGCTCATCTCCATACGCGCGGAACTGGTCACCGGGAGGCGCCTCAGCTGAGGGGGACCTGCCAGGACAGGCAGGTGCCCCGGGGCTCGCGCCGGAGCACCTCGAACGTGCCGCCGAGGAGCTCCGCCCGTTCGGCCAGGTTGCGCAGGCCGCTGCGCCGCCCCTCCTCCGGCACGCCGACGCCGTTGTCCCCCACTTCGAGCAGGAGGACGTTGTCACGGGCGTCCACGGTCACGTCCACCTCGGTCGCGTGCGCGTGCCGTACGACGTTGGACAGGGCCTCGCGCAGGACGGCGAGGAGGTGGTCCGCGATCTTGGGCGTGACGAGGGTGTCCAGCGCCCCTTCCAGGCGGACGCCCGGCATGAACCCGAGATGGCCGCGCGCCGACTCCACCAGGTCCATGAGCTGCCCGCGCACCGTGGCCGCCGCCTCCTCCCTCGGCGTGTGCAGAGCGAAGATCGTGGACCGGATCTGCCTGATCGTGGCGTCGAGCTCGTCCACGACGTGCTGGACGCGCCCGGTGACCTCCGGTTTCTCCACCAGCCGGACGACGCTCATCAGCGTCATCGCCGCCGCGAACAGCCGCTGGATCACCACGTCGTGCAGGTCCTTGGCGATGCGGTCGCGATCTTCGAGCAGGCCGAGGCGCTCGGCGTCCTTCCTGGCCTCGGCCAGCTCGAGCGCGACGGCGGCCTGACCCGCGAGGGCCTGGACCATCCGCAGGTCGGCGGCGCTGAACGGCATGCGTCCCGTCCGCTTGCCCAGGCCGAGCACGCCACGGACGAGCCGCCCCTTCCCGAGGGGGACGGACAGCGACGGACCGGTCTTGAAATTCTCCGGGGCATCGGGGCAGGACCTGAAGTCGGCGACCTGCGGCTCCGCGGCACGCAGCACCAGCCCCGCCACCGTGTCTCCGGCGGGCAGCTCGATGCCGAGCAGCTCCTCCGCGCCGAGCCCCTCGGCGATCTCGACCCGCAGCAGGTCGGGGGCGACGCCGAAGGAGATCGTCACCACGTCCGCGTCGGTCAACTCCCGGGTGCGCCGGGCGAGGGTCACCAGCACGTCGTGCGGATCGGTCCCGGACAGCAGGCTCGTGGTCACCTCGGAGGAGACCTCCAGCCACGCCTCCCTGCGCCGGGTCTCCTCGTACAGCCGGGCGTTCTCGATGGCGACGCCCGCGGCCGTGGCCAGGGCGGTGACGATCGCCTCGTCCTCCTCGTCGAACTCGCCGTTGCGCTTCTCGGTGAGGTAGAGGTTGCCGAAGATCTCGTCGCGTACGCGAATGGGGACGCCGAGGAACGAGCGCATCGGCGGGTGGCCCGCGGGGAAGCCATGCGAGTCGGGATGGTCGGCGATGTCGCGCAGCCGGAGCGACTGCGGCTCCTTGATCAGCAGTCCGAGGAGGCCGAGCCCGTGCGGCCAGTGCTCGATCCTGGCGATCTCCTCCTCGGTCAGGCCGACCGGGACAAACTGGATCAGCGTGCTCTGGTCGCCGATCACGCCGAGCGCGCCGTACGAGGCGTTGACCAGGGCGGTGGCCGACTCGACGATGCGGTGGAGCACGGTCTCCAGGTCGAGCTCGCTACCGACCGAGACCACGGCCTCCAGGAGCGAGTGGACCCGGTCCCGGGTGGCGAGCACGGCCTCCAGCCGGTTCTGCAGCTCGGCCAGGAGATCGTCCAGCCGCATTCGCGGGAGGAATGATCCCAATTCGGTGTCCGCCATGTCGCGCCCTCTCAAAGTGATACCACTCAGGGCATAGCACACCGCCCGCCCTCTTCGCGAGGACGGGCGGTGGAAGGGGGACGGTAACTTCGGTCACTTGAGGATCGGATACCGCTTGACGAGCGCGGTTCCGCCCCACCAGCGACCGAGGCCGAGGGTGTCGCCGGCGTTCACCAGGGCGAGCCCGGCGAGGACGATGGCGTAGATCACGTGCTCGTCGAGGAACGGGTTGTTCGCGAGGGGCAGTTCGGCCGCCCACATGAGCATGAGGAGCAGGCCACCGGTGATCGCGGCGACGCGGACGCCCGCGCCCAGGATCAGCGCGGTGCCGATCCCGGCCAGGCCGATCATGAAGAGCCAGTCGACCCAGCCCTGCCCGGCGAGGCCCGAGAAGAAGCCGCCGAAGGTGCCGTCGGCCATTCCCTTAAGGAACCCGGTGGTCGGGCTGCCGCCGTTGATCCACGCCTTCTGCTCAGGGGTGGCGAACCCCAGACCGAGAAGCTTGTCGACGAAGGCCCAGAGGAAGATCCAGCCGATCGCCAAACGGGCGACCGCCCAGATGTAGTTCACCGGTCTGCGCGCCGGCTGCACTGCGGCGTGCGCCCCGGGTCCCGGGACCGCATGCGTCGCCTGCCGGCTGTTCTGCTGGCTGCCCCGCTCCATGATCGCCATCGTGAGCCCCTTTCCCTTTCTGCTGCGATGGCACAAGTCCATCGCCTCGGCGGGATCGACGGCAGTGCCGTACGGCTCGGGCCCGACGGCACCGAGGTCCCCGGCTTGAAGGACCTTCGGCCCCACGAGACAGGTCAGGGAGGAACGACCTTTTCTCCAGGACTTTGGTCCCTAGCGGGACATGGCGTTACCAATGGCATGGTGGGTTTGTGAATCGTGGCGATCCGGCATGAACGAACGAGAACTCCGGGAACTGCCCCGGGACGAGTCGCTGCGGCTGCTCGCCTCCGTGGCGATGGGCCGCGTGGTGTTCACGTTGCACGCGCTCCCCGCGATCCGGCCGGTCAACCACATTCTCGACGACGGCGACATCATTATTCGCACCCATCTGGGCGCGGCCATCACCTCGGCGGCCGACGGCGACGGCACCGTGGTCGCGTACGAGGCCGACGCGATCGACCCGCACGACCATCTCGGCTGGAGCGTGATCGTCCTCGGCACGGCCCGGCTCGTCCGGGACCAGGGCGAGATCGAGCGTTACACCTCGATGCTGCGGCCGTGGGTCTTCGGGAACATGGACCACGTGATCCGGATCCACCCCGAGGTCGTCACGGGGTTCCGGCTGATGTCCTTCAGCGAACCGGTCGCGTTCACGGAGCGCTGACTTCACAGAGCACTGACTTCACGGGCGAGAACCCCACTGTCCTGTTTGACGGCCGAGGACAGGGTAGGCGGGGGCCACATGAAGGCACTCACCTGGCACGGAAAGCGCGACGTACGGGTCCAGGAGGTCTCGGACCCGTCGATCAAGGAAGCCACCGACGCCATCATCAAGGTCACCACGTCCGGGATCTGCGGCTCCGACCTGCACCTCTACGAGCTGTTCGGGCCGTTCATGCTGGAGGGTGACGTCCTCGGCCACGAGGCGATGGGCATCGTCGAGGAGGTCGGCGCCGAGGTCAAGAACATCAAGCCGGGCGACCGGGTGGTCATCCCGTTCAACATCTCGTGCGGGCACTGCTTCATGTGCGACCGGAAGCTCTTCGCCCAGTGCGAGACGACCCAGGTCCGCGACCACGGGATGGGCGCGGCCCTGTTCGGCTACACCAAGCTGTACGGCGAGGTGCCCGGCGGGCAGGCGGAGTACCTCCGCGTCCCGCAGGCCCACTTCGGCCCGATCAAGGTCCCGGAGGGGCCTCCGGACGAGCGCTACGTCTACCTCTCCGACGTCCTGCCCACCGCCTGGCAGGCCGTCGAGTGGGCCGACATTCCCGGCGGCGGCTCCGTCGCGATCTTCGGCCTCGGCCCCATCGGTCAGATGTGCGCCCGCATCGCGCGGCACCTCGGGCACCGCGTCATCGCGGTGGACGGCGTGCCCGAGCGGCTCGCCATGGCCCGCAGGCACGGCGTCGAGACCGTGGACGTGCCGAGCCACGGCAACGTCCCCGAGGCGATCCGCGACCTCACCGACGGCCGCGGCCCCGACTCGGTGATCGACGCGGTCGGCATGGAGTCACACGGCTCCCCGTTCGCCAAGCTCGCGCAGAGCATCACCGGCATGCTGCCGGGCCGGGTCGCCGCGCCGCTGATGGAGACCGCGGGCGTCGACCGGCTCTCCGCGCTGCACCACGCGATCGAGACGGTACGGCGCGGCGGCACCATATCGATCATCGGCCTCTACGGCGGCATGGCCGACCCGATGCCCATGCTGCGGATGTTCGACAAGGGCATCACGTTGCGCATGGGCCTGACGCACGTCAAGCGCTGGATCGACACGCTGCTGCCGCTGGTCGAGGACGACGCGGACCCGCTGGGTGTGATGGATCTCGCCACGCACCGCCTGCCGCTCGACCAGGCGCCGCACGGCTACGAGATCTTCCAGAAGAAGCGCGACGGCGCGATCAAGGTCCTGCTCAGTCCGTGACCGGGACCGGACACACCGACCTGGCCCAGTCCAGGTAGGCGGGGGTCCGGTCGGTCACGACGCCGCTCACGCCGTAATCGGCCAGGCGCCGCCAGGCGACCTCGTCGTTGGGGGTGAACGCGTACACGGGGAAGCCGGCCGCGCGGTACTCCTGCACCAGCGCCGTGGTCAGCCGGTCGTACCGGACGCTGACGAAGGAGAACCCTTTGGCGGCCGACACGCTGAGCGCGGACGACGACAGCAGTCCACGTGCGGCCCCGATGGAGCCCACCGCCCGCAGCGCGGCGGGGATGAAGGACGTCATGCTCGCCCATCGGCGGGCGTTCAGGAGGGTGTAGATCTCGCGCAGCTCGCGCACGTCCTCCGCGTCCGGAACCTCCTTGAGTTCCACCATGGCGCGGCCGCCCCGGTCCCGGACCAGCCGCAACGCGGCCGCCAGGGTCGGGGGCCGCTCGCCGTTCGCGGTGCGCAGCGCGCGGAACTCCGCCAGCGTCATGTCCGCGACCCGTCCCGTTCCCGTGGTCGTACGGTCCACCGTGGCGTCGTGCATCAGCACGGGTTGGTGGTCGCTGGTGAAGTGGACGTCGAACTCGACCTGCTCGGAGCCCGCGTCCAGCGCGCTCGCGAATGCCGCGAGCGTGTTCTCCGTCCCGTATCCCCTATGGGAAGCGAGCCTGGGGGCGGGGCAGGAGGACGAGATGGCCAGGTGGGTCGGCCCCGCCGAGGGATCGAGCATCGTGATCACCAGGAGCGAGGTGCCCAGCGCGTTGGGAAGGCTGACTGCCATACGACCTATGATGCTCACTTAACGTAGCCGGATGCTTACAGATCGTTGACAAAGGCTCGATTATTTCCAGCCCCGCGCGCTAAGCTCGCATAACGGGACAAAACGAGAGGGATCCGTACGATGGCGGACCACGGCCACGGTCATGGACAGGATCCTGGGAACGGTCACGGACACGGACACGGACATGCACACGGGCACGGGAACAGCCACGGGCACCGGAACAGTCACAGCCACGGTCGCGGGAACAGCCACAGGCACGGGCACGGTGTGAGCGCGGGGGCCGACCGGCGCCTCCTGACCGCGGCACTCCTGCTGATCATCGGTTTCATGGCCGTCGAGGTGGTCATCGGCGTCATCGCGGGCTCGCTCGCCCTGATCTCCGACGCCGGCCACATGCTCACCGACGCCATCGCCATCGTGCTCGCGCTGGTCGCGATGCGGATCGCCGCCCGCCCGCCGCAGGGCGGGTTCACCTACGGCCTCAAACGCGCCGAGATCATCTCAGCCCAGCTGAACGGCATCAC
This sequence comes from Microtetraspora sp. NBRC 16547, assembly GCF_030268965.1. GTDB lineage: Bacteria > Actinomycetota > Actinomycetes > Streptosporangiales > Streptosporangiaceae > Microtetraspora. The sequence goes on along the minus strand of NZ_BSSE01000024.1, from coordinate 37,100 downwards.
CCTGCTGCTGCTCAGCGCCTACTTCGTCTACGAGGCCGCGCGTCGGCTGGTCACGCCGCCCGAGGTCCAGGGCGTCTACGTCGTCGCCACCGGCCTGGCCGGGATCGCCGTCAACATCACCGCCACCTGGCTGCTCGCCCGGGCCGACCGGGGCAGCCTCAACGTCGAGGGCGCCTTCCAACACATCCTCAACGACCTCTACGCGTTCATCGCGACCACCGTCGCCGGCCTGGTCGTCTGGCTGACCGGGTGGGGCCGGGCCGACGCCGTCGCCGCCCTGGTCGTCGCCGCGCTGATGCTCAAGGCCGGCTGGGGCCTGGTCCGCGCCTCGGCCCGAGTGTTCATGGAGGCGGCGCCCGACGGGATCAACCCGGCCGAGATCGGGCGCAGGACGGCCGCGCTCGACACGGTGGTCGAGGTGCACGACCTGCACGTCTGGGAGGTGACCTCCGGCTACCCGGCGCTGTCCGCGCACATCCTCGTCGCGCCCGGCGCCGACTGCCACGCCGTACGGCTGGCCGCCGAGCGGCTCGTGCGCGAGGAGTACGGCATCGAGCACACGACGCTCCAGGTCGACCACGCGTCCCCGGACGTCCTGTCCATTCGGCCGCACGGCCGCACGGCCGATCGGCACGCCGACCACTACACCGACCACTGCGCCGATCCGCACGGGCCCGCGCACCTCGGCGACGGGATCCCCCGCGAGTGATCCGTCAGAAGCTCAGGCCGCGCCCCCCGCGGTAGGGAAGCAGCCAGGCGAACCCGATGTTCCCGAAGTTCACCAGCATGCTGTGCGCGACCTGGGTGCCCATCTCGGAGACCTCAAGCCGGACCACCGCGCCCGACTGCATCCAGCGGGCCACCTCGTCCTCGGTCAGCGGCGGCTTGTGCACGCGCAACACGAGGTCGTGCAGCTGCCCGACCATCCGGAGATGAAGCTCGCATGTGGGCTCACTGGTCACCATCGGCCCGCCCCCATAGACGTCGTGCGGACTTCACCGCCAGCCTACTCCGCACGGAAACGCTCCCCCGGCCGCTCCGTCGGACACGATGGTGTGGTACGGCCGAGCTGAGGAGGAGACGAGGATGCGCATCCAAGATCTGCCGAGGACGCGGCGCGTCCTGCACGGAGTGGCCGAACTCGTGCTGGCCGGCCCGCAGTACCGGCTGAGCGGCACCATCCGGCTCCGCCCGGTCTCCGGCGGTTTCGCCACGGTCACCGCACCCCACCTGCGGGTCGACGGCGACACGCTGGTGACGGGGACCGGGCTGGTCCTTCCCCTCCGGGACGTCACCTTCGCCGGGCTGGCCGAGGCCGCCGGCGTCCAGGTGGGCGCGCCCGAGGGGCTCTACCGCGACGGATCCGGCGTCCAGGCCGACGAGCGCGTGGAGGTCGATCCCGCCGCCGTCGAATACATCGCGGACTGCCTGGCCATCGGCGAAACGGCCCTGCGCCGCCTGGACCCCGAGTTGACCCCGGTGCTGTGGCCCGAGCACTTCGACCTGGGCGTCAGTAGCGACGAGATCAACTACGGCGTGTCCCTCGGAAACAGCACGATCGAGGAGCCGTACGCCTACGTGGGCCCCTGGCAGGCCAGGGAGGGCGCGTTCTGGAACATGACCTTCGGCGCGGCCCGCCCGATATCCGAGCTGGGCGGCGCCGACGCGGTCACCGCGTTCCTGGAGGAGGGCCGCCGCCAGGCGCACGACCGTGACTGAGAGGCCGCGACCGTCCGAGCACAGGCCGGCGCCGACGGACCCGGTCAGTACGGCAGGGCGTTGGAGGCGAAGTTCTTAGCCATGAAAGGCGCCTTGAACTTCGGGTATGCCACCGTCGCGATGTTGCCGTCGGAGGTGTAACGCTCATCCGGGTGTGCCTTGAGCTCGTCCAGCCAGGCCGTCGAGCAGAACTTGACGCAGTCGCCCTTCTTGTCCATCGCCCGGATCCGCGGGATCCCGACCGGGTTGAACTCCTTGCTGAACGGCGAGGGCGCGGGCGTGTACCCCGCCAGGAACACCCCCTGGTAGTCGTACCGCACGCCGTTCGCGGAGCCGTGCAGCGCCCACTGCTTGTCCCGCGGCTGGTTGCCGTACGGCAGGGCCAGCGTGTGGACCTGGACCTTCTTGTCCAGATCCGTGATGAGCTTCTGGCCGGCGGCGATCTGCTCGCTCACCTCCTTCTCGGACTTCCCGAGCAGGTTCAGGTGGTCGCGCGTGTGGTTGCCGATGTCGAATCCGTTGTCGTGCAGCCAGCTGAGGACCTGAGTACGCTCCTCGGGGCTGAACTTCCCGAACATGTCGCGGATCACAAAGAAGGTGCCGACGGGCCGGAATCCGGGGTGCTTCTTTGCGACGTCGAACAGGATGCCCACCGCGGTGTCCGGCATGGGCTTGCCCATCGCGTCCAGCGTGAGCTGCGACGGCGAGGAGTCGTCGAAGGTCAGCACGACCGGGTGGGTGCCCGCGGGGATGCCGATCTTCCCGGTGACGTACTCGGCCGCGGTGATCGGCACGTAGTTCTCGGAGGCGAGGCGCTCCAGCTCGGCGCGGAACTGCGCGGGCGTGCGGTCGTCGGTCCCGCCGGGCTTGGCGGTGACCCGGTGATACATGATCACTGGGATCACGCCCAGCTCGTTGGCTTTCACCTTGGCGGCGGCGGCCATGTTCGCCTTCCGCGTCAGTTCGGCGGAAGCGGCCGCCGCCTTCGCGTTGGGCGTCGCGTGCGCCGCCGTCTTGGACTCTGTGGATTGGCAGGCCGCGAGCGCCACCATGCCCGCACAAGCCACCCCGATACGGACGACCCCGAAGCGACCCATGGTCCCTCCAACCGAGTTGCGGAAGATAGGTCTCCTGTACCCCGGCAATTTCCCGATTTCACCCTTAGTACCACCATGCTCACGCTTCGGATTCATTACCGGAAAGGCCCGATCGCGCTCGGGTCGGGCGCCCTCCGGAGCCGGCGCCCTCGACACCAGGGAGTCGTACAACTTGACGACAATGGCGCGAAATACCCTGATGTGTCGTGATTTGCCGGGCCTAGCAGGAGCCTGATCGCCTAAGTTGATCTCGTGGGCGTGCCGTCTTCGACGCCGATGAGGAGGCTGTGATGGGTGGGGAATCCCGCGAGTTCGACAACGAGGTGCTGGCACGCATCAACACCTCCGTCCCGCATTCGGCCCGAGTATGGGACTACTGGCTGGGCGGCGAGGACAACTACGCGCCCGACCGCGCGGTCGGCGACGAGATCGTGAAGGTCATGCCGGACCTGCCGGTCAACGCGCGGGCGGAGCGCCAGTTCATCGGCCGGGTCGTCCGCCACCTCGCCGGCGAGGCCGGCATCGACCAGTTCCTCGACGTCGGCACCGGCATCCCGACCGCGGACAACACCCACGAGGTCGCGCAGCGGGTCAACCCCAAGGCGCGGATCGTCTACGTCGACAACGACCCGATCGTGCTCGTCCACGCCCGGGCGCTGCTGCAGAGCACCCCCGAGGGGGCCACCGCGTACATCGACGCCGACCTGCGCAAGCCGGAGCCCATCCTGGAGGAGGCGGCGCGCACGCTCGACTTCTCGCGTCCCATCGCGCTGATGCTGATGGGCGTGCTGGAGTTCGTCCCCGACACCGAGACCGCGCACGCCGCGGTGGGCGCGCTGCGGGACGCGCTCCCCTCCGGCAGCTACATGGCGATCGCGCACAGCGTCCACAGCCCGTCGATGGACGACGCCGCGGCCAAGTGGAATGCCAGCAACGCCTCCCCGCTCACCCTGCGCACCCCCGAACAGCTTGAGGAGTTCTTCACGGGGATGGAGTTGCTGACGCCCGGCATGGTGTCGCTGCCCAAGTGGCGGCCCGAGCCGGAGACCAGCTTCCAGGACCGCGACGTGTTCCAGTTCGGCGGCGTGGGCCGCAAGCCGTAAGGCCCGTTCACACCGCGCCGCGATGCCCGGGTGCGGCGGCGCTCGCTTCCTCGATCACGGACGTACGCGTGAGGGGAGCCGAGCCCCCTACCCGGGCATCGGCGTCTTCCACGGCAGAGTGGCACACCCTTCCCACAGCGGCCGGGATCGGCATCGTCGCTGGTGGCGACCAGCGTGGCGACCGCCGAACCGGCTCGCGGGCGTGTACGTGATAGGAGCATGAGACACCGACTGCTCGCCGTCCTTCTATTGATCTTAGGGACGGTCGCGTTCACCCCCAGTACGGCGTGCGCCTGCTCCTGCGCGCCGCTCAAGCCGTCCCAGCAGATGAAGGGGTCGGCCGCCGTGTTCACCGGGACGGTGACGGCAGTCCGCCGCGTCAGCGGCGGCGACCCCCTCGGTCCGCCTCCGCCGCTCGTCTACACCTTCCGAGCCGACCAGATCTACAAGGGCGCGCCGAGCGCGACGTACGAGATCGCCACCAACGCCGACAGCGCCGCGTGCGGAGTCGACTTCACGGTGGGGTCGCGCTACCTGGTGTTCGCCGCCGCGGGCCAGTCGGGCCTGTTCGATATCGACCCGGGGGTGCGCCTGCACACCTCGCTGTGCGCGGGGAACCGCGAGGTCCGCCGCGGCACGGGCCCGCTCCGCCCGAAGGACGGGATCGTGCGCAACCAGGACGGCTACAACGGGGAGCGTCTGGACAGCGCGCTCCTCACCGCTCTCGGCAAGCCGAAACGGGCCCCGGCGCCCACCGTCACGCCGTCGCCCACCGTCACCCTCACGCCTGGCGTCACGCCGTCACCCACCGTCACCCTCACGCCTGGCGCCTCCGGTGCCTCCGGCGGCGTTCCGGCTCTGGCTCCGGCTCCGGCTCCGGCTCCGGCCGGGATCTACACGGGAGCCGCCGGCGCCGGGGCCGGTGCCGCGATCGCCTTCGCGGGATGGCGCCTTCTCAGGCGACGGCCTCGCCCCTGACCTGTCGTATGCCGGCGCGGCTGATCATCACATGTACAGATGGTCAGCCGCGTCGGTCCGTCGTAGGCGCCTGGCACATGCAGGAATCCGGCGGGTCAGGAGTCTGGTGGGTCAGGAGTCTGGCGGGTCAGGAGTCTGGCGGGTCAGGAGAGGCAGCCAACGTACGCGAGGGCCTGCTTCAGCAGGATGCCCTGCCCGCCGGCCATCTCCTGCTGCACGAGCGGCGACGCGGCCTCCTCCGGCGTGAACCAGACGAGATCGAGAGCATCCTGCCGAGGACGGCAGTCACCCGCCACCGGGACGACGTAGGCGAGAGACACCGCGTGCTGCCGGGGATCGTGATATGGCGTGATGCCGTGCGTCGGGAAATACTCCGCGACGGTAAACGGCTGTGGAGAGGCGGGGACGCGGGGCAGCGCCGTCGGGCCGAGGTCCTTCTCCAGATGACGCATGAGCGCGTCGCGGACACGTTCATGGTGCAGCACGCGGCCGGACACGAGGGCGCGGCTGACCGTCCCGTCCGATCCGATGCGCAGCAGCAGGCCGACATGCGTGACCACTCCCGTGTCGTCGACACGTACCGGCACGGCGTCCACATAGAGGATCGGCATCCGCGCGCGGGTGGACTCCAGCTCCTCGGGAGAGAGCCAGCCGGGCGCGGTTTCGGTCATTTCGGTCATTAACCGATCGTAACTTCCCGGCCCGTCCGGGGACGTGATCCTCGCCAACGAGTCCATGGAGCGGCCCGCGCGCTGGCTGTACGGTCACGCGCCAGGTGCTTGGTGGGCGATGCCGTTTGCCGCCAGGTACGGCGAGGAACTGCAAGCTCGGCACCTTCAGGGCCGAGAAGCTGACACCAGGTAGGGCAGGCGTGCCGACCTGTACAGGCAGATGGTGAACCACAGGATTGCGCCCAATCCGATGATCACCACGATGAGTGCGATGATTGGCACCGGGGCGCCGGTGTAACCGATCAGCCATCCGACGACGCTGACTATCGCCAGAACCCAACGGAGGGCGTTGAAGGTCGAAGCGGTGGAGACGTCGCCGAAAGCTTGTGCACGGGTGATGATGCCCTCTGCCACCAGCCATATCGTGGCCATTCTGCTCAGCCCATACAGCAGGCCGATGACAACGTGCACCGTAAGCCCGACGAGCTCCGCGGCCGAGAGCACCAACGTCACGATGGCGGCCACCTTGGCCTTGCCGAAGACGGGATCGATCGACGCTTCCATGTGTGAGAGCCCGAAAACCACAAGCAACCATCCGACGGCATCGACGAGGATGTCGAACCCGTTGATGCGGAGCGCAAGTGAGGTGATGAGGAACCCGGTCGCAACAGGATAAAGAGGAGGCATGGTCGAGATCATCTCATGATCGCGTAATGCCGGAAACGAGCTCCAGCAACAGATCGATCAACGGTATTCGCCGGAATTCAGGCGGCATTCCCAACTCGCCGGCCTCAATCTTTCGCGATCCTGATTCGCCATCTCGATGCGTTGTTCCTTGGCCCGGACAGTGGCGCCCCAGACCTTGTGCTCCCGGATCTGCCCGGCGACGAACAGGAAGTCGGCCTGCTCGTAATCACCGCGATTGAACGGATACCAGCGGTCACAGACGGGCTTGAGTCGTAGGAGCCGATCTACTGGGCTTGGCTGAGTCGGTGGCAGAAGGGATGCGCGGGCTCCACCTCAGCCAGCTACGGACCTGGTTCCTGCTCGTCGGCGATCACCCCGGAGCCGAGGCCCCCGCCGGAGGCATGTCTTTCGTACGATCAAAGGATGTGGGATCAAGAAGCCGGGGAAGTTTCAGCGACTAAGCGAGTTGTGTCTGTCGGCGCGGTTTTGATTGGAGACGTGCTCCTTCTCTTGGTGGCGGGGTGGATTCGAAGCAGTGTTCACCTCCGGGGGGAGCTCTGCGATGGAGCCAATGTGTGGTGTGACGGGCGGGGAGATCCGACTCCCGCCGAATGGCTGGCGGAAATGAATTTCCGCTCCGCTGTTACTTACACGTTATCGGTAGCCGTGGCCTTGATTCTGCTGGTGGTTGCTGCTGTGGCGTGGAGGCGTCGCCGAAGGGACATCGCATTGGTGCAGGTCATTCCGCTCCTGCTGGTTACCGCATTCGTCATCACCTGGACGCCGTACACACCTGTGTGACATCAGACGAGGCCGAGGCGGCCGGGATGTCCGGAAGGCATGACCCTTCAGTGCCCGCCGGAGCTGCTGCCCATCCTCCGCGAGAACAAGAAACTCCAGGACGCCGAACGCGCGCAAGCCGACAACCTCTGGGAAGATCACGACCTGCTGTTCCCCACCCGCCGTGGACGGCCCATGGAACGCAGCGAGGACTACAAGATGTGGAAGGCGCTGCTCAAGCAAGCCGGGGTCAGGGAAGCCCGTCTCCACGATGCCCGCCACACCGCCGGCACCCTCCTCGTCGAGCAAGGCGTCCACATCCGCATCGTTCAGGAGAGCAGCGGAGCAACGTCCCCAGACACCATGGCCGACTGCTTGCCTGGCGCTTAGCTGGCGTGCAGGACGAAGAACAGGAAGCACAGGAAGCGCCGCCTGTCCGCGATGCGGTCAGGGAGCAGCTCGCGGGGGGTATCCGGCGCGACCGCTGGCTCGCTGATGACCGTTATCCGGAAGCCGGCCGCGGTGAAGGCGTCGGTCATCGCATGCAGCGGCCGGGTCCAGAAACTCAGCAGCGCGGTCTGGCCGCCCACGGTCCACTCGTCGACATAGTTGTAGGTCGCGAAATAATCGGGCTCGAGGCCGGCCTCGCGATGCAACAGGTTCTCTGCAAAGGGGTGGTCAACAGAGACGATGAGCCGCCCGCCGGGCTTGAGCACGCGCCGCAGCTCGGCTAGTGCCGGGCCCCAGTCCTCCAGGTAGTGCAATACCAGGGAAGCCGTGACGTCGTCGAACGTGTCGTCGGGGAAGGGAAGCGGGCTGCCCAGCTCGGCCACCTGCACGTCCGCGTCGTCACCGAGCCGCCGCCGGGCCAGCTCCAGCATCCTGGCGCTTTTGTCGATGCCGGTCACGATGGCGCCCCGGTCGCGCAGCGCCGCGAACAGGGGGCCGGAGCCGCAGCCAGCGTCGAGAATGCGTCGGCCAGCCACGTCCCCCGCCAGCGCCAGCATCGCGGGGCGCTCGTAGTAAGCATTGATGAGGTTGTTCTCGTTTGAGGCCGTGTACGCCTCGGCGAAGCTGTCATAGTCGTTGATCCCCGGCGGATCTGCAGAGTCAGCAGACAGCGAGACGAGCCTGGTGGAGATCCCGCCGGGGGGAGTGCGGTCGCTAGGCATGCGGCCCATGCTGGCATGCCCCGCTGCGGGCAATCACCGGATCCGCGCCCCAGGCGGCGAGAACGGCCGGTCAGGGGCCTTCCCGCCTGTCGCCGCCGCGCCGGGCGGGCCTTCCAAGGCAGAGCCCGGAGCGAGCGCGGCGAGCGGCGCCGCAGGCGCCGCCTTGATCGACTCGCTCCTGAGCATGCGCGACGCGGCCACGTCTGCCCGACGAGGACATGCCGCAAGGGATGCACCGGCCACGCCGACCGCTGCCCGAAGCGCACCAGCGGCGGCATCGTCTTTCGGCAACGCAAGGGCCGGAGCAGGCTGACCCTCCAGTGCCCGCCCGAGCTGCTGCCCATCCTCCGCGAGCACAAGAAGCACCAGGACGCCGAACGCGCGGAAGCCGGGGACCTCCGGGAAGATCACGACCTGCTGCGCTGGCAGACACGGGAGAAACACCGGCGATTAGCCGATCCGAGCCTGGTGGTGCTGGACACCCAAAGCGTGCACGCGGCGGCCGGGGTGCCGTCGGACACGACGGGCCGAGACGCGGGCAAGAAAGTGCCCGGGCGCAAGCGCGGCCTGGCCGTGGACGTGCTGGACCGGGTCGCCGCGCAGACCGACACCGTGCGCAAGGCCCTGGTCGACAAGGGATTCAAGAACGCGGTCGTCACCCACGGCGCCTCGCTCGGCATCGACGTGGAGATCATCGAGCGCAAAGCGGTGGGTGGTGGAGCAGACCTACGGCATCCTCGCCTATCACCGCCGCCCTGGTCCGCGACTACGAACACCGTCCCGCCAGTTCCGAATCAGGTCTTGATCATTTTAGCGAGCTTGTCGAGCTTTTGTCGCGAGCGCACTCACAGGCGGCACATACTGGAGGAGATGAAGCCAGCTAACGGCGAGACCCGCCGTCACCTGCCCACAAGCCCCTTCAAACCCCCGCCCCCCGCCCCGCCTGCCGAGCGGTTCAGCGTGAACGACCAGGTGACCCACGATCGGTACGGCCTTGGCGTCGTCATCGGTGTAGAAGACGAGGTCGCCGTGGTCATCGATTTCGGATCGCGGCAGGAACGAATCACGACACCATACAAAAAGCTGTACAAGCTCTGAGACCACTGCACCGCGGGAACCACACAGCGCGGGTTCGATTCCCGTCACCCGCTCTCATCATGAAGGCCCACGTCAGGAAGGTTTCCCAACCCGGGCCCTGATCGTTTCTGCTGCTGCTCAGTCGCCGTTCCGGCTTCGGCACCCCACAGCCCTGAACACTGCTTCAGCAAGGTCAGCTTGCCTCTCGCTGCGGCCGGAACTGGACGGTCAACCGCATCTCCAGAGCCTCCGCGAGCCTCTCCAGCATCGGAATGGTCGGCATGGTCCCACCCGTTTCGAACCGTGCCACCGCCGGCTGCTTCAACCCTGTGCGTTCGGCCAGCTCGGTCTGGGTCAGTCCGAGCTGCTCACGCCGCAGCCGTACCGCCTCACCCAGTTCGAACCGGATCCTGGCCGCCTCATACGCCGATCCCGCCCCAGGACGGCTCATGATGTCAGCCCGCTTGCCGGCCCACGTCTTACGCTCCCCCACGCCGCTCACTCCTCATCTGCCGTGTGGGCCTCAGCGATGCACCGCTGCATGGCCCGCCACGCACCCTCGATCTCGGCGGACTCGCGCATCCGCTGCTTGCGGAACACAGTCAGCATGATGATCCGCCTGCCCGGGGCGATCCAATATCAGCCGCCGTACCAGGAAGGTCCCTCCCCAGGCGGGTGAGGGGGGACAGGGCCATGAACAACGGAGACAGCGCCAGCGCGACAGCGGTCAGCAGCAGACTCGTGCGCAGCCCCAGCGCGCCGGCCAAATAGCCGCCGAGAAGCGCAGCACGGCCCAAATCTTCCAAACTGGTGAACCTGCCATCAGGCGAGGGCTGGACCGATCTCTAAACTGTTGAAGTGATCGAGCTGGGTTCGCGAGAGCGTAAGCAACCGCCGCCTCCCCATATCGTGTGGGAGAGTCTGGCCGACCCGCGGCGACCCGGTGGGCGCCAATGGCTCGATCTGCATCCCGACGAGGTTGACCCTCGCATCCTTCAGGCGGTGAAGCCGGAACTCGTGGTCTGGTCGTCGTTGTGGCCTGAAAGGCCCGATGATGAGATCCGGTTCGACATCAGGCCAGCTGAGAACGGATGCGCACTGCGTTGGACGTTGTTAACGCCTGGGGAAGTTCCAGAACAGGCTGTCATCGGCCATCTGCGCTATCGGCTCAACTTCCTGATCAACGCTCAGCTCCGATTCTCCTACGGGCAGTAGATAGGTCTGTTCACGTCCAGGGAGATGGTGTGCGGGTGATCAAGCCCTTCCTCGAGGACGAACACCTCGTCGAACTGCGGATCGTAGACAACCAGACCGTGCAGCGCCGCCAGCTCCGTGATCTTTTCGAGTGCCGGGGTGCTACGTTCCGAGTAGCTCAGGTGCATGATCACATGGTCGATGCCAACGGATAAGGGCATCGACATCCACGGATTCTCGGGGCCGTATGGCGGATAGTCGGGGAAGTGCGCACGCAACTCCTCGTAGAAGGCGACGATCCGCTCATCAAGTTCGCCTTCGGCATGGTGCGCGGAACTGCAACGATCGAACATCTGACGAGCCGTCTGGGCATCGGCGAGCCCGCTCATGCCGAGGACGGCGAGGTCATAGCTCATGAATCAATCATCACATTCTTGATCGCTGGGCACGTCGGCATCCCGATGCGAGTGGCGATGCAGCAAACGACTGCGCTGCGTCATCATTCTTCGTGACCTGGCCAGGACGACGTCCGTCACAGCAATGCGCCCCCGCCGGGACCCTCCTCGTCGAGCAGGGTGTCCACATCCGCGTTGTTCAGGAGATCCTCGGGCACGCCCGGGTGACCACGACCGAGCGGTACACACACGTGGCGGGTGCGCTCATCCAGGACGCGAGCGAGCGCACCGAGGCCGGGGTGTGCAGCCCGATCCCGGAGTGACGGTGGTTGTAGTAGGTGAAGAACGTCTCGCAGACGGGCTTGAGCCATAGGAGCCGGTCTGCTGGGCTTGCCTGGGTCGTGGCAGGCGGGACGATCAGGCTTCCACCTCAGCCAGTGCGTGGCAGGTAGTCCTCGTAGCTGAGATCGGCCACCGGGGTCTCAGGACCGCCGTCGGGCGTGGTGTGATCCCGCATCGGCGGTTCAGCGAGAACATCGGTCAAGTCGGAGGCGCGACGCCAGACCAGCAGTGGAGCAGGAGCGAGTCCCGTGTCCTCCACGTCCGCTGCTCTGGCCGTCCAATGAGCCGTGGCCGACATGCGGCCGAACGGTGGAGGTACAGGCCGCCCTACTGAAGCAGATCGGTTCCCTCAGGAAAGGGAATCTCCGGTATCGAGTGCATAGAACTGTGCGACGCCGACCATGGGGATCGGACTCTCAGGGACGCGGTCCAGCATCGTCATCCAGCCGGGCTGGCCAGCCGTCGGGGGTGGCGGGGAACTCCTGGTCGGCCAAGTGTCGGCCGCTCATGAGAATGACCGCCGCGTGGTGGGTACTGCCGCGGACCCGGCTCTTGCTCGTGGCGATCACCCCGGAGCCGAGGCCCCCGCCGGAGGCACGTAGTTTCAATGGGGTGCGCTTCTTGCGTCGCGTGGCTCGCCGCAGTCGTGCGTGTCGTAGACGCCGTGGTGGCTGATCCGGGGCAAACGCTGGCGGCTCTGTTCGGGAGGCGGGGAGGCCGGTCTCAAGTGGCCGCAGTCAGGGGAAGTCCCGGCCCTGGGTTGTCGGCCGCCTATGTCAGAGTGAGCAGAATGCTTGCGATCACAGTAGAGACAGAGAACGGGCAGCGGCACATCCGGATAGCCACACAGGAGCTGGCCAGCCTGGTCCGCCGGATTGGCGGTGAGAACGACAAGCTCCTGGTTGTCCAGCGGATCCCCGATCTGCCCGATGTCTTCATCCAGGTGTGGCATAGGAGAGGGGGCGACTACACGCTGGAGTACCGCGACGGCGCGCCCGACCGGCACTTCCAGACGATGCTCGACGGACCAGAGCCGGTGATCGCGGCGATGACCGGCTGGGCGCGCATGGAACACGGCTGGAACACGGGGCTGGACTGGGTGCCGCTGGACTTGGGGCCGGGTCCTGTGCCCCCGCTCGAACTCGACGATGACGAACGTGAGCAGCTTGAAAAGCGCGTCCGTGAGGTGCTGGTCGGCGGCTATGCCACGCGGGCAGAGCTGGCCGAGATTGCACAGGATTATCTTGTCTCCGAGGATTATGGGCCGGTCTCGCCTGAGCAGGCGCGGCGACTGGTTGACCGTATGTGGGTGGAGCGAGTCGAGGAACAGACCGCCTGGGAGGGTGAGACTGACCCGGAGCGGCTCACGCGGGCCTTCACAGCACTGGAGACGGCCGGCATTACGGCCCGGGAGAACTTCACCTGTTGCCGTACGTGTGGTCAGGCGGAGATCGGCGGGGTGGGCTCTCCGGACGCCCGTGGCTTCGTTTACTTCCACTCCCAGTGCACAGACGCGGCTGCAGGCGGGCACGGGCTGATGCTCTTGTATGGCGGGTTCGACGGTTCACCGGCGACGACAACATCAATCGGCCAGGAGGTCGTGGCGGCGCTCGAGGAGACCGGGCTGTCGGTGGAATGGAACGGCGAACCCCGGCAGGCCATCACGATCACGCCGCTGGACTGGCGCAGACGGCTCGTCGGCTAGGGGTGCGTGGCTTCAGGCGTCTCCTAGGACCTGCTCCGTCTTGTGCCGGCCGCGGCCCGAGCTGCCGGCGGCCGGGACCGGCCCCCAGGCCGCATGCCCGGCCGCCGAGCGGGCGTAGGGCCGCGAGGCGGCGCGCAGCGCCGCCGAGCGGGCGTAGGGCCGCGAGGCGGCGCGCAGCGCCGCCGCTTGACCGGCTCGCCCCTGAGCACCTAGACAAGGCGTACGCCACGATGCTCGAACAGGACCTCTCATCCAGCACGGTCCTCAAAGTCCATCGCATCCTGTCGCGCGCACTGAAGATCGCCATGCGCCGGGGCAAGGTCACGAGGAACGTCGCCGCTCTGATTGACGCACCGGTCGCCGCTGACCCTGACCTCGCACCGCTGACCCGCAACGAGGCACGGAAGATCCTGGAAGCCGCCAAACCACGCAGGAACGCCGCCCGGTGGTCGGTCGCCCTGGCTCTCGGCATCCGGCAGGGCGAAGCGCTCGGTCTCCGCTGGTCCTTTGTCGATCTCGATCACCGGGTGTGATCAGAACCTGGTACCAGGCGCAGCGGTCCCCCTGGCGACACGGCTGCGACGATCCCCAGGAGTGCGGCAAGGAGTGGCACCGCTGGCCGTGCAAGCCGCGGTGCAAAACCCACAGGCACGACCCTGACTGTCCACAGGACTACAAGCGGCGCGGCCACGTCTGCCCGACGAGGACATGCCCCAAGGGATGCACCGGCCACGCGGACCACTGCCTGAAGCGCACCGGCGGCGGCATCGACTTTCGGCAACGCCAAGGCCGAAGCAGGCTGACCCTCCAGTGCCCGCCCGAGCTGCTGCCCATCCTCCGCGAGCACAAGAAGCTCCAAGACGCCGAACGAGCGGAAGCCGGGGACCTCTGGGAAGATCACGACCTGCTGTTCCCGACGCGGCGGGGCCGGCCGATGGAGCGCAGCGAGGACTACAAGATGTGGAAAGCGCTCCTCCGGCAGGCCGGGGTCAGGGAAGCCCGCCTCCACGACGCCCGCCACACCGCCGGAACCCTCCTCGTTGAGCAGGGCGTCCACATCCGCGTCGTGCAAGAGATCCTCGGGCACGCCCGGGTGACCACGACCGAGAGGTACACACACGTGGCAGGCGCGCTCATCCAGGACGCGAGCGAGCGCATAGGCGCCGCCCTCTGGGGCGAATCCTGAGAGCAACTGCAACTAAAACTGCAACTACAGCACCCTTGAAGATCGAAAGAGCCCCTCTCGCTCGATTCGCGAGAGGGGCTCTGACCTGCGGAGGCTCGGGGATTTGAACCCCGGATGGGCGGTAAACCCAAACCGCATTAGCAGTGCGGCGCCATAGACCTGACTAGGCGAAGCCTCCTGGTTGCCGATTGGCTCAAGACAGCGTACCGGCGATTGCGCCAGCCAGCAAAGCGAAACCGGCCTTGATCGATCACGAAAGGCGACGGTGCGACGCGGACGTGCCGACAGGTGGCCGACACCACCGCCCTGAACGTGATCGGGCACTTATCAACAAGGCCGCGGCCTGAACACACAGCCCTTGTCCACAGGCTGTGGATAAGGGCTGTGTGTAAGACTGGGGAACCTCGCTCAGGCCTGCCGTACGGCTTCGCCCTCGATCTCAATCTTGACCTTCTTGCCGACCAGAACGCCACCGGTCTCCAGGGCCTGGTTGTAGGTCAGGCCGAAGTCCTCGCGGTCGATCTCGGTCTCGGCGCTGAAGCCGAAGATCTCCTGGCCCCAGGGGTTCTGCGCGGCGCCGCCGAACTCGACCTTGAGCTCGACCTCCTTGGTGACGTCGCGGATCGTGAGGTCGCCGACGAGGACGAACTCGTCGCCCGAGTGCTCGGCCACCCGGCTGCTCCGGAAGGTGATCTCCGGGAACTTCTCGGCGGACAGGAAGTCGTCGCTGCGGAGGTGGTTGTCGCGGTCGCCGACACCGGTGTGGATGCTGGCGGTCTTGAGCACGGCCTCGACACCCGACTCCAGCGGGCTCTCCGCGATGACGATCTTGCCCTCGAACTCGGCGAAGTTGCCGCGAACCTTGCTGACCATCATGTGCTTGACGACGAAACCGACACGCGTGTGCGCGACGTCCAGGGCGAATGTCCCGGCGGTCGGAATCTTGATGCCTTCCCACTCACGGATGCTCATGCTGGCCTCCCGATGTACTTGCCGTGTGGATGTCTGAGCAAGCAACTGTCTACAGGAGGAATATTCCCCATGTCAAATAAGACGCGCTAGACTCGGCCTATGAGCCCATTTGACGATCCCCGGCTTACCGCGATGGGCCTGCTCGCCGAGGTCATGTCGGGGATCTCCGGAAAGATAAGTCCCGCGCTCTCGGGCGCAGGGCTGTCCGACGTCGACTTCGAGACGCTGATCAGGCTCGCCCGCTCCCCCGAGCACGGCCTGCGCATGAGCGACCTGGCGGCACAGACGTCGCTCTCCACCAGCGGGATCACCCGCGTCGTCGACCGGCTGGAGCGCGAGAACCTGGTGACCCGCCGGGCCTGCCACCACGACCGTCGCGCGTCGTACGCCGTCCTCACTGACGAGGGCAGGGACCGGCTGCTCAGCGTGCTGCCCCAGCACCTCGACGACATCGAGAGGTGGTTCACCGGTCTGCTGACCCCCGGGCAGCTCACCGACTTCCTGACCACGCTCCGCCTCATCCGCGACGTCGTACGGCCCTGCGCCACGGCGGGGGTCACGGAGCCCGCCAAGACCGAGTGATCCGGAGGAGTGGTCAGTTCAAGGAGGGCTGGACCGCCATGTCCCCGCGAAGCTTGGCCATCCCCCGTGAGACCGTGCTCTTGACCGTTCCGACGCTGATGCCGAGGGCCTTGGCGATCTCGAGCTCCGTCATGTCCTCGTAGTAGCGCAGGACGATCGCGGTCCGCTGCCGCACCGGGAGCCGTTCGAGCGCCCGTTCCAGCTCCTCGTGATGATGCCGCGAGTCCTGCTGGAAGGGGACCTCGGGGAGCTCCTCGGAGGGGAACTCCTGGAGCTTGCGCCGCCGCCACCACGAGATGTTGATGTTGACCATGGCCCGGCGCACGTACCCGTCGAGGGAGGCGCGGTCCTGGATCCGGTCCCAGGCGACATAGGTCTTGGCCAGCGCGGCCTGAAGCAGGTCTTCGGCGTCTGAGGGGTTCCCGGTGAGCTGATGGGCGGCACGCAGGAGTGCCGGCCCGCGCGTCATGACGTACTCGCGGAACTCCTCATGATTCCCCATAAAACGATCACCGGTCCGGCCGTGGAGAGGCTGCTTCGTCGCCAGAATCGCAGTTGGGACCCGCGATCCGGCTGAACCGTCATCCAGGTTTCGTACCGTCAAGTGCAAAGAGACGGCAGATCGGTGGCGGATCGACATGGCTCTCATGGCCGCGGATCGGCCGCCACGCACCCGGGTTCACCAGATCGGGAGACAACAGCTTCCACCAAGTGGGGGAATATTGCTCCCGAACCCCTCATCGGCCCCGAATGCGTCCCTATCGGTCATCGGCGGCATGTGACGCTGGACGGGTGAGAGTACCGATGCCGCACGCGCGGGTCGAGCGCCGGCACCTGCTGTCCGCGGCCGCCCTGGGCCGCGCCCCGCAGGCGCCCCGACCGGCCGAGGACGACGACGGCACGGCGATCGACGCCGTGAGCGGCCAGATCCTCGACGCCACCACCCACCTCCTGATCATCGAGAACGACGACGGACAGGAGGAACGCCTCGTCATCGCCCCATGGGCGACCGCCTGGCGCGCCGGCCCCGTCCCTCCGACAAGACTGCCCATCGGCTCCCGTGTGATCATCAGGACGCGCGCGGGCCGGGTCGCGGACTGCGTGTGGGCGGACATGACCCGGATGACCGGGATCATTCTCGACGTCCGCGGCCGGCGCGACCTCACCGTCGAGATCGACAGCGGACCTCACCGGGGGCGACGCTCGGTCGTGATCCCCTACCGCTCGACCGGCCGGATCCGGGTACGGCATCCGAAACTGGAACCCGGCTACCTCTTCGACGCCATCGGCACGATGCAGGACGGCGCCGCCCTGGCCCAGGTCCCCGCCACGTCGCAGCCGCCGCACCGAGGGAGAGCGGTTCCTCCGCCGCCACCGGCGTTCGGTGGGACGCAGGCGAAGATCTCCGGGACGGCCGTGTGGTCGGACTACGCGGACCACGGCGCGGCCTATCCGATGCTGGAGAGCTCCGACACCGGGTGCGACGAGGGCGTGGTCTCGTGCGCCCGCCTGCCGTACCTCTCGCTGGGATCGATGCTCTTCGTGCGCAATGTCTGCGCCCAGCGGTCGGGGACCGTGCCGATCGTGGGGTGCGGCTGCATGGCCGGCCGTTTCTGCGACCGCTGCGTCGACTGTGACACTTCGCCGCGCGGCAGGATCGTCGAGCTGTCCGCGGTCTCGTACGTGCGACTCGGTGGCGACCTGACCAAGGGCTGTTTCAACGCCCAGGTCGGATTGGGGTGAAGTGTGCTGGTGACCGCGGCGGTGGCCGCCCTGCCCATCCTGACGCTGCTCCTGACCACGGGCGGCGTCGCCAAATTGATCACCGCCGGCGAGGACGCCGGGCAGGGGGCGCTGAGCCGGCTCGGCCCCGCTGTCCTGATTCCGGAGCGCTTCAGGAGAGCCGCCATGCTCGCCGGTGCCCTGGGCGAGTTCGCGCTGGTCGCCGGCCAGCTCGCCGCGAACCTCGCCGTCGCCCGCTGGCTCACCGCCGTGTTCTTCACGATGTCGACGTACGTGTTGTGGGACCTGCGGCGGCGCCGTCCCGATGTGGGATGCGGCTGTTTCGGCGAGGTGAGCTCCGCCCCGGTCGGCCTGCGGTCCGTCGCGCGGGCGGCGGTGCTGACCGCGATGGCGGTCGTGGTGGCGATGGCGGACGTCGGTCCGGCCGACGTCCTGTCGGGAGCGTCCTGGACGGCCGCGGCCTGGGCCGCGGGCGGCCTCGCGCTGCTGCTGTCACTCTCGCCGGAGATCGAGGAGACCTTCTCCCGGCTGCGCCACCGGGCTCCGTGCGAGCAGCGGCCCATGCCCGCCGACCACGCGCTGTCCCGGCTCCGAGCCAGTACGGCATGGCGCGCCCACGCCGGAGAGCTGGAGTCGGACGAGCCGCACGACTCGTGGCGGGAGCTGTGCTGGCGGTTCTTCGTCTTCCCCGGCCGGGGAGGAACCGAGGTGGTCTTCGCGGTCTATCTGAGCGGGCGGCGGCCCGCCGTCAGGGTGGCGGTGGTCGGGCAGGACGGCAACCCGGTCGAGCCGCTACAGGAATCTATCGCTGTATCGGCCTGAGGCTAGACAGCCATAGATTCCCGAATGCGGGCAGGTGAATTCAGCTCTCTACGGCTCTCTAGCTTCCCCACTAGAAAGCCGTAGAGAGGTCAATGGCGGGGGTCGCTACAGCGGTTGCGCACGCAGGAACCTCCCGAAATGGGGGACGGTGAAGGCGATCACACCGCGCTCCGCGCTGTAGATCAGACCCTTCTTGATGAGGTTGTCGCGAGCTGGCGAGAGGCTCGACGGCTTACGTCCGAGCAGGTCGGCGACGTCGGCCGTGGGCACCGGGTCATCGCCGAGCTGGGCCATCGCGTGCATGTAGTCGCGCTCGGCCGGGGTGGCGCGCTCGTACCTGCTGCCGAAGAACCCGACGGCGAGCTCCTCCTCGGCCTCGGGCGCCGACACCTTGATGTCGTCGGCCGTGATCGGGCTTCGCGGGGCGAGATCCCAGGCGACCTTGCCGTACGCCTGGACGAAGTAGGGATAGCCGTCGGCCGCCTCGTAGAGGGCGTCGAGCGCCTCGTCGGTGAACTCGACGTCCTCACGCCCGGCGGGAGCGATGAGCGCGAGGTCGGCGGCGTCCCGGTCCAGGCGGTCAATCCGCGCGTACCGGAACAGCCGCTCGGAGTAGCTCTTGCTCGCGGACAGGACCCCGGGCAGGTGCGGCAGCCCGGCCCCGACCACGATCAGCGGCCCGCCGTTCTGCGACAGCTCATGACACGCGGCGCAGAGCGCGGAGATGTCGGATGCCGGCACGTCCTGCATCTCGTCGATGAACAGCGCGATGCCGACACCGAGGTCGGTCGCGACACCGGCGGCGTCGACGAACAGCTCGGTCAGGTCGATCTCCAGGTCGCCGGAGTCGGCCCGGCCGCGCGACGCGGGGACGTCGATGCCCGGCGACCAGTGGGAGGTCCCCTTGGCGGCGGCCGGGTCGCGCATCGCGAAGGCCTTCAGCACGCCGAGGAACATCTCGATGCGGTCGGGAGCGCGGTGACGGGGGGCGAGCTCGCGTATCGCCATGTGCAGCGCGGCGGCGACCGGGCGGCGGATCGACTGGTCCGGCCGGGCCTCGATCTTGCCGGTGCCCCACAGCCGCTGCATGGCCATCGACTTGAAGGTGTTGAGCAGGACGGTCTTGCCGACGCCCCGAAGCCCGGTGAGCACCATGCTCCGCTCCGGACGGCCGCGGGCCACCCGCTCCAGCACGACCTCGAACTGCTGCAGCTCACGATCGCGCCCGGCGAGCTCCGGTGGGCGCTGCCCCGCACCGGGGGCGTAGGGATTGCGCACGGGGTCCACGCTCTCGGACTTTATTACCGGATATAGCGGCCGTCGTAGATTTCCGTAGAAAGCGCTACGGCGTGTCGCTCCGGGCCGGAGCGGGACACATCGCCCAGAGGTGGCCGACGTCCGCTCCCGGGACGCCATCGGTGCCGCGAGCAACGCCATGGCACACCTCACCTGCAGAGTCGGCGACCGAACCCTTGTTCGATCCGATGCCCATGACTGTAGCGCTCCCTCGAACATGTGCGCGACGTCTTCCGAAAAAAGCCACCGCGAAGCGCGACGTGTCGCGCGGCCGCCCGCGCGTCGAGCCGACGATTCAGCGTGATTTAGCGAGGAACCCCGGGCGTTCACGCCCGGGAGGAATCGCTTCCCTCTCCCCGCCAGGACGCTAGTCCGGGCGTTTCTGGTTCTCGATGTACTTCCTGATGATCGACAGCGGCAGCCGACTGAGTCTGCCGTCTCGGCGGGCACCGCCACAGAAGGCGGCGAAGTAGGACGGAGGCCAGAAGTGCCCGCCCCACAGATACTTGCGGACGTGGCTGGGGAACTCCTTGCGCAGCAGGCGTGCCGAGACGCCCTTGAGGGAGTTGACCAGGGCGGACAGGGCCACCTTGGGCGTGTAGAACACCAGTAGATGCACGTGGTCGCTGTCGCCGTTGAACTCGCGCAGCTCCGCTCCGAAACTGTCGCACACCTCGATCATGATCTCCTCGCAGCGTGACAGGAGTTCGCCCGTGAACACACCACGCCGGTACGTGGTGGGGAAGACCGAATGCGCGTGGAGGCTGTAGACCTGTGGACCACGCTGTGACCTTGGCGGATATCCGGTTTCGGTTTCCATCACGGCGACGCGCACCAGCCGATAATGTGTTCGATGTGAAGCTGGTGGTGCAGGTGAGGCTGCGGCCGACGCCCGAGCAGGCGGCGTCGTTGGAGGCGACCCTGCGCGCCTGCAACGACGCCGCGAACTTCGCCTCGGCGACCGCGTTCACGACCGGGGACCGGCGCGAGTACGCGCTGCGCAAGCACACCTATCGCGAGGTGAAAGCGCGCGGGTTGGGGGCGCAGGCCGCCCAGCATGTGATCAAGAAGGTCGCCGACGCCTACACCACACTGAAAGCCAACATCCGGGCCGGGAACCTGGGACCGGAAGGCTCCCGGCGCCGCGCGCGGGCCGAGAGTAAACCGATCGTCTTCCGCGCCGGTGCCGCGCAGTCGTTCGATGACCGCTGCCTGTCCTGGCAGATCGACGCGCGCATGGTGTCGATCTGGACCACGGCCGGCCGGTTGAAGAATGTCGCGTTCACCGGGTCGGCCGACCAGCTCAAGACGCTCGCCTTGTACCGGAAGGGCGAGTCCGACCTGGTCTGCCGGGACGGCATGTGGTTCCTGTACGCGACCTGCGAGATCCCCGATGTTCCGGTCGCCGAACCCGACGCCTTCATAGGGGTGGATCTGGGCATCGCCAACATTGCCACCACCAGTGACGGCGCCCGCCACTGCGGTAAGGGCCTGAACGCGGTCCGCCACCGCAACCGGGAGCTGCGCCGCCGGTTGCAGGCCAAGGCCACCAGGTCCGCCAAACGGCTGCTGAAGAAGCGCCGCCGCAAGGAGGCGCGGTTCGCCGCCGATACCAATCACCGCATCGCCAAACGCATCGTGACCGAGGCAGAACGCACCGGACGCGGCATCGCCCTGGAAGACCTGGGCGGCATCCGTGACCGGGTACGGCTCCGCAAGCCCCAGCGGGTCACGCTGCACTCCTGGAGTTTCCACCAGTTGGGGAGCTTCATCGCCTACAAGGCGGCCCGGCACGGGGTCGCCGTGATCCACATCGATCCGGCCTACACCTCCCAAACCTGCTCGGCCTGCGGGCATGTGGACAAGGCCAACCGGCCGGGCCAGGCAACCTTCTCCTGTACGTCGTGCGGCTTCGCTGAGCACGCCGACGTCAACGCGGCCCGCAACATCGCCTCGCGCGGTGTCACGGGCTGGGCAGTGAGTCACGCTGCCGACGACGCGGCCTGACCCGTACCCGCCAGGTACGGCGAGGAGCTGCAAGCTCGGCCCTTCAGGGCCGAGAAGCTGACGCGATTCAGCCGAAGAACCGCAGGACGAGGGCGGCGGTCGCGGCGACGACGATGAGGGCGAGGTAGGCCAGAACCAGCCGCGTGTCGCGCAGCAGGCACTTGCTCCGGACAAGCCCCGCCCGGCGGGCCCGGACGTACCCCACGAACCCGACGGCGGCGAACCCGATCACCGCCAACGGGCCCAGCAGCCAGCCCAGCAGGGCCACGGTCGCGTAGACGCAGAGCCGCAACGGATCGAACGGCGGCGCGCCGACCGGCCCCCTCCGGCCTCCTCCGTAGGGCCCGGATCCGCTCGCGGACCCGCTCGGGGATCCGTAAGCGGATGACCCGGGCCTCGAGGACCCGCTGGTCGCGTACCCGTCGCGCGTCGATCCGTTCGTCGTAGATCCGTTCGTCGTAGATTCGTTTGTCGTAGATTCGTTTGTCATCGATCTGTCCGCCGCGGCTGCCTGCGCCGCGAGCGCCTCCTGGTAGACCACCCCGATCAGCGGCGGCTTCGGCTCGTCCGGCGTCTCTCCCCGTCTCATGTGATCTCCACCAACGGGAGCCGTACGCCGGAGTCGACCGAGGCGACCGCGGACAGGCGCTGGCGGGCGAGCGCCGGCCACGCCTGCACCGCACAGAAGGGCGCGCACTGGTCCTGGTCGGGGCGGGTGCCGACGTGCACGCAGCACTGGGTCAACCGCTCCTCGATCATGGTCGACATGTCCATGAACGGCTTGACCGTGATGCGGACCACCCGCTCCCCGAGCAGGCGCCGTAGGCGTCGCTTACGGCCGGGCAACGCCGACGACGCGAGGGTCAGCAACGTGGACATGCCGAGATCGCAGTTCTCGCAGATGTCGCGCCAGACATTGCCGATCTCCGGGTGGGACAGCGACGACTGCTCGGACAGCAACCCCAGCAGCGACTCCTGTACGGCGAGGCGCAGCTCGCGCGGAATCTCCGAGTCGGCGATCCGATTGGAGACCAGGCCGAGGTTCTCCTTCAATCGGTCGTGGCCGATGAGCGCGGTCAGGGACCGCCAGCTGCCGGCGTCGTCCTTGAGCATGTAGCCGACCGAGCAGCAGTGCGGGTGGGAGCACGGCAACGCGGTCAGGTCACGCCAGGTGACCAGGCCGTCCGTCTGCGGGCCGAGCCGCTTCAGCACGCCGGTGTGGGTCAGCCGGTCCATCGGATCGATCAGCCCGGAGCGGCCCGACCCGAACTGGGGCTGAATCGACACCCCGCCGACGTACGGCGTGTCGAGCGCCAGCCGTACGACATCGCCGATCTCGCCGTCGTTCACGCCGAGGGCGGCGGTCATCACGAGCGTGGTGAAGATCTCTCGCCCGGAGAGCCGTTCGAGCGCCTGCTCCTTGAAGCGCCGCAGGTCACCACCCCGGTGGTGGCGGGACGCCTCCGCGGAGACTCCGTCGTACTGGAGGTAGATCTCGACCCGCTCCCGGTGCTCGGTCAGGAGGTCGAGCAGGGCGTCGTCCCTGGCCACGAGGACGCCGTTGGTGTTGATCAGGATGCGGGTGATGGGCCGGGACGCCAGCCGTTCGAGCAGCTCGGGCAGCGCGGGGTGCAGGGTCGGCTCGCCCCCGCTCAACATGAGGACGTCGATGCGGCCGTTCTCGCGGGCGAGCCGCTGGTCCACACTGGCCAGGATCTCCTCGACCGGCACCACGCCGCGCAGGTCGGGCGAGGACTCGGTGAAGCAGGTCGGGCAGCGGAGATTGCAGGTCTCGGCGATGTCCTCGAGCAGGATGCAGGTGTGCTGGGTCTGCATCTCGGGGAGCCCCCGCAGGTACGCCTCCGGAACGGGGGCGAAGTTTCCCGCGACGTCGGGGATGTGCGCCTTCGTGGGAGCGGTCCATTCTTCGAGATAGGCGAGGATCTCCGGATCCTCGTCGTACAGCGTGCGGACCATGCCGTGCGTACGGCAGCCGCGCTCCAGGTAGACGCGGTCGTTCCTGGCGGCCAGCCAGCCCGAGAGCCGGGGTACCTGGTCGAGCGGCCGATCCGGACGCTCGTCGTGACAACGGGGACAGAACGCGTTGACGTAGCGCAGGATCCGATCACCGCGCAGGGGCATTCCGCTCACAGGACACCACCACTGTAGATTTCCGGGTTGATCCCGGTGCAGAACCCGACGGAGACGATCGAGACGAGCGCCCAGCCGATCATGAGGCCGAGGCCGAGCCCCTTGCTCCACGGCCTGCGCAGGAAGATGAGCCCGGCGCCACCGCCGAGCGCGATGGCCGCCAGGATCAGCGCGGCCACGCCGACGACCAGCGTCTTGTGGTCGCCGATGCCGTCCGCGATGCCCAGCGTCAGCAAGAAGGCCATCAGATTGATCACTATGAAGATCGCGAACCCGACGAAGGTCATGCCGACGACGAGTCCTGTGGAGCTCTTCTGCGGCCGCGGAGGCGGCGGCCAGCCGTAGCCGGGCGGCGGCGGTCCGTACGGCCCCTGAGGACCTTGGGGTCCTTGAGGTCCTTGGGGTCCCTGGAAACCGGGTCCGTGGGATCCCTGTGGCGGGCCGGGCTCGGGGCCCCGGTCGTCCTGGGGTCCGCCGGGAGGCTCGGGGGGAGTCGTCATGGCGTCTTCGGGGCCGGGGAGGCGCCCTCCTCCTGTCGCGTGTAGGTCCAGCGGTCTCTCTTGTGTACCAGCATGTCGTAATAACCACGCCGATAGCCGGACAGCAGTCTGAGGAAGACGAGCACGAGGCCGGGAACGAGGAACCACTGCGGCCGGGTCAGATCAAGCCAGACCGTCTCGTTCGCCCTGGTGAACTCCACCAGGAACCGGAAAACCGCGTACGCGCCGACGTACAGCGTGAACAGCTCGCCCGGCCGGTCGACCCGGTCGCGGGCCCAGAGCAGGGCGCAGAACGCGGCCAGCTGGAAGACGATCTCGTACAGGAAGGACGGATGCATGGCCTGCCCGGCGAGACAGCCGGGGCACTCCGGGACGGAGGCGGGCGCGTGCACGCCCCAGGGAAGACTCGTGGGACGCCCGGGCGCCTCGGTGAGGAAGCAGCCGATCCGGCCCACGGCCATGCCGAGCGCGACGGCGGGGGCGAACAGGTCGCCCGTCTTGCCGCGGTAGCCGATGATCCGCTTGGCGATCAGCACTCCGGCGTAGGCTCCGGTGAGGCCGCCGAGAATGCTGCGCGAGCCGAACATCCACGCTTCGAGGAGGCTGGGGTTCAGCCGCGGGTCCAGGTGCTCGGCCCAGCCGGACAGGCGCATCCCGATCGCGCCGCCTACAAGCGCTCCGGTGACCGCGACCAGCGAGTCCTCGTGCAACGCGCCCCTGCGGCGGGCCTCCAGAACGAAGACCACGGCCGCCAGGACCACACCGAGACCGACGAAGAAGCCGTGGGTGGGGACGGCCAGTCCGCCGAAGCGCAGCTCGGGAAGCACGATCGCCACCATAGCGGGGCACTCCGACGATCCCGATGCCGCGATCGGCCGATCCGGGGGTGACGGCGGGGTTACGCTGACGTATGGCTACCACACGTTTCCGCAGATCAGCGATAGTGATGTTGGCCATTGCCGGGGCGACGGCGTGCAGCACCGAGGTGAAGTCGGTGATGCCCCCTCCGGCGACGGTCACACCCTCGGGGAACGCGACGGCGGCTCCCACAGCGGCCCCGACGGAGAGTCCGAGCGCGACGGGGAAACCGTCTCCTTCCGGTCCTCCTCCGTTCTCGGCCGAGGTGACGAAGGTGACGCGGGATCAGGTGGCGTACTCCTGGCGGCCGGGATGCCCGGTCCAGCTGAGCGACCTGCGCATGATCACGATGACTCACTGGGGCTTCGACGGCAAGCCGCACACCGGCAGGCTCGTCGTCAACCAGGCCGTCGCCGACGACGTCGTCTCGGTCTTCAAGAAGCTCTACGGCTACCGCTATCCGATCCGCAAGATGGAGCCGATCGACGCCTACAAGGGCAGTGACTACGACTCGATCGACGCGGACAACACCTCGGCGTTCAACTGCCGGGCCGCCACGGGGTCGACCAGCTGGTCCGAGCACGCGTACGGCCAGGCGATCGACCTCAACCCCCTTGAGAACCCGTACGTGTACGCGAACGGGTCGCACGCGCACAGCAACGCCGACGCGTACGTCAAGCGCCCGCTCCACAAGCCCGGCGTGATCAACGCGGGCGACCGGGTGGTCCGGACTTTCTCGACGATCGGCTGGGGCTGGGGCGGCTCCTGGTCGGGCGCGAAGGACTACCAGCACTTCTCGAAGAGCGGCAAGTAGACGTCCCGCGCCGGGAATCGCACTGGTGCAAGCGGGACCGGCCGTGTCACGCTGATCTCTGGTCCCGCCGTCGCCGGAGTTCGGCCGGCTGCGGAAGGGGCGAATACTGCCACGGTCAGGGGGGAGCATCGTCATGAAAACGCGTACGCCCGCTCCTTCGGCCGAAGGGGCGGGCGTCTGTGCCGTGCTATGAAAACTCGCGATGCCCGGAGCCGCCGGGAATCGCGAGCGAGGGCTCACACGCTAACGGATGTGGGGAGAGAAACGGGAAGGATCGCTTACCACTCCATAACGATCGGCAATCGGGCCTGTCACGTTCCATCGTGCCGGGTCCACGGATCAACTGTTTGTCTTACGACGGCGTGACAGGAGAAGCACTAGATGTCGGGTTGGAACAATTCAGGCCCAACCGTCCGGTTGTGGCCACCGGACCGCTTCGAAGTCCGCTGTATGCGGCCGAGTCCCGAGTTCTCCTCGGCTGACCGCTACCACTACGCCAAAAACGCGCACGAAGCCATACTCCGGCTCAGAGACGCCGGACTGGCGACGCAGATCCAGGCCATCCGGCTCGACGACGGCGCGGTGCTCTACGACCTTGCCTCCGGGACGAGCGTCCCGGCCGAGCAGTGGTGAACCACTGACACGACAGGACGAGGGGCATGGCGGCCAAGGACGGGGACGGTTGGGCCCAGTGCGATCGCGGACACCGGCACTGGGGCATCCACGGCGCGGCCGGCCTGCTCGCCGTCCACCACACCCTGGACGGCATGCCGTACATCCTGATGCAGAAACGCTCCTGGTGGAGCCACCACGGCGGCACATGGGGGCTGCCCGGCGGCGCACGCGACAGCCACGAGGACGCGATCACCGGTGCGCTGCGCGAAGCCCGCGAGGAGGCGGCGCTGACCGGTGACCTCCTCCGGGTCCAGAGCGTCTATCTCGACGATCATGGCGGCTGGTCGTTCCACACCGTGATCGCCCAGGCCGAGGGTCTCCTCGACGCGTCCCCGGCGAACGGCGAGAGCTCCGACATGCGCTGGATCGCGGCCGACGAGATCGCGGCCAGGAAGCTGCATCCGGGGTTCGCCGAGACCTGGCCGCGGATCCGGCTCGCGCTCACTCCACTCACCGTCATCCTCGACGCGGCCAACATCATCGGCGCGCGGGCCGAGCACGGCTGGTGGCGGGACCGCGCCGCGGCCACCGCCCGGCTGATCGGCGAACTCGGCGCGCTCGCGGCGCGCGGCCTGCGCCGGCCGCCGGACGACATGCACGACCTCACCCAGTGGTTCCCCCGGATGACCGTCGTGGTCGAGGGCGCCGCCCGAGGCGTCACGGGCGTCTCGGAGGTTTCCGGAGTCTCCGGGATCTCGATCGTCGAGGCGACCGGCAGCGGGGACGACGCGATCGTGGCGCTCGTACGCGATGCGAGGCCCTGGGAGAAGATCCTCGTCGTCACCGCCGACCGCGAACTCCGCCGACGGGTGGAAGCCCTCGGAGCGTCGTTCACCGGCCCACGCTGGTTGCTGAACCAGCTCTGACCGCGTGCCGGCCCACCCCCCCATGGGCTGTCGCCGGTTATCCACAGGCAGGCCGACCGGCGCTGGAGGTCTGCCAGGATGACCACATGCCCGACCGGACCCTGGCCGATGTGTCGACGGAGTTGCCCCCCTCAGAGTGGGGGCGCAGGTCCGCGGCGCCGCCTGCCATGCCATGGATCTTCGCCGCCGTCGTCATTCTGTTGATCGCCGGGCGGTTCGTCCTCACTCCCTTGCTGGCGTTCCCCTCGCTCCAGACCTGGGCGACGATCTTCGTGGCGATCTCCGTGCAGGCGCTGCCGTTCCTCGTCTTCGGCGTGCTGCTGTCGGCCGCGATCACGGCGTTCGTGCCGGCCTCGTTCTGGACGCGCGCCCTTCCCCGGCATCCCTACGCTGCGGTTCCCGTGGCGGGCGCGGCGGGCGCGGTCCTTCCCGGGTGCGAGTGCGCGTCCGTCCCGGTGGCCTCCGGTCTGATGTCGCGAGGCGTCACCCCCGCGGCCGCGCTGGCGTTCCTGCTCGCCTCTCCCGCGATCAACCCAGTGGTCGTGGTGGCCACCGCGGTCGCGTTCCCCGGCCAGCCGATGATGGCGGTCGCGCGGTTCGCCGCGTCCCTCATCGTGGCCGTCCTGGTCGGCTGGCTGTGGCTCCGCTTCGGCCGCTCCACCTGGTTGCGCGTCCCCGCCCGTACGGCCACCGCCGGGTCGAAATGGGAGGCGTTCCGGGAGGCCGCGCAACACGACCTCCTCCATGCCGGAGGCTTCCTGGTCGTCGGCGGGCTCACCGCGGCCACGCTGAACGTCGTGGTGCCACGCTCCTGGCTCACCGCGGTGGCCGATGTGCCGCTGCTCTCCGTCCTGGTACTCACGCTGCTCTCCGTCCTGCTGTCGATCTGCTCGGAGGCGGATGCCTTCGTGGCGGCGTCGCTGACAGCGTTCTCTCCCACAGCGAAGCTGGCCTTCCTGGTGGTCGGGCCGATGGTGGACCTGAAGCTGATCGCCCTCCAGATCGGGACGTTCGGGCGAGCATTCGCGGCCCGGTTCGTCCCTCTGACATTCATGTTGGCGTTGCTGGTGAGCATGGCCGTCGGAGGTGTTCTGCTGTGAACCGGATGTCACAGAGCCTGGTGATGGTGTTCCTCGGCGGCGCCGTGTTGCGGATCACCGTGCTGTCCACGAGCTACCTCAACTATGTGAAGCCCGGCTTCCGACCGTTCCTGATCGCGGCGGGCGCCGTGGTCCTGGCGCTCGGGGTCATCGGTCTGATCCAGGAGTGGCGTAAGCCGTACCTCACCGCCCCGGACCACCCACACGGCGAGCACGCCGAACACCACAGACATGAAGATCACAGTGGAGATGCCGGGCACAGTGATCCTGGGAGTCGCGCCGGGCGGGGGAGCGGCGGCAGCCGTGGGAGCCTGGACCTGAGCCACAGCAGTCACGAGAGCACGGACCCGAGCCACAGCGATCACGAGGGCCGCGGGCATGGGGGGCATGATCACTCCCACGGACCACGGGTGGCGTGGTTGCTCTGCCTGCCGGTGTTCGCGATCTTCCTCATCGCTCCGCCCGCGCTGGGGGCGTTCGCGGCCCGCTCGGAGGAGCCTCCCCCGCGACCGCCGGTCACCACGGACGCCTACGCCCCTCTCGCCACCGACTCGGTGACCGCGATGCCGATCGGCGAGTTCATCGGCCGGGCCTGGGCCGACTCCACCTACTCCCTCACCGGGAAGCGGGTCCGGCTGACCGGCTTCGTGGTGCCGTCGGCGAAAAAGAACCGGTGGTACGTCACCCGCATCCAGATGAACTGCTGCGCTGCCGACGGCATCCCGCTGAAGGTGGCCGTCCTCAAGGCGGCCCGGCCGCCGGTGGACACCTGGGTGGAGGTCACCGGCACGTGGGTCCGTCCCAAGTCCGACAAGATCCCCAACGGGATGGTCGCCCCCGAGCTGGTGGCCACCGACGTCACCGAGGTCCCCCAGCCCGTGGAGCCCTATGAGTGAGAGGCAGAGAAGAGCGACGCAGGTCAGCCGAGGGCGACCATTACGGGGGTGAACAGGCGGGTGCGGTCTCCGGGGAGCGCCTCGCCGTACTCCATGATCGTGGTGGAGAAGCTGTGGGTCAGGCCGTGTCGCTCCGCCCAGGCGAGCAGCTCGGGCCTGCTGGTGTCGATGTCGACGCGAACCGGACCTTCGACCTCGGAGGCCAGGTCGGAGAGGAGTTCCAGCGCCACGTCCGCGTCCTGCGCGATCATCGGGCCGAGGACCGTCTCGGTCATGTTCCGCCAGGCACCACCGAATCCGGCGAGCCCGCTCGGCCCGTCGACCACGCGGAACCGCTCCGAAAACGACTGCAACCGGGTCAGCAGCTCGACCCGTGGCGCGCCGAAGACCTCGGCGTCCAGGGCGAGGATCGCGGGCAGATCCGAGGGCTCCGCAGGCCGGGAGGTCCCACGGGACAGGCCGGTCACCTGCCCCACATGGGTGGCACACTGGCCGATCCCCCGGAAGCCGAGCCTCTCGTACATCGGCCGCCCGTACGCGGTGGCGGTCAGCCAGGCACTCGCCGTGCCCGATCGGTCCAGGGCGTACCGCATCAGGGCACTGCCGAGGCCACGGCGTTCGTGCCGCTTGGCGACGAGCATCATGCCGATGGCGGCGACCTCGCGGCCGAACCGGGTGGACACGACCGTTCCGGCCAGCCCACCATCCGGATCATCGATCCCGTAGACGTCTCCGACCTCGAACAGCAACCGCCACTTGCGCTCTTCGGGCGCCCACTCGCGGTCCTCGGCCAGGCGCAGGCACTCCGGCAGGTCGGTGACATCGAGGAGGCGAACGGCGAGGCCGGGGATCAACTGATCGGTCACATGGTTCCTTCGGGTCGGGACGAGTCCGGTGAAAACTCACGCTCGACGGACAGCTGAGCCGGCGCGGATCCGGTGAAAGACCGGAGCCCCGCGGGCAGCGGGGCTGCATGCGGAACCGGCTCGACCGGCGACAGAGCACCAGAAATCCTGCCGCGCGTCCATCAGTGATTCAAACGATTTTCGCTGTGCTTGGATCGTGGAGCATGAGCATGGCTGCGAACACCCACGGCGACGGCTTCCCCTTCGTGTGCCTCTCCTGGTTCGGGTTGGACGGCGATGCCATGGCGGCGGCCATGGAGCCCGCCCTATCCGGATCCATTGCATTACAGCGGATATATCCAGATCTGCCGGGATGTGGTCGATCGCCGGGAGGTCCCGAGGATTCCGATGGGATCGTGGACGCCGTCTTGGAATTCCTCGACGCGCGGATCGGCTCCGGTCGATTCCTCCTGGCCGGTTGTTCCTATGGCGGATACATCGCCTCCGCCGTCGCCCGGCGCCGGCCGGAACAGGTGGCCGGGCTGTTGTCGATCTGCTCCGGAGTGAAGATCCGGCCGGCGGATCGAGATCTGCCCGACCCACCGCACCGCGTCGACCCCGCCGGATGGCTGTCGGGTGTGCCCGCCGACCTGCGTGATCACTTCTCTCTGGCGCTGGGCAACCGGACCGGCGAGGTCGCTGAGCGGGTGGCCGCCGTACTGGCCTCTTCGGCGCCGGGCGACGACGACTATCTGGGACGGCTGAGGGCGACGGGTTACCGGCTCTCCGACGAGGACGCCGCGTGGACCTACCCGGGCCCCACGAGCGTCATCGCCGGGCGGCAGG
The DNA here is from genome assembly GCF_030268965.1 of Microtetraspora sp. NBRC 16547. Taxonomy (GTDB): domain Bacteria; phylum Actinomycetota; class Actinomycetes; order Streptosporangiales; family Streptosporangiaceae; genus Microtetraspora. The sequence continues at coordinate 6,021 of NZ_BSSE01000024.1, read as the reverse complement.
ACCGGATCGCCGGATACGCGGACCAGTTCCGCGCCCTTGCGTCCTTTCCGAACGCCTCCTACAGCGCGCTGGCCGACGCGGGGCATTACCTCCCCCTCGAGCAGCCACGCGCCTTCCGTGACCTGACGCAGGAGTGGCTCGCCCGCTGTGACATCGGTTGGTGAAACGCGCACGGCCACCATGAGCCAACAGAAGATCTAGCTGCTTCGTCCAGTACATCGGGTTTTCCTTCAAGGTCCAGCGGTAGGGCCGAGGGAGACGGCGAAGGACGGAGGAGAGCATGATCAGGCAGGAGCAGATTCCGCAGGTACTGGACATCCCGGTCGAGGGCACCGGCGGACAGAAGCTCGGCGAGGTCAAACACGTCTTCCTCGACGACGACACCGGGCAGCCGGAGTGGCTGTGCGTGAAGACCGGGCTGTTCGGCACGACCGAGACGTTCGTTCCGATCCGCAACGCGGACCTGGTCGGAGATCATGTGGAGGTCCCGTACGACAAGGAGCGCGTCAACGGCGCTCCCCACATCTACGTGGACGCCGCCGGGCATATGTCCGTCGAGCAGGAGCGCAAGCTCTTCCGCTATTACGACATGAGCTGGGACACGTCCTGGGAGCAGGCCAACCAGCCCGGCCAGGGATGGGCGCAAACAGGTGGCCCGCAGGAACGCGAGCGCCTGAGCGGTCGGCCCGAAGGTGGGACGACCCCTCGCCCAGGGGTGACCACGCCCCCAGGCGTGACCGGTCACCTGCGAGAGGGGGCAGAGGCCGGTCGCCGGATGGCGGAGACGCTGCGCACGCGCCTGCGCCGGTACCTGAAGCGCTAGGAGGCCCGCCGGGAGCGTCCCTCCCGACGTCAAGCGGGATGTCTTCGGCGACACCGGCCGGCCGGACGCACGTTGTGAACCACGCCGACCGCTGGAACGGCACCGGCCTTGACCTGCTGACGTTCGCGGTACGGCATCAGCCGGCACAGGCGCGGAGGGATCACACCCTCCGCGCCTCCGCGGCCAGGTCGCCGATCCCTCGTTCTCCGCCATCGAGACGAAGATCACAGCTCCGGTCCGCCACCCGGAAGAGACCTGCCTCGGACGTGCGGGCGCCTCGACACCTGAGAGCACGTACGCGGCCGCCGACCGCTCCTACCTGCTCCGATGTCCCTCGCTCGGCTCAGGAAGCACTACGCGAGCCGGTCGTCGATGCTCATGTAGGCGGCGTGAGGGGCCGCCGCACCCGCCGGATAGTCTCTCCGCCAGATCGGGGAGGTGGGCGATGAGCCTTGGCGAGTTGAGCGTGCCCAGCGGCATCGAGCAGTTCATCGGTTCGGAGGAGCTCTTCTTCTCCACGACCGACCGGCGCGGGTTGATCCGCAGCGGCAACTCGGTCTTCGTCCGGACCTCCCGGTTCTCCCTCGACGAGCTCACCGGGGCTCCGCACAACATCGTGCGCCACCCCGACATGCCGGCCGGCGTCTTCCGGCTGATGTGGAACCGCTTGCTTGCCGGTCGTCCGGCGGGAGCGTACGTGCAGAACCGGGCCAAGGACGGCAGCACCTACTGGGTTTTCGCCACGATGACGCCGTCGGCGGAGGGCTTCCTGTCGGTGCGGATGGCGCCGCAGGCCGAGCTGTTCGACGAAGTCAAGCGGATGTACAAGTACGCGGCCGACATCGAGCTCGAGGCGGTCAAGCGCAAGGGCATGAACCGCCGCGAGGTGGCACAGTTCGGCATGGAGCAGCTTGAACTGCTGTTGGCCGAGCTCGGGTTCGCCTCGCACGACGAATTCCTCACTGAGGCGCTGACCACCGAGGTCGCGGCGCGCGGCCGGCTGGCTTCCGCGACGTACGCGCGGCCCCGGGCCCAGGGACCGATCGGGGAGGTGCTGACCGGCGCGGGAGCGCTGGAAGCGATGCTCGCCGACCTGGTGGAGCGCCTGGAGAGTTACCGGGTCTTCAGCGACCGGCTCATGACGTCGTCCACCCAGGTGCTCGACATCGCCCGCCGGCTCGACCGCACGGTCACCAGCGCCCAGACCGCCTCCGCGAGGGTCGCCGACACCGCGCCGGTGCTGCACAACGTCGCCCGGGTGATGGCCGCGCCGACCCGCACCGCTGTGGCCACGCTGGAGCAGCTGGTCCCCAGGCTCGCCGCGCTGCGCTCGTACGTCACGGACCTGCGGTTCCGGATCGCGCTGGCCAGCTTGCACAACGACATGGTCGCCGCGTTCGCCGCCGAGGTCGTGGACGGCATCGCGCCGCCGACCTCGCTGAGCGAGGTGCCCCTGCTGTGCGATGCCGTACATGAGAGCGTGCTGGAGATGTCGACCAGGGCGCAGCAGGTGAATCAGGCGCTGCGCGAGGTCGTCTCCGCTGTCGCCGAGGCGGGCGAGCGGCTGGCCGAGTTCCGCCGGTTCCTCGGGCAGTGGCGGATCCTCGTGATGCGTAACCGAGCTGAGGACGCGCTTGGCGACCTGATGCAGCCGATCGACGACGAGTTCACCGCGAGCTGGGACGGCATGGACATGCTGCACGCGTTGGGCAAGGAGTTCGAGGCCTCGGCCGTGCCGTTCGACGTCGAGGCGCTGGAGGCGCAGGTGACCAGGATCCGGGCCAACGCCGTGGGCTCCCGCGACGCATTCTGAGTCCGTGCCCGACACGACGGTCCAGCGGCATCGATCCCGCTGGACCGCAGGACGTCGTCTCGCATGAGTTCGAGCGAGTACTTTCCCGTCCGGCCATGGCCACGCAGTTCCAGGGCGTACACCCGCCAGTGGCGGGCGAAAGCGTCCACCACGCCGTCCCAGTCCGCCGTACTCGAGCCCAGCCCATGCAGCAGAATCAGCGGCGGGGCGCCGTCGGGACCCGATACCTGGTACGCCAGCCGGAGGCCGCCGACATCGAGCGTGTGATGATCCGCCATGCCCCCAAGATCAGCCACCCTGCAACCAGCCACATCACGCTGGAAAAGGGTCACTGTTCCGCGCTGGAGTTTGGATCCATGAGTGTCCACACTCTTCCACACCAGCGGATGTTATGTGATCGAATGTCCAAATTCATCCCATATTCAGCTCAGGGTCGGAGATGTGATCTAGCGTCACAACGCGATCATCTTGTGACAAATGGGGAATAAGGGATAAAACGTGTCACTCACGACCAGAGTGTTCATAACACTGGCCGCTGCTGCCGCGGCGATCACCTCTATGGCGCCCCAGCCCGTTCAGGCGGCGGGGGATGAGCTCAAGCGGATCACTCCCGCGGTGGACACCAGTCGGCCGCCACAAGACCAGATGGTCCTCGCCGTGATCGGCGATTACGGCGGCTGCGGCGCGGACCGTACCTGCGCCGAGGAGTACCAGGTGGCCGACATGGTGCACTCGTGGAACCCCGCGGCCATCCTGACCACCGGCGACAACACCTACCAACAGGGCCGGCCTGAGGAGGTGGTGAAGGCCCAGGCACCGTACAAGGCCGACATCGACGCGGGAAAGCTCTTCCCGATCATGGGCAACCATGACTACGGCAACGGCTGCAGCCCGGAGAGTGTCCAGCCCAGTGTGGACTACTTCAAGGTCCCGGTGGAGTACGTGGCGGGCTTCGGCAACGGGCTGGTCGACTTCGTCAACCCGGACGCCAACTGCCAGGTGTCGTCGGGCACCGCGATGCCGCCCATCTACGACCGCTACAAGAACACAGTCACCGGCAGTACGGCCGAATGGGTCCTCACCGGTGAGCACCAGCCGATCTTCTCTTCCGGCAAGGCCGGCAACAACCCCGACCGGTCGTGGGTGAAACTGCCCGAGGTCGACCTGATCCTCGCCGGCCACGATCATCACGCCGAGCACATCGTCACCGCGGACGGCTACAACATCGCGATCACCGGGAACGGCGGCGCGGGCCTCACGCCCATATTCAGCGTCGCCCCGGGCAGCAAGTTCCGTGATGCTGAACACTTCGGGGCCATGCGGCTCACGGTGACCAAGGAGTCGCTGAAAGCCGAGTACCTGTCACTGGGTGGCACGGTCGACTACTACTTCATCCTGAAGAAGGACGCCCAGGGCAGGTCGTACCTGGCCGAGCGCTCCGACTGGGTCGATCCGAATCCCCCCGTTGAGTACCCCGTCCCCGACAAGTACTCCGTCTCCTTCGACCTCGCGGCCGGCAAGAGCGACGGGCTGACGTACAAGAACTACGAGGACGGTCCCTACCTCGAGAGCACGGTCGACGGCCGCAATGCGCTCGAACTGCAGAAGAACCCGTTCGGCGGCGCCAACCAGCTGTACATGTTCGTCGACGACGCGGCGATCTCCGGCGGACCCTACAAGGTCACAGCCACAGTCAGCTATCGCTCCCCGGTCGCCGGCTCGTTCGCCCTCCAGTACGACTCCGCGAACAGCGGATCCGCGTACCAGAAGTCGGCGCCGGTCTCGATCCGCGCGGACCAGGTGAACCAGTGGCAGTCGGCGACGATCGAGATCCCCGACATCCGGTTCACCAACCGGCAGAACGGCGGCGCCGACCTGCGCCTGTCGGCTCCGGCCAACCTTCCGCTCGCCATCTCGGCAATGAAGATCGACGTGGTCCCGCCCGCGCCCCGGGTGACCCACGTCTCGATGGACTTCTCCGGCGAGTCCGACGGCCTGAACTGGATTCCCTACGAGAGCGGCCCCGCCCACGAGATCACCATCGACGGCCGCCGCGCCCTGCAGGTGGACAAGAACCCCTTCAACGCCGGCAACAACCTCTACCTCGGGGTCGACGACGCCCACATCAGCGGAGGCCCGTACGACGCCAAAGCGACCATCGAGTACCGCTCGCCAGTTGCCGGCTCGTTCGTCCTGCAGTACGACTCCGCAGCCACCGGGTCCGCGTACCAGAGCACTCCGCGGGTGCAGATCACTCCGGAAAAGGTGAACACCTGGCAGACCGTGACGCTCGACCTGCCGCAGACCATGTTCCGCAACCGGCAGAACGGCAACGCCGACATGCGGATAGTCGGCGCCAACAACCTGCCCTTCATCATCGGGTCGATGAGCATCGACCTCATCGGAGGCCAGGAGGAGTTGCTGAAGGCCGCCAAGGACGCGGTTGCCGCCGCAGAGGCGAACCCGTCGGCCGCAACGGTCCAGGCTGCCGAGGCCGCCGTCGCCAAGCTCGCCGCAGGTGCCGACACCGACGCGCTGACCCAGCGGCTCGCGGTGGTGAAGACGATCGTCCAGGTCCAGGACCTGCTCGCGGGAATCGCCTCGAACAACCTGACCGATTCCGACAAGATCGACAGCGCCATCGCCGACCTCGGCGAGGCGACGAAGATCATCGACCAGCTACCCGCCGACCGTCGTGGCTCTCTGCCGGAAGACACAGCGACCGCGAAGCGCCGGATCGCCGAGGCCGTCACGACATTCCTCAGCCAGCCACCCCACGGCAAGCCGACCGACATCGCCCGGCCCTGGCTGGACCTGTTGGTCTCGGACATGTACGACCGATACGGCAACGACAACTTGCACGGCCGGGTCATGCGGATCGTGACCAGCCACGCCACCGGCGAGGAGGTCACGGCAGCCATCAAGGACTTCCTCGCCACGCGATGACCTCTCCGGCTCTCTAACGGGCGCCGAAGAAGTCGCCGCACCCACCAGGCCCGGCCGAGCTGCGTACCCCGGGTGTCCATCCACATCCAATGTCGGCAGGTCTACGGAACGCCGTCGTCTGGCTCTGGCTCAACGCCGGGTAGCCGCTCCCGAGGTCGCCGGACGCGCCGGGCACGCGTGGACGTGTTGCTCAGGGTCTACGCGAAGTGCATCGACGGCGGTGCAGAGATCACCAACCGGCGGATAGACGACGCCTTGGAGACATGAGGGCGCAAGCTAGTGCCGTGACCGGCAAGGTTTGCCCGGACGGAGCGGTGTCCAGGGTGGTGCATCGCAAGGCGGAGGAGGAGGTCGTAGCGGAGCCTACGGCCGACGACGACAACGCGGCGAGGTGCCGCCCTGGGCGACGCGACGGGGCAAAGATTGACGGGAGGGGCAC
>NZ_BSSE01000023.1 GCF_030268965.1 Microtetraspora sp. NBRC 16547 | reverse complement strand
AAAGGATCAGATCCTGATCCAGCGAGACCCGCCCGAAGTCCATCGCCACGGTCGTCGTGGTCTTGTGCGGAACCAGGCCCACGTCGTCGATGCCGGCGCTGGCGTCGGTCATCACCGCCTCGGTCGTCAGCGGCATGATCTCCGAGACCGCGCCGACGAACGTCGTCTTGCCCACACCGAAACCGCCCGCCACCACGATCTTCGTCGAGGTCAGGCCCCGCTGAGAGCCATGGCTAGAGCCTGCGAAGTCCACTGAGCACCCTTTCAAGCAAGTTCAGATCCGGCTTACCAGCCTCCAACTGCGGCTGGTGCACGTGCACCAGCCCCTCCGCCGCCATATCGGAGATGACCACGCGAGTCACGCCCAGCGGGATCCGCAGCATCGCCGAGACCTCCGCCACGGACCTGATCTGGCGGCACAGCGTGATGATCGCCTGCCGCTCCGGCGTGAGGATGGACAGATCCTGGTGGGTCGAAGTCATGGAGGACACGAGCGCCTCCATCGCGAGTTGGAGACGCGGTGCCGTACGCCCACCGGTCACCGCATACGGGCGCACCAGTGAACTCGGTTCCGCCGGTCCGGGTTGGGGAATCGGGTTCGTCCCGCCATAGTGCCGGTGGGCGTCGTCCACCGGCGGGAAGGGCTCATCCGACCAGCCGCCGCCTGCCACAGCGTCCTCCTGTCATCACCTTTATCTGGGCTGGGACGCCTGGAGCTCGGCGCGTACCGCGGGGGTAAGCACCTGTCCCGCACGATCCACCAGCAGCGTCATCTGGTACGCCACCAGACCCATGTCGCAGTCCGCGGACGCGAGCACCGCGAGACACGACCCGTCACTGATCGACATGATCAGAAGCAGCCCGCGCTGCATCTCGACCACCGTCTGCGTGACCGGGCCGCCCTCGAACACTCGCGACGCGCCCTGCGTCAAACTGATCAATCCAGCGGCCACCGCCGCCAACTGGTCCGCCCGGTCCTTCGGGAACCCATCGGAGTACGCCAGCGGCAGACCGTCCGCCGACACCACCACCGTGTGGGCCACGCCGGGAACGTTGTTCACAAAGTCAGTGATCAGCCAGTTGATGCCGCGAGCCGCCTGGCTCATCTCCCTCATGCGTCCTCCTTGTCAATGTCCGGGCCGCCGCCGGTCGTCGGCGTCGCCCCCGGATAACCCTGGTCACCGCTGGCCTCTCCTCGCGCCACCGCGCGTCCCTGCCGGATGCCCTGCTGGAAGCTCGACAGCCGGTTGCGTACGCGGTCGGGCGAGAGCGAAGGCGCGGGCGGCGGGGGGGCCGGCGCAGCCGACACCCCGCTGGAGGCGATCGCCGACGCGGAACCCGGGACCAGGTTGGCCTTGGGGACCCGCTTGGGCAGTCCGGAGGAGGTGACTCCCCCGAGCGACGGATCGCTGGCGGCCTTGGCGGCCTGCCATCCGGCGTCGGCGGGGGACGACCATTGCCGTGCTTCGGCCGTGTCGAACTCCTTGCCGGAGTCCTTCTCGGTCTCTTCCGTCCCCGGCTCGACCTTCTTGAACCAGTCGGACTCAACGGCCGCGAAGATCGGCAGGAACTCCTCCGGCTGGTCCTCCATCGGCGAGTTCCGGATGGCGGGCAGAGGGCCGGTGTTGTCCACGTCCGGCTCGAACGCACCGCGGGTCGGAGCGGCCGGCCAGCCGCCGGAGTCCTCGGGCGGGGTGGGCCAGGAGGAGCTGCCCGGCGCGGGCAGGTGTCCCGGCCACGGCGTGTCGACGGGAGCGCCGGTGGCCTTCCCGCGCTCGAACGGAGGCGGATCGAACGGGTTGCGCGCGAACGGCTCCGGCTCCGCGGCGCCCGCGCCGAACGGGCTCTTCCCGAAGGGGTCAGAGTCCGCCCCGCGCTCGAACGGAGGCGGATCGAACGGGTTGCGCGCCGTGGCGGGCGGGTCGAACGGGTTCCGCGCGGCCGCGGGCGGATCGAACGGGTCGCGGGCGGGCGCGTCGGACGGCTCCGGCTCGGTGGGGCCGCCGGTGCCGAACGCGCTCTTGGCGAATGGCTCCTTATCCCGCCCGAACGTGTCGAAGGGGCCGCGCTCGAACGGATCCGCGCCCGGGGTGCCGACACCCGGGGCGTCCGACCCGATCACCGGCGTACGCGGCGCGGAGTCGAAGGGCGTGGGGCTGGCCAGCGCCGGGGCCGCGCCGAACTGGGCGGCGGCGGGGTCGGCCGGCGGCATGCCCGGGAAGGCCGGGCCACCGGCCTGGGCGAGCAGCGCCTCGGGGAGGAGCACCATGGCGGTGAGGCCGCCGGCGTCCTGCTGGCGGAGCTGCACCCGGATGCCGTGGCGCAGCGCGAGGCGGCCGACCACGAACAGGCCCATGCGCCGGGACACCGACACGTCCACGACCGGCGGGTTGGCGAGCCGCCAGTTGGCCTGGGCCAGCTCGTCGGCGGTCATGCCGATGCCCAGGTCGCTGACGGAGATCATGAGTCCGCCGCCGTCGATGCGGTTGCTCGACACCACGACCTTCGTCTCGCGGGGGGAGAACGAGATGGCGTTCTCGACCAGCTCCGCGACGAGGTGGACGACGTCGTTGACGGCCTGGCTGACGACCGCGCCGCCCGCGGCCACCTGGAGGCTCACCCGCTCGTAGTTCTCGACCTCGGAGAGGGAGGCGCGGACGACGTCGACGACGGGGACCGGCTGGCCCCACCGGCGGGCGGGCTCCTGGCCCGCGAGGACCAGCAGGTTCTCACTGTTACGGCGCATGCGGGTCGCCAGGTGGTCCAGCTTGAACAGGTTGCCGAGTCGGCCCTCGTCCTGCTCGCCCTGCTCCAGCCCGTCGATCAGGGCCAGCTGCCGCTCCACCAGCGTCTGGGTGCGGCGGGAGAGGTTCACGAACATCGCGTTGACGTTGCTCCGCAGCCGGGCCTCGTCACCCGCCAGCCGGATGGCCTCCTGGTGGACCTCGTCGAAGGCCCGGGCGACTTCACCGATCTCGTCACGCGTGGTGACCTGGATCGGGGCGACCTCGACCTTGATCGAGTCGTCCTGCGACTCGCGGAGCATCTGGACCGTGCGCGGCAGCCGCGAACCGGCGATCTCCAGGGCCTCGCGGCGCAGTCGGCGCAGCGGCCTGGTGAGCGATCCGGCGACCGCGGTGGTGATCAGCAGCATCAGGCCGAGGAGCAGGAGGATCGCGGAACCGGAGATGATGGCCAGGCGCTGCTCGTCGTCCGCCAGGGTCTGCGTCTGCGTCACGACGGACCCGGCGAGGCGCTGCTCGACGGCGTTCATCTTGTCCACGGTCGTGGTCATCGTCTCGAACCACAGCCGCAGGTCGTCGCCCGGGCGCGTGGTGTCCAGGTCGACGATCCGGCCGTACTCGCGCATCTGGGCGAGCGCGCCGGCTCGGAGGGAGTACGACTTCTCGACAGGGAAGCCCTTGACGGTCTGCGCGTAGAACTTGACGTTCTCCGCCGAGGCTTCCTTCTCGAAGGTTTCGAAGTTGCTGTCCTGCGCCTGGCGGGCACCGAGGAAGTCGGAGAGGTCGTCCTTGGTGAACGCCTTCTCGGCGATGCCGACGGTGAGGATGCCCCGCTGCCGGGCGAGCTGCTCCTGGGCGCGGGTGAACGCGCCGAGGGCGACGCCGTCGCCGAACATCCGGTCGTTGCCGGTCGCGGTGCGCAGCTCGTCGCCCAGCGCGGTGAACGACCCGATCATGCTGGTGTACGTGCCGAGAATGGCTCGGGCGGGCACGGGGCTGGAGGTGGAGAGGAACTGCTTGCGGAGACCGGGCAGACCGTCTATCCAGCGCTGGATGTCGTCGACACGGCTCCGCACACGCGCGGAGTGGCCGCTGTCGAGCTGCTCGATCTTCTGGATGACCGCCTGCTTGGCCTTGTCCGTGGCCTGCTGCATGTTCCGCACCTGGGCCTGCCGGGCCGGCCTTCTGCCGGTGGCCGCGTACCAGGCGGTGTAGTCGCGTTCCATGGCGGCTTCGTGCGAGAGGGCGCCCACGGCCTGGACCAGGCCCGCGATCTCGTTGAGGCGCCGGTACTCGACCGATGTGTTGACCGCGTCGGCCAGCTGGATGCCACCGAGCAGCACACCGACGACTGTGGGAAGCAGGATGAGCGCGACGAGACGCGATCTCACCCTCCAGTTCCCCAGCCGGAACCAACCGCCGTCCCCGGGGGCGCGCCTGGACGCCGGCTCGGAGGCCGGCGTGGAAACCGGTACGGCCTCCGGCTCTGGGGCAGCCTTGGGGTCTTGAGTACTCACGGGTTTTCGCAACCTCTTGCCGAAGCTCATATACGCGCAGCTGTGGCCCTCAGCCGCGCGGCGGCTGTGATGCCTGGGACGTCATTGAAGCGAGGGTAATTGGAACACACCATTACCAGATCGGCCAAACGTGCACCGCGCGCAATCGTGACCTTATTCCCACAGAACGGGATGTTTAGGACCGCTTTTGGGTCGGCCCGAGTGATCGGAATCGGCCGATCCCTCCCGTTGTAACGGTCCGGCGCCCCCCAGAAGGGAGGCGCCGGGGTCACGCGATCGAACGCGCGGTCAGCCGAGGGTCACTCGCGTCACTGCTGCGCCGCGACCTCGGTCGCCAGGCGGGTGAACTTGGCCGCGTCGGCGCCCAGGTCGATGATCGACTCACCCTGGAGCAGCTGGGCCGGGGTCATCTTGAGCGACGGGAACTTCTCGAGGACGGCCGGGTCGACCTTCTCCATGGCGGCCTTGTTCGGGGCCTTGTAGAAGATGTTCTCGGCCAGCCAGCTGTGGATCTCGGGGTCGAGGACGTAGTTGATGAAGGCGTGCGCCGCCTCCTTGTTCTTGGAGCTCTTCAGGATCACCATGGTGTCCGCCCAGAGGTCGCTGCCCTCCTTCGGCACCACGAACTCGATGTTCTTCTCGTTCTCCGGGCACCAACCGTCCCACGCCTCGACCATGACGGCCTCGCCGGTCTTGAGCCGGTCACCGAACGTCGTGTCGTCGAACGCCAGGAAGTGCTGCTTGGCCTTGACCAGGAGCTCCTTGGCCTTGGCGATCTGGCCGTCGTCGGTGGTGTTGATCGAGAAGCTGAGCGCCTTGAGCGCGGGCAGGGCCATCCAGCGCTCGGTGGTCATCAGGGTGTACTTCTTCCAGTACTCGGGCGCCGGGTCGAGGATGTCGTTCCAGCTCGTCGGCTTCGTCTTCATCAGGTCACTGCGGTAGCAGATGCCGGTGGTGCCCCAGGTGTAGGGGACCGAGAACTTGTTGCCCTTGTCGTAGGACAGCTCGGACGCCTCGGGGTAGAGGTTCGAGAGGTTCGGGATCAGCTCGTGATGGAGCGGCTCGAGAAGGCCCTGCTCGCTGAGCGCCTGGGCGTACTGACCGGAGACGAAGGCGACGTCGAAGCCGCTGTCCGCGGTCGCGGTGAGCTTCGCCATCGCGGTCTCGTTGGTGTCGTGGATGCTGACCTTGACGTCGAAGTGGAACTTGTCCTTCACCTTCTTCGGGAGGTCCTCCGGCGAGTAGCCGTCCCAGATGGTGATGTTGAGGGACTGCTTCGACAGATCGGCGTTGGGGTCCAGCTTCTCAGCGGCCGCAGTCGGAGCCGCCCCGGCTCCTGTCTCCGCCGAGTTGCACGCTGCCAGGGCAAGGGCAAGACCGGCCACGACGGCGGCAGCCGGAAGACGACGGGTGTACCGGGTACGGGACACGACCGTAACTCCTTCGGGATTCAGATCTTCGAGAGCTCTGCAAAGGGCAGGCCAAAGGAGGAGTGTTGCAGCCCAGACCAGGTTTAAGCAAGACTTTCCGGACAGCGTTAGCGATCAGTGGGCGAGTTGATTTGAATCCGTGTTCAACATGACGCACTCGGTGAGTGCGCCAAAAAATCGGACATTTCGCCACAATCGCCATCAATAAGGGACGCGCTAACGGTCCTTTTCGGCTCCATCAGGCATTCGGGTTGGCGTCGGCCGACGTCGGCTCAGTGCGCGGTCCGCACCCGGAGCACGTACTCCACGAGGCTGATCAGTGTGGACTTCACCGCGTCCCGCGAGCGCGCGTCGGTGCGGACCACGGGGACATGGGGCGCGAGCGACAGCGCCTCCCTGACCTCCTCGATCGAGTGCTGGTAGGCGCCGTCCCAGCCGTTCATCGCCACCACGAAGGGCAGCCCGGCCTCCTCGAAGTAGTCGATGGCGGGAAAGCAGTCGGCCAGCCTGCGGCTGTCGACCAGCACGACCGCGCCGATCGCACCGCGTACAAGATCGTCCCACATGAACCAGAACCTGTGCTGACCGGGCGTGCCGAACAGGTAGAGGATGAGGTCCTGGGCCAGGGAGACCCGCCCGAAGTCCATCGCCACGGTGGTCGTCGTCTTGTTCGGCGTGAGACCGAGGTCGTCGATGCCGACACTGGCGTCGGTCATGACGGCCTCGGTCGTCAGCGGGAGGATCTCCGATACGGCTCCCACGAAGGTGGTCTTGCCCACGCCGAACCCGCCGGCCACGACGATCTTCGTTGAGGCGAGGCCCCGCTGAGAGCCGTGGCTAGAGCCTGCGAAGTCCACTGAGCACCCTTTCGAGCAGGTTGAGGTCTGGCTGTCCCTGGTTGAGCTGCGGCATGTGCAGGCGGACCAGACCCTCATCGGCCAGATCGGCGATGAGCACGCGGGCCACGCCGAGCGGGACCCGCAGCAGCGCGGAGATCTCCGCGACGGAACGGACGGAACGGCAGAGCACTATGATCGACTCCTGCTCGGGGCTGAGCAGCGAGTAGTCATCGCTCATCAAGGTCACCGATGATACGAGCGTCTCCATCGCCAAGTGATAACGCGGCTCGGAGCGACCGCCGGTGACGGCGTACGGACGGAAGAGGGGCTCGTCCTCTTCCCCCTCACCAGGGCGCATGCCTGTCTCCCATGACCGGGCGTCAGCGGCGGGCGGACTGCAGCTCGGCGCGCAGCGCCGGGGTCAGCACCTGGCCGGCCCGCTCGACCAGCAGTGTCATCTGGTAGGCCACCAGGCCCATGTCGCAGTCGGCCGCCGCGAGCACGGCCATGCAGGAGCCGTCGCTGATCGCCATGATGAGCATCAGCCCGCGCTGCATCTCCACGACGGTCTGGGTCACCGCGCCACCGTCGAACACGCGGGACGCGCCCACGGTCAGGCTGAGCAGCCCCGCCGAGACCGCGGCGAGCTGGTCGGCGCGGTCCGCCGGAAAACCGTCGGAATTGGCCAGCCGCAGGCCGTCGGCCGACACCACCACGGCGTGCGCGACACCGGGGGTGTTGCCGACGAACTCCGTGATCAGCCAGTCGAACCTACGTGCCTCAATGCTGAGGGCGGTCACGAGCTCTCCTCCTTACCGGGCTTCTCGGCGTCGGTGCCGGACACGTCGGCCCGGCCGCGCCGTACACCCTGCTGGTAGCTGGACAGGCGGCTGCGCACCAGATCCGGCGACAGCGCCGGCCTGGACGTGGCCGGGGTTTCCGCCGACGCAGCGCCCACCGAACCAGGCACAAGATTGGCCTTGGGTGTCCGTTTCGGCAAGCCGGCGGTCGTGACGCCCTCCGCGGCGGGGGCGCTGGCGGCGGCCGCCGCGCGGTATCCGCTGTCCGCGCGGGAGCCCCAGTCTCCCCGTGAGGAAGCGCCGTCGGACGTCGCGGAGACGGTCTGAGCCGCCGTCGTGCCGTCGCCCGACGGCACGCTCCCGCCCGGAGCCGCGCCCTTCCCGGGCTCGGCGGCGGCGCCGGGCGCCGGGCGGCGGAACCACGCGGACTCCACCGACGCGAAGATCGGCAGGAACTCGTCCCCCCGTTCGAGGTGGGAGTCGTCCGAGATGGGCGAGGGCATCGGCATGGCGCTCGCCACCGGGAAGGCCCCGGAGTGCTCGGTGAACCTGGGCATGGCTGGGGGCATGGCCGGGGGCACGGTCGAGGGCACGGCCGGAAACGCTTCCGTCTCAGCGTTCGTCTTGGAAGGGCGCGCAACCGGGTTCGCCTGCCGGTCGGTCCGGTCCGCGTACGCGCCCGAGCCGCTGCCGGCCCGCTGATCGGTGGGGTCCGGGTACGCGCCCGAGCCGTTCGCGCCCTGGCGGTCCGCGGTTCCGAACGCGGAGAAGCCTCCCGTGTCCTGCCGGGACGGCTCGCCGTTCTGCCGGGAGGGCTCACCGAAGGCGGAGAACCCGCCCGAGGGGAGCTGGGCCGCCCCGGAGGCCGAGAAACCGCTGGCGGCGGGCTTCCGCGTCGGGAGCCCGTTCCCCCGGCCCGGCGCCGACCCCGCGTCCGACGTTCCGGAAGCACCCGAGGCACCGGCGCCCTGCGGCGCGAGGCCGCCTCCGGGAGCCGCTGACGTGCGGGCATCCGGCCCGCGGACGTCCCCGGCGGGGCCGCGACCGCCCGGCCGGCCCGGTACGGCGGCGCCCAGAGCACCCTGATCCTGGGCGAACCTGTTGCCCGGCGACTGCCCGAAGCCGTTTCCGGAGCCCGGCGCGAGGCCGTTCGCCTGGGCGGCGCTCCCCGGCTGCCCGGCGGCGGGCCGGTCGTCGCCGGAGACGAGCTCGGCGGGGAACAGCACCATGGCGATCAGCCCGCCGCCGTCGCCCCTGCGCAGCTGGACCCGGATGCCGTGGCGCAGCGCGAGGCGGCCGACCACGAACAGGCCCATCCGCCGGGATACCGACACGTCCACCATCGGCGGATCCGCGAGCCGCCGGTTGGCCTCGGCCAGCTCCTCCTGCGACATGCCGATCCCGAGGTCGCTCACCGAGAGCAGCACGGCGCCGCCCTCGATGTGGTCGCTCGACACCACGACCTTCGTGCGGTCGGGCGAGAACGCGATGGCGTTCTCCACGAGCTCGGCCACCAGGTGGACGCAGTCGTTGGCGGCGTGGCCGGCGACCGAGGCGGAGCGGTGGACCCGGACGTTCACCCGCTCGTAGCCCTCGACCTCCGACAGCGCGGCGCGCACCACGTCGACCAGGAGGGCCGGCTTGCTGCGCTTGCGCGCGGGCTCGTGCCCGGCGAGGACCAGGAGGTTCTCACTGTTGCGGCGCATGCGGGTGGCCAGGTGGTCCAGCTTGAACAGGTCCGACAGGCGGGCGCCGTCCTGCTCGCCGCGCTCCAGGCCGTCGATGAGCGAGATCTGCCGCTCCACGAGCGTCTGGGTCCGCCACGACAGGTTCACGAACATGGCGTTGACGTTGCTCCGCAGACGGGACTCCTCCGCCGCCAGCCGTACGGCCTGCGCGTGCACCTCGTCGAACGCCTGGGCCACCTCGCCGATCTCGTCGCTCGTGCCGAGGTCGATGGGCTGCACGTCGGGGACGCTCCCGGAGTCGTCCGACTCGCGCATCCGCCGTACGACCTCGGGCAGCCGCGAACCGGCGATCTCCAGGGCCTCGGCGCGCAGCCGGCGCAGCGGCCGGACCATCGACCGGGCGATGAGCACGGTGGTGGCGAGGACCAGCAGCAGGAGCGCGAGGATCAGTCCGGAGGCGACCAGCGCGTTGCGCTGCTCGGCGGACTGCAGGCTCTTGGCGCGGTCGATGACGGCTCCGGAGAGCCGCTTCTCGGCGACGGCGAGCTGCTCGATCGTCTTGGTGCTGTGCTGGAACCAGCGCACCAGCGTCCGGTCCCTGGCCTGGTAGCGGCTGAGGGAGACGTTCTGGGTCGCCAGCGTGATCGCCCACGACTTGGTCAGCTCGGCGTCCACCACGTCCTTGTCGCTGAGCAGACCCGCCAGGAGCGCGCTGTCGCCGGAGCCCGTCTCGGCGTAGAAGCGGTCGATGTATCCCTGCTGCCGGGACTGCGAGCCGATGAAGTCCCTCAGCTCGTAGCTGGTGAACCGCTGGTTCGGCTCCAGCAGCTCCCTGGTCAGCATCTGCCGCTGCTGGGACGCCTCCTCCTTGGCGTTGGCCAGGGCGCCCAGGGCCCGCATGTCCGCGACGACCACGGCGTCGTCACTGCTCTGGCCGAGCTCGTCGTGCAGCCGCAGGAGGCCGGCGATGATGCCGGTGTAGTCCTCTTCGGACCCCTTCTCGCGGACGTTCTCCAGTCCGGAAAGCCGGTTCCCCGCCTGCTCCGCGTGCTGTACGGCGCGCACGCCGTAGCTTTCGTCGATCTTCGCGAGGTCGGCCGCGACCTTGCGGGCCAGGCCGTCCACCACCAGGCGCTGGTCGGCCAGCGAGATCTTGGTGGTGCCGTCCACGGCGTACACCCGCTTGAGGCCGCCGCCGCGCGCGGTCAGGTCACGCTCCATGGCGAGTTGCTGGGCGAGGTCGCGGAGTCGTACGGAGTACTCGGCGACGGAGCTGGTCCGCTGGTACCCGTTCAGGCTGCCGACCGAGTCGACGACCTTGGCGCCCGCGAGGAGCACCGCCACCACGGTCGGGGCGACGATCAGGGCGGTCAGCCGGGAGGGGACGCGCCAGTTCCGTGGCGCGAGGCGGTCAGCCCACGTACCGCCCTGCGCCCTGGGCGACCTGGGCGACCTGGGCGATCCCTCCGCGCCACCGCCGCTCTGCTGCTCCGTACTCACCGGCCCCGCCTTCTCGGGATGCCATCACACATCCCGACCGCATGAAGTGACATCGCTACGCAAACGCGGACAATTCGACCACAAGGTCACGATTACCGGCGATTTGCCCTCTGAGGGCGCCAAAATTGTTACCAATTGGTAAGGGGTTTACTCCCCTGTGTCACCGGCCCTACGTCATCCAGCTAGGTCATCGCAGCGCGGCGAGAACGTGTCGCCGCACGCCGCCCCGCTGTTCCTCGTCCGCGAGAGGCCTGCCGGCCCGATCGACGACGTAGAAGACGTCCACGGCCTCCGCGCCGAGAGTCTCTACCCGAGCAGCTCTCACGTCAAGACCACATTCGCCGAAAGCCCGCCCAATCCGCCACAAAAGCCCTGGTTGGTCGTGTGCCCGCACCTCGACCACGGTCGCCGTACTGGACGCGTCGTCCACCAGCGTGACCCTCGGCGGCGCCACCGGGACGCGCGGCGGCCGGAGGGATCCGGTCCGGCGGGCGAGCCGCTGCTCGATGTCGAGGCGGCCCGCGAGCACCAGGCGCAGGTCGGCCTCCAGCGTCGCCGGATCCGGCGGCGAGCCGTACTCCGGGACGACCGCGAACTCGATCACGGCGGTCGAGCCGGCCGACGCCGACGCCGCCGACCTGACGACGAGCCGATGCGCGGCCAGCACCCCGGCCGCGTGCCACAGCAGCCCCGGCCGGTCGGGCGCGACGACGGTCACCGCGCCGCCGTGGACCCGGACGGCGCCCCCGCCGTGCCGGGCCAGCGCGGCCTGCTCGGGCGACAGGACCGGCGCGGACGCGGGTGGCGCGCCCGACAGCACCGACCTGACCCGGCGCACCAGATCGGAGACCAGGGACGCCTTCCAGGTGTTCCAGGCGGCCGAGCCGGTGGCGTCGCCGTCGGCCACGGCGAGCGCGGCCAGGAGTTCCAGGACCTCGCGGGAGCCCACGGCCTCCGCGACCCTGGAGATGGTCAGCGGGTCGTCCAGGTCGCGGCGGGTCGCCGTCTCGGGCAGCAGGAGGTGGTGGCGGACGACCCTGGCCAGGACGGCCACGTCCGCGGGCGGCAGCCCCATTCGAGCGCCGATGTCCCTGGCGACGACCTCGCCGGTCACCGAGTGGTCGCCCGGCCAGCCCTTGCCCACGTCGTGCAGCAGCGCGGAGATGAGCAGCAGGTCGGGACGCGAGACCTCGCGGGTGTACGCGGCGGCCCCCGCGGCCGTCTCGATCAGGTGCCGGTCGACGGTGTACCTGTGCACCGGGTTGCGCTGCGGGCGGTGCCGTACCCGCTCCCAGTCGGGGATGAGACGGACGAGGACGCCCGCCTGGTCCAGCTCCTCCCACACCGGTACGGCGGCGCGCCCCGCGCCCAGCAGGGAGACGAGGGCGTCCCTGGCCTCCTCCGGCCACGGCACGGGAAGCGGCGGCGACTGGGCCGCCAGCGCGGACACCGTCGCGGGCGCCATCGGCAGCCCGGCCTCAGCCGCCGCCGCGGCGACGCGCAGCACGAGGACGGGGTCGTCGCGCGCGGAGACGTCGCGGGCGAGCACCACCTCGCCGCCGTGCTCCACGACACCGTCGGCGAGCGGCCGCCGCCCGCGCGGGACGGGACCGGTCAGCATCCGGTCCACGGTGCGCCAGGTCGAGTCGAACGCGTGGGAGACGGTGCGTCCCGCCTCGGCCAGGCGGCGCATCAGCGCCTCCGCGTCCAGCAGGCCGAGGCTTCCCGCGACCGCGTCCTGCTCCTGCAGCACGAGCCGGTCCGCGCCGCGCGCGGTGACCAGGTGCAGGCCGTGCCGGACGTCGAGCAGCAGTTCGTACGCCTCGCGAACGCGGGGGCCGGGGGCCGGGGCGACCCAGGCGGCGGCCACGGCCTGCATCGCCTGCACGTCCCTGAGCCCGCCCCGCGAGTCGCGCAGGTCGGGTTCGAGCAGGAAGGCCAGCTCCCCGCTCGCGCCGGCCCGCCGGTCGGCCGCGTCCCTGAGCTCGGCGAGCCTGCGCCGCGACTCCGCGCGCCAGTCCGCGAGCACGGTCTCGCGCACCGCCCGGGTCAGCTCGGCGTCGCCCGCGACGTGCCTGGCCTGGATCAGCCCGAGAGCCGCCTTGAGGTCCTCGCGGGCCACCTTGGCCGCCTCGTCGATCGTGCGGACCGAGTGGTCGAGCCTGACGCCGGAGTCCCAGATCGGGTACCAGACGCGGTCGGCGATCCGGCTCACGTCCTCCCTGCCGTCGTGCAGCAGGACCAGGTCGAGGTCGCTACCCGGGGCGAGCTCCCCCCGCCCCAGGCTGCCGACCGCGACGAGCGCGACACCGCCGAACCCGTTCCGGTCGGCGGAGCCGCGCTCCTCCGGGAGCCCGCGCCTGGTTCCCGGCCAGTTCCGCCAGTTCCGCCAGTTCCGCCTTTCCTGTGCGTACGGCTGCGCGCACGCCGCACGGAACAGATCGGTGAGCCACCTGTCGATGTCCGCCACGCGCTCCTTGCGGGCCGCGGCGAACGAGAGAGCGTCTCCTCTCGTCATGGCGGTTACAGGGCCTCCGGCCCGCGCTCGCCGGTGCGGACCCGGATCACCGTGTCCACCGGGACGGACCACACCTTGCCGTCGCCGATCTTGCCGGTCTGGGCGGCCTTGACGATGACGTCGATGATGTCCTCGGCGTCCTCCTCCTCGGCGAGCACCTCCAGCCGGACCTTGGGGACCAGGTCGACCTGGTACTCGGCGCCGCGGTACACCTCGGTGTGCCCGCGCTGGCGGCCGTAGCCGCTGGCCTCGCTGACGGTCATGCCCTTGATGCCGAACTGCTCCAGCGCCGCCTTGACGTCGTCGAGCTTGAACGGCTTGATCACTGCCGTGATGAGTCTCATGCGTCCACCTTGTTGGCCCCGGCCGGGACCGCCGGCCCGTTGAGGGAGGCCACGCCGGAGGCGTGGACGGTGCCGAGGTCGTAACCGGTCTCGGCGTGGGTCGTGATGTCGACGCCGGCGAGCTCCTCCTCCCGGCTGATCCGGAAGCCCATCGTCCTGTCGATGATCTTGCCGATGATCCACGCCATGGCGAAGGAGTAGAGGCCCACGACCACCGGGCCGAGCGCCTGGACGCCGAGTTGGGAGATCGGCCCGCCGTACAGCAGGCCCTTCCCCTGGCCGGCGGCGAACGGGTAGCGGGCGATGACGCCGAGGGCGACCGCGCCGAGCGCGCCGCCGACCAGGTGCACGCCGACCACGTCGAGCGAGTCGTCGAAGCCGAGCCGGTACTTCAGGCCCACCGCGTACGCGCAGACCGCACCGGCGGCGGCGCCGAGGAGCACGGAGGCCCACGGGTCGATGAAACCGCAGGCCGGGGTGATCGCGACCAGGCCGGCGACCGCGCCGGACGCCACGCCGAGCGTGGTGGAGTGGCCGTCGCGCAGTTTCTCGACCAGGATCCAGGCGCCCGCGGCCGCGGCCGCGGCGACCTGGGTGTTCATGAATGCCAGACCGGCGGTTCCGTCCACGGCGAGCTCGGAGCCCGCGTTGAAGCCGAACCAGCCGAACCACAGGAGGCCGACGCCGAGAAGGACCAGCGTGAGGTTGTGCGGCCGCATCGGCTCCTTGCGCCAGCCGGCCCGCTTGCCCAGCACCAGCGCCAGCGCGAGACCCGCGGCGCCGGCGTTCACGTGGACGACCGTGCCGCCCGCGAAGTCCTCGATGCCGAGGCCCGCCAGCCAGCCGCCGCCCCACACCCAGTGCGCCACGGGGAAGTAGACGAGTGTCGACCAGGCGACGGAGAACACGACCCACGCGCCGAACCTGGCCCGGTCCGCGATCGCGCCGCTGATCAGCGCGACGGTGATGACGGCGAAGGTCATCTGGAAGGCGGAGAACACCATGCTCGGCATCCCGCCCGCCTTCGTGGCCGTGCCGATGATGCTCTGCAGGCCCAGGGCGTCGAAGCCGCCGATGAACTTGTCGATGAAGCCGTCGCCGCTACTGGTGAATGCCAGCGAGTACCCGTAGAAAACCCATGCGATGCTGACCGTGATGATGCTGACGAACGACATCATCATCATGTTCAGGACGCTCTTCGCCCTGGTCATGCCCCCGTAGAAGAACGCGAGACCGGGAGTCATCAACAGCACCAGCGCGGTCGCTGTGATCATCCAGGCCGTGGTGCCGGTATCGATCTTGTTCATCGAACGCGGCCCTCCTTAACATCGCCCATGTGGCCGGCTATTCACGCGCTCAGTTGCGTCCGTCCAGGGCATCGTCGACCGACTGGCGCACTGACGTTGGCCACAGCGTGTTCTTCCACCGTTTCCGGTTGGGGCTTCGTGTGTTTCACGTCTGTGAAACTCGGCGTGACGGTGTTTCCGCTTCGTTTCGGATTGCTCACCAATAAACAAAGCGCGCACCGTTAAACGGTGCGCGCTCGAGTTACGCCCTTCTTGGGACGGCCTGGATCAGCCGGTCGGGAGTCGGGACGGTCTGGGGTCAGGCCGCGGCTCCGGCCATCTTGCGCAGGCGCAGCAGCGCGTCGCGCTCCAGCCGCCTGGCCCGGTCACGGCCGATGCCGTACCGCTCCCCCACCTCGGTCAGCGTGTGCTCGCGGCCGTCCACGAGGCCGTACCGCCACCGGAGCATCTCGCGGATCTGCCCCTCCAGACCCTTCATCCACAGCTCCAGCCGCTCCTTCTCCAGCGTGGCCATCGCCTGCTGCTCCGGATCGGCCCAGGTCTCGTCGGCGATCATGTCGCCGAGCTCCGTCTCTTCCTCGTCACCCACGCCGAGCTGCAGGGACACCGGGTCGGAGGCCCAGCGGCGCAGCTCCCGCACCCGCTCGATCGGCAGGTCGAGCACCTCGGCGAGGTCCGCGTCGGTCGGCTCGACGTCGAGCTCGGCCAGCATGTCGCGGCGGACCCGCATCAGGCGGGTCATCTGCTCCCCCGCGTGGGTGGGCAGCCGTACGGGACGCGCCTGCTCGTGGATCGAGCGACCCACCGCCTGGCGGATCCACCAGGTCGCATAGGTGGAGAACTTGTATCCACGCCGGTAATCGAATTTCTCCACCGCGCGGACCAGGCCCAGATTTCCCTCCTGAACGAGATCGATCAACGGCATCCCCCGGCCGGAGTATTTCCGCGCCACCGCGACCACGAGGCGCAGGTTCGCCTGGATGAAATCGTCCTTCGCGCGCCGGCCGGAAATCGCGATGCGTTCCAGCTCCTCATCCGCCGCGTCCGAAACCCTGGGTTCGGTGCGCCCGCTGTCCAGCAGGTGCTCGGCGAAGAGGCCGGCTTCGATCCGCTTGGCGAGATCCACCTCCTGTTCCGCGGTGAGCAAGGGGACCCGCCCGATTTCGGCCAGGTAGGTCCCCAGCAGGTCCCGATCAGAGACGTGCTGGTCGTGCGTCCGATTCCCCGTCGCCATTCGATGGCACCTCGTTCCGCCGCGCCGCAGTATGTCCGAGTCGGGTCGGCCCAGGCCAGGGCTTTCCCGCGGTCTTAGTCCTGAACCGATCAACGATTTCCCGGGAAGAAAGATTCCCCGAACAAATACGACTGGAGAATGGTTTTCGACCTCCTACTCAAGGAGGAGGCGGAGGTCTGAAAGACGGCGATTACCCTCGGAGAGCGCTCTTAAACGACGCGGCTCAGTGTGGTCGGCCACAGTCCGCGCGCGGGCCGGTGGACGGCCCCTCACCGGACCGGCGTGCGCCACCTCCTGACATCCGCGACGGCGTCGCGCAGGAGGGCGCCGACGTCCCCCAGCATGTGCCGCCCGTCCTCCACCACGCGGCGGCCCCCGGAGACGACCGAATGCACGTCGCCCGCCGACGCCGCGAAGACGACGGTCTCGGCGGCCGTGCCCTTCGTCGCGCCCGCCGTACGGACCGAGTCGAGGCGCACCGAGACCAAATCGGCCCAGGCGCCGGGGACGAGCATGCCCGCGTCCGGGAAGCCGAGGGACGCGTGCCCCGCGGCCGTGGCCGCGTCGAGCAGCTCGGCGGCGCGGAAGTGGCCGCGCTCGCGCGTGGCGAGCCGCTCGTCCAGTTCGACGGCGCGCGCCTCCTCGAACAGGTCGATCACCGCGTGGCTGTCCGAGCCCAGGGTGATCGGCGAACCGCCGTCCAGCAGTCTGCGCGCCCGGCCGATGCCGTCCGCGAGGTCCCGCTCGGTGGTCGGGCACATGCAGACGTGCGTGGTGGAGCCGCCGAGCAGCGCGATGTCCACGTCGGACAGATGGGTCGCGTGGACGGCGGTCGAGCGCGGCCCCAGCGCCCCGTGCTGGTGCAGCAGCTGGACCGGCGTCGCCGAGTACGCCTCGACGCAGTCCTGGTTCTCGGCGCGCTGCTCGGAGACGTGCGCGTGCAGCGGAATCGCGTGCCGGTTCGCGAACTCCGCGACCAGGCACATCTGCTCGGGCGGCACCGCGCGGATCGAATGGATCGCGGCGCCGATCACCACATCTTCCGCCGTGCGCAGGGAACGGCCGAGCAGCTCGACCCGGTCGGCCCATCGGACGGCGTCGCCGTCGCCGAAGCGGAGCTGGGTGCCGGCCAGCGGATGCCCGATCGCGCCGGTGAGATAACAGGTGTCCAGCAGGGCGATGCGCAGGCCGGCGTCACGGGCCGCCTCGATCAGCGCGTGCCCCATCGCGTTCGGGTCGTCGTACGGTACGCCGCCCGGCCCGTGGTGCAGGTAGTGGAACTCGCCGACACAGGTGATCCCGGCCAGGGACATCTCGGCGAACGCGGCCCGGGCCAGCGCGAGGTAGCGATCGGGATCGAGCTGGGCGGCCACGCCGTACATCTGCTCGCGCCAGGTCCAGAAGGTGCCGCGTTCGGCCTGCGTGTGCCCGCGCAGCGCCCGGTGGAAGGCGTGGGAGTGCGCGTTCGCGAGGCCGGGCAGGGTCAGCCCGGCGAGCCGTACGGCTCCCGGCGGCGGCGGAACCTCGGGCTGGATATGGGTGATCCGCGTCCCCTCCACGCGGAGGCTCACGCACTCCACCACCTCGCCGGGCGGCAGCCACGCCATCTCGCACCAGTAGATGACACCGCCGTCGACGTCGGCGAAGGGGTTCACGTCCGGCACAGGTCCTCCAGGACGGCGGCGAGAGCGACGACGCCCGCGTGACAGTCGGCGGGCGCGGCGAACTCGCGCGGCGAATGTGACACACCAGTGGGATTTCGTACAAACAGCATCGCGCTGGGCACCCCGGCGCGGGCGAGGACACCGGCGTCGTGGCCCGCTCCCGTGGGTACGGCCGGCGTGCCCGTCTGTGCCGTCCGCGTCCCACACCGCCCTGGGCCCGGGGCGGAATGACTGACGGCGCCGTCCGCGACGGCCGCGATCCGGTCGCGCAGGGCGGCGTCGAAGACGACCTCGGGCGTCCATGACTCGCACGTCACGTTGCCGGACCCCGGCCCGCCCTCCGCCAGCTCGGCGACCAGGCGGTGAACGCGCTCCTCGTCCGCGCCTCTGGCGTCCAGCCAGGCGGACACCCGGGACGGGATGGCGTTGGCACTGCCCGGCTCCACGCGCACCTTGCCGAAGGTCGCGAGCACGCCGTGCTCCTCCGCCGCGGCCCGCGCGGCGAGCACGGAGCGGGCGTAGGCGAGCATCGGGTCGTCCCGGTCGGCCAGCGCGGTCGTTCCCGCGTGGTTCGCCTCGCCCGTGAAGTCGAACCGCCACCGCCCGTGCGGCCAGATCGCCTCGGCGACGCCGACCGGCCGCCCGAGGGCGCGGCCCTGCTCGATGTGGAGCTCGACAAAGACGCCCACCCTGGCCAGGGTCGCGGGGTCGGCGCCGAGATCCCGGGGCCGCCGCCCGGCGCGTTCCAGCACCTCGGCCAGCGTGTCGCCCTCGTCGTCGGTCAGCCGGCGGGCGCTGTCCGGGTCGAGCGCGCCGGTGAGCAACCGGGAGCCGACGCACGGCACGCCGAACCGCGCGCCCTCCTCGTCGGTGAAGCAGACAATCCCGAGCGGACGCCCCGGCTCGAATCCCCGGCCGCGCAGCAGATCCACGGCCAGGAACGCGGAGACGACGCCGAGCGGGCCGTCGAAGGCGCCGCCGTCCCGGACCGAGTCGAGGTGGCTTCCGGTCACCACCCCGGGCATGACCGGCGTGCCGGTGGCAGGCGTCCCCGGCGTGGCGGGCCACCACCAGGCCCAGAGATTGCCGTTGCGGTCCTCGTCCAGGTCGAGGCCGCGCCGCGCCGCCTCCTGGCGGAACCATTCCCGCAGCTCCAGGTCCGCCGGGGACCAGGCGTCCCTGTGGTATCCGCCAGTGCGGGCGCTCCGCCCGATGTCCGCGAGAGCCTCAAGCACGGCGCCATCCTAATGAATGGCGTCATTCATTAGGAACCGGGCTCGGGTCCTGACGGCTCCACGATGCCGGCGTCCGTGGGTCGAGCGGGCCGGACGAAAGCGACGTCCGGGTCGGATGGGCAGGACACCGACGGACGAACCGTGCCGTCCAGATCAGGTAGGCGGGGGACGTCGAACGCGGATAGGCAGGGACGCCGACGGACGAACCGCGACGCAGGAGGTGCCGCCGGAGGTCAGACGGGAAGGGTCGCCGACGGCCGGATCGTGATCTCGGTGATGTGGGCGTCCGGGGTGGCGGTCGCCACCGCGAGCACGGCCTTGGCGACCGACTCCGGGGCGATGTACCGGGCCGGATCGTAGTCGCCGCCCTCCTGCTCCCGTACGTCCTTCTGCATGTCGGTGGCGATGCGGCCGGGGAAGATGGTGGCGACGCGCACGCCGTTCGAATGCTCCTCAAGACGCAGCGCGTCCGCGAAGGCCCGCAGCGCGAACTTGCTCGCCGCGTACGCGCCCCAGCCCGGGTTGACCCGCTGCCCGGAGGTCGAGTTGATCAGGACGACCTGCCCGCGGGCCGCGCGCAGCGCGGGCAGCAGCAGCCGGGTCAGCTCGGCCACCGCGAAAAGGTTGACCTCGAACGTCCGCCGCCACTCATCGACCGGGGTCTCCCCCACCTCGCCGATCCGCGCGACACCGGCGCTGTGGACGAGCAGGTCGAGCCGGTCGATGCCCGCGACATCGGAGGCGGCGACGTCAGTCAGCTCGACCGGCCAGGGCCGCGCGCCGGGAAGCTCGGCGCACACGGTGTCCAGCGCGGCTCGGTCGCGGCCGCCCAGCAGCAGATCATGCGTCGGAGCGAGGGCCCGCGCGACGGCCGCGCCCACCCCGCGGGATGCTCCGGTCACCAAAGCAACAGGTCGTTCCGTCACCAGAAACCTCCGAGGAAACCTCCGCCTTCAGGCGGAGGAGGAATTGGACTCCTGCAGGGCAGGGCGAAAATGGACGATCCGCCGCAAATCGAACATGCGTGCGATTCTTGGCTGATCTTGTGGCAGGGTGTGCGGCATGGCGCAGACCGTGAAGCGGGCCTACAAGTACCGCTTCTACCCGACACCCGGACAGGCCGCCGAGCTTGCCCGGACATTCGGGTGTGTGCGCCTGGTCTACAACAAGGCCCTTCAGGAGCGGACCCGCGCCTACACGCTGGACGGCCGCCGCGTCTCCTACGAGCAATCCTCGGCTGCGTTGACGGCGTGGAAACAGACGGAGGAACTCGGCTTCCTCAACGAGGTGTCGTCGGTGCCGTTGCAGCAGGCCCTGCGCCACCTTCAGGCCGGGTTCACGAACTTCTTCGCCAAGCGCGCGAAGTATCCGGTGTTCAAGTCCCGCAAGAAGTCCCGCGCGTCGGCGGAGTACACCCGCTCGGGTTTCCGGTGGCGGGACGGTCGGCTGTGGCTGGCGAAGATGGATGCGCCGCTGGACATTGTGTGGTCGCGCCCCTTGCCGGAGGAGGCGGAGCCGTCCACCGTGACCGTGTCGAAGGACGCGGCCGGGCGGTGGTTCGTGTCCATCCTGGTCCAGGAGAAGATCCGCCCGCTCGACCCGACCGGCAGCGCGGTGGGCGTGGACGCGGGGATCACCGCCCTGGTCACCCTCTCGACCGGGGAGAAGGTCGCCAACCCCCGGCATGAGCGGGCTGAGCGGCGCAGGCTGGCCAAGGCGCAGCGGGCGCTGGCCCGTAAGGCCAAGGGCAGCGCGAACCGGGCCAAGGCCCGGATCACGGTCGCCCGCGTGTACGCCCGGATCGCCGACTGCCGCCGGGACCACTTGCACAAGCTTTCGACTCGGCTCGTCCGTGAGAACCAAACGGTCGTGATCGAGGACCTGGCCGTCCGCACCATGGTCAAGAACCACAGCCTGGCCCGCGCCATCTCTGACGCGTCGTGGCGCGAGCTGCGGTCGATGCTGGAGTACAAAGCCCAGTGGTACGGGCGGGAGCTGGTGGTCGTGGACCGGTGGTTTCCCTCGTCCAAGCTGTGCTCGGCGTGTGGAACCGTGCAGGAGGCGATGCCGCTGAACGTCCGTACCTGGGTGTGCGCCTGCGGCGCGGTCCATGACCGGGACGTGAACGCGGCGAAGAACATCTTGGCCGCCGGGCTGGCGGACAAGTAAAACGCCTGTGGAGCTGGTGTAAGACCTCAACGAGAGTGTCCTCTCGAACGGGGCGACTGGCGGTGAAGCAGGAAGCCTGACCGGCGACGGTGGGAATCCCCCTCGTTTACGAGGGGGAGGATGTCAATGGCCCACCATAGTGACGCTTTTCCCATAACCCCGGACCGCCCACTCCGGAGCGGCCGCACTCCACCGGAGCGGAGTCGGCCACCCACACATCGCCACTCCAGAGTGTGCTGTCGACGGCCCTGTCTTACGCAGACCCGGCTGCGCATGTTCCTCTTGTAGGGTCGCTGCCGTATCCGTCAAGCACGTCGAAGGTCCAGAGCGGAGCGGCATACATTGCACGGAAAACGACGATCGTCGGCCGGTGTGGGAAAATCCATCGCCTTCGCGTGCCTGGCGTTTTTCACCATGGCGGTGGGAATCCTGCAGATCGGCGACAGCGCGGCCGAGTACCGGCGTTTTCAGAGCGTGCTCCCTTGCCGCGCCGAGCCGGCGGAATGGGATAACGCGAGCTACTGCCATGAGCTCCGGGCGAGGGTGACGAAGAAGATCCACCCGCCCAACATCCGCGGCTCTCAGTCGAATCCCCGGCTGGAAGTCGAGGAGCTCGACCGTGACCGGCCGTACAAGGTGACCTTTCCGGTCAGGACGTCGTCGATGGTTACCGTCGGCGACGAGATCCTGGTGCGTGAATGGGAAGACAAGGTCGTCCAGATAATGGTGGCGGGACGATGGTGGGATACGCCGGAAATCCCGGTGGACGATCCCACCAAGGAGATGCGTATCGCCGGACTTTCCGGCGCGGTGATGCTTTTCATCATCGCTTTGGGAGTGCTGCCCCGGCTCCCCGCCAGGACGCCCGCCGGTGAGCGCCGGAGGAAGACCTTCATCATGGTGATGCTTCCCATCGCGGTCACCGGCCTGGCGGGGATCTTTCTCGGCTCGGCCGGGTGGACGCGATACCTCCTGGTGTCCGGCGGGATTCTCATCGTCACTGCCGCCGTATCGATCGGGATCGTCCTCCTCAGCACTCGCTCCCCGGAGAGATTCACCAAGATCGCCGAGCGGGTCAGGTAAGCCTGCCCCGACCCGGCGAGAAGCGGCGTCCCATGACCACCGTGCGGGCGTGGCGCGAGGTCAGGGCTGGAAAACGCCGGTCTGGTCGGTCATCCGTTCGTACTCGTCGAGCCTCGCCTGCGTGCGCAGCGGCGCCGCGTCCGCCATCGCCTCGACGAGCACCATCGCCAGGGCCATCGGCGCCGTGTGCGAGTCGAACACGAGCCGCTCCCCGACCGGCGCGTCCATCACGACGTCGGCGGGGAACGGCGCGTCCGGCCGGTCCGTGATCACGGCGGTGCGCAGTCCCAGTTCCTTCGCCTGCTCCAGCGCCCGTACCGCCTCCGCCGGATATCTGGGCAGGATGACGGCGAGCAGCCACCCGGCGCCGGCCCTACGGGCCGCGTACAGGCCGTCGGTCAGCTCCGACCCGCCGTGGACGAGCAGCCGCACGTCGGGATGGATGCGCCTGGCGTAGTACGCGAACGTGGTGGCGAGGCCGCTCGACACGCGCAGGCCGAGGACCGGCAGCGGCTCGGACGCGGCCAGGGCCGTACCGACCTCGCGGAGGGAGCCGGCGAGACCGGCGGCCGGGCCGGTGGCGGCCAGCCGGTCCCGGACGAGGGTCAGGTTGCGGATCTCGCCGTCCACCGCCTCGCACAGCAGCCGGTCGGGCTCGGGGCGACCGGCATCGTAGCCGTCCGCCCCGTTCCCGCCGACGACCAGGGGACGCAGCGCGTTCCGCAGGTCGAGATATCCCGAGAAGCCCAGAGCCATCGCGAAGCGGGTCACGGACGGCTGGCTGACTCCGGCGCGTTCGGCCAGCTCCACGCTGGAGAGGAAGATCGCCTCGTCGAGGTGCCCTCTGAGGTAGTGGGCGATCCGGCGTTGAACGGGCGACAGCCGCCGGCCCTCCAGAAGCCGATCGAGTCCACCACTCACATCGATCCCAACGCGGGGTTCTCCTTCTGCTCATCCCCTTGATCGGAAACGGGCGCCTCGCGCATGGGAACGGGGACTCCGTGCTCGCGCGCCACCGTGACGGCCGTCTCATAACCGGCGTCCACGTGGCGGATCACGCCCATGCCCGGATCGTTGGTCAGCACGCGGCGCAGCTTCTCGCCCGCGAGGGCCGTGCCGTCGGCGACGGTCACCTGCCCGGCGTGGATGGACCGGCCGATGCCGACGCCGCCGCCGTGGTGGATCGACACCCAGGACGCGCCGGACGCCACGTTCACCATGGCGTTGAGCAACGGCCAGTCCGCGATGGCGTCGGAGCCGTCCGCCATCGCCTCCGTCTCGCGGTACGGCGAGGCCACGCTGCCGCAGTCGAGGTGGTCGCGGCCGATGACGATGGGCGCGCTGATCTGCCCGGACGCCACCATGTCGTTGAACCGCTCGCCCGCCCGGTCGCGCTCGCCGTACCCGAGCCAGCAGATACGCGCGGGCAGGCCCTGGAAGTGGACCTTCTCCCTGGCCATCCGGATCCACCGGGCGAGCTGCTCGTTCTCGGGGAACAGCTCCAGGATGGCGCGGTCGGTCTCGGCGATGTCGCGCGGGTCTCCGGAGAGCGCGGCCCAGCGGAACGGGCCCTTGCCCTCGCAGAACAGCGGCCGGATGTACGCGGGCACGAACCCCGGGAAGTCGAACGCCCTGGTGTATCCGGCGAGTTGCGCCTCGCCCCTGATCGAGTTGCCGTAGTCGAACACCTCGGCGCCGGCGTCCTGGAATCCCACCATGGCCTCGACGTGGGCCGCCATGGACTCCCTGGCCCGGCGGGTGAACCCGGCCGGGTCCTTGTCCCGCTCGGCGGCCATGTCCTCGAACGCGACGCCGAGCGGCAGGTAGGTCAGCGGGTCGTGCGCGCTCGTCTGGTCGGTGACGATGTCGATCTCCGCGCCGCGCCGCAGCAGCTCGGGTACGGCGTCCGCCGCGTTGGCCTCGACGCCGATCGAGAGCGGCTCCCGCCGGTCGCGCGCCTCGTAGGCGAGCCGCAGCGCCTCGTCGAGCGAGGAGGCGTGGACGTCGAGGTAGCGGTGCTCGATCCGGCGGGTGATGCTGCGCGGGTCGCAGTCGACGCAGATGGCGACGCCGCCGTTCATGGTGACCGCGAGGGGCTGCGCACCGCCCATCCCGCCGAGGCCGGCGGTCAGCGTGATCGTCCCGGCGAGGGAGCCGCCGAACCTCTTGGCGGCGACGGCGGCGAACGTCTCGTACGTCCCCTGGAGGATGCCCTGGGTCCCGATGTAGATCCAGGAGCCCGCCGTCATCTGGCCGTACATCGTCAGCCCGGCCGCCTCCAGCCGCCGGAACTCCTCCCAGTTCGCCCAGTCGGGCACCAGGTTGGAGTTGGCGATCAGCACTCGCGGCGCCCATTCATGGGTCCGCATCACGCCCACCGGCCGGCCTGACTGCACGAGCAGCGTCTCGTCGGCCTCCAGCGTCGTCAGCGTGCGGACGATCGCGTGGAACGACGGCCAGTCGCGTGCGGCTCGGCCCGATCCTCCGTAGACGACGAGCTGCTCGGGATGCTCTGCCACCTCGGGATCCAGGTTGTTCTGCAGCATCCGGAGAGCGGCCTCCTGCGGCCAGCCCTTGGCGGTGAGCGTAGTGCCGCGCGGCGCGCGAACGACGGGCATCGGGCGACCTCCTGAATGAAGGCATTCACATTTGTCACCCGAAGGATACGGCCGGACGAGGCGGCGGGGCACCCCATGCCAAGACAGGGATGCCCCGCCCAAGGCCGAGTTCCGGGACGCACCGCACGCGCTCAACCCGGAGCCGGCCATGGCGAAGGAGAGGTTCCGCACTGCGGACCTTCCCGGTCCACCGGCGGGACAGCGGGTCACCGCGGTAAAGGGTCCGTACGTCTTCCACATAAGCCCAGGTCATCGGACGCGTAGTCAACCCGTGGCGCCATTTCCCGCTGTCATCTCCTGCTGTCAGGAACCCTCGCCGGGCCGAGGGACGAGGCGGACTCGGGTTCGGGCTCGGGCGCCGGCCGTGCCGGCCACGACCAACGCGAGGGCCACCAGCAGCGCGCTGACCCCCAGCGGAGAGCGGTAACCGAGCCCCGCGCCGATGGCGACGCCGCCCAGGAAGGGGCCGGCGGCCGCGCCCACGTTGAAGGCGGCGGTGGCGAAGGCCCCGCCCAGCGACGGCGCCTCGGCCGCCGCGTAGAGCACCCGCGCGATCAGGGTCGAGCCCACGGCGAACGAGAGCGTCCCCTGGACGAAGACGAGCACGACCACCGCCACCGGGTTGCCGGCCGCGACCGCGAACAGGAGCCAGCCGGCGAGCAGGGCCGGCCCGCCGTACACCAGGACCCCCGTGGGCCGCGCATCCGACAGGCGGCCGCCGACGGTCACGCCGGCGAACGACCCCAGCCCGAACAGCGCCAACATGGCTGGCACCCACCCCTCACCGACTCCGCTGACACCGGTGACCAGGGGAGCCAGGTAGGTGAACGCGCAGAAGGTCGCACCGTTCACCAGGGCGCCGAGGAGCAGGGTCACGATCAGCCGGGGGTCGCGCAACGCCCGCAGTTCCCGCCGGGCACTCGGCCCGGTCGCGGCCCGCTCCCCCCGCGCCCCGGCCTGTGCCGTCCCCCGCGCCCTGTCCAGCTCTGTGGACGGCTCCGTGAACGGCTCCGTGAACGGCTCCGTGAACGGGACCGAGCGCAGGATCGCGACGACTGCCGGTACGCAGACGAGGGCCACGGCCCAGAACGCCGCGCGCCAGCCCCACGCCTGGCCGAGCAGGGCCCCCGCGGGCACGCCCACGACGCACGCGACGGTGACGCCGCCGAGCAGGACGGACGTGGCCCGGCCCTTGGCGTCGGCGTCGACCATACCGGTGGCGGTCGCGATCGCCACGGCGAGGAATCCCGCGTTCGCCAGCGCCCCGACGACCCGGGCGGCGAGCAGGATGCCGAACGTGGTGGTGACCGCGCCCACCACGTGGACGAGCATGAAGACGATCAGGAAGACCAGCAACGCCCTGCGCCTCGGCCAGCGCAGGCTGAGGATCGCGGCCAGAGGCGCACCGACGATCATGCCGACGGCGAACGCCGAGGTCAGCGCTCCGGCGGACGGGATGGACACGTTCAGATCGGCGGCGATGTCCGGCACCAGGCCGGACAGCATGAACTCGGACGTCCCCTGGGCGAAGACCGCCAGTCCGAGCATGAAGATGGCGAATGGCATGAAAAGACCCCACTACCGCGTCGCGGACGGATGACGAGGAAGCGGCGGGCTGACGCCGCGCCCGGAGCGGGCGGCACGGAGAGCGCCGGTCCAGCAGGGGCGCGGGCTGCCCGCACGCGTGACGGCTCCCCGGGGATATGGCGTCGGGCGCCACCACGAGACCTGGTGGACGGCGAACCGATCCGGGGAGGAAACAGCCCGTGCAACGGCGATTCGGTGGCGGCCAGGCGAGACGGACGCCCCGCCTCAGGAACGCCCCACGTCAGGAAGGCCCCACGTCAGGAAGGCCCCACGTCAGGAAGGCCCCACGTCAGGAGCGCCCAATGTCAGGATTGGACTACGTCAGGAATGCCCGCATCAAGGACGCGCGACGTCAGGGACGACGACGCCCCATCACGACATGACGCCAATGACATCAATGGCGTCAACGGCGACACGGCGTGATCGCGGAGGGAGCCACCGAATGAGCCGGTGGCTAGCGTCTTGACGCCTCGGGGCTGGACATGGCCGGAACCCTAGTGAAACCGGCGGCGTCCCGTCCACCAGGTTTTCCGCCCCCGGCACATGCGGTCGCGTACCGCAGCGTCCCGGCGAGGATCGGCGCGTCCTGCTCGACGTAGCCGAGCGCGGAGCGCAGCTCCTCCAGCGGCCAGTCGCGGATGTCGCGCCCGCCGACGGAGATGGCCCCGGAGTCCGGCTCGTAGAACCGCTCGACCAGGCCGAACACGGTGGACTTGCCAGCCCCTGACGGGCCGACGAGCGCGGTCATCCCGCCCGCGGGGACCTCGAAGGTGACACCGTCGTGGACCACGATTGACGGGAGGGGCACTAGCCCGAGCGATAGGCGCGGAAGGCGGGCACGGACAAGCCGACGATGAGGACGACGAGGGCGCAGAGCAGGCCACCTCCCACCCACGCGGGCACCAGGCCGAAGGTCGCGGCCGTCGCGCCCGCCCTCATGTCGCCCAGCCTCGGCCCGCCCGCCACCACGACGAAGAAGACGCCCTGGAGGCGGCCGCGCATCTCGTCGGGCGCGTACGTCTGGAGGATGGTCTGCCGCCACACCGCCGAGACCAGGTCGGCGAAGCCGCCCGCCGCGAGCAGCGCAACGACCAGCCACAGCTGTTGGGACAGCCCTGCCGCGGCCACCGTGAGCCCCCACAGCGCGATCACGAAGGTCAACGCCACGCCCTGCCTGCGCACCCGGCCCACCCACCCGGAGAACACGCCTCCGACGACCGCGCCGAGAGCAACGCTCGCCGACAACCAGCCGAACGCCATCTCCGAGCCCCCGAACCGGGTGGCGGTGAGCTCGGGATAGAGGGCGCGCGGCAGCGCGAAGGCCATGGCGATGATGTCCACGACGAACGACATCAGCACGACCGGGTTGCCCATGATGTACCGCAGGCCCTCCAGCACCGCGCGCACGCCCGGCGCGGTGGACTCGCCCAGCGGTTCGAGCCGCGGCAGCCGTGCCGCCGCGTAGAGGGTGGCGCCGAACAGGATCGCGTCGATGAGGTAGGCCATGCCGTACCCGCCTCGGGCGAGCACGACACCGCCGAGCAGCGGCCCCAGGACCGCCCCGAGGCTGCCGAGGGTGTAGTTCAGCGTGTTGGCCGACGGCACCAGCTCGGCGGGCACCAGCCTCGGGATGATCGCGACGCGGGTGGGCGAGGCCACCGCCACGCCGATGGACTGTACGGCGACGGCCGCCATCAGCAGCCAGATGTTCGACAGGAACACCGCGTTGAGGAGCAGCGCCAGGGTCGCCGTCCAGCTGATGAGCGAGCAGGTCAGCAGCAGCTTGCGCCGGTCCACGGCGTCGGCGATCGCGCCGCCCCACAGGCCGAACACGACCAGCGGCACCAGCGCCACCGGCCCGAGCATCCCAACCCACAACGACGACTTGGTGAGCGCGTAGATCTGGGCGCTGACCGCGACCGCGGTGAGCTGGAACCCGATGAACGAGAGGGCCTGGCCGAACAGCAGGCGGCGGAAGTGCGGGATCGCCAGCGGCCTCGTGTCCAGAAAATGCCGACGTATGAACCCTTGGACACCCACCGTTTGCTCAGCCACGGCCATCCACCATTCCATGCCCGCCGAATCGCGGGTTTTCGGGGTGGCCTCAAGGGCGGACCTCACAGGTCCGGCGTGTGCGCGCGCTCGTGTCCCGGCGAACATGGCGGGGGTCAGTCGGTGCGCTGAATAACGGTGCCGAGACCCGTCACGGGAGCGGGCGGTCGCTGAGCCGGCAGCCGCGTGGCCGCTCGGGCCGTTCGCCGGTCCAGCCGGCCTCGGGGGCCCATGCCTGGTAGTGCATGAACGTCCCCTTGGCGAGCCCTTCGGCGCCTTCGGCCGCGATCGCGGCGTCGCTGGCCAGGAGGGTGCCGGCCCGCGGGTCGAGGATGGTGACGTACCGCTCGGCCACCTCGTCGTCGGCGCCGAACTCCGCGGTGAAACCCTCACTTTTCCAGAAGGTGACCGCGATGCCCGGGCGCCCCAGCGGGTCGGTGGTCGAACCGCTCACTTTGGTCGTCGGCAGTCCGGCGAGAATGCGTAGGGCGGCCGCCCGGACCGAAGGCCTGACCGGCAGCTGCAGAAGAGCCGCAGAGGCTGCGGGAAGGAAGTCCTCGAAGCTCTCCCCGGCCTGGCCGTCCCGAGTCCAGTAGGTCCGCAGTTTCTCCCGTAGCCGAACGACGTCGCCGGGCAGGGCCGCGAGGTCGGCGAGCGTGCGCTCGCCCAGCCGCAGATCGCCGAGCACGCCTCCAGGTGCGACCGCACGCGTGTAAACGCACCCTGTGGGCGTCGTGTGTAGCCGTACCTGCTTGCAGTCCTTCGCACGGGTGCCCGACGTGCACACCCGCTGGACCACGGCCGGAGAGCCGGCCGCTCGCCAGGCACGCTCGTCGGCGGGAGTGGCGGGGCGGACGAACTGCTCCCGGCTCACCGCCTGGACGGGGTCGCGGGGGTCGCGCGGCTGCCAGAGGTCGATCCGCGACGATTGCAGCACGTTGAACGTCCGGCCACCCGACCGGACCCGTAGCAGGTCGTTGTTGAGCAGCGGCCTGCGCCAGTAGGCGCCACTGTCATCCGGCAGTTGTGCGACCTGGTCCGCCAGCCGGAGCAGGGCGTCGTTGCCCGTGGCGGGCACGGGCGTCTGCGTCGGCGCCGCGGCCGGCCTCGGCGCGGTGGCCGTGGTCGAAGACACCAGCACGACGACGACCATGAGGACGACAGTCGTGGCCGCGGCCGCTCCCAGGGGCCATCCCCAGGCCAGGGCGCGGCCCCCTGCCCTGCTCCGCCGCACCGGCTCATGCCGGACCGCGGACAACCGGGCACGGGCCTTCTCGACCACCTCTGCCGAGGGAGGCGGAGCGTCGGGCAGTGACCTCGCCAGGAGGTTCAGCTCATCCATGGGTCTCCTTCAAGGGATTGACGTCGCCGAGTGCCTTGCGGAGCTGCTTGCGAGCCCGGCTGAGCCGGGATGCGACCGTCCCTGCCGGGATCCGCAGGGCGGCGGCGACCTCGGCGTGGCTGAGGTCGCCCATCACGCTCAGCAGGACGACGTCGCGGTCCCCGCGATTGAGCCCGGCCAGCGCCCCCGCCAGCCTGGCGGTCAGCGCGCCCGCCGCGACGCGGGCCAGCGCGGCGTCCTCGTGGCTGTGCTCATCACGCTCGGCAGACCGGCTGAGCGCCTTCCATCTGCGGATCTCGGTACGGCGGTGCCGCGCGATGAGGTTGGTGGCGATGCCGTACAACCACGGCCGCACCCCGCCACGTGAGACGTCATAACCGCCCCGGTAGGCCGCCAGGAACACCTCAGCGGCCAGATCGTCAGCGGCGTCGTCCGACAGACGCCTGGCGATATAGCGGTGGATCTCGGCGAAGTGCGCGTTGAAGATCAGCTCGAAGCCGTCCCGGAGATCGGGAGGGTGGGCCAGGTCTCGTGGAACGGCCATGCAGGGCATCTCCGCTGGGTCAAGTGAACGATGATCGCCCCTTCTTGCCCGAAGTGCCGCGGTGCTTTCACGGACCGCCGCCGAGCCTCCTCGCCTGTCGTCTGCCTGAGGCGGTTCGGGGGTGCGGGACGTCCTCGATCAGACGGAGGTGAAACGGCGGCAGATCCACTGTCCAGCGCTCCCCTTGTCGGTGGTCAACGATCCACACGATTGCGACCTACCCGCCCGCGACCGGTCGCCGCCCGGCGCGAGACCGGCAGGTCGCGACGGCGGGAGAGCCGGCGCGGCGCCGGAAGGTCGTGGCGGCCGGAGACGAACTCCTGGACCGCGATCTTCATCCGGATGGCCGGCCTCCGCCACCGCTCCTCACGGTGTACGGCCCGCGCCATCCGCCTGGGCTTGGGCCGCCTGGCCCCCTGGGCGTAGAACCAGCGGGCCCACGGGGAGCCGGGCCGGGCCAGCCGCACCGCGCCGACGTAGACGATCGGCGGAAGGAAGAGGCCGAGTAGACCGCTCCAGATCTTGCCCTTCAACAGAGTGATCACGGCGAAGATGAGGTTCACCCCCAGGAAGCCCGCCGTGAGCCACCGGCCCTCCGGAGTGCCGTCGGACGCCCCCCAGCCGAGCGGGCGCAGGCCGAGCAGCAGCAGGCCCGTCGCGGCGACCGCCACGAAGACCGCGTCCACCGAGGTGCGGCCCTCCTGCGACCAGTAGACGTCCCTGAGGTGCAGGATCAGCGCGAACTCGTCGAGCACGAGCGCGGATCCGACCCCGAACACCGCCGCCGTGAAGGCGTACCAACCGGTGGAGATCCCCGAGACGAGCAGGCCGGCGACGCCGCCGAGCAACATGAGCACCACACCGAATACGACGTGATGGATGTGCATCTCGCCGACGCTGATGTTGCCGAACCACCGCACCCGCGACCTGATGAGCCGGACGTTGATCCGCGTGAACACGAACGCCACGATCAGCGCCACGAAGAAGCAGAACAGCGGCAGCCGGTGAGTCTCGACCACGCTCTCGTTGAACCAGTCAGCCATGTACACGTCCCTCAGGCGATACTCCTGCCTTCTTGTCATCCTCACCCGTCCGGGCGACAGCTCCGTCCCCGGTGGCGCCGATGTCAGCGAGGAGCCGCCCGGTGGCGGCCCATCCCACGCAGCCTCGGCCAGGCCCACAGCACGGCCGGGCGGCTCAGGGAGATCTGATCAGAGCCATGAGCAGGTCGCGGGCGGCGGGACGGGCGCGAGACTCCTTGGCCAGGGCCGCGCCGACCAGCGGCCGGAGCGGCGCGGGGAGCGCGGACAGGTCGGGGTCGACCGACAGCACCAATCACCCCGCCCAGGCTCTCGGCCTTGAACGGATCCTCGCCGGTGGCGGCGAACACCATGATCCCGCCCCAGGCGAACACGCCCGCCTCGTGGACGGCCGTCAGCGCCGTGGCGATCGCGGTGGCCAGCCGGTGCAGCTCGCCTTCGCCGAAGACGCCTCCGGCGCGTGGTTCAGAGGGCGCGATTCAGCGGGCGCGCGGGTCAGGAGAGGAAGCCCCGCAGCAATGCCGCCGTCCCCTCCAGGTGCTCGGCGACCGCCCGGCGCGCCGCCTCGGGGTCGCGGGAGAGGATCGCGGCCACGATGGCCGCGTGCTGGACGGAGGCGTGCTCGATGTTGGGCCCCAGCACCGGGATGGCGTTGAGCAGGTCGGTCACCCGCAGCCGCGCGTCCGCGCACGCGGCGACGAGCAGCGACGAACCCGTCAGCTCGGCGATCGACAGGTGGAAGGCCGTGTCCAGCCGCCGGTAGTCGGCGGGGGCGGCCTCGTTCACCTCCTCCAGCCTGCGGGTCAGCGTCTCGCGCTGCGCAGACGTCAGCTCCGCGCTCGCCAGGACCTCGGCGGCGCCGCACTCGACGGCCATCCGGAAGGTCAGCGCGTCCTCCAGGTCGCCCTGGCCCATCGCCTTGACCGCCCGGCGCAGGTCACCCTGCCCAGGGCGCGGCGGCTCGTAGACGACGAACGCGCCGCCGTACCGGCCGCGCCGTACGTCGAGGAAGGCGGCCTCCTGAAGCGCCCGGATCGCCTCCCGGAGGGTCACCCTGCTGATCCCGAGCTGGGCGGCGAGCTCGCGTTCCGGGGGCAGCTTCTCCCCGTGCGCGACGACACCCAGCTTGATCGCCTGGAGCAGCCGCTCGACGGTCTCCTCGAAGGCGTTGCCCGACCTGACCGGGCGGAGCAGCGGGAGCATCGAGGGCGCGTCCACGACGGCTCCTTCCCTTGTCACCTGCTCGCTTCCTGTGCTCACTTCCTGGGACGGCCCGCTCCGGCCTCCCCGCCCGGCGCGGCCACCCCGATGTACGCGTCCCGGCGGCGAGATCCACAGGACACGCCCCTTAATCCGTCCCCGTCTGATGCCCGCAGGGCGTTTTGGCCCGAGATTAGCTCACGGTCATGGTTGACGTGGGGGTGGGCCGAATGCTTGCATCCATCCATTGGTCTGTTTCCAGACTTTTGGCGCCCCGAGGAGGCTGTGTGCTGACCGTCGAGCAGCTTCGCGCGGATATCGAGGCGGGCCGGGTTGACACCGTCCTGCTGGGGATCACGGACATGCAGGGCCGGCTGCAGGGCAAGCGACTGGCCGCCAGATACTTCCTGGACGAGGTGCTCGAACACGCCGCCGAGGGGTGCAACTACCTGCTCGCCGTGGACGTCGACATGAACACCGTGGACGGGTACGCCATGTCCTCCTGGGACCGGGGATACGGCGACTTCGTGATGAAGCCGGACCTCGCGACCCTGCGCAGGGTGCCGTGGCAGGAGGGGACGGCCCTGCTCCTGGCCGACCTCGTGTGGGAGGACGGCTCCGACGTCGTGCCCTCGCCCCGGCAGATCCTGAAAAGGCAGATCGACCGGCTCGCGGCGTACGGCTGGACCGCCTTCGTCGGCACCGAGCTGGAGTTCTGCGTCTACAACGACACCTACGAGCAGGCCTGGCAGCGCGGCTACCGCGACCTCTCCCCGGCCAACGTCTACAACGTGGACTACTCGCTGCTCGGCACCGCCAGGGTCGAGCCGCTCCTGCGGAAGATCCGGCTCGCCATGGAGGGCGCCGGGCTGTACGTCGAGTCGGCGAAGGGCGAGTGCAACCTCGGGCAGCACGAGATCGCCTTCCGGTTCGCCGACGCGCTGACGACGTGCGACAACCACGTCTTCTACAAGAACGGCGCCAAGGAGATCGCCGCCCAGGAGGGCCGGTCGATCACGTTCATGGCCAAGCCGAACCAGCGTGAGGGGAACTCCTGCCACGTCCACATCTCGCTGCGCGACGCGGACGGCGTGCCGGTGATGGCGGGGCGGGAGCCGTACGGCCTGTCGAAGGTCGGCGAGCACTTCATCGCGGGCCAGCTCGCCGCGCTGCGGGACCTGACCCTCTTCTACGCGCCGAACATCAACTCCTACAAACGGTTCGTCCCGGGCAGCTTCGCCCCGACCGCTGTGAAATGGGGCATCGACAACCGCACCTGCTCGCTGCGCCTGGTCGGGCACGGCCCGTCCCTGCGCATCGAGAACCGGGTGCCCGGCGGCGACGTCAACCCCTACCTCGCGGTGGCCGCCATGATCGCCGCCGGGCTGCGCGGCGTCGAGCACGAACTGCCCCTCGAGGAGCCGTACGGCGGCAACGCGTACGCGTCGGGGGCCGAGACGGTGCCGAGCACGCTGCGTGACGCGCTTTCCGTCTGGGAGGACTCGGCCCTCGCCGAGGAGGCCTTCGGGAAGGACGTCGTGGACCACTACGCCAACAACGCCCGGGTCGAGCTCGCCGCCTTCGACGCGGCGGTCACGGACTGGGAGCTCTTCCGGGGGTTCGAACGACTGTGAAGATCATCAATCCGGCGACCGAGGCCGTCATCGCCGACGTGGAGATGGCCGACGCGGCCGAGGTCGATCGCGCGGTGGAGCGTGCCAGGGCCGCGTTCGCGTCCTGGCGGGCGACCGCCCCCGGCGACCGGGCTCGGCTGCTGCGGCGGTTCGCCCAGGTGGTGGACGACCACGCCGACGAGCTGGCCCGGCTGGAGATCGCCAATGCCGGGCACACGATCGGCAACGCCCGCTGGGAGGCGGGCAACGTCCGCGACGTGCTGGACTTCTACGCCGGGGCGCCCGAACGCGACCACGGGAGGCAGATCCCCGTCCCCGGCGGCGTGGACGTCACCTTCCAGGAGCCGCTGGGTGTCGTGGGCGTGATCGTGCCGTGGAACTTCCCCATGGTGATCATGATGTGGGGTGTCGCGCCGGCGCTCGCCGCCGGCAACGCGGTCATCGTGAAACCCGCCGAGTGGACCCCGCTGACGGCCCTGCGGCTGGCCGAGCTGGCCGTGGAGGCGGGTCTCCCCGAGGGGGTGCTCCAGGTCCTGCCTGGGGCGGGGGAGGTCGCGGGGGCCCGGCTGGTCGAGCATCCGGACGTCGCCAAGATCGTTTTTACCGGGTCGACCGAGGTCGGCAGGCTCATCGCCGCCCAGGCCGGCGCGCTGGTCAAGCGGGTCACGCTGGAGCTCGGCGGCAAGAGCGCGAACATCGTGTTCGCCGACGCCGACCTGGACCGGGCTGTCGCCTCCGCGCCGATGGCCGTCTTCGACAACTCCGGGCAGGACTGCTGCGCCCGCTCCCGGCTGCTCGTGCAGCGCGAGATCTACGACGACTTCCTGGACCGGCTGGCGGGAGCCGTGCGCGAGGTCCGGGTG
This sequence comes from Microtetraspora sp. NBRC 16547, assembly GCF_030268965.1. Classification (GTDB taxonomy): domain Bacteria; phylum Actinomycetota; class Actinomycetes; order Streptosporangiales; family Streptosporangiaceae; genus Microtetraspora. The sequence continues at coordinate 88,888 of NZ_BSSE01000023.1, read as the reverse complement.
GGTGACCCGCTCGACCCCGCCACCCAGATGGGGCCGCTGGTCAGCGCCGAGCACCTCGCCCGCGTCTCGTCGTTCACCGGGCCGGAGCTGACGCCGTACGCGCGGGGCGCCTGCCCGGACGGGCCCGGCTACTGGTTCGCGCCGACGGTCCTCGCCGCCCCGCCCGGGTTCGACCCCCTGGCCCAGACGGGGGAGCCGGAGTTCCGCCGGGCCTACGAGGAGGAGATCTTCGGGCCGGTCGTGACGGTGGTCCCGTTCGACGGCGAGGAGCACGCGGTGCGCCTCGCCAACGCCACGCCGTACGGACTGAGCGGGTCGATCTGGACCACGAACGTCGGGCGGGCGCTCCGGGTGGCGCGCGCGGTCGAGGCGGGGAACCTGTCGGTCAACTCGCATTCGAGCGTGCGCTACTGGACCCCGTTCGGCGGGTTCAAGCAGTCCGGCCTGGGCCGGGAGCTCGGCCCGGACGCGCTCGCCTCCTTCACCGAGACCAAGAACGTCTTCATCTCAACGGAGTAGACCTATGCAGCGTTTGCAGGACCGCGTGGCCGTCATCACGGGAGCGGGCAGCGGCATCGGGCTCGCCACGGCGCGCCGGTTCGCCCAGGAGGGCGCCAAGGTCGTCGCGGTCGACCTCGACGAGGTGGCGGGAACCAAGGTGGCCGACGAGGTCGGCGGGCTGTTCGTCAAGGCGGACGTGTCCGTCGAAGACGATGTCATCCGGATGTTCCGGACGGCACATGACACCTACGGCAGCGTGGACATCGCCTTCAACAACGCGGGCATCTCGCCCCCGGAGGACGACTCGATCCTCACGACCGGCATCGACGCCTGGCGTCGGGTGCAGGAGATCAACCTCACCTCGGTGTACTACTGCTGCAAGCACGCCATCCCCTACATGCGGGAGCAGGGCAAGGGGTCGATCATCAACACGGCGTCGTTCGTGGCGGTGATGGGCTCGGCCACGTCGCAGATCTCCTACACCGCGTCCAAGGGCGGCGTGCTGGCGATGACCCGGGAGCTGGGCGTGCAGTTCGCCCGCGAGGGCATCCGGGTGAACGCCCTCTGCCCGGGACCGGTCGACACCCCGCTGCTGCAGGAGCTGTTCGCCAAGGACCCCGAGCGGGCGCAGCGCCGCCTGGTGCACATCCCGATCGGCCGCTTCGCGCGGGCGGAGGAGATGGCGGCGGCCGTCGCGTTCCTCGCCTCGGACGACGCGTCCTTCATCACGGCGTCGGAGTTCCTGGTCGACGGCGGCATCTCCAGCGCGTACGTCACACCGCTGTAGGCCGGGTATCACATCGCTCGTGTCATGCGGACGCGCCCGGTCGCCGCAACCGGGCGCGTCCGCATGACACGCCATCGGGAGCACGAGGAAAGGCGGCGGCATGGCCCGTCCGATCATCGGGATCACGTGTTACGTCGAACCCGCGAAGTTCACCGTCTGGGAGATGCCGGCGGCGCTGCTGCCGTACATGTACGTCGAGCAGGTGAGCCGGGCGGGCGGGCAGCCGGTCATCCTGCCCCCGGCCGGGGACCCGGCCGCACTGGCCGGGCGGCTCGACGGGCTGGTCCTCGCCGGAGGCGGTGACGTCGACCCGGCCAGGTACGACGCCGACCCGCACCACACGACCGACTACATCCGGAAATTTCGTGATGAGGCGGAGTTCAGGATGGTGCGCGCCGCCCTCGACACCTGCCTGCCGTTCCTCGGCGTGTGCCGGGGGATGCAGGTGCTGAACGTGGCGATGGGCGGCACCCTCCACCAGCACCTGCCCGATGTCGTCGGCCACCTCGGGCACTCCCCCGCGCCCGGCGCCTTCGGCCGGCTCCCGGTACGGCTCTCGCCCGCCCTGGCCAAGATCTACGAGGCCGAGGAGGCGACTCCCGCGCACTATCACCACCAGGCCGTCGACCGGCTGGGCGACGGCCTCGCGGTCACCGCCGAGGCGGACGACGGCACAATCGAGGCGGTCGAGGTGGAAGGCCACCCCTTCGGCCACGCGGTGCAGTGGCACCCGGAGGCCGACGAGCACGCGCCCCTCTTCGACGCCCTGGTACGCGCCGCCGCCCGCCGAGGCCGCTAGGTCGTGTCTGACAAATCAAGCCCTGCTGCGCGCGGCCCAGACGGCGCCTCGCTGCGTTGTCGTCGTCGGCCGTAGGCTCCGCTACGGCCTCCTCCTCCGCCTTGCGATGCATCCGTCTGGATCCGCGCTCGCTACGGGCAGCATTTGTCAGACACTCCCTAGGGGTACTGACAACGGGCCGTGGCTTCGGCGATCACGGCCTGCAGCAAGTGCTCGAAGACACCCGCCGTCGCCCAGGAGCGAAACCTGTCATAGGCGGTGGACTGTGGCATCAAGGTCACGACCTAACCCGTCACAAGTCATATCCAAGGGGTGCTACCTAGCCTCTCCCTGGACGTTAGACCGGGAGCGTCCAGGTATCGAGATGCGTACGCAATATGCACCTCAGTTCTTCCCGGATTTCCACGGCGAAGGATCAAGGAATTTCTCATGCAGATCGGATATGCAGTCCCGCAGTACGGTGCCTTCGCCGACCCGGATTTCATCCGGCAGGCCAGCGCGGATCTGGAGGCCATGGGCTACAGCAGCCTGTGGGCGGGTGATCGAATTATGCTGCCGCTCGCACCCAGCGATCCCTACCCGGCAGGAGACGGCGAGATCCCCCCGGCCTTCGCGACGTTCTTCGACCCGCTGACCGCATTGACGCTGGCCGCCGTCAGCACTCGGGAGGTCCGGCTGGGAACCAGCACGCTCAACGCGCTGTGGCAACCGCCGGTCCTGCTCGCCCGCATGCTGACCTCGCTCGACCTGCTCAGCCACGGACGGCTGGACGTCGGCATCGGTCTCGGCTGGCTGCGTGACGAATACACCGCGACCGGGGTGCCCTGGCAGGGGAGGGGAGACCGGCTCGAAGAGACGCTCGACCTGATGGAGGCCGTCTGGAGCAGTGAGGTAGTCGAGCACAGGGGCACGCTCTGGACCGTGCCGCCGTCACACATCGACCTCAAGCCCCTCCAGCGGCCGCGCCCCCCGATCCTGCTCGCCGGTTACACGCCCTCGGCTCTGGAGAGGATCGGCAGGCGAGCCGACGGCTGGCTGAGCACGGCGATGCCCCTGCCCTATCTGACCTCCCTGTGGGATGTGGCGCTGCAGACCGCGGCACGCGTCGACCGGGACCCGTCGGACCTGCGAATGGTGGTGCGCGCCAATCCGAAGATCACCGATTCTCCCGCGCCCGACGACCAGGTGCCGCACGCCGGAACCGTGCAGCAGATCGGTGACTACCTGCTGACCCTCGCCCAAGCCGGTGCCCACGAGGCGTTCGTCGACCTGCAGACGACGACGTCCTCGCGCGATCAGTTCCTGGACGTCGCGCATGAGCTCATCACCAGGCTGCACGCCGGCTGAGCCGGGTCGGGCTTGGCGACGTAAGCCCTCTCCTGCCGGAACAGCCGATCGAGCCGGGGTCGAGGAACAGGGGTTCAGCCCTCGGGTCGCCGTAACCGGTCCCCGGGTTGCGAACCGGTTCCGGAAGTCCCTAGCCTGACCAAACGCTTGTGTGTGAGGCTCGGGCAGGAAGGCTCGCGGAGTGAGGGACTTCGACGGCAGGCCGGGCGTGGCCGTGGTCACCGGCGGTTCCGGCGGCATCGGGGCGGCCGTGTGCCGCCACCTCGCGCGGCGCGGCTCCGCGGTCGCGTTCACGTACCGGTCGAACGCGGCCGCCGCGGACGCGCTGGTGGCGGAACTCTCCTCCGGCCCGGCGACCGCCGTACCCGCCGGACGGCCGCCGGACCAGGCGCCATCAGTGAACCCCGGACGCACGGACCAGTCGGAACGCGCGGATCCGGCCGTCGTGACCGCCGCACGCGTGGAACTCACGGACGCCGACGCGGTCGCCTGGAGGCGCTCGCGCGCGGACTGGCCGCGGAGGAGGGGCGCTTCGGCGTCCGGGTGAACTGCGTCGGCCCCGGCATGCTCACCGACGGCATGTCCGCCCGCCTGCTGGCGTCCGGCGACCTGGACCAGCGCGCCCTCGACGTGGCGATGGGCAACATCCCGCTGCGGACCTTCGGCTCCGCCGACGACGTCGCCGAGGCGGTCTGCTTCCTCGCCTCCGACCGGGCCCGGTTCATCACCGGACAGAAGCTGGACGTCGACGGCGGCTACGGCATCTGACCCCTTAGCCATTTCACTCCTGGGCCAGCAGCCGGGCAAGCGGCAGCCTCTGGGCGAGCAGCGCGGGGGCCACGGCGGCGAGCGCGGCCAGCGCGATCGCGAGAGCCCCCGCCGCCCCCGCCCCCGCGATCACGGCGACGGGCAGCTCACCGGCCAGGGCGAGCGACGCGGCGAGCCCCAGGACGGCTCCGGTGAGCGCGCCCACCAGACCGATGGCGACCCCTTCCGTCACGATCAGCCGGGCCATCGCGCCGCCCGACCACCCGGTGGCCCGCAGCGCCGCCAGCTCGGCGTCCCGCTCCCGGATGCCGAGGTAGAGCACGTCGGCCAGCGCCAGCGCGGCCAGCGCGAACATGACCGCGATCGCGACATAGTCGGCCGTGCGCGCCTGCAGGACGACCGCGTCCCCCAGCAGGGAGCCGACGACCCGGCCGCGGAAGCCGTACGTCACGCCGAGCAGCAGCGTCAGCGCGAAAACCGCCACCGTCAGCGTCGACGCGCCGAGAACGGCCCGGCCGGGCGCCCGCGTCAGCCCCGCGAGCGCGAGTCCGGTCACCCCTCGCGGCGACCTCGCCCGCCCCGGCAGCCGTACGGCCGGCCGGACGGCCTCCACCGGCGGCACCCGCGACGCCTGCCAGGCCGGCGCCAGTCCCGCGAGCAGCGCGAGAAGCAGCGCGGCGGGCACGGCCAGCCAGGCTCGCACACCCGGATCGGGCAGACCGGCCCACGACGACAGCGGAGCGGCCAGCGCGGCGGACAGGCCGCCCGCAAGCAGGCCGATCACGCCGACCTCCGTGAGCACCGCGCCGAACATCCGAGGGCGCGACCAGCCGAGGCAGCCGAGCACGCCCAACTCGACCCGGCGTGCCCGTACGGCAGCCGACGCGGCGTTCACCACGAACATGCCGCACACGGCCAAGATGAGCGTGAAGAGGATCACCGACTTGCGGTCGGCCGCGGTCAGGATCCGGTAGGCCACCCCCTTGTTCACCCACCCCTCCTCAAGAGTGAGCGCGGGCCGTCCGTACGACCCGGCGGGCAGCTCCACCGTCATCGGCGACGGCGACGAGCCGATGGTGATGTCCACGTCCAGGCCGGTCGCCGCCACGATGTCCCTGGCCACCTGGCTGATCCGCTCGCGGCTGACCGCGTCCGGACCGGTCACCCCCGCGACGCGCACCCGGACCACGCTGAGCGGGGCCGTGCCCCCGGTGACCGAGTTGATCCGTCCCAGCCCTTCAAGGTTGGTCAGCAGCAGGGGCGGCATCTGGAGATATCCGCCGACGTTGTCGTTCGGCAGCAGGTTTCGCCCGCCGAGCAGCTTCTCCGTACGGCTGTCGCCGGGCCGGGCGGCGGGCGGCTGGTACGTCTCCATCGGCAGCCCCGCCAGCTCGCTGAACCCGGGCAGCTTCTCCGGGTCGAACCGGCCGATCACCCGGGTCGACAGCGTGTCGATGTCCGGCAGGAACGTGGGACGCAGCGGCCGGAACTGCGCGTCCGCCGCACCGATGGGGGCGTTCGCGTGCCCCTCCCAGCCGAGGAAGAAGTGCGCCGTCTCCCCGAATGCCTTGCCCCAGGCCGGGTCCCTCCAGATGGCCGGATCGTTGCCCACCGGCACGGCGGCGACGTGTCGGTCTCCCAGCTCCCGGTACTCGGTCGACCCCGCCGTCCAGAAGCGGGTGAGGGGCGCCGACATCTGCCCCTTCGGGATGTTCTGCCACTCGTCGAGCATGCTGTCGTAGGCGTCCGCGGCCTCCAGCGTCACCCGTTTGACGACCTCGCCGTCCTGCGCGGCGAGGTACTTCTTCAGGGCCTTCGCCGGCGTCCCCTTGACGACCTCGCCCGCGGCCTCGGCGGGCAGCCTGCGGATCACGACCTCGTCCCGCTGGTCGGCGTACGGCCGCGCCGCGGCGAGGAGCACGATCTCCTTGCCGCCTCCGGTCGGCGGTATTTGGTACTCCTCCTCCGCTCTGAGGTAGCGGCCGGCGACCACGGCCTCGTCCAGTCCCGCCAGCCGGGCCTCCGCGTCCGGGTCGAGGGCGGCGAGCAGGAAGGGGAACTCCTGGTCGACGCTGACGACGGCCCGTCCCGGGGTCCCCCGGTGGCTCCACATGTCCTCGGTCGTCATTCCCAGGCCGTACGCCGTGCTCGTGGACCAGTACCCGATCTGCGCGCCCCCTTCGAAGGGGAACGTCTTCTGGTTCGCCCAGCCGCGCTCCTTCTGGTCGAGCAGCGACGGGCCGAGGGCGACCTCCCGTCCCGATGCCAGGTTCTCCTTGGCGAGCAGCCTGACGTCACCGCCGGTGTTCTTGACGAGGGGCACCCGGACCGGCCGGCGGGTGACGTACTGGTAGCGAGGGCCGCCGTAGGGGATGCGGGTGAGACCGCGGTCGGAGACCCGGGTCTGGTCCACCCGCAGCATGGTGCGATCGCCCTTGTGGAGCACGTCGGTGACGTCGACGCTGGCCGAGCCGCCCCGGGTGACGTAGCCGACCATGCCGATCGGCGCGGCGACCTCCACGCCGTTGATCCGCTTGATCTTCTCGTACTGGTCGAGGGTGATGCCCCCGAAGATGCCCGACAGGTAGTTCTGCCGCACCAGCGAGCGGGTCCGCTCCAGCTCCGTGGTCGTCCCCTTGGGCCGGACGAGAATGTCGTACTGCGCGCGGAAGTTCTCCCCGACAGTCCCGACGATCTCCAGGCGCTGGGTCTCGGCCGTTCCGGTCAGCACGGTGAACCCGGTGGCCGCGACAAGGATGCCGGCCAGCAGCACGAGGGAACGGCCCAGCTCCCGGCGGAGCCGGGCCCACGCCAGGCGGATCACCCGAGCCGCCCGATCCGATCGAGCACGTCCTGGGACGGCGTGAGCCGCTCGTCGGAGACGACCTTCCCGTCCCTCATCCGTACGACGCGGTCGCAGACGGCCGCCAGCTCCGGGTTGTGCGTGGCCATCAGCATGGTCATGCCGTGCTCCTCCCGCAGCGTGAGCAGCAGATCGACGATCTCGTGTCCGGTGGCGCTGTCGAGGTTGCCCGTGGGCTCGTCGGCGAGCAGCAGCGGCGGCCGGGCGATGAGCGCGCGGGCGATGGCGACCCGCTGCTGCTGGCCCCCGGACAGCCGGCTCGGCAATGCCGAGGCGCGGTCGGCCAGCCCCACGGCCTCCAGCAGTTCCATGGCCCTCGCTTTGCGGTCGAAATCCACCCGTCGGGGAAGCACGGGGGCCAGCACGTTGTCCAGCGCGCTGAGCGCGGGCAGCAGGTGGAAGCGCTGGAAGACGAACCCGATACGGCGGCGGTACCGGTCGAGTCCCCGCCGCGACAGGCCGTGGACGCGTTCGCCGTCGACCACGATCTCACCGGCGTCGGGCGGGTCCATCGCGCCCACCAGATGGAGCAACGTCGACTTCCCCGCGCCGGACGGCCCCATGAGCGCGACCGCGCTTCCCGACTCGACATCCAGGCTCACCTCGTCGAGCGCCACGGCCGACGCGTACTTCCGGGTGACGCTTCGCAGGCTGACTTCGACTCCCATGGGCGATACATTGTCACAATGTAGGGCAGCATGGGAGGTCCTACATTGTCACAATTGAGGAAGGTGGCTCCGGATGCCGCTCAGCCACGCCGTCCTGACCCTCCTCGCCGACGGCCCCAGTCACGGCTACGAACTGAAGACCAGGTTCGAGGCGGCCGTCGGACCTCAGTGGGGCGGGCTCAACATCGGGCACCTGTACCAGATCCTCGACCGCCTGGTCCGGGACGGGCACGTCGTCCGCGACCACATCGCACAGAGCGACCGCCCCGACAAGACGATCTACCAGCTCACGCCCGGAGGCGCGGAGGAGCTGCGGACCTGGGCCACCACCCCGTGGATCCGCACCTCCGGCTTCCGCGACGAACTGTTCCTCAAGCTCCTCGGGGCGAGCCGGCTCGGCCCCGAGGAGCTGGCCTCGTTCGTCTCCGCCCAGCGGCAGGCTCACCTGGCCGACCTCGGCGCGCTCACCAGGCAGCGCCGCGCGCACGCCGGCGACCCGCTCGTCGCACTGCTCATCGACGCTGCCGCCGCGCACATCAAGGCCGACCTGCAGGTGATCGACTCCGCCGAGGAACGCCTGGCCGGCCTCACGGCCCGCGACGCCCAGGTCCACACAACGGCGAAGGCCGACCAGGCGAGCGCCTGATCGGCCGAGGTGTGCTCACACCTGATTCGAGCAGTTCAAGCGAACGGGGCGCAGCCCCCGCTCACCGAGATGAACTCCGTTGCCTAAGCGCCGGTGGTACCTCTGGACCGCTGGTCAGGGCTCGCGCCTGAAGGGGATGCCCGGATCAACCTGGCGGAGCGGCGGCGTTCCGGCCGCACACCCGGGAATCCTCGGACACCCCCTTCGGGTCACGTCAGTTGATGCTGATCACGGTTCCGGCCCCATTGGGGTACTCGATGTAGCCGGTGTACGGGCGCTCGTCGGGCAGTCCCGACCAGCCGACGGTCAGCGTCGCGGGAACCCCGAGAGCGCCCTTGAGCTTGTTGGGCGACACGGTCAGACCGCCCACGCCCGGGGTGTCGGTCACCACGTTGGCCTGCGCGTGGAACGGAGTCGACGTGGTGCCCGGCGCGGTCAGCCAGCTGACGAGCACGAAGGTGTACGTGCCGGCCTTCGGCCGCTGGAGGACCAGCCGGAAGTCGTCGCCGTCACGATCCACCCAGCCCGCGAGCTCCCGGCCCTCGTAGATGACCAGTCCGCCGAAGCCCCACTCCAGGCCGTTGTCGGGGCGGGCCCGGAACTCCACGGCCTTGGTCCCCTCAGGGACGTCGATCGCGTACTGCTTGCCGTTGACTTCCTCGGGGCCGGTCGAGCCGACGATCTCCGGGCCGGAGACCAGCCCGTAGGACGTGATGCCGGTCTTCTTCATGACGGGGGTCACCTCGAAGGACACCGACCCGTCCGCGCCCGTGCCCCGCACGTCGGCGGGAGCGAGCACGCCCTGCGCGGTCACCGCGATGGCGCTGCGAACGGTACGGCCCTCGCCGGTCCAGGTCAGCGAGCCCGCGATGTCGGTCGCGGTCTCGTCCCTCAGCTCCATGGTGACGGTGAACGACTTGGTCTCCCCCGCCTGATCGAATCGGAGCATGGACGGGCTCGCCTTGGCCTTGACGCCGGGCAGGTCGATGTCGGCCTTGTACTTGCCGGGCGTGACGGCCGTCAGCGTACGGGTGATGGTACGGGTGCCGGCCAGCGAACCGACGGCGATCGACGGGTAGTTCAGGTCGCTGGTGGCGATCGGCGCCACCCCGCTGCGCGTCCTGACGCCCAGACCCTCCAGATAGCCGAGCCAGTCCTGTTCCGCGGAGTCGTAGACCAGGCCGGGCTCGAGCATCCGGGTCGGGTCGACGTTGCCCGCACCCTGGGCGAAGGCGTCGGTGCTGTCCGTGCCGTCGGCGTTCTTGGTCGGCACCGCGGTCGTCATCATCGCGGACTTGATCGCCATCGGCGACAGGTCAGGGTGCTTGCCCAGGTAGAGCGCGGCCAGACCCGCAATGTGCGGCGCGGCCATCGAGGTGCCGTCGTAGAAGCCGAAGGTGTTGCCGTTGTTCGCCGGCGGGGCCACGGCCGCCAGGACCGAGACACCGGGGGCGGCGATGTCGGGCTTGAGCAGGTCACCGCGGTTGGTCAGCGACGGGCCACGCGAGGAGAACCCCGCCACCTGCGGGTAGACAGCCCCGTCGGCGCTCGAGGGTCGCAGGGTCGCGGTCGCCCCGTCGGTCGCCGCGTACGCCAGCACGGCCGGCACGCCGGAGCCGCCGATGTGCACGGTCGGCACGGGGTGCGAGTCGGCGACGGTGTCCTCGTCGGCCATGTTGACCATGATCATCCCGACACCGCCGGCCCGCTTCACCTCACCGGACTTCTCCAGGCGGGGGACGACGCCACGCTCGCAGACGACGATCTTCCCGGCGGCCTTGGCCGGGTCGAGGCTGTCCTTGGCGCAGAGCCGCGCGTCCGAGTCCGTGGCGGAGTCGTTCTTCACCAGCAGGCCCGTGGCCAGCGGCTTGGGCCCGAGCGGGTCGCTGACCGTGGTGCTCGAACCGCGGTACTTGGTGCCGTCGCCCAGCTCGACCTCGCCCAGGTACGGCGCGGTCGTGCTCGCGGCCACGGTGGTCGTCCATGGCATGGTGTTGTCCAGCGTCGAGGCGCCCGGCCCGCTGTTGCCTCCGGCGGTGGAGACGAAGATGCCGCTCGCCGCGGCCGCGCGGAAGGCGAGCCCGACCGAGTCCCACACCGGGGACTCCGAATCGCTGCCCACCGAGTAGTTGATCACATCGACGCCGTCGGCGACGGCTTGGTCGATGGCGGCCAGGATGTCGGATCCCGCGCCGCCGGACTGCTGGCCGTCGGCGCTCTCCCAGAGCGCCTTGTAGACGGCGATCGCCGCGCCGGGCGCGACACCGGAGATCCGGCCGAAGTCGACGCCGTTCACGCTCGCCGGCACGTCCGCGTTGCCCGCGGCGGTGGAGGCGGTGTGCGAGCCGTGTCCTCCCCCGTCACGCGGAGAGACGTAGTCGGCCCGATTGGCCGGCGGAACCTTCCGCAGCCAGGCGTCGCCGTAGTAGCGGGCGCTGATCACCTTCTGGTTGCACAGGTTCGCGGTGAACTGCTCGCCGGTCTGGCAGACGCCGGTGAAGGTGCCGCCGTCGGCCTTCTTCATGACCGTGGCCGAGCCCTGCAGATAGGGCCGGTACGGGTCGGCGTCCGTGGGCGCCTCGGTGCCGAGGGCCGGGGCCGCGAACAGCGGGTTCTCCGGCCAGATGCCGGTGTCGATCACGCCGACCACGATGCCCTTGCCCGCGTTCGCGGTGCCGCCGAGCCTGGACCACAGGCCGGACTCACCGGACAGGCCGAGGAAGTCGGTCGACCTGCGGTCGTCCAGGGCCTTGCGCAGGGTGTCGGGGACGACGGCGAGCACACCGGGCGCGGCCTTCAGCCGTGCCGCCTGAGTCATGCTGAGCTCGGCGACGAACGCGTTGGACGCCACGGAGAACTGCTGGGTCGGCGTGGCGGCGACGCTGCGGGAGACCTGGTCCTGCTTGTTCTTCAGGTGGTCGCGGTAGCGCTTGGCGTTCGCGCTGGTGGTGTCCACCTTCTTGCCCTTGCCGGGCTTGGTGGCGGGGATGCCGGCGACGCCGCCGTCATAGGTCGCGAGCGGCTGGTCGGCCAGCGTGACGATGTAGGTGTCGGTCTGATCGGTGGCCGCGGGATCGGCCGAGGCTGGCGCCGGGGCGACGGTGATCGCCAGCACGGCGGCGAGCCCAATCGCGCCGTAGGCACGGATCTGTCGGGGGTTGCGGGCCATTGCTCCTCTTCGAGACGGGGGGTGCCGCCCTGCAGCAAGGTCGCTGGGAGGCAGGTAGAAGTGAACGGCCCGTGAGGATCAGTTGTCGAGATATAGTGCTGGCGTTTTCGGTCATATGGCGAAAAGCGTCACTATCTGGTCAGGTGGTGGGTGGACGACCAGCCAGCGCTCGGTGCGGTGGGCATCGGCGATTTCGACGAGCAGGTCTACCGACTCCTGCTCCGCCACCCCGACCGCACAGTCACCGACCTGTCGGGCTCGCTGCGGGTCAGCGCCGCACGGGTACGGCACGCGCTGGCCCGGCTGGCCGAACTCGGACTGCTGCGACGGACCAGGCCGGGCAGGTACGAGCCGGTGGCACCGGAGGCGGCGCTCGGATGGCTGATCGACCGGCGCCGCCTGGAGGCCGAGGCGGGGCTGGCCGAGGTCCGGACCACGGTCGCCGACTTGACGCAGCTCTACCAGTCGGGCCGGCTGCGGGCCGACCCGGCCGGCCTGGTGGAGATCCTCTCGGGCGAGGACGCGGTGAAGCGGCAGATGACGGAGGTGGGCAGGGCGGTCACGTCGGAGTTGCTGGCGCTCGACCGGCCGCCCTACATCGGTCGGCCCGACGATTCGGCGGACACCAACGAGTCGGAGGTCGCCCTCACCCGGGACCTGATCGCACGCGGGGTGGACATCCGGGTCGTGTACTGCCCGGATTCCCTGGAACGCCCCGGTCGGTTCGAGACCCTTCTCCGGCTGGCCGAGGAGGGTGAGCGGTCCCGGTTCCTGCCCGACCTGCCGTTCAAACTGCGGATCGCCGACCGGCGGCTGGCACTGATGCCCCTGGTGGACGGCGTCTACGACAACGTCGCCCTGATCCGCCCCTCCGGCCTGCTCGACGCGCTCATCGAGCTGTTCGACGCCTACTGGGAGCGCGGCCAGCCGCTCACCGGGGCCCGGCCACCCGTCGGCGACAGGCCGGACGAGGAGGACCTGCTGCTGCTTCGGATGCTCAACTCCGGGCTCAAGGACGAGACGATCGCCAGGCAACTCGGGGTCAGCGCGCGCACCGCCACCCGCCGGATCGCCGCGGTCGTCGAACGGCTGGGCGTCACCACCAGGTTCCAGGCCGGAGCCGAGGCGTCGGCGCGCGGCTGGATCTGAAGGAGACCCACCGGTTTCGCGACAGGGCATCGGACCACTAGGCTGGCGGGACACCATCGATCCCGTGCGGGAGAGCGTCCTGACAGCCGGTCAGGTCCCCTGAAGGAGCAAGCCCTCCCCGCGAACCTCTCAAGGCAAAGGACCGTGCGGGCCAGGTGACCTCTGGAAAGCAGGCCGTGACCGGCCTCGCCGAAGGTGAAAGTCCGGGCAAGGAAACGGACGAAACTCTCAGGCACCGATGACAGAGGGGGAGGATGCTGTCATCGTCTTCCTGAGGTGCGATCATGTCCCGATCTACCCCATTGCGTGAGGTTCACGAGAGCCTCGGCGCGACACTCACCGACTTCGCGGGATGGCAGATGCCCCTGCGTTACGGCAGCGAGTCAGCCGAGCACAGCGCGGTTCGCACCGCTGCCGGGCTGTTCGACCTGTCCCACATGGGCGAGATCCACGTCACCGGCCCGCAGGCGGGCGAGGCGCTGGACTACGCCCTCATCGGCCACCTGAGCGTGCTGGAGCCGGGCCGGGCCCGATACACGATGATCGTGACCGAGGACGGCGGCGTGCTGGACGACCTGATCGTCTACCGGCTCCGCCCCGAGGAGTTCATGGTCGTCGCGAACGCCTCCAACTACACCAAGGTCGCCGCGGAGCTGGCCGAGCGCACCAAATCGTACGACGCCCGGGTCGAGGACAGGTCGGACTCCTACGCGCTGATCGCGATCCAGGGGCCGAACAGCACGGCGATCCTCGGGAAGCTGACCGACGCCGACCTGGACAACCTGAAGTACTACGCGGGGCTCCCCGGCGAGGTCGCCGGCATCGAGGTCATGATCGCGCGTACGGGCTACACCGGCGAGGACGGCTTCGAGCTGTTCGTCCGTCCCGAGGACGCGGTTCGGCTGTGGAACGCCCTCTCCGAGGCGGGCGCCGATCTCGGCCTGCGGCCCTGCGGGCTGTCCGCGCGGGACACGCTTCGCCTGGAGGCGGGCATGCCGCTGTACGGCAACGAGCTGACCACGGAGACGACGCCGTTCGACGCCGGGCTCGGCCGGGTCGTGAAGTTCGACAAGCCGGGCGACTTCGTCGGACGGGCCGCGCTGGCCGAGCGCACGGCGCCCGGACGCCGCCTCGTCGGCCTGGTGGCGCGCGGCCGCCGGGTCCCCCGCCACGGCTACCCCGTCACGCGGGAGGGCGAGGTCGTCGGCGAGGTGACCAGCGGCGCGCCCTCGCAGACGCTGGGCAAGCCCATCGCCATGGCCTACGTCTCCGCGGACGCTCTCGAAAAGGGAGACCTGGCCGTGGACATCCGTGGCAGCCACGAACCCGTTGACGTCGTTGATCTGCCTTTCTATAGGAGGAACAAGTGAGCAGCATTCCCGACGAGCTGAGCTACACCAAGGAGCACGAGTGGTTGGCCGGTCTCGACGACGGCCGCACCGTGACGGTGGGCGTGACCGCGTTCGCCGCTGAGGCGCTTGGCGACGTCGTCTTCGTGCAGGTGCCCGAGGTGGGTGCCACCGTCGAGGCTGGTGACGCGGTCGGCGAGGTGGAGTCCACCAAGTCGGTGAGCGACATCTACGCGCCGGTCGGCGGCGAGATCGTGGAGACCAACCCCGCGGTCGTTGACGACCCCTCCCTGGTCAACTCCGATCCCTATGGCGAGGGCTGGCTGTTCCGCATCCGCATCGAGGGTGAGCCGGAGGACCTGCTGTCGGCCGCCGAGTACGCCACCCTCACCTCGGGTGAATCCTGACATTTCCAGATAAGGACATAGATCAGTGGCGATCAGTGTCTTCGATCTGTTCAAGGTGGGCATCGGGCCGTCCAGTTCGCACACGGGCGGTCCGATGGCCGCGGCGCACAAGTTCGCCCGCGGCCTCCACCAGGACGGTCTCCTTGAGAAGACCTCGCGCGTCGAGGTCATCCTGTACGGCTCGCTCGGCCTGACCGGCAAGGGTCACGGCAGCGACAAGGCCGTCCTGCTCGGCCTCTCCGGGGAGAAGCCCGAGCTGGTCGACGTGGACACCGTCGACGAGCGGCTCGCCGCCATGCGGGAGACCGGCACGGTCACCCTGTACGGCGTTCGCGAGATCTCCTTCGTCGTCGGCGAAGACCTCGTCTTCGAGCGGAAGATCACGCTTCCGCACCACCCGAACGGGATGCGGTTCACCGCCTTCACCGACACCGGTGAGATCCTGCGCGAGAAGATCTACTACTCGGTCGGCGGCGGGTTCGTCGTGGACGAGAACGCCACCGGCGCGGACCGCATCAAACCGGACGACACGGTGCTCCCCCACCCCTTCACCACGGGGGCGGAGCTGCTCGCCCAGTGCGCGGAGACGGGCCTGTCGATCTCCTCCCTCATGCTGGAGAACGAGCGGGCCTTCGGCCGTACCACCGAGGAGATCCGCGAAGGTCTGCTGCACCTGTGGTCGGTCATGGCCGAGTCGGTACGGCGCGGCAGCACCCAGGAGGGCGTCCTCCCCGGCGGTCTCAAGGTCAGGCGGCGGGCGAACCAGCTCCTCCGCAGGCTGCAGACCGAGTCCGACCTCGACCCGTTGCGGGCGATGGACTGGGTGACCCTGTTCGCGCTCGCCGTGAACGAGGAGAACGCGGCCGGCGGCCGGATCGTCACCGCACCGACGAACGGCGCGGCCGGCATCATCCCGGCCGTGCTGTCGTACTACACCCGGTTCGTCACGGGAGCCGACGACGACGGGGTCGTGCGCTTCCTGCTCACCGCCGGGGCGATCGGCGTGCTCTTCAAGGAGAACGCCTCGATCTCCGGCGCCGAGGTGGGCTGCCAGGGCGAGGTCGGGTCGGCGTGCTCGATGGCCGCGGCCGGGCTCACCGAGGTCCTGGGCGGCACCCCCGAGCAGGTCGAGAACGCCGCCGAGATCGGCATCGAGCACAATCTCGGCCTGACCTGCGACCCGATCGGCGGCCTGGTCCAGATCCCGTGCATCGAGCGGAACGCGGTGGCCTCCATCAAGGCGATCACCGCGGCCCGGATCGCGCTGCGCGGCGACGGCCGCCACTTCGTGCCGCTCGACAAGGCCATCAAGACCATGCGCGACACCGGCAGGGACATGCTCGACAAGTACAAGGAGACCAGCCGCGGCGGCCTCGCCGTCAACGTCATCGAGTGCTGACCGGGGCACTGTGGGCCGAGGGGTGCACCGCTCGTCGAGGGGTGGCCGCCGGTCCGCCCCGCCGTCGGCAGGTTCCAGGTAGTTTCCGGCCGTTTCCGGCATGGAACTCCCGCTGGGCCTACCTATCGATGGAGTTCACGAAGTCGCGGACCGCGGCGCGGACGTCGGTCGCGGTCCAGTCGAGACCCGCCGCGCTCACCGTCACCTCCGTGACAGCGACCCCCGGCGGAAGTCCCGGTTCCCACCACGGCCGCGGGAAGAGCGCGATCCCGCTCTCCTCCGCCTGCCGCATCACCGCGTCGCCCAACGCCTCGGCGGAGAACGGCAGCCAGACCTGGAACTGATGGGTGTGCGGCACCTCGGGGTGCACCGTGAACCACGCCAGCCCCGCGTCCCGGAACCCTTCCGCCATGGCCCCCGCCACCAACCGCGCGTGCGCCACGTACTCCGGCAGCCGCGGCAGTTCGTCGTCGAGCCCGGCAAGCGCGGCAAGCGCCGCGGGGAACTGCTGGAAGACGTTTCCCCCATACCGGTGCCGCCAGAGCCTCGTCTCCTCGATGAGGGAGCGTGGTCCGGCCACCGCGGCGCCGGAGAGCCCGTCGAGCGACTTGTAGAAGGAGACGTACACGGTGTCGGCCAGGGCGGCGATCTCGTTCAGCGGACGTCCGAAGTGCGTCGTGCTCTCCCACAACCTGGCGCCGTCGAAGTGCACGACCGCGTCCCGCTCCCGCGCCGCCTCGGTGACCTCGACCAGTTCCTCCCACGAGGGCAGCAGGAATCCGGCGTCACGGAGCGGCAGTTCGAGCATCAGCGCTCCGAACGACTCCGGTAGCCTGCGAATCTCCTCGGCGGTCGGGTGGCGTGGCGCACCTGTGGCCCGCACCGGACGCAGGCCGCTCACCCTCCGGAAGGCGTCCGACTCGAAGAGCTCCGGATGCGAGAGCGGGTGGAGCACCACCCGGCCGTTTCCCGTACGCTCCGCCCAGCACCGCAGCGTGACTTGCTGGGCCATGGTGCCGGTGGGGAAGAAAGCCGCGTCCTCTTTTCCCAGCGACTCCGCCACCCGTCGCTCCAGGTCGGCCACGACGCCGTCGCCGTAGGTGTCGACGGGCGAGGAAAGGTCGTACAGCGTGGCGGCCCGCTCGGCCAGCTGGGAGAGGCGCTCGCCCAGCGAGACCACCGCGGAGGGCCGGGCGAGCACTCGCTTCGCCCCCCTTACGGCCCGCTTCCTGCGCTCGTTCCTCTCCTCTTTCCTCTCCCCTTCGTCGCCGCCGCCCGCGCTGGAGACGGTCACACCGCCGCCGTCGGCGACGCCGCTCGCGCTCGTCGTGCTCGTGCCGCCGCTCGCGTCGGTCCCGTGAATCTCCTCGTCGTCAGTCATGCATCGCCTTCCTCCGACGCGTACGCGCGCGGCGGTGAGTCCGTCTCCGATGCCGTCTGGCTGGTCCACCGGGCCAGCCGTGCGCCGACCAGGGAAGTGGTCTCCGACGCTACCAGCCCCGGACGCACCCAGCCGATCATGCTTTATTCTGGCTGTTCCTGATTTGTCGGGCGGAGCCGCAGGGAGGAATGTGACCTCGTTCCTGCGGTCGCACCTGGCCTTCTTCGTCGTCCTCCTCGTCGGCGCGGCGCTTCGGGCGCTGGCCGTGCTCGGCTACCGGCCCGCGCTGTGGTTCTGGGCCGACTCGTTCGCCTACCTGAGCTCGGGCCTGGATCTCCGCCCGCTGGCGTCCCGCCCGTCGGGCTACTCGCTGTTCCTGTGGCTGCTCAGCCCGCTGCACGACATCCAGGCCGTGGTGATCGTCCAGCATCTGCTCGGGCTCGGCATCGCCGTCCTGATCTACGCCGTGCTGCGACGCCGTACGGCACTGCCGGGGTGGGGCGCGGCCCTCGCCGCGGCGCCGGTGCTGCTGGACGTCCACCAGATCCAGCTCGAACACCTGATGATGGCCGACCTGCTGTTCACCTTCC
This sequence comes from Microtetraspora sp. NBRC 16547, assembly GCF_030268965.1. Classification (GTDB taxonomy): domain Bacteria; phylum Actinomycetota; class Actinomycetes; order Streptosporangiales; family Streptosporangiaceae; genus Microtetraspora. The sequence goes on along the minus strand of NZ_BSSE01000023.1, from coordinate 71,065 downwards.
TGGCCGTGGCCGGGGTGGTGATTCTGGTGTGGCGGCCGAAGCCGTCGGTGCCGGCCGCGTCGGCGGCGCTGTTCCTGCTCGCGCTGGCGACGATCACCCGGACCATCGGGCTCCCGTTGATCGTCATCGCCGCCGCCTGGATCCTGCTGTCCCGCGCGGGCCGCCGGGCGCTGCTCTCCGGCGTCGTCTCGGCGGCCGTCGTCCTCGGCGGCTACGCGGTCTGGTTCCACAGCGAGCACGGCACGTACGGCATGGGCGGCAGCAGCACCTGGTTGTGGTCGCGGACCATGACGTTCGCCGACTGCGACAAGATGAACCCCCCGCCGCGCCTGGCGCAGCTCTGTCCGACGGAGCCGCGGCTGGCCGGTCCCACCTACATCTGGGACGCCCGCTCCCCGCTCCAGCGGGTGGGCGCGGGCAGGGAGGAGCTGGCGGGCGAGTTCGCCTCGCTGGCGATCCGCAGCCAGCCGCTCGACTTCCTCCTGACCGGGCTGAAGGACGCTCTCTGGGCGTTCGAGTGGGAGCGCAGGGTCTACCCCTCCCCCGGCCCGCAGAGCGCGTACGTCTTCCCCGAGTCGGTGAAGCCGTTCACCGACAAGATCGCGTCGGCGGGCCGCACCGCGAGCCGGCTCACCACGGAGTACCAGGGATCGTCCGGTGAGACGCGCGTCGTCGAACCCTGGGCGGGGTGGCTGCGCGCCTACCAGGAGCAGGGCTACCTGCGCGGACCGTTCCTCGCGATCATCCTGCTGATCGGGGTGGGCGGCCTGGCCACCCGGCGGTGGGCGGTCGTCCTGCCGCTGGCCGCCGCGGCGGCGCTGCTCTTCCTGCCGCCGATGATCGCGGCCTTCGACCACCGCTACGTCGTGCCGGTGGTGCCGCTCGCCTGCCTCGCCGCCGGGCTGGCCCTGGGAGCGCGGCGGTCAGCGCCGGCGGATGTGCAGCCTGACCAGCGTCGGAAGGTTGCCGCGGCCGACGACGCCGCGCACTCGTGAGACGGCCTCGCCGTTCAGCCGCCCGATCACCTCGGCCGGGTCCGCCTCGGGCAGGAGGTCGATCCCGATCCGCATCCTGCGGTCTCCGACCAGCCTGACGTAGAGCTTGCCGATGCCCTCGACGCCCTTGAGCGCGACGCCGAGCATGGCGATCCCCGAGCCGGTACGGGTCCCCCACCGCCCCCAACCGAGGGCGAGCAGCAGCCACCGCGTCGCGACGATGCCGATCACCAGGGGCAGCAGGGCGCCGAACGGGCGCGCCCAGGCGTTCTCGTCGAAGAAGCTGAGATCGAGGATCGGGTCCTCGGGACGGTCCCTCGCCGCGAGCAGCGTCACGACGCCGCCGGCCAGCAGGGCCAGCCCCACCACGAGGATGCCGACGCGGTTTCCCAGGTGCGAGCGCATCGTCACACCCTCGCCCTGCGCAGCCGTACGACGACGTCCTGGCGACTCTGGACACCGAGGCCCGAGAGCCGGTCTCCGACGGAGGTGCCGACCGCCCGGAGCAGCTCGCCCGTGCCCTGCGCCCGGGTGACGACCGTCACCTCGATCCGCCGGGGGTGGATGCGCACGTAGGCGGCCTCCACCCCTTCGACGCCGCGCGCCGCGCCCGACAGGGTCCGGCGCAGGCCGCTCCGGGTGAGACCGATCACGAGCAGCGGATCCGTGGTCTCCACGGCGACGAGCCGGGGACGCCCGGGGATCAGCGCGAGGGCGACCAGGACCGCTCCGACGACGATCATCGCGCTCGCCGTACTGCGGACGACCGGATCGCCCAGGGTCAGCGACAGCAGGCGGCCCAACCGGGGATCGGCGGGAGCGCCGAACAGCCCGCCGACGATCACGGCGAGGACGGTCCACGCCGACATGGCGAGCGAGGCGGAGACCATGACGCCCGCGGGAGTCCGCCCCGGCCGCAGGGCGCGGATCGCGTTGCGCCGCAGCGTACGCCGTTGGGTCCGCACCCCCGCGGCCGGAGAGGCCGCGAGGATGTCCTCGACGATGCTCATCGGGCCGATCACCACTTCCCGTGTACAGGCATGCTCATGTGCCTATGGGTACACCGCAAAAGATCGGCGGGGGTCGCACACCACTCGTTCGACTCGATCTTGAAGGTGCGGCGCCGCAAAATTTGCCCCGCGATTAATATGAACACCACTCATATATTTCGCCCGAACGGTATTAAGCTGCCGATATGGACGACCGACAGCGCCTGGACCGGGCCACCGCACACCTGGAAGCGCCGTTCGCGGTGCTCGACCTCGAGGCGCTGCGGCTGAACGCCGAGAGCATGGCCCGCCGGGCCGGCGGCAAGCCGATCCGGGTGGCCAGCAAGTCGATCCGCAGCCGCGCGATCCTCGAACGCATCCTCGCGATGGACGGATTCTCCGGGATCATGGCGTTCACGCTCCCCGAGGCGCTCTGGCTGGTCTCCACCGGAATGCGGGACGTGTTGGTGGCCTACCCCACCACCGACCGCCAGGCCATCCGCGCGCTTGGCGCCGACCCGGTCGCGGCCCGGGAGATCACGGTGATGGTCGACTCTCCTGAGCACCTGGACCTGCTCCAGGAGCAGCCCCACCAGATCCGAGTATGTCTGGATATCGACGCGGCGTTCGTCGCGTTCGCCGGCAAGCTGCGGGCCGGGGCGCTGCGCTCCCCCTTGCGCGAGCCCGAGCAGGCCGCCGAGATCGCCGTCGAGATCGCCAAACGCCCCGGCCTCCGCCTCGCCGGGCTCATGTCGTACGAGGCGCAGATCGCCGGCGTCGGCGACAAGGTCCCCGGCCTGTACGGCAGGGCGGTCCGCTGGATGCAGGCGCGGTCATGCCGCGAGCTGATCATCCGGAGGGGCCGGATCGTGCAGGCCGTACGCCAGGTCGCCGACCTGGAGTTCGTGAACGGCGGCGGCACCGGCAGCATCGAGAAGACCGTCCGCGAGAAGGCGATCACCGAGGTGGCCGCGGGATCCGGCTTCTTCCACCCCAGGCTCTTCGACTTCTATCGCAACTTCGAGGGGCATCCGGCGGCGCTGTTCGCCCTGCCGGTGGTGCGCAAGCCCGCGCCGGGCATCGCGACCGTGCTCGGCGGCGGCTATCACGCCTCGGGGGCGCCCGGGCCGAGCCGGTTGCCGCAGCCGTACCTGCCCCCCGGCCTGCGGTACGACTCCAACGAGGGCGCGGGTGAGGTGCAGACCCCGCTGCTCGGCGACGCCGCCTCCGACCTGCGCATCGGCGACCGGGTGTGGTTCCGCCACGCCAAGGCGGGCGAGCTGTGCGAGCGCTTCGCGAGCCTTCACCTGATCGAGGGCGACCGGGTGGTCGAGGAGGTCCCCACCTACCGGGGCGAGGGGAAGACCTTCCTCTGACACACGGGCCTCTGACGCACGAGCCTCTGACGCACGAGCCTCTGACGCACTGGGCTTTGACGCACGGGCTACTTCTGCTTGCGGCGGCGCAGCAGGAGAACGGCGGCGCCGACGACGAGCGCGGCACCCACGATCATGAGAACGGGGCTGATGTCCCTGGGCGGGAACCCCTCCTCCCAGGTCTTGGCCTCGGGCCCGTACTCAGCCTCGCGGCGCGGCAGCCCGCCGCCCACCAGGCGTTCGGCGTTGGCCTTGACCTTCGCCATGCTCCGCTCGGCGACGCGCTTCGGGCTCACACGATCCGCTATGGCGTCGACCGTACGAGCCAGTTCCACCCGCGTACGCTCGATCTCCCGCTCCAGCGCGTCGGGATCGGTCTCCGCCATGGCGACCCCCTTCTGTGGTACTCGTGTCCGATCAAGTCTGCCAGCTCGCGTGGCCGCGTCGTGCGGCGGCCGACCCGGTAGGTTGATTAGCGCCTACCCTCATCCACGCGGGCCACCCTCGTGCCGCGAGAACCATGGGCCTTTCCGTCCGATACCAGGAGGACTTCATGAGCAGGCTCGAGCCCGGCGACGCCGCGCCGGACTTCACCCTTACCGACGCCGACGGGAACGACGTGTCGCTCGAGTCGTTCCGCGGCACGCGGGTCATCCTCTACTTCTACCCCGCGGCGATGACGCCCGGCTGCACCAAGCAGGCCTGTGACTTCCGCGACAACCTGAACTCCCTGGCCGGCCACGGCTTCGCCGTCCTCGGCGTGTCCAAGGACACGCCCGCCAAGCTCCAGAAGTTCCGCGAGCACGACGCCCTCACCTTCCCGTTGCTCTCCGACACGGGCCTCGACGTCCACAAGGCGTACGGCGCGTACGGCGAGAAGACCAACTACGGCAAGACGATCATGGGCGTCATCCGGTCCACCTTCGTCATCGACGCGGACGGCAAGATCGAGAAGGCTCTCTACAACGTGAAGGCCACCGGCCACGTCGCCCGCCTCCTGAAGGAGCTCGGCGTCTCCTGATCCGTCGCGGGCATGCCGTCGCGGGCATGCCGTCGCGGGCATGCCGTCGCGGGCATGCCGTCGTGGGCATGCCGTCGTGGGCGTGTTGTGTGGGCGTGTTGTGTGGGCGGCGCATACGTCGTGATCCCATATCCGGGCGGCCTCCGAACGTGGGACGCGCCACATATCACGAGGACAGGGCCGAAGGTACCGTCGCGGGCACATGTCGGGCCTGTGTACGAGGAGCCGCTCGTGACCCCACTCCCCGACGGCGGAGCCCCGCTGTCCTTCCCCCCGAAACGCCCGCGGAGCCGCCTCTCGCTCCACGTCCGAAGCCGCCTCTCGGGACGCCTGGCCCGTCGCCCGCGGGCCGTCCCCGGATCCGCCTCCGCCTTCGCCCTGCCTCCGGTCGCCGCCGTGGCCGTCGTGGTCGCCACGACCCTCGCGCTGCTCGCCGCCCTGCTCGCAGGGGCGCGCCCGGCCCGAGCGGCCGGCCTGGAGAAGGTCACCGGGTTCGGGTCCAACCCCGGCGGACTCACCATGTGGGTCTACCGCCCCGACGGCCTGCCGGACGGCGCTCCCGCCGTGGTGGCCCTGCACGGCTGCACGCAGACCGCGAACGACTACTTCACCAACTCCGGCTGGCGGAAGTTCGCCGACCTCCACCGCTTCGCGCTGATCCTCCCGGAGCGGGTCGACTCCACCGCCTTCCCGTCCAACTGCTTCCAGTGGTACCAGGAGGCCCACATCAAGCGGGGACAGGGCGCGGCGCTGTCGATCGCGCAGATGGTCGCCCACGCCACCGGCGCGTACCGTCTCGACGCCGGGCGGATCTCCATCACCGGCCTGTCCGCGGGCGGGGCGATGACGGCGGTCATGCTCGCGACCTACCCCGACCTGTTCCGGTCCGGTTCGATCGTGGCCGGCCTGCCGTACCGCTGCTCCCCGCCCGCCTCGTCGAGCACCTGCATGAGCGGGCCCGTCAACAAGACTCCGGCGCAGTGGGGCGACCTCGTCCGCGACGCGTACCCCGGCTACGCCGGGCCGCGCCCCAGAGTGGCCATCTGGCACGGGCAGGCCGACTACGTCGTCAACAAGGCCAACGGCACCGAGCTGCGCGACCAGTTCACCGCCGTGCTCGGCCTCGGGCAGACACCCTCGTCCACCGAGAGCCTTCCCGCCGGTACGACCCTGGAGCGGTACGGCGACGACGCGGTCCGGCTCTACGCGGTCGCCGGCATGGGACACGGCACCCCGGTGGATCCCGGCGGCGCGGCCGACCAGTGCGGCACGGCAGGCGCCTACTTCCTCGACACCATCTGCTCCGCGTACCACGACACCCGGTTCTTCGGGCTGGACGGCACGGTCACCCCCAGCCCTTCCCCCAGCTCCACGCCCAGCCCGACCTCCACGCCCACACCCACGCCCACGCCCACGCCCACGCCCACGCCGAGCCTGGTCTGCGTGACCGCGAGCAACTACGCGCACACGACCGCGGGCCGGGCCCACCAGTCCGGCGGATACACCTACGCCAACGGCTCCGGCGACGCCATGGGCCTGTGGAACGTCTTCGTCACCCACACCCTCCGTCAGACGGGGCCGAACCACTGGGTGCTCGCCGACGGCCGGTGCTGATCCTCTCGGCGCCCGCGGACCCGCCCACCCCGTACGCCTGAACCATCGCCGCGCCGCCACGTGGCGAACCGACACATCCCCACCCCATCAGGTATAGGCCGGGCACGCTGTCACGCCGGTTCCCGTACCAGCGGGCCGGTCCGCTGGTACGGGCCGCCACGGAGCGGATCCGGGGCTCGGCACGCGGCCACGGGATGGCGGGACCTAACACCACATTCCCGCCCGTTGTGGGGACAGGGCACATGGATCACCCATCGGGCTTTGCCTAGCCTTTCCGCCAATCCGGTCAGGTGCTTCGCCTGCACTTTCCCGATCTCCTCGATCTCCTCGATGCCAGTAGAAAAGAGTTGACCATGGGTCGAAACAGTCACCCGGTCCGGTTGCCCGCGGTTCTGACCGCCGCGACGGCCCTGCTCCTGGCCGCGGCGTGCGGCAGCCCCGGCGCCGCCGGTTCGGGGAGCGGCGGCGCGGAACCGATCAAGGTCGGTCTCGTCTACTCCAAGTCCGGCCCGCTGGCCTCGTACGGCAAGCAGTACATCGACGGCTTCCAGGCCGGGCTCGACTACGCCACGAACGGAAGCAAGAAGATCGGCGACCGGGCGGTCGAGGTCACCGAGGTGGACGACGCCGGAGACCCCGCCAAGGCGGTGTCGGCGGCGAAGGACCTGATCGGCAAGGGCTACAAGATCCTCGCCGGCTCCACCTCGTCCGGCGTCGCCACGCAGGTCGCGCCCATCGCCGAGCAGAACAAGGTGCTCTTCGTCTCCGGCCCGGCGGCCACCGACGCGGTCACCGGCGCGGGCACGTACACCTTCAGGTCCGGCCGCCAGACGTCCCAGGACATCAACACCGCCGCCGCCTTCATCGGCGACGTGCAGGGCAAGAAGGTCCTCGTCTTCGCCCAGGACAGCGCGTTCGGCCAGGCCAACGTGGCCGGTGTGCAGGCCGTGCTCGGCGCCAAGGGCGCGAAGGTCGAGCCGCTGCTCGTCCCGGCCAGCGCCACGGACTTCACCCCGTTCGCCACCCAGGCCAAGGAGGCCAAGGCCGACCTGCTGTTCGTCGCCTGGGCCGGCACGACCGCGCAGGCCATGTGGACCGCGCTCGGCCAGCAGGGCGTCTTCGAGGCGACCACGGTCGTGACCGGCCTGGACATCACCGCCACCTGGCCCGCGTACGGACCGGTCGCGGACAAGGTCAACTTCCTGTCCCACTACTTCGCCGGCGCGGCGGGCACGGACGTGGAGAAGGCCATGACGGAGCGCGTCACCAAGGCGGGCGGCACCGTGGACCTGTTCACCGGCGACGGTTTCACCGCCGCGCAGATGATCGTGCACGCCGCCGAGAAGGGCGACGACCCGGACGCGATGGTCAAGAGCCTCGCCGGGTGGAGCTTCGACGGCGTCAAGGGCGCGATGACCGTCCGGGCCGAGGACCACGCCCTGCTCCAGCCGATGTTCCAGGCCAAGCTGACCGGCGGTGCGACGCCCACGGCCGAGCTGGTCAAGAAGCTCGACGCCGACGTCGTCGCCCCCGCGGCCGCGCAGAAGTGACGAGCCCTGTGCACGGCTCTGTAACCGCCCCCGCCCGGCCGGTCCTGCGCGTACGCGGGCTGAGCTGGGCGGTCGGCGGGGCCCAGATCGTCTCCGACGTCGGCTTCGACGTGGCCGAGGGCGAGTTCGTCGCCGTCATCGGCCCCAACGGCGCGGGCAAGACCTCGCTGTTCAACCTGATCTCCGGGCTGACCCGGCCGACCGCGGGGACGATCGAGCTGGACGAGCTCGACATCACGCACGCGCCGCCGCACCGGCGGGCCCGGCGCGGGCTCGGCCGTACCTTCCAGTCCTCCAGCGTCTTCCCCGCGCTCACCGTCGCGGAGAACGTACGGCTGGCCGCCGCGGCGCACCGCGGCGCCTGCCTGCGGATCTGGCGCCGGGCCGAGTCCGACGACGCGGCGTGGCGCGCCACCGCGGAGGCCCTGGAACGCGTGGGGCTCGCCCACCGGGCCGCCGAGATCGCCGGCTCGTTGTCCCACGGCGACAAGCGCAAGCTGGAGATCGCCATCCTGCTGGCCACCGACCCCCGCCTCATCCTGCTGGACGAGCCCATGGCCGGGGTCGGCGTCGCGGACGTGCCCGCGCTGACCGAGGTCATCCGGGCCGTGCACCGGGAGGAGGGCCGCACGGTGCTGATGGTGGAGCACCACATGGACGTCCTGCTCGGCCTCGCCGACCGGGTCGCCGTCATGCACCACGGCAGCCTGCTCGCCCTGGACGCGCCGGACGAGGTCATGGCCAACCCCGTCGTGCAGGAGGCCTACCTCGGGGAGGCGCTGTGACGCCGCTGCTGGAGATCGCCGACCTGCACGTGCGGATCGGCAGCTCGCACATCCTCCAGGGAATCGGCTTCGCCGTCGCCCCCAAGGGGGTCACCGCCGTCCTCGGGCGCAACGGCGCGGGCAAGACCACCACGCTGAAGGCCGTGCTCGGCATCGTGCCGAAGACCGGGACCGTACGGCTGGACGGCGAGGAGATCAGCGGGCTGCCCACCCACGCGATCGTCCGGCGCGGCCTCGGCTACGCGCCCGAGGACCGCAACGTCTTCGCCGGCCTGGCCGTCACCGAGAACCTGCGGCTCGCCGAGCGTGGGCGCGGCCCCCACCGGTACGACCTGGTCTACGAGATGTTCCCCGAGCTGAGGCAGCGGGGCGCGCAGCGCGCGGGCACGCTGTCCGGCGGCCAGCAGCAGATGGTCGCGATCGGCCGCACGCTGCTCAACGACAACCGGATGCTGCTGGTGGACGAACCCACCAAGGGCCTCGCCCCGAAGATCGTCACCGAGGTGGCCGACGTGCTGGAACGCGCCGCCCGCGAGGTGCCCATCCTGCTCGTGGAGCAGAACCTCGCGCTGGTGCGCCGGATCGCCGACCACGTCGTGGTCATCGAGCAGGGGGCCGTGGTTCACACCGGGAAGGCCGACTCCCTGCTCTCCGACCCCGACCTCACCCGCGAACTCCTAGGGGTGGCATGAACGAGCGAAACGCGCGAATCGACAGGCACAGCGCATCTTGCGAATGCGGCTCCGAGCCGCCGGGCGAGGAGGCGGCATGAGCAACATCGTGCTCCTCGCGCTCACCGGCCTCGGTCTGGGCGCGCTCTACTTCCTCATCGCGTCCGGACTATCGCTGATCTTCGGCCTGGCCGACGTGCTGAATTTCGCCCACGGCCTGTTTCTCGCCGTCGGGGCGTACGGCACCTGGTGGTCGTCCACCCACCTGGGACTCGGCTTCGTCCCCGCCGTCGTGTTCGGCGTCCTCGCCGGCACGGCCACCGCCGTACTGGTCGAGATGCTGCTGATCCGGCCGCTCTACCGGCGGACGATCGAGCAGGTGCTGGTCACCGTCGGGCTCAGCCTCGCCGGGGTGGCGTTGCTGCAGGCCGCGTTCGGAGCCGACCCGTTGACGTTCCCCCGCCCGGAGTGGGCCACCGGGACCACCCGCATCCTGGGCGCGATCGTCCCCAACGACCGGTTCCTGCTGATCGGCGCGGCCGTGGTGGTGCTGGCCGCCATCCAGGTGTTCCTGCGCCGGACCCGCTTCGGCCTGATCGTCCGGGCCGGCGTCGAGGACCGGACCATGGTCACCGCGCTCGGCATCAACGTACGCACCGCCTTCACGCTGGTGTTCGCCATCGGCGGCGCGGCGGCGGCGCTCGCCGGAGCGTTGGCCGGGGTCTACTTCGGCAACGTGTCCCCCGGGCAGGGCACCTCCCTGCTCATCTTCGCCTTCATCGTCGTCGTCATCGGCGGCATGGGCTCGGTGACCGGCTCGGCGGTCGCCGCCGTGCTGGTCGGCCTCGTCCAGCAGTTCACCAGCTTCTACGCCGCCGCCGGCGTCGGGGAGGCCTCGGTCGTGCTCCTGCTCGCCGTGGTCCTGCTGGCCCGGCCGGGCGGTCTGGCAGGGAGGGCCGCGTGACCACGACAGCAGACGTCCCCGAAACCGTGACCGTGGACGACATCCGGCCGCGTCCGGCGTCGCCCCGCAGCCGGTGGCTGCGCCGGGGCGTGCCGCTCGCCGCCGTCGCCGTACTGGCCGTCCTGCCGTTCTCGACGGTGGACCTGCCCGCGCTGCTGCCCGGCCCGGTCAACAGCCCCGGATCGCTGCAGTTGCTCGCGATCTGCCTGGTCTTCGCCGGGCTCGCGGCCACCTACGACCTGCTCTTCGGCCGTACGGGGCTGCTGTCCTTCGGGCACGCGCTCTACGTGGCGCTGGGCAGCTACACCGTCAACATCGCCGTGACGAAGCTTGATCTCGCGCTCCCGGCCGCCCTGCTGCTCGCCGTACTCGTGGGCCTGATCGTGCCCGCGCTGCTCGGCGCCGTGGCGCTGCGGGTGAACGGCATCGCCTTCGCCATGGTGACCCTCGCCACCGCCCAGGTCGGCTCCATCGTGGTGATGAGCGACCCGGGCCGGCTCACCGGCGGCGAGGAGGGGCTGCCGCTCGCGCCGGGCGCGATCCCCGGCTTCCTCTCCGGTGTGGCCAACACGGCGAACCTGTACTGGCTCGCCCTCGGCTACCTGGTCGTCGTGCTGGCCGTGATCGCGTGGGTGGTCGAGTCGGAACCCGGCCGCGTCTGGCAGGCGATCCGCGAGAACGAACGCCGGGTGTCGGTGCTCGGCCTCCCGTCGTACCGCTTCCGGCTGCTGGCCTTCGTCATCGCGTCCTTCCTGGCGACGCTCGGCGGGGTGGTCCACCTGTTCCTGGTCGGCGGGTCGAGCCCGCAGATCACCACGTCGAACTTCACCCTCGCCTTCCTGGTCATGGTGGTGCTCGGCGGTACGGGAAGCCGGTGGGGCGCGATGCTCGGCGGCGTGCTGTACACCTATCTCGACCACCGGCTCGCCGCGCTCGGCACGTCCGACGCCGTGGCGGGTCTGCCCGAGGTGCTGCGCGCCCCGCTGTCCGAGCCGCTGTTCGTGCTCGGCGTGCTCTTCATCGTGATGGTGTACTTCCTGCCCGGCGGGCTGGCCAGCCTGACCACCCGCCTGCGCGGCTCATCCAAGTGACGAGGCCGTCGTTCTTTTCCGGTTTTCCCACACCGCCAAGAACGACGGCCTCCCCGCCTGCGCGTTCCCGTGGCTCGGTTTCGGCATCGCGGCCATCGTCCGATCTCGGTGATCCCGCGAAGGACGCTTCACGAAGCGGGAGTCCCTTACCAGCGTTCGCGCTGTAAGATAGGCGGCGCCTGGCCCGGTCGGCCGTTGATGCCGGCCATTAATCGGGTCCAGCTCGATAACAGAAAAGAGAATTTGCGTTTCCTCTGCCCGAACTGTCATTCACAGACAGATAATTTCGCAGGCAAAGGAAAACGAAGGGGCCGTAGTCCAACGGCAGAGACAGCGGCTTTAGGTGCCGTACAGCGTGGGTTCGAATCCCACCGGCCCCACATCTGAATCACCGGCGAAAACCGCCTCTTTTCGATGAGAGGCGGCTTTTGTGATTTTCGGCGCTGAGAGGGATCGGACAGCCTCCCACGGCGTGATCGAGTTACCAGGAGCCGCCCGAGCGGGGAAGCTCGCAACGGAAGCCGGTTTCGGTCCGCTTGCAGTACCGCGACAGCTGGTCCTGCAGCTCGCTCGGGCCCTGCCTCTGGCCGAAGGAGCGGTCCAGCGGGTTCCGGCCGTCTCCGTAGCCCCTCTCCAGGGTCGCGTCGTACACCTGGCCGCGGTCCCAGATCGCGGTGCCCACGGCGACGGCGCCACCTCCGATGATCGCGCCGATCAACCCGGCGACGATCAGCTGGCCGCCCCGTCCGCGCGCGAACGCGCCGAACCTGGCGGCGTGCGAAGGCAGCCGGCTCCCGTGGCCTGGAACGCCGACACCGGGCGCGGTCCTCCAGCCCGGAGCGGTCCAGCCGGGACCGCCGGGGCCGTACGCGTAATTGCCGGATCCCGGCGCGGACCCGAAGGCCGCGGATACGGTGGGGCCGACGCTTCCCGACGCGGGGCCGAAGGTCGGCGCCCCGAAACCATAGGCCGGCGGGGTGGGTCCGAAGTTTCCCGGACGCGGCCCGGGCGATCCGTCGGGCGATGCGAACGGCCTGGTCGGGGGCGTGGGCACCGGGTTGACCGTCGTCGGCCGCTCCGCGTCTGCTCCGCTCGCGGCGGGCGTGCCGGCTCCGGCCTCTCCTCCGGCCACTGGCTCGGCCGTCACGGGCTCGTCACCTGACTCCGCCTTGGCGCCCTCTGCCTGCGCGTCGGTCTCGACGGGCTTGGGTTCGGGCTCCTGACGACCCTCGGGTGCCGTGTCCTCTGGGCCGCGCGGCTCGTCCTCTGCACCGCGCGACCCGGCGTCGCGATCCGCCATCACACAGATCTCCCTTTACTCGCCCCCCCAAGGGCTCCGAAGAAGAGCATGCCGCACGATCCGTAAGAGTGGTGTAAGCGGTTGTGCGACCCGGGTCGTAGACAGGGATCCACCGGAGGGGGGAACCTCCCCACCTGGGGATTACTTATCGTTGGTGTCGTGTTCGGCAGACTGCGCGCCTGGAAGCGACGCCACTCCCTCCTTGTTGACACGCTCGCTCTCACGCCGCTCGTGCTGCTCAGCCTGCTCTCCTCCGTAGCCATGTCCGGCGTCCCGCGGGGGCCCGAGCTGTACGGAATCGGCCCCGTTGGGGCGCTCCTGCTCTCCGCGCTGCTCCTGACACCGCTGATCTGGCGGCGCAAGTACCCCCTCGCGGTGTTCGCGATCGTGGCCCTGGTGTGCTTCGTCCAGTGGCTGGCGCACATCGACATCCTGCCGAGCGACATGGCGGTCCTCGCGGCGATGTACACCGTGGCCGCGCGCCGTCCCCTGAAGTGGGCGATCGCGGCCTTCGTGGTCACCGAGTTAGGTCTGTTCCTCGCCTTCGTCCGCCAGGGTGACCAGGCGCTGACGGCCTGGCCCACGTCGTCCGTCTTCGTCGTGGCGATCTGGGTCACCGGCATCTACGTCAACATGCGGCAGAGGTACGTGGAGAGCCTCCTGGAGCGGGCGGAGCGCGCCGAACGCGAGACGGACCAGCAGGCCCGCATCGCGGCCGCCGCCGAGCGCACGCGCATCGCCCGCGAGCTGCACGACGTGGTCGCGCACAACGTCAGCGTGATGGTCGTCCAGGCGGACGGCGCCGGGTACGCCATCGACACCGACCCCGAGCAGGCCCGCCGTGCCGTACAGGCGGTGTCGTCGACCGGGCGGCAGGCGCTGGCGGAGATGCGGCGGCTGGTGGGGGTGCTGCGCGACGACCGGAACTCGGCCGGAGAGTACGCTCCGCAGCCGGGCCTGGACCAGCTCACCGATCTCGTCGAGCAGGTCCGCGCCTCGGGCCTTCCGGTGGAGTTCATCGTGTCGGGGAGCCCGCAGGACATCCGGGAGGGAGAGCAGCTGGTGATCTACCGGATCATCCAGGAGGCGCTGACGAACACGCTCAAGCACGGCGGGCCCGGTGTCCGCGCCAGCGTCCTGATGGAGTACGGCTCCCACGACGTCACGCTGACGGTGTCCGACGACGGCCGGGGCGCCTCCGCGGCACGGTCCGACGACGGGCACGGCCTGATCGGCATGCGGGAGCGGGTCTCCATGTACGGCGGCACGGTCAGCGCCGCGCCCCGGCCGGGTGGCGGCTTCCGCGTGACCGCTCGGCTCCCGATCGGCCAGACGGCGTGAGCGACGTGAGCGAGCCGCCGAACGACGTGAACGAGCCGCCGAACGACGTGAGTGACATGACCGCGCTGATCGGCGCGACCGCCGGGACGGCCCACCCCGGTCGTTCGCGGTGCCGCCAGAACGGCCGCGGGCGGGCCGTCCCGTGGAGAAGGAACGAGGAACTGTGATACGCGTGATGCTGGTCGACGACCAGGAGCTGGTACGGGCGGGTTTCCGGATGGTGCTCGGGGCACAGCCGGACATCGAGGTCGTCGCCGAGGCGGCGGACGGCGCGGCGGCGGTGGAGGCGCTGCGCGAGATCGAGGCCGACGTGGTCCTCATGGACGTGCGCATGCCGCGCATGGACGGCGTGGAGGCGACCCGGATCATCTGCGCGACGTCGCCGGAGGCGCGGGTGCTCATCCTCACGACGTTCGACCTGGACGAGTACGCCTTCGCCGCGATCAAGGCCGGGGCCTCCGGCTTCATGTTGAAGGACGTCCTCCCCACCGACCTGCTGAGCGCCATCCGATCGGTCCACGCCGGGGACGCGGTGGTCGCGCCGAGCACGACCCGCCGGCTGCTGGAGCGCTTCGCCGTCCACCTGCCCCACGAGGGGGACACTTCGCGTGACCTGGACGAGCTGACCGCGCGAGAACGTGAGGTGCTTCTCCACGTGGCGCAGGGTCTGTCGAACACGGAGATCGCCGCGCAGTTGCACCTCGCCGAGGCGACGGTGAAGACGCATCTCGGCCGGGTTCTCGCCAAACTGCGGCTCCGTGACCGGGCCCAGGCCGTCGTCTACGCGTACGAGACCGGGCTGGTCGTGCCGCACGGGGGACCCAGGTAGGAGCGGAAGTACATCAGAAGTCGCACATCGGGCGGCCGGGGATGGCCGGAGAGTGCAGATCAGGTCCCTTCCGCAAGCCGAGAGAAACGGCAGATCACGCCCATAGCGTTGTCGTCATGACGATGACTACGGACGTCCGGCAGGCCGTAACGGCACGTGGACTCACAAAGGTGTACGGCCAGGGCGACGCCGAAGTGCACGCTCTGCGCGGAATCGAGGTCGGGTTCGCCACGGGGGCGTTCACGGCGATCATGGGGCCGTCCGGCTCCGGCAAGTCGACATTGATGCACTGCCTGGCCGGGCTCGACACGGTCTCCGACGGAGAGATCTACATCGGCGACGTCGAGATCACGAGACTGAACGACAAGCAGCTCACGCTGCTGCGCCGGGAGCGCATCGGGTTCGTGTTCCAGGCCTTCAACTTGCTGCCGACCCTCACCGCGGAACAGAACATCAGGCTGCCTCTTGAGATCGCGGGCCGGCAGGCCGACCAGGTCCTCTTCGACCGTGTGATCGAGACCGTCGGGCTGGGGAACCGGCTGGGGCACCGGCCGAACCAACTCTCGGGTGGCCAGCAGCAGCGCGTCGCGGTGGCGCGCGCCTTGATCAGCAAGCCACAGGTGATCTTCGCGGACGAGCCGACGGGCAACCTCGACTCGCGCAGCGGCGCGGAGGTCCTGGCCTTCCTGCGCCGGTCGGTGCGGGAGCTCGGCCAGACGATCGTGATGGTGACCCACGACCCCGTCGCGGCGTCCTACGCCGACCGGGTGATCTTCCTGCGCGACGGGCTGCTGGTGAACGAGCTGCACCAGCCCACCGCGCAGACCGTACTCGACACGTTGCTGAAGCTGGAGGCCTGAGCCGTGTTCAAGACGACTCTGGCCGGGCTGCTGGCGCACAAGCTGCGCCTGCTGCTCACCTCGCTCGCGATCACGCTGGGCGTGGGGTTCATCGCCGGGACGTTCGTGCTGACGGACACCATCGACGCCGGGTTCGCGCAGAAGTTCACCGCGGACGCCGCGAAGCTTTCGGTCGCGGTCCTGCCCAAGGGGGGCGACAACCCGAAGGAGTCGCCCATCCTCTCCGCCGACGACCTCGCCAAGGTACGCCGGGTGGAGGGTGTGGCCGACGCGCAGGGCCTCGTGTACGGCACCGCCCCTCTCATCGGCAAGAACGGAAAGGTGGCGGGGAGCAGGCCGACGATGGGGATCTCCATCCCGGAAGGCTTGCTCAACCGCACGGTGATCACCCTGGGGTCGGGCCCCAAGACCGAGGCCGAGGCCGTCCTCGACGAGGCCACCGCGAAGACCCGCGGTTTCAAGGTCGGCGACACCATCACGGTGCTCGACTCCGCGAAGGCCAAGCACGAGTTCACGCTCGTGGGCCTGTTCGACGTCGGCGTGAACCAGGAACTGGCCTTCTCGGGGGCGGTCGGTTTCACCACGGACACCGCGCGGCGCATGACCGGGGAGAAGGGCTTCAGGGAGATCGACGTCCTCGCGGCCGACGGGGTCTCCAACGTCCACCTGCGCGATTCGATCGACGCCGCGTTCGGCTCGAACCACACGGTCAAGACGGGCAAGCAGTTCGCCGACGATCTGGCCGCGGCCAACAACATGAACACCGGCTTCATCACTGTGGCCCTCCTGCTGTTCGGCCTGGTCGCGATGTTCGTGGCGGCGCTCGTCATCTACAACACGTTCAACATCCTGGTCGCCCAGCGCACCAGGGAGATGGCGCTGCTGCGCTGCATCGGCGCGACGAGGAAGCAGGTCTTCGGCTCGATCGTGCTGGAGTCGGCCGTGGTCGGCGTGCTCTCCTCCGTGCTCGGCCTGCTCATCGGGCTCGGTCTCGGGGCGGGGGCGCTGGCGGTGCTCGGCGCGATGGACGCCCCCATCCCGACCGGGGTCGGCGTCTCCCTCGCCCCGCGTACGATCGCCGTGGGACTCGTCACGGGCATCGTCGTGACGGTCGCCGCGGCCCTGCTGCCCGCTCGGGCGGCGACCCGGGTGGCGCCCATCGCGGCGCTGCGGATGCAGGTGGAGGAGAACACCTTCCGCGCCGGCGTACTCCGGATGGTCTTCGCGGCGCTCTTCCTCCTCGCCGGCACGGCCGTCACGGCGCTCGGGGTGGCCAAGGACCCCGGTCAGGACGCCCTGATCGCCGTCATGGCGGGCGGCTCGATCTTCTTCCTCGGCGTGCTGATCGTGGCGCCGGTGATCGTCAAGCCGATGAGCGCGCTCGCCGGATGGCTGCCCGCGCGGCTCTTCGGAGTGCCGGGCAGGCTGGCCGTGGACAACTCCCGGCGCAACCCCAAGCGCGCCGCGACGACCACCGTCGCGCTCACCGTCGGTGTGACGTTGATGACGCTCATCTCCGTGATCACCACCACGACCCGCGTGACCGTTGGCCAGCAGCTCGACCAGCAGTTCCCGGTGGACTACATGATCGCCACGCAGGAGCACGACTCGACGGTCCCGCGCACCGTGGCCGAGGAGCTGCGCTCCAAGCCCGAGCTCGCGGCCGTGGTCGCGGTCCGCGAGACCCAGACCAGGATCAAGGGCCAGACGGTACGGATCGGCACGTTCACGATCGACCCGGCTTTCAAGGTCACCCCGACCACGGGGTCGATGAAGGACTTCGGCCCGGGCACCGCCGCGGTGACGAGCTACGTCGCCAAGGAGCTCGGCGTCGGGCTGGGCGACACCCTGAAGGCGGCCGGCAAGAACTACCGCGTCGTCGCCCTCCTCTCGGACCAGGCCTCCCCTGTGTACGGCGTGAGCCTGAGCGAGCGGGACTTCGAGGCGGCGTTCCCCAACACCCCGGACAAGCAGATCCTCGTCAACGCCAAGGACGGCGTGGCCGCCGACCAGTCGCGCAGGATCGTCGAAGCGGCGGCCGAGCCGTATCCCACCGTGCTGGTGGAGAGCACGCGCGAGGTCCGCGGCGAGTTCGACAAGGCGCTCGACATGATGACCATGATCATCACCGGCCTGCTGGGGCTGGCGGTCCTCATCTCCCTGCTGGGCATCGCCAACACCCTGTCGCTCTCGGTGCACGAGCGGACCCGGGAGTCGGCGCTGCTGCGCGCGCTCGGCCTCACCCGGCCCCAGCTCCGCCGGATGCTCTCGATCGAGGCGCTGGTGCTCGGCCTGATCGGAGCGCTCGTGGGCGTCGCCCTCGGTGTCGCGTTCGGCTGGGCGGCGACGCAGACCATGGTGAGCGACGTCATCTTCCGGGCCCCGGTCGGCCAGATCCTCGGCTTCGTCGCCCTGTCCGGGCTGGCGGGCGTGCTCGCCGCCGTTCTCCCCGGCCGGCGTGCCGCGAAGGCGTCGATCGTCGGCTCGCTGGCGAGCAGCTGACGAGCCGGCGGACGGCCTCAGACGGCTCATCCGAAAGCGGGAGACAGCCCGAAGCCACGGCCGTGGCCGGTCAGCGGGGGAACTGGTCGGCTACGGCCTGCGGAGCGAGGAGGGGGCGGACGGCGATCTCGCCGGATTCCTTGTCGATGACGAGGCAGCCGCCCCCGACCGTCTCCGGCAGCGTCCTGGGGTCGGTCGGATCGCCGCTCCGCACCCAGGCCACGTAGATGCGGCCGAAGGTGAAGATCTCCACTTTGGCGGACCGGCCGGCGAAGTATCCCTCCGCCAGCTCGCGCGCCCTCTGGGGCGAGACCTTCAAAGGCGCTGCCCCTCGTGGTCGATGATCACGCAGAAGACGCCCGTCACGTCGGTGTACGGCGGCTCGACCGCCATGTGCCCCCGCTGGGCGTCGATCCACAGGATCTCGCCGTGGCAGTTGACGGCGTTCCACGCGTGGCTGCCGCCGCTCGGCCAGCGGGTGATGAGGATCGCGGCGGCGCCGTGGCCGCCGGTGAGAAGCCGCCGGCCGATTGCGGCGTAGGCCCGGCGGCCGTGTCCCACGTACTCGAAACGATGCCCGATCCACCGCTCCGCGCGGGACACGCCCTTGGTCTCGCCGGTCAGGACGGGCGAACCGCTCTCGTCGAACTCCGGCTGCCTGGGGGCCGCCACCACGGGCTCGCCGTGCCAGGTGGACAGCACGGAGAGGGCGCAGTCCACGGCGTTGGTGGACCGGAACGGATCCTCCGACGGCCCTTCGGCGTTGATGAGCCGGATCCAGGTCCCGCGCGGGTCGGGAAAGCGTCCGCGCACCGCCTGGTCCAGGTCCCGCTGTGTCCGGGGGTCCGGCTCCGCCAGCCCGCCCGGCATGCCGTACGGCCTGGCCAGGTCGAGGCGGGGCGGCCGGCCGGGCCGGTCGAACCAGTCCCGGCCTCCGGCGAGCGCCACCGGCACGCGGACCCGCAGCGGATGCTCGTCGAGCGAGGGCGCGGGAGCCTCGGCGGCCTTCTCGTAGTCCCGCCACCGGCGGCCGTCGGGGGTGACGACAGGGTTGTATACGCCGGTCGGCAACCGCCACCGGGACAGGCCGCGCGGCTGCCAGCGGGACTGCCGGTGGATCATCTCCTGAGACACGTGCCGGGGCTCCCCTCCACTCACGCGCGTATCAGGAGCCGATGCTAGAGGGGCGCGGCCCCACGGCAGGCGCCATTCCCGAACTCGCCCGGGCGCGTCGCGCCGGTTCGCCCCGTTACATCCGGATCAGCCGACCCGGACCCTGATGGAGTGGTAGCCGGTGGCTCCGTCCGGCGCGGGCGGGGCGACTTTCGGGGTCTGGGTGTATCCGGTGGCGTCCGTCGCCCGGACGGAAATCGTGTGACCGCCCGGTTCGAGGTCCCAGTCGATCGACCACTGCCGCCAGGTGTCGGGCCCCGGGACATCGGCCAGCGTCGCCCGCCGCCACGCTCCGCCGTCCACCTGGACCTCCACCGCGTCCACGCCTCGGTGCTGCGCCCAGGCCACCCCCGCGATGGTCGTACGGCCGGCGGGCACCCTGTCCCCATCGCGTGGGACGTCGATCCTGGACTCGGTCTTGATCGGAGCCCGGGCGGCCCACCCGCGCGGCGTCCAGTAGGCGGTGTCCTGGTCGAACCGGGTGACCTTGATCTCGGTGACCCATTTGGTGGCGGAGACGTAGCCGTACAGGCCGGGGACGACCTGGCGCACCGGGAACCCGTGAGCCGCGGGCAGCACCTCGCCGTTCATCGCGACCGCGAGCAGGGCCTCCCTGCCGTCCATGACGACATCCACCGGCGTGCCGCTGGTCCAGCCGTCCTGCGAGACGCTGAGCAACATGTCCGCGCCGCGCCGGATCCCGGCCTCGCGCAGCACGTCGGCCAGCCGGGCGCCGAGCCAGCGGGCGTTTCCCACGTACGGCCCGCCGACGTCGTTGGACACGCAGGTCAGGGTGACGTCCGCCTCCACCAGGGGCCGCCTGAGCAGGTCGGCGAAGGTGAGCTCGACGGGTCGGTCCACCATGCCGTGGATCTTCAGCGTCCAGGACCGGGGATCGACGCCGGGAACGACCAGCGCGGTGTCCACCCGGTAGAACTCGTGGTTGGGCGTGACGAACGGCGACAGCCCGCTGATGTGGAGATCCGCCCCGGCGGGGAGCGGCTTCGCCGCGACGGCGGGGCGCGGCAGAGCGAGCGCCACGCTCCTCCTGGCGGCGGTCACGTCCTCGCGCCCGCCGAGCAGGCGCCCGGCCACCGTGCCGGCACCGGCGACGCCGACGCCGACCGCGACGCCGGTCAGGAGTTTCCGCCGGTCGAAGGTGTAGAGGGCGGCCCCGGCGCGCCTGACCGGCGGCTCCGCCCGTTTGCGCGAATCCGCCGGTTCCCGCGAACCCGCCGGTTCCCGTAAAGCGACCGGTCTGTCGTGGTGAGGCGCGCCGTCCCGCCCGGTCCTTGTGTCCGGCTCGGTCGCCACGCTCGGCTCCTCGTGCCGCTCGGCCCGCCGGAAGAGGAGGGCGAGCGCCCAGGCGCCCGCCGCCGCACCCACTGTCGACGGCAGGAAGTCGAGCGGCCCGGAGTCGGGACGGCTCACCGCGGCGATGACCCCCACCACGCCGAACGCGACCAGGCCCGCGGTGCCGTACCCGACACGCCGTCGGGCCAGCAGGCCGAGACCGGCCGCGATCAGGGCCACCACGATGACGATGCCGGTGACCAGGACCGCTTTGTCGCTCTCACCGAAGGTCCGGATGGCCCATTCCTTGACCACGGCGGGGGTCCGGTCCACCATCGCGCCGCCGACGGCGATCACCGGCGACGCGCTCGCGGTGGTCAGCCCCGCCACGAGCTCCGCGACGCCGAGCGCCACCGCGCCCGCGGTCACCCCGGCGAGGCCCGCCGCCCACGCGGGCAGGCGCGAGCCGGTCGCGTTTGCACTCATGTGTCCGACGCTATGCCTCCGCGGCCCGCGGCTGGGAGCCGACACCGGAAATCCGCACGGAACACCCTCGGCGGCTCACGCAAGCCGCCGCACGGGACACTCCCGGCGACTCACACCGGCGACCGCGACCTACCCACCTTCGGGGCAGCCGAGCGGGGAACGGGAATCGTTCAGGAGGAGGACCCCAGCAGCTCGGGCAGCTCGGCCGCGAGCGCACGGAAGGCCCGGCCGCGGTGGCTGATCGCGTCCTTCTCCTCGGGCGACAGCTCGGCGGTCGTCCGGGTCTCACCCTCGGGCACGAAGATCGGGTCGTAGCCGAAGCCGTTGGTGCCGCGCGGCTCCCGGATCAGGACCCCGTCCACGGTGCCCTCGACGACCTGCTCCGCTCCGGACGGCAGCGCGAGCGCCGCCGTGCAGGCGAAGTGCGCCCGGCGGCGCCCGTCGGGCACGTCGGAGACCTGGGCGAGCAGGAGGTCGAGGTTGGCCTTGTCGTCCCCGTGGGATCCCGCCCACCTGGCCGAGAAGATGCCGGGCATGCCGTTCAGCGCGTCCACGCAGAGTCCGGAGTCGTCCGCGATGGCGGGCAGGCCGGTCTCGGAGGCCACCGCATGCGCCTTGAGCAGGGCGTTCTCGGCGAACGTGAGGCCGGTCTCGGCGACGTCCGGGACTTCGGGGAAGGAGTCCATCCCGAGGAGCTCGACCTGGGCGCCGGACTCGGCCAGGATCCGGCGGAGCTCGGCGACCTTCCCCGCGTTGCGGGTGGCCAGGACGACCTTGTGCATTCTTTCTTTCTCCCTTGCTACCGGCTGCTCGCAGCCGGGCCGTACCGGCGGGTCAGGCAAGCGCCTCGGCCTGCAGGCGGGTGAGCTCCGCGCACCCGACGGCGGCCAGGTCGAGCAGGCCGTCCAGCGTGGTGCGGTCGAAGGGCGCGCCCTCGGCCGTGCCCTGGACCTCCACGAAGTCGCCCTTGCCGGTCATCACCACGTTCATGTCGGTCTCGGCCTTGACGTCCTCGACGTAGCACAGGTCGAGCATCGGCTCGGAGCCGACGACGCCGACCGAGACGGCCGCCACCGAGTCGACCAGCGGGTTGCCGGGGCACATCTTCTTGCCGCGCATCCAGGCGATCGCGTCGGCGAGCGCGACGTACGCGCCCGTGATGGCGGCGGTGCGGGTGCCGCCGTCCGCCTGCAGCACGTCGCAGTCGAGGAGGACGGAGTTCTCCCCGAGCGCCTTGTAGTCGACGCAGGCGCGCAGCGAGCGGCCGATCAGCCGGGAGATCTCGTGGGTCCGCCCGCCGATCTTGCCGCGGACCGACTCGCGATCGCTGCGGGTGTTGGTCGAGCGGGGCAGCATGGCGTACTCGGCGGTGACCCAGCCCAGGCCGCTGCCTTTGCGCCAGCGGGGCACGCCCGCCTCCACCGTCGCGGCGCACAGCACCTTGGTGCCACCGAACTCGACGAGCACGGAACCCTCGGCATGGGCGAGCCAGTTCCTGGTGATCGTCACGGGGCGAAGCTGATCGGGTCGACGTCCGTCTGCACGAGCCATGACGCTCACCCTAGGTCATATACCGCACCGCTTCGGGCCAACTCGGTCCGGCCGCCGAAGCCCCCGGCGGCCGCGTCGCCGAGCACCCGCTCCTGGTCGTACCACGGCACGAGGTGGGTGAGCACGAGGCTCCGCGCCCCGGCCCTGGCCGCGTGCTCGGCCGCCTGCCGCCCGGTGAGGTGGATGTCGGGCCGCTCACCCGGGCCCTCGACGAACGACGCCTCGCACAGCAGCACGTCCACGTCGCGGGCCAGCGTGACCAGCTCGGCCGACTCGCCGGTGTCCGCCGAGTACGCCATGGAGCGCCCGCCGTGGGAGACGCGGAAGCCGTACGTCTCGACCGGGTGGTTCATCGGCGCGGTGACCACCTCGAACGGGCCGATGCGCCGCACGCCGGGCTGGAGCCGTACGAAGTCGAAGGAGCTCTCCATCACCGGCTCATCGGGCATCGCGTACGCCGCGTTGAGCCGGCGCGAGGCATCGGCCGGGGCGTAGACCGGGACCTTGGGCAGCGGCCCGTCCGGGGAGTACGTCCGCACGACGTGGTACGCGCACAGGTCGAGGCAGTGGTCGGCGTGCAGGTGGGACAGGCAGATGGCGTCCACGTCGTAGAGCCCGGCGTGGCGCTGCAGCGCGCCGAGCGCCCCGTTGCCGAAGTCCAGGAGCAGTCGGAATCCGTCGGCCTCCAGGAGGTAGCAGGAGGCCGGGCTTTCCGGACCGGGGAAGCTGCCAGAGCAGCCGATGATCGTCAGCTTCACCGCGCCCTCCCGTCGCCGGAATCGTCGACTCGCCCGTCGCCTGAACCGTCCCCCATCGGGGCGAGCTCCACCGCCTGGATCTCCGGGCCGAGGAAGCGCCGGCCGAGCTGCTCGAACAGAGCCGTCTCCCCCGTCGCGCGGAAGATATGCCGCGGCGGCTCGCCCGGCGACCGCGGCAGACCCCGGTCGTGGAGGACGCGGTAGACGTCCTTGGCCGTCTCCTCGGCGCTGGACACGAGTGTGACGCCCTCCCCCGTGACGTACGAGACCGCGCCGGTGAGCAGGGGATAGTGGGTGCAGCCGAGGATCAGCGTGTCGCAGTCGGCGTCCTGGATCGGTTTCAGATAGCCGCGGATCACCTCGATGAGCTCGTCGCTCATCGTCTCGCCGCGCTCCACGAAGTCGACGAGCAGCGGCGCGGGCACGCCGACCAGCTCGACGTCGGGGGCGGCGGCGAACGCGTCGTGGTAGGCCATCGACGCGATCGTGGCCCGCGTGCCGATCACCCCGACCTTGCCGTTGCGGGTGGCGCGCACGGCCCGCCGGGTGGCCGGCTGGATCACCTCGATGACCGGGACGTCGTACCGCTCCCGTGCGTCGCGCAGCACGGCGGCGCTGGCGCTGTTGCAGGCGATGACGAGCATCTTGACGTCGTGCTCGACCAGGTGGTCCATGACCTCCAGGGCGTACTTGCGCACCTCGGCGATCGCCTTCGGCCCGTACGGCTGGCGGGCGGTGTCGGCCACGTACACGATCGGTTCGTGCGGCAGCTGATCGATGATCGCCCGCGCGACGGTGAGGCCGCCCACACCGCTGTCGAAGATCCCGATCGGCCTGCTGTTCTCCGGCATGAGTCCCAAGGTTAGGGGACCGGCGGCGGTTCACTGAGGGTAAGAATGGTCACACCGCCGGTGGGTTTCGCGCTGGGCGGCTTCGCGTAGCGGCTACTCCGTGTGGAGCACCTCGGCGATCGTCAGGCGCGCCGCCGACCGCGCGGGAGCGAACGCGCCGAGGACGGCGATCGCCAGGCCCGCGAGGGTCAACAGGGCCAGCTGCGGCACATGCCAGACCGCCTTCGCCGACTCGGGGAAGACGATCGAGCCGACACTGTCCACAACGATGCGGTGTCCGGCGATCCCGATGGGGATGCCGAGCAGCCCGCCCACTGTGCCCAGAAGCGCCACGGAGGCCGTCATCATCACCGTGACCTGCCGCGGCGTCATGCCGATCGATTTGAGCATGCCCAGGTCGCGGCGACGCTCCCTGGCGTTCAGCAGGACGGTGTTGAAGACGCCGAGTGCCGCGACCAGCGTGAGCAGCACGGTGAAGATCGAGGCGAACCCGACCACGGTGGGAGTACTGATGGACTCGCCCAGGTCCGCGTCGATTTCTGCACGCAGTCCGGGATCGGCGGATCGGACCGCCTTCGCGTAGGCCTTGGGGTCGGCGCCGGGCGTGAGCTGGACGTGGTAGAGGTCGGCTGGGATCTTCGGGTCGAGCGCGGCCAGCGTCTGCCAGGAGGACCAGATGAAGCGGGGCCCGCCGTCCATGACCTCTCCGACGATGGTGGCCGGTTCCTGCTTGCCCTTGAGCGTCAGGGTGATCTCATCGCCGATGTTCAGGCCCCGCTGGGACAGGAATGCCGGCGGGACGATGACCTCGCCCGGTCCTTCCAGCCAGCGGCCCTTGACTATCTGGCCGGCCAGGCTGGGCGTGTCCCCGCGCAGGAACTGCACGTCGAGCGGCTGCTGCTGGTAGCCGGCCAGGTCCACGCCGACGAAGACGCCCGCGGTGACCTTGAGGGTGCCGGGCAGGGCGCGGAGCATCTTCTCGGTCTCCCGGTCGCTCAGCTTCCGCGTCGGCTGCCCGAGTCCGGGCCTGCCGGCGCGCACGTAGAACTCGGTGGCCGCGCCGGTGCCGCCGGCTTCGGCGAAGGCGACGAGTGTGCTGGTCAGGCCGGTGGAGAGGGTCACCGTGGTCACAGCTACGATGACGGCGCCCATGGCCATGAGGGAGCGTCCAGGGCGGGCGAACGGCTGGCCCAGGCCCAGGCTGAGGGAACGCGGCAGTCGGGTCGCGCCGAGGAGGCGCTGCGCCCGCAGCCCGCGGCCGGTGCGCGGCGCGCTGCCCGCGTTGAGGGCGCGGGTGGCCGAGAGCCGGCGCGCCCGCAGTGCGGGGATCAGTGCGGCGAGGGCGGCCAGCGCGGGCATGGCGATCAGGACGACGATCGGGACCCAGGCGCTGGTCCCGATGGTGGCAGTGCCGGTCTCGATGCCCTCGAAGGCGGCCTGCAGAACGGGTTTGGTCAGCAGGGCGCCGAGCGTGATTCCCAGGACGCAGCCGGCCACGGCGGGCAGGCAGACCATGGTGAGATAGACCGCGACCACCTGGTTGGGGGTGAAGCCCAGCGCCTTGAGCACGCCGATGTGCCTGAACCCCGAAATGACCGCGCCGCTGATCACGTTGCCGACGATCAGGACCGCGACCACCAGTCCGAGGACGCCGAAGAGCGTCATGAAGGGCAGGTAGTCCTCACTCTGGCCGGAGAAGGCCGCCTTGACGGAGAGATAGGAGCGAGAGCTGCTCAAGGCCCCCTCCGGCAGCGCCGCGGTGATGGTGGCCAGGCTTGTACGGATCTGCTGCTCCGTCGCCGCCGATGCGAAGCGGTAGAGCATCTGGCTGGTGGCCGGGGCGAGCGCAAGTTGCTCGGGGAGCACCCACGCACCGGCGGATCGGCTCATGCTGGTGGCGAAGCCGACGACGGTCAGTGACGTTCCCCCGGGCAGCTCGAGCTTCGATCCCAGGGCGCCGGGCTTGGGTGGGACGTTGAAGCCCTGGTTGATGGCGATCTCTCCGGGGGCGGAGGGCCAGCGCCCCTGGACGACCTCGACGCGGTCCACGGCACCTGCGGGGTCGGCCCGGCCCGCTACGACGAGAGGTCCGGCGGGCGCGGCGGGCGAGCCCTTGGGGACGGCGATGATCGTCTGGTCGAAAGGACCGGCCGCGGCCTCGACGCCCTCCTGCCGGGTGGTCTTCTCCAACTCGGCGCGCGAGACCTTCGCGGTATCGAAGACGGCGACCACGTGGGCACCGTTCTGCTGGCCGAATGCCTTGTCGAAGGGGGAGGTGGCGGCGTCGATCAGCCCCAGCGCGAGCATGCTGGTGGCGCTGGAAGCGAGCACGACCAGCCCGATCACCACGGTCTGGAGTCTGCGCCGCCGTACCGCCGCGCGCGCGGCCTGCCACACCGCGCTCATGAGGCCGACTCCAGCGCGCTCTGGCGCACCACCCTGCCGTCGGCGAACTCGACCAGCCGGGTGGCGCAGCGGGTGGCCAGCTGAGGATCGTGGGTGACGATCAGCAGGGTGTGGCCGGCCCGGTTGAGATCGACCAGCAGGTCCATCACCTGCCGGCCGGAGCCGCTGTCCAGCGCTCCGGTCGGCTCGTCGGCCAGCAGGAGGGCAGGGCGGTTCATCAGAGCCCTGGCGACCGCGACCCGCTGACGCTCGCCCCCGCTCAGCGTCGCCGGGTAGTTGTCACGGCGCCCGGCCACGCCGAGTTCCTCGAGTAACTCCAGTGCGCGCAGGCGCGCCTGCCTGGCCGGGGTGCCGGTCAGCTGCGCGGCCAGAGTGACGTTGTCCAGCGCGGGCAGGTCGTCGATGAGGTTGAAGAACTGGAAGATCATGCCGATCTGCCGGCGCCGGAACAACGCCAGGCCGGTCTCGTCCAGCCGGCCCAGATCCTGCCCGTGCACCAGGATCGTGCCCGAGGTCGGTCGATCCAGGCCCGCGACCATGTTGAGCAGGGTCGACTTGCCGCAGCCCGAGGGGCCCATGACCGCCACGGACTCCCCGGCGCGGATCTCCAGGGAGACTCCGTCCAGTGCCGCCGCACTGCCGTACTCCTTACGCAGGCCCTCGACCCGGATGACGGGCTCTCCCGCGTTGTCGTCCATTGTCATGGCACATCAGCGTGGCCGGGCCGGGCTACAGCACCACGTGAGCAAGGCAAGAGGATGGCAAGAAATCACCGACAAACGTGCTGTCATTGCCACAATTCGCTGGTGACCTACACCGTGCTGCTCGCTGAGGACGACCGGCCCATCCGGGACTCCCTGGTGCGCATCCTCCGCCTGGAAGGGTACGAGGTGATCGCCGTGGCCGACGGCGTCCAGGCCCTGGCCGCCGCACATGATCGCGCCGCTGATGTGCTGGTGCTGGATGTGATGATGCCGGGCGTCGACGGGCTCGGCGTGTGCCGGGTGTTGCGCGCCGAAGGCGACCAGACGCCGATCCTGATGCTCACCGCCAGGGTCGAGACCTCCGACCGGGTGGCCGGCCTGGACGCCGGCGCGGACGACTACCTGCCCAAGCCGTTCGAACCGCTGGAACTGTCGGCCCGCCTGCGCGCGCTGCTGCGTCGCGCCGGGCACGGGCAGGACGGCGCCGTCATCCAGGTCGGCGACCTGCGCGTGGACCCCGCCGCCCGGCGCGCCTGGCGCGGCCCGTGCGAGCTCGCCCTCACCCGCACCGAATTCGACCTGCTCGAACTATTGGCCCGCAACCAGGGCATCGTCCTCAGCCACGCCACCATCTACGAGCACATCTGGGGCTACGACTTCGGCCCCGGGGCCAAGAACCTCGTCGTCTACGTCGGCTACCTGCGCCGCAAGCTGGACGTGCCCGGGCGGCCGCCGCTGATCCACACCGTGCGCGGGGTCGGCTACGCCCTGAGGCGACCATGAGCCGTCGCAGCCTGCGCACCACTCTGGCGCTTGGCTTCGCCGCCATGGGAACGCTGGTCATCGTGCTCGTCGGCGGGCTGAGCTACGACACCGCCGCCGACATGGTGCGCGCCGACGAGAAGGCCCTCTTCGCGGGGATCGTCAGCGACCTGCAGATCCAGGTGCGGCAGGGACGCTTCGCGGCCGACGACCTCAGCACCGACAACCCCGGCCGGAATCTGCTGCCCAAGTTGTTCCGGGCCGCCCGGATCAGCATCCAGATCCTGGGTCCCGAGTCCGCCGCGCAGCGCCCTGCCCCGCTCCCTTTGGACAGGCCGGGCACCGACCGACAGCCCGGCAACGGGCCCCGGGGCGAGTTCACCATCGGTGGCGTGCGCTATCGCACCGCCACCATGCCACTCGGCGACGGCCGTGGTGCCATCAGGATCACCCAGCGGCTCAGTGACACCGACGGGCTCCTGGCCCAGCTGGGCCGACGTGTCATGCTCCTGGCCGGGGCCGTCGTCGTCATCGCGGCGGTAGGCGGATGGTGGCTGGCCCGCAGGAGCACCCGGCGGCTGATCCGGCTGACCGCCGTCGCCGAAGAGGTCGCCTCCACCGGCGAGCTGGAGGTGGCCGTGCCGGTCACCGGCGAGGACGAGATCGGCCGGCTCGGCCGGTCCTTCGACGACATGCTCGGCCGTCTCGCCCGCGCCAAGCACGACCAGCAACGTCTGGTCCAGGACGCAGGGCACGAACTGCGTACGCCGCTCACGAGCCTGCGTGCGAACATCGCGATCCTGCCCCGCCTGGGCGAGCTGCCGCCGCAGGAGCGGGAGAACCTCCTACGGGACTTGACCCAGGAGTCGCGCCAGCTGACCACCCTCGTCGACGAGCTCTTGGAGCTGGCCGCCGGCGAGCACGAGGGCGAAGAGCCGGTCGAGATCCAGCTGGCCGACCTCGCCGAAGAGACGGCGGCCATGGCCAGGCGCCGCAGCGGGCGGGAGATCCGGGTACGCGCCGCCCCCGCCGTGGTCACCGCGCGCCCGGTGGCTCTCAAGCGCGCCATGTCCAACCTGCTCGACAACGCCGCGAAGTTCGACCCTGACGGCGCCGAGCCGATCGATCTGGTCACGGAGGCCGGGCGGATCGAGGTCCGCGACCGGGGTCCCGGCATCGCCGAGCACGACCTGGAGCGCGTCTTCGACCGCTTCTACCGCGCGATCGCCACCCGCGACCTGCCCGGCTCCGGCCTGGGCCTGGCCATCGTCAAGGACGTCGCACACCGCCACGGCGGTGCCGCCTTCGCCGCCAACCGCTCGGGCGGCGGAGCCATCGTGGGCCTCACACTCGGAGCAGCAGGGGATCCATGACACAACCCCCCGGCTCAGCCGCGGCCGACGCGGGCGAGCTGGCGGCACTGGGCGACCAGGCGGCCGGCCGAGTCCCACACCTCGACCTCCTCGTCGAACCAGCCGTCGCTGATCAGCCTGCCGCTGCCGAGCAGGGTCAGCCAGCCGGGCGCGGGCAGCGCGCGCAGATGCCAGGTCAGCTCGACCGTCGGCGCCCATCCCCTGGCGCCCGTCGAGAACACCACCGGCGGGAGCGAGTCCACGGCGAGCGCCAGGACGTACGGGTCCGGGTCCTGCGGCTCGACCATCCGGAAGTACGCGCGCGACTCCGGGCGCCCGCTGGGCGCGCCGCGCAGCCATCCGATCGAGCTCGGGTCGAACAGCAGGTCGATCTGCGTGCTCAGCGTCATGTTCGACTCGGGCTTGGGGTTGGGGAACCGTACGCAGTCGGCCTGGTCGGGCATGGCGGTCTCCGGGGGCGCCGACCAGTGCGGTGCGGCGTCCCCGTCCAGCGTGGCCGTCGTGACCTGCATGTCGATGTACCGCTCGCCGTCCCGGATGAGCGTCGCCCGTGTCATGGTCGCGGTCCGGCCCGTCTTGAGCCGCTCCAGCCTGACCCTGGCCGGTCCGGGCGCCGGAGCCCGGAGGAACTGCGCGGAGGTCGAGACGGGGTGCGCGTGCGGGGAGGAGTCCGTCACCGCCCGCAGCATCACGGCCATCAGGTATCCGCCGTTCAGGGGGCCGCCGATTGCGTATCCGTCGTCGAGGCAGACGTCGTAGGTCGTGTCGTCCACCTTGATCGCCTGCGTCGCCTCGTCGAACTTGGTCACCGCGCCCCCGTCTGCCGAATGTTGTTCTAGTGAATACCTTATCGACTCCTCCGGAACCGCTACCGTCCGGGTCAAGCAAAGTGCATGAGTTTCGCTACCGTTGTGGCTTACATTCAAGATTGCCCGCTGTAACCGGAAATGTGAGAGAGACATGCCTGCCGATATCCCCCCGTTCCCTGAGGGGCAGGATCCCGACCAGACGATCGCTTACCGGTCGCCGCAGCCACAGCCTTCGAACGACGCCCACACCCGGCAGTGGCCGCACCCGGAGGAGCTCGGGTACGCCCCCGTGCCACCCACCCCCGCGAAGCGCGGTCGCGGCTGGATCATCGCGCTCGTCGCGGCGCTCCTCGTGGGCGTCGTCGGCGGAGGCGGCGTGTGGGCGGCGAGCATGCTCAGCGGCGGGGGAACCCAGCCCCACGAGGTGCTCCCCGGCAACGCCATCGGCTACCTGCGGCTCGACCTCGACCCTGCGGCCAACCAGAAGCTCGCGTTGCTCAACATCGCCCGCAAGTTCTCCGCCACCAAGGACGTCTTCGCCGGGGACGACCCGCGCAAGGCCCTGTTCGAGGAGATGCGCAAGGGCGTGAGCGCGTTCGCCGAACTCGACTTCGCCAAGGACGTCGAGCCGTGGCTGGGCGACCGGATCGGCGCCGCCATACTCGCCCCGGCCCGGGTCGGCTCGGAGCCGGACGCGGTCGTGGCGATCCAGGTCAAGGACGAGGCCGCGGCCAAGACGGCCTTCGCCAAGCTGGACTCCGGGACGGAGGGGACGAAGGCCGGCGTCGTCTTCCGCGAGGGCTACGTGATCATCGCGGAAAACCAGGAGAAGGCCGACCGGTACGCAGGGGCGACGCCGCTGTCGGAGAACGAGCGGTTCACCGGCGACCTCGACGCGCTGGGCGAGCCGGGCGTGCTGTCCTTCTGGGCGGACCTCGGCGCGATCGCCGAGAACACAGGCAAGGACCAGAACCCGGCCGTGACGGACCTCGTGAGGAACGCCCGGTTCACCGGAGCGCTCAGGTTCGGCGACGACTACGCCGAGCTGACCGGGTTCACCCGCGGCATCGAGACGACGAAGACCGACGCCAAGCCGCTCAAGCTGGGCGAGCTGCCCGCCTCCACGGCCGGCGCGATCGGGATCTCCGGTCTCGGCGCCATCCTGGGCGAGCAGTGGCCCAAGATCCAGAAGGCAGTCGAATCCGCTGACAGGGGCGCGGTGGCGCGGCTCTCCCAGGAGACCGGCCTGGCCCTTCCGGGCGACCTGATCACGCTGCTCGGCGAGGGAGTCACCGCCGCCGTGGACGCCGAAGGCCTGAACGCCGAGCAGCCGAACGTCGGCGTGGTGCTGCACACCGACCCGGCCAAGGCACGGGCGGTCCTGAACAAGCTGGAGACGGCCGCCTCCGGGAACGGGGCGACACCCCAGCTCGTCAAGGTCGACGGCGACGACAAGCTGGTCGTGGCCGCCTCCCAGGACTACGCGAACAAGCTCAACTCGGAGGGCACGCTCGGCGACAGCGAGGCGTTCCGGCTGGCGGTGCCCGGAGCCCAGGACGCCACCTTCGGCCTGTACGCCGACCTCGACAAGGTCGAGCCCCTCTATCTCAAGGATGTGCAGGGCGACTCCGCGGCCGACCTCCAGATGCTGCGCGCGGTGGGCCTGAGCGGCCGCGTGAGCGACGAGGGCGCGGGATTCCTCCTCCGGGTCGTGTTCAACTGACATGACCCCGGCGTGGTCACGCGGTCCCGCGTGACCACGCCGCTCGCAGCAACAACACGGCAACAACACTCGGAAGATCGCCGCTTTCGCCTACGCGAGGTGCGGTCTGACCGCGTTCACCTTCGCCGACGACGGCACACGGCGTAATCACTGTCGGTTGCTTCGACGGCTGCGCTGCTGGGTTGGTCCCGGTGCTGTGGCCTCACCGTCCAAGGCCAGAGCTTTTCGGGGTTGCGTACCGCCCAGATGCGCTTGATCCGGTTGCCTGGAACGTCGAACGCCGCCACCGTCACGGTGACGCCGTTGTGCTGGGCCACCAGACCGGGCTGACCGTTGACCGTACGCTCCAGGATCGTCAGGTTGGGTGCCATGTCGGCAATGGCGATGATGTAGCGGGCGATCTGCTCGCCGCCTTCGATTGGGCGGAGCACGGCGCTGACCAGGCCACCGCCATCGGCGACCATCGTGGCGTCGGGGTCGAGGAGGCCGACGAGGGCCTCGATGTCCTTCGCCTCCCAGGCCCGCTTGAAGTCCCCGACGAGGCCGGCCTGCCGCCCTGTCGGAGCCGCGGGAGCCTGCGCGGCGCGGATGCGACGGCGGGCCGAGGAGGCCAGCTGGCGACATGCCGCCGGAGTGCGGCCGACGATCTCGGCCACTTCGGCGAAGGAATACCGGAAGACATCGTGCAGGATGAACGCGACACGCTCGGCCGGGGTCATCGACTCGAGCACGACCAAGAAAGCCATGTTGACCGACTCATCGAGAGTGACCCGGTCGGCCGGATCGACCATGGCGCCGCCCAGCCGCCCGCTGATCCACTCCGTACGATCGGGCAACGGCTCCGGGACCCATTCGCCCACGTAGCTCTCGCGCCGGGCCCGAGCCGAGCCGAGCAGGTCCAGGCAGATGCGACTGGCCACCTTCGTCAACCACGCGCCGGGCGACTCGATCGCCTCCTGCTGCTGCCGGGACATGGCGTACCAGCGGGCGTACGTCTCCTGTACGACATCCTCGGCATCGGCCAGGGAGCCCAGCAGCCGGTACGCCAGATTGATCAGCTGACGCCGCTCACTCATGATCGCGCTCAGGCTCGGATCGAGCCGACCGTCTCCTGACTCCGATTGGGTGGTCATGGTGCCCCCGACTTCCTTGGTCGCATCCGCCCTCACCAGATCGACGAGACAACGCGCCGAACTGTGAGGTTGGCGCGTCACCTCACATTCCCGGCAGTTGTGTCGTCGGACTACTGGGACACCTGGTCCCAAGCCTCAAACCCTCGCTGAGATTGGGAAGGGAAACCTCGCCATGCCCACGCGCACGACGACGAAGCAGGGCAACCTCATGTTCTTGCGTATCGCGATCACCCTGCAAACCGTGGGCGTCTTCGTCCAGGCGATCACCGCGGGGCTGTTGTTGTCTTCACCCAACAGTGCGGCACTGCATAGTGCTGGGGCGTACGGGCTGTTCGTGGTGGCGCTGTTGCACCTGGTCGTCGCGATCTTGGTGTGGCGGCCAGGCGGCGGCTCGCCCAGGCCCATCCTGTACGCGGGCGGGTTCTTGGGGCTCACGCTGGCGCAGGTGGCGCTGGGCATCGCGCAGGTGAAGACCCTGCACATCCCATTGGGCGTCCTGATGTTCGGCATGAGCGCCCTTCAGCTCGTCTGGATCTGGACCGGCCGCCGCACTCACCTGGCCACTGCGGCATGACGGTCGACGCGTCGCCTCACATTCCCAGCGGTTGTGTCGTGGGACTACTGGGACGCCATCCAGCACGCTAACGCCCGGCAGGCTCAGGATGAGGACACGGCAACTGTGCCTCACCCTGAGCACGGCCGGCTCTGTGCGAAATCCCACGTGGCCGCTAGGGAGTTTTTCGTGGGTGGGGCGACAACGAAGCGAGGCGCCATCTGGCCGACCGCAGTAGGCCAAAAAGATCCACGAAACACGACCTAGGCCCAGAGCTGGCCTTCCAGGCGCTCCTCCGCGTCGTCCAGGGTGCCTTCGTAGGCTCCGGTCGAGAGGTACTTCCAGCCGCCGTCGGCGACGATGAAGACGATGTCGGCCCGCTCCCCCGCCTGTACGGCCTTGCGCGCCATGCCCAGGGCGGCGTGCAGGGCGCAGCCGGTGGAGATGCCGGCGAAGATGCCCTCGGTCGCGAGCAGCTCCCGCGTCCGGCGCAGGGCGTCCGCCGACGTCACGGAGAACCGCGTGGTCAGCACCGAGGCGTCGTACAGCTCGGGGACGAACCCCTCGTCCACGTTGCGCAGGCCGTAGACGAGCTCGCCGTACCGGGGCTCGGCGGCGACGATCTTGATGTCGGGGATCTTCTCCCGCAGGTAGCGCCCCACACCCATGAGCGTGCCCGTGGTGCCGAGCCCCGCCACGAAGTGGGTCACCGTCGGCAGGTCCGCGAAGATCTCCGGACCGGTCGACTCGTAGTGGGACCGCCAGTTGGCCGGGTTGCCGTACTGGTAGAGCATCACCCAGTCGGGATGCTCGGCGGCGAGCCCCTTGGCGACCCGGACCGCCTCGTTGGACCCGCCCGCCGCGGGCGACGAGATGATCTCGGCGCCCCACATGCGCAGCAGCTGGCGGCGCTCCTCGGAGGTGTTCTCCGGCATGACGCAGATCAGCTTGTATCCCTTGAGCCGGGCGGACATGGCCAGCGAGATGCCGGTGTTGCCCGAGGTCGGCTCCAGGATCGTGCAGCCGGGAGTGAGCAGGCCGTCCTTCTCCGCCTGCTCGATCATCCACAGCGCGGGCCGGTCCTTGATCGACCCGGTCGGGTTGCGGTCCTCCAGCTTCGCCCAGATCCGCACGTCGGCCGACGGGGACAGGCGCGGCAGGCCGACCAGAGGTGTGCGACCGACCGAGTCGATCAGCGAGTCGAAACGCATGACGGACGGCTCCCGCCTAGCGGGCGCCACCGGCCACGGCGGGCAGCACCGTCACCGTGTCGCCGTCGGCGACCGGAGTGCTCAGCCCGCCGAGGAACCGGACGTCCTCGTCGTTGAGATACACGTTCACGAAGCGGCGCAGCCCGGCGCCGTCCACCAGGCGGTCCTTCAGGCCCGGGTGACGCGACTCCAGGTCGCCGATCAGCTCGTCCAGGGTCACGCCCGTGGCGTCCACGGCCTTGGCGCCGCCGGTGTAGGTGCGGAGGATGGTCGGAATGCGGACCTCGATAGCCATCGTGGGTCAGTCTCCTTGATCTGTGGTCGTCATGATGAACGGCCCACCTCATTGGAACGGAGGCGGGCACACGGCGATTCCGGTGCGGAATTCAGCGACAGTCGTAGACGACGACAGAAGGGGTGTGCGCGAA
Source organism: Microtetraspora sp. NBRC 16547 (assembly GCF_030268965.1). Taxonomy (GTDB): domain Bacteria; phylum Actinomycetota; class Actinomycetes; order Streptosporangiales; family Streptosporangiaceae; genus Microtetraspora. Next base: position 35,963 of record NZ_BSSE01000023.1, on the reverse strand, counting down.
GAGGAACTTCTGCACGGGAGATTCGGGACGCACCCGACCCCGGAGGACAGCCGACGACAGCCCGGCGCGGACGTCATCAAAAGGCATGCGGCCAGTCTAGCCGTACGCCTCCACGATCTTGACTGGCTCCTCCGTTATGACGCCCTCCACGATGCGATAGGACCGGAACTCCACGTCGTCCGAGGCCGTCGACACCAGCACGTAGTGGGCGTTCGGCTCGGACGCGTAGGACACGTCCGTCCGGGAGGGGTAGGCCTGCGTCGCGGTGTGCGAGTGGTAGATGACGACGGGCTCCTCGTCCTTGTCGTCCATCTCCCGCCACACCCGGAACTGCTCCATCGAGTCGAACCGGTAGAACGTCGGAGAACGCTCGGCGTTCTCCATCGGGACGAACCGCTCGGGCCGGTCGGAGCCCGCGGGCCCGGCGACCACGCCGCACGCCTCGTCCGGGTGATCCGCCCGCGCGTGGGCCACGATCTTGTCCACCAGCTCCCGCGCGATCGTCAGCATGGCCTCACCATAGGGCACGGACGAGAGTGTCCTGGAGATAGGTCAGCCACTCGTAGATCGCGAGCGCCGGGTAGCGCGGATCTTCCTCCGACATCTCCGCCATCTCCTCGTGGATCTGCTCCGTCACGTCGAACCGGACGCCGAGCGCGAGCCGTACGTCGTTGAGCGCGCGCAGCCACGCCTGCCCCTGCTCGGAGGTGAGCTCCACCACTCCCGGCCCCGCTGTGTCCAGCAGCGTCCGCGCGTCGGCGCGCTTCCCCTCGCGCAGTGTCGCCTCGGTGTAGCGGCGGAACTCCTCCGACGCCTTCTCGTCCTCGGCGTACGCCGAGGGGAACAGCCGGGCGAGCACCGGGTCCGAAGGGGCGTCGCCGGAGCCGATGCCGAGCGCCCGCTCCAGCGGGTCCTCTCCCGTCACGCCGGGCTCGACGAGGCCGAGGATCTGGGAGACCAGCAACGTGAGCACGGACACCTCCCCGGCATCGAGCGTGACGGACACGCCCGCACCCGTGGCCGTGAAGCCGGTGCTCACAGGTCACCCCGTTCCGTGCTCATCGTTCCGTGTGATCCATCAGGAGTCCTGCTGGACGGTGGCCCACAGGCCGTAGGAGTGCAGGATCTGGACGTCGCGCTCCATCTCCTCGCGGCTGCCGCTGGCGACCACCGCCTTGCCCTTGTGGTGCACGTCCATCATCAGCTTCTCCGCCTTCTGGCGGGGGTAGCCGAACACCGTCTGGAAGACGTATGTGACGTACGACATAAGATTGACCGGGTCGTTCCAGACAATCGTCAGCCACGGCAAATCGGGCCGCACGTCCATCGCCGGACGCTCGACCTCCATCGGAGCGGTGCCACCCACGTAACCATCCTGCACCACGACCGCCGTACTCTCGACACGTGCAGATGACCATGAGCAGCGCATTGCTCACCGATCACTACGAACTGACCATGCTGCAGGCGGCCCTCGCCGGAGGAGCCGCGCACCGCCGGGCGGTCTTCGAGGTGTTCGCCCGCCGGCTGCCCGGAGGGCGGCGGTACGGAGTGGTCGCTGGGACAGCCCGCGTGCTCGACGCGCTGGAGAACTTCCGATTCGGCCAGGAGGAGCTCGACTTCCTGCGCGCCACCCGCGTCGTCGACGAGCCCACCCTGGAGTTCCTCGCCGACTACCGGTTCTCCGGCCACGTGTACGGCTACCGCGAGGGCGAGTCCTACTTCCCCGGATCGCCCGTCATGGTGGTGGAGGGCACGTTCGCCGAGGCGGTCCTGCTCGAGACCGTGATCCTCTCGATACTCAACCACGACTGCGCGGTCGCCTCCGCCGCCGCCCGCATGGTGCAGGCCGCGGGCAAGCGGCCCATCATCGAGATGGGCTCCCGCCGCACCCAGGAGTTCGCGGCGGTCGCCGCGGCCCGCGCCGCGTACCTGTGCGGCTTCGGCTCCACCTCCAACCTGATGGCCGGGCGCCTGTACGGCGTGCCGACCGCGGGCACCTCCGCGCACGCGTTCACGCTGCTGCACGACTCCGAGGAGGACGCCTTCCGCGCCCAGCTCGACTCGCTCGGCGTCGGCACGACCCTCCTCGTCGACACGTACGACGTGGCGAAGGCCGTGCGCACGGCGGTCGAGCTGGCTGGGCCGGACCTCGGCGCCGTGCGGATCGACTCCGGCGACCTGGCCGAGGTCGCGCTGGACGTGCGGCGGATCCTCGACGCGTTCGGTGCGAACCGGACCCGGATCGTCGTGACAGGCGATCTCGACGAGTTCGCCATCGCGGCGCTCGCCGCCGCCCCCGTCGACGGGTACGGCGTCGGCACGTCCGTCGTCACCGGGTCCGGCCACCCCACGGCCAACTTCGTCTACAAGCTGGTCGCCCGAGAGGACGCCGCCGGGGTGCTGCGGCCGGTGGCCAAGCAGTCGGTGGGCAAGCCGAGCAAGGGCGGCCGCAAGTGGGCCTACCGCGCGGTCGAGGACGACACCGCCGTCGCCGAGGTCGTCACCGGCGAACCCGCCGAGACCAGGCACCGGCCGCTCCTGGCGGAGCTCGTCAGGGACGGCGAGATCGTGGGCCGCGAACCGCTGGAGGACGCGAGGGCCCGCCACCGCGCGACCGTGGCGGAGCTGCCGACGATGGCGCACAGCCTCTCCCCTGGAGACCCCGCGATCCCTACTATCTTCAGTTGATCGCGAGGGACAGGCGTATGAGGACGACGCCGGTCTCCTCGCGATCGTTTTAGGCTGTTTCGCATGAAATCCGCGCTCATCATCGTGGACGTGCAGAACGACTTCTGCGAGGGCGGCAGCCTCGCGGTCGGCGGCGGCGCCGACGTGGCCGCCGCGATCGGACGGCACGCGCGGCGGCACGGCTACGACCATGTGGTGGCGTCCCGGGACTACCACATCGACCCCGGGGCGCACTTCGCCGAGCGGCCCGACTACGTGGACACCTGGCCGGCGCACTGCGTCGCGGGCACGGCGGGCGCCGGCTTCCATCCCGCGCTCGACGTCGCCCCGATCGAGGAGGTGTTCAGCAAGGGCGCCCACGCGGCGGCCTACAGCGGGTTCGAGGGCGCCGCCGACGACGGCACCCGTCTTGCGGACTGGCTCCGGGATCGGGGCGTGGAGTCCCTGGACGTGGTCGGCATCGCCACCGACCACTGCGTACGGGCGACGGCCCTGGACGGCGTCCGCGACGGCTTCGCCGTACAGGTGCTGCTCGACCTGACCGCGGGCGTGGCTCCGGCGACCACCCGGGCGGCGCTCGCCGAGCTGGCCGAGGCCGGTGTGCGGCTCTCCGGAACCCCCGTCTTGCGCGGCTGACCCGCCTCCCCGCCCGGTGTGATGAGCGCCATACAGGCGAGCAAATGTTCAATTCGACCGACACGATACGCGAAAGATGTGTTACGTAGAGTGACAACTCCTTGCGATTGGCGGCGTCGATGTTCGCGTTCCTGCTCGGGCTGTCCTGGCTCGTCCTCACCCCCATCTGCATCTGGCGGCTCTTCGGCCGCGAGCAGTCCCGGCTCGCGCGCGCGACAGGGGTGCTGACGCTGGCGGCGCTGGAGGCGACCACGCTGGCGGTCGGCTGGGCGGAGCAGCCGCCATCCGACCGGCCCGCAACGGCCCCCGCCATGGCCGCGTCCTCCGGGCCGCACTCCAGGCCGTCCTCCGCGCCGTCCTCTGTGCCGTCCTCCGGGCCGGGCACCACGCCCACCCCCGCGCCATCCCCCACCTGTGCGACCCGCACACCCGCCCCCGAGTCCGTACGGCTCACGCACCGCCCGCACCAGGGCGTACAGGGCATGACGATCTATTGGACGGCGACGTCCGAGCAGTGCGGGACGGCGACGGTGACGTACCGGCGCGCCGGGCGGCAGGTGCGGATCTGGCTGGACGAGGGCGCGGCGGGCCGAGACGAGATCGAGGGCCGGGAATCGCGGACGCTGCCCGTACACGTCGCCGAGGGACGGGCGACACTCGACCTGACGCTCATGCCGCCGCTCCGCCCCGGGCCACGCTACGTGGCGGTGGACGGCCGCACCGGGCACCGCATCCCTGAGCGGCGACCCACGAACGGCTGACCTGACCGCCCGCACCTGGCCCGCTCCACGCGTACACGAGCCGGCGGGCGGCGAGCAGCCGCCACGACCGATGCCGGAGCGGGGTCACCTCCGCTGGGTGGCCCACTTCCTGATCATGGCGATCCGATCCTTGATCTGGTCCGCCGACGCCTGCGCGATGGCCGGACCGCCGCAGGATCGGCGCAGCTCGGCGTGGATGACGCCGTGCGGTTGGCCGGTGCGGTGGTTCCACGCGCCGACGAGGCCGTTGAGCTCCTTGCGAAGCTCGTGGATCTGCTCGTGCGGAGCGAGCGCGGGCGCCTCCTCCTCGGGCTTCTTCCGCCGCTTCGCAGCCTGCTGGTCGGCCTGCCGCCGGCGCAGCAGCGAGGCCACCTGGTCGGGCTCCAGCAGCCCGGGGAGGCCGATGAAGTCCTCCTCCTCCGGGGACCCGGGGGCGGCGGAGGTGCCGAACTCGCCGCCGTCGAACAGCACCCGGTCGAAGGTCGCGGACGCCTCCAGGGTCTGGAACGGCAACTCGTCGCCGAGCGCGTCAGGCTGCTTGCGCTCCTGCTGGGCTCGTTCGAGCAGGGAGTCATCCAGCCCGTCCTCCGGCTGCGAGCGGCCGAGGACGTGGTCGCGCTCCTCCTCCATCTCGGCGGCGAGCCCCATCAGGACCGGCACCGACGGCACGAAGACCGACGCCATCTCGCCCCGCTTGCGCGCGCGGACGAAACGCCCGACGGCCTGGGCGAAGAACAGCGGCGTCGAGATGCTGGTGGCGTAGACCCCGACGGCGAGCCGGGGGATGTCGACGCCCTCGGAAACCATCCGGACCGCGACCAGCCACCGCGCCTGCGAGGCGGAGAAATCCTTGATCTTCTTGGACGCGCCCGGATCGTCGGAGAGGACGACCACGGCCCCCTCGCCGGTCACCGTCCTGATGTGCCGGGCGTAGGCCCGGGCCGACTCGTGGTCGGAGGCGATGATCAGGCCCCCTGCGTCGGGCACGCCGCGGCGCACCTCGGTGAGCCGCCGGTCGGCCGCGTGGATGACCTGGCGGATCCAGTCGCCCTTGGGGTCGAGCGCGGACCGCCACGCCTGGGAGAGCTGATCCTTGGTCAGCGGGGTGCCGAGCGTGGCGGCGATCTCGTCGCCCGCCCGGGTCCGCCACCTCATCTCCCCCGAGTAGGCAAGGAAGATGACCGGACGGACGACCCCGTCGGCCAGCGCCGGGCCGTAGCCATAGGAGAAGTCGGAGGCGCTGCGCAGCGCGCCGTCGGCCTCCTCGACGTACGTGACGAACGGGATGGGGCTGTCGTCGGAGCGGAACGGCGTGCCGGTCAGCGACAGCCGCCTGGTGGCCGGCTCGAACGCCTCACGGACGCCGTCACCCCACGACTTCGCGTCGCCCGCGTGGTGGATCTCGTCGAAGATGACCAGCGTCTTGCGGGCCTCCGTGCGCGCCCGGTGCAACGCCGGATGCATCGCCACCTGGGCGTACGTGATCGCGACGCCGGTGTAGTCACGGGAGGTCGTGCCCTGGCTGTTCTTGAACTCGGGGTCGATGCCGATGCCGACGCGGCCGGCCGCGTCGGCCCACTGCCGCTTGAGGTGCTCCGTCGGGGTGACGATCGTCACGGCCCGGATGATGCCCCTGGACAGCAGCTCGCTGGCGATCCGCAGCGCGTAGGTGGTCTTTCCCGCGCCCGGCGTCGCGACGGTGAGGAAATCCCTCGGCTCACGCTGGAAGTAGAGGTCGAACGCCTCCTGCTGCCACGCGCGCAGCTTGGGCGCGGTGCCCCAGGCGGCTCTGTCGGGATAGGAAGGCGAGAGATGCGATGCGGCGGATACGCTCAACGACGCCTCCCCCATCCCGTTGGGACAATGCTGTATCTATCGGTTCGCTCCCTCACAGTGACCTCAGAGTAGCCGGATCGACTGACAAGACGTGCCGACCCACCGAGATCCTGGCGGCGATACCCCCGTTGTGCTACGGCCGCCGCACGCCTGAGACATCCCTCACACCCGCCCCGCCGCCGCTCCGACCGGGCCCATCGGGACGGCCTCGCAGGAGCCGGGACGGATCCGCCGGGTCGCCGCCGAGCGGGCCGGATGACGGGGCGAAGGACGCACTCGGCAGGGGGCGCCGCTGCCGATGGAGCGATCAGCGCACGCCCGCCATGAGGGCGTCGATGTCCGCCCGCGACGCGGGGTCGTCCGGGTGGGCGAGCCCCAGCAGCACCGTGGTCCTCCCCTCACCGTCCAGGAGCAGCGTCACCCGGAGGAAAGCCGGCTGGTTCACGTCGTCCCGGTACTCCGCGCGCAGGGCACGGGTGTAGCCACGCCGGGAGCCCGCGGTCACCGCCCTGTCGTCCATGACGTCGATCTTGTCGCCGTGGAGCAGCAGCCGCGCGTAGAGATCGGTCAGACCGACCGCCGCCGGGCGCGGGTTCGCCGGATCGGCGCGCTCTCCGCGCCTGGCCATCACCGTCGCGCGGCCGTCGCTGACGGCGACGGACGTGAAGCCGGTGACCGGGGCGACGACGGCCTCCCGCCAGCCGGCCGGAAGGTCGTACGCGACCCCGGCGAGCCGGTCCGTGACCGTGCCCGAGGGCGCGCTGTCCGTCCCGCTCATGACGGTGACGACCAGTACGCCGATCAGCGTGCCGGCCGCGGCTGAGGCGAGGGTGCCGACGATGAGGCGCACCACCCAGCGCGGCATCCGGCGCGGCATCCGGCGCGGCATCCGGCGCGGTATCCGGCGCTGCGGCGGGGCCGGCGTGCCGTACCAGCTGGCGGACGGCGGCAGGTCCTCAGCAGGGGCGCCCCGGTGGGTGTCGTCCCCGTCTGAGTCACTGGCGGCGGGCGGCCACACCCGGCGCGTCCACTCATCGTCCACGGCGCCTCCTGAACCGGCGCCCGGCTCACCGGCGAGCGCTGATCAGGAGTTACTCACGCCGCAGACCGTCCGTCAACGGAAATCCACACATTCGCCATGGAAAGGACTGATAGCCGAAGCCGGGGGGCGCGCCCACGTGGTGGCCGTGCCCCCCGGCTTCGCTCTCACGTCCGGGGCTGGCGGTAGGTCGTCCACATCTCGAGCATCCGGGCCGCCTGACCCGCGGTGAACTCGGACATGCACCGGTCGTACCCGTAGTCCATGAAGTTGTGGATCGGGTCGTCACCGGGCGCCGGGCACGAATCCCTGCGCCCGGGGCAGCCGGAGCTGGGCTCCGCCTCGGGAGGCGTATCGTCCACGAAGTCGCCCGGGGCGTCGCACCCGTTCTCGAAGGTGTGCAGCAGCCCGAACCAGTGCCCGATCTCGTGCACCGCCGTGTATCCCCGGTTGAAGTTGACCAGCGGCCCTCCCGGCATGCTCCGCCAGTCGATGACCACGCCGTCCAGCTGCGGCTCGTCCTTGTACCAGTACGGATAGGTCGCGTAGCCGAGGACGAGCTGGCTGAGCTGGGCGAGGTAGAGGTTCAGCGTCTCCGACCCCCCGGTCCGGAGTTTGCGCTTCATCGGCTGCTCGTACCCCACGGGATCGCGGAACCACTGGGGGTTGACGGTGTGGGTGATGCCCTTGAGCTCGAAACGGAACCCGGTGTCCACGCCGCCGATCTTGCCGCCGTAGGCGGCGTTGAGCGCGGCGACCTGATCCCGCACGGCAGTGTCGGGCGCGCCGAGCGCGCCGTCCTTGATGACGTGCACCCACAGCGGCACGGTGACCCTCTCGACGGCCTTCCTGCCGTGACCGGCGTGCGCGCGGCCGAGCCGGCGGCGGAGATCGGCGGACATCCGGTCGATCTGGCGCGATTCCGGGGCGCGGGGTTCCGCCATGCGCGCCGGTGCCGGAGGATGCGGTCCGGCGCGACACTCATCCCTGGTCCCGGCGACCCCGGCCCGGCTCTCGGCGGGAACCCCGCACACCGCGAACAGACATGCCAAAGAGACGGCGAGCACGCGCCGGGCCATTCATTCCCCCGATACGACTGGTCAGACAGACAGCTGACGCTAGCCGTACCGGGGGTGGTCATCCCGGATCGACACTCACTCGCCGGAGGGCTCTCCCTTGGGCAGTCCCTCGTAGATCTCCTTGCATTCCGGGCAGACGGGGTACTTCTTCGGATCCCGGCTGGGCACCCAGATCTTGCCGCAGAGGGCGCGGATCGGAGTGCCGGTCACCATACTCTCGGTGATCTTGTTCCTGTCGGCGTAGTGCGAGAACCGCTCATGGTCGCCGTCCCCGTGCGAGAGCCTCGGAGTGACATCGCTCTCGGGAAGAATCTTCGTACCGCTCACGGGTACCGATTTTACGCGCGGAAACGCACCGCCCCGTCGGCCTCCGCCCGGGCGAGGTGCGGAAGCCGTACGGGGCGGAATCGTACGGAGCCATACGGAGCCGTGCGAAGCCGTATGGATCACAGGGCCGTACGGGGCGACGGTCAGCCCATGTGGACCGCGCCGCCCTCGGTCTTGCGGCCCGCCTGGACGAACAGGGCGAGGATCGCGGCCAGGACGGCGACGCCCGTGCTCACGGTGAAGCCGAGGTGCAGGCCGTCCATGAAGGACAGGTGCGCCGCCTTGGCGAGCAGGCTGCTCATCGGCTCGGGAAGCCCGGGAGGGGTCATGCCCACGGCGGCGGCCTTCTCCAGGGCTCCCAGCTGCTCCGCCGGGATGCTCGACGCGGCCGGGCCGAGGTGACCGGGGAACACGTCGGCCACCTTCCCCGACACCACGGCGCCCAGGATGGCGGTGCCGAGCGCGCCGCCGACCTGCATGGCCGAGTTCTGCACGCCGCCCGCGACGCCGCTGAGATCCTCGGGCGCGTTGCCGACGATGATCTCGGTGGCGCCGACGAAGACCGGCGAGAGGCCGAAGGCGAGCAGGACGAACGGGATCGCGCTGTCGATGAACGCGGCGTCCACGCTCAACCGGGACATCAGGAACATCGCGACCGCGGTGACCAGCATGCCGCCCGCGATGGTGACCTTGGGGCCGAGCTTTCCGATGAGGACGCCCGCGAGCGGCGACGCGACGATCATGCCTGCGCTCATCGGCAGCATCCGGAGGCCGGACTCCATCGGGGACAGCCCGTGCACGCCCTGGAAGAAGAACGTGAGGAAGAACATCGCGCCGAACATCGAGAACGCGACCATGATCATCAAGCCGGTGCCGATGGAGACCGAGAAGTTGCGGAACAGGCTCAACGGCAGCAGCGGCTCCTTCGCCAGGGACTGCCAGACCAGGAAGATCGCGCCGAGGACCACGGTGGCGGCGATGAACGCGATCGTCCAGGGGTCGCTCCAGCCCCACTCGGGAGCCTTGATGATCGCCCAGATCAGCGAGAACATCGTGCCGGACAGCAGCACGACGCCGAGCCAGTCGACCCTCGACAGCGTCTGCGCCCTGCTCTCCTTGAGGACCAGCAGGCCGACCGCGAGGGCGACCACGCCGACCGGCACGTTGATGAAGAAGACCGACTGCCAGCTGACGTTCTCCACCAGCAGGCCGCCGATGATGGGACCGCCCGCGCTGGACAGACCGATGATCGCCCCCCACGCGCCCATCGCCATGTTCAGCTTCTCGCCGGGGAAGGCGGACCGCAGCAAGGCCAGCGCGGCGGGCTGCAGCATCGCGCCGAAGAGGCCCTGCAGCACACGGAACGCGATCAGCGTGAACACCGAGCCGGTGAGGCCGATCGCGAGCGACGTGAGGGCGAAGCCGGCCACGCCGATCAGAAAGATCCGCTTGTGGCCGAAAAGGTCACCGAGCTTGCCCGCGGTGATGAGGAACACCGCCAGCGCGAGCAGGTAGCCGCTGGTCACCCATTGGAGATCGGCCAGGTCCGCATTGAGCTCCGTTCCGATCACGGGGTTCGCGATCGCGACCACGGTGCCGTCGAGCATCACCATGATCACGCCGAGCGAGACGGCGAGCAGCGTCATCCACGGGCGGTCCTTGCCGCTCTCCGCGGGCGCGTTGGAATGTACGGCTAACGCCTGAGCCATGATCGGGAGTCCCCCCTGGTAGAAGTCAACCGGAGCAACTTATGTCACTCAATGACACATGACAAACGCTATTTTCCGTCATAACGTGACAACTGACAGATTATGAAGCGAGGGTTTCGTGAAGATGACAACCATGGGTCTACGAGAGCGCAAGAAGCAGAAGACCCGGATAGCGCTGATCGACGCCGCCCTCGACCTGTTCTTATCGCAGGGGTACGACATAACGACGATCGACCAGATCGCCGCCGCGGTGGACGTCTCGCCGCGGACCTTCTTCCGCTACTTCGCCTCGAAGGAGGAGGTCGCGCTCTCGCTGTGCCGGGACGGCCAGGAGATCTTCCAGAGCGAGCTGGCCGCCAGGCCCGCCGAGGAGACTCCCTACCAGGCGGTGAGCCAGGCGATTCGGGCCATGCTGACCGCCCTGCGCGAAGGCGACCCCGACGAGGCGAGGCGATTCGACAAGGCGAGGCGGCTCGTCGAGTGCACGTCCTCGCTGTCCGCCGTGCAGATGTGCCTGATCATGGAAAGCGAACGGCTGCTGACCGAGGAGGTCGCCCGCCGCCGCGGCACAGGCGTGGATGACCTCCACACCCAGTTCGCGGTCTCGGTGTTCACTGCGATCGGCCGGGTCTGCTTCGAGCACGGCCCGCAGGATCTCGCGCTCCTGGCGGAGCGCCTGGAGCAGACCCTCGCGATCGCGGAGCGGTGCCTGCGCCCCGGATGGGACCGCTGAGAGACCGGCTTGAGTCCGGCTTCACCCCGACGAACCCCGACGAACCCCGGCGAACCCCGACGATGACACCCTGGGGTGGACCCGCGCCACGTCCAGCGTGATCAGCGGATGCGCGCGGCGGACTTCCCGGACATGCCCAGTTCCCTTGCCGGCCGTCAGTTGAGCTCGGGATCATCGGGATAGGTCGCCACGAAGGACAGCTCCCCCTGTTGGCGGCGCAGCACCGAGCGCCAGAGCGTCGTCGGGTCGGAATGGAAGGTGTCCTCCGGCTCGGAGTCCACGACGTACCACGCGCCCTCCTCGACCTCGTTGCGGAGCTGGCCGGCGGTCCAGCCCGCGTAGCCGGCGAAGATGCGCATCTGCGAGATCTCGCCGGCGAGGATCTCGGGCGGCGCGTCGAGGTCGACCGTGCCCAGGCGGGAGGCGGCGGAGCGGCCCGACTGCAGCCGCCGCCAGCCCAGGGGCTCACCGCCGCTCTGCACGGCGGCGAGCGCGAGCGCGCTGTCGGTCTGCACCGGACCGCCTTCGAACAGCACGGAGGGACCCGTCACCAGCGCGTCCCACGAGGGCAGCACCTGCGTCACCGAGATCTCGCTGGGACGGTTGAGCACGACGCCGAGCGAGCCGCTGCCCTCGTCGTGCTCGAGAACGAGGACGACACTGCGCCGGAAGTTGGGGTCCTCGAGCAGTGGCGTCGCGACGAGCAGCCGGCCCACGTAGATCCCTTCCGCCATACCCTCCATCATGAGGGAGAAGGCGGGAATCTCGCACGTCGCCCCGGCATCGACTTCAGCCCGCGGGCTCCGGCGCGCGGCGAAAGACGATCAGGCCTCCGTGAACCCGCGGGCCCGCCCGCCGGCCGATTCGCGTACGGCCGCCGCGACCGCGCCCGCCACGTCGGGGTGGAAGACGCTGGGGATGATGTAGTTGGGGCCGAGCTCCTCGTCGGTCACGACGGCGGCGAGCGCCCGGGCCGCGGCCAGCAGCATCTCCGGGGTGACCACGTTGGCCTGCGCGTCGAGCAGGCCGCGGAACACGCCGGGGAAGGCCAGCACGTTGTTGATCTGGTTCGGGTAGTCGGAGCGCCCGGTCGCCACGACGGCCGCGTGCTCCCTGGCCTCGTCGGGCGAGACCTCCGGCTCCGGATTGGCGAGCGCGAACACCACCGAGCCCTCGGCCATCGCGGCGATGTCCTCGCCGTCGAGGATGCCGGGGGCGGACACGCCGATGAAGACGTCCGCGCCCTTGACCGCGCCGCGCAGGTCGCCGCTGTATCCCTCGGCGTTGGTGTGCTCGGCGATCCAGCGCAGCGACTCGTCGAGGTCGTCGCGGCCCTTGTGGACGGCGCCGAGGTAGTCGCAGACCACCACGTGCCGCACGCCGCCGGCGAGCAGCAGGCGCAGCACCGCCGTACCGGCCGCGCCCGCTCCGGCGAGCGTGACGCGGACGTCGGAGATCTCCTTGCCGACCACCTTGAGCGCGTTCGTCAGCGCGGCGAGGACGCAGATCGCGGTGCCGTGCTGGTCGTCGTGGAAGACCGGGATGTCCAGGAGCTCGCGCAGCCGGCGCTCGACCTCGAAGCAACGCGGCGCGGAGATGTCCTCCAGATTGATGCCGCCGAACCCGGGGGCGATCACCTGGACGGTGCGCACGATCTCGTCGACGTCCTGGGTGTCGAGGCAGATCGGCCAGGCGTCGATGCCGGCGAACCGCTTGAACAGCGCCGCCTTGCCCTCCATCACGGGCAGCGCGGCGGCCGGGCCGATGTTGCCGAGGCCGAGGACGGCCGAACCGTCGGTGACCACGGCCACCGAGTTGCGCTTGATCGTGAGGCGGCGCGCGTCCTCGGGGTTACGCGCGATGGCCATGCTGACCCGCGCAACACCCGGCGTGTACGCCATCGAGAGTTCGTCACGGTTGCGCAGCGGGACCTTCGACTGCATCTCGATCTTGCCGCCGAGGTGCATGAGGAAGGTCCGGTCGGACACCTTGTGGATGGCGACGCCCTCGACCGTGCCGAGGGCGTCGACGAGCGCCTGCGCGTGGTCGGTGTCCCTGGCGGCACAGGTGACGTCGATGCGGAGCTTCTCGTGACCCGCCGTGGTGACGTCGAGTGCGGTGATCACCCCACCGGCGCTCTCCACCGCGTGGGTGAGAAGGCTGACGGCCTTGCCGCCCGCCGGCACCTCGAGACGAACGGTGATCGAGTACGAAACGCTCGGCACGGTGGCCACGTCAATTCGCTCCTGTTGTCATGGCTGTCTGCGCGGGCACGCCTCCGGAGGCTGTGTCGTTCTGATCCGTGACGACGCCGGGGACGCACCAGTGCCCACACACTACAGCGCTCGCCGGGATGGATCTGCTCCTCCGGAACGCGGCGGGGCCGGCCGTCGGATCAGAGCCTCCGGATCAGAGCCGCCGGATCCGGGCGGCGTGGTCAGAGCGGCCGGATCCGGGCGGCGTGATCTAGGCGGCCGGGTCTGGGCGGCGTGATCAGAACAGCGCGCTCGCGAGACCGCGGCGCCCCTTGGAGACGGCGGGGTCGTCGGCGGGCAGCGCGTCGAACAGGCCGAGCAGGTGGACTCTGGCCTGCTCCCGGTCGTCTCCGGCGGAACGCCGTACGACGCCGATGAGCCGGTCGAAGGCGGTGTCCACGTCGCCGGCCATCATCTCCAGGTCGGCCGCCTGGATCTGGAGGCCGACGTCGCCGGGCTGCTCGGCCGCGCGGGCCAGCACGTCCGCCGGGTCGAGGTCCTGGGTGCGGCGGACCAGCCCGACTCCGGCGAGGCCGATCTTGGCCTCCTGGCTGCCGGGCTGCCGGGCGAGAAGCCGCTCGAACGCGGCCGCGGCCGCGGCCAGGTCACCCTTCTCGACGGCCTCGTCCGCGGCGGCCAGGTCGGGGTCGAGCGGCGGCTCCGCCGACTCCTCGGCGCCGGGCGCCGGGGCGGCCAGCGTGACGCCGAGCTGCTCGAACACCTGGGTGAGCGCCTCGCGCAGCTGCGGCTCGGGAAGCGGCCCCTCGAACAGGGGCATGAGCTGCCCCTGGACGGCCAGGTAGACGGTCGGCACGGCGCGCATGCGCAACGCCTGAGCGAGCTCGGGGTTGGCCTCGACGTCCGCCCGGGCCAGGATCCACGCGCCGCCCGCCTCCGCCGCGAGCTTCTCCATGGTCTGGCTGAACTGCTGGACCTGCTCCGCCCGCGGCACAGTGGCCTCGACGATCACGGGAACGCTCATCGAGCGCTCGACGACGTCGGCGGTGAAGGTCGCCGCGGTCACCTCGATGACGTGCGCGGCCGCCGCGTCCGGGTTCTGCGCGGCGGCCTCGCGCCGCGCCTGGGCTTCCAGAGCCTGCTTGCGCGCGCCGAGGTCCACGGCGCCGTAGAGCGATCCAGGTCGAGTGAAATCCGCTGCCATGAATCCAATCCTGCCGTACGCGCGCGGCTGTTCCGTGCCAACCGTGCCTCCTTGTCTGACGAGGGGTCGCCCCCTCGTCAGCTCCGGCGGGTCCGCCGCGCTCGGAAGGCGCGCCGAACCCCGGAAATGACGGGACAAGTCGGGCGGAACGCTGGGAAACGCGATGTTGTCAGAAGCGCGCGGGCTCGGTGTAGGTGCCCCATTCGGCGCGGAGGGCGTCGCAGATCTCGCCGAGCGTGGCCTCGGCCCGTACGGCGTCCAGCATGGGCGGGATCATGTTCCGGTCGGACCGCGCGGCCGCGACGAGAACGGCGAGCGCGTCGTCCACGGCCTTCCGATCCCGTACGGCACGCCGGTCGGCGAGGACGCGGCGCTGCTCCAGCTCGACCTCGTGGCTGATCCGGAGGATCTCCAGCGGCTGTTCCACGGTCGAGGTGTGGCGGTTCACTCCGACGATCTTCTTGTCGCCCTTCTCCAGCTTGCGCTGGTAGTCGAAGGCGGCCTCGGCTATCTCCGCCGTGAACCAGCCGTCCTCGATGCCGCGCAGGATGCCGGAGGTCATCGTGCCGTCGGAACCCATTTCACGAATTTTCGTGAAAATTGACTCGGCCTCGGCCTCCAGCCGATCGGTGAGCGCCTCCACGTACCAGGATCCGCCCAGCGGATCGACGACGTTGACGACCTCGGTCTCCTCCATGATCACCTGCTGGGTGCGCAGGGCGATCTCCGCGGCCTTCTCCGAGGGCAGCGCGAGCACCTCGTCCAGCGCGTTCGTGTGCAACGAGTTGGTGCCGCCCAGGACCGCGGCGAGCGCCTCGATCGCGGTGCGGACGATGTTGTTGTCCGGCTGCTGCGCCGTCAGCGACACCCCGGCCGTCTGGGTGTGGAACCGCAGCCACTGGGCCTTCTCCGTGCGGGCGCCGTACACGTCGCGCATCCAGCGGGCCCAGATGCGGCGCGCGGCCCGGAACTTCGCGATCTCCTCGAAGAAGTCGATATGCGCATCGAAGAAGAAGGACAGCCCGGGGGCGAAGACGTCGACGTCGAGGCCGCGCGAGAGCCCGAGCTCGACGTACCCGAAGCCGTCGGCGAGCGTGAAGGCCAGCTCCTGCGCGGCCGTGGACCCGGCCTCCCTGATGTGGTAGCCGGACACCGACAGCGGCTTGTACGCCGGGATCTCGGCGGCGCAGAACTCCATCAGGTCGCCGATCAGCCGTAGGTGCGGCTCGGGGGCGAACAGCCACTCCTTCTGCGCGATGTACTCCTTGAAGATGTCGGTCTGCAGCGTCCCGTTGAGCCGTCCGGCCGGCACGCCCTGACGCTCGGCCGCGACGACGTACATGCAGAAGATCGGGACGGCGGGGCCGCTGATCGTCATCGAGGTGGTGACCTCGCCCAGCGGGATGCCCTCGAAGAGCACGTCCATGTCCAGCGCGGAGTCGATCGCCACGCCGCAGTGACCGACCTCGCCGAGGGCGCGGGGATCGTCGGAGTCACGGCCCATCAGGGTCGGCATGTCGAAGGCCACGGAGAGGCCGCCGCCACCCGCGCCGAGGATCATCTTGTAGCGCTCGTTGGTCTGGCGGGCGTTGCCGAACCCGGCGAACTGCCGGATCGTCCACGGCCGCCCCCGGTATCCGGTCGGGTGCAGGCCACGGGTGTAGGGGTACTCCCCCGGCCAGCCGATGCGCTCGAACCTCGGATCGTCGCCGTCCGGCCCGTAGACCGGAGTGACCTCCAGCCCGGACAGCGTCCGGTGCTCCCGCCGCGGGGCGCGTGTCGCCGCCGCGTCGTACCGCGCCTGCCAGCGGGCCCGCCCGGCCTCGATCTCGTCCGCGTTCATACTCCCCCTCCCCTCACCCAAAACACTAGGACGTCCTAGTAAATCGCGCCAGGGAACCGCGCCCCCCGGACACTCGAATGTCACACCTTGGTCGCAAAACCCCGCGGATCTATGGCAGAGACCGTCAATACCGAAATATGAGACGCGCATGGTTGCTATCCACAGGGAGGTGGATGTGAAGCGCGTCATTGTCGTCGCCGCAGCCGCGGCTTTGGCCGCGGCTACGCTGGCGTCTCCGGCTCAGGCGGTGCGTACCGTTGCCTAGCCGGCCGCGCAGACCGAGTACGTCGTCCTTTACAAGGAGAGTGCCAACGCGGCCGACGCCCAAAAGGCGATCGAGGCCGCCGGCGGCTCCATCGTGAAGGTCAACAACGCGGTTGGACTGGCCACGGTCACCACGACCAACAGCGGCTTCATCGCCGCGATCAAGGACAACTCCGCCATCGAGGGGGTCGCGCGCAACCGCGCCATCGGCTCCGCCCCGAAGATGGCCAAGGCCCCGGCCGCGGCCGTCAAGGCCGTCAAGGCCAAGGCCGTCGAGAAGGAGGGCAGGGCCGGAGCCACTCCGGTCAAGCGGGGCAAGAAGCCCACGGCCGAACCGCTCAGCGATCTGCAGTGGGACATGCAGCAGATCCACGCCAACGAGGCGCACAAGTACGAGATGGGCGACAAGCGGGTGCTCGTCGGCATTATCGACACCGGGGTCGACGGATCCCACCCGGACATCGCGCCCAACTTCAACAGGGCGCTGAGCCGTAACTTCACCGTCGACATCCCCACGGACGCCGACGGCAACGAGGTGGACGGCCCCTGCGAGGTGGCTTCCTGCGTCGACCCGGCGGATGTGGACGACGACGGCCACGGCACGCACGTCGCCTCCTCGATCGCGTCCCCGGTCAACGGGCTGGGCGTCTCCGGCGTGGCCCCCAAGGTCTCGATCGTGAACATCCGCGCCGGCCAGGACTCGGGGTACTTCTTCCTGCAGCCGACCGTCGACGCGCTCACCTACGCCGGCGACATCGGCGTCGACGTGGTCAACATGAGCTACTACGTCGACCCGTGGCTGTTCAACTGCGTGAACAACCCCGCCGACTCTCCCGAGAGCCAGCTGGAGCAGGCCACGGTCATCGCCGCCACGCAGCGTGCCCTCACCTACGCGCACGGCAAGGGCGTGACCCTGGTCTCCGCGGCGGGCAACGAGGCGATGGACTACACCAAGACCAACGTCGACAGGACCAGCCCGGACTTCGTGAGCGTGCCCGGCCAGGCGCCGTACCCCCGCACGATCACGCCGACCAGCTGCAAGTCGATGCCCGGCCAGGGCGACCACGTGATCTCGGTCTCGTCGACCGGCATCAGCAAGCGGAAGTCGTACTACTCCAACCACGGCAACGGCTTCATCGACGTCGCCTCCCCCGGCGGCGACGTGTACGACACGCCCGACAACACGCGGGACATCACCAAGGCGACCCTCTCGGCGTACCCGAAGTCGCTCGCCGTCGCCAACGGCGAGATCGACGAGAACGGCGACCCGACGGTTCCCTACGTGGTGAAGGACTGCAAGGGCAAGGTCTGCGGCTACTACCAGTACCTCCAGGGCACCTCGATGGCCTCGCCGCGCGCCGCGGGCGTCGCCGCCCTGATCGTCAGCAAGTACGGCAGGCCCGACCCCCGTCACCCGGGTGGGCTCACCCTGGACCCCGACGTCGTGAAGCGGATCCTCACGGAAACGGCCACGCCCACTCCGTGCCCGACCCCGGCGGCGTTCACCTACACGCGGCACCTGCCGAACGGCACCACCGCGACCGCCACGCACACCTGTGAGGGCGACGCCGCGGCGAACGGCTTCTACGGCAAGGGCATCGTCGACGCCCTCCGCGCCGTGCACCGCTAGCTGGTGCCTACAAGTACGACACGGATGTCCGGCCACCGGTGGCCGGACATCCCGGCGGCGCACCGCTGACGGCACACCGTCGGCGGTGTGCCGTCAGGTCAGTCGGCGAAGTCGCCGGCGGCGACCCTGAGGGTCCGCAGGAGGCCGAACATCTCGCCGAGGTCCTCCTCGCCGTACATGTCCAGGCCGAAGTCGGCGGCCATCAGATCGGCGGTGGCGAGCCGTACGACATCGCGGCCCCGGTCGGTGATCTCGGCGAGCACGCCGCGCCCGTCTCGGGGGTTGCGCATGCGGCGTACAAGTCCGGCGCGCTCCAGCCGGTCGACCGTGTTGGTCACGCTGGTCGGATGCACCATGAGGCGCTCGCCGATCTTGGAGAGCGGCAGCGATCCCGCCTTGCTGAACGTGAGCAGAACCAGCGCTTCGTACCGGGCGAAGGTCAAATCGTACGGCTTGAGCAGCGCGTCCAGTTGCGCCAGGAGTATCTGGTGAGCTCTCATGATCGAAGTGACGGCGGCCATCGCGGAGGACGGCCCGAAGTTCGCTCGCCAGCTCTCAGCAGCCCTCTCAATGGGGTCGAACGGGAGGTTGAGCGGCTTCGAGATGAACACAGCGGATACGGTAGCGCGACGTTAGTCCCGATTGCGATGCGTACGCTGTGTAATCAAATTGATTCCTTGACTCCAGAACTCCGGCGTCAAACATCACGCTCCGTTATGGTTGCCACGTCAAAAGGTGAGGCGGCGGCAAACCCGGAGGGCAACGCGAGCCAAGTCTGCTAGCTGGCAGGCACGGCGGGCGCACCTTGCGGACCAGCGCCACGGGGACCGGCGCGGTCCGACGCCACCGCCCACCCGCACGGGGGGTTTTGGTTAATGGGCAACATGCAGCTGACGGCGCGGGCGCAGCGCCGCACACGACCATGGGCGCGGCCGGCTGCCGCGCCGGGTCGTGGATAGCCGCAGAGGCGTTTCACGCGAGGAACTCAAGCAGGGCGCGGTCGTACTTCTGGCCGTGCTGCTCGTGCTTGGGCTCGTCACCGCGTGGAGCGTCCTGATTCCGGGTGTCATGGACTGGGACAACATCATGGTGGCGGTCATCGGATCGCTCCGGCTCACCGGTCCGGTCGCCGCCGCCTTCGCCGCGTGGATCGCGGCGCGCAGGCGCCGCGCGGGCCGCCGCCGCACGCTCACCACATGGCAGGCGGTGCGGCCGCCGCTCGCGATCCTCATGGTCGTCGTGGGGTCCTTCGCCGCCACCATGACCGTGCTCACCGTGCGTGCCCTGCTGACCGGGGAGGGCAACGGCCTGCGCGCCGGCGGGGTGGCGCTGGGAGCCGCCGGGCTCGCCCTTTACGTGGTCGCCGGATGGGTCGCCGGCTGGCTGGCGCCGGTCGCCGTCGCGCCCCTGATCGCCGGGTTCGGCACGTACGCGCTGTTCACCTGGGTCGCCTCGGGCGCGCCGTGGGCCGACCGGCTGACGCCCGCCGGCCGGGAGCCGTACGACGCCTTCCGGATGATGCCCCTGGGGACGTTCACCGCCCAGGCGCTGTGGCTGGTCGGCATCAGCGTCGCGCTCCTGCTGGGCTGGGCCGCGTTCGTCACGCGGCAGGCGCTCGCGCTGGCCGCCGCCATGATCGCGCTGCTCGCCGCGGGTACGGGCGTGGCCCGGCTGCTGAGCGAGCCGCAGGCGGTCGCGGTGAGCGAGAATTTCGCCTACAGCTGCCAGGAATGGCCGATCGTCGTATGCGTGCATCCGGGGATGCGCGGCGGCCTCGGCGAGCTGGGCAGCACGTTCACCACGATCGCGGCCCGGCTGGCCGGCACCCCCGCGGCGTTCAACCGGGTCGAGCAGCGCTCACGCTCCGACGCCGACAAGGTCGCCAAGGGCGTGGTGCCCATCTACGTGGACGATCTCGACGCCGGGTACGCCGCCCGCGCGGCGTCCGAGTTCGTCGAGCAGCTCGCCCGGCCGTGCCCCGGCTCCCCGGCCGACGGATACCGCGCGATCGTCATCGCCTGGCTGCGGGACGAGCCGCTGCCCTCGGGGCCGTTGGCGGAGCACCGGCGTGCCGCGACCTGGTTCGCCCACCTGACCGAGACACAGCGCCGGGACTGGCTGCGGATGTTCTACACGGACTTCGCCACCTGCCGGCTGCAGAGCCGGTACTTCGGCGGAGACGTCCGGCGGGACGCCCCCGCCGCCCCCAGCTACCCCATGAATCCGCCGTTCGGCCGCGAGACCCCAGATGCGCCGGCGGAAACCGACGGATCACCACTTGTCACTCCAAGGTGAGACCGGGCCGATCACGGGAAGACTCCTTCCGTGAACCGCCAGACTCGAGCCCCCCAGGGGTCGTCGCCCGCAGAACCGGCGAACCGGCGCTCCCGACGCGGCTGGCGGTGGCTGGCCGGCCTGCTCTTCCTCGCATTGCTCCTCGTCGTCGGCGCGCGGCTCGCCCTCTCCTGGCTCGACCCGTTCGACGAGCGGACCGTGGACCGCAGCGGTCCCGTGCTGCTGCGGTCCATCCACAACCTGAGCCGCTTCGAGGCCGCCACCGGCAACTTCCAGGTCGTCGTCGACCTGGAGAAGGACGCCGCCTTCCTGCCCGACGCCATCAAGGGCACCAGGACCCTGTTCGTGGGCGCGGGCAGCGTCGACGCCTACGTCGACTTCGGCTCGCTCGCCAAGGACGCGATCACTGTCTCGGCCGACCGCACGACCGTCACCGTACGGCTCCCGCACGCCCAGCTCGAGAAGCCCAATCTGGACAACACCAGGTCGTACGTCTTCGCCCAGCAGCGCGGGCTGCTCGACCGGGTGTCGGATTTCCTCTCGTCCTCCCCGCAGAACCAGCAGGAGCTCTACGTGCTGGCCGAGAAGAAGATCGCCGACGCGGCCACGTCCAGCGACCTGCGCGCGCGGGCCGACCAGAACACCCGGGCCATGCTCCAGGGCATGCTGGGGTCGCTCGGCTTCACCGACGTGGTGGTCCAGTACTCCTCCGAGCCCTGACGCCCCCGCGCGCGCCGGATCAGCCGAGCGCCGCGATCAGCCACGCAAGCAGCCGGGATCAGCCGGGATCAGCCGGGATCAGCCGAGCGAGGAGAGCAGGTCGTCGGCGGCGGTGTAGGGGTCGGTCTCGGCGGCCAGCAGGCGTTCCGCGAGGAGGTCGAGCCGCCGCTCGCGGCCGGCCAGCGCGAACCGCGCCCGCAGCTGCGCCAGCGCGATGGTCTCGATCTCGTCCCGCGCGCGGGCCAGCCTGCGGCGGCGCAACTCACCCGACTCGTCGAGGTACGCGGCGTGTTTGTCGAGCGCGGCGAGCAGGTCGTCGACCCCCTCGCCTTTCGACGCCACCGTGGAGACGATCGGCGGCTTCCACGGCGCGTGGACCAGCGCGACCATGTTCCGCAGCTCGCGGACCACCGCGTGGGCGTCGTCACGGTCGGCCTTGTTGACCACGAACACGTCCGCGACCTCCAGGATGCCGGCCTTCGCCGCCTGGATGCCGTCGCCCATCCCCGGCGCGAGCAGGACGATCGTGGTGTCCGCCAGCCGCGCGACATCGACCTCGGCCTGGCCGACACCGACGGTCTCGACCAGGATCACGTCGCACCCGGCCGCGTCCAGCACCCGGAGGGCCTGCGGGGTGGCCCACGCGAGACCTCCGAGGTGGCCCCGGCTCGCCATGCTGCGGATGAAGACCTCGGGGTCGGTGGCGTGCTCCTGCATCCGTACCCGGTCACCCAGCAGCGCGCCGCCCGTGAACGGGCTGGACGGGTCCACGGCCAGGACGCCGACCCGCTGGCCGCGCTTGCGGAGCGCCCGGATGAGCATGCCGGTCGAGGTCGACTTCCCCACGCCCGGGGACCCGGTCAGCCCGATCACCCGCGCGCCGTACGGCCCGCGCCGCCCGCCGGCGCCTCCGGGGCCCCTCTCGGCGGCGAACGCCGCCATCACCTCGCGCAGCGGATCGACGCCACCCGGCACCGCGGTCGCGTTCTCGATCAGGGTGATCAGCCGGGCGACGGCGCGGGGCCGTCCCCGCTTCGCGTCCGCCACGAGCGCCCCGACGTCCATGGAGACCTCCCGTCCTGGTCGCCCGCTGACCAGCCTAAACGCTTGATCGCGTACGGCCTCCGTCGCGCGGGCGGTGACGCCCGCGCGCACGGGGTGCGGATCAGTCGCGCGAGGGGACGCGGATGATCAGGGCGTCGCCCTGGCCGCCGCCTCCGCACAGGCCGGCCGCGCCCACGCCGCCGCCGCGCCGCTTCAGCTCGTGGGCCAGCGTGAGCACGATGCGCGCGCCGGACGCGCCGATCGGGTGGCCCAGCGCGATGCCGCCGCCGTTGACGTTGACCTTGTCCAGCGGGACGCCGAGCTCCTTGACGGACTGGAGCACCACCTGGGCGAACGCCTCGTTGATCTCCACCAGGTCGAGGTCGTCTGCGGACAGGCCCTGCTTGCCCAGCGCGTGCTTGATCGCGTTGGCCGGCTGGGACTGGAGCGAGTTGTCCGGTCCGGCGACGTTGCCGTGCGCCCCGATCTCGGCCAGCCACTCCAGGCCGAGCTCCTCGGCCTTCGCCCGCGACATGACGACGACGGCGACGGCGCCGTCGGAGATCTGCGAGGCCGACGCCGCCGTGATCGTGCCGTCCTTGGCGAAGGCCGGCCGCAGCCCGGCGAGCGTCTCGGCCGTGGTGTCGCCGCGGATGCCCTCATCGGCCGAGAACACGATGGGCTCGCCGCCCTTGCGCCCCGGCAGGCTGACGGGCACGATCTCGTCGTCGAAGACGCCGGTCTTGGTGGCCTGGGCCGCGAGCTGGTGGGAGCGGGCGGAGAACTCGTCCTGCTCCTCGCGGGTGATGCCGAGCCGGGCGTTGTGCCGCTCGGTCGACTCGCCCATGGCGATCTGGTCGAAGGCGTCGGTGAGCCCGTCGAAGGCCATGGAGTCGACGATGCCGGCCGGGCCGTACTTGACTCCCTTGCGCAGGCCGGGCAGCAGGTGCGGCGCGTTGGTCATGGACTCCATGCCGCCGGCGACCACGATGTCGAACTCGCCGGCCCGGATGAGCTGGTCGGCCAGGGCGATCGCGTCGAGCCCGGAGAGGCACACCTTGTTGATCGTCAGCGACGGGACGGTCATGGGGATGCCCGCCTTGACGGCGGCCTGCCGGGACGGGATCTGGCCCGCGCCGGCCTGGAGCACCTGCCCCATGATCACATATTGCACATCGGATGGCGCGACGCCGGCGCGCTCGAGCGCGGCCTTGATGGCGATGCCACCGAGGTCGACGGCGGACAGGCCGGCGAGTGAGCCCAGCAACCGCCCGATGGGCGTACGAGCTCCTGCGACGATCACGGAACCGGACATTGGAGGGGCCTCCATCACGGGATCGGGGCGACGATGTCACGATACCCAGGAGTGCCCGAGCGATCGCCATGGTGGTCGGCCATATGTTCCACACGTGGAACAGTGGTCGCCGGACGGGCGGGAGCACGGACTGGAGCGCGGACTGTGATGCGGACGGAGTGAGACATGCTGCTCAGGATCGATCACGTGGGCATCGCCTGCCACAACCTCGAAGAGAAGATCGAGTTCTACGAGTCGACGTTCGGGCTCACGGTCGTGAGCCGTGAGGTGAACGAGGAGCAGGGCGTGAGGGAGGCGATGCTGCACGTGACCGACGGTCCCAGCGGCGCCTCGTACGTGCAGCTGCTGGAGCCCCTTCACCCGGACACCGCGGTCGGAAAGTTCCTGGCGAAGCGCGGCGAGGGTGTGCACCACATCGGCTATGGCGTGGCGGATGTCACGCAAGCCTTGCAGGATATCGCCGCAAAGGGCATAAAACTCATCGATGAGCGTCCGAGGCACGGTTCAATGGGCGCGTCAATCGCGTTTCTCCACCCGAAAGACGTGGGAGGAGTCCTGACGGAGCTGGTCGAGACAGCGCGGCATTGACACTCTGAACACAAGAAAGGTTCATACGTAACAAGTCGCGCATAAAGTCGGAGGGGGCCGCCAACGCGGCAGCACCGGAGTACGCTGGCCTATCACCGGACGTGGATCCTGAGATGGGCTCCCCGCCTCCTCTGTCCGAACCCCCCGTCCGGCCCGTGTAGCCGTCTCGACAACCCAGGATCGAGCCTCATGCAGTCCGACATCGACGCCCAGCTCAACAATTTCTTTGAAGACGCCCCTTCTCGGGAATTCGACGTGGTGCTCCGCGGCTATGACCGGCACCAGGTCCACGACCACTTGAAGACGCTCGACACCGAACTGCGTCAGGCCCGGGAACAGGTCGGCACGCTCCAGCGGGACCTTTCGGACTCGCAGCGCCAGTTGCAGGAGCAGGAGCGTCCGACCTATTCGGGGCTCGGTGCCCGCATTGAGCAGTTGCTTCGTCTTGCGGAGGAGCAGGCCACCGAGCTCGTCCAGGCCGCCAGGTCCGAGGCGAACGAGATCAAGGCGGCGGCCAAGGTCGACGCCGCCGACATGCGCGCCGCCGCCGAGAACGAGGCGGCCGAGAAGCGCGCCCTCGCCGCGCGCGAGGCCGAGGACATGCGCAGCACGGCCGAGCGGGACGCCGACGAGATCCGCTCGACCGCCAAGCGGGAGGCCGACGAGCTGACCTCGACCACCGAGCGGGAGGTCGCCAAGGTTCGCGCCACCGCCGACCACGAGGTCGCCGAGAAGCGGGCGGACGCCGAGCGGGAGATCGCCAAGCTGCGCACCACCACCGAGCGCGAGGTGGCCCAGCTCCGGGCGTCCACCAAGCGCGAGCGTGACGAGGTGCTCACCACCGCCAAGCGCCAGGCCGACGAGATGCGCGCCCAGGCGCAGCGCGTGCTGGAGGAGTCCGAGGCCAAGCGGGCGCAGGACGAGGCGGAGTTCGAGATCCAGCTCGCGTCCCGCCGCGAGGAGGCCGAGCGGCAGGAGGCCGAGCGCCACGCCACCGCCCAGACCAACACGCAGAAGCTCGTCGCCGAGGCGGAGCAGCGCGCCGCCACCGCCGAGCAGCGGGCCAGCAAGGCGACCCAGCAGGCCGAGCAGACCCGCCGCGAGGCCGACACCCACGCCAAGCAGCTGCTCGCCAACGCGCGGAAGAACGCCGACCAGCTCGTGGCCGAGGCCAAGGCCAGCTCCGAGTCGATCGTGACCGACGCCAAGAACGAGGCCGAGCGCACCCGCACCTCCATGCAGCGCCAGGTCGACGAGCTGACCCGCCAGCGCGACAGCATCACCAGCCACCTCGCCCAGCTGCGCCAGCTGCTCGGTGGCGCCCCGCTGCCCGGCATGGACCCGGAGCCCGCGCCGGTCGCGGCCTCCCCGGCCAAGCCCGCGCTGTCCGCGGCCCCGAGCGGTGTCGACAAGCCCGCCTCGGTCTCCAAGCCCGTCGAGACCAGCGCCAAGGCCGACGACGACGCCGAGTGGTGGCAGGAGTAACGGCCGGCGCTTTCGGGGAGTTGGCGACGGCTATTCCGGCACACTGAACGGGGCCCAGCGGATCACCTCCGCCGGGCCCTGCTGTGTTTATTGGCCTCGCTCCGCTCGGCGGCTCGGGGCGCCCTTGAGATCTCAGATCCAGCCGCGGCGGGCGGCCTGCACTCCGGCCTGGAACCGGCCGGTCGCGCCCAGACGGCCGAGCAGCGAGGCGATCCGGCGCCGCAGGGTCCGCTCGGAGATGCCGAGGTGCCGCAGGATCGCCTCGTCCTTCATCCCGACCGCCAGCAGCTCCAGGATCTGCCGGTCCACCGCGTCCAGACCCGGTACGGCCGACGTCCCCGCGAGAGGGGCGGCCTCGCGCCACAGGGTCTCGAACAGCGCGACCAGGGCGTCCGTGAGCGCGCTGTGCCGTACCACGACGGAGGTGAAGCGGATGCCCTCCTCGCTGCCGGTGAGCGGCAGCAGGGCGGTCGTGCCGTCGACCAGGACCAGCTTGATCGGCAGGTTGGCGTGCACCCGTGACTGCTCGCCGAGGCTCATCATCTTCCGGATCTCGTCGAGCTTGGCGGGCAGGTCCAGCACGGCGGACGAGTAGATCGCACGGCAGCGCACACCGCGTGCCATGGCCGATTCCTCGGCGCTGATCGACGTCCCCAAGGCGGCGTACGGCGGGGCATCCAGCGCGAGCACCTCCTTGGACGCGCCGGCCAGCAGCTCCCCCACCCGCCGACCCGCGGCGGCCGAGCCTTCGACGACCTCGATGACGCGTTCGGGATCGGCGCGCAGCAGCCCCTCCTGGAAGGAGGCCGCCAGCTCCTCGGCCTCCAGCGTCAGCCGGTCCAGCTCGGCCCGGCGGCGGCGGATCGCCCCGCCGAGGCCGATCCTGGGGTCGGCCGCGCGCAGGCCGTGCCCACCGGACGACTCCAGCAGGCCGAGCTCCATGAGCCGGTCGACCGAGGCGCGTACGGCGTCGGTCGACGCCTCCAGCCGCCGCGCGCACTCTTCCACCGAACAGCGGGGGTCACGGAGCAGCAGACGATAGATCCGTTCTTCGAGAACGTCCAGCCCGATGGCGTCCCACAACGTACACCTCCGTGGCATGTTCCGGCCAATGGCCGGATCAGGTCACAAGTTTGTACCACAATCGGGGTGTCGAGCCGTAAAGGTGACGACATGGAGCAGACACGGAGCTTGACTCCGTGAGCTCCCGAGGGAGGAAAGCAGAGGGAGGGGACGCAGGCCTGGACGGTGACCCCGTCGGCCGCGTCCGCCCCTCGCTCACCGCCCCGAGTCGGCCGCTCAGGGTCGGCCGCTCTCAGGGTCGGCAGCTCAGAGTCGGCAGCTCAGGGTCGGCCGCTCAGGCCAGGGAACGGACGAAGTCCGCGACGGCGTGGTTGAACGCCTCGGGCTGTTCCATCGCGGACAGATGACCGGCCTTCTCGATCACGACAAGCCTGCCGTCGGGCACCGTCCCGGCCATCGCCTCCGCCTCGGCCGGCGGGGACAGCTCGTCCTCGTCCCCCACGACGACCAGCGCGGGCACCTTCAGAGTGCGAAGCGTGTCGGAGGAGTCTGGGCGGGCCGCCATCGCGCGCTGCGCCCACGCCACGGCCGCCGGCGGCGCGCTCTGGACCAGGCCGCGGACCCGGCCGGCCACCATGGGCCTACCCTGCTTGGTCGTCGCGCCGAGCTGCGGCGGCAGGACCTCCCGCACGAGGATCTCCGAGCCGTCGCGGAGCACGGCCTCCGCGATCCGCTCCCGGTTCTCCCGGGCGGGTGGCGGGTCGGCCGCCGCCTTCGTGTCGGCGAGGACCACGCCGAGCAGGCGGTCGGGGTGGCGGCGGCAGAAGGCCATCGTGACGTAACCGCCCATGGACTGGCCGCCGACCACCGCCCGTTCGACGCCCTCGTGATCGAGGAGCCGCGCCACGTCGTCGGCCATGAGGTCGAGCGAGGGCGCCTCGTCCCCCAGCCGCGAGCCGCCGAAGCCGCGCAGGTCAGGGGTGATCACCCGGCAGGCCGGCGCCAGCCCCTCACGCTGCGCCAGCCACATCGCCGAGGAGAGCGGGAAGGCGTGGAGCAGGACCACGGGCGTCCCGGATCCGGCCGATCGCGAGTACAGCTGCACATGGTCACCGTAACCCGCGTTCGGCCGCCTGCCATCCCCCGACTCGGCCGCACCGGGAAGATCGCGCTCACGCCGTGGCGGTCTGTCCTCCGTCGACGAACAGGACCTGGCCGGTCATGTAGGCGGAGGCCGAGCCGGCGAGGAACAGCGCCGGGTAAGCCATCTCGTCGGGGGTACCCCAGCGTCCCATCGGGACCCCGCTGATGGTGGCCCTGCTGGCGTTCTCGTCCTCCCACAGGTTGCGGTTGAGCTCCGTCGCGGTCCATCCGGGGCACAGCGCGTTCACCCGGACGCCGCGGGACGCCCACTCGATCGCGAGGGTCTTGGTCAGGGCCACCAGCCCGGCCTTGGCCGCCGCGTACGGGGCGAGGAACGGGGCGCCCTTGGCCGCGACGGACGCGACGTTGATGACGGAGCCGCCGCCGCGCTCGAGCAGGTGGGGAGCGAGCGCGTGCAGGACGGCCATCGCCGAGTCCAGGTTGAGCCGCATGAGCTTGTCCCAGCCGCTCAGCCGCAGGTCCTTGAACTCGGCGAGGAAGCTCGAACCGCCGGCGTTGTTGACGACGACGTCCACGTGGCCGAGCGCCTCGATCGCCGCGTGGACGGCTGCCGCCACGGCCTCGCGGTCGGTCACGTCGCAGGGGATGACGTGGGCCTGGCGGCCGAGGTCCTCGACCTCCTTGGCCACCTGGGCGAGGTTCTCGGCGGATCGGGAGACGAGGGCCACGTCGGCTCCCGCCTCGGCGAACGTGAGGGCGATGGCCCTGCCGATGCCGCGGGACGCCCCCGTGACGAACGCCTTCTTGCCGGAGAGATCGAACGCCTGCACGGTGCCTCCCTGGAACAGAACATAGCTCTACCGTTCCTGTTTTATACCGCTTCGACTTCCAGCACGGCACCCCGCCCCGGGGAGGCTCAGATCTGCGTGGGCAGCGGCCCGGCCGCCGGGTTCACCCGCTTGACGATCTCGTCGAGCACGATCCGCACGTACGGCTCGCCGACCCAGAGGTGCTTGGCGCCGTCGACCCCGACGACCTCGGCCTGCGGCACGCGGGCGAATCGCTTGCGGGCCTCCTCGGGCTGGAGGTAGTCGTCGTGTTCGGGCACCAGCGCGACCAGCGGCCTGCCGAACTCCGCCCAGGCGTCCAGGTCCGAGTCCGACGCGCGGCGGAGCGGCGGCGAGAGCAGGATCGCGCCCTGGACGAGGGGGTCGCGACCCCACCTGAGGGCCAGCTCGGTGCCGAAGGACCATCCGACGAGCCACGGGTGGGGCAGGTCGTGGAACTCGGCGTACTCCAGGGCCGCCGCCACGTCGAACCGCTCGTCCACGCCGTCGCCGAAAGCGCCCTCGGAGGTCCCGCGATCGGAGGTGGTGCCTCGGGTGTTGAAGCGCAGCACGGCGAGATCGGCCAGCGCCGGCAGGCGGTAGGACGCCTTGCGCAGCACGTGGCTGTCCATCATGCCGCCGTGTGTGGGCAGCGGGTGCAGGCAGACCAGCGTGGCTACCGGCGGCCTGTCCTCGGGCAGCGCCAGCTCCCCGACCAGCGTCAGCCCGTCGGCCGTGTGCAACTCGATGTCCTCGCGCCGCGCGGGCAGCACCGTCGACGCCCGGATCTCCGCCACCATCCCGAAACCTCCTGCACGATCATGTGATGGTCCGTCCCGGTGTCCCGGGCCGGACGAGCTCTACCGTCCCTCACGTACCCCGTGGGGGCAGGGGCCGGGGTCAGTAGCGCGTACGGCCCGGCCCGCGGTTGACGCGGTTACGCCAGCAGGCGGTGTGCCAGTGCCGGCGCTCGTCCTCGCCCCCCGGCCAGTTGGGCCAGCTCACGATATGCGGCACGCCGACACGGATTTCCTGGTCGCACCCGGGACATCGGTAGCTCTTGGCGAGTGCGGACCCCGACACGTTCCGCACCACCCACTCGCCGTCGGACGAGGTCTCCACGCGGTCCACACCCGGCACCGAGCCGACCGGACGAGCGGTGCCACGACCGTTGGCGCGGTCGAACGGGCTCAGGCGGCGGGCACGGCGGGGGCTCATGACGACGGTCCTTGCGGGAGGTTCATGTCAGTCGGAACGGGAGATCCTCCCCCATTCTTCCAGGGGCCCGTGCTTACCCGGATCCGAGGTCCCGCTAAGGTATGCCTAACCTAAGCAAAGCCTGACGGGTTTCTGAGAGAGATGGGGACGGCATGCGACGGCCCAGACACATGACGATGGCGCTGGCGGGGATCGCCGCCCTCGCGATGATGATGACGACGGCCTGCGGAGGCGACGCCACCACGGCGTCGGACAAGGGCACCCTGACGCTGTACAACGCCCAGCACGACGACCTTATCGAGGCGATGGTGGCGGGCTTCACCAAGGACACCGGCATCAAGGTGGACATCCGGTCCGGCAAGGACTTCGAGCTGGCGAACCAGCTCGTCCAGGAAGGGGCGGCGTCGCCCGCCGACGTCTTCCTGACCGAGAACTCGCCGGCCATGGGATTGGTGGACACCCACGGCGGATTCGCCAAGGTCGACGACGCGACGTTGTCCCAGGTGCCCGCACAGTTCGTCCCGTCGAGCCGCAACTGGGTGGGTTTCGCCGCCCGGGCCACCGTCCTCGCGTACAACTCCACGGCGCTGACGCCCGAGAAGCTGCCCGCGTCGATCATGGACCTGGCCAAGCCGGAGTGGAAGGACAAGATCGGCATCGCCGCGGCCGGCGCCGACTTCCAGGCGATCGTCAGTGCGGTCGTCGCCGTGGAGGGCGAGCAGGCGGCGGCTGAGTGGCTCAAGGGCCTGAAGGCCAACGCGAAGATCTACCAGGGCAACTCCGCCGTCATGAAGGCGGTGAACGCGGGCGAGATCCAGGCCGGCGTCATCTACCACTACTACTGGTACAAGGACCGGGCGGAGTCGGGCACGAACAGCTCGAACACCGAGCTCAAGTACTTCGGCGGTAAGGACGCCGGGGCGTTCGTCAGCGTCTCCGGAGCCGGAGTGCTCAAGTCGAGCAAGCACCCGGAGCAGGCTCAGCAACTCGTGAAGTACCTCACCGGCAAGAACGGCCAGCAGATCCTCTCCGCGAGCACGGCCCTGGAGTACAGCATCGCCAGCGACGTCCCCGCCAACCCCGTGCTCAAGCCGCTGAGCGAGCTCGATCCCCCCTCCGTCGACGTCTCCACGCTCAACGGCCCCAAGGTGGTCGAGCTCATGCAGCAGGCGGGACTGCTCTAGGTGTCGTCCACGGACGCCCCCGCCCCCCTTCCCGGCGTGCCACGCCGAACGAGGGCGGGCCGCACCCCGCGGTTCTACCCGCCCCTTGTGCTGGCGGCCGCGGCGCTCGTGGCGCTGGTCGCGCTGATCCCGCTGGTCTTCGTCGCCGGTTACTCGGTGAGCGTCGGCCCGGCGGAGGCGGTGCGGCTCATCGTCCGGCCGCGGACCGGGGAGCTGCTGTGGAACACAGTACGGCTCGCGGCCGGCTGCGTGCTGCTGTGCGCGCTGCTCGGCACCGGCGCGGCCTGGCTGGTGGAGCGCACCACGCTGCCCGGCCGGCGGGTGTGGAACGTGCTGCTCGTGGCGCCTCTGGCCGTTCCCGCGTTCGTCAACAGTTTCGGCTGGGTCTCCGTCGTTCCGTGGGCCACCGGATACGGCGGTGCCCTGCTCATCGTGACCCTGTCGTACTTTCCGCTGGTCTACCTCCCGGTCGCCGCCGCGCTGCGCGGGCTCGACCCGGCGCTCGAGGAGACCGCGCACGCGCTCGGGCACACCCCCTGGCGGACCTTCCTGCGCGTCGTCCTCCCCCAGCTGCGGCCCGCCCTGCTCGGCGGGTCGCTGCTGATCAGCCTGCACCTGCTGGCCGAGTTCGGCGCCCTGCAGATGCTGCGCTTCCCCACCTTCACGACCGCGATTTACGACCAGTACCAGTCGACGTTCAACGGTCCCGCCGCCAACATGCTGGCCGGGGTGCTGGTGCTGCTGTGCCTGGTGCTGCTCCTCGCCGAGTTGCGGCTGCGCGGGCGCGCCCGCTACGCGCGCCTGGGCGCCGGAGTGGCACGCCCCGCCGTACGGGCCCGCCTGGGCGGGTTCACGGTTCCGGCGCTGCTCGGCCTGGGCGTGCTGATCGCGCTCGCGCTGGGGGTGCCGCTGGGCAGCCTGGTGTACTGGCTGACGGCGGGAAGCTCCGCGGCCATCCCGGTGGAGCCCCTGCTCTCCTCCACGCTCACCTCGATCGGACTGGGCGCGGCGGGGGCACTCCTCACCTCGATCCTGGCGATTCCGGTGGCCTGGCTGTGCGTCCGCAGGCCAGGAAGGCTGAGCGTCGCGCTGGAGCGCAGCACCTACTTCGGCAACGCGCTGCCCGGCATCGTCGTGGCGCTCGCCCTGGTGACGATCGCGATCCGGCTCACGCCGCCGCTCTACCAGACGACGGCGCTGCTGCTGGTCGCCTACACGATCCTCTTCCTGCCCCGGGCCATGGTGAACGTCCGTTCCGCGCTGGCTCAGTCGGCGCCCGCGCTGGAGGACGTCGCGCACGCGCTCGGCCTCGGCCGCGCGGCCACCTTCCGGCGGGTCACGCTGCCGCTGATCGCCCCGGGGCTGGGGGCCGGCGCCGCCCTGGTCTTCATCGCCATCGTCACCGAACTGACCGCGACACTGCTGCTCGCACCCATCGGCACGCAGACGCTGGCCACCCAGTTCTGGAGCCACAGCGACAGCATCGCGTACGCCGCGTCCGCACCCTACGCGGCTCTGATGGTGCTGATCTCGGCACCGGCGACCTACCTGCTCACCCGAGAGTCACGACGAGGAGCGCGCGGATGACGGCCTCAACCATCACCGGGCTGACCATCACCGGAGTCACCAAGTCCTTCGGGGCCACCCCGGTGCTCATGGGGATCGACCTGCGCATCCGCCCGCGGACCCTCACCGCGGTCCTGGGCCCCTCGGGCTGCGGCAAGACCACGCTGCTGCGGCTGATCGCGGGCTTCGCCGACCCGGACGCCGGCACCATCGCCTTCGGTGAGGAGACGGTTTTCGCCGACGGTCGTTCCGTGCCGCCCCAGCGGCGACGCGTCGGATACGTCCCCCAGGAAGGCGCGCTGTTCCCGCATCTGACCGTGGCGGCCAACATCACGTTCGGGCTGCCCCGGCGGGCCCGCAAGACCGGTGCGCGGGTGGCCGAACTGCTCGATCTCGTCGGCCTCGAGCAGCGGCTCGCCACGAGGTTCCCGCACGAGCTCTCCGGCGGGCAGCAGCAGCGGGTCGCGCTGGCGCGGGCCCTCGCCCCCGAGCCGTCCGTCGTCCTCCTCGACGAACCCTTCTCCTCACTCGACGCGGGCCTGCGTGAAGGAACCCGGCGGGCCGTGGCCCAAGCCCTGCGCAGGACCCAGGCCACCGCCGTGCTCGTCACCCACGACCAGAGCGAGGCGCTCTCGCTCGCCGACCAGGTGGCCGTCATGCGGCAGGGCCGCCTCGTCCAGCTCGACTCTCCCGCGACCGTCTACGGGTACCCGTGCGACGCCGGGGTGGCCGAGTTCGTCGGAGAGGCGGTGCTCCTGTCCGCGGTTCTCCGTGACGGACGGGCGGAGTGCGCCCTCGGCAGCCTCGCCGTACGCGAGCCGGCCGGGAACGTCGGCCGAGACGACATCGGGGACGACATCGGGGACAACGTCGGGGACAACATCGGGGACAGCGGCCGACATGACGGCGGCGCGCCCGCGAACGGACCGGCCCAGGTGCTGATCCGGCCGGAGCAGATCCGGCTGGACCACGCTTCGGACGCCGCCGGGGTGGCGGCTCGTGTCGCGGAGGTCAGTTACTTCGGGCACGACGCCGCCGTACGGCTGGACCTGCTGTCCGGCGTGCCCGGCGGACCACAGGTCACCGCCCGCGTCTCGGGCGGTGACCTTCCGGCGACCGGCGCGCTGGTCACGCTCACCGTGACCGGTGACGTCCTGGCCTATCCGGCGGTGGCGGACTCCCGGCCCCGACCGGCGTGACGCGGCCGTAGGAGTCGTTCAGTCAGGAGCCGTTCAGTCAGGAGCCGTTCAGCCGGCGTATTCCCGGATGCTCGGCACCCCGGCCGTGACGAGCTGGTCGAGCAGCGGCGCGGGAGCGAAGGACGGCTCGCGGTACTCCGCGTAGAGGGCGCGGAGCCCGTCCCTGACCGCCTCCAGGCCGATGGCGTCGAGCATCTCCAGCGGCCCGGCGGGGTATCCACAGCCGAGCCGCATCCCGGTGTCGATGTCGCCCGCCGAGGCGTATCCCGACTCCAGCATGCGGACCGCGTCGTTGATGTGCGCGTACAGCAGGGCGTTGACGACGAACTCCGCCCGGTCCCCGCACATCACCGGCGTCCGTCCCAGGATCTCCACCAGATCGCGGACGGCCCCGGTCGTCTCCTCGGAGGTCAGCACGGTGGAGGCGACCTCGGCCACGTCGTCGCCCACGAGGTGCAGCCCGGCCAGCCGGTCCGGGTGCGGGAGCCGTACGGCGAGCTCGACAATGGGGCGGTCGGACAGCGCGACGATCACGTCGGCGTTCCTCACCGGGGCCAGGTCGGAGCTCTCCGCCACCACGGCCGTGAATCCGGCGCCGTCGACGGCCGCGGCGAGCGTCGCCGCCTCCGGCCCGGTCCCGACGATCCCGACGGTGGTCACGGGGGCCGCCTGGCGGACCTCGGTGGCGGCGGCGGGGTCTCTTCGGCGTACGATTGAACTCCTCCCCGGCCTGAAGGCCGGAGCTTCTCCCGTCGCGTCACGGTCAAGCGGCGCGCGGGGGTTGACGCTTCACAGACCGGGCAGCCCCGAGGTCTCCACGTCCTAATGGAAGCTACCGGGCCTGCTGTTCGGGCAGACTCGGTGCCTGGTAGCCGCTGGTGAGTGAGCACTTCCACGGCCTGGATCTCGAGTCCTAGTGTCAGATTGTGCCCTCACCAGTGGTCAGGGGTCTTGATCGCTGATGGGATGTCGTGTCCGCCGATCGCATGGCGTGAACACTTGTCCATTAGGTCGCTGACCGGCTCCTGCAGGCTGCTGGTTATGTTGTCGATCTTTGGGGGCTCGGTGCTGTTCGTCGGAGATGACTGGGCTGAGGAACATCACGATGTGGAGGTCCAGGACGAGGCCGGAAAGGTTCTCAAGCGAGTACGGCTGCCCGAGGGCATAGCCGGGATATCGCGCTTCCACGAACTGGTGGCCCGGTTCGTGGCCGAGGACGCCGAGCCGTCTGACGTGCTGGTGTGTATCGAGACCGACCGGGGCCCGTGGGTGCGGGCGCTGCGGGCAGCTGGATACCGGGTGTTCGGGGTGGACCCCAAGCAGGCCGCCCGGCATCGGGAGATTCTGAGCAGCTCCGGCGCCAAAAGTGACAGGGGCGACGCCCATGCGCTGGCCGACATGGTGCGCACCCGCCACCACCAACTGCTGGAGGTCGCCGGTGACTCCGAGGTCGCTGAGGCGGTCAAGGTCGTCACGCGGGCCCACCAGACCCTGCTGTGGGAACGCACCCGGCACATGCTCCGGTTGCGGGTCGCATTGCGCGACTACTTCCCCGCCGCGCTGGACGCCTATAAGCCCCTCGGCCTGACCTCCGAGCCGGTGCTGAAGCTGCTGGCCAAGGCACCTACCTCGGCCGCGGCGGCGAAGCTGACGATCAGCCAGATCAGCGCGGCACTCAAGGGCCGCCGGGACATCGCGGGCAAAGCCGCCGCGATCCAGCAGTCATTGCGCGGTGAGCATCTGGGCCAGTCTGGCCTGGTCACCGCCGCCTACGCCTCCACTGTCCGCGCCCTGGTTGCGGTCATCACCACTCTGAACGCCGAGATCAGCACCCTCGAGAGCGAGGTCGAGGCGCATTTTGGCCGGCACCCGGATGCTGAGATCATCCTCAGCCAGCCCGGTATCGGTGTCGTTCTCGGCGCCCGGGTGCTTGCCGAGTTCGGAGATGCTCCCGGACGCTACACCTCTGCCAAGGCCCGTAAGAACTACGCGGGAACCAGCCCGATCACCCGCCAATCCGGGAAGATGCGCACCGTTCATGCCCGCTTTGTCCACAACGACCGCCTCGTGGACGCGCTCCATCTCCAGGCTTCCTGCGCCATCCTGCACGACTCCGAGGTCCGCGCCTACTACGACCAGCTCCGCGCCCGCGATGTCGGGCACAACGCAGCCCTCCGCCAGGTCGGCAACCGCCTCGTCGGCATCCTCCACGGCTGCCTCAAGACCCGCACCCACTACGACCAGACAACCGCCTGGTCACACCGATCCCAAGCCCTCATAGCTTGACATCCAAGCTCCAGGGATGTCTGACACCACAGTTCCTGCGGCGTTGCTGATGTTGATCGCGGCGTTGGTGTCAGCGTGGCCGGTCCACCCGCACGCGGGGTTGGCGCACGAGAACCGAGTGCCGTCACGGGAGGCAGCGTCACGGTG
>NZ_BSSE01000022.1 GCF_030268965.1 Microtetraspora sp. NBRC 16547 | reverse complement strand
CATGCCCGCACGCCTTGGCCTCACCGGCGGCATGCACCCGCTCCACCCGCGCCGCGATCGCCGAGATGAGCCGATCCCGCGCGAACAGCAGGTCTTCCGCCTCGGCCAGACACACCCCCGGCGAGTCAGGCACCACCGCGAGCGCAAGCGCGGAGGCCGTCTCCCGGACCGAGGCCACCAACGGCCACGACGCCCGACCCGACGACATGCCACCACCGGGAGCGGCCTGCTCCTCCGCCGGAGCCTCGCCGTCATCGAAGGTCTCGCCGTTGTCGGACCTTTCATGACCACGAGCGTCTCCACAGTGGGACGCACTCTCCTGGCCGCGAGTGCCGCCAAAGCCCTGAGCGGCGTCACGGTCGAAAGTGCCGGATCGACAAGGAGCTTCCCGACAACCGCAAGCATTGGTATGTCCTCGGGCAGTGCCCCTTCCGGAGGCGTTGCCGAGCTTGGAGGCATCGGCCTCAGGGGAAGCATCGCCACGACGGAAGGTTTTGAGAGGAGATTCGGAGAAACCGCCCCGATTGGTGGCGTTTTGCTCCTTATGGGCGGCTTGAGTGGAGAGGGGGACGTCCTTACCGGGGGCAAGGGCTGAACTGCTATCCGACCTCCAGGACTTCGCCCGCGAGGTGATCTGATCCCACCACTCGGAATCACACGGCCCAGGCGGAGAAGGACGCTCGTCTCGCGAAAAGAACTCCAACGACCCGAAGAACTCCGCCACGCCCGCCCCCTCCCCGACTATTCGAACGCGCATCTGAATAATGCCACACTCGAACACGTATTCGCAACCGATTCTTTCAACCGATTTGCCCCTTTCTCTTGTAATGAAATTAGGGGAGATGTCCCTTTAGTGTTTCGTCTGGCGGGCCTGTCGGAGTAGGTGCGGCGAGTCGGGGATGTGCGGTGGTGAGCGGAGCGGTGGTGAGCGCAGCGGCAGTCATGTGCGGCGAAACCGCGGATCAGGTGCCGACCGGCAGTGAGAGTGACCCTGGTTTACGTTCACGTTTACGGCTGATTGAACCTGAGGGGTCGCAGGGTGCCAGCTCGGGCGTCGATGTTGATTCGATCATTGGTGCGGTATGTGGATGCGGTGCTCGCCGCTTTCGGGGTCGAATGGCCTCTCTTTGTAGCCAGATCTGTTCTTGTTCACTGAGAAGAAATCCCGCGAAAGAATCCAATGACCCGAACAACTCTGTCCAGCCAGGCCGTATCTCGTGGATTCAAAACACTCCCTGATCCGCCCGCGTGGCACATACTTGATCCCTGCTGCACTCCAGAGAATGTTTCATATTCAGAAATCGATTCTCGGCATCTCGCCGACAATCAATCCCACCAGAACGACCAGGCGTTCTTGCCGCGGATCTGCTCGGAGTAATCCGCGAGCGTACCCGGTCCTTGCAAAATGCTGTCCGGGCAGAAAGTCCAGTGCTCGGCGGCGACGTGCAGAGCGTGCTCGAAGGTGGCAGGGGGCGCGGCGACGCTGAGATCGAGGGTGTTGAATCCCATGCCGATCACGCGTACACCGAAACGCTCTTCCCAACTGCGTACGACGGCAGCGAGGGGGACGGTCCACTCGTTGTGGTGCACCGCGCCCTGCCAGCCCATCACGGCCAATGCGTCGGCTCCCCGGTCGACCGCCGCCAGCCCGAGGGGTGTGCGACGTCCGGCCACTATCCGGGCGTACCAGTCGGCCACCACGTCGGGGTCGGCGACCAACTGGCCGGGTTCCGCGAGGCCTGGACAGTCCTGGCCGTAGGGCGCGAGGTCCGCCACACCACCGGCGAGCAGGTCCTGCCATACCTCCGCCATGAAAGCGCTCGCCTGGTAATTGTCGATCTCAGACGCCGGCTCCGGCGCGATCTGCCCCGCCGACCAGGGTTGTACGGAATCCTCCAGGAGTACGGGCCACAACCCGGATCGGGGATGCTCCGCCCGGAGACTCGTCCAGAGCGAAGCGGGGACGGGGGAGTCGCTGAGCCAGAATGAGGGGCGGCGGTGCGTCCGGAGCTTGTCGTACTCAGGATCCGGCCATACCAGGGACCCCGGTGGAAGGCCGGACGGAAGTGCGCGCTCGTTTCCGCCGTCCGGGAACAGCAGCCCCAAATGTTCACCATCGTCCGTTCTGATCTCCACCACAACAGGATCTCAGAATCGATGTCGGAGGGATCTAGGGAGTATGCGATAGTTTTTCGCGCTTTCCCGGACCGCCTCGTGTCGCCTCGTGTCGCCTTGTGTCGCCTCGTGTCGCGCACACGCGTGCGGTCAGGGGAGGTCCAGGCAGCAGAGACCTTCGGCGAGGGCCTTGGTGGTCAGGCGCGTACGGCTGTCGCATCCGAGCTTGGCGAAGACGTGCTCCAGATGAGTGGTGACCGTACGGACGCTGAGGACCAAGGCGGCGGCGATCTGGGGGTTGGAGTCGCCGCGCGCGACCCGGGTGAGCACTTCGAGTTCCCGCGCCGTCAGCTCGTACGGCAGGGCACAGGGGCGCTCGGCGATGACCGCTCCCTGGATGGAGCCCTGGAAGCCGACACCGGCGCGGTGGATGCGCACCTCGCGCCACTGGCCCGCTCCGTCCAGCCACATCCCGCGGCGGGAGAGCTCCCGCGAGTCGATGAACTCGCGGGCGAGTCCCGCCATGGCCGGCTCGGCGGCCAGCGCGTCGGAAGGGGGCCAGCCCGCCACCGTACGGCACCGCCCGCCGCGCTCGAACGCGAGCGCGTGGAAGCCGGGCGGCAGCCCGAGAGGGTCGATGACACAGCGGGTGAGGTCGGTGACGTGCGCCAGCGCGGGGGACACCGCGGAGATCACTGCACTGGTCTCCGGCGGGAAGTCGTCCCGCGAGTGGAGATGCAGCAGCCCGGTGTACCGGCCCCCGGGCGGCGGGTCGGAGAGGAACAGCGGCGTGGTGATTCCCGCGCGCCAGCCGTACGGCTCCAGGTGGCGGCGGAAGTAGCGTTCGGTGCCGGGGGAACCCATGGCCAGGGGCTCCTTCAGCGACATCGCCCGGCGATAGGGAGCGAGGCTGGTGTACTCCTCCGCGGCGTCGGCGTCGACGCGGGCGTACCCGGCGGACACCAGGGACCGGTGGCGCCCGGTCGCCGGATCGAACGCGACGAACTCGTAGGCCTCCACCGGGATCACCTGGCGCAGCGCCGTCATCGCGCCGTGCGCCCCGTCCCGGGCCACTCGAAAGCCCAGTTCGGCGACCGCGTGGAGGTGGCGCGCGCTCAGGCTGATCTGATCCATGAGGTCCTCCAGGGTAAGCCTGCCCCAGATCATTTTGGCAAGGAATACGTAAACCATCCGATGTAGCCGCTTGAACCGCTCTTTACCCTCACCGCAACAGAAGAGGCGGAGGATCAGTGACGCTCAGCAGAAGACGAACCGCCGCCCTCGCGGTGGCGGCGGTCATCCTCGGCGGGGTCAGCGGATGCGGCGGCTCAGGCGGAGGGCAGGACAAGCAGGGCGACGGGGGCGGGCAGGGACCGAGCACGTTCTCGGTCGCGCTCACCGAGCCGGACCACCTGACGCCGGGCAACACGTCGAGCAGCTATTCGATCAAGGTGCTCGACACCGTTTTCGACACCCCGGTGTATATCGACGCCGACGGCAAGCCGCAGATGCGCGCCGCCGAGTCGGTGACCAGTACGGACCAGAAGGTCTGGACCATCAAGATCAAGCCGGGCCAGAAGTTCAGCAACGGCGAGCCGGTCACCGCGGAGAGTTTCGCGGACGCGTGGAACGCCACCGCGTACGGCCCGAACGGCTGGACCAACAACTACTACTTCGAGAACATCGAGGGCTACGACGCGCTGAACCCCGAGAGCGGC
The DNA here is from genome assembly GCF_030268965.1 of Microtetraspora sp. NBRC 16547. GTDB lineage: Bacteria > Actinomycetota > Actinomycetes > Streptosporangiales > Streptosporangiaceae > Microtetraspora. The sequence continues at coordinate 128,009 of NZ_BSSE01000022.1, read as the reverse complement.
ACGCCCAGCACGGACAAGATGTCCGGCCTGAATGTCGTCGACCCCAACACCCTCAAGGTCGCGCTCACCGGTCCGTTCAGCCAGTTCCCGATCACGCTGGCGTACATCGCGTTCGCGCCGATGCCGAAGGCCGCGTTCAAGGACCTCAAGGCGTACGACCAGGCGCCGATCGGCAACGGCCCGTTCATGCTCGACGGGGCCTGGCAGCACAACCAGAAGATCGCGGTCAAGAAGTCGCCCGAGTACGCGGGTGACCGCAAGGCCCAGTCGGACGGCGTCGAGTTCAAGATCTACGCCAGCAGGGACACGGCGTACACGGATCTGCGGGCCGACAAGGTCGACCTGCTGACGACGATCCCGCCGGCGAGCTCGTCGGAGGCGAAGAAGCTGTTCGGCGACCGTTTCGTGGCGATGGCCGGCGGCACGATGGACTATCTCGGCTTCCCGATGTTCGACAAGCGGTTCGCCAACGCCGACCTGCACAAGGCGATCTCGATGGCCATCGACCGGCAGGCGATCGTCGACGCCGTCTACAACGGCGCGTTCAAGCCGATGGCGTCGCTGGTCGCCCCGCTCGTGCCCGGCTACCGGGAGGACGCCTGCGGCGAGACCTGCACGTACGACCCGGCGAAGGCCAAGCAGCTCTTCGACCAGGCCGGCGGGTTCAGCGGCACGCTCAACCTGTACTTCTCCAACGCCGACCCCAGCTACGAGCAGTGGATGACCGCGGTCGCCAACCAGCTCAAGCAGAACCTCGGCATCCAGGACATCAAGTTCCGCAAGATCCCGGCATCCGACTACCTGACGACCCTGCGGGAGCACAAGGAAGACGGGCCTTACCGGCAGAACTGGGTCATGGACTACCCGAGCCCGCAGAACTACCTCGAGTTCATGTGGGGCAACAACAACAAGATGGGCTGGGAGAACAAGGAGTTCAACGACCTCATCAAGCAGGCGAACGAGGCGCCGAGCGTCGAGGCCAGCCTCCCGCTCTACCAGAAGGCCGAGGACCTCGCGCTCGCCGAGATGCCGTTGATCCCGCTGTGGAACTGGCAGGACCAGTCGGGCCACTCCACCAGGATCGATAACGTCCAGATCACGCCGTACAGCGACAACCTCGACACGATCACGGTCAAGCAGAAGTGAGATACGCCGTCCAGCGCCTGATCCAGGCCGTACCGGTGTTCGTGGTGACCACCTTCCTGATCTACACGATGGTGTTCGCGCTGCCGGGAGACCCGATACTCGCGCTGGCCGGCGACAAGCCGGTCCCCGAGCAGGTACTCGACGTCCTGCGCGAGCGCTACCACCTGAACGACCCGCTGCTCGTCCAGTACGGGTACTACATGCTCGGGGTGTTCCGGGGGGATCTCGGTGAGACCTTCACCGGGCAGCCAGTGAGCGAGCTGCTCCAGGACCGGTGGGCGGTGACCGCGCAGCTCGCGGTCACCGCCTGGATCTTCGAACTTGTCGTGGGGATCGGCCTGGGGGTCCTGGCGGGCCTCCGGCGCGGCGGAGCCGCGGACACGGCCGTCCTCGCCGGCACGACGTTCGTCATCGCGGTCCCGGTCTTCGTGGTCGGGTACACCGCGCAGATCCTGTTCGGCCTCAACCTGGGGCTGTTCCCGACGGCGGGCACGGACGAGGGATGGCCGGTCAGCTACCTGCTGCCCGGCATGGTCCTCGGGTCGTTCGGCCTCGCCTACGTCGCCCGCCTCACCCGGACCTCGCTCGTGGAGAACCTCCGCGCCGACTACGTCCGTACGGCGACGGCGAAGGGGCTGGGACGCCGCCGCATCGTCGGGCTGCACGCCCTGCGCAACTCGCTGATCCCGGTCGTGACGTATCTCGGCATCGACTTCGGCAACCTGATGGCCGGCGCGGTGGTCACCGAGGGCATCTTCAACCTGCCCGGCATCGGCCAGCAGGTGTTCCAGTCCATCCAGCTCCAGGAGGGTCCCGTCGTCGTCGGCGTCGTCACCCTGCTCGTCATGATCTTCATCGTCGCCAACCTGGTCGTGGACCTCCTGTACGGCGTGCTCGACCCGAGGATCCGCCGTGCCTGAGTTCCCGCCCGAAGCCACCGACCGGACCGCGTCCGAGCGCGCGCCCGAAACCGCCTCAGAGACCATGCCGGAGACCGCGTTCGAAACCGCGTCCGAGACCATGCCGAAGGCCGCCCAGAAGACCGCGCAGAAGTCCGCGCCGAAGACGGCGTACGACACCGCTGCCGAGGATCCGGGCGAGGACCCGGGCGAGGCCGACAAGGCCGGCGGCTCGCTGTGGCGCGACGCCTGGATGGAACTGCGCGGGCGGTTCGTGTTCTGGATGTCCGCGGTCATCCTCGTGGTGGCCGGCGCGATGGCGGCGTTCCCCGACGTGTTCGCCGGGATGGGTCCGAACGAGAGCTGCGATCTCCGGATGTCCAAGCATGGACCCGGCGACGGGGCGGTCTTCGGTTACGACATCCAGGGCTGCGACTACTGGTCCCAGATCGTGCACGGCACCCGGGCGTCGATCATGATCGGCGTCGCGGTCACCGTGTTCGCATTGCTGATCGCCGTCGCCCTCGGGCTGTTCGGCGGCTACTACGGGGGCGTGCTCGACGCGCTGATCTCCCGGATCACGGACGTTTTCTTCGGCATCCCGTTCGTCCTCGGCGCGACCGTCGTCCTGGTGGCCTTCCCCGGCCACGGGATGTGGGCCATGACGCTGGTCCTCGTCCTGCTCGGATGGACGACGATGACCCGGCTGATGCGCGGTCAGGTGATCGCCGTGAAGGACATGGACTTCGTGGCCGCCGCCCGCATGCTCGGCGCGGGCGACCGGCGGATCATGTTCCGGCACATCCTGCCGAACGCGATCGCGCCGGTCTTCGTCGTCGCCATGCTCAACGTCGGCAACGTGATCGCCGGTGAGGCCACGCTCGACTACCTCGGCGTCGGGCTGCAGTACCCCGACGTGTCGTGGGGCCTTCAGCTCAACGTCGCGCAGACGTTCTTCGCGGAGTATCCGCACCTGCTCGTCTTCCCGGCGCTGTTCCTCACCGCCACCGTGCTGAGCTTCCTGATGCTCGGTGATGTCGTACGCGACGCACTCGACCCCAAGCTGAGATAGCTGATTTCCCGAAAAATGGGGAAACTTTACCGATCCAGGCCGACCGCGCGCAGCACCGCGTCGGTCGCCTGTTCGGCGCTGTGCCTGACGAGATCGACCGGGGGGCGGTCGGAGAAGGGAGAAGGCAGCCGCAGGTCGGCGATCCTGGCCGAGACGAGGGGGCGGCCATTGCCCGCGAGATCCGGCGCGGACAGCCGTTCCCATGTCTCCCGGCCCTGCGGGGAGCGCACGTACGCGGTGGACAGGATCACCAGCGCTTGGCCCCGGCCCTCGCCGCCGTCCAGGCTCTGCGGCGTGCCGATGGCCTGCGGGGAGACTCGGCAGCCGGCCCGCCGCAGCACCGCGCCGATCCAGTCGGCCCACATGCGGTCCTCGGGCGCGTAGCTCACCAGGATGTCGGTGTGCTCGGCCGGCTGGCGCCGGGTGAAGGCGTCCAGCCAGCGGGTGCGGACGTGCTCCTCCAGGGGAGGGTAGGAGTTGATCCGTCCGCCGGCGTGGCCGCGGATCTCCTCGTGGATCGCCGCGGCCACCAGGTCCAGCGTCGCCGGGGTCAGGTCACGGTGGCCGGTCACCGCGATGCGGAGCCCTTGCCGCATGGGCGTCACCTCCGCGGAGGTTCGTACCCGCTCAGTGCTCCCCGGTCGCGGGGCTCTCCGCCAGCAGCAGCCGGTCCAGGACGCGGACGCCGAACTCCAGGCCGTCCACCGGAACCCGCTCGTCCACGCCGTGGAACATGCCGAAGTAGTTGAGATCGGCGGGCAGGAGAAGCGGCGCGAAGCCGTACCCCTTGATTCCGATCTCGGCGAACGACTTCGCGTCGGTGCCGCCGGTCATCACGTACGGCACCGGGTGTCCGGTGGGGTCCTCGGCGAGGAGCGCCGCGCGCAGGTCGTCGAACAGGCCGTCGGCGGGGGCGGAGACCGCCTCACCGAGGCTGACGAACTCCCGCGTGACCTTTGGGCCGAGCAGCCGGTCGACCGTCTCCAGGAACTCGTCGCGATATCCGGGGAGGAACCGCCCGTCCACGTACGCGTGCGCCGCGCCCGGGATGACGTTGACCTTGTAACCGGCCTCCAGCATGGTCGGGTTGGCCGAGTTGCGCAGCACGCCCTTGAACAGGGTCGCCGCCTGGGGGATCCGCGCGATCTCCTCGTCCAGCCGGTCGATGTCGATCGTCGTGCCCAGAGCCCGCGAGAGGCCGTCGATCAGCTCTGCCACCGCCGGCGTGAGCCGTATCGGCCACTTGTGGTCGGCGAGCCGGACGAGCGCCCGGGACAGCTCCACGACGGGGTTGTCGACGGCGGGCTTGGAGCCGTGCCCGGCGACGCCCTTGGCCGTGAGCCGCATCCACGCGGTGCCGCGCTCGCCGACGGCCACGGGATAGATCCGGGTGTCGCCCTGGTGCCAGCTGAAGCCGCCGGACTCGCTGATCGCCTCGGTGCAGTCGGCGAACCAGTCCCGGTGCCTGTCCACGACGTAGCCCGCGCCGTACTCGCCGGTGGCCTCCTCGTCGGCGACGAACGCGAGCACGATGTCGCGCCGGGGCCGCACCCCGCGGCGGGCCCACTCGCGCACCGCGGTGAGGGTCATGGACAGGGTGCCCTTCATGTCGACCGCGCCGCGGCCGTGGACGCACCCGTCCTCCACCTCGCCCGAGAACGGGTGCAGCCGCCACTCCGACGGGTCGGCCGGGACGACGTCGAGATGGCCGTGGATCAGCAGGGCGTCCGGATCAGTGCCGTCGCCGGGGATGCGGGCCAGCACGTTGGTGCGCTGCGGTGCGGACTCCACCACCGTCGGCTCGATGCCGACCTCGTCCAGCAGGCCCGCGACGTACTCGGCGGCCTTCCGCTCGCCCGAGCCCGGGTTGGTGGTGTCGATCCTGATGAGGTTGGAGCAGATGTCGGCGACCTCGGTCATGCGGTTTCTCCTGGAGTGAACGTCACGGACGGGCCCCTCAGCGCGAGCGGCGGGACCTCAGGCGTCGGGAAGTCGAAGATCAGGCCGTAGAAGGCGAGTTCGGCTTCCAGCACCGCGACGATCGTCTCCTCGCGTCGCCACCCGTGTTGTTCCCCGGGGAAGGCGAGGTACGCCCAGCGTCCGCCGTGCCGGTCCAGCTCGGCGGCGAAGCGTTCGGCCTGGGCGGGATCGACGATGGCGTCCTCCAGGCCGTGCATGAGCAGCGCCGGTCCGGACGCCCGCGCGGCGTGCAGCGCCGGCGACCGGTCGATGTAGCGCTGCCGCGTCTCGGGAAGCGGGCCGATCAGCCCGTCGAGATACCGCGACTCGAAGTCGTGCGTCTCCGCCGCCCAGCTCTCCGGATCCCCGATCCCGTAGTGGGAGACAGCGCCGCAGAACACGTCGCTGTGCACCAGGGCCGCGAGGGACGTCCAGCCGCCCGCGCTGCCGCCTCTGATGGCGACCTTGGCGGCCCGGCCGTCGGCGAGCAGGTGGCGGGCCACGGTCTCGCAGTCCTGGACGTCGACGACCCCCCAGTTGTGCCGCAGCCGTTCCCGGTAGGCCCGGCCGTACCCGGTGGAGCCGCCGTAGTTCACCTCGGCCACGCCGATGCCGCGGCTGGTGAAGTAGGCCACCTCCAGGTCGAGGATCGGCGCGGCGGCGCTGGTCGGCCCTCCGTGGACGAACACGACGTACGGCGGAGGCCCTTCGGCCAGGGCCGAGCGGAGCGGCGGGTAGAGGTGGGCGTGGACGCCGTCGATCGTCACCGACTCCGGCGTGGGCAGCAGCTCGGCCGGGGGCAGCGCCTTCGCCGGGGACAGGGTCTCCCGCTCCCCGGTCGCGAGTTCGATCCGCACCACCTCGTAGGGCCGGTAGTGCGAGGCCGCCACGCCGACGACGTGGGTGCCGTCCGTGGCCAGGGTGGGAGACCAGTAGGTGGCGTCGCCGCCGATCTCCCTCGGAGGTGCGCCGCTCTCGTCCAGCACGCCCAGCCGCCGCCGGTCGGCCGTGCCGTACATCGTGACGATCGTGCCGCCGGACACGGCGAAGAACGTCTGGCCGAGCTTCCACACGGCGTCGCCGAACTCCATGGGCAGCGGCGTGAGATTGCGGGCCGCGACAGGGGCGGACGCGTCGTCCGTCTCCTCGGCCGGAAGGTCGAGCGGGACGATGTGGATGTTCCACCAGCCCGTCGGGTCGGTCACCGCGTACAGGCTCCGGGCGTCCCGCCACTCGGCCTGCGCGACGGCGCCGCCCGCGACGACGGTGTATGGGCGTCCCGCGGCTGAGGCGTCCTCGGGAGCAGTGCGGTCGGGAGCAGTGCCGCCGGGCGCTGTCTCGATCGGTGCTGTCTCGATTGGCGCTGTCTCGATCGGTGCGGACTCGATCGGGGCCACGCACAGTTCGGTGGCGTCCCACGGCATGTCGGGGTGGTTCCAGCCGATCCACGCGATATGCCGCCCGTCCGGCGAAATACGCGGATGCATCAGGAAATGGTGGGCTTTGACGATGACACGGAGCGGGCCGCCGTCGAGCGGCACCGCCACGATGGTCCGCTCGCGGCCGATCTCCCGCACGCACCACACCTCGTCGTCGTGGATCACGAGGTCGCCGTAGCGTGCCGGGCCCTCCGGGGTGAGCGCGACCGGCTCACCGCCGGGAGGGCAGACGTAGAGCCGCTGGTCGGCCCAGTTGGTGAACACCAGCGAGCCACGATGGGAGCGCCACGACCGCCCGCCGTACTCGATCACCCGGTTGCGGGCGTTCCAGCCCTGGGGGAGCACGTCCTCGACGACCCCGTCGGCGCGGCGCCGTACGACGCAGCGGCGCCCACCCTCGTGCGGACGGGGCTCATCCCACCACACCTCATTGCCGGAAATTTCCACCCATAGTGGGCGATCGTCCACCCGCGCCACGTCGACGGCGCTGATGCTCACCGGTTCGGTTCGGCTCACCAGTTTCCTTCGGAGAGAGGGAGTGGGACGTCCGGCGGGTGGACCACATGGACGATCCCCCCGCTGCTGGAGCCGCGCAGCCAGACGTTCTCGAACGCCTCGCGCGGATAGACCCGGCGCACCGCCTCGTCCGAGGGGGCGGCCGGATCGTTGGCGATCACGTCGCCCGCCGGGGTCATCCCGGTGACGACCATGATGTGGCCGCTCGTCGAGTACCCCGCACCGGGCAGCTCGTGCTCCTTGAACGACTGCGACGTGATCACAGGGATGCCCGCGCAGACGAAAAGCTCCAGCTCAGACAGAGAGCGTAGCCGCGTCACGAAGCCGTCGAGCCCATAGCGGCCCGCGTAGGCCACCCCGAAGGGCCAGTTCCCCGTGCCCTGATAGCTGTGGTCGTACATGTGACGCGCGGCGTGGTCCACGCCGGGGCAGGGATCGTCGGGGGAGACCCAGTCCAGGTCCTCCGGAGCCGGGCCGCGCCCCCAGTAGCTCAGCACCATCGTGAACGAAGCCGGGCTGCACCAGGCATCGCCGCCGCCGTCCCACTCCGGGTGGTGTCCCGTGTGCACCATCTGCGACCGGCACGGCACGTTCAGCTCGACGCCCGCGGTGCCGGCCCGCGGCGCCCGCGCCGATCTCGACGTCTTCGCGATCCGCGCGATCCCGGTCAGCCGGGCGTCCTGCCTGCTCTGGGCGATCGCCGTGCTCCGTGTGCTCGGGTCTGCCGGTGCGGGGACCTGCGCCCCTGCGCTGACCGCGCTCGCCGGTCCTCCGGGGGGTACGGACGACGCCATCACGTTGACGGAGCGTACCCGGGCGCCCTCGCCGTACAGGGTGACGCGGATCCGGTACGCGGTGATCGGCCGGGTGGCGACGAAGGTGTCCACGGCGACGTCGCCGTCCTGGTCGCCCTGCCCGGGGAGGGACGTGCGGTGGACGTCGGTGTCGCCCTCGGCCCAGCGGCCCATGCAGTACCACTTGGTGAGGGAGCCGCCCGCGGTGCGCGCCTGCACGTCGACCTGCAACCAGGATCCGGGAGGCGTGTTCGCGGTCCAGGACGGCACCAGCTCGGTCGCCGGGAAGCCGATCTCCCGTTCGTCCGAGGTCCAGCGGACGTACGGCCAGCTCCTGCCGTCGCCCTCGCCACCCTCGCCGGCGGGCCGTGGGCCGGAAGCGGCGCCGAACGGATCGAGGTAGGCGGCCACGCCGCTCTCCTGGCCCTCGAAGGACCACCGGTGGAGTACGACGCTGCTCAGTCGTGCCGACGACGGGGTGACCACCTTCGTGATTGTGGTTTGCGACCGTAAGCGGCACATCGGATGGTTTACGTATTGGTTTACCTATCCGAAACATTGACCGTGTCGCGCGGCGTGGCGGCCGGCGTCCCCGAGCGGCTGTGATCGCGAAAGTGGAGCGTAGTACCGTCATCACTGTACGTCGAGGGCCTCTCGCAGGCGGACGCGTATGGCACCGCACATGCGGACACCTGGGGTGAGGTCGTCAGCCGGGGGTGTTGCATGGAAACATTGCGCCTCGTCCTGGTCTTCCTCCATCTCAGCGGGTTCGCCGCCCTGGTCGGCGGGTTCCTCCGCCAGATGCAACTCGGAATCACGCTGATCGGGCGTCCGGTCATCATCGCCGCCGTCGCCCAGTTCGTCACGGGTGCCCTGCTTATATGGATCCGTACCGCGCTCGACATGTCCGTCGCCGACGGCAAGATGGCCGTCAAGGCGGGCCTCGACCTGACCATCCTGCTGCTTGCGGTCGCGGGCACGCGGATCAGGCCGACATGGATGTTCTACGGCGTCGGCGCTTCGGCCATCGCCGCCACCGGAGTCGCCGTCTTCTGGACGTGACGGGCGGCGCACACCCCGCTGGACCCGCGGATCGTCGAGGTGTGCCGGGCCCGCACCGGCCTCAGAGGTAGAGGCCGGTGGAGGCGGTGCTCTCCGGCGCCGCGAGCCCGCGTCCCTCCCGGAGCGCGAACAGCTCCGCGAGGGTGGCTCCCTCGGGTCCGATGCCCGCCACGCCGCCTGACGCAGTGCCACCGGACGCCGTGCCGGATCCGTCCCGCGCGCCGGACGACGCGTTGAGCCACGCCGCGGCCTCGTCCGGAGCCAGCCGCCCGATCTCGATCTGCGACAGACACCGGCCCGGCCGTACGACGGCGGGGTGGAGCTGGTTCAGATCCTCGTTCGTGGTGATCGCCACGAGGACGTCCCGGCCCTGGCCGAGCAGGCCGTCGGTCAGGTTGAGCAGCCGGGACAGACCCTGACCCGTGGACTGCTTGGCCTCGGCGCGGATCAGCTCGTCGCAGTCCTCCAGGACGAGCATCCGCCAGCGGTGCTCCTCGTCGTGGTCGGGGCAGTCGCAGCCGACCGCCACGTCCATGAGGTATCCGGGGTTGTTGAACAGCCGCTCCGGATCGAGCACGCAGTCGACCTGGCACCAGTCCGCCCATTCGCGGGCGAGCGTGCGCAGCAGGGTCGTCTTGCCCGTTCCCGGCGGGCCGTGCAGCAGGAGCAGCCGGCCGTTCACGTCCTGCGGCGTGATCTTCATGAGCTGGTCGATCCGCTCTTTGGCGGCACGCGGGTAGTTGGGCCTGATCCCGTCCCAAGGGGAGGTCGTGATCGGCTTCGCCGAGCGGCGTTTGCCGTGGTCGGACAGCCACACGAAGCCCATCGCGACGTGCTCCTCGTCCTTGCCGACCACATCCTCGGCATTGCGGGTCGCCTCGTCGAGCACCGAACGGGCCAGCTCCTCGCTGGTCGCGGTCACGGTGAAGGTGGCGGATCTGCTGCTGTAGCGGACCACCCGCAGGGTCCACCCCTCGCCGGAGATCAGGCGGGACTCGTGACCGTCGCTGTGCTGGGCGACTCGGAGCACCCGCCCGCCCGAGGGGACCGTCGCGGCGTCCAGCTTGACCCGGTCGACGGTGGTGCTGCGGGACCACGGTTGCGTTCCCGTGGCGAACGGTGAGAGGGCCAGCGCGTCGATCACGTCGGCCGGGCTGTCGCCGTCGTCGAGCCAGACGTTCATCGGAAGCGGCTCGCGGGGCTCGGGGCTGGAGGAGAAGTCGACCTCCTTCACGATGGACATGCCTGCCATGATCCACGCCCGGTGTGGTCATGTCGACGGATTAACACGGAAATGGGTTGTCGGGGTCGTCAGGGTCGGCGGAGCCCTCGCAACAGCACCTGCTTGGCCGTACCGAACTCCTCGTCGGTGAGCACGCCGGAGCGGTGCAACTCGCCGAGTTCGCCCAGGCGGCGTATCAGGGCGTCCTGGCTCTCCAGCTCGGCCAGGCGGGCCAGCAGCGCTTCCCGATCATCCGATCCGGTTGGCGGTGCCTCGGGACGATGCGGCAGCGCGGCCCGCTCATCGGCCTGCTGATCGGCACGGCGGGGCAGCCGAGCCAGTACGGCGGCGGCGACCAGAGCGGTCAAGCCGCCGTATCGCTGCACGCCCCAGGACAGGCAGCAGAGGTCATCCTCCGGCGACTTCGCGGGGCCGCCGCCTCTGAGGCGGAAACGCAGCCGGCCGTAGCTCGCGCCGGACTGCGGCGCCCACTCCACGCTCTCCACGTCCGCCAGGGAGAACGTCTGCGGACCCGCCGACTCCTTGGCCGACGTGGCGAACACGGTCCAGTCCAGGTGAACCCGCTCGCCGTCGAAGCTCACCGCGCCGTCGCCCGCCGACGCCGACACCGGTACGGCCGGACCGGGCAGCAGGAAGGATTCACTCGGGCCGTTCGGCACCCGCTCCAGGGTCAGATGGGTGCGCACCTCGTCGACAAGGTACTCGGCGGCTCCGGTGCGTTCCTTCGGGATGGCCAGCCGGTACGGGTCGGCGGCTCCCGACAACCGCCCGGCGACGACGTCGGTCAGCGGGTCGGCTCCGGGCCGTAGCCGCAGCTGGAGGTTTCCGCCCTTTCGCGCGGGCTCGAACGACATCCCGGAGATGGCCGAAAGGGGAACCAGCAGCTCGCCGAGCGCTTTACGTAGCTCGTGGACGGATTTACCGCTGCCAGGAACGATCCTGAGGGTTTCACCGTCAAACGTCCACGATCCATCCGCAACCGAAAGCTCAGCCATACCTTTTACCCTAGTCAGTGATCGTCGTTTCCCAGGGCAGTTGATCATTCCTGGCCGGGTCCCGCTGGATGAACTCCAGCCTGTTGCCGACCGGATCGTGCGTGTAGAAACGGCGGTGGCCGGGGAAGTCGTCGTCCCAGACCACCTCGACGCCATGGTTCGTGAGGCGGGCGGCCAGGCCGTCGAGATCGGCGACGTGGATGCCGGGATGGGCCTTGCGAGCTGGCCGGAAGCCCTCCTCGACGCCCAGATGGATCTCCAGGGTGTCGGCCCGCACCCAGAGGCCGCCGCGCGCGGCGAGCGCCGGTGGCTTGGGGATCTCGATCATGCCGAGGATCCCCACGTAGAAGGCGCGGCAGGCGTCCTCGCCACCCCGCTCGATCGCGAGCTGGACATGATGCAGGCCGTAGCCGAAATCCGACACGTGGTCCGGGCCGTATCCCTTGCTGGAGACGGTCTCCTCTGTCATAGGCGCTCCTCGGCTCGTGGTGTCCGTTCGCGAGACGACCTTGCGTGGTGGCACGCCCCGCGGATCCGGCACCTGCTGACATCTTCGCCGTTTTCACCGCGCACATTGCGCCCCATATTTCGGTAATTTCCTGATATGCGGATGATCGACTTGGTGGACGGCGGTCGCCGGGGGCGGCCGTACGGCGGTGTGCGCGGTCTCCAGTTCGACCACGAGCTGGAGACCGCGCTCGATGTCGGCGGCCGGGAGAGGCTTGTCAGGCGATGATCGCGACGACCGCGGAGGCGTAGCCGACGGCCTCGAGCGCCGCCTTCACCGTGCCGTCGAGGTTGAGCTTGACGCTGTTCTTGCAGCTCACCTGGTAGCTCGAGGACGCGCGCCAGGCCGTGGGGAGGGAGGAGATGGAGCCTGACTTGCTCCAGTTGTGGTCACGGGAGCCGGAGTCGAACGTTCCATGGAGTCGTCCGAAGGTCTCGAACACGAAGGCGGAGCCCGACGACATACGGACGACGCAGACGCCGGTGTAGTTGTAGCTGGTGCCGCCCGAGTCGTGCATGTGCCCGGACCACTGGTACGTCCCGTTGTCGTACAGGGTCAGCGACGTCCACCCGCCCACCGGGACCCCTCCGCTGAAGGTGACCTTGCGGTTGACGACGATCGGCGAGGGCAGCTTGGACGACGAGGCGAGGCGGCCGGCCGCGGCGGCGTTGTCGGCCCGCGCCTGGTTGCGTACGGCGGGGGTGACGCAGACGTCGTCGCCGGAGAACGCCTCGCGCCAGACGTAGCCGGCCACGCAGGTGTGCGGGCCGTACGCGCCGTTGGTCCAGCGGGAGGCCTTGACGGCGTTGTCCTGAGCGGTCTGCGCGCGTACGGCAGGGGTGACGCAGACGTGGTCGGAGGGGCGGGCCTCGCGCCAGACGTAGCCCTGAGCGCAGGTGTCGGAACCGTAGTCGGCGGCGGACGCCGGCGCGGCGGTGACGACGGCGGGCAGGACGCCGAGGCCGGTGATCGCGGCGGCGGCGAGACCAAGTGCGGTGCGCTTCATGGTGATCTCCTGAGAGCGGATGCTTCCCGGCGTGACCCCTTGCCTTCCGGGCTCGTGTACCGAGTGAAAGCCCGCCCGGTTACATGTCCCTTGACCGCGGCATGCGTGGCGCTTTTCAAGGACCCTGCAAGGGCGCGCTGCCTCTGCCGGGGTGACGTCGCGCAGCCCGGAGTACCAGCAAAAATTGTGAAAAGGATGCCATTTAGTTGGTAATGCGGTTAGGGTCGCTTTGCCGGATTCCCGGGTCGAGTGCGTGAATGAACCGCCGGCTCCGGACCTTTTGCCGGGGCGTCCGGCGGTCCCCCGTCCGCCTTGCCCATCCGGGAGTACGTCCGTGGCCATCGACCTCGTGTCCCGCGCCGAGTGGGGTGCCCGTGCCCCGAGGGGCTCCTACTCGCGGCTGACCTCCACGAAGGGTGTCAAGGTCCACTACACCGGAGGCAGGGTCGATCCGGCGATCGTGGACGACCACGCCCGTTGCACGGCGGTCGTGAAGTCGATCCAGAGCTTCCACATGGACGGCAACGGCTGGATCGATATCGGGTATTCGATGATCGCCTGTCCGCATAGGCAGGTATTCGTCGGGCGAGGCCCGCACAACCTTCCGGCGGCCAACGGGTCCGGCCTTAATTCCGGCCATTACGCCGTGCTCGGCCTGGTCGGCGACTCCGGGCTGGTGGAGCCGCCCGACGGCCTCCTGCACGCGATCCTGGACGCGGTCGACTACCTCCGTGCCCAGGGCGGCGCGGGCAAGGAGATCAAGGGGCACCGTGACGGCTACTCCACCGACTGCCCGGGCGCCGCCCTCTACGCGTGGGTGAGTAAGGGCGCGCCACGCCCGGGCGGTGGCGGCCAGGAGCCGGACCCGGAGACCGCCCTGAAGTGGCCCGGACGTCTCCTGAAATATCCGCCGATCATGCGGGGCGACGACGTCCGCGACTGGCAGCGGCAGATCGCCCGGCTCGGCTACGCGATCGAGGTGGACGGCGCGTACGGCCCCGAGTCCAAGGCGGTCTGCGTCCGATTCCAGAAGGACAGGAACCTCGACCCCGACGGCATCGTCGGGAAGCTCACCTGGAACGCCGCCTTCACGCCCGCGACCTGAGCGGCCGGCCGAAAACGCGGGGCACCCGCCGGCATCCCGCGGATCAGGGGTCGCCACCGGGCGGATCGCCCGCCGATCACTCGCCGGTGCCCGTGATGTGTGACTCCCGCTCCCGGACTTCGGGACCCCGGATAATTGTTCTGGAAGCGGTGCGCCTAGCATCCCTCGCATGACGGTGCCGCCTCTTGAAGTCGCCGCAGGGTTCCCGCCGGGCACGCGGGAGAAGTGGCGCACGCTCGCGCTCGGAGTCCTCCGGAAGTCCGGTGTCCTCGCCGACGACGCCGCACCCGCCGCCGCCGAGGAGGCGCTGTCCTCCACGACCTACGACGGCGTGACGGTCGCCCCCCTCCACGACGCCTCCGACCTGCCCGACGCGCCGCGCGTCGTGCGCCCCGCGGGTCCGTGGGACGTACGGCAACGCCACGCGCACCCCGACCCGGCGGTCACCAGGGAGGCCGTGCTGGCCGACCTGGAGAACGGTGTCACCTCCATCTGGCTGGACCTGACCTCCCTCGGCCCCGAGGCGCTCCCGCGGGTGCTCGACGGCGTTTACCTCGACCTCGCCCCGGTGGTCCTCGACGCGGGCGACCGGGCGGCGGAGGCGGCCACGGCGTTTCTCGACCTGCTGGCCGAGCGCGGCGTGACCCCGCCGGGCGGCAACCTCGGGATCGATCCGCTGGGCGCTCGCGCGCGCGGCGCGGGCACGTCCCCCGGGTTCGATCCCGCACGCCGGCCCTCGCCCACGGATGTCTTCCCACGGGCGAGCGACGGGGCCAAGGAGCTCCTCCTGCGCTGCGTGCGCGATTTCCCCGCGCTGCGGACCTTCGTCGTCGACGCCCTGCTGTACCACGACGCGGGTGGCGGCGACGCCGAGGAGCTGGGGTGCTCGATCGCCACGGGCGTCGCCTACCTGCGGACCATGACCGACGCGGGACTCTCCGTCGAACAGGCGCTCGGGCAGCTCGAGTTCCGCTACGCGGCCACCGCCGACCAGTTCCTCACCATCGCCAAGCTCCGCGCGGCACGCCGGCTGTGGGCCCGCGTGGCCGAGGTCGTCGGCGGTCCGGGCGCTCTGGGGAGGCAGCTCCAGCACGCCGTCACCTCGTCGGCGATGATGACCGCCAGGGACCCCTGGGTGAACATGCTCCGCACCACGCTGGCCTGTTTCGGCGCGGGGGCCGGCGGCGCGGACGCGGTGACCGTGCAGCCGTTCGACGCCGTCCTCGGCCTGCCCGACGCGTTCGCCCGGCGCATCGCCCGCAACACCCAGTCGCTGCTGCTGGAGGAGGCGGGCGTGGCACGCGTCCTCGACCCGGCCGGCGGCTCGTGGTACGTCGAGCGGCTCACCGCCGACCTGGCCGAGCGCGCCTGGGCGTGGTTCCAGGAGATCGAGCGCGCGGGCGGGATGGCCGTCGCACTGGAGCGGCTCGTCCCCGAGCGGCTGGCGGCCACCCGTGCCCGGCGCGCCGACGGCGTCGCGCACCGGCGCGACCCGATCACCGGCGTCAGCGAGTTCCCCAACCTGACGGAGAAGCTGCCCGAACGCGAGCCGGGCCCCGGCCTCGCCGGGACGGGCGCGATCTCGGAGGAGGGCTTGCCCCGGATCCGGTACGCCGAGGAGTTCGAGGCGCTGCGCGACCTGGCCGACGCCCAGGATGAGCGGCCCACCGTGTTCCTCGCCACGATCGGGCCGGTGGCCGTGCACACGGCCCGCGCCTCTTTCGCGGCCAACCTCTTCGCGGCGGGTGGCGTGGCGACCGTGACCAGCGGGCCGGGCACCGACGCCGAGGCGATCGCCGCGGCCTTCCACGACGCGGGCACGCCCGTCGCCTGCCTGTGCTCCAGCGACCGGCTGTACGGCGAGCACGCCGAGGCCGTGGCCGCGGCGCTCCGGGAGGCGGGGGCGCGGCGCGTCTGGCTGGCCGGCAAGGGCGAGTATGAGGGAGTGGACGACCGTGTGTACGCGGGATGCGACGCGCTCGGCGTGCTGCGCACCACCTTCGACGACCTGGGAGTGAGCCGATGAACATTCCTGACTTCTCGGGAATCGACCTGGGATCCGGGGCGGCCGCCGCGTCGGACGTCGACGGCGTCGCGTGGGAGACGCCCGAGGGCATCGAGGTCAGGCCGTTCTACACGGCGGAGGATCTCAAGGGGATCGACTTCCTGGGGACCTACCCCGGCATGCCGCCGTACGTGCGCGGGCCGTACCCCACGATGTACGTCAACCAGCCGTGGACGATCCGCCAGTACGCCGGGTTCTCCACGGCGGAGGAGTCCAACGCGTTCTACCGGCGCAACCTCGCCGCCGGGCAGAAGGGCCTGTCGGTCGCCTTCGACCTGGCCACGCACCGGGGCTACGACTCCGACCACCCCCGGGTCGCCGGCGACGTCGGCATGGCCGGCGTCGCGATCGACTCGATCTACGACATGCGGCAGCTCTTCGACGGGATCCCCCTCGACCGGATGAGCGTGTCGATGACCATGAACGGCGCGGTCCTGCCGATCCTCGCGCTCTACATCGTGGCCGCCGAGGAGCAGGGGGTGGCGCCCGAGCAGCTCGCCGGGACCATCCAGAACGACATCCTCAAGGAGTTCATGGTCCGCAACACGTACATCTATCCGCCGGGCCCGTCGATGCGGATCATCTCCGACATCTTCGCGTACACGTCGCAGCGGATGCCCAAGTTCAACTCCATCTCGATCTCCGGCTACCACATCCAGGAGGCCGGGGCGACCTGTGATCTGGAGCTGGCCTACACGCTCGCCGACGGCGTGGAGTACCTCCGCGCCGGGGTGGCCGCGGGCCTGGACATCGACGCCTTCGCGCCGCGGCTGTCGTTCTTCTGGTGCATCGGCATGAACTTCTTCATGGAGGTCGCCAAGCTCCGCGCGGCCCGGCTGCTCTGGGCCGAGCTGGTCCGGGGCTTTGGCGCGAAGAACCCCAAGTCGCTGTCCCTCCGTACGCACAGCCAGACCTCCGGGTGGTCCCTCACCGCCCAGGACGTGTTCAACAACGTCGTGCGGACCTGCGTCGAGGCGATGGCCGCGACACAGGGGCACACGCAGTCGCTGCACACCAACGCCCTGGACGAGGCGCTCGCCCTGCCGACGGACTTCTCGGCGCGGATCGCCCGCAACACGCAGCTCCTGCTCCAGCAGGAGTCCGGCACCTGCCGGGTGATCGACCCGTGGGGCGGTTCGTACTACGTCGAGCGGCTCACCAACGATCTCGCCGCCAAGGCGTGGGGCCACATCCAGGAGGTCGAGCGGGCCGGCGGCATGGCCCGGGCGATCGACCAGGGCCTGCCCAAGCTCCGCATCGAGGAGGCCGCGGCCCGCACGCAGGCCCGCATCGACTCCGGCCACCAGCCGGTCATCGGGGTCAACAAGTACCGCCCGCAGGCCGACGAGCCCATCGAGGTCCTCAAGGTCGACAACACGGCCGTGCGCGAGCAGCAGCTCGAGAAGCTGCGCAGGCTCCGCGCGGAGCGCTCGCAGGCCGATGTGGACGCCGCGCTGGAGGCGCTGACCAGCGCCGCCGCGCAGGGCGGGAACCTGCTGGAGCTGGCCGTCGACGCCGCGCGCGCCAAGGCGACCGTCGGAGAGATCTCCGACGCGCTGGAGAAGGTGTTCGGACGCCACGCCGCGGAGATCCGTACGATCTCCGGGGTGTACCGCGAAGAGGTGGGCGAGGGAGTGGACGGCGTCCGCGCGGCCTGCGCCGAGTTCGAGAAGGCCGAGGGCCGCCGCCCGCGGATCCTGGTCGCCAAGATGGGCCAGGACGGGCACGACCGGGGCCAGAAGGTGATCGCGACCGGCTTCGCCGACCTCGGCTTCGACGTGGACGTCGGCCCGCTGTTCCAGACGCCGGAGGAGGTCGCGCGCCAGGCCGTGGAGGCCGACGTGCACATCGTCGGCGTCTCGTCGCTCGCCGCCGGGCACCTGACGCTGGTCCCGGCGCTGAAGCGGGCGCTGGCCGACCTCGGCGCGGACGACATCATGATCGTCGTCGGCGGCGTGATCCCCCCGGACGACTTCGACGCGCTGCGCGAGGCCGGGGCGGCGGCGATCTTCCCGCCCGGCACCGTGATCGCCGACGCCGCCCTGGACCTCCTCCGCGCCCTCTCCCACGCGTGATCATGGAGAACCAGCTCAACGACTACGTCAGCGGCGTGCTGGCGGGGGACCGGCGGTGGATCGCCCGCGCCATCACGCTGGTGGAGTCCACCCGCGCCGACCACCGCGAGCTCGCGCAGCGCCTGCTCGCCGAGCTGACCCCGCACGCGGGGAAGGCCCGGCGGGTGGGCGTGAGCGGCGTCCCCGGAGCCGGGAAGTCCACGTTCATCGAGGCACTCGGCACCCTTCTCACCGGGCGCGGGCACCGGGTGGCGGTGCTCGCGGTCGACCCGTCGTCCAAGCGGTCCGGGGGCAGCATCCTCGGCGACAAGACCCGGATGGCCCGGCTGGCCACCGATCCGAACGCCTTCATCCGGCCGTCCCCGACCGCGGGGACGCTCGGCGGCGTCGCCACGGCCACCCGGGAGGCGATGGTCGTCGTCGAGGCCGCGGGCTACGACATCGTCCTGGTGGAGACCGTCGGCGTCGGCCAGTCCGAGACCGCCGTCGCCGACATGGTCGACACGTTCCTCCTCCTCACCCTCGCGCGTACGGGCGACCAGCTCCAGGGCATCAAGAAGGGCGTCCTGGAACTGGCCGACGTGATCGCGGTCAACAAGGCCGACGGCGAGCACGAGACGGCCGCCCGCCAGGCCGCGAGGGAGCTGGCCGGGGCGCTCAGGTTCCTCCGGACCGGGGAGACGGCCCCGGTGCTCACCTGCAGCGGCCTGACCGGCGCGGGGCTGGACGAGCTGTGGAAGCACGTCGTACGCCACCAGGAGGGCATCGACCTGGCGAGCAAGAGACGCCGCCAGCAGGTCGAGTGGACGTGGGCGCTGGTGCGCGACCGGCTGCTCGCCCGGCTGCACGAGAAGGCCGGGCCGATCGCCCCCGAGATCGAGCGGCAGGTGCTCGACGGGAGCCTCACGCCCAGCCAGGCCGCGGACCGGATCCTCGCCGTATTTTCGGCCACGGTCGGGGATTTGTGACGAGCGGGACGCGTCATTTCCTCCCGGGTGTTACAGACCGCTACCTCCAGGAGAGGAGCGCCGCCGACACGCGGCTTCCCACACAGCGTGTTGTGTGACTATGGCCCCGTTATCGACTACGGGGAGGCACGATGCATCACGACCCGTTGCTGCCGCCGCCGGTGGCACGCGCGCTGGACGAGTACAGGAACCTGCTCACCGAGCACGGCATCACCTGGGGGGAGCCGCCGCTCGACTACGTCCGGATGATGACGTTTCTTCGGTTTCCGGACGAGGCGGACCGGATGGACATCGGCGCCGACCTCGACGCGGCCTTCAGGGACGTGCTCGGCGAGACCCTGCCGGACGGGCTCGTCGCTCTCCGGCTGGCGCCCCACGGCCACCGACTCGAGCCAGGGGCCGTACGCGCGGTGGTGGCCGCCGAACCGCTCAGGGTCGCGCTCATCGTCGACTCCTCGCGCGACGCCGCGACCGCCGTCGAGGTGGACGGCAGGCCGTACGAGATCAGGGCGCGGGGGGCCCTGCTCGTGGACATCCGCAGCGACTCGGTCCTGACCGTGGACGGCGAGCCGGTCGACCTGTCACCGCTCCGGCGCCACGCCGTACCCTCCCGGCTGCGCCTGCGGGCCGGCTTCCCCTGCCGCTGGAGCGTGACGTCTGAGGGCGGCCAGGGGTGGTATCCCGAGGGCGCGCCGCACCGCTACGACTACCACGGCATGCCGTTCTTCCACGGCGACGACGTCGTCCTCGACGTCCCCGCCGAAACGCTCACCGTCCGGGTCACCCGCGGCATGGAGTACGACTGCGCCGAGGTGACCCTCGTGCCGGAGCCGTGGCGGGAGACGCTCGTCGAGCTGACCCCCGAGCGGATCTACGACGCCGCCGCGCGCGGCTGGTACGGCGCCGACCTGCACGTCCATCTCAACTGGGCCGGTGACCTCGTCGCCCCGCCCGCCGCGGCGGCCTTGATGCAGCACGGCGAGGACCTGCACCTGCTCAACCTCGTCGCGGGCAACGTTTCGGGCGAGCGCGTCTATGACAGAGAAGCCCTCCAGCACTGGGCCGGACGCGACCTGCCCTGGTCGGACGCCGGGCACATCGCCCGGATGGGCGTGGAATACCGCAACGACCTGTTCGGGCACATCCATGCGTTCGGGGTGACGACCCCGCCGGACCGCTTTCACACCGGCTTCGGCGGTGAGGCCGACTGGCCGCCGAACGCCACCGCCTGCGGCGAGATGCGGGAGACCGGGGCCGTGCTCGCCTACGCCCACCCCTTCCACGCTCCGATCTCCACGCCTGAGGAGATCATCGGTGTGGGGCGCAGGAACTGCTCGGCCAGGGCCGTCGTGGTCGACGCCGCGCTCGGCCTCGTGGACGGCATGGAGCTGCTGCACTTCTCCGACATCATCGGCACCGCGCAGGTCTACCGGCGGTTGATCGGCGCGGGCAACCGGCTCACGGCGCTCGCCGGGACCGACAGCATGTTGTCGTTCACCCGGCAGGAGACCGTCTCCAGCCCGCCCGGTTGGGAGCGTGTCTACGCCCGACTCGACGGTCCCCTGACCACTGAGGGGTACGTCGAGGCCATACAGCGGGGCCGTACGTTCGCCACCACCGGGCCGTGGCTGGAGCTGGACGTGAACGGTCACCAGATCGGCGACACCGTGAACCTGTCGCCCGGCGACCTGGTGACGGTCCGGGCGAAGGCGATCGGGCCCGAGGTCGAGCGGGTTGAGATCCGCACCGCCGACGGCGTGCTCGCCGAGGGAGGCGGCGGCGAGCTGACCGCCGCGTTCACCGTGACGGAGCCGACGTACCTCGTCGCGGTCGCCTCCGGCGGCAGGCACCCCCGGTCGCTGCACCGGCAGGTCTACGCCCACACCAGCCCGATCTATCTCGACGTGGCCGGGCGGCACGTCGCCCACGCCGAGGACGTCCGCTGGTGCCTGCACTGGCTGGACCTGCTCGAGGAACTGGTGCGAGGACAGGCCCGGCTGGACGGCGAGGGACAGCTCCGCGACCATCTCGACCTCATCGAGAAGGCGCGCGCGGTCTACCGATCCCGCCTCTGACCCACGGTGCCGGGAGGCCTGGGCCGGGAGGACTGGGAAGAACGCCGGCCCGGAGCAGAGCATCCGTAAGGCGGCGGGATCACTCCGTGGCGAGGGCGTCCGTCATCGCCCTCGCCACGGCCATGGCTCCGGCCAGGCCCTCCTTTCCGCGCATGAGCGTGGACCTGGCCGAGTTCAGCGGGGCGCCCTTCGGCCGGTCGGCCCCGTAGTAATCGACGGTGATCACCGCGGGGCCGTACAGCACGGCCACCTGGCCGATGCCGGCGTGCACGGTAGGCGTCCGGTTCGTCCGATATTGCTGGTAGGCGGCGTCACCCAGGCCAGCGACATCGGCTGACTTGTACCAGAACAGGCTGTCGGTGATCCCGCTTCCGGCCCACTTCCTGCCCTCCGCGCGCTGGTCGATGAACCGGTTCTTCGCTCCTTGGGGATCCTCGGCGCCGACCCGGTTCGTGAAGCGCTGGACGGTGACGAAAACGCCGCGCAGCCGCGACTTCGCGCCCGCGGTCAGGTCGCGGTTCAGCCACTTGCACTCGACCCTGGTCGAGGCGCCGTCCTGTGTCTGGGTGGCCTTCGGCGTGGCCCCCGGCGCGAAGCGCAGCGCGACCGGAGACACCTGGGAACACGTGTCGGGCAGCGCGATCTCCGAAGGCGACGCCGAGGGGACGGCCGAAGGCGACGCGGCCGGAGTGGGAATCGGGCCGGTGGCGGTCGAGCCGCCCCCCGCGTCCGTGCCCGAGCCGGTGGAGGAGGCGCCGCCGCGGTCCCGCCAGGCGGACACGGACGCGGCCACCTCCCCGAGCAGTACGGAGACCTCGCGGAGCGCGTTCTCCTCCGTCACGCCCTGGACGCTCTCCGTGGAGAAGATGGGGGCGTCCTTGCGCTGCTGACGGGCCTCGTACTTCAGCTCGATCACGATGTCGCCGACGCGGCCGAACCCTTGGCCGTAGGAGTACCTGTTGCTCTTGGCGTCCCGCGCCCAGGTGTACCGGGCGAAGGCCTCCTCGCCGACGCCGGGCAGCGTACGGACCTTGGAGCTGTAGTTCTCCTTCGTCGAGTGGCTCTCGGCGTACTTCCCCGAGGTCAGCTCGGCGTCGTAGAAGTCCCTGGCGACCCGGAGGGCGGTCCGCTCGCCGTCCGCGTCGTACCGGGTCACCTTGATCTCGATGCTCCGCGACCTGACGTACTCGCCGAAGGAGAAGTTGTCGTTGCGCAGGGTGCAGATCCAGCTGATGTAGCCGGTGTCCTCCCGGCGGTCCCGGGTGTCTCTGTTGCTCTGCGCCTGGGGGACCAGCCGCTCCACAGTGGCGCGGCGCGGCATGGCGCACGCGTCCGGCGCGGCGAGCGTGGCGCGCGGCGAAGATGCGGTGCCCGCCGGGCGCGCGGCGTCGCCGCTTCTATCGCGGAACACGAAGAAGGCGGTCACGGCACCGGCGGCGACCAGCGCGGTCGCGGCGGCCACCGCCGGAACCACCTTGCTACGGCGGCGCCGGGGGATCGGCGCGACCATCGTGCTCAGCCCCGTCGGCCCCGTCGGCACGCCCGGCATGCCGGGTCCCGCTGGTCCGCCCGGTCCGCCCGGTCCGCTCTGCCCATTCGCTGCGTACGGCCACGAAGGCGGGGACGAGGGGCCGCCGGCCGTGTCGGGTGCCATGGGGCCCGGGTGGCCGGGCCAGGGCGTCATGGGGCGGCCGTTCTCGGCCCCGTTCGGATCGCGCGGGCCGTGTTCCTGGCTGTCCATGTGCTCTCCTCGGGGGCTCAGACGCGGCCGATCGCTTCCGCGGCGAGTTTCGCGGCGCGCTCCGCCGTACGCCGGGCGGCGGGGGTGACGGCGGGGCCTTCCATCTGGTGGTACCGGACCTCGGCGATCAGGTTGTCAACGCGGAACCAGACCGTGCTGGCGGTGGATTTCTGGAAGGCGTTCGACACGTCCTGCGCGAAGCCCTCGGCGCCGGCGCCGGGTACGTCCCGGACCCCGGACGTCGTCTCGTGGAACGCGGTCCCCTTGACGGACGCCTGAACGGAACGGCGGGAGGCGAGGGAGAGCCGGGCGGCCTCCCCGCTGTGCTCGGTCCGGAGCAGCAGGGTGACGCTGCGCCAGACGATCCCGTCCTCACGGAACCGCCACTCGCACTCGCCGTCCGCCGCCGAGGTTTCGGTGGGGCCGCCGAGAAGCTCGTTCGCCTGGGCGTCCGTGAGCTGGGCGCACGAGTCGGGAACCGTGGCGAAACGAGCGGCGCCGCTCGTGCTCCCTGCTTGAGAGGCGTCCGGCCGCAGGGCGAGCCAGCCCGCCGTGCCGGTGGCGGCCAGGGCGACGAGCACGGTGGACACGATCAGCAGCGACTTCCGCTTGGCAGGTCGCGCCCTACCGTGCCGCGAGGGCGCGGTGGGCAGGATCCCCGACACAGGCGACGACGGGTCGGACCATGCGGCGGGCGCACCGGCCGTGGGATGTGTGGCCGGTGCGGGGGCGGGGTCGTGCGCGGCGACCGCGCGCAAGGCCTCCCGCACCGCGTCCGGGGAGGGACGGGCGGCCGGATCCTTGGCCAGCATGGCGAGCAGGAGCGGGCCGAGCACGGGCCCGGCCCGCTCAGGCGCCGGTGGATCACGCAGCAGGATCGCGGCGGCCACGGCGGCGGCCAGTTCGCGCGCGAATGGAGCGCGCCCCTCGACCGCCGTATAGAGCGTGGCCCCCAGCGACCACAGGTCGGACGCGGGTGTCGCGGCGCGGCCGGAAAGCCGCTCTGGCGCCGCGTACCCGGGAGAACCCGCCGTGGTGAGCCACGTGCCCGTCTCCCATTCGGCGTCGGGGGCGGATCCGGACGTGTCGCCGGCGGCGGCCGGTACGGCGATGCCGAAGTCGGCGAGCAGGGCCTGGCCGTGCTCGTCGAGCAGGACGTTGGCGGGCTTGACGTCGTGATGCAGGAGCCCCTGGGCGTGCGCGGCCGAAAGGGCGCCGAGGAGGCGGAGCCCGATCTCGGCGACCCGGCGCGCGGGCAGCGGTCCGCCGTTCTTGATCACATGGTCCAGCGAGCGGCCGCGGATCAGATCCATCACGATCCACGGCCGGTCCCGGTCGAGTACGACGTCGTGGATGACCACGATGGCCGGATGGCTGAGCCTGGCGGCGGAGCGGGCCTCCTGGATCGCCCGCCCCCCGAAGGCGTGCCTGGCCTCTCCAGTGAGCTCGGGTGGCACGCGGATGTCCTTGACCGCGACGTCGCGGTGCAGCATCTCGTCCCTGGCACGCCAGACGGTGCCCGCACCGCCCTCACCGAGGGTTTCGAGCAGGCGGTATCGACCGGCCAGCAGCACGCCGCTCATCCCTTCGTGCGCAGCACGGCGTCGCCCATGCGGGCGACGGAGAGCGCCGCGCTGCGGATGTCGTCGTCGGTGGGGGTGGTCGAGAGCGTCGAGTAGGCGGCCTCGACCACGAGGTCGCCCAGCCGGAAGAGCACCACGCCGGCGAACGTGTGGCCCTGCGGCGTCGTGAACTCGTAGGCGAGCGCCTCGTCCCCCACGCCCGTGACGGGCCGGGGAGCGGTCTGCACGAACGCGATCGGGCGTGTCTGCCCGATCTCCTTCCACCTCCAGTCGCCCTTGAGCCCCTTGGCGTACTTCTTGGCGAGGCTCTCGTACAGCAGGCGGGAGGACTCCTCGGTCATGGCCCAGGGGTCGGGCGTGTCGGAGTCCTTCTTCGGGATGAGGCTGATCCCCTCGCCCCTGACCGCCCACTCGCAACCCGCCCCGGAGACCGAGCCCTTCGGCGCCGGCGCCGTACGGACGACCTCGTGGACCTGCTCAGAGGTGAGCAGCGCGCAGAAGTCGACGGGACGTGTGAACGACGGTGCCTTCTGAGCGCTGTCGTCCGGAAGCACGACGAACGCCACGGTCGCGGACACCGCCGCGGCCAGGGCCACGACCGCGCCCCCCAGGAGCACGCGCCGTCTCGTGGCCGTGGGACCGGCGGTTCCCGGCGCGTTCGGCATGCCCGGAGCGGCGGCCCACGGGTCGTGCGGGCCGGGCTGGTGGGCGACGTTGTGCGGGTTGGAGTGGTCGGCGACGCCCACCGGATGGCCCGGCCCTCCCGCGCCCTGCCAGACGGGGTAGCCGGGGGCGACCGGCCCCGGCGGGATCGGCGTCGGAGAGGCCGGGACAGGCGACAGCGTGGGAGAGCGGCCCTCGGAGACGTCGACGAGCAGCCGGAGCGCGGTCGCGGTGTCCGGCCGTGCCGCGGGGTCGCGGTCCATCATCCACATCAGCAGCGGCCCCAGGGTGCCGGCGCGGCGCGGCGGCGGGGGAGTCCTGCTGGCCAGCGTGGCATGGATCCGCTCGATGGGGCCGCCGTCGTACGCGGGGGCGCCCTCGGTCGCGAGATACAGGGTCGCGCCGAGGGACCACAGGTCGGAGGCAGGTCCGCCGGTGGCGCCGTCGAGCCGCTCGGGAGAGATGAAGCCGGGTGACCCGATCGTGGTGTCGGCCGCAGTCAGCGTGACCTGACCCTCCAGCCGGGCGATGCCGAAATCGGTCAGTATCGTACGCCCGTCCTCGTTGAGGAAGACGTTCGCCGGTTTGACGTCTCGATGCTGGATGCCGTGCGCGTGCGCCTCCCGGAGGGAGCCGAGCACCTCCGCGCCCACGCGGGCGGCCCGCTCCGGGGACAGCGGCCCCCGTTCCTTGACCTCGTCGGCGAGCGTGCGGCCGCGGAGCAGCTCCATGATGATCCATGGCCGCCGGTCTTCGACCAGTACATCGTGCAGGCTGACGATGCCGGGGTGCCGGACCCGCGCGGCGGCCCGCGCCTCGCGTACGGCGCGTTCGACGGTGTGGGCGCGCTCCGCCTCGTCGAGACCGTCCGGCAGGCGGAGCTCCTTGATCGCGACCTCGCGTTGGAGCATCTCGTCCCAGGCCAGCCAGACCGTGCCCATCCCACCACTGCCAAGTTGACGGCGCAGGAGGTAACGAGAGGCGAGTCGTCCCCCAGAGGACTCGGGCATATCGGGAGGATAGTGGATGGGGCGTGCGTGAAGGTCGAGTTGGGAGTGACCGAAGGGAGCGGGCGAGGCATCTCTCCTGGTCAGGTTCGACCTGGCGTCCGCCGCTGAGGCCGTCACATGCCGAATTCCTCGAAGAGCCGCCCGGTGATGGCCTTCGACCTAGGTGAGTACGCCGGGTAGAAGTCCTTGCCGCACTCCAGGTCGTCCAAGGCGGCCTTGATCTCCTTGTTCAGGTACGGCCTGGCCTCCGCGACGGTCAGATCCGGCTGGTAGGTCATCTGGATCTGGCCGTCCTTGGCCGGGGGCGCCACGTCCGGCACGTCGGGCCGCTGCTGCCTGCCCAGTTTGTCCGACTGTGCCCAGAACACCCGGAAGCCGCGATCGGACATGGCCCCCGGCGTGGTCTTGCCTACCGGGTAGCCCTTGCCCTTCAGGCAGCCGGCCATGGCCGTGGCGAGCTCGACCAGCTGGGGGTCGCCGTCGAGTTCGGCGGCCGTGGCGCGCCGCATCGCCATGTTCATCTGCTCGTAGTAGTCATCGGCCGACTTCAGGTCCTTGCCGATGACCTGCTTGACCGCCGCGATGACGCACGCGTCGAATGCCTTCCGGTAGGCACCGCCCTGGGCCGCGGAGAGCCTGGACTGGATCTCCCGGTTGGGGTTGGCATCCGGCTCTGCCGAGCCCTGCATCTCCTTGGGGTAGACGAACTCCGCGAACACCCCGAACCCGAACTTGGCACGATATTTCCGCATCGCTTCGTAGTCGCCGGAGGCGCGCTTGATCTGCTCATCGCTGTCCTGCTTCTCCGGCCGCACGTAGGCGACGTACTTGAAGCCCTTCTGCTTCATGCAGTCCGCCTTGACCGCTTCGAGCTGGTGCTTCTTGTCCTTGGCCGCCGCGTTCGGCGTCGGCTGGGCGCTCTCGGCCGCGCCCCCGCAGCCGCCGAGAACGGTCAGTGCACAAAGGCACAGCGCGGCCGAGGCCACAATTGATCTTCTTGGCATGGGAAAGGACCATACTCCGTTGAAAGAAGTATGGTCAATCCAGGAGATGTCGACGCGGCCGATACGGCGCGATGGCCGCCCCCAGAGTCAACAGCACCAGCATGCTCCAGTAGGCCAGGTGTTGTCTGGTCAAGTACTCCACGCGGAGGTTCAGCTCCCCCGACGCGGCCAGCAGGTAGATCCCCGAGGCGAGCGCCCAGCGCAGGTCCCGGGCCAGATACGCGCCCACCACGGCCAGCGCGAAAACGCCCACCTCGACGGACAGCCTGCTCAGGCTGATCGGGTACGGCGTGCCGTCCGGCATCCACGCCGGCCCCGCCCACGCGATCGGCGGCACGGCAGCCCACCACCACCAGGACCTGACCCGCACCGGCCCGCCCCGCCGGATGAGCACCAGCAGGCCGAGCAGTGCGACCGCGAACGCGCAGGCCACCGCGAACGGGCTGCTCCGCTCGAACAGGAAGTCTCTGGTCAGGAACGTCGGAGAGACCGGCACCAGGGTGAGGTCGAACACCTGCCAGCCGCCCGCGATGGCCACCGACTTGGCGCCGGTGAGGGCGGTGAGCGCGAACGCCGCCCCAAGCTGGCCACGCAGGATCGCCAGCAACGCGAGCGCCGACAGCAGCGTCCACCACGGCACCGCGCCCGCGTACGGCAGCAGCGCGGCCAGGTTGGCCACGGACACGGCCGTGATGCCGAGGTGCACTCCGTCCGCCCAGGTGCTGCCGGTCGCCAGATGGGCGATACGCGCCCGGGCGCCGCCGAAGATCAGGCCCAGCGCCTCCCTGAACACCGGGACCGACTGCCCGGGACGGGCCGACTCCAGCAGCACGTCGAGCAGTTCATCGCCATGCGCGGCGCGGTACGACCTCGGGTAGGCCAGGAGCAGCCTCCGGTAGCACCGCTCTAGCGTCGTCATACGCCGAACGGTCTCAGGATGAGGACCCGGCCCGCGGACAGTCGCCCGATCGACGTGCTGATCGCGCGGCCGTGGAGCGGACCGCAGTGTAACGCGGTGAGCACGAAGTACATCGGCTCGCTGACTTCCGAGGTTGCCCTGGGCATGGGGCCATTATTCCGTTCAACGGACCCTCGGTGATGCCTGCCCGCTGCGAGGGCCGGCGCTCGGTGTCACTCCCCTCGGCAACGCGCACGGCCGCGTCAGCCGCGTCAGGTGAAGAGCGCGCGGCCCCAGTAGTCGCCGGCGTCGGTCACGCCGGGCGGGCAGGCGAACAGGCCGCTGGAGACATGCTTGATGTACTCGTTGAGCGCGTCCTTGGCGGCCAGCTCGCGCTGGATCGGGACGAACTGCTTGTGCGGGTCCCGCTGGTACGCCATGAAGAACAGCCCCGCGTCGAGGCGTCCCAGGCCGTCGGAGCCGTCCACGTAGTTGTAGCCCCGCCGCAGCAGCCGGGCGCCGCCATGGGCCGAGGGGTGCGCGAGCCGTACGTGCGCGCTGGCGGCGATCACCGGCTCCCCGTCCGAACCGGTCTTGGCGAAGTCGGGGTCGTCGAACTCGGCCGCGCCGGTCAGCGGGGCTCCGGCGCCCTTGTCCCGGCCGAAGATCGCCTCCTGCTCGGAGAGCGGCGCGCGGTCCCAGGTCTCGATGTGCATCCGGATCTTGCGGATGACGAGGTAAGTGCCGCCGTCCATCCAGGCCGGGCCGTCGCCCGCGGTCGCCCACAGGTGGTCGCGGAGCATCTCGGTGTCCTCCAGCTTCAGGTTGGCGGTGCCGTCCTTGAAGCCCATCAGGTTGCGCGGCGTCGCCTGCGCCCGGGACGTCGAGGACGTACGGCCGAACCCGAGCTGGGAGTAGCGCACCGACACCTTGCCGAATCCGATCCTGGCCAGGTTGCGGATGGCGTGCACCGCCACCTGGGGGTCGTGCGCGCACGCCTGGACACAGATGTCGCCGCCGGAGATCTCCGGAAGGAGGTCGTCACCGCGGAACTTGGGCAGCTCGGCCAGCGCGGCCGGCTTCCTGTCCGCCAGTCCGAACCTGTCGTCGAACAGCGACGCGCCGAAGCCGATCGACAGGGTCAGGCCGGAGGCGGGCAGTCCGAGGGCCTCGCCCGTGTCGTCCGGCGGAGCCTCGGGGTCTCCGCCGACCGCGCCGAACGTGCCCGCGTCCTTGCCCTGGGTCATCCGCGCGGCGGCGGACGTCCAGTCCTGGAGCAGCTCGACCAGCTCGGCCCGCTTCTCCGTCGTCACGTCGAACGTGACGAAGTGCAGCCGGTCCTGGGCGGGGGTCACGATCCCGGCCTGGTGGGCGCCGTAGAACGCGACCGCGTCGGACGTCGACGCGGCGTGCGCGGCTCCGGACGGGTCCGTGTCGAGGACGCGGCTCGCGACCGCGCCCACACCCACCGCGCCCGCACCGACCGCGGCCACGCCGGCCGCGCCGAGCCCGAAGAGCTTCCTGCGGCTGATGTTCATGTGCTGCTCCGTCCCGTACGGCTGCCGCCGCTGGTCCTCGTATTCCGCATATCCGGACGATCCGGTCACTTGCTCACGGTGGAGGCGATCCGGCTGATCGGCTCCGACAGAGCGTTGATCACGTCGGACAGCTTCTTCAGGTCGTCCTTGGACAGGTCGGTGTGCAGCTTCCAGCCGTCGCCCTTGCGGTGTGCCTCGAGCGCGGCCTCGGCGGCGGCGAACTTCTCGTCGAGGGTCTTCACCAGGTCGGCGTCGCGCTCCTCAAGGACCGGGCGGAGCGCCTGCACGGCGGCCTTGGAACCCTCGAGGTTGGCGTCGAAGTCCCACAGGTCGGTGTGCGAGTAGCGGTCCTCCTCGCCGGTGATCTTCTTGGTGGCGACCTCGTCGAGCAGGCCCTTGGCGCCGTTGCCGAGCTGGAGCGGGGAGAGCGTCGCCTCGTTCGCCTTCTCGACGATGGTCGTGATGTCGGTCATCAGCTTGTCGGCGATCGGTCCGTCCTTGCTGACGTCCTTCTTCACCCAGAGGTCCTTCTCGAGGCGGTGGAATCCGGTCCATTCCTGGCCCTTCTCCACATCGTTCTCGCGGGCGTCGATCGCCGGGTCGAGGTCGCCGAAGATCTCGGCCACCGGCTCGATGCGCTCCCAGTAGGTCCGCGAGACCGGGTAGAGCCGCTTGGCCTTGTCGATGTCGCCGGCCTTGACGGCGTCCACGAACTCCTGGGTCTTGACGAGCAGCGTCCCGCTCTGGGTCTTGATGTAGCTCTTGTAGCTGGCGGTCGCCTCGGCGAGCTTGGCGTCGTCGCTCAGCGGCTTGTGCTCGCCGGTCACCTTCAGCGGATTCCTGATGCCCTTGCCGACCATGCCCGGCTTGCACGCCGTCTCGTACGTCCCGGCGGGCAGTTCGACGATGACGTCGCGGGTCAGCCCGGGCACGATGTTCTCCACCTCGCCCATCACCCGGTCGCCGCTCGCGTAGACGTAGAACTCCGTCACCTTGCTGCCGGTGTTCGTGATCGAGAAGGTGGAGGTGCCGGCGGGAAGCTCCGTCGCGGCGACCTTGCACTCGGTGTCGCCGGCCGCCACGGAGATCTTTCCGGGCTTGGCGCCGCCGCCCGGCGCGGCGGTGTCGGTCGTGCCCGAGGAGCAGGCGGCGGCGAGCAGGCCGAGTGCGGCCACGGCGACCACGGCGGGGGTGCGCATGCGGAGGACTCCAGTTCTGGGAAAAGCTCGATGAGGGCGTCGGAGGGTGCGGTGGTGACCCGCGCTCAGGAGGCGGGCACGGTGGGCGTGTCCCCGGCCGGTACGGCGGGGCCCCGCGACGCCTTCGGACGGCCCGACGGGCGGAGGAAGATGATCAGCACCGGAACGGCGTAGGCCACCCAGGCGGCGGTCTCCAGCACGGTCGGCTGCGCCGTGATGTTGAACATGCCCCTCAGCAGCGCGGAGTACCAGGCGCTCGGGTCGAGCACGCCGCTGATGTCGAAGGCCTGGTTGCTCAGGCCCGGCAGGATGCCCGCCTCCTGCAGGTCGTGCACGCCGTACTTGAAGATGCCGGCGGCGACCAGGATCAGCAGCAGGCCGGTCCAGGTGAAGAACGTGGTGAGGTTGATCCGCAGTGCGCTCTTGTAGAGGCCCCAGCCCAGCGCGACGGAGGTGAGCAGCCCGAGGGAGATGCCGATCACCGGGCTCGCGGTCGCCGAGGCGCCCTGGGCGGCGGCGAACCACAGGAGGGCGGTCTCCAGCCCCTCCCTCGCCACCGCGAGGAAGGCCATGACGACGACGGCGGTGGAGCCGAGCGTGAGCGCCTCGCCGAGCTTCTCGCGGAGATCGCCGGACATCCGGCGCGCGGCCGTGCGCATCCAGAAGATCATGAAGGTGACGAACACGGTCGCGGCGATCGACGTGACGGCGTCGAACAGCTCATGCTGCGTTTGGTTGAGGTTCGCGGCGGTGAAGGTGAGGAGTGCGCCGAACCCGACCGAAAGGGCGATCGCCCCGCCGACGCCCGCCCACACGAGCGGGAGGCGGTCACGGCGGTCGCTCTTCACGAGGAAGGCGACGAGAATGGAGACCACGAGGGTCGCCTCCAGGCCTTCACGGAGGCCGATGAGGTAACTCGCGAACACTGTGCCGCTCCTGCCGAATCGAGTAAGGCTTGCCTTATTTAGGCCAGGGTTACCTTACCTTTCCCTGGGCGTGCTGATCCAGAGGGATACCCGGTTGTCGCTCCAGTGACATTCGCCACGTTCTCCGCCACCTTCGGGCGGCCGTGGAGCGTCGCGTCGCGTTCGCGTGGATCAGGAGATTAATGGGTGGCGTGCCGGCGGGCGCGATGCGTACAGTGGTCCCGCCCTGCCGCCTCCCGCCAGGAGAGTCCGTTGAAGTTCTGAGGTCGCCGACACCGCGCCCGTGACCGCCGCCCATCGCGGCCGGCCGGCGCATCGACCTCAGCGGACCAGTCCCTCGCCGGGTTTCTACGGCTTTGCGCCGGTTTCTTCCTGCCAGGGCGTTTCCCCTACCGGGCGTGTGCCCGCGGTGTCCTCGCCTGTCGCGCGGCCGTAACGCCGCTTTCTTCGCCACCACAGTAGGGGAGCCGCCTCATGTCATTTTCGATCGTCTGTAGTGATCTGTCCTTCTCCTGGCCTGACGGCACGCCCGTCCTGGACGGCCTGGACCTGGCGTTCGGCTCCGGCAGCACCGGCCTGATCGGGGTCAACGGCTCCGGCAAGTCCACCCTGCTCAGGATCGTCGCCGGAGAGCTCGCTCCCGCGCGGGGAGCGGTCAGCGTCAAGGGGGAGATCGGCTACCTGCCGCAGAACCTTCCGCTCGGCGCGAGCCGTACGGTCAGCGACCTGCTGGGCATCACGCCCGCGCGCGCCGCGCTGCACGCCGTGGAACGCGGCGAGATCGACGGTGTCGACTTCGACACGGTCGTCTGGGACGTGGAGGAGCGCGCCGCGGCCGAACTGGCCCGCCTCGGCCTCGGCGGGGTGGACCTCGACCGAACGGTGGCGACGCTGTCCGGTGGGGAGACCATCCTGGTCGGCCTGGCCGCGCTGTTCATGCGGCAACCCGACGTGCTCCTGCTCGACGAGCCCACCAACAACCTCGACCTCGGCGCGCGCGAACGCCTGTACGACGCGGTCACGTCGTGGACGAGGAGCCTGGTGGTCGTCAGCCACGACCGTACGCTGCTCGACCTGGTGGACCAGATCGTCGACCTCCCGGTCCGGCGGACCTTCGGCGGCACGTTCAGCGAGTACGAGGAGGTGCTGGAGATCGAGCACGAGGCGGCGCAGCGGATGGTGCGCGCCGCGGAGGGCGACCTGCGCCGCCAGAAGCGGGAGCTGGCCGAGGCCAGGATCAAGCTCGACCGGAGGTTGCGGTACGGCAACAAGATGTACGAGCAGAAGCGCGAGCCGAAGATCGTCATGCAGGAGCGCAAGCGCCAGGCCCAAGTGTCGGCGGGCAAACACCGCTCCATGCACCAGGAGAAGCTGTCGGAGGCGCGTGACCGGCTGGCCGAGGCGGAGGAGGCGGTCCGCGACGACGCCGAAATCCGGGTGGAGCTGCCCAGGACCGAGGTCCCCGCGGGCCGTACGGTGCTGACGGTCGGCGGCCGGGCCCTCCACGGCCCGGCGGCGCGAGTGCCGATCGAGGGGTCTCAAGCCGGGCCGGTCGGGACCGCACCGGGTGAAGCGGAGTCTGTTGGAGCCGGGACGGAGCCGGTCGAGGTCGAGGTGGTGCGGCCGGGCAAGGTGCTGGAGGAGTTCGTCGTACGCGGGCCGGAGCGGATCGCCCTTCTCGGGGCCAACGGCTCGGGGAAGACCACCCTGCTCAGGAGGATCGCCGGCGAGCTCGACGCGTCCGGGCAGGTCCGGGTGGACGTGCCGGTGCGTTACCTGCCGCAGCGGCTCGACGTGCTGGACGACTCGCTCAGCGTCCTGGAGAACGTCCGCGTGTTCGCGCCGTCCACATCGGTCAACGCGATCAGGGCACAGCTCGCCAGGTTCCTCTTCCGGGGGAACCGGGTTGAGCAGGCGGCGGGCACCCTCTCCGGCGGCGAGCGCTTCCGCGCCGTGCTGGCCGCGCTGCTGTCGGCCGAGCCCGCACCGCAACTGCTGTTGCTGGACGAACCCACCAACAACCTCGACCTCGCCAGCGTGCGGCAGCTGTCACAGGCGCTGGCGGCCTACCGGGGCGCACTGCTCGTGGCGAGCCACGACCTGCCGTTCCTGCGGTCGATCGGCGTACAGCGCTGGCTCAGGGCCGACCGCGAGAGAGGCCTGGTCGAAATCGATGGCCCCTGAGCCGGATCCGCCGCCGGC
The DNA here is from genome assembly GCF_030268965.1 of Microtetraspora sp. NBRC 16547. Lineage (GTDB taxonomy): Bacteria > Actinomycetota > Actinomycetes > Streptosporangiales > Streptosporangiaceae > Microtetraspora. The sequence goes on along the minus strand of NZ_BSSE01000022.1, from coordinate 94,318 downwards.
CCCTGCTGTTCGGCGAACACCGACCTGGGGCCGGCCGGCCGCCGGAAGCCTGAAATGTTCACGGTTGACACATCCTGACGCGTGCCGAGAAAGTTGTTCGGGTGATCTCCCCGCGACCCTCCGCGCTCGCGCTCGCGCTCGCCGCGAGCTTGACGCTGACCCTGACGGCCTGCAGCTCAGGCGAGAACCCGAGCTCCTCCGGTTCCGGTTCGGACGGATCCGCCGGGGGATCCGCCTCGTCTCCGAACGCCGCTCCCGGGCTCACCCCGGAGGCGTACCAGGTCGAACTGGACGCCGCGGGCCGGCCGGTGGCCGACGCCTTGCGGGACATCTCCAAGGCCCGCACGCTCAAGTCGCTCGGTCAGCGCGTACAGCGTGCGCAGAAGGCGGTGGCCACGGCGGCGGACCGGCTGGGGCCGCTGCGACCGCCCGCCGAGATCGGCACCGAGCACGCCGACTACCTGGCGGCGCTGCGCGCCATGGACGGCAGGCTCGACGAGGTGGGCCAGGCCGTGGACGGCCGGTCGCTCTGCACGGCGTCGAGCGTGCTGTCCCGGCTCGGCAAGTCCCGCGAGTTCGGGGACCTGAAGGAGGCCGGGGCCGATCTCGCCGGGGGAGGGGACTACCGCGGCGGCCTGGTCGAGTTCACGCCGCCGAAGGAGCGCAACCGCCGTCTGGGCAACGGCACGATCCTTGTGTCGAGCATCCGGGGAGGCCGAGGCGGCCTGACCGTGAAGAACGGCACGGCCGGCGACAGCGTCGTCACCCTGGTCCTGGGCAAGAGGAAGGCCGTCAGCGTGTACGTGCGCAAGAAGTCGACGGCCAAGGTGTCCAACATCAAGGACGGCAAGTACCGCGTCTTCTTCACGAGCGGCGTCGACTACGACCGCGCGGCGAGGAGTTTCACCCGGAACTGCACCTTCCAGAAGTTCGACGACCCGCTGCCGTACAAGACCGTCTACACGGCCACCCAGATCCGCTGGGACGACTGGACGCTGACCCTCAACAAGGTCGTCGGAGGCAACGCGTCGACCAGTGACGTCTCTCCGGACGACTTCCCGGCCTGACGCCTCCCGCTTCCTGAACCGGACACCTCCCACTCCCTGGCATGGCCGGGGCTGTCCCGGCCGCGGCGCGACAGTTCGATCATGCGCTCAGCCTATGGTGCCCTTATGAAGATTGGCTTTGCCGTACCGGTCTCCGGCTCCTGGGCGACACCGGAGAACATGAAGCGGATCGCTCGTCGCGCGGAGGAACTGGGCTACCACGAGGTGTGGGCGTTCCAGCGGTTGCTCTATCCGGTCGGGCATCCCATGGGGCCGGTGTACCGGAGCGTCCAGGACCCGATCGTCAGCCTGTCCTATCTCGCTGGGCTCACCGACCGGATCCGGCTCGGCGTCGCGGTGCTGAACCTGCCGTTCGTCTCTCCGGCCCTGATGGCGAAGCAGCTCGCCACTCTGCAGGATGTGTCGGAAGGCCGGCTCGATGTCGGACTCGGACTCGGCTGGCTCCCGGAGGAGTTCCGGGCGTCCGGTGTGCCGATGGAGCGCCGCGGCAGGCGAGGGGAGGAGTACGTCGAGATCCTCCGCCGCCTCTGGACCGAGGACGTGGTGGAGCACAAGGGTGAGTTCTACGAGCTGCCGCCGGTCCACCAGGATCCCAAGCCCGTGCCCACGCCGCCGATCCTGTTGGGCGGCACGGCCGCCGTGGCGCTGCGCAGGGCGGGCAGGATCGCCGACGGATGGATCAGCGCCAGCCGCACCGACCTGGCCACGATCGATGAGCAGATCGCCATCGTCAAGGAAGCGGCGCGCGAGGCCGGGCGTGATCCCGACAGGCTGCGGTTCGTCTGCCGGGGCGTCACCCGGGTGCTCGCGACCGATGAGGGGCCGCTCACCGGGTCCTACGAGAAGATCCGCGCCGACGTGGCGGCCCTCGGGGAGAAGGGCATGACGGAGGTCTTCCACGACCTCAACTTCGATCCGGCGATCGGCGATCCCGACGCGGATCCCGCAGAGTCGATGCGGCGTGCCGAGGAGGCACTCGAAGCCCTCGCCCCGGCTCAGTCCTGACCCGTCCCGAGATTCGGCCCCGGCGATCATGCAGCCAGTCGGCCTGGTTCACCTCTCCGGGGCGAAGGAAAGGCCGCTCGCGGTGAGGGCCCGGCGAAGTCGATCTATCGCATTGGGGCCTACGCCGTGGAGTCGGCCGATGTCCGCCGCGCTGACCTGGGTGAGCTGTTCCAGGCGAGTGAACCCGGCGGCGATGAGGGCTCGCCGGGCGGGCTTGGCGAGGTCCGGGGGAAGGCTCCCCCGGTCGGACTCGAAAGCGGTAGGTGAGCCCGCGCGGCGGATCGGCATCCAGGTGGGCGTGGGGCCGGAGGTCAGGAAGCCGGTGACCAAACCGGTGCACAGCTCCGGCTTCTCGTGCAGGAGGAGATGCGACGTCCCGGGGACGACCGCCAGCTCGGCGTTCGGCAGGCCCCGATACAGTTCCAGCGTGTGTTCGAGAGTCACGATGTCGTCGTCGGCGGTCATGACCAGCGCCGGGCACGTGACGGCCCGCAGATCGGCCGGCGCCATGCCCGGTTCCTCGTTCACCGAATGAGCGATCTTGGCGAGCACGACCGGGAAGTGGCCGACACCGTCGGGTGACACCTCGCCGTAGGCCGCGACCAGAGGAGCGGGCGGACGATCGTCTGCTGTCGGCCGCAGGATCATGCCGTCCGGATGGAAGCCGCCGCTGACCAGCACGAGCCTGTCGACCAGATCGCGGCGCCTCACGGCGACCCGCAGCGCCACGGCCGCTCCGGCGCTGTAGCCGATCAGGTGCACCGCGGATGCGACGATCTTGTCCAGGAACGCGATGGTGTCCTGGGCCATCACCTCGATGGTGATCGGCCCCGCCACATCGGCGGTGTGGCCGTGGCCCCGGCGTTCGGGGAGCAGGAGGCGGAAGCGCCCGGACAGCGTGTCGAGGTTCCCGGAGAAATCCCTGCTGTCGGTGAGGCCGCCGTGCAACAGCACCACCGGATCGCCCTCGCCGCGGTCGTCGAACCACATGTTCACGCCGTTGATGTCTACATAGTCGGCCATCGTGCCGTCGTCCCTTCATCTCCAGTCCTGGCGCGTGTCATCGTGAACGCGCCCTCGCCGGTAGTACGGAGCGGCATGCGGAAACTCATCGCTCGTCCGGAAAGATCCGGGAGAAGAGTCAGGGGAGGGCGGCGGGAGCGGCGGGCAGGTCGAAAAGCGGGAACAGGCGCCCGGCGTCGAGGTAGGTCGTCGTTTCGGTGATCAGGCCGCCGGAGAGCTCGACGACGATGAGCGCGAACGGCTCGAAGTGGCCGTCCGGCCCGCTGGGACGGTACTGCCCGAACGCCGGAGAGCCGTTGGCCACGGTCGGCACCAGGCGAGCGTCCTCACAGGGCCGCCCGGCGGCGAGCAGCGCCCGGCGGATCGCGGCGCGACCGTGCAGCCACCACGAGAACGGCGGCATCGACATGGTGGCGTCCTCGTGCAGCAGTGACACCAGGGTCTCCACGTCGTAGCGCTCGAAGGCCTCGCAGTAGCGGGCGAGGAGCCGCCGTTGCGCCTGGTCCATCAGCTGGAACGGCTCGGCGGGAGCGATGTCGATGGTTTTGAGAGTCGCGCGAGCGCGTTGTAGCGCGCTGGTGACCGAGGCGACCGTGGTGCCCAGCAACCGCGCGACTTCGTCCGCTTTCCACGACAGCACATCACGCAGGATCAGTACCGCCCTCTGGCGAGGCGGCAGGTGCTGAAGCGCGGCGACGAACGCCAGGCGGATCGTCTCGCGCCGCGCCGTCAGATCCGCCGGATCGCCGCCCGCGGGGAGGGTGCGGCTGTCCGGGATCGGCTCGAGCCACGCGCTCTGCGGCAGCGGTGCCCCGAGGTCGGGCCCGGCCTGCGCGGACGGGCCGAGGTCCATCGCGCGTGCACGGCGCTGCGCGCTGCGCAGCATGTCAAGGCAGATGTTGGTGGCGATGGTGTACAGCCATGACCGCAGCGTCCCCCGGGCCGCGTCGAACCGATCGAGATTCCGCCAGGCGCGCACCAGGGTTTCCTGCACGGCGTCCTCCGTCTCGAACGCCGAGCCGAGCATCCGGTAGCAGTAGCCGCCGAGCTCCACCCGGAACAGCTCAAGGTCGATTTCGCCAGAATCGCGCATCGGCGCGCTCCCGGCGTCGTCCGCGGCCGGCAACGCCGTCATCCGATATCAACCTCCCAAGGCCGGGCGACGGAAGCACCGGTTACGACGTTATCCCGTGGACCTTGGCGATGAGTTCGTAGGAGCGCAGCCGGGCCTCGGCTCCGTGCACCATCGTGGTGACCATCAGCTCGTCGGCGCCGGTGCGCTTGCGGAGCTCGTCGAGGCCCGCGCGGACTCCTTCGGCGTCTCCGTGTACCACGTTGGACAGCCGCTCGCGGACGAAGTCCAGCTCCATCGGGGTGAACGCGTACGCCTCGGCGGCCTCCGGCGAGGGGAACAGGCCCGGCTGCCCTCGGCGCATGCGCAGCCATGAGAGCGCGCCTGGCATGGCCTGCCGGAGCGCCTCCTCCTCCGTTTCCGCGGCCACGGCCGCCACGCCGATCAGCGCGTACGGCTCCGAGAGGACCTCGGAGGGCCGGAACGAGGACCGGTAGAGGTCGAGCGCGGGCTCGGTGTTCGCGGCGCTGAAGTGGTGCGCGAAGGCGAACGGCAGCCCGAGCAGCCCGGCCAGCCTGGCGCTGAAGCCGCTGGACCCGAGCAGCCAGATGGGCGGCCGGTCGTCGGCGCGGGGGATCGCCTGAATCCGCGCGTACGGGTGTTCCTCGGGGAACGCGCCGTCGAGGAAGGCGGTCAGCTCGGCCACCTGCTGGGGGAACTCGTCCGGATCGATCTCGGCGGAGCGGCGGAGAGCGTTCGCGGTGGCCATGTCGGTGCCGGGCGCGCGGCCGAGCCCGAGGTCGATCCGTCCGGGATGCAGCGCGTGCAGGGTGCCGAACTGCTCGGCGATGACCAGCGGGGCGTGGTTGGGGAGCATGACGCCGCCGGAGCCGATCCTGATCGTGCGCGTCGCGGCCGCCAGATGGGCGATGATCACGGCGGGGGAGGAGCTGGCCACTCCGGGCATGCCGTGGTGTTCGGCGACCCAGATGCGGTGGTAGCCCCACTCCTCGGCGCGCTGGGCCAGCTCGGTGCTCGCCCGGAGTGATTCGGCGGGCGTGCTTCCCTCACCGACGGTCGCGAGTTCGAGGATCGACAAGGGCGTGTCGGCCGTTCCGCGCGGGACGCCGCGAATGATGTCCGTGGTCACCCTTCGAGCAACCGGTGTGGATTTCCGGTTATTTCCCGTCTCGCGATATTGCGCCAATGCGGTGATCGCGCGGGGCCCTGGGAACGGCCCCGCGCGATCAGCCGCCGGGTTCGCGGATCCGAGGTCAGAGGACCTTGGACAGGAACGCCTGCGTACGGGCGTGCTGGGGGTTGGCCAGCACCTCGCGCGGGACGCCCTGCTCGACGACCACGCCGCCGTCCATGAAGACCAGCGAGTCGCCGACCTCCCTGGCGAAGCCCATCTCGTGCGTCACGACCACCATGGTCATGCCCTCGCGGGCCAGGTCGCGCATGACGTCGAGGACCTCGCCGACGAGCTCCGGGTCCAGGGCGGAGGTGGGCTCGTCGAACAGCATGAGCTTGGGCTGCATCGCGAGCGCCCGCGCGATGGCGACACGCTGCTGCTGCCCGCCGGAGAGCTGCGAGGGATAGTTGCCCATCCGGTCGGACAGGCCCACCCGCTCCATCAGCTGCTCGGCTCTGGCCTTGGCGGCGTCCCGGCTCTCGCCCTTGACGAGCATCGGCGCCTCCATGACGTTCTGCAGCGCCGTCATGTGCGGGAAGAGGTTGAACCGCTGGAACACCATGCCGATGTCCCTGCGCTGCGCGGCGACCTCCTTCTCGCGGAGCTCGTACAGCTTGTCGCCGCGCTGGCGGTAGCCGACGAGGTGCCCGTCGACCCACAGCCGGCCCGCGTCGACCTTCTCCAGGTGGTTGATGCAGCGCAGGAACGTCGACTTGCCCGAGCCGGACGGGCCGACGATGCACATCACCTCGCCCTGCCGTACCGACAGGTCGATGCCCTTGAGGACCTCCACGTGGCCGAAGTTCTTGCAGACCCGCTCGGCCTTCACCATCAGGCCATCGGCCAGGGCGTCCCCGGGCATGTTCATGATCTCGCTCATCGCGCGTACCCCTTGCCGTAGTAGCGCTCGAGGTAGTGCTGCCCGATCATCATTATCGACGACAGGAACAGGTACCAGATGCAGGCCATGACCAGCATGGGGATGATCTGGTAGGTGTGCGAGTAGATGTTCTGCACCGTGAACGTCAGCTCCAGGTACGGCACGGCCGCGACCAAAGCGGTGTTCTTCAGCATCGAGATCGCCTCGTTGCCGGTGGGCGGCGCGATCACCCGCATCGCCTGGGGCAGGATGATCCGGCGCAGGGTCTGCGCTTTGGTCAGGCCGAGCGCGCTGGCCGCCTCCTGCTGACCCAGGTCCACCGACTGGATGCCGCCGCGCACGATCTCGGCCATGTAGGCCGCCTCGTTGAAGATCAGTCCGAGCGACGCCGCCGCGGCCGCGCTGTACAGCGCGTTGGTCTGCGCGGTGACGAACTCCGGGCCGAACGGGATGCCCAGGCCGAGCGTGGGGAAGAGCGCGCCGATGTTGCCCCAGATCAGCAGCTGGGTGAAGAGGGGCGTGCCACGGAAGACCCAGACGTACAGCCAGGCCGCGCCGCGCAGCAGCGGGTTGGCGGACAGCCGCATCAGCGCGAGCAGGATGCCCAGGAGGACGCCGCCGATCATCGCCGCGACGGTCAGCCAGATGGTGTTGCGCACGCCGCCGAGGACCGCTGGCGAGAACAGGTACTTGAGCTGCTCCGCCCAGTTGTAGGCCTCGTTGGTGATCAGGTTGTTGACCAGCATCGCGGCCAACACCGCGACCGCCACGGCCGCCACCCAGCGGCCGGGGTGGCGCACCGGGACGGCCTTGATCGTCCCGGTGCGTGTTTCCGTTTGACCGACGGACATGGATCAGCCGCCGGCGCCGTTGATCACGGGGGCGGTGATGGCGCCGTCCTGGACGCCCCACTTCTCCAGGATCTTGGTGTAGGTGCCGTCCGCGATCAGCTCCTTGATCGCGCCGTGCACGGCGTCCTTGAACGTGCCCGAGGTCTTCGCGACGGCGAAGCCGTACGGGGCCGCGTCGTACATCTGGCCGATGGTCTCCAGCTTGTCGCCGGTCTGCTTGATCGCGTAACCCACGATCGGCGAGTCGGCCAGCATGCCGTCGATCTTGCCCGAGACCAGGTCGGCGTTGACCTCGGTCTGGCCCTTGCGCACGACCTGCTCGATCGCGGGCTTGCCGTCCTTGACGCACTTCTCGCTGCGCGCCTTGATGTCGTCGACCTCGACCGTGCCCTGCTGGACGCCGATCTTCTTGCCGCACGCGTTGTCGGGGTCGACGCCCTGGGGGTTGCCCTTGAGCGTGGCCCACGAGACACCGGCGTTGTAGTACGTCACGAAGTCGACGACCTTCTCCCGCTCGGGGTTGTCGGTGAAGGACGAGATGCCGAGCTCGTACTTGCCGGACTGGATGCCCGGGATGATCGTGTCGAAACCGGCGTTCTGGAAGTCGGCCTTGAGCCCCAGCTTGGCGGCGAGCGCCTCGCCCAGGTCGACCTCCCAGCCGACGATCTTCTGAGAGGCCGGGTCGACGGACTCGTTGGGCGGGTAGGAGGCGTCGCTGCCGATGAGGATCTTTCCGTCTGCCGCGATGTTCTCGGGTACCAGCTTGGCCAGCGCGCTCTCGGCGCTGGGCGCCGGAGCCGCGGTGTCGGTGCCGGCGGTGTCGTCGCCGCCACACGCCGAGAGGGTGAGCCCCGCGGCGATGGCGAGTGCGCCGATCGCTGCGATACGGCGCCGCGTGATAGATCGTGGAAGCACGAGGCACTCCTTGGTTCCTTCGGCCGGTTCGCGCCCGACCGTGCGTGGGGATTCGGCCTGGTGGCGCCGGTAACCGGTGCCCGGAGCGCTGATGACGCCTCGGTCGCTGGAAACGGGCACCAGGGTGACTCTCCTCGAATGGTTTTTCGGGATGGGACACGTTATCCCAGATGTGGGAATCGTCCGCAACCCTTCCGGCACGTCTGTCGTGCTCATGGCGACATTCCGGTCCCCGGGAGCCCTGCCGTACGTGTCTCGCGGCCCCGGCACGCTCCCTGACATGCTGTGGGCATGAGTGAGCGTAAAGGGATCGAATGCTGGCTGTCGGACATGGACGGTGTGCTGGTTCACGAGGGGCATCCGGTACCGGGTGCCGACGAGTTCATCGCGAAACTGCGCGAGGCGGGACGACGCTTTCTCGTGCTCACCAACAATTCCATCTACACCCCCCGTGACCTGTCCGTACGGCTCCGCGCCGCCGGGCTGGACGTCCCGCCGGAGTCCATCTGGACGTCCGCGCTCGCGACCGCGGCGTTCCTGTCGAGCCAGCGTCCCGAAGGCTCCGCGTACGTCATCGGCGAGGCGGGGCTGACCACCGCCCTGCACCAGGCGGGGTACGTGCTGACCGACCTCGACCCCGATTATGTGGTGCTCGGGGAGACCCGGACCTACAGTTTCACTTCGATAACGCGGGCGATCCGGTTGATCGAGAACGGCGCCAGGTTCATCGCCACGAACCCCGACCCGGTCGGGCCGTCGAACGAGGGATCCCTCCCCGCCTGCGGCGCGGTCGCGGCTCTGATCACCAAGGCCACGGGCGTCGAGCCGTACTTCGTGGGGAAGCCGAATCCCATGATGATGCGCAGCGCGCTGAACCGGATCGACGCGCACAGCGAGAGCACCGCCATGATCGGCGACCGGATGGACACCGACGTGGTCTGCGGGATGGAGGCGGGCCTGCACACCATCCTGGTGCTGACCGGTGTGACGCAGAAGGAGCAGATCGACCGCTTCCCCTTCCGGCCGTCCCAGGTGGTCAACTCGGTCGCCGACCTGATCGACCTGGTCTGAGACCTCGACGTGGCGCCCTTCCCGCGACCGCCTTCGGGCCGCGGTCGTCAGCCGATCAGCTCGGGCAGCCGGGAGATGTACTCGCCCAGGTACGTGCTGAGCTCCTCGGGTATCAGGTTGATCGCGCTGATCTCCTCCGGCCGCAGCGGCAGCCGTACGACCTCGTAGTGGCCGCGCGCGGGGTCGGTGAACTCCGGCCCGCAGCGCAGCGCCACGTCCATCGTGACGAGGCGGCAGCCGTAGACGTGCTGGGTCTTGACGCCGTTCTCCTGGACGCAGCTCAGCGTGGTGAGCGGGGTGATCGCGTCGACGGTCGCGCCGAGCTCCTCCAGCATCTCCCGCCTGAGCGTGTCCTCCAGGGTCGCGTCCTCGGGCTCGACGTGGCCGCCGGGAGCGGACCAGTAGAGGTCGCGGCCCGGCACGGTGCGCCGGAACAGGATCAGCCGGTCCTCCTCGCCGTCGGATTCGAGGAGGACTGCCCGCACGCTTGGGGGGAGTTCCATCTCCTCAGCCTACGTGGTCACTCGCCGGCCCATGTGGTCACTCGCCGCCCCGCCGGAGCCGCTTCACGTCGGAACGGTGCTTCTTCGCCGCCAGTCGCCGCTCGACCGACGCCCGGGAGGGTTTGGTGGCGCGGCGCCGCCGGGGCGGCGGGGCGATGGCGTCGGCGATCAGGTGCGCCAGCCGCACCTCGGCGGCCTCCCGGTTGCGGAGCTGGGAGCGGTGCTCGGACGCCACCACGGTGAGGACGCCGTCGTGGAGGCGGGAGCCGAGCCGTTCGAGCGCCCGGGCCTTCAGCGCGGGGCCGAGCGCGGTCGTGGTCTCCACGTTGAAACTCAGCTCGACCCGGCTGTCGGTCGTGTTGACGCCCTGGCCGCCGGGACCGGACGAGCGCGAGAACCTCCAGCCGAGCTCCGCTTCCGGGATCACGACTGAACCGCGGACGTGCAACGGGCCTGGCATGGTGTCCTCTTTCTCGATTTTCTCGGGTTTCTGGGTTCCCGTTTCTCGCGGCCGGCATCGGTGTAGGGACGGCCTCGGGATGGTGACGGGTTGGCGTCGGGAGTGGTTCAGCGTAGCCATCCCGCCCGAGGCCCGATCAACTGATTTATCCCAGTAAACCGGGCGGCGTACGCCTCGGGAGGTCCCGGGTTTCGCCCGGCGATGCACGGGGCGCGGGGATCTCGGGCGGCGGAACGCGGAGACAGGAGTACGGAGGCGGGGGAACGCTCATGACGACGATCGTCGGAGTCCACGGGATCGGCAAATACCGCTACTACCAGGAGGCCGGGGGGTCGCCGGGCAGGGCGGCCGAGACCATGCGGCTCAAGTGGAACGGCTACCTGGACAAGGGCCTCACCGGAGGATCCCCGTACGGCGGCGCGGAGTACTTCTCCGAGATCGCCTACTACGCCCACCACCTGCGCAAGGCCGCACCGGCACCGGTTCGGCAGATGGCTCCGGACGCGAAACTGGTGTTCTCCGACTGGGCGAGGCAGCTCGACGGGCGAGCGCGGACCAAGGCCGGCGAGACGCTCACCGGGATCGCCCACCGGCTCGCCGAATGGCTGCTCGGCAGGCTGGGCACCCAGGCGGTGCGGTTCGCCGAGGACTTCTGCCCCGAGGTGGCGGCCTACCTCGGCGGGGGCGCGCCGAGGATCCAGGCGAGGGACACCGTCGCGGACGTCATCCGGCGCAGGCAGCCGCGGGTCGTGGTCGCCCACTCGCTCGGCAGCGTGGTCGCCTACGAGGCGTTCTGGGCCCACTCCGACCTGTCCACCGAGCTGCTCATCACGCTGGGCAGCCCGCTGGCGATGCGGAACGTCGTGTTCGAGCGGCTGCTTCCTGTGCCCACCCACGGCCGGGGAGCCCGGCCGCCCGGCGTGGGCCGCTGGATCAACATCGCCGACAAGGACGACATCGCGGCGATCCCGCCGGGGCTGCGCGACTACTTCGAGGGGATCGAGCGCGACGTGGCCTGCAACATCGACTGGCTGGACTTCCACACGGTGCGGAACTACCTGGGCTGCGGCTCGGCCAACGAGTATCTGCGGTCGTACATCTGACGCGCCCGGGCACCCCCACGATCGGCTCGTCGTCCCCGTTGCCGTACATGTCGCCGGAGGGGAGGGCGTGCGTCGGCTCCGCAGTCCTGCTCAGTCCTCCTCACGCTGTTCGTACGGCGGCGCCGCGACGCCGCAGTGCGTACGCCCGGCGGGTCCGGGAGCCGCGGCCAGCACGTTCGTCCTGATCGTGGAGAACGCGACCACGGCGGAGACCACGAGCATGACGGCGCTGGCGAGCATCGCCGTGCGGAACCCGGAGGTGAACTCCACCGGCGAGTCGTAGGCGCTCCCGGTCAGGCCGACCAGGGGCGGGATCGCGGCCACCGCGAGAAGACTGCCGGTGCGCGCCACGGCGTTGTTGATGCCGCTGGCCAGGCCCGCGTACCGCTCCCTGGCCGACGCCAGGACCGTCGCGGTCAGCGGGGCGACCGCCGCGGACAGGCCGAGGCCGTACAGCGTCGCCGCCGGGAACACGTCCACGAGGTACGTGGCGCCGGGACCGATGCGGCTCATCAACAGCAGACCCACCGCGCACATCAGGATGCCCGCCGTCATCGGGATCCGCGGGCCCACGCGCTTGGCCAGATCCCCGGCGCGGGCCGACAACAGCAGCATCAGGACCGTGACCGGCAGCATCGCCGATCCGGCGGCGATCGGCGAGAACCCGGACGACACCTGCAACTGGACCACGAGCAGGAAGAAGACCACGCCCATCGCCGCGTACATGATCATCGTGACGATGTTGATCGAGGTGAAGACACGTGAGGAGAAGATCTGTACCGGGACCAAAGCCTCCGGCGAGCGCCGGACCTCCAGAACGGCGAAGCAGACGGCGAGCACCAGCCCGATGACCAGCGCGATCCAACCGGAGCCGGGCTCGATCAGACCGTACGTGACGCCCGCGAGGGCCAGTGCCGCGAGCGTCGAGCCCAGCACGTCGAACCGCCCCGACGACGCGGTGTCCCGGCTCTCCGGCACGTGCCGCACGGTGACCAGGACGGTGACGGCCGCGATCGGGAGATTGATCAGGAAGACCCAGTGCCAGCTGGCCACCTCCACCAGCCAGCCGCCGAGCAGCGGGCCGACGGCGGCGGCGACCCCGCCCAGCCCGGACCACATGCCGATCGCCCGGGGTCGATCGTCATGCGGGAAGCTCGCCTGGATGATCGCCAGCGAGCCGGGGGTGAGCAGGGCCCCACCGACGCCCTGGAGCGCGCGGGCGACCACGAGCACCGGGACGTTGGGAGCCAGGCCGCACAGGGCCGAGGCCAGCGCGAACCAGACGATCCCGATGAGGAAGACCTTGCGCCTGCCGAACCGGTCGCCGAGCGAGCCGCCGAGCAGGATCAGGGCGGCCAGGGTGAGCGTGTAGGCGTTGACCGTCCACTGGAGACCTGACATACCCGCGTTGAGATCGCGGCCGAGCGCGGGAAGCGCGACGTTGACCACGGTGCTGTCGAGCATCGCCATGCCGGACCCGAGGACGGTCGCGAGGATGACCCATCGCCCGGTGGCGGACCGGAGCCGGATCTGGTCGGGTTTCACACGGCCATCATGGTCCGTCCCGCCGCCCGTGTGGAGGGGCGGCGACGGGAGGGAGGGGAGTCGGGAGAGGCGTCGTCGATGCGGGAACTGTCGGGCGGCTCTGGTAGGACAGTGCCCGCAGCTTTCCCCGGCGAGGAGTTCGGCATGGTGGAGTTCGACGAATACCACGGATACGCCCACGACTACCGCGATCGGTACGCGGGGCTTCCGGTCACCGAGGTGGATCCGGAGGAGGAGAACGGCGAGCTTCCGGCTCCCGAAGCGGTCGCCTGGCGGGTCTCGGCCGAGGTCTACGATTCGGAGCGCGGTTTCCCCGAAACGTTCGCCTGGTTCATGGAGCGGGTGGACACGACCAGGGTCACCGCCCTTGTGATCGGTTCCTGGGCGGACGCGTACGACATCTCCTCCGAGGAGGTGATCTGCCTCCTGGTCGAGAACGCCGCCCGTTTCCCGGCGTTGCGCTCCCTCTTCGTGGGCGCGATGCCGTCCGAACAGTGCGAGATCTCGTGGATCCAGCAGTCCGATGTGACGCCGTTGCTGGAAGCGTTCCCGTCGCTGGAGCGGTTGGACGTGCGCGGCGGCACAGGCCTCGGGCTGCGGCCGGTCAAGCACGGCGCGTTGAAGACGCTGCGCCTGGAGGCCGGCGGCCTGCCCGGACTGGTCGTCCGCGGGGTGGGCGGATGCGACTTCCCGGCGCTTGAGCATCTGGAGCTCTGGCTCGGCGTCGAGGAGTACGGCGGAGACGCCGCCGTGACGGATCTGGAGGAGATCCTCTCCGGTGTCCGGCTGCCCGCCCTGCGCCATCTGGGGCTGCAGGACAGCGAGATCGAGGACGAGATCGCCGCCTCGGTGGCGACCGCGCCCGTCGTCGCCCGGCTGGAGACGCTCAGCCTGTCGATGGGCGTGCTCACCGACGCCGGGGCCGAGGCGTTGCTCACCGGCCAGCCGCTCACGCACCTGCGCCGGCTCGACCTGCACCACCACTTCCTCACCGACGACATGATCAAGCGTGTTCAGGAGGCCCTGCCCGGCGTCGAGGTCGATCTCTCCGAGCAGGAGGAGGGCGACGACGACGGCGACGGCGAGGTCTGGCGTTACGTCGCGGTGAGCGAGTGAGCGACGGACGGGTGAGTGGTCCCCGAGCGGGCGGTCTCCGAGTCGCATGCCGCACGATCTGATGTCGCGTGATCCAGACGGAGCGGGTGGGGAGGCGAGTGACCCGCGGGAGCGCGTCCGGTTCGCCGTCGTCGGCACACCGGGTGATCGGCGGGTGACGATGTTCGGCGATGCCGTGGTCCGCCACGGCCTGCCCGAGCCGATCGTGATCCCTTGGTGTGATGTCCTCGCCGGTGGCGCGGCGCCGACCCCTCCCGTCCCGGACCCATCGGGCAGGGACTCGTGCGACAGCCCGTCCCCGGGCGCCGGGGGCGCGGCGCGGGCGCCTGGGGTGATTCCGCCGGGCACCCTCGTGCGGATCGACTCGCCTGGGGAGGACGCGGAGGCCGACGCCCTGCTGCGTGGCCCCGGCGACCCGAGCCGGGTCGCGGGCGGTGCCCGGTGGTACCGCAACCTCGTCGCGGGCCTGGCGCGGGCGCATGACCTCACCGAGGCCACGCCGTCGGCCCGCCTGCTCGGCGATCCCGGCGAGATCGCGGTGATGTTCGACAAGCGGCTGACCCATCGGCGGCTCCGCGACGCGGGCGTCCCCATTCCCGAAGCCCTGCCCGGCCCGATCACCTCATACGACGAGCTGCGGGACGAGATGGCGCGACGGGGCTGGTCGCGGGTGTTCGTGAAGCCCGCACACGGCTCGTCGGCCTCCGGCGTCATCGCCCTCCAGGCGCACCGAGCCCGGATCAAGGCGGTGACGTCGGCGGATCTCGGGCCGGGTCCGTCGCTGCACAACTCGCTGCGGTTGCGGACGTACGAGGCCGAGGACGACGTCGCGACGATCGTCGGCACACTGGCTCCCGACGGGCTGCACGTCGAGCGCTGGTTCCCCAAGGCGTCCATCGCGGGCCGGGCGTTCGACCTGCGCGTGGTCTGCGTCGCCGGAACACCGACGCACGCCGTGGTGCGCCTCGGCCGCGGCCCCATGACGAATCTCCATCTGGGCGGCGCCCGAGGCGATCTCGATGTCGTCAGGGCACGACTGGGGGGCGCGGGGTGGGACGGCGCCATGGAGGTGTGCGCGCGGGCCGCGGCGTGCTTCCCGCGCAGCCTGGCGGTCGGTGTCGATCTCATGGTCGGTGCCGACCTGCGGTCCGTGGCCGTCGCCGAGGTGAACGCCTTCGGTGACCTGCTGCCCGGCCTGCTCGGCCTGCCCGGCACCCCCGGCGCGGGCCTCGACACGTATGCCACGCAGGTCGCGGCCGTGCTCGGAGGTTGGCGCCCAGGGCCGCGGCAGGAGCAGGGCGAGCGACGCGCAGGGGAGAGCGTGGGGAGAGCCTGGGGGAGACGGCGTGCGTGACATGAACACGATCGTGGGGAGCCACGACATCCTGCTGGTGACGCTCGACACGCTGCGCTACGACGTGGCCGCCGAGCTGGCCGAGCAGGGGCGGCTGCCCACCCTCGCCCGCGTCCTCCCCGGCGGGCGATGGGAGCGCCGGCACAGCCCCGGCAGCTTCACCTATGCCGCGCACGCGGCCATGCTCGCCGGATTCCTGCCCACACCGGCGGAACCGGGGCCGCATCCCCGGCCGTTCGCCGCGGTGTTCCCCGGCAGCGAGACGACCGCGTCCGGCACGTGGGTCTTCGACGCGCCCGACCTGCCGTCGGGTCTGGCCGGGGCGGGCTACCACACCGTGTGTGTCGGGGGAGTGGGCTTCTTCAACAAGCTGACGCCGCTCGGTTCGGCCCTGCCCGGTCTGTTCGCGGAGAGCCACTGGACGCCCGAGTTCGGCGTGACCTCGGAGCGCTCCCTGGAACGGCAGATCGACTGCGCGGAGCGGGTGCTGCGCGACGTGGAGCGGCCGGTGTTCCTGCTGGTCAACGTGTCGGCGCTGCACCAGCCGAACTGGTTCCATCTGCTGGGCGCGACCCGCGAGCACGGCGACACCCGGGAAAGCCACGCCGCCGCCCTGGAATACGTCGACCGGCACATCGGGCGGTTGTTCGCGCTGATGACCCGCCGCCGGCCCTGTTTCGCGATCGTCTGCTCCGACCATGGGACCGCCTACGGCGAGGACGGCCACACCGGTCACCGGATCGGGCACGAGGTGGTGTGGACCGTCCCCTACGCCGAGTTCGTCCTCGAACGCGGCGCTGTGGACGCCGATGGGAGTCGATGGGAGTGGGAAAGGTGAGCTGGAAGTGAGTCACGATACGGGTGAGGCCGGGATGGCCCGTGAGGCCGGGGCCGACCCGCACTCCCCGCGAGTGGACCTCCCGTACCCCGAGGCCGGCAGCCCGGTCCGGGAAGGCGCTGACTCGCACCACGAGGCGGACAGCCCCTATCAGGGATACGTGTACGCCTATCCGCACAAGACGGCCTACCGGGAGCTCGACCCGCGACCCCGGCTCCGTGACGTGTGGGCGGGGGAGCGGACGGACGCCCTCTTCCTCTACCTGCACATCCCCTTCTGCGAGATGCGGTGCGGGTTCTGCAACCTGTTCACCCGGACCGGTGCCCCCGAGGAGCTGACCTCGGCCTACCTGGACGCTCTCGAACGGCAGGCGGAAGCCGTACGCGACGCACTGGGGGAGGCCCCCCGGTTCGTCACGGCCGCGATCGGCGGCGGAACACCGACCTATCTCAGCGCGAGCGAGCTGACCCGGCTGTTCGACCTCACCGAGCGGGTCATGGGGGCGGACCTGCGGGCGATCCCGCTGTCGGTGGAGACCTCGCCCGCGACCGCCACCCCCGACCGGCTGGCCGTACTGGCCGAGCGGGGCGCCACCCGTGTGTCGATCGGCGTGCAGAGCTTCATCGACGCCGAGGCCCGCGCCGCCGTCCGGCCGCAGCGGCGTGCCGAGGTCGAGGCGGCGCTGACCGCGATCCGCGCTCAGGGGTTCCCGACGCTGAACATCGACCTGATCTACGGAATCGACGGCCAGACCCCGGACACCTGGCGGCACTCGCTCGACGCCGCGCTCGCCTGGCGGCCGGAGGAGCTGTACCTCTACCCGCTGTACGTCCGGCCGCTGACCGGGCTGGGCAAGCAGGGCCGCGCGTGGGACGACCAACGGCTGGAGCTGTACCGCGCCGGCCGGGACCACCTGCTGGCGGCCGGATACGAGCAGGTGTCCATGCGCATGTTCCGCCTGCCCGGGCAGGGCGGCGCCACTGAATACTCCACCGAATACTCCACGGAATACTGCTGCCAGACCGACGGCATGGTGGGCCTCGGCTGCGGTGCCCGTTCGTACACCCGTGACCTGCACTACTCGTACGAGTACGCCGTGAGCGCCCGTCACGTCCGGGCGATCATCGACGAGTACGTCCGGCTTCCGCGCGCGGAGTTCGAGGTGGCAAACGTCGGGTTCCGAATGGACGACGAGGACCTGCGCCGCCGGCATGTGGTCCAGTCGCTGCTCCAGGCGGACGGGCTCTCCCGCGCCGACTATCTGAAGCGGTTCGGCACCGACGTGTTCGCGGACTTCGATGAGGAACTGACGCGCTTCGCCGGAGAGGGATGGCTGGAGGTCGACGACCATCTGCTGCGGCTCACCGCCGAGGGGCTGGCCCACTCCGACGCCGTCGGACCCGCGCTGTTCTCCGGCCTGGTCCGGAAGCTCATGGACGGTTACGAGGAGCGATGAACGACAGGATCCCGCTCCCGCTCGTGTCCTCGGGCCGCTGTTCGTCGTGCACGCCTGAAGCCCCGCCCACCGTTCCCCTCCCCGCATCCGGCGGGGACGGCGCGCGGGACGGTGACCCGGGTGGCCACGGTGGCCAGGGTGGCGGTGGTGGCCATGGAGACAGAGGCGGCCACGGTGACCGGCTCCGCCATCTGTCGATCCTCTACCGGGGCCCGCTGGCGAGCTGCGACTACGACTGCGCGTACTGCCCCTTCGCCAAGCGGAGGGACAGCCCGGAGCAACTGCGCGCGGACCGGGCGGCGCTGGAGCGCTTCACGGCCTGGGTGTCCGGGCGTGACCATCCCATCTCCGTACTTTTCACGCCATGGGGCGAAGGGCTGGTCCGCTCCTGGTATCGGACGGCGATGGTCGAGCTCAGTCGGTTGTCCCACGTGTCGAGGGTGGCCGTCCAGACGAACCTGAGCTGCCGCACCGGCTGGCTCGCCGAGGCCGATCTCACCCGGCTGGCGCTGTGGGTCACCTATCACCCCAGCCAGGTGGCCTACGACCGGTTCCTGGCCAAGTGCCGGGACCTGGCCGAGCGCGGCGTACGGCACAGCGTGGGCATCGTGGGCCACCCCGACCATCTCGAACCCGCCCGCAGGCTCCGCGCCGACCTGCCCGCGAGCACCTACCTCTGGGTGAACGCCGAGGAAGGCCGCGTCTACACCGACGTTGAGGCGGCGGAGTGGGCCGCGATCGACCCGCTCTTCGGATACAGCAGGTTCGCCCACGCGAGCGCCGGGCTCGCCTGCCGTACCGGAGAGAGCGTGGTCTCGGTGAGCGGAGACGGCACGGTCCGGCGCTGCCATTTCATCCCCGAGGTGATCGGCAACCTCTACGACGGGTCGTTCGAGCCGGCGCTGCGGCCCCGGCCGTGCCCCGCCGCGACCTGCGACTGCCACATCGGCTACGTCCACCTGGAGCCGCTCGGCCTGTATGACGTGTTCGCCGGCGGGATCCTCGAACGGATCCCGGCCGGCTGGCCCACCCGGGCCTGAACGCGTGCCGTGAAGCGGTGATCAGGTCTCGCGCTCGGGCTGGTAGTCCTCTTCCGCGACACCGAAGGTCCACGCCACACCCTGCCGCGCCCGCTCGATCCACGGGGGCACGCGCAGGAAGTAGGTGCGGCGGGTGCCGTCCGGCTCGGGGGTGGAGTTGACCACCTCGACCATGGTGACGTCCTCGTCCTCGGGCAGCGCGATCCGCCACAGCACGCCGGTCTCGTCGGAATGGACCGGGGACGCGCCCGAGTCGGCGAGATAGCGGTCATAGCCGTAGTGCTCCAGCATGACCCGGCGCAGCTCGGCGTTGCTCTCGGTGCGGATGCGCGCGGCGTCGAGCGTGGCCATCGTCTCGCTGAAGCCCGCGGGAACGGGCATCCCGTGCCAGGCGTCGAGCGCGAAGCCGTCCGGGAAGAGCATCGCGGGGCCGTCCGCCCGGTGGAGCCGTCCGAGGTCGTCGAGGTGCAGCTCGCGGGGCCGTTCGCACAGCAGCGCGACCCGTTCGAAGGGCCACCACCACCCGGCCGACCGCGCCACGTCGAAGAGACTGCCGAGCGCGGAGCGCTCGGCTTCGGCGACTCCGGTCAGGATCTCGCGAAGCACGCCCGCGTCGGGCGCGAAGGCGCACAGCCACGCGGCGTCGTGCTGCCCGAGCACCGCGTCGAGCGTCACCCCGCGCAGCAGCTCGCCCGCCGCGCCATCGCCCGCCGTCTCTCCGGCGGTCGTCGCGCCCGCCGTCTCTCCAGCGGTCGTCGCGCCCGCCGTCTCTCCAGCCGTCGCATCGCGGCCCCCTGGGCTGCCGGCTGTGCCGCCGGCCGTGGCGGCGATCGCCCGGCGGATCTCGATGACCAGCCGGTTCACCGGCGGCCACAGCTCGCCGCCGCTCGACGCCCAGGCGCCCGCCCAGCCCGCCGGGCCGAGCACCGCGTGGACCGCGCGGCGCGCGCGTTCCCACGGTCCGGTGCGCACCGAATCACGGACGCAGCGACCGGCGGGAGCCGTACCGACCCGGGAGAGGACCTGGTCGGCGACCTGGCCGAGCCCGGCGGAGGCGAGCATCGCGCGCGCCTCGGGTCCGCCGGACAGTGCGGCCGCCGCGACCGCTCCGCTCGCCGGGGAGCCGAACCAGAGGATGTGCTCGGGCTCGGCCAGACCGGCGTCGCGGTAGGCGCGCCGCACGCCGGCCTCCGCGACGGCGCGGTCGGCGGGGTCGGTGGCGAAGGCCGCCTCGCGCCAGGTGACGGTGAGATCGGTCGCCATCAGTCGGCCACCACCCGGAACGCTCCCGGGACGTACTCCCGCTGCCTGATCACGCGGTACCACCCCTTGGGGAGGGAGATCGCGTCGTGCTCCTCGTGCACGAGCCGCCCGCCCGAGGGCAGGTGCAGGAAATCGGGATTGCGCGGGCTCGGGTCGAGCAGCAGCGTGCCGGGGCCAGGGATCGCGTGGGCGTGCCCCGTCGCCTCTCCCAAGGCGAGGACGAGACGGCCACGCGGGTCGCGCGGTTGCGGTGGCAGCGCCCGGGCCCTCGCGGGCACGGCCTCCTCGGCCACAGGAATGATCAGGATGTCTCCCTGCCGGTACACGACGGCTCCTTTCGGTCGGTGATCGCGAAGATAGGGGACACCACCGACATTTCGCGTGCCGCGCGGCGGCGCAGTGCGCCTGACCAGGCCTGATTTGGGCCTGGTCGGGCCTATATGCGCCTGACCGGCCGCGCCCCTGACCGGGAAGCGCCGCCGCTACCGCGGGCCGGCGCAGCGCGGCTGCGCCGAGAAGCCGGAACCCCTCCGACATAGGCGAATTACAGAATTACGATCGCTCACAGCGAACTCGCGCAATGAAGGGAACACGGCAGGACTCGCGTTAGTTGAGCCGAGATAACTCAACCTTTGGGAGCGACCAGATGACACAGATCCTTCCCGTCCTTCCCCTCGACGACGAGGTCGTCCTGCCCGGCATGGTGGTCCCCCTCGACCTGTCGGACGCCGAGGTCCGCGCGGCCATCGACGCGGCCCGGGCCGGGAGCGGCGAGAGCAAGGTGCTGCTGGTGCCGCGCGTGGACGGCCGGTACGGCGCGGTCGGGGTCACCGCCGTGGTCGAGCAGGTCGGGCGGCTTCCCGGCGGCGAGCCCGCGGCCGTCGTCCGCGGCGTGAGCCGGACGCGGGTCGGCACCGGGACCACCGGCCCCGGCGCGGCGCTCTGGGTCGAGGCCACCGTGCTGGAGCCGGTCGAGCCCGGTCCCCGGGCCGACGAGCTCGCCAAGGAGTACAAGGCGCTCACCACCACGATCCTGCAGAAGCGCGGCGCCTGGCAGGTCGTCGACGCGGTCAACCAGATCCAGGATCCGTCCGTGCTCGCCGACAGCTCGGGATACGCGCCCTGGCTGACCACCCCGCAGAAGCTGTTCCTCCTGGAGAGCCCGGACCCGGTCGAGCGGCTGGAGAAGCTCGTCGGGTGGGCGCGCGAACACCTCGCCGAGATGGACGTCGCGGAGACCATCCGCAAGGACGTCCAGGAGGGCATGGAGAAGCAGCAGCGCGAGTTCCTGCTCCGCCAGCAGCTCGCCGCCGTCCGCAAGGAGCTGGCCGAGCTGAACGGCGACCCGTCCGACGAGGAGGAGGACTACCGTGCCAGGATCGAGGCCGCCGAGCTGCCGGAGAAGGTCCGCGAGGCCGCGCTGAAGGAGGTCGCCAAGCTCGAACGGACCTCGGACCAGTCGCCGGAGACCGGCTGGATCCGCACCTGGCTGGACACCGTGCTGGACATCCCGTGGAGCACGCACACCACGGACGAGTACGACATCGCGGGCGCCAGGGCGGTGCTCGACGCCGACCACACCGGTCTCGACGACGTGAAGGACCGCATCGTCGAGTACCTCGCGGTGCGCAAGCGCCGGGCCGACCAGGGTCTCGGCGTGGTCGGCGGCCGCCGCAGCGGCGCGGTGCTGGCGCTCGCCGGGCCTCCCGGAGTGGGCAAGACCTCGCTCGGGGAGTCCGTCGCGCGGGCCATGGGCCGCAAGTTCGTCCGCGTCGCGCTCGGCGGCGTACGGGACGAGGCCGAGATCCGCGGTCATCGGCGCACCTACGTGGGCGCGCTGCCGGGCCGGATCGTCCGCGCCATCCGCGAGGCCGGTTCGATGAATCCGGTCGTGCTGCTCGACGAGATCGACAAGGTCGGCTCCGACTATCGCGGCGACCCGACCGCGGCGCTGCTGGAGGTGCTCGACCCGGCGCAGAACCACACCTTCCGCGACCACTACCTCGAGGTCGAGCTGGACCTCAGCGACGTGCTCTTCCTCGCGACGGCCAACGTCCTCGAGCAGATCCCCGGCCCGCTGCTTGACCGCATGGAGATCGTCACGCTCGACGGCTACACCGAGGACGAGAAGGTGGCGATCGCCCGGGACCACCTGCTGCCCCGCCAGCTGGAGAAGGCCGGCCTGACGCCGGACGAGGTGGCGATCCACGACGACGCGCTGCGCCGGCTCGCGGGCGAGTACACCCGGGAGGCCGGCGTGCGGTCGCTGGAGCGCTCGGTCGCCCGCATCCTGCGCAAGGTCACGGCCAAGGTGGCGCTCGGCGAGGTCGAGCTGCCGGTCGCGGTGTCCGGCGACGACCTCGTGCCCTACCTCGGCCGGCCGCGGCACGTCCCCGAGTCCTCCCTCCCCGAATCGCGCCAGCGTACGGCGGTGCCCGGTGTGGCGACCGGCCTCGCGGTCACCGGCGCGGGCGGCGACGTCCTGTACGTCGAGGCGTCCCTCGCCGACCCCGAGACCGGCTCGACCGGGGTGACGCTGACCGGTCAGCTCGGCGACGTGATGAAGGAGTCGGCACGGATCGCGCTGTCCTACCTGCGCTCGCGCGGCGTGGAGCTGGAGCTGCCGGTCGGGTCGCTGAAGGACAGGTCGGTGCACATCCACGTCCCGGCGGGAGCCGTGCCCAAGGACGGGCCGTCGGCGGGCGTCACGATGACGACGGCCCTGGCCTCGCTGCTGTCCGGCCGCCCGGTGCGGAACGACGTCGCGATGACGGGCGAGGTGTCCCTCACCGGCCGGGTGCTGCCGATCGGCGGGGTGAAGCAGAAGCTGCTCGCCGCCCACCGGGCGGGGATCACGACGGTCCTCATCCCGGCGCGCAACGAGCCCGACCTGGACGACGTCCCCGCCGACGTGCTGGCGGACCTCACCGTCCACGCGGTCAGCGACGTCCGCGAGGTCCTCGACCTCGCGCTCACGCCGGCCACCGCGGCCCACACAGCGGCCCACACAGGGGCCCACACAGGGGCCCACGGAGCGGCCCACGCAGCGGCCCAGGCTGCGGCCCACACCCCGGCCCAGAACGCCGCCGCCTGATCAGGCGGGTCCGCGCCCGGGCCACCGCCCACGCCTGCGGCCCGCGCCTCGCTTCCGGGGCGCGGGCCGTACGCGTGCGTCCCGGGATGTGAGGCAAACCACATTGATTGTCGGGAATTATCGGAATATCACCGACAGGGCCTTCCGTTGGTGATGACCGTGGACGTGATGTGCGACGGTGCCATGGCCCGGCTGACGCGGGGCGTGATGATGTGCTGCTGTCGCCCGGCCTGAGCCCCAATCCCTTGATCGTTTCTCGCTCCGAAGGTCCGTTCATGAACTCCGCCACGGACTTCCTGGTCCTGCGCCGTTTCAGCCACCTTCCCTTCCCCCCGGGGACGCGCCGACCGTGCTCGCATTCCGCCGCCGCTCCCGTCATCGTTCCTGGGGAAGTCTCGTGATCAAAGTGTCTGGTCTACGCAAGGCCTACGGCTCCGTCGTGGCCCTCGACGGCGTGGACCTCCACGTACGCAAGGGGGAGATCTTCGGCGTGCTCGGGCAGAGCGGCGCCGGGAAGAGCACCCTGCTGCGCTGCGTCAACCTGCTCGAACGCCCGACCGGCGGCACCGTCACCGTCGGCGGACGAGACTTGACCGCCCTCGGCGAGGGCGAGCTCCGTCGCGCGCGGCAGGGCATCGGCATGATCCACCAGCACTTCGCCCTGCTGTCCTCGCGGACCGTCGCCGGGAACGTGGCCTTCCCCCTGGAGATCATGGGCATGCCCCGGGACCGGCGGGCGAAGCGCGTCGAGGAGCTGCTGGAGTTGGTCGGCCTGGCCGGGAAGGCGGGCGCCCACCCCGCACAGCTCTCCGGCGGACAGAAGCAGCGCGTCGGCATCGCGCGGGCGCTCGCGGGCGAGCCGTCGGTGCTCCTGTCGGACGAGGCCACCTCCGCGCTCGACCCCGGCACCACCCAGTCGATCCTGGCCCTGCTCAAGCGGCTCAACCGTGAGCTCGGGCTGACGATCCTGCTGATCACGCACGAGATGGACGTCATCAAGGCGATCTGTGACTCCGCGGCCATCATGAGCGAGGGCCGGATCCAGGAGGCGGGGCCGATCCCCGAGCTCCTCGCCACGCCGGGCTCCCGGCTCACCGACGAGCTCTTCCCGCTGCCGCCCGCGGAACCCGGCAGCGTGACGATCACCTTCACCGGCTCCTATTCCGGCCGCGCCGACGAGCCGGTCGTCTCCCAGGTCGTACGGAAGTTCGACGTGGACGTGAACATCCTCGGCGGCGCCCTGGAGGACGTCGCGGGCGTCTCGGCCGGGCGCCTCCGCGTACGGCTGACCGGTGAGGAGTCCGACGCGGCGCTCGGCTACCTGCGCGACCGCGGCCTGCTCGTGGAGGTGGCGTCCCGATGACCTGGTCGGACATGGCACCCCTGCTGTGGGAGGCCACGGGGCAGACCGCGCAGATGGTCCTCTGGTCCACGCTGTTCACCGTCCTGTTCGGGCTGCCCCTCGGCGTCGCCCTGGTCGGGGCCGACAGGGACGGGCTGTTCCCCGCCCCCATCGCCCGCAGGATCCTCGGCCTCGTGGTCAACGTCGGCCGATCGCTCCCGTTCATCGTGCTGATGATCGCCGTGATCCCGGTGACCCGGCTGATCACCGGCACCACCATCGGCACCGGCGCGGCGGCGGTCCCGCTCACGATCGGCGCCGTGCCGTTCTTCGCGCGGCTGGTGGAGACCGCGCTGCGCGAGGTCGGGCGGGACGTCGTCCAGGCCGCGCAGGCCATGGGCGCGAGCCGGGTCACGATCGTGGCCAAGGTCCTGCTGCCCGAGGCGCTGCCCGGCCTGATCGCCGCGCTGACGGTCACCGTCGTCACGCTGATCTCGTACTCGGCGATGGCGGGCGTGATCGGCGGCGGCGGCCTGGGTGACCTCGCCGTCCGCTACGGATACCAGCGGTTCGAGACGGCCCTCATGATCGTCACCGTCGTGGTGCTGGTCGTCCTCGTGCAGGCCGTCCAGAGCATCGGCGACGCTGTCAGCCGCAGGCTGACCCGCCGCTGACACCCGCGACCTCCCACCTGCGCCTTTTCGCGTTTCATCACTTTCCGCCGCTGCGGCGATCGCCCCGTCTGTCGGGCGACCCCGGTTCGGCACCCGGTTTTCCTCACACAAGGAGTGGTCACACCATGCGCAAGATGTTCGGGCTCCTGCTCGCCGTCGGGCTGTCGCTCGGCCTGACGGCCTGCGGCTCGTCCTCCTCGTCCTCCTCCTCCGACCCGGCGGCCGCCTCCGGGACGGCCGCGGCGAGCGAGCCGCTCAAGATCGGGGTGAGCCCGGTGCCGCACGCGGAGATCGTGAAGTACGTGGCCGACAACCTGGCCCCCGCCGCCGGCCTCAAGCTGGAGATCGTGGAGTTCAGCGACTACGTGCAGCCGAACCTCCAGCTCCAGGACGGCCAGCTCGGAGCCAACTACTTCCAGCACAAGCCGTACCTCGACGACTTCAACGCATCCAAGGGCACCAAGCTGAGCTATGTCACCTCCGTGCACCTGGAGCCGCTCGGCCTGTACTCCAAGAAGGTCAAGGACGTCGCGTCGCTCGGGAAGGGCGCGACCGTCGCGGTGCCCAACGACGCCACCAACCTCGGCCGGGCGCTCAAGCTGCTCGCCGACAACGGCGTGATCACGCTGAAGGACGGCGTCGGCACCGCCGCGACCGAGCGTGACGTCACCGGCAACCCCCAGGAGATCAAGCTCCAGCCGCTGGAGGCCGCCCAGCTGCCCCGCTCGCTCGAGGACGTCGACGCCGCGGTCATCAACGGCAACTACGCCATGGAGGCGAACCTGAACCCGGACAGCGACGCGCTCGTCCTGGAGAAGGCCGAGGGCAATCCGTACGCCAACGGCCTGGTGGTGGCCGAGGGCCACGAGAACGACCCCAGGATCGTCACGCTGTCGAAGCTGCTGACCAGCCCCGAGGTGAAGCAGTTCATCGAGCAGAAGTACAAGGGCGCGGTCATCCCCGCCTTCTGATCCCGGCCAAAACCCAGGACACGAATGGGCGAATCATTCGGTCAAGTGACCGAATGATTCGCCCATGCTGTCATGGGGTCATGCTGTACGGCACACCGATCGTCGACCCGATCGACGAAAAGGTCCTGGGCGAGGTCGAGGAGATGCGGCGCGACCTGAAGTACCGCCTGGCCGAGACCCATCGCTGGGACGGCCAGCTGCGGCGGCAGCTCCAGGCCCGTGCCATCCAGGGGTCCAACTCGATCGAGGGCTACCACGCGAGCGTGGAGGACATCGAGTCCATCATGTTCGGCGAGGAGCCGCTCCTCAGCCAGGGGCAGGCGGCGCGCGACCTGCGCGATCTCGTGTCCCGCGACTGGCTGCGGCCGTACGGCGAGACCAAGGGACGGTTCTACGCGCCGGGGCCGAAGATGCTGGCCATCAGGGAGGATTTCGCCGGTCGGGCCAGGCCGCTGCGCGACCCTTACGCGGTGGCGCGATGACCTGACCGGACACTTCCCAGGCGGGATCGAGCGGATTAACGTTCCGTTCTATGCACCCGGGAGCCGTCGCCGCCCTGACCCCCGACAAGCCCGCAGTGATCGTCGTGAGCTCGGAAGCCGGTACGAGCTTGCAGGACACCGAGACCACGGCGTCCGGCCCGCCCGCCGCCCGCGTGGTCACCTACCGGGAACTCGACGAGGAGTCCAACCGCCTCGCGCATCTCTTCCGCGCGGCGGGCCTGCGGCCGGGCGACCAGATCGCCTTCATGCTGGAGAACCATCCGCTGTTCCTGGTGGTGGCCTGGGCCGCGCACCGGTCCGGCCTGTACTACACCGCGATCAGCTCCCGGCTGCAGGCCGACGAACTCGCCGACATCGTGGACAACTGCGACGCCAGGGTCTTCATCTCCTCGGCCAGACTCGCGGACGTCGCCGCCTCCGTCACGGACGTCACGCCCAAGGTCGAGGTCAGGCTGATGATCGACGGTGTCGCGCCCGGGTTCTCCTCGTACGAGGAGGCCGTCGCGGGGCAGCCCGCGACGCCGATCGAGGACGAGTGCCAGGGCTCGGACATGCTCTACTCCTCCGGCACCACCGGGCGGCCGAAAGGGGTCAAGCCGGCCCTGACCCGCGCCCCGCTCGACACACCGGGGCCGCTGCTCCAGCTCATCCGGTTCCTGTTCGCGCCCAGCGCGGACAGCGTGTACCTCTCGCCCGCGCCGCTGTACCACGCCGCTCCGCTGCGCTACTGCCTGTCCTTCCTGCGCCTCGGGGCGACGGTGGTCGTGATGGAGCGGTTCGATCCCGAACAGGCCCTGCGGCTCATCGAGGAGTACGGCGTCACGCACGCCCAGTGGGTGCCGACGATGTTCATCACGATGCTGAGACTGCCCCCGGAGGTGCGCGGGCGTTACGACCTCTCCTCGCTGACCTGCGCCATCCACGCGGCCGCTCCGTGCCCGATCCCGGTGAAGGAGCAGATGATCGAGTGGTGGGGGCCCATCGTCCACGAGTACTACGCGGGGACTGAGGGCAACGGCTTCCTGTACGCCGGTCCGGAGGACTGGCTCAAGCACAAGGGGACGGTCGGGCGGCCGCTGCTGGGGGTCGTCCACGTCTGCGATGAGGAGGGGAACGAGCTGCCCGCGGGCCGGCAGGGCACGATCTACTTCTCCGACGGCCCTCGGTTCGAGTACCACGGCGATCCCGACAAGACCCGCTCCGTGCAGGACCCGCGGGGCAGGGGTTGGACCACGCTGGGTGACATCGGCTACCTGGACGAGGAGGGCTTCCTCTACCTGACCGACCGCCGCTCGTACGTGATCATCTCGGGCGGGGTGAACATCTACCCGCAGGAGGCGGAGGACGTCCTCGCGCTGCACCCGAAGGTCGCCGACGTGGCCGTCTTCGGCGTACCGGATCCGGTGATGGGCGAGGCGGTCAAGGCCGTCGTACAGGCGGCCGACCCCGCGGACGCCGGGCCGGAGCTCGCGGCGGAGCTGATCGAATACTGCCGATCGCGTCTCGCGCACTACAAATGCCCGAAGTCCGTCGACTTCCGGGACGAGCTTCCCCGCCATCCCACGGGCAAGCTCTACAAGCGGCTGTTAAGGGATGAGTACGGAGAATCCACGAAACGTCGCTGATCGCTTAGCGTGACCTTACAGCTCGTTTGGCATCGTGGACGTGTACCGGCGGATAGCCGGAAGACCTGGCAGCCACGAGGGGGAAGACCATGAGCTCCGAGGAGCGGACGCCCGAGAACGAGAACACGACGGGCCACGGATGGAGCCAGTTCGGGAGCACCCCGCCTCAGCACGGACAGTACGGATCCTACGGCCAGAACCCTCCGCCACCACAGCAGGGGGACACGGCGACGTTCGCCGCGGGCCCGGTCCAGCAGCCCGTGAAGCGGGCGTGGAGCGGTGGGCAGAAGGCGGTCGCGGGGCTCGCCCTCGCCGCGATGGCGCTGGGCGGCGGGGTCGCGGGGGCCTTCGTCGCGACCGGCTTCAGCGGTGAGAAGACCATCGTGTCGTCCCCGGTGTTGCCCGTGTCCAACAGCTCGGGCAACACCATCGTGGCGGTGGCCAAGGCCATCCAGCCGTCGGTGGTGTCGATCAAGGTCAGGACGCGGACCGGCGGGGGCGAAGGGTCGGGGGTGATCCTCTCCGCCGACGGGTTGATTCTCACGAACAACCACGTCGTCGCCGATGCCGGGCTGGGTTCGATCGTCACCGTCAAGTTCAGCGACGGCACGACCGCGTCGGCCACGATCAAGGGCACCGACCCGGCCACCGACCTCGCGGTGATCCAGGCCCAGGACGTCTCCGGCCTCACCCCGGCCAGCCTCGGGGACAGCGACAAGCTCCAGGTCGGCGACTCCGTGCTCGCGATCGGCAGCCCACTGGGTCTGGAAGGCTCGGTGACGTCCGGCATCGTGAGCGCGCTGGACCGCACGCTCACCGAGGGCGGCCAGGACCAGCAGCAGCAGCCCTTCCCCTGGGGGCAGCAGCAGCAGCCGACCCAGCAGGTGACCATCGGTGGCATGATCCAGACCGACGCGGCGATCAACCCCGGAAACTCCGGCGGCGCGCTGGTCAACGCGGCCGGCCAGGTGATCGGCATCAACACCGCCATCGCGACGTCGGGCTCCAGCTCCGGCAACATCGGCGTGGGCTTCGCCATCCCGATCAACACCGCGAAGCTGGTCTCCGAGCAGCTCATCAAGACGGGCAAGGCGACGCACGCCTTCCTCGGCGTGAGCGTCGCGGACGCGACCGGCGAGACATCCGGTGCGGTCGTCGCGTCGATCACCAAGGGCAGTCCTGCGGAGAAGTCCGGCCTCAAGGAGGCGGACCTCATCACCAAGATCGACGACACGAACGTCGGCGACGCGGAGACGCTGGTCGGCATCATCCGCCGCCACCAGCCCGGAGACAAGATCACCGTGACCTATAACCGGAACGGCAAGCCCTCCACGGTCACCATCACCCTGACCGAGCACAGCAGCACCAGCTGACGCCCCTCGCCGTCCTGCTCGGGGACGACACCCCCGTACCGGGCGCCCTGAACGGGCGCCCGGGGGCGGGGGTCGAGCTGTTCCGGGCCCGAATCGTGCCGGGCCGGGATCATGCCGGGGATCGTGCTGGGCCGGAATCACGATGGGGCAGAGTCATCCGGTGGAGGTCCGGGACGACGACCGGGACGATGCGGTCAGCGTCTCCG
Organism: Microtetraspora sp. NBRC 16547; assembly: GCF_030268965.1. Classification (GTDB taxonomy): domain Bacteria; phylum Actinomycetota; class Actinomycetes; order Streptosporangiales; family Streptosporangiaceae; genus Microtetraspora. The sequence goes on along the minus strand of NZ_BSSE01000022.1, from coordinate 64,773 downwards.
ACTCCCACAGATCCCGGTAGTAGCCGGGCGCCGTCACCAGCTCCGCGTGCGTGCCGCGCTGCGCCACCCGCCCCTCCTCGAGGACCACGATCTCGTCGACCTGCTCCAGGCCGCGCAGGCGGTGGGTGACGAGCAAGGTCGTCCGGCCCCGTGTCGCATCGAGCAGATCGGCGGTCAGCGCGTCGGCCGTCTCCTCGTCCAGTGACTCCGCGGGCTCATCGAGCAGCAGCACGGACGGGTCGAAGAGCAGAGCCCGCGCGAGCGCCAGGCGCTGGAGCTGGCCGCCCGACACCGTGCGACCGTCCTCGCCGAGCACCGTGTCCCATCCCGTGCGGTGCGCCCACGCGTCCAGCCGGGCCCGCCGTACGGCCTGGGCCAACTCGTCCTCGGATGCCTCCGGCCCGGCCAGCCGCAGGTTGTCGCGGAACGACGCCTGGAAGACGTACGGGTCCTGGGTCAGGCCGGTCATCGTGGCCCGGACGTCGTCCGTGGTGTACGACCGAACGTCGACCCCATTGATCCGGATATCTCCGGACTCGATGTCCACAGTCCTCATCAGCGCGGACAGCAGGGTGCTCTTCCCCGCGCCGCTCGGCCCGACGATCGCCACCCTTCGGCCCGGAGTGAGCGTCAGGCTGACGCCGTCGAGCGCCGGACCGCGATCGCCGTGACGGACGACGAGGTCCCGCACCTCCACGGTCACCGGCGCCTCCGGCGGAGGCGCGGGACTGGCCGGCTCCGCCACCATCACCGGGGTCGCCTGGATCTCCGCGAGCCTGCGTAGCGCGGCGGTGACGCCCGCGAAGCGCTCACCGGCCGCGGCGAGCGGCAGCACCGGCTCGAAGGAGACCAGCGACGTCAGGGCGAGTACGGCCGTCGCCACCTGGCCCAGCTCGGCCGCCTGCGCGACCAGCACCACCGTCGCGACGGTCGCCCCTTGGAGGAGGACCCCGAGCCCGAGGGCCGTGGCGTTGATCCTGGCCTGCCCCCGCTCCAGCGTGGCAAGGCGGGCGTCCGCCGCCATCCCGTCCGCGAGGGCCCGTTCCTTCGCTCCGTACGCGGCGAGGTCGGCCGCGCCGTGCACCAGGTCGGCCACCCGGGCGGCCAGGTCGGCCCGCGCGGGAGCGATCCTGGCCGACCAGCGGCGGGCGGCGGCGCCCGTGCCTGCGGGCAGGAGCACACCGGTAAGCAGCAGGCCCAGGGCGAGCACGAGTGCGGCCGCGGGCAGCAGGAACGCCCCGATGACGACGGCCGCGATCCCGGTGAGCAGGGCGGCGACCGCGGGCAGCAGGCAGCGCACCAGCAGGTCCTGGACCGCCTCGGTGTCGTCCACCATCCGGCTGAGCAGGTCGGCGCCGCGCTGCCGGAGCGGCCCGGCGGGGATGAGCGACTCGTACAGCCGCTCCCGCGTGCTCGCCTGCGCCCGCAGCGCCACCTCGTGCCCGGTGAGCCGCTCCGCGTAACGGAGCACGCCCTTGCCGGTCGCGAACGCGCGCACCCCGACGATGGCGACCGACAACGCGGTCAGCGGCGGCTGCTCGGCGGCCCGCGTGATCAGCCACGCCGCCGAGGCGATCAGCGCGACCCCGGCGAGGTCGGCGGCCGAGCCGGCGAGAGCGGCGACGACCAGCCTGCGGGCCATCCCCGGGCCGAGGATCGTCCTGCGGAGCAGGGATCCCGGGGTGTCGGCGCGAACGCCCGCGCGGGTGCTCGTGCTGGTGCCGGTGCTGATGTCGGCGCCGGTCATCGGGCATCGCCCCTCTCCGCCGCGAGGGCGTCTGCTTGGCGGTCCTGGACGACCCGGCCGGCGCCGATCCGGACGACCCGGTCGGCCAGGCCGATCATCGCGGGGCGGTGCGCCACCACGATGGCGGTACGGCCCTCGGCCAGCGTGCGGGTGGCCACCACCACGGCCGCCTCGCTGCGGCCGTCCAGGCGCGCGGTGGGCTCGTCGAGCAGCAGGACGTCAGCGGAGGGACGGCAGAACGCGCGGGCCAGGGCGACCCGCTGGCGCTGTCCCGCCGACAGGTTCACGCCGCGCTCGCCGAGCACCGTGTCGTAGCCCTCCGGCAGCGCCTCCACGAACCCGGCCGCCTGCGCGGAGGCGGCGGCCGTACGGATCAGGTCGGGTGAGGCGGTGCCGCCCAGCCCGATGTTGTCCGCGACGGACATGGCGAACAGATGCGGCCGCTGCGGCACGAAGGCCAGCCTTCGGCGCCAGTCGTCGAGATCGAGGGTGGCCAGATCGACGCCGTCCACCAGCACCCGGCCCTCGGACGGCGTGACGAACCCCAGGAGCACGTGCAGCAGCGTGCTCTTCCCGCCGCCGCTCTCCCCGACGAGCGCGACCCGCTCGCCGGGCGCGACGACGAGTGACACGTCGTCGAGTGCGGGTTGGTCACGGCCGGGATAGCGGACCGTCACATGCTCCAGCCGGATCTCCGGCGCGCGGTCCGGCGGCGGCCCCGGCCGGGTGACCGCCACCTGGCCGTTCTGCCCCTGCGCCGCCCGGGTGATCTGCGTCTGTGTGATCTTGGCCTGTGTGATCGGCGCGGTCTGTGTGGTGGTCGGCCGTGCCTGGCCGTTCTCGCCGGGACCGTTCTGACCCTGGGTGCTCAGGTCCTGGGCGCTCCGGTCCTCAGCGGTGGGGGCGAGCAGGGCGAACGCCTCGTCGGCGGCGGCCACGCCCTCGACCGAGGCGTGGAACTTGGTGCCCATGGCCCTGAGCGGCAGGTACGCCTCCGGAGCGAGCAGGAGGACGAGCAGGGCGGTGTCGAGGTCGAGGGAACCCGACAGCAGCCGGAGACCGACGGGGACCGCGACCAGGGCCAGCGAGAGCGACGCCACGAGCTCCAGGACCAGCGACGACAGGAACGCCACCCGGAGCGTCCGCATGGTCGCCGCGCGGTGCGCGGCGGCGACCTCGCGGATCACCGAGGACTGGTAACGCGCCCGGCCGAAGGCCCGCAGCGTCGGCAGGCCGCGCACGACGTCGAGGAAGTGGCCGCCGAGCCGGGACAGCGCCCGCCACTGCCGCTCGGTCACCGTCTTGGTGGTCCACCCCACCAGCGCCCCGAAGACCGGGATGAGCGGCAGAGTGAACAGGACGATCAGCGCGCTGGCGAGATCGGCCGCGAAGAGCCGGGCCAGCACCGCGATCGGGACGATGGACGCGACGGCCGCCGCGGGCAGGTAGCCCGCGAGGTAAGGGTCGAGCGCGTCCAGCCCGCGACCGACGAGCGTGACCAGCTCGCCCGAGCGCGGACCCGCGAGGACGGTTTCCTGGAAGCGCTTCATCAGTCGGGTGCGCAGGACCGACTTGACGCCCGTGGCCGTACGGCCGGCCGAGACGCCCTGGAGCCAGCCCAGCATCCCCCGGAAGACCACGACCACGACCAGTGGGAGGAGGGCCGCCACGGCGAACCGTCCGGACAGCACGCCCGCGAGCAGCTCGGCCTGGACGAGCACGAGCAGGCCGGCGAAGACGGCGGCGGCCAGGCAGATGGCCAGGTGGTGCCGGACGGCCGGTTCCGCGCGGGCGAGCCGCAGGAGATCCTTATGCATATATCCCTCAGTATTCCCGAACTCGTGCGATGCCCCCGACGTGTGCGATCTCGTCAGCCGGACAGAGCGTGCGCGATCTCCGCGGCCCTCCCGGAGGCACCGCGACGCCGTTCACGGGCGCGCTGTTCGCGGGCGTGCCGTTTACGAGCGTGCGGGACGGCGCCGTCGCGACGGGCCACGCCATGACGATCGAGGTCACGGCAACACGATGGCATCCGGGAGGGCCGGTGCCGAGTCCGGGGCTGATGCTGAGGGTCATGTGGAGGACGAGGTCATCGCCGTGGTGGGCGCCACCTTGCCTCGGGGGCCTTCATCGAGGTCCGTGCCGAGGGCTCCCTGCGCGTCCTCGAACGTACCGGGCCGGGCATCTAGCATTCCGCCGGAGGCCCGCTGGGTACGGTCACCCCAAGACGCCCGGGCACTGAACGCTTCCCGGAAACGTCGCCGCCGGATCGTCCTGAGCGATCCGGCGGTTGGGTTCGTCATGGCGGCCCGGCGGTTGCCGGTGCAGGTCGTGTTTCAGGTGTCGAGCAGGTCGCGTGCCGATTCCACGGTGACGGCGGCTCGGATCCAGGCGTCGAGCTGGTCGGGTTCGGTGCACGTGCTGATGGCCGCGCGAACATCATCGGGTACGGCGAGGCCGCGTGTGGAGAGCACCGCGAAGATCGCCTCCGCCTTGCCCTCGGCCAGGCCCTCCGCCTTACCCTCGGCCAGGCCCTCCGCCTTACCCTCGGCCAGGCCCTCCGCCTTGCCCTTGGCCACGTTGTCGCGGGCCCAGTCGCTGAGGAATTCACGGGTTTCGGTCTGCATCAGATTCTCCAGGTGCTCCCAGATCTTGGGGGGCAGCGCCGCACGTACCATGTCAGCGTATAGGGCGCCCTTATGCGGGTCGAGGTCATGTACGGCTGTGAGCAGGGCATTGAGGATGTCGGGGCCCTGCGGCGTGTCGGCGTGGGTGATCACCGAGAGGGCGGCGAGTTCGGGGTCTTCAGCCGCCTCGCGCGGGTCGAGGATCATCGGGACCTCGGTGGGTCCGGCGACGAGAGGCGTCAGCGTCAGCCCTGGATGTCCCAGTTCGATGGGATGCTGAGACCAGTGGGCGATCGCGGGGTCGGGGCAGACCACCAGCAGGATCGAAGGGCATCTCATGCGGGTGCGCAGGCTGATGAGGTACATCGGCCAGCTCCAGCGTTTGTCTGCGTCCCTTCTGCGTTGGACTTCCAGGACTACGGCGAGGACGGGTTGGGGGTCGGCGTCGGGCTGTTTCTTGCGGAAGACGATGACGGAGTCGGCGCGAAGTTCGGTTGGGGTGACCTGGTTGAGATCTCCGGACTCCACGGCCGCGTGATCGTAGTCGGGTAGTGGGATCTTCAGCGTTTCGGTGAGAAGCTCGGCCGCCAGAACCGGACGTTCATGGAACAGGCGCACGATGGCTTCGTGTTCGGTTGAAAGCACAGCGTGACCGTAGAAGCGGTCGCATGGCTGGAATGCCGAATCTCGGACGACCGTAATTGATACGTTACACTATGTGACCGATATGGGTTGGTATCCGGGCTTTGATTCGGAGCCCCCGATTCTCCGATCGAAGCCTTCGCCGTGAGTCCTCCGGACGCCGGTGAAGCTAGTGCAGCGCCTCGGAGATCCTTGAGGGGTTCATCTGATCACTGGTCGTGATCGGTGGTGTCGGCGAGCTGCTCATCGCTGATGAGACGCTGCCGACGGCCCAGGTCGCGGCGCGGCTGAAGGTAGCCGAGAACACGGTGCGCATGTGGCGGGACCGGTTCGCCGAACGTGGCATCCGGGGTCTGCTGGATCTGCCCCGCCCGGGCCGTCCCGAGGTCAGGTGGGCCTGGGTCATGTGGGCGGCGAGTCGGGGCGGGCGCCGTGCCGGGGACGACGGTCCTCGGACCCGGCGGGCGGCGCGCGGCGTGCTGGGGAGCCGAGGACGACCACAGGAGGCCCGCGGCGGCCACCGCGGTGACGAGGACGAGCCAGGCCAGCGCCCGGCCCGTCCGCAGCCCGTAGCCGCTCAGCAGCCAGTAGGCCCCGAGCACCATCCGGACGGCCGGGCGGGCGGCGGCCATCCGCCGCATCTCCATCGCGCCGAACGCGAAGTCGGTCGCGGTGCGGTCGTCGTCGACCAGGAGGCCCGCGTACAGGTGTTTCAGGCGTCCGGGGTCGAGGGCGGGCCGGGCCGGACCGAACCGCCAGGCGTGCTCGTCGGCGAGGAGTTGCCGCCTGCTCCACCAGCGGACGGGCGGCCAGCTCAGCCGGAGCTGGATCCCGCGCGGTGTGGTGGCGAACACGCAGCCGGTCAGCCGCAGCCGCCCCGGGTCGGGCACTCCCGCCAGATGGCATCCGCTCAGGTCCGTGCCCGTCAGGGACAGGTGGTCGACGTCGAGCCGCTCCAGGGACAGCACCCGTACCCGCCCGGCGCGGCGGACCACGCTCGCCTGGCCGCGGGAGACGAGCCCGCACAGGTCCACGTCGGCGTCGCCGAGCCGGATGACGAGCCGTCCGCTGATCCGGGCGTTCCGCAGGTCGATCAGGCAGCCGACCGCGTCGATCTCCAGCCTTCCGTCGGCCCGCGCGCCCGCGAGCACGAGCCGCCCGGCGACCGACGCGGGGGACAGGAAGGCCCCACCGGCGAACCGGGCGCCGTCGAACGCGGCGGCCCCGTCGAACGCCGACCGGGACAGGGAGACGGCCCTCCGGAACCGGGCGCCCCGAAACCGGGCCTCTCCGTGGAACCGGGTTTCGTCGAACGAGGTGAAACCGTTGAAGTCGGCCTGGTCGAAGGACGCGGACGAAAGGCACGCGTCGCCGAACAGCGCGTCGCTGCCCACCCTCACCTGGTCGAAGGACGCATGGCCGTGGACCCGGGAGCCGTGCATCGACAGCTCCCGGGCGAACGCGGCCTCACCGAAGGAGACGTTGCCGGTGAACCTGGCGCCGAAGAACGACGCCAGGCCGTCGAAGCGGGCCCGGTCGAACGACGCGTCGCCGAGGAACTCCACTCCGGAGAACCGGGCGGCCGCGGGGAAGCGCGCCAGGTCGAAACGCGCCCGGCCGAGAGATCGGCGGGTCGCGGCCAGCACGAGGTCGAGCAGCTCGGCGCTGACCACTGTGCCGCGCAGATCGACGCCCTGCCCGGGGGAGAGGCTCTGGAGCCGGGACTCCAGCTCGTGGGGGTCCAGGTGTGCCAGGCAGCGTCCGTACGGCGGATGCGCGGCGCCCGGGCAGCCGCCCCGGGCGCACGTGATCCAGCCGACATCGAGAAGGCTCGGGGGCATGAGGGAGTCATACCCACATTCGTCAGTCTCCGGGGTCGATGGCGTCCCGCCTGCCGCGATCGAGGCGCTCCGTTACGGGAACCGGCGGATAACGCAGGTCGAACGCGGGGCGCTCGGACCTGATCGGCGGGAGGGTGACGAAGTTGTGCCGTGGCGGAGGGCACGATGTGGCCCATTCCAGGGAGTTGCCGAACCCCCACGGATCGTCCGTCCGCACCCGCGCGCCGTGCCGGGCCGTACGCCAGATGTTGTAGAGGAACGGCAGTGTCGAGAGGCCCAGGAGGAACGCGCCAGCGCTGGAGACGATGTTGAGGGTGGTGAAGCCGTCGGAGGGGGAGTAGTCGGCGTAGCGGCGCGGGAAGCCGATCACGCCGAGCCAGTGCTGGACGATGAACGTCATCTGGAAGCCGATGAACAGGCTCCAGAAGTGGATCTTCCCGAGCCGTTCGTCCAGCATCTTCCCGGTGAGCTTGGGCCACCAGAAGTAGAAACCGGCGAACATCGAGAACACCACGGTCCCGAACACCGTGTAGTGGAAGTGCGCCACCACGAAGTAGGTGTCGGTGACGTGGAAGTCCAGCGGCGGCGAGGCGAGGATGACGCCGGTGAGCCCACCGAGGAGGAAGGTCACCAGGAAGCCGACCGAGAACAGCATCGGCGTCTCGAACGTCAGGTGGCCGCGCCACATCGTGCCGGTCCAGTTGAAGAACTTGATGCCGGTCGGCACCGCGATCAGGAAGCTCAGCAGCGAGAAGAACGGCAGCAGGACCTGGCCGGTGGCGAACATGTGGTGCGCCCACACCGACATGGAGAGCAGCGTGATCGCCATCGTGGCTCCCACCATGCCGACGTAGCCGAACAGCGGCTTGCGGCTGAACACCGGGATGATCTCGGTGATGATCCCGAAGAACGGCAGCGCGATGATGTAGACCTCGGGATGGCCGAAGAACCAGAACAGGTGCTGCCAGAGGATCGGGCCGCCCGTGTCCGGATGGAAGACCTTGCTGCCCGCCTTCCGGTCGATCTCGAGGATGAGCAGGGCCGCCGCGAGCACCGGGAACGCCAGGAGCACCATGAGCGCGGTGAACAGGATGTTCCACGTGAAGATCGGCATCCGGAACATCGCCATGCCGGGCGCGCGCATGCCGATGATCGTGGTGACGAAGTTGACCGAGCCGAGGATCGTGCCGAGCCCGGACAGCGCGAGACCCATGATCCACAGGTCGGCGCCGGTGGACGGGCTGAACTGGGTGAGCGACAGCGGGGCGTACCCGGTCCATCCGAAAGCCGGGGCGCCCCCAGAGGTGCCGAAGCCGGCCAGCACGATCAGCCCGCCGAACAGGAACATCCAGTAGCTGACGGCGTTCAGCCGGGGGAAGGCGACGTCCGGCGCGCCGATCTGCAACGGCATGATCGCGTTGGCGAAACCGGCGAACAGCGGCGTCGCGAACAGCAACAGCATGATCGTGCCGTGCATGCTGAACAGCTCGTTGTACTGCTGGTTGGTCACGAACTGGAGCCCGGGTGCCGCCAACTCCGCACGGAAGATCATCGCCAGTAAGCCGCCGATGAGGAAGAAGACGAAAGATGTGATGAGGTAGAGGTGCCCGATCACTTTGTGGTCGGTGGTGCTGAGCCAGGACACGATGCGCGCGCCTGTCCGGATCCGCGCCTCCGGCGATGGGCGTGCCGCTTGCGTGGTCATGGCGTCTCCTGTCCCCGAAAAGGAGGCTTCCAGCCGTCATGTACCCCTGCGGCCACGGATGGAATGCTGGGCGGTGGGCATGGGGTTATGCCCGCTGAGACACAGACGAGACGCAGACGAGAGGAGTCGCCGTGGCGACCATCGAGGTAACCGAGAAGAACTTCAACGAGATCGCCGACAAGGGCATCGTGCTGCTGGACTTCTGGGCGTCGTGGTGCGGCCCCTGCCGTACGTTCGCCCCGATCTTCGAGAAGGCGTCGGAGCAGCACGCCGACATCACGTTCGGCAAGATCGATACGGAGGCTCAGCCCGGTCTGTCCGAGGGGTTCGACATCACGGCGATTCCCACGATCATGGCGATCAGGGACGGCATCGTGGTTTTCGCGCAGCCGGGGGCCCTGCCCGCTCCGGCGCTCGACGACCTGATCAAGCAGCTCCGGGCGCTCGACATGGATTCCATCCGCGCCGAGATCGAAGCGGAGGTGCAGCAGAAGAAGTAGGCCGTGTCCCGGCCGGCGACGGCCGGGTGCCCCGGCCGGAACGGCCCGCTGAGGGCCGCCGGTTCACGAGCGGAGGCTCGGAACCGGCGGCTCGGAACCCGAAGCCGGGGCTTCGGAACCGGAGCCACCGATTCACGTCCGCCGGTTCACGCCGTCCAGCCGGCGCCGTCGAGTTGGCGCCGTTCAGTCGGCGCCGTCCGGCTCAGGACTGCGGGCGGTAGAGTTCCGCGACCCGGAAGGCCAGGTCGAGCGACTGGCCGCGGTTGAGACGCGGGTCGCAGGCGGTCTCGTAGCGCAGCGAAAGGTCCTCTTCCACGATCGGGTGCCCGCCGCCCACGCACTCGGTCACGTCGTCACCCGTGAACTCGATGTGGATGCCGCCCGGATGCGTGCCGAGCGCGCGGTGCACCTCGAAGAAACCGGCCACCTCGTCGAGCACGTCGTCCAGGTGGCGGGTCTTGTGGCCGCTCGGGGCCTCGAACGTGTTGCCGTGCATCGGGTCGCAGATCCACGCCACCGTGGCGCCGCTCGCGGCGACCTTCTCGACGAGTGTCGGCAGCGCCTCGCGGACCTTGCCGGCGCCCATCCGGCTGATGAAGGTGAGCCGCCCGGGCTCGTTGTCCGGGTTGAGCTTCTCGACCAGCGTGAGCGCCTCCTCGGGCGTCGTCGTCGGCCCGAGCTTCACCCCGATCGGGTTCTGGATGCGGCTGAAGAACTCCACGTGGGCGCCGTCGAGCTGCCGGGTGCGCTCGCCGATCCAGACCATGTGCGCCGACACGTCGTACGGCAGGCCGGTCCGGGAGTCGATCCTCGTGAGTGCGCGGTCGTAGTCGAGGATCAGCGCCTCGTGCGAGGAGTAGAAGTCCACCGTGTGGAACTCCTCGGGCTCCGCGCCGCAGGCCCGCATGAAGGCGAGGGCCTGGTCGATCTCGCGGGCGAGCTGCTCGTATCGCTGACCGGCCGGGGACTCGGCCACGAAGTCCTGGTTCCAGGCGTGCACCTGGCGCAGGTCGGCGTATCCGCCCTTGGCGAACGCGCGGGCGAGGTTCAGCGTGACGGCCGAGGAGTGGTAGGCGCGCAGCAGCCGTCCCGGGTCGGGCGTGCGGGCCTCGGCCGTGAACTCGAAGCCGTTGACCATGTCGCCGCGGTAGGCGGGCAGCTCCAGCCCGTCGCGGACCTCGGTGTTCTTGGAACGCGGCTTCGCGAACTGCCCCGCCAGGCGGCCGATCTTGACGACCGGGATCTTCGCGGCATAGGTGAGCACGATCGCCATCTGGAGCAGCGTCTTGAGCTTGTTCCGGACGTTGTCGGCGGTGGCGCCGGAGAAGGTCTCCGCGCAGTCGCCGCCCTGCAGCACGAAGGCCTCGCCGCGGGCCACGGCGGCGAGGTTCGCCTTCAGCTGGTCGCACTCTCCGGCGAACACCAGCGGCGGCAGCCCCTGAAGCTCGGACACGACCTTGTCGAGTTTGCCGCGGTCGGGCCAGTCGGGCTGCTGGGCCGCGGGCAGGTCACGCCAGGAATCGAGATTGATTGCGCTCACGACATACCAGGTTATTGCACACGGTCAGTGAGTACGGACGTCGTGTCCACGTAGTGAGATCGCGTCGCGGGCATCGGCCGAGTTGCCGCCGGGGCGGCGATGTCAGGTCAGAGGGCGGTTATGGTCCAGGTGGCCTCGTGTGCGTCCCCCGGCTTGAGCACGACGAGGTCGGTGCCCGAATTGAAGGCGTCCGGCGGGCAGGTCATCGGCTCCACGGCCACACCGCGGTGGCCGAGCCCGGTGCCCGTGCAGACCTGTGCCCAGGGCATGACCGCGGGATCCCAGGAGATCTCGACCCCGCCCTCGGGCCCGCGCAGCCGTACCCGGCCCGCGGTCAGGCCGGTGAAGGCGTGATCGATCGCGGTGGCGCCGAGCGCGCGCGGCCGCCGGAAGTCGTACGGCGTACCCGAGACGTTCTCCAGGACACGCGGGCGCAGCAGATCGTCCGTCGACAGCACCTGCCCGGTGGGAAGGTCGAGCTCGTACTCCTCGATGTCCGGCCCGGCGAGCAGCCACGGGTGCGCACCACAGCCGTACGGCGCGGCGCCTTCGCCGACGTTCTCGGCGGTGAGGGTGGTGACCAGCCCGCTCGCCGACACGGCATGCCGCACCTGGAGGGCGATGCGGAACGGATAGCCGGGCGTCGGCTCGATGGTGTGCGTCAGCCGGACGAACCCGTGATCGTCCTCGGCGGTGAACAGCTCGGCGACCGTCCACGTCACGTCGGCGACGGAACCGTGCAGCGCGTTCCCCCGGTCGGGCTCGTTGACCGGCAGCTCGTGGCGCTCGCCCTCGAAGTCGTACGCCGCGCCCGCCACGCGATTGGGCCACGGAGCGAGAACGGTGCCGCTGTAGAAGGGGATCGGCCCGTCCTCCGGCCAGCTCGTCACCAGGTCCCGGCCGTCGTGGCGGAGAACCCGCAGGGCGGCGCCCCGAGGGCTGATCTCGACGTGGTAGCCGCCGCCGAGGATTTCGTACTGGGCCACGGGGGATGTCCTTTCGCCGGGGAACGGTCATATCAGCGTAAGCGAGCCCAATCGTCGCAGCGGGCCGGTGATAGGCCCAGCCGGTGGGAGCGCCGCGCGCGTGGACGGGCCCGACGGGAGCCGGCGGGCCCGTCCACGGCCGGCGGTCAGCGGGCGGCGGTCAGCGGGCGAGATGGCGGCTGATCACCAGGCGCTGGATCTGGTTGGTCCCCTCGAAGATCTGCATGATCTTGGCCTCGCGCATGTAGCGCTCGACGCGGAACTCCCGCGTGTAGCCGTATCCGCCGAAGACCTGCACCGCGTCGGTGGTGACCTTCATCGCGGTGTCGGTGGCGACCAGCTTGGCGACGCTGGCCTGCCTGCTGTACGGCAGGCCGGCGTCGCGGCGGCGGGCGGCGTCGACGTACATCGCCCGGGCGGAGTCAACGCCGGCGGCCATGTCGGCGAGCAGGAAGCCGAGACCCTGGTGATCGATGATCTTCTTGCCGAAGGTCTCGCGCTCCTTGGCGTAGGCGACGGCCTCGTCGAGCGCGGCCTGCGCGAGGCCGGTGGCGCAGGCGGCGATGCCGAGCCGGCCCGAGTCAAGGGCGCTGAAGGCGATCTGGAGGCCCTGGCCCTCCTCGCCGATCAGCCGGTCGGCGTCCAGGACCGCGCCGTCCCAGTGCGCGGTGGTGGTGGGGACGGCGTGCAGGCCCATCTTCTCCTCGGGACGGCCGAAGGCGAGGCCCTCGGCCGCGCCGGGCGCGAGGAAGCAGGAGATCCCCCGGCCGCCTTCCCCCGTGCGCGCGAACAGCGCATAGAAGTCGGCGATGCCCCCATGGGTGATCCACGCCTTGGTCCCGGTGATCCGGTAGCCGCCCTCGACCTTCTCGGCCTTGCAGGTGAGCGCCGCGGCGTCGGAGCCCGCCTGCGGCTCCGACAGGCTGTAGCCGCCGACGAGCCGCCCGGCCAGCATGTCCGGCAGCCAGCGCTCGCGCTGCTCCGGGGTGCCGTACGCGGCCACGGGGAAACAGGCCAGCGTATGCACGCTGGTCGCGACGGCGACGGCGGCCCAGCGCGCCGCCAGCTCCTCGATCACCTGCAGGTACACCTCGTACGGCTGGCCGCCGCCGCCGAACTCCTCGGGGTACGGCAGGCCCAGCAGCCCGGCGGCGCCGAGCGTCGCGAACAGGCCCTCGGGATAGGTCTCGGCGCGCTCATGCTCGTCGACCCGGCGCGCGAGCTCCTTGTCGGCGATCTCGCGGGTCAGCTCAATGAGGTCCCGGGCGTCCTGGTCGGGCAGCAGGCGGTCAACGGGCACGGTCACTCCTGGGGGGCGAAATATCGGTCTTATGCATCAGACGGTATGCGAAGCGGGCGTGTCCAGCCGCGTGAGGGCGGCCCTCGCGCTCTCGCGGAACTCGGCGACGCGGGCGAGCTTGATGTCCTCGTAGCCGCGGATCGCCTCCGGCAGCGCCGCGATCTCGGCGACGGCGTCGGCGGTGCCAGGGGTGAGCCGGGCGAGGGCGTCGCGCATCAGCGTGCGGTATTCGGCGACCAGCTCCCGCTCGACGCGGCGCACCTGGGCGTAGCCGAACACGTCCAGCGCCGTGCCGCGCAGGACGCGGGCGGCGCGGAGCCCGCGGAACAGGACGTCCGCCGAGCGGCGCAGCTTGATCTTCCTCTTCATGCCCAGCGCCCGCAGGAGCGGCGGGTGCAGCAGCACGGACACGACCGCGTCCGCGCCGTACTCCCGCTCCCGCCTGGCCTTCTCGACCGGGTCCAGGTGCAGCCGGGCGACCTCGTATTCGTCCTTGTACGCCATGAGCTTGTGCAACGCCCTGGCGTAGGCGAGCCCGATCCGCGCTCCGGCCTCCTCGCCCGCGCGCTCGACGGCCAGCGCGGTCACGCGGCGCACGTCCTCGGCGTACCCGCGGGCGTAGACCGCGTTCTGGTAGCCGGTCAGATCCGCGACCCGCGTGGCCAGCGCACGCTCCAGCGCGCCGGCTCCCGTGGCCGGCTCCGCAGCCGATTCCGCAGCCGATTCCGTGGCCTGACGCGTGCTCGTACCTGCTGCCGGATCCCCGGCCGGAGCCGCCGCCGGACCCACCGCTTGTTCCACGGCCGGTCCGACGGGCGCGGCCTCGAGTACGGCCTCGAGTACGGCCTCGCGGTCCACGACGGCCGCCCGGCCCCAGCGGAAGGCCGCGAGGTTCTGCTCGACGGCGGCCCGGTTGAGCCGGATGGCCCGCTCGATGGACTCGGCGGAGACCGGGAGGCAGCCGTGCTGGAACACCGCGCCGACCAGCAGCATGTTGGCGGGCATGTGGTCGCCGAACAGCGCCTCGGCCAGCCCGTGGGCGTCGAGGTAGAGGTTGTCGGCGCCGCGCGTGGCCGACTCGACGCGGACGATCGCGTCGGCGGGCGATCCCGGCATCGCCGCGCGCCCGGTGACCATGGCGGCGGTCGGCACGACGGAGGTGCTCACGACGGCGATCGTGCGGTCAGGCGACGCAACGGCCAGATTGCCGTCCGCAGCGGCCCCGAGCAGGTCGAAGCCGATCAGTACGTCGGCGGTGCCGCGGGAGGCGCGGAGCGAGCCGGCGACCGGCGTCGGCGCGATGCGGACGTCGCTGACGACGGGGCCGCCCTTCTGCGCCAGCCCGGTCTGCTCCAGACCGGCCGCGTGCAGTCCGTCGAGATGGGCCGCCATCTGCAGGATCTGCGAGACCGTGACGACGCCCGTGCCGCCGATGCCCGGCATCCTGATCAGGACCGGCCCGCCGCCGAGCCTGCCGACCGGCTCGGGCAGCGCCATCGGCGGGTACGGCACCGGCGCGCTCCCGGCCCGTGCGCTCCCGGTCTGCGCGGTCGCCGTGGCCGCCGCACGCCGTCCGCCCCGCCCACGCCCGTCGCGCCGTTCGCGTGGCTCGCGTGGCTCGCGTGGCTCGCGTGGCTCGCGTGGCTCGACCAGCAGGAACGAGGGGCAGTCGCCCTTGAGGCAGCTCAGGTCGGAGTTGCAGGACGGCTGGTGGATCCGGGTCTTTCGCCCGAACTCGGTGTCGACGGGCTGTACGGACAGGCAGGTCGACACGTCCCCGCAGTCGCCGCAGCCCTCGCAGACCCGCTCGTTGACCACGACCTTCGCCGCCGGGGTGGGCAGCTTGCCGCGCTTGCGCAGCCGGCGCTCCTCGGCGGCGCAGCGGTCGTCGTGGATCAGCACGGTGACCCCCTCCACGGTGGCGAGCTCCCGCTCGACCGCGGCGAGGTCGTCCCGGTGCCGGACGGTGGCGATCGGCGCCAGCCGCACGCCCCGATACGTCTCCGGCTCCGGCGTGGTGACCACGATCCGGCGGACCCCTTCGACGGCCAGCGACCTCGTGAGCGCCGGCACGTCCAGCCGGCCCTCCGCGCGCTGGCCCCCCGTCATGGCGACGGCGTCGTTGTAGAGCAGCTTGTACGTCATCGACACGCCCGCGGCGGCGGCGGCGCGGATCGCCAGGGATCCGGAGTGGTGGAAGGTGCCGTCGCCCAGGTTCTGCACGAAATGCGGGTCGTCGGTGAAGGGGGCCAGGCCGATCCACTGGGCGCCCTCACCGCCCATCTGGGTGATGCCGATCCGGGTGCCGCGCCCGTTCCCGTCCAGGGCGATCATGGCGTGGCAGCCGATGCCGACGCCGACCAGCGTGCTGTCGGAGGTGCGGGTGGAGGCGTTGTGGGGGCAGCCGGAGCAGAAGTACGGCGTGCGCGCGGCGACCATCGGCAACATGCGGCGCGCAGCCTTATGTGCCGTCTTACCGGGGGCCAGGGACTGGAGCCGGACGGCCGCCGCGCGGGGCAGCCGGTCGCCGCCGACGCACGTGGCGAGCGCCTTGGCCACGTCCTCGGCGCCGAGGGTGCCGCGGGCGGTGAGCAACTCGCGCCCGACCACGGCCGGGGTGCGCTCCCCGCCGTAGAGCGCCTGCTTGAGCTCTCCCTCCAGGAACGGCACCTTGTCCTCCACCACCAGCACCCGGTCGAGGTCGGCGGTCATGGCGGCGAGGTCGTCGTGGGCCAGCGGGAACGGCATGGCGAGCCGGATGAGCCGCAGGCCCAGGTCCTCCATCGCGCTCTCGTCCAGGCCGAGGTCGGCAAGCGCCCGCCGCACCACCGCGAAGGCGGTGCCGGAGGCGACGATGCCCAGGGTGGCGCGCCGCGCGCCGAACATCACGCGGTTCAGGCCGTGGTCGCGGGCATAGCGCCGGGCCAGTGCCAGCCTGCGGGTCAGCATGTCGTGCTCGGCGTCCAGGGCGGCGGGACCCACCAGGATGGGCGACGCGCCGCGATCGGCGTGGTCCGGCGCCGGGACGCCGGCGCGGATCGAGCCGAGATCGACGGTGGCGGACGCGTCGGCGACGTCCGCGACGATCTTCAGGCCGGTCCACAGGCCGCTGAGGCGGGAGAGGGCCACCGCGTGCAGCCCGAACTCGATGATCTCCGCCACCGAGCCCGGCGCGAGCAGCGGCATGGACAGGCTCTGGCACATCGGCTCGCACGAGCTGGGCACGGTCGAGGACTTGCAGCCCGGGTCGTCGCCGATCCAGGCCACCGCTCCGCCGAGCGCGGCGGTGCCGGCCAGCGTGCCGTGCCGGATGGCGTCGGCGGCCCGGTCCAGGCCGGGGTTCTTGCCGTACCAGAAGCCCGTCACCCCGTCGTGTCGCCGGCCGGGCACCTGACCGAGGAGCTGCGTTCCCGCCACCGCCGTGGCCGCGAGCTCCTCGTTGAGCCCGGGCCGGAACATCACGCCCGCCGGTTCGAGGAACCGCGCCGCCCGCCCCATCTCCAGATCGACCCCGCCCAGCGGTGAGCCCTGGTATCCGGAGACGAAGACACGCGTGTCCAGGCCGCGCTCCCGGTCCAGGCGGCGCTGCTCCAGCGTCAGGCGGACCAGGGCCTGGATGCCCGACATCAGCACCCGGCCGTCCACGGCCGTGTACCGGTCATCGAGTGACACTTCGGCGGGCACTTCGGCGGGCACTGCGTCGGGAGCGGCGCTCACGCGAACCTCCTGGCTTCGTTCGGGGGAGCCCCAAGCACAGCAACGGGACCAGGGAGTGCGCAAGTATCAGCAGAGCAAAAGGGCAAAAGACGCAAACTCTTTGCGGCGAAGGCGTGTTTCGCTAAGGTTCGTTTCGTCGACCCCGAGGAGTTTCCGCATGTCCGAAATCGATGACCTCGACCACCGCATCCTGCGGTTGCTGCGCGAGGACGGGCGCAGGACCTTCTCGGAGATGGCGGCCGAGGTCGGGCTCTCGGTGGCCGCCGTCAAGCGGCGCGTCGACCGGCTCAGGGAGATCGGCGTGATCACCGGCTTCACCGTCCAGATCGACTACGCCAAGCTCGGGTGGGGCATCGAGGCCTTCACCGAGCTGCGTTACCCCGGCACGACCCCGGTCAGCGAGATCGTCCGGACGGCGACCGACGTGCCGGAGGTCCAGGCGGTGTTCACCATCGCCGGTGACCCGGACGCGCTGATCCACGTCCGGGTCCGCGACCTCGGGCACCTCCAGCAGGTCATCGACCGCCTGCGCCGCGCCGGCGACGTCACCGGCACCAAGACGCTGCTGGTGCTGGGCTCGTGGACCCGCGACGCGCTCGGCGCCGCGGGCTCGCCGGACATCCGTCCCCGCTCGTAGGCCGCCCCGGCGGCGTCATGCCGAGGCGCGGATGACCAGGTGGGTGTCCAGTATGACCACGGGCTGCTCCAGCGGGTCGCCGTTGATCCTCGCGACCAGGAGCTGCACCATCTGGCGGCCCATCGCCTCGGTCGGCTGGTGGACGCTGGTCAGCGGCGGCTCCGTGTGCAGCGCGACCCGGGAGTCCTCGAACCCGATCAGCGCCACGTCGCCCGGCACGCTCAGGCCACGCTCCTTGAGCACGTGCAGCGCGCCGACCGCCATCGCGTCGGACGCCGCGAAGACGGCGTCCAGGTCCGGGTGGCGATCGAGGAGCTCCCGCATCGCCGTGGCGCCGCTCGCCTCGGAGAAGTCGCCGTACGCGACGCGCTCGGCGGTGCCGGTCGCCAGCAGCGCGTCGCGGTAGCCGGCGAGACGGTCGACGCCCACGCCCATGTCCTGCGGGCCGGCGATCGTGGCGATCCTGGTGCGGCCCTTGCCGAGCAGGTACTTCGTGGCCTGCCGGGCCCCCGCCCGGTTGTCCATGTCGACGTAGCTGTACGGCGTGAGCCCGACGGGGCGCCCGCCCAGCACCGTCGGCACGCCCAGGGCTTCCAGCCGCTCGGGCAGCGGGTCGGCCCCGTGCACGGACGTGAGCAGGACGCCGTCCACGTGCTGACCGGTGAGGTAGTCTTCCAGCCGCTCGTGCTCGGCCCGGTTCTGCGCCATCGTGAGGATGAGCTGGAGGCCGGTCTCGGAGAGGGCCGAGCCGATCCCGCGGATGATGCCCGCGAAGAACGGCTCGTCGAAGACCCGCTGCTCGGACTCGGAGACCACCAGCGCGATGGTGTCGGTCCGGTTGGTGACCAGGGTGCGCGCCGCGCGGTTGGGCACGTAGCCCAGATCCTTGATCGCCAGCAGTACGGCGTCGCGGGCCTTCTCGCTCACCTTCGGCGAGCCGTTGATCACCCGTGACACCGTGCCGCGTCCGACTCCGGCGCGGGCGGCGACCGCCTCCAGAGTCGGGCGCGCCCCCGGTCGGCGGTCCCCGTTCATCGTTGCCCCCTCTTGACTTTTCCCGGGCCTATTCTGCTGTGCCCGCAAGGCCGCCGCGCCGGGCCGTCTCCGCGTACCACAGGGCGCTGTCCTTCGGGATCCGCCGCTGTGTCGGATAGTCCACGTACACCAGGCCGAATCGCTTGCCGTAACCCCATGCCCACTCGAAGTTGTCCATCAGCGACCACGCGAAGTAGCCCTGGAGCGGGACGCCCACCTCGATGGCAGCATGACATGTCCGCAGATGGGCGTCGATGTACGCGAGCCGATCACGATCATGGATCCGGTCGTCCGCGGTCAGCTCGTCGTCGAACGCCGCGCCGTTCTCCGAGACGATCAGGGGGATCCGCGGGTAGTCCCGCGCCAGCCGGACCAGTATCTCGTACAGACCGGACTCGTCGATCTCCCAGCCCATGGCGGTGACGGGGCGGCCCCCGTCGACGAAACCGACGCGCTCGCTGCCGACCCACGGCGACCCCGAGCCGGTCGGCGCCGCGGCGGCCGACCGCGCGCCGCCCGGAGCGCCGGACAGGGTGAACCGGCTGTAGTAGTTGATCAGCAGCATGTCGATCGGCGCGGCGATCGTGGCGAGGTCGCCGTCCTGGACGAACCCCGTGTCGGTGACCGCGCGCAGGTCCTCCAGCACGTCCTCCGGGTACGCGCCGGTGAGCAGCGCGTCCAGGAAGAAGCGGTTCTGCAGCCCGTCGACGCGCCGGGCCGCGTCCCTGTCGGCCTCGCTGTCACTCGCCGGGGAGACCGCGTAGAGGTTCACGCACCCGCCGACGCGGGAGTCGGTCCGCTGCGCGCGGATCGCCTGTACGGCGAGCCCATGGGCGAGGTTGAGGTGGTGCGCGGCGCGGATCGCCGCGGCCGGTTCGCGCCGCCCCGGCGCGTGCTCGCCCGAGGCGTACCCCAGGAAGGCGGCGCACCACGGCTCGTTGACCGTGCTCCAGTTCCCGACCCGGTCGCCCAGCCCCTCGTGCACGGCCGCCGCGAAGTCGGCGAAGCGCTTCGACGTGTCACGCGCGGGCCAGCCGCCCGCGTCTTCCAGGGCCTGGGGGAGGTCCCAGTGGTAGAGCGTCACCCAGGGGTCGATGCCGTGGCCGAGCAGTTCGTCGACGAGCCGCTTGTAGAAGTCGAGCCCCTTGGCGTTGATCTCCCCGGCCCCGTCGGGCTGGATCCGCGGCCAGGACACGGAGAAGCGGTACGCCGTCAGGCCGAGATCGGCCATCAGCCGCACGTCGTCCCGATAGCGGTTGTAGTGGTCGATCGCGACGTCGGCGTTCTCGCCGCCCACGACGCGGCCCGGCCGGCTGACGAAGGTGTCCCATATGGAGGTGCCCCGCCCGTCCGCGGTGACCGCGCCCTCGATCTGGTAGGCCGAGGTCGCGGCGCCCCAGACGAACCCGGTGGGGAACATCAGCCCGGCGTTCCGGGTCTCGGCCTGAGTCTCCTGCGTGGTCACGCTTTGACCGCACCTTCCATGAGTCCGCCGATGATCTGTCGGCCGAAGAAGACGAAGACCAGCAGCAACGGAATGATCGATACCGTGGTGCCGGCGAAGATGAGCACGTAGTTGGTGGAATACCGGTCGTTGAGCGCCCGAAGCGCGACCTGGACGGTCGGGTTGTCCGGGGTGAGCACGATCAACGGCCACATGAACTCGTTCCAGATCAACATGAACGTCTGGATGGCGAGCACGGCCATGCCCGGCCGTACGGCGGGCAGGGCGACGTTGAACCAGATACGCAGCGTGCTCGCGCCGTCGACCCTGGCCGCCTCGACCAGTTCGCGCGGCACCGCCTGTTGGGTGTACTGCGTCATCATGAAGACGCCGAACCCGTTCACCAGGAAGGGGAGGATGACGGCCTTCAGGGTGTTGGTCCAGCCGAGGGTCACCATCATCTGGTAGAGGGGCACGATGCCCATCTGCTGCAGCGGGACCATCATGGTCAGGACGATGGACAGCAGCAGCACGTTGCGGCCGCGGAACCGCAGCGAGGCGAAGGCGAACCCGGCCAGCGCCGAGATGATCACTACGGCGAGGGTGACCGTCGTGGCGATGATGAGGGAGTTGACGATGCCCGTCATGAAGTGCGCGTTCTCGGCCTCGAACACCGCCTTGACGTTCTCACCGAGGTTGCCGCCCGGCAGCAGGGGCGGCGGCATGCTGTGCGCGTCCTCGTTGCTCCGGGTCGCGATGATGATCATCCAGTAGATCGGGAAGATCGACAGGAAGATCGCGAAACCGAGGGCGACCCTCGTCAGCGGCGTGGCGCGGAACGCGTCGAGCTTCACGGGCCTGACGGCCGGACCCCGCCCGGTACGGGTGAGCGTCGTCATTTTGATCTCCCGATTCCACGGACGAGAGCGAAGTTGATCAGCGCGCTGAGCAGGATCAGGAGGAAGAGGACCCAGGCCGCCGCCGCCGCGTAGCCGTACTCGAAGTCACGGAAGCCCTTCTTGACGATGAACATGGCCACCGTCTGGAACTGGCCGGTCGTGCCTCCGGTCATCAGGCCGGAACCGAACATCACCGGCTCCGCGAAGAGGGTGAAGCCGCCGATGGTGGAGACGATCACCGTGAAGACGATGGTGGGCTTCAGCATGGGGACCGTGATCCCCCAGAACTGCCTGCGCGGGCCGGCGCCGTCGATGGAGGCCGCCTCGTACAGATCCTTGGGGATCGTCTGCATCGCGGCGAGATAGACGATCGCGTTGTAGCCGGTCCACCGCCAGTCGACCATGGTCGCGATCGCGACCCAGGACGACCATTTGGCGTTCTGCCAGTGGACGTTCTCCACGCCGAACAGGCTGAGGATCCAGTTGACCACTCCGTAGTCCCGCCCGTAGAGCTGGGTGAAGACGACGGCGACGGCGACGACGGACGTGATCAGCGGAACGAGGACGCCCAGCCGGAGGAACAGCCGTCCCCGGAGCTTCTTGTTGAGCGCGTTGGCGAGCAGCAGGGCGATGAGCAACTGGGGGACCGTGGCGATGAGGAAGATGCCCACGGTGTTGCCGACCGCGTTCCAGAACTTCTCGTCGGCCAGCAGCTTGGTGTAGTTCTCCAGGCCGATGAACGTCTTCTCGCCGGCGAGCTGCCACTTGTGCAGCGACACCCAGAGCGTGAAGAGCAGCGGGAAGAGCCCGAAGATCGCGAAGAGGATGAAGTACGGCGAGACGAACATGTACGGGGTCGCGCGCAGGTCAAGCCACGACAGGAACCGCCGGGGGCCGTTCCGGTGCTCGTGGCGCCGGCCCCGTGACGGAGCCGCGCGGCTGGGGACGTGCCCCGCGTCCACGTGGAGGCTCATGGAAACGTGCCTTTCATCAGGGGAGCGGCCGGCTCCGGTCGTGCCGGGGCCGGCCGCTACCGAACGAGGGAAGGTGGGGCGGGGATCAGTCCGCGGCCTTGACGCCCTCGTCGACGAACCGCTGCCAGGCCTCGTCCCACTTGATCGAGCCCTGGTCGGCTCCGACGAGCACCTCTTCGACGGCGGCCTTCACCTGCGCGTGCTTCTCGCCGAAGAAGACGGGGGCCAGCTTGGCGACCGAGGCGGAGAAGATCGGACCGCTCGGAGCGTCGTTGAAGTACGCGTTCTTCGCGTCCGCGACGGCCGGGTCCTGCTGCGCCTGGATGTTGCTCGGGAAGTTGCCGCCCTCCTTGAACGCGGCGACCTCTCCCTCCTTGCCCGTGAGGTAGCTCAGGACCTCCGCGGCCTCCTTCGGGTGCTTGCTCTGAGCCGGGACCATCAGCCAGGAACCGCCCCAGTTGCCGCTGCCGCCGGGCACGGCCGCGACGTCCCATTTTCCGGCGTTGCCCTCACCGGAGGTGCCGGAGATGACACCGAGCATCCAGCTCGGGCAGCCCATGGTGGCGAACTGCCCCTTCTGCATGGCCGTGTTCCACTCCTCGGTCCAGGAGCGGAGCTTGGCGGTCAGGCCCGCCTTGCTCAGGGCCTGGACGTAGTCGAAGGACGCCTTGACCCCGGGGTTCTTGTCGACGATGAGGTTGTTGTCCTTGTCGAAGTACGTCACGTTGCCGTTCTTGCCGGTCTCCTGCGAGAGCACCGAGTTGTAGACGGTGTTCGCGCCGTCGACGAACCCGACGCCCTTGATTTTGGCCGCGAACTTCTTGCCGGTCTCCATGAAGGCGTTCCAGTCCGGCCAGAGCTTGGAGACCTCCTCGCGGTCGGTGGGCAGGCCGGCCTTCTCGAACAGGTCCCTGCGGTAACACATCGCCATGCCGCCGATGTCGGTGCCGAGGGCGAAGAGCTTGCCGTCCTTGTTGATGCCGGTGTTCCACTTGTACTCGGGGAAGTCGGCCTTGCGGCTCTCCAGGCCGTACTGGCCCAGATCGGCGAAATACTGCGGGCGGGCGGCCATGAGGCCCATGCCGCCTTCGTCCATGCCGATGACGTCGCCGGCGCCGGAGCCGGACTCGAGCCACTGCAGCATCTGCGGCAGGTACGTGTCTTCGAACCGGTCGGTGAGGTTGACGTACGTGACCTGGATGTCCGGGTGTGCCGCGTTCCAGGTCTTGACCGCCTCGTCGTAGCCGAAGTTCTTGCCGCCGCCGAAGGTCTGCAGGGTGATCGTGACCGGTTCCGCGGCGGCGGCGCCGCTGCCGCCCTCCGCCGGCTTGGCGTCGTCGTCGGGGCCGCAGGCCGCGGTGACGCCGAGGGTGAGCGTGGCCAGTGCGGCCGCTGCGAGCATCCTGCCGCGACGTGAGCTGTGGATCATTCCGGACCCCTCTCAGGTGGTATCCCGAAGTCATGGGAGGTGCGTCCCGGGCCGGTCCCCGACTACACGGCCCGTGATCGACGTGCTGGATCCAACGGGTGGGATCCCGCGTGAACGGTTCGTGCTCGCTGTCACAGAAGCACGTTGGGAGCGCTCCCACGAAGGTTGCTCCATGGGTGGTGTCGGCGTCAATATGCTGAAACCCAACTGTTACTCCCGGTGGCATTCGGGATCAGAAAGGCGGCAATCAATCACAAACGGCGTATTGCGTGATTTGGGAGCGCTCCCATATCGTGCGGCCCAAACGACTCACGGAGCGTGACAGCGTGGGGGGCCGGTCGTGTGTACCCGCTAGCGCGGCACCGTTCTGAGCAGGGAGCGCGTGTCCGCGTCCGCCACGCGGCAGATGGCGCCGGAGCAGCTCCGCAGCAGCGCGAGCCGCGCCGAGAACGACCCGACCAGGAACGGGTCCGCCGTCTCCACGATGTTCCGCAGCTCGTACGGATCGGCGGCCAGGTCGTAGAGCTGCCGCTCGCCGGTGCCGTACTCGACGTAGCTATATCGGTCGGTGCGCAGCACGCTGTAGCTCGGCGCCGCGTACGGCGCGTACGGCGGCTGGAAGAACTCCACGAGGGCGGCGTCGCGCCAGGGGACGTCACGCCCCTGCAGGAGCGGGACCAGCGAGCGCCCCTCGGTGAACGCCGGGGGGAGCACACCGCCCAGCTCCGCGAAGGTGGGCGCGAGGTCCACGGTCGAACAGAGCCGGTCGATTGTGGAACCGGGCGCGATCCCGGGACCTCGCACGACCATCGGCAGCCGGATGTCCTCCTCGAAGGGCGTCGTCTTGCCGGGGTGCAGCCGGTGCTGCCCGAGATGGAAGCCGTTGTCGGAGGTGAAGAAGATGTAGGTGTTGTCGAGCTGTCCCGAACGCTCCAGTGACGAGACGAGCGAGCCCACCATGTCGTCGACCCCGAGCATGGCGCGCAGCCGGTTCCGGTGCAGCTCGTCGATCCGCTGCACGACCGTGGGCGACAGCGGGGGTTTCCGGCGCAGCCAGAGCGGCTCGGCCGACATGTCGAGCTCGTCGAACGACGGCGTCCGCGGCGCCTGCTCGTCCATGAACGCGGTCGCGTGCCGTGGCGCGTAGTTGGCCGGCTCGTGCGGCGCCACGGGGGCGAGGTAGAGGAAGAACGGCTGGTCGCCGGACGAGGTGACGAAGGCGTCGGCCTCCCGGCTCAGCACGTCCTCCAGGTAGTCCTCTGGGGCGTAGCCGTGCTTGACGATCGTCCCGTTGTCGTTGAGCGCGTAGCCGTACTCCTGGTAGAGCTTGGTGACCGGGACGGCCCAGCGGTCCCAGCCGGGCGGCACATAGTCCCGCGACGCGCCAAGGGGGTACTTGTTGAGGTATTTCCCGAGGAGGCCGGTCCGGTAGCCCACGTCGTGCATCCACGTGCCGACCGTGGACTCCTCCAGCGAGCGGAACTTCGGGAAGCCGCCCGTCGGCGGCCGATTGCTCTCTACCTGATGGCTGTGCATGTACTGCGAGCGCAGGATCGACGACCGCGACGGGCAGCACCACGGATTGGTCGCGAAGAACCGGGAGAAGACGGCGCCCTGCTGTACGAGAAGGTTCCAGATGTTGGGGAACCGCTGGAGGTCGGTCGTGTCCAGGTCGTCGGTGAGGATGAACACGACGTTCGGAGGCCGCGTGGGCGTCTGCTGTTCCTGCGCGGTGGCCCCCGAGAACGCCGTGCACATGAGGAGTGTCACAGCGAGCCAGGGACACCACCTGCGGAGCTTCTTGGGGACCGGCATGGGACGGATCATTACCTGCCTGCTACCTGCGGAAACGTACGGTCTGCGCTCGAGAAGGCGCAGGCCGTGACGAATCCCCCCAGATCGTCCGCTCAGGTTCGTCCGCTCAGACGGTCGTCCGCTCAGGGCGTACGTCCGCGCCGGACGTTTAGGCACCGGACGTTCAGGCTCGGGCGTATAGGCGTCGGACGTTCAGGTCGCGGGTTCGCGCCGGACGTTCAGGTCGCGGTCAGGTCAGCCGAACGTCGCCGGGTCGGGACCGAGACGGCGGCCCACGTCCATCGCGTCGATCGCGGTCATGTCACCCGGGTCGAGCTCGAAGTCGAAGACGTCGATGTTCTCGCGGATCCGCTCGGGCGTGACCGACTTCGGGATGACGATGTTCCCGAGCTGGATGTGCCACCGCAGCACGACCTGGGCCGGGCTGCGGTCGTGCTTGGACGCGATCCGCGCCAGCGACGGGTCGTCGAGCAGGCCCTTGCCCTGCCCGAGCGGGCTCCACGCCTCGGTCGCGATGCCGTGCGCGGAGTTGTAGGCGCGCAGCGCGTCCTGCGCCAGCTGCGGGTGCAGTTCGATCTGGTTGACCACCGGCACCACGTCCGTCTCGTCGAGGAGCCGGTCCAGTG
Organism: Microtetraspora sp. NBRC 16547; assembly: GCF_030268965.1. GTDB lineage: Bacteria > Actinomycetota > Actinomycetes > Streptosporangiales > Streptosporangiaceae > Microtetraspora. The sequence goes on along the minus strand of NZ_BSSE01000022.1, from coordinate 39,309 downwards.
CCTGGACGGTGAAGTTGGCGACGCCGATCGCACGGACCCGGCCATCGGCGTACAGCTTCTCCAGGGCCTTCCACGCCTCGACGTACTTGTTCTGCGAGGGGGCCGGCCAGTGGATCAGGTAGAGGTCCAGCACGTCGAGCCCGAGCCGCTCCATGCTGGCGTCGAAGGCCCGCAGCGCCTCGTCGTAGCCGTGGTCGTCGTTCCAGAGCTTCGTCGTGATGAACAGCTCGTCGCGGGGAATCCCCGACTCCCGTACGGCCCGGCCGACGCCCGCCTCATTACGGTAGAGCTTCGCGGTGTCGATGCTGCGGTATCCGGCGGAAAGGGCGGTGGCCACGGCCTCCTCCGCCTCGTCGTCAGCCACCTGCCACACGCCGAAGCCGAGCTGCGGCATGGTGACGCCGTTGTTGAGGGTGATGGTGTTCATATTCCAATGCTGCCCGACCAGGTTTTGGCCAACGGCAGCAGGCCCCGGTCGACGTCGCGGCGTACAGCGAGGGCAGGGCTCCCGCTTCCCGGCGGTGGAACAGGGGCGTCGTCGGTGCCTGTTCACCTGACGTTCGCGGGCGCGTCGGGGATGAGAAGCCTGCCGCGAGTAGCTTCGTGGCGTCGTGAACGGGTCTTCACCGGACGTGGGCAACGCGGGTCGGCGCCACGCCGTCGAGCAGGGACCGGCCGTCGCGTGGGTCGAGTCCCCGCTGCAGTTGTTGTGCGTCGTCGAGGCGCAGCACGCCGGCCTTCTCGCCCCGGACACCCTCGTCGTGCCGAGGGCCGGCCAGCGTGCACTGCGGCTCACCGGCCGAGAGCTCGGACGGCTCGGGCTTCCCGAGGGACTGCGCCTCGCCGAACCCTCCGCCGGCATGCCGCGGCCCGGCAGGATCTGGGCCGTGGGCGACGCCTTCTCCGGCCGGGTCCAGATGCGTGTGCTCACCACCCGCCCGCGGCGGATCGTCTTGGTCGACGACGGCCTCGCCACGATCCGCCTCCTCGAACTGCTCACCACGCGCCGGCCGCTGCTGCGCGCGCGGGCCTCGGCCGGCCTCGCCCGATCGGTGCTCGGCGCCGCCGCCGGGATGCGGCTGCGCGGCCGCGGGCTGACCGTGTTCACCGCGCTACCGGTCCCGCAGGACTTGGCGGGAGCCGTACGCGATCTGGGGGCCGACCTCGTCGGCCACGACTTCGCGTGGCTGCGCTCCCGGCCCGCGTGCCCCGCGCCCGAGGAGCGCACGGTGGTGCTCGGCACGTCCCTCGTTCGTAACGGACTCATCCATCGCGACCGGTACCTGCGGTGGCTCCGGGACCTCGGCGAGCCTGTCGCGTACTACCCGCATCGCAAGGAGGATCCGCGCGACCTGGACCGGGTCCGCCGGATCACGGGCCTCACCGTCTACGACTCCGGGGCGCCCGCCGAGATGACGCTCCGTGACCTCCGCCCCGGCCAGCGCGTGCTCAGCCTGCCGTCTACGGCGGTCACCTCGCTCCGCGTCCTGTTGTCCGGCCGTGGCGTCGACGTCGAGGCCGTCGCCGTGCCGGACGACTGGTGGACATCGTCCGCCGCTCCCTCCCTGCGCGCCCACCTCCAGATCTTCACCGACGTCCCCGCCCCGACCGTCTCGTCTGCTCCGACTGCCCCGTCTGTCGCGCCGGGGGAGACCCCGGTCCCCGGAAAGGTTGCTCCTTGATCCGCGTGCTCGCCGTGGCCGACTCCGACTCGTACCTGAAGTGGGCTGCCGGCCTTCTCGACGCCATGCCTCCAGATTGGATCAGCGAGTTGGCCGTCGTGCGCTCACCGATAGCGCCGTCCGAGAGCCAGATCCGTGCGGCGGTGAGCGGGACGCGGATGGAGCGGCGAGCGGGACAGCACGCCGGTTCCACGGTCGCCACCGCATCGGCGCACATTGAACCTTCCGATGGTGGCGCAGGCGTGCCCATGAACGGGTGCGCGCCAGGATCGTCCGATGACGACGGCGGTGCCGCGGGGGACCGGCGCTGGACCGGGCCGCCCGTCCTCTCGGCGAGGCGGCTGCGCCGTACGGCCGAGCGCTTCCGGCCAGACGTCGTGCTGTTGGCCTGCACCGGCCCCGTGGTCGACGTCCTCGCCGCCGAGATCCTCTCCGACCTGCGGCCACGCCCGGTGTTCGTGTCCGGACTCCCGGGCATCTCCGTGCCGGCCACGGAGAAGGCGTGGCTATACCGCAGCGGATGCGAGCTTTTCGTCGTGCACAGCGGACGGGAGGTACGGGAGTTCTCCGCTGTCGGACGCGAACTCGGGGGCGGCGGCGGGGTGGCCCTGGCCCGGCTGCCGTACCTCGACCTCGGGAGCTTCGAACCGGCCCAGCGGGACAAGGTGATCTTCGCGACTCAGGCCAAGGTGCCGCGACGCCGCGAGGAACGCGAGAACGTGCTGCTCGCCCTTGCCGCCCTGGCCGACGCCCGTCCCGACCTCGAGGTCGTGGTCAAGCTCAGGGCGCGTGATTACGAACGTCAGACTCACAACGAACGTCATCACTACGAGCGCCTCTGGCTCGCGATGGCCGGAGAGGGGAGGGTCCGTCTCGATGCGGTACGGTTCGCCGCCGGACCGATGCACGAGCATCTGGCCCGCGCCGCCGGGTTCGTCACGGTCAGTTCGACAGCCGCCCTGGAGGCGATCGCCAGGAATGTGCCGCTCCTCGTGCTGTCCGATTTCGGAGTGAGCGCCGAGATGATCAACCTGGTCTTCGAGGGAAGCGGCTGTCTCGGCACGCTGGACGACCTCGCCAAGGGAGACTTCCGCGTGCCGGGCGAGGACTGGTGCCGAGCCAACTACTTCCACGACGACACCGAGAGCGACTGGCTCGGCCGGATCGAGGAACTGGTCGCGTCCGCCAGGGAGGGAAGCCTCGTGCCCGCCCGGTCCCTGCTCGACGGGCCGGACCATGCCCCTGCGCGGCGCCGCGCCCGGCTCCGACTCGAGCTCCCGCCCCGGGTCCTGCGCTACGGCTATCGTGCCAAGCGCCGTATGCGCCGCTACCTGAAAGCTTTTTAATCACTGGGCGAGACTCGGAAGGGAAGGTCTCATGGCAGCGCGGCAAACAGGATTCGCGATATGGACACCTCGGTTCGACGTGCTCGCGTGAGGATCACGGCGCCGGCAGCGTCGACCATCGGTCCGCGCATTCCTCGAGGACAGAGCTACTGCGAAGCGCCGGACTGCCTGGTCTCATCGCTGATCCACCGGAGATACTCCTGGCTACCGGCCACGATCGGTGTAGCGATGATCTCTGGTGTCTCGTAGCTGTGGTTCGCTTTGATGTGTTCCTCAAGCGCTGGGAAGAGATCGGCGGTGGTCTTCATGAGAAGCTGCCATTCCTGAGCTTCCTCCAACCGGCCCTCCCACCAACAGAACGATCGGATAGGGCCGACGATTTGGACGCATGCGGCAAGCCTCTTCTCAACGATGCTCCACGCTAGGTCCGACCCCTTCCTGCTGGTGTCTACAGTTGTGACAGCCTGCATATACTCGACCATGACCGCTCCTTTCCATCTGTCATCGTCTTGTCTATTTTCCGAATATGTCTACCCGGGCGATCGCTGCGGCACCCTGATCCACCGGCAACTGCTCGCCGGTGATGCTCGCCGAACCGTCCGCATGCCGCACCCCGATCACCGTGCCCTGAGAACTATTGGGTGCGGCGGAATCGGAAGTGAACGCAACCGAGGCTCGGCTCGAAACGGCTCGATGCGCCTTCAGCGGGAGAGGAAGCGGCGCAAGCGAGAGACGGGCGTCTTGGCGGATCCTGGTCCGGGTGTTCCCTGGGTCGGCTCCGCTCCCTGAATGGGCTGCACGCTCGGCTCCGGGTCCCGTCCCTGTCCTGGGGGTGATTCCTCCTTCGGCTCTCGGCCTGAGGCCGGGTCCGGCATCGGAGTGGGAAGCAGGGCAAGCGAGGACAGGCGGCGGTGCTTGAAGTAGCGCGCGGCTCCGCCGTCCTTGATGTTGTCCTTGATGAATGCCGCGGCGGCCTCGCGCAGGTCCGGATGCGCCGCACTGCGCATGCAGTAACCGACCGCTCGGACCAGGGCGTTCAGGTCCACCGGCGGTGGTTCGACGAGCGATCCGTCGACGGAGAGCCGGGGCAGGCTCGCGTCGATGACGGTCGCGGGGATCCGGCTGCCGTTCTCGTACGGCGAGAGCCGTTCGAGCACCAGGTCGCCGCCCACGGTCGCGGCCGGGATGCCGAAGAAGCGCCGCGCGGTCACCAGCGCGGTCGAGAAGCACCCGACGACGAGCTGCGGGCGATGTACGGCGAAACAGACCTCGGCCGGCATCGTCCCGGGAGCGATCAGCAATTCGACGCCGAGTTCCTCGGCGATCGGCCGGAGCTCGCGCGCATGCCGCCGTCCAGCGGCCGGGTGCGGCTTGAAGACGACCTTTCGGTGGCCCCGAGCGGCCAGACCGCGCAGCATCGCCTCGTGCAGCCCGGCCTCCTCGGCGGTGGTCAGGATGTCGAGGGAGGAGAGGCACTGCCCGAGGATGACGGCCTCCCGACCCCGACCGTCGGCACACCGAGTCTCCTGACCTGAACCAGCCGGAGGCGCGGCGTCCTGATCCAGGTCATCCGCATGTTCGGCCTTGTGCCCCGAACCTGCGGCATGCGGTGACTCCCGGCCCGAGTCAGCGGCGCGTGTGGTCGGGGTGTCACCTTTGATCTGTTCGATCACTCTGGTCAAGGCGGATCTGGACACGATCACGGGTGGCACGCCGCATTCGGACAGGAGCAGGGGAGCGAGCCCGGGGACGAGATCGAGGTGAAGCAGGCGGGTGATCCGGCCGGCGATCTCCCTGGGCAGAGGAAAGCGCGTGGGCCCGTAGCTCATCAGGCCATCCGAATAAACGGTGATCGGGATGTCCTTGAGCAGGCCCGCGAGAGTGCGGGAGGGCGGCACGGTGATCGACTCGACGACCAGCTCGTCAGGCTCGCCCAGGCGGGCCGACAGGAGGCGGCCCAGCATCGGCGTCTCCACTGAGCGGGCCTTCCAGTCGGACGGGTGCAGCGGGGCGATGATCGCGTTCCAGGACACCACCTCGTCGAACCGGTCCCGGATCCCCGCGAAGCCGGGAGCGTCGTCGAGGGCCGGGGTGATCTCGGGGATGGCGGCGTTGTTCGACACCAGCAGGACTCTCCGTCCGGTGCCGAACAGACCTTCGTCGCACGCCGCCGCGAGGGTCATCGCCCCGAACAGCGTCGAGGCGCAGAACAGCGTGGTCCGTCCCATGTCGCTCCCGTCGTGCCGTGCGTCGCCTCGCCATCCGGTGGCCGTGGCTGCCGCGCTCCCTGCCTATGGCGAAGTTCCGTCTGCACGTCCGTGTCGTGGCGGTGCGAAGGACTCGACGAGGGCGCGGCGGTCCGGGTCGATGCCGGCGAGGGCCTCGGGCGGGACGCGCCGGAGGACTTCACCGGCGCGTTCCTCGAACCTCGCCCGCAGCTCGGGCGTGAACCGGTCGATCAGCTCCACGTGGTGCGCGAGGAGCCCGGTCAGGTTGCGCGCCGCCTTGAGGAGGAACTCGGGCTCCACCTCGTCCAGGATCGTCTCGTACGCAGTGAAGAAGTCGAGCTGCCGCTCGTCCCCGATCGCGGTCAGCGACCCGGGCACCCCGCGCCGGTAGAACACGCCCGCGAGGGAGACCACGGCGAACGACCGCGCCTTGCGGTGCAGCCGCCAGATCCACGGCCGGTCCTCGGCGGTGTGCAGGCCGTCCGGGAAGGCGAGCAGCGGTCCGAGGTCACGGCGGTAGATCCCGGCCCACGTGTACGCGTAGTCCACCATCGTCCTCGCGTCGAACGGCAGGATGGCGTCCCGCGGATCGAGCACGATGTCCCGCCTGCTCTCCGGGGCCCGGAGCAGCTCTCGCCTGTGGCCCTCGACCTGGACGTGGTCCACCCGGACGAAGTCGCAGCCGAGCGTGTCGATCGCGGTGACCAGCTCGGCCAGGTAGCCGGGGGCCACCCAGTCGTCGCCGTCGAGGAACGTCACGTATTGTCCCGACGCCACCGCGAGGCCGGCGTTCCTGGCGCCGCCCGCCCCGGCCGGCACGGCGTTGCGGAGGAGCCGGAACCCCGGCAGGTCTTCGCGGAAGTCCTCGGCCACCGCCGAGGTGGCGTCCACCGATCCGTCGTCGACGACGATGACCTCGGCATCCGCGCGCGGATCGCGGGCCAGTGACGCCAGCGCGTCGGCGAGGTACGGCTCGCCGTCCCGGACCGCGACGATCATCGAAAGCGTGGGCACGGGCCGCCTTCCGCCGCTGGGACGCTCTCCGTCACTGGACCCTCTCCGTCACTGGACCCTCTCCGTCACTGGACCCACTCAGTCACTGGGCCGCGTTCCGCCACCGGGGCCGCTTTCCGTCACAGGGCGGTGACCCGGCGGAGGCGGGCGCGGGGGGCCTCCTCGCCGGGGAAGACGCGCTTGACGCCGTCTCCCAGGGCGGACTCGATGATGCGGATGTCCCTGACCAGGTGCTCCAGCCCGCTCGGCTCCAGCGAGGCCGCGTGGTCGGAGCCCCACATCGTCCGGTCCAGCGTGATGTGCCGCTCGACGGCGACCGCGCCCAGAGTGACGGCGGCGAGAGAGATCTGCAGGCCGCGCTCGTGACCCGAGTAGCCGACCGGCACGCCGTACCGCTCCTGGAGCGTGACGATCGTCCGCAGGTTGGCCTCCTCAGGAGGCAGCGGGTACGTGGAGGTCGCGTGCATCAGCACCAGCCGTGACGTGCCGAGGATCTCCACGGCCCGGTCGATCTCCTCGATCGTGGACATGCCGGTCGAGAGGATGATCGGCTTGCCGGTCGCCGCGAGGGCGCGCAGCATCTCGTGGTCGGTCACCGAGGCGGACGCGACCTTGTGCGTGACGACGTCCATCTCCTCGAGGAACTCCACCGAGGGAACGTCCCAGGGGGAGGCGAACCACTCGATGCCGCGTTCCGCGCAGTACTTGGCGATCTCGGTGTACTCGTCCCGGCCGAACTCCGTCCGGATCTTGTAGTCGAGGTAGGTCATCTCGCCCCACGGCGTCTGCCGCATCTGGCCGCGCTGCTCCGGCGGCACGCAGATTTCGGGGGTCCGCTTCTGGAACTTGACCGCCTGGCAGCCGGCGTCCGCCGCGACGTCGATCAGCCTGCGGGCGATCTCGATGTCGCCGTTGTGGTTGATGCCGATCTCGCCGATCATGTACACCGGCAGGCCGGGGCCGACCTGCGCCGCGCCGATCCGCACCGGCGCCCCCTTGACGCGCAGCGTGGGCCGGGCCACTCGCCGGGCCTCCCGCTCCGCCGGAGCGTCCGCACCCTCGGGACGGGCCGCGAGCACCCGGTCGCACAGTTCCCGTACGGCTCCCGCCCCGCCGGCGTGAGTGAGGACCACCCGGGCGGCGGCCCGTACGCGGGGGTGGGCGTCGGGGACCGCGACCGGCCAGCCGACGAGGGCCATGCAGCCGAGGTCGTTGACGTCATTGCCGACGTAGGCCACGCGCGCCGGGTCCAGACCCTCGATCGCCAGCCAGTCGCGCAGCGCGGTCTCCTTGGCGTTGAGACCCTGCAGCACCGGAACGCCGAGCTTGCGGGCGCGGGCGGCCACCACCGGGTTGCGCTCGGTCGAGAGCACGAGCAGCCGCACGCCGGAGCGCTTGAGCAGCGCCACCCCCATGCCGTCGGACCGGCTGACCGCGACCATCTCCCGGCCCTCGGAGTCGACGTACGCCCGGTCGTCGGTGTGCACGCCGTCGAAGTCGGTCACCACGGCGTCCACGTCGATCGGGAGCGGCTCGTCCACGAACGGCGCGAGCGCCCGCACGATCTCCAGGTCCTCGGGGGTGTCGACCTCCACGGCGTGCCGTGCCGGGACCGGCTGTACGGTGACCCGCCCGAAGAAGCGGTGCCCGTGCTCGCGCAGGCCCGCCGTGCGCATCACATAGAAGGCGCCGGTCTCGCGGTAGTGCGGCTCGCGGTCCTGCCGGCGCGGCCGCGTGGCGGGATCGTGGTTGACACCCGCGCCGGCGCCGGTCCACACGAACTCGTAGGTCTCCATCCCGGAGAAGACGACGTCCGCCCCGCCGTCGAGGACGCGGCTGACCGCGGCGTCCAGGTCGTCCGGGTCGATGAACGCGCTGGTGCACTGCACGAGGAGGACCACCTCCGGGTCCTCGGACAGCTCGTCGAGCGCGTGCAGCACGGCGGACTCGCTGGACGCGGTGGATCCGCTCAGCTCCGTGGGGCGCTCGACGACCCGCGCGCCCGCCTCCATGGCGGCGGCGGCGATGCTCTCGTGATCCGTGCTCACCACGACCTCGTCGACGAGTCCGGCCCGTAGGCACGCGCCGACGGCCCGGGCCACCAGCGGGACGCCGCCCACCCTCTCCAGGTTCTTCAGCGGCACGCCCACCGAACCGCCACGGGCGGGGACAACGGCCAGGACTCGCACGGTGCACTCCTTCTACCTGCGGCAACGCCCCTGGTGATCGGGGGTGTCCCAGAACCTAGCCAGAGGGATGTCACGCAGGGGGTGCCCGAGCTGAACGCCCAGGGGCAGCCGCATTAACTTTCCGTGCGGGCGTCCGGACGGGGTGAGACCGACGCGTCCCGGCGCGGCCCGCGCCGGTGCGACCGGCGCGCCTCCGATGGCCCGCGGTGCGGGCGCCGACGGCCCGCGGACCGGGTTCGACCGCTCCTGAGCATCCGCGGCGTCATTCGTCGGAGGAGGCGCTCGAGCCGTGGGTGATCGGCAGCCGGGCGACGAACAGCGCGCCGCTGTCGGTGTTTCCCACCCGGATCCTTCCGTGGTGGGCCTCGATGACCTCACGGGCGATGGCCAGGCCGAGCCCGGTGCCGCCCCGCCCCCTGCTGCGCGCCGTGTCGAGCCGGGTGAACCGCTGGAAGATACGCTCGCGGTCCTCTTCGGGGATGGGGTCGCCGTCGTTGCCCACGGCGAGCACCGCTTCGTCGCCGTCGCGGCCGACTTCGACCGTGATCAGGCTCTTGGCGTGCCGTTCCGCGTTGTTCAGCAGGTTGACCAGCACGCGGGAGAGGTGTGAGTCCACCCCGGTGACCGTCACCCCCGGCGTGACCCGCAGGTCGATCGCGATCGGTCCGTGGCGGCGGCGGTTGACCTCGGTCGTGGCCAGCGCCCCGAGATCGACCCTCTCCCGTACGGAGTGGTCGGCCGTGCCGATCCGGGCGAGGAACAGCAGATCGCTCATGATCGCCTCAAGCCGCTTGGTGTCGCGCAGCGCCGCCTTCATGGCCTCCGGATGGTCCTCGGGGTGCGGCAGCGCGCTCTCCAACTGGGCGCAGATGCCGGTGATCGGCGTGCGCAGCTCGTGCGAGGCGTCCGCGGCGAACTGCCGCTGCTGGTTGACCGACCGCTCCAGGCGTGACAGCGCGTCGTTGACGGTGCGGGCCAGCCTGGCGATCTCGTCGTGGCCCGGGGGCTGGAGCACCCGGGCGCTCAGGTCGCTGCCGCTGATCGCCGCGAGTTGCGCGCGGATGGCCTCGACCGGGTGCAGCGCGCGCCCGGCCACCTTCCACGCCAGCCACGCGATGACGGCCGAGAGCAGCGCGACCGTGCCGGCGACGATCAGTTCGAGCAGCCGGGTCGTGATGATCATGGGCTGCTGGCGGGCCGCGATGACGACCGGGGCGTCTGGCTGCGTCCCGGTGCGCAAGGCGACGGCGTAGGCGCAGTTCCCCTCGGGCAGGGGGCAGGCGGTGAACCTGGTGAACCGGTCGTCCGGGCCCGGCCGCCTCGGGGTCAGCACGGGCAGGTCGCGCGCGGACGGGCTGGCCGCGACGACCTGCCGGGACGGCGTGACGACCTGGACCAGATCGGATGTGTCTCGGGTTCGGATGGGGTTGTGCAGCGTTCCCTCGCGTACGTCGGCCGCGACCTTGAAGGCGATCTGCCGCGCGTCGTCCCACAGGTGCCCGCTGACGGCACGCCGGATCCCGACGTCGGCGCCGATCCCCAGCGGGATGAGGACGAGCAACGCGACGACGGTCGTGATCAACGTGAGGCGGGCATGGATGGACAGCTCGCGCAGCCAGGGGAGGGGCATTTCTTGAGGTTACTGACCGTGATCCAACGCGGATTCGCGACACCGGAAAGATCTGACTAAACCTGGTCAAAGTGCCGGGTCGGGGGTATGCGCCTCCATGGACGCGCATACAACGAGTCTTTTCGAAGAAAAGTTCGATTTACTGCCGACTCGGCCGGTCCCACCCGGCAGGTGACAGCGCGTTCGTCGCGAGGGGGGACCCTCGCCTCCGGCATCGCCGTACCCGTGCCGTCATTTCACGAAAAAACGACTTTAGGCGGATAAAATGGACAGGCCTGAGCGCGCGACGCGGCTTGCCAGGGGGCGCCATCATGACCCAGCACGGAACCCGGCACCACTCGCCCGAGAGAGCACCTCACCGAGGGGAGCATCGAGCGGGCCGAGCGGATCACCGGGCACCCGCGACCGTCGGATGCCGGAGGATCTACGAGGAAGCCTCGCCCTCCGACGGCGTACGGGTGCTCGTCGATCGCATGTGGCCCCGGGGGATGCGCAAGGAGGACGCGCACGTCGACGAATGGTTGCAGGACGTCGCACCGTCCACCGAGCTGCGCCGGTGGTACGGCCACGAGCCGAGCCGTTTCCCGGAGTTCCGCCGGCGCTACCTCGCCGAGCTGGGCGATTCCGGTCACAGGCGGGCCGCCGAGCATCTGCGGGATCTCGCCGGCCACGGCGAGCTGACGCTCCTCACCGCGACGCGCGACCTCGGGCACAGCCAGGCGGCCGTCCTCGCGGAGTGGCTCACGGGGAACCCGTGATTTAGCCGCTCCACGGGTACGGACGCCCGGCCGACAGTGAGAGCCGGACGCCGGCAGCATGCGCGACATCTGCCGGGAACACGCCCGAAATCTTTTCCCGGCACTGTCGGTGCCGGAAGAGAGGGGACGGGATGCTGCTGCGGCTACGCGTTTCGCTGCCGGACCGGCCCGGGGTGCTCGGTCAGGTGGCGCGGGCCTTCGGTGTCATGGGAGCGGACATTCTGCAGGTCACGGTGCTCGAACGGGATTCGGGACGGGCGATCGACGATTTCACCGTGTCCTGGAGCGGCGTGCTCAGCGCGGAGGAGCTGCGCGAGCGGGTCAGCGTGGTCCCCGGTACCAAGGTCGAGGCCGCCTGGCGGACGCGCGAGGTGCCGGGAGCCAATCCGGACTACGACCTTCTCGGACACGTCGCGGCCGATCCCGGCCGGGCGTTGGCCACACTCGTGGACGCCGTGCCCGATCTCGTCAGCGCCGACTGGGCGGTGGCGGTGAGCGCAGCGGGCGCCCTCGTACACGGCAGCTGGCAGGCGCCGGAGACGGTGTCCTGGTCGGACGTGACCCTGATCCGCCCGTCGTCGCTCACCTTGGACGGCCCGGTGCACGTGCTCAGCGTGCCGCTGCCGCCCCTCTCGGGGGACGACGCCCTGCACCTGGTGGTGGCCAGGAGTCAGGGCCCCGCCTTCCACCGGGTCGAGCTCGACCGGATGATCAGGTTGATGGAGCTCGTCGAGGTCCTCGTCCGCTCGGGGGTCAAGGCATAGGGAGTCAAGGCATAGGGATCGGGACTCCCCGGGTGCGCAAATCTAACGCCGGGGCGGGTCGATCCGGCTGCCGGTCAGGGTGAACAGCATGAGCCGGGAGACGTCGACGGCCACCCGGCCGTGCTCGCCCGCCCGCCAGACGGGCCGGCCGCCGAGCCGTACGATCAGGTCCGCGCGGCGGTGGGTGCCGCCGATCGCCGGCGGCGGCGCGTGCTCGGCGGAGTCGTCCGCCGCTCCCCACAGGCGGCGCATCATGGACCGCGCCCTGCTCCCGTTCGCGCTGTCGGCGTACGCCTTGTGCCGCGGGTCCGGGGGCTCGGGAACCGTGACGGAGGGGATCCCTGCCTCGACGTAGGCGAGCCACTCGTGCCCGTGGTACTCCAGGGTGCGCACCCGCCCGAAGAAGCTGGGCCCCTCGGCCTGCTCCGGGACCGGCGTCAGGGCGTCCGGCCGGATGCCGACGATGATCTGCGACCCGGTGTGCCGTGACACCGCGTAAGCACGTGGATCGGTCCAGGGCATCATGATCTGGTGCGGCCCGAAGTCCAGGAGGATGAACTGGTTCTGCGGGGTCCGCACGGTGGCGGCGAGCAGGTTGAGCTGCTGCGAGCTCAGGAACGCCGCGGTGAACGCCGTGGCCGGGTCGTTGTAGACCTGCGCCGGCGTGCCGATGTCCTGCAGGACGCCCCGGTTCATGATGGCGATCCGGTCGGCCAGGGTGAGCGCCTCGACCTGGTCATGCGTCACGTACACGGTGGTGACCCCGAGTGTCCGCACGAGCGACGAGATCTCCATGCGCAGTTCGGTGCGCATGCCCGCGTCCAGGTTGGACAGCGGCTCGTCCATGAGGAAGAGCGACGGCTGGCGGACGATCGCGCGGCCCATGGCGACGCGCTGGCGCTGGCCGCCGGAGAGCGTTCCCGGGCGGCGGTCGAGGGTCTCGTCGATGTGCAGGGCGCGGGACAGTTCGACGACCCGCTCCCGCGTCATGGCGGGATCGGCCTTGGCGATCTCCAGCGGGAAGGAGATGTTCCCCCGGACGGTCCGATGCGGATAGAGAGCGCCGTTCTGGAACACCATGGCGACGTCGCGGTCCCGGGGCGCCAGGTGGTTGGCGAACTTCCCGCCCAGCCACAGGTCGCCCGTGGTGATCTCCTCGAGGCCGGCGATCATCCGCAGCAGGGTGGATTTTCCGCACCCGGAGGGGCCGAGGAGAACGAGCAGCTCGCCTTCCTCCGCACGCAGGTTTATCCGGTCGACGGCGAGGAATCCGCCTGGGTAGACCTTGGTCACATTGTCCAGGACCACCGCGCTCATGACTGCATCCCGGCTGGCCGCCCGTTCCTGTATCCGCCCAGGCAGCACCCGTTGAACCGCTCGCCGCGCTCGCTCATGTGGAGACTCGCTTCTCCTGGGCACAACGTGCCCGGACGCCGGAAATCGGGGTAATTGATGAGGTAGTACATCGTGTCTGGGCACGCATGTCCATACATGACGTAAGAAAAACGCCATCCCATAGCTACTCACTGGTATAGGAATTGTCGGGCAATAGCGGCAAATAGCCAGCTATATCCCAATTCTCGACAGTTTCTGGTTACCGCGGAAAGGCCGGGCTGTCGTCATCGGCGAGCCGGACGGGTTGCGGCGCCGGGCTTCGCGCGCAGAGGTGGGATGACCGGTCGAATCGGGTCAAGTGGGATATGTAACGAATTTGCAGAAACTTGCTGCAAGGGGTTTCATGTCCGTTCGCATCGCTGTTACGTTCCGGCGTACACCCGGCGTGGCGGCCACCCCACCGAAACGCCGTTCCCCCTGAGCCATGAGGAGTGCACAACATGCGGCGAGTCATCTCAGCCGTGGCGGCTGCCGCGGCCCTCGCTCTCGCGGTGTCCGCGTGTGGGAGCGACGACTCCCCCAAGTCGGCCGCGCCCGCCACGAGCGCCGCCCCGGCCGACGTGACCGGCACGGTGACCTGGTGGGACACCTCCGACGCCACGAACGAGGGGCCCGCCTTCAAGGAGCTGATCGCCGACTTCGAGGCCAAGTACCCCAAGATCAAGGTCAGCTATGTCAACGTGCCGTTCGGCGAGGCGCAGAACAAGTTCCAGACCGCCGCGCAGGCCGGCTCCGGCGCCCCCGACGTGATCCGCGCCGAGGTCGGCTGGGTAGCCCAGTTCGCCTCCCTCGGCTACCTCGCGCCCCTCGACGGCACGCCTGCCGTCGACAACGCCGACGACTTCCTCCCCGGCCCGGCCAGCGCGGGCAAATACGACGGAAAGACGTACGCCGTCCCGCAGGTCACCGACACTCTGGGCCTCCTCTACAACAAGGAGTTGCTCGCCAAGGCCGGGCACAACGAGCCTCCGAAGACCTTCGACGAGCTCAAGCAGACCGCCCTGGACGTCAAGTCCAAGACCGGCGTCGACGGCCTGACCCTCAACGTCGACTCCTACTTCCTGCTGCCTTTCATCTACGGCGAGGGCGGTGACCTGCTCGACATTGACAGCAAGAAGATCACCGTCAGCTCCGCCCAGGCGGTCGCGGGCGTGCAGAAGGTCATGGACTTGATCAGCTCCAGTGCGGCGCCCAAGCCCACCATCAAGGACAGCTACGTCGCCGCGGAGACCGCCTTCAAGGAAGGCAAGACGGCGATGATCTTCAACGGCCCGTGGTCCATGTCGGACAACCTCGGCGGCAAGGTCTTCAAGGACAAGCCGGACAACCTCGGTGTCGCTCCCGTACCGGCCGGCTCGGTGAAGGCCGCGGGGCCCACCGGAGGCCACACCTACGCCGTGTACGCGGGTTCGGGGAACCTGGACGCGTCCTACCTCTTCGTGCAGTACATGGACTCGGCCGAATCGCAGGCGAAGCTGGCCGGCAAGCTCGGCCTGCTGCCCACCCGCGCCTCCGCCTACAGCCTGCCCGACGCCTCGGGCAGCCCCGTCGTCGCCACATGGAAGTCCGTCATGGAGACCGCGGTCTCCCGGCCGTGGATCCCCGAGCAGGGCCAGCTCTTCCAGCCGCTCGTCGAGGGTTACCAGGACCTCGTCTCCGGCAAGGAGAGCGATGTCCAGAAGGTCATGGACGGCGTCGCGCAGAAGTATCAGGGCCTGCTCAAGGGCTGGAGCCTCTAGCCGATGGCTGCGCAAGCCGTCGACGGCACGGTCGCGGGCGGCGGTCCCGCCCGCGACCAGGCCGCTCTGCACAGGAGGCCTGGGGGGCAGGGCCCGGTTCGGCGGTTCATCGGCCGGCACTGGTACGCCTGGGCGCTGACTGCTCCGGTCGTCATCGTGACGCTCGTGCTCGTGGGGTACCCGCTCGTCCGCGGCGTCTACCTGTCCCTCACCGACGCGACCGAGGCGAACGTGGGCCGGACCATCGGGATGAACGTCATCCCGTCCACGTACGAGTTCGTCGGGTTGAAGAACTACACCGCCGCGCTGGCCGACCCGGAGTTCCTCGCCACGCTCGGCTGGACCGTTTTGTGGACCGCCGTCTGTGTGACCTTGCACTACGGTCTCGGTCTCGGGCTGGCGATCCTGCTCAACCGTCCCCTCCGGTTCCGGTCGTTCTACCGGGTGCTTCTGGTTCTGCCGTGGGCCGTGCCCGCCTTCGTCTCCGCGTTCATCTGGCGCTACATCTTCAGCGCCAAGTACGGCGTGCTCAACGCCATGCTGAACGCCGCGGGGCTGCCCGCGGTGGCATGGCTCGACGACCCGGCCGTCGCCAAGATCTCAGTGATCGTGGTCAACGTCTGGCTGGGTGTCCCCTTCATGATGCTGGCCGTCCTCGGCGGCCTGCAGGCCATCCCGGGCGAGCTCTACGAGGCGGCCTCGATGGACGGCGCGACGCCCTGGCAGCGTTTCCGCTACATCACCCTGCCCGGCCTGCGCCCGGTCGCCTCCACCGTCGTGCTGCTCGGCACCATCTGGACCTTCAACCAGTTCGCCGTCATCTTCCTGGTGACCGGCGGAGGGCCGGGCACGTCGACGCAGATCCTGGTGACCAACGCCTACCGCCTGGCGTTCACCGGCATCCGCGACTATGCCGGCTCCGCGACCTGGGGCCTGCTGATTCTGCTCATTCTCAGCGCCATGACCGTGATCTACCGTCGGGCGCTGCGCCGTACAGGGGAGGCCTGGTGACGATCGCCGCCGGCCCGGCCGGGGTGGGCCGGGCCAAGCAGAAGGGGCCCAAGGGAAGGAGCACCGCGGCGTCGATCGCGCTGCACGGCACGCTCGCCGTCGCTTCGCTCATCGCCGTCTTCCCGGTCGTCTGGTTGCTGCTCACCTCGATCAAGCCGCGGAACGCCTGGGACTCGGCGACGGTGACGCTGTTCGACCACCCCAACCTGGGTAACTACGCCTTCGTCCTGTCCCAGACGAAGTTCCTGCGCTGGCTGGTGAACACACTCATCGTGGCGGGCGCCACCACGGTGATCGGCGTGCTGCTGGCCGCGAGCACCGGGTACGCGGTGAGCCGGTTCCGTTTCCCCGGCTTCCGGTCGGTCATGTGGATGCTGCTGATCACGCAGATGTTCCCCGTCGCGATTCTCATCGTGCCGCTGTACAACCTCATGGCTGGGCTGGGGCTGATCAACACCTTCCCCGGCCTCATGATCGCCTACCTGACCACGGCCGTGCCGTTCTGCGCGTGGATGCTGAAGGGCTACTTCGACACGATCCCCGTGCAGATCGACGAGGCGGGGCAGGTGGATGGGCTCACGCCGTTCGGCACGTTCTGGCGACTCGTCCTCCCGCTGGCCAAGCCGGGTCTCGCGGTCGCCGCGTTCTACTCCTTCATCACCGCCTGGGCCGAGGTGGCGTACGCGACGACGTTCATGACCGGTGACGAGAGCTACACGCTCGCGGTGGGCATGCAGAGCTTCGTCAGCGAGTACCGCGCCGAGTGGGGATACATGACGGCGTCCGCGGTGCTGATCGCGATCCCGGCGGCAGTGGTGTTCCTGCTCGTGCAGCGTCACCTCGTGACCGGCCTGACCGCCGGAGCCACCAAGTCCTGACAGTTCCATCGGCGGGGCCGCCCCGCCGATGGGGGATTTAGCACTATTCAGCAGAATCGGGGGAACCCAATGACCGAGCTCGTCCAGCAAGCCGCACCGCCGAAGGTCACCGGTCCTTGGTGGCGGGACGCGGTGATCTACCAGGTGTACGTGCGCAGCTTCGCCGACGGCAACGGCGACGGGATCGGCGACCTGCTCGGCGTCCGCAGCCGGCTGCGCTACCTGTCCGACCTCGGAGTGGACGCCATCTGGCTGACGCCGTTCTTCACCTCGCCGATGGCGGACTTCGGCTACGACGTGGCCGACTACCGCGACGTCGACCCGATCTTCGGCTCGCTGGCGGACGCCAAGGCCCTGCTGGACGACGCGCACCGCCACGGACTGAGGGTGATCGTGGACGTCGTGCCGAACCACACGTCCGACCGGCACGAGTGGTTCGTGGCGGCCCTGGCGGCCGGGCCGGGCAGCCCCGAGCGGGACCGCTACATCTTCCGCGAGGGACGCGGCGCGCGCGGCGAGCTGCCGCCCAACGACTGGGAGTCGATCTTCGGTGGCTCCGCCTGGACCCGGCTCCCCGACGGGCAGTGGTACCTCCACCTCTTCGCCCCGGAGCAGCCCGACCTGAACTGGGAGCACCCGGAGGTCCACGCCGAGTTCGCCGACATCCTGCGCTTCTGGCTGGACCTCGGCGTGGACGGCTTCCGCGTGGACGTGGCCCACGGCATGATCAAGGCCGCCGGACTGCCCGACGTCGGCCACACCGACCAGGTCAAGATGATCGGCGCCGACGTCGTCCCGTTCTTCGACCAGGACGGCGTCCACGAGATCCACCGCTCCTGGCGACGCGTCCTCGACTCCTACGAGGGCGAGCGGATCGGCGTCGCCGAGGCGTGGGCGCCCTCGCCCCAGCGGCTGGCCGCCTACGTCCGGCCGGACGAGCTGCACCAGGCGTTCAACTTCCACTTCCTGAGCACCCCGTGGGACGCCGCCGCGTTCCGCGACGTGATCACCGTGTCCGTGGAGACCGTGTCGCTCGTCGGCGCGCCCTCCACCTGGGTGCTGTCCAACCACGACGTCAAGCGGCACGTCACCCGCTACGGTGACGGCGAGCTGGGGCTGCGCCGCGCGCGGGCTGCCACCCTGCTCATGCTCGCGCTGCCCGGCTCGGCCTACCTCTATCAGGGTGAGGAGCTCGGGCTTCCCGAGGTGCTCGACCTGCCGGAGGAGTACCTCCAGGACCCGCAGCGGCTGCGCGACCCCGACAGCGGCCGGGACGGCTGCCGCGTGCCCTTGCCGTGGACGGCCACGGAGGAGCCTCCGTTCGGCTTCGCCCCGCCCGGAATCTACGAGAGCTGGCTGCCGGTGCCGACGGACTGGCGTGAGCTGAGCGTCGAGGCGCAGCTGCGGGACGGCGCGTCCACGCTCAGCCTGTACCGGGCCGCGCTGCGGATCCGGCGCGAGCACCCGGGCCTCGGCGACGGCGCCATCGCCTGGCTGGAGTCCCCGGCCGGCACCCTGGGGTTCACCCGCGACGGCGGCTTCGCCTGCCTGATCAACATGACGGCGGAGTGGGTCGAGATGGAGCGCCCCTTCAGGGAGGCCGGCCTGCTCCTCGCGAGCGCCGACCCCGTGTTCTCCGGAGATTCCATCCGGCTGGCTCCCGATTCCACCACGTGGTGGGCCCTTGAGAATGTCTAGAGTTGTGCGCATGACCAATGCGCGGCTCGCCGACATCGCGGCTCAGGCAGGTGTCAGCGAAGCGACGGTGAGCCGGGTGCTCAACGGCAAGGCGGGGGTCGCCGCGGCGACCAGGCAGGCCGTGCTGACGGCGCTCGACCTCATGGGGTACGAGCGCCCCCAGCGGCTCCGCCAGCGCAGCAACGGTCTGATCGGCCTGGTGATCCCCGAGCTGGGCAACCCGATCTTCCCCGCGTTCGCACAGGCGGTGGAGAAGGCCCTGACCCAGCACGGGTTCACCCCGATCCTGTGCACGCAGGAGCCCGGCGGCGCCCCCGAGGACGAGTTCACCGAGATGCTGCTCGACCGCGGCGTCTCCGGCATCGTGTTCGTCTCCGGCCTCCACGCCGACACCACGGCCAGGATGGACCGCTACACGCGGCTCACCGACCGCGGCCTGCCGATCGTGCTCGTGGACGGCTACAACGAGAGCATCGACGCGCCGTTCATCTCGCCGGACGACCGGCTCGCGGCCCGCCTCGCCGTACAGCACCTGGTCGATCTCGGGCACGAGCGCATCGGGCTCGCGGTCGGCCAGCGCCGCTTCGTCCCGGTGATCCGCAAGATCGAGGGGTTCCGGCAGGCGATGGCGCAGCTCCTCGGCCGGGGCGACGTCGACCACCTGATCCAGCACTCGCTGTTCTCGGTCGAGGGCGGGCAGGCCGCCGCGTCCTCGCTGATCGAGCGCGGCTGCACCGGCATCGTCTGCGCGAGCGACCTGATGGCCCTCGGCGCCATCCGCGCCGCCCGCGAGCACGACCTGTCCGTTCCCGCGGACGTCTCGGTGGTCGGGTTCGACGACTCGCCCTTGATGGCCTTCACCGACCCGCCGCTGACCACCGTGCGCAAGCCGATCGGCGCGATGGCCGCCGCCGCGGTGGAGACTCTGATCGAGGAGATCGGCGGAACGCCCGCCAAGCACCTGGAGCTCGTCTACCAGCCCGAGCTCGTCGTCCGCGGCTCCACCAGCTCGGGTCCCCTGGTCAACCGCTGACCGCGCAACCGCTGATCCCGCGCCCCGCGCGGTCAGGAGACACCCCTTGGGAGGCGGCGTGACGCCGCGAGACATCGAGTACGACGTCGAGCATGGCCTTGATCACGACGTTGATCCCAGCGCCGATCACGACGTCGAGCATGGCTTCGAGTATGAGCATGACGTCGTCGTGCTGGGCGGCACCGGCGTGGACACCACGGTCTACGTGCCCGAGCTGCCCCTGGCGTACCAGGACACCTACCACGTGCCGCCGGTGATCGACCGGATCGGCAACACCGGCTCCGGCGTCGCCCTCGGCTGCCATGCGCTGGGCCTGCGCGTGACGTTGATCGACCTGATCGGCGAGGACCCGCAGGGACGCCTGGTCCGCGACCATCTGGCCGGCCGCGGCGTCCGTCTCGTGTGGGCTCGGTCCGAGGCGGGCACGACGCGGAGCGTCCTGCTCGTCGGCCCGGACGGTCGCCGGCTCTCCCTGCACGACCCGCGCTCCGTACCCGGGGCCCGGCTGCCGCGGGAGCTCTACCTGCCCGCCCTGCGTACGGCACGGCACGTGCACGTGTCCATCACCGACTTCTGCCGGCACGTCTACCCCGACATCCCGGACGGTGTGACGATCTCCACGGACCTGCACGACTGGGACGGGGTCAACCCGTACCACGCGGACTTCGCCTACGCCTCGGACCTCGTCTTCCTGTCCGCGACGGCCCTGGGCGGCCGCAGGGAGGAGGTCATGCGCGACATCGCCGCGCGCGGCCGGGCCTCCCTGGTCGTCTGCACGGCGGGTGCCGGCGGATGCCACGTCCTGGACGCCGGCAGAGGCGACACCCGGCACTTCCCAGCCCAGCCCCTTCCCGGTCCCGTGGCGGACAGCAACGGCGCCGGTGACGCGTTCGTCTCGGGCGTGCTCTACGGGCGGCTGCGCGGGCTTCCGCTGGAGGAGTGCGTCATGCTCGGCGGCATCGCCGGAGCGCACGCCTGCACCAGCACGGGCACCCACGAGGACCCCATCGCGCTGGACGCGCTGCTCGAGCGCCGTCGCGGCCTTCACGTCAGGTGATCGGCACGGCTCCGAGGGGCGGCGCGCGACTGCGGAACCGCCAGGACCATGAATATCCGGAAATCGCCGGGGAAACAGGGCCTCGAGTAAGCATTCATCTCCTGCGCGATAAGTGACGACTGCCCCACCCTTCTCACGCTGCGTCACTTTGATCAAGTCCTTGGTGTCGTGGTGAGATCATCCGGTGTCGGGCCTGGAGGAGATGTCTCGCGAAGAGCTGATCGCTCTCACGCGTGCCTTGCTGGCCGAGAACGCCCGCCTGACCGAGCGGGTGGCGATGCTGGAGAGGCTGGAAAAAGAGAACGCCGAGTTGCGTGAGCGGGTCGCACGATTGGAGCGGCTGATCTCGCGCAACAGCGGAAACTCGGGGATGCCCTCGTCTGGTGACGATCAGCTGGGCAAGCCGCAGCCGAAGGACAAGCCCGCCCGGGGCGGCAGGCGCCGTCCAGGCAAGCAGCCCGGCGCGCCGGGAACAACGTTGGCCTGGTCCGACACCCCGGACGACACCGTCGACCACTTCCCTGCCGGAACATGCGAGTGCGGCGCCGACCTGGCCGAGGCCACAGATCTGGGAGTCACAGCCCGCCACCAGCAGGTCGAGGTGCCGCTGATGACCGCCGCGACGATCCAGCACAACCTGCACACGGTGACCTGTGGCTGTGGCAAGGTGCACGCCGCATCGCGCCCGCAGGGTGTGCCTGCAGCGCCGGTCAGCCTCGGGATCAACCTGCAGGCGTGGTGCGTGTACCTGATGGTCGCGCACGCCATCCCGGTTCACCGTTGCGTCGAACTGATCGCCTCACTGACCGGTGCCGAGCCGTCGCCAGGGTTCGTACACGGCATGCTCGCCCGTGCCGCTACCGCGGTGGAGCAGGCCAACCTGCGCATCCGGACTCTGCTCACCCTGGCGCATGTGGTGTGCTGCGACGAGACGCCGATCCGGGTGGGCGCGAAGAAGACCAAGAAGTACCTGCTGGTCGCCTGCACGCAGCTGTACACCTGGTACCTGCTGGGCGACCGTACCCTGGACACCTTCAAGAAGTTCATCATCGCGGACCTGACCGGCGTCATCGTGCACGACCGGTACCAGAACTACGACTCGCCCGAACTCGGCGAGCATCAGCATCAGCTGTGCTGCTCGCATCTGCTTCGTGACCTTGAAGACTGTGCCGAGACCTATCCCGGTGCCGTCTGGCCTGTCCAGATCCAGACCGCGCTGCGTGGGCTGATCCACGCCGCCAACCTCGCCCGGCGGGCGGGGCGGGACCAGGTCGCCCCCGGCACCAAGGCCATGTGGATCAACAGCTTCCGGCACGGCGTCCGCATCGGCCTGTCCGAGGTCCGCCGCATCCCCGGTCCTGCCAAGACCATCACCCAGCCGATCGGCCGCGTCCTGCTGGAGGTGCTGCGTGACCGCGAAGACGACGTGCTGCGCTTCGCTCACGACCTGCAGGTTCCCCCCACCAACAACCAGGGCGAACGCGATGTCCGCCCGGCCAAGACCCAGCAGAAGATCTCCGGCCGGCTTCGCTCGGTGAGGACCACTGAGCATCGGTATGCCATCCGCGGCTACATCTCCACCGCCGCCAAGCACGGGTCCGACGTCATGACCGCCATCCGTGACGCCCTGCTCGGCCGCGCATGGATGCCACCTGACCCAGCACCGGCCTGATCCCAACGCCACCAGCAACGGCTCACGCCTTGAGGCGATCACACACGGCGATCATGCAACACCGGAATGCGCAGGCCGTGAATGCTTACGGCCTCGATCGACGAATCGCTCGACAGTCGATTAATCATTCAATCAAGGCAGCAAAAATGCCCCTGTCGTCTTTTCTGGGCGACAGGGGCATTTCTTGCTCAGTTGCGCATCTCGGTCAGGGAAGCGACGTTCACCCGAGCCGGGAAGCGCGTATCACCGGTGAATTCGCTCGCCCGGTGCCGGAGCGAGTCGCGTCACTTCGTGCCCGACGTGGGCGACGCGATCTTGTGGTGGTGGTGCTTGTGGCGGTGCTTCCCGTGCTTGCGCGCGGCGACCGGTGCCTGCGCCGGCGCGGCCGCGACGTGCGGCCCCGGCGACGTCACCGCCGCCGAGGCCGCCGGGACGCCCGAGATCGCGAGCGCCGCGGCGGCCAGGGATGTGGCGCCGAGCAGGTAAACGGAGTGCTTGCGCGTGATTCGCGCCATCGTTGTCTCCTTGTCTTCGATGGCTGCTGGTTGTGCCGTCCACCATCTTCAAGGTCGTGAATTTGGTGTTCAAGCAGCGTTTATTAAAATCTCTCGAGCGCGGATTTGCGCCCCGCCCGGTTTGCCCTTGCAAAAACAGAAAAATGGGCTCGTGACCAACGGGTGAGGAGGTCACGAGCCCGGATTTCCATGAACGTGGTCACCGGGTTGCGGTCACGAACATGGCCGTCAGCTCCGCCGAGGGAGGATGGCTCGGCTGACGAGGTCGGGGGCCGATCAGCGCAGGGAGGACGCTTCCAGGGCGAGCTTCTCGACGCGGGCGTAGTCTCCGGCGGCCAGCGTGTCGGCCGGGGTCAGCCAGGTGCCGCCGACGCACCCGACGTTCGGCAGCGCGAGATAGCCGGGGGCGGTCGCGAGCTTGATCCCACCGGTGGGACAGAACCGCACGTCGGGGAGCGGGCCGGACAGCGCCTTCAGATAGGGGATTCCGCCCGCGGCCTCGGCCGGGAAGAACTTCATCTCGGTGACGCCGCGCTCGCGCAGCGCCATGGCCTCCGACGCGGTCGCCACGCCGGGCAGGAACGGCACGCCGCCGTCCAGCAGGGCGTCCACGAGGGACGGCGTGGTGCCGGGAGAGACGAGGAACCGCGAGCCGGCCGCGACGGCCGCCGCGACATCGGACGCGGAGCGGATCGTGCCCGCGCCGACCACGGCGTCGGGGACCTCGTCCGCGATCCGCCTGATGGCGTCGAGGGCGGCATCCGTGCGCAGGGTGACCTCGATGACCGGAAGGCCACCCGCGACGAGCGCGCGGGCCAGCGGCACCGCGGCCTCGGCGTCGTCGATGACGACGACCGGGACGACGGGCGCAAGGTCCAGCAGACTCATAGATTCCTCCAGGCGCGACGGTAACGTTCGCGCCGATACTTGGTCATACCTGGTCAACATTACTGGCCCTCTGGGTGAGCCAGGCGGCAGCACCGGTCAGGGCGGGTTGCTCCGCGACGATCAGCGACGTGGCGATGCCGGCGATGTAGCCGGACAGCGCCGGAGCCGTCATCTCGAACCGCGCGCGGAACGCGCTCTCGCGGGCGCGGCCGGAGATCCGCGGCAGCACGCCGCCGCCGAGATAGACCCCGCCCCGCGCCCCCAGGGTCAGGGCCACGTTCCCGGCGAACCCGCCCAGCAAGGCGAGGAACACCTCGACGGTCTCCACCGCGAGCGGGTCGTCGGACGCGACGATCTCGGACGCCGTCATCGGCTCGGGCGCGGCGTCGCGCACCAGCGCCAGGCCGCGATGGAGCCGGGGCAGCCCGGTGCCGGACAGGAGATGCTCGGCGTCCACGTACGGCAGGCCGTCGGCGCGCAGCGCCCGCACGATCTCGATCTCCAGATCGGAGACGGCCGGGACCGCCACGTGGCCGCCCTCACCGGGCACCGCGATCCACCCGGACCCGGCGGGGACCAGACCCGCGACCCCGAGCCCGGTGCCGGGTCCCAGCACCGCCCGGACCTTGCGCACCCTGCCGTCCAACGGGTCCGGCCCGCCGAGGGACAGGAGATCGTCCCCGGCCAGGTGCGGCAGCGAGACCGCGAGCGCCTCGAAGTCGTTGAGCAACTCGACGTACGGGATGTCCAGCTCGGACACCGAGCCCGACCAGTCCGCGTTGGTCAGCTGGTACCGGTCGTCCTGCACGGGCCCGGCGACCGCCAGGCACGCGGCCTCCGGCCGCACTCCGCCCCCATGCCGGTCGAGATAGGCGGCTACGGCATCCGGCAGGCCCTGATGCTGTGAGACTTGCAGTACGGCGACCGATTCGGGGCTGTCTCCAGGCCGGGTGACCAGGCCGAACCGCGCGTTGGTGCCGCCGACATCGCCGACCAGCCACGGTGACGTCAACGATGCCGGCAAGGGTGATGTCACCGGCGCCGGCGATGACGTCGTCACTGGTGCGGTCGACGGCGCTGTCAGGGGCGCTGTCATGGGCGCCGTCAGGGGCGTCACCCCTGGCACCCGTTCCCGAAGACGCTCGCGCCTCGCTCGGCGGGTCCTACCGTACGGCGGAACGCGTGGAACAGCTCCCGGCCCGTCCCGGCCCACTGGGCGTCGGTGAGCGGGGCGCCGTCGGGCGTACGGCCGGACAGGTCGGCGAGGACGGTCAGCGTGCCGGCGACGGAGTCCAGCCGGATCACGTCGCCGTCTCGGACGAGGGCGATCGGGCCGCCGTGAGCGGCCTCGGGGGACAGGTGGATCGCCGCGGGCACCTTCCCGGAGGCGCCCGACATGCGGCCGTCGGTCACGATCGCGACCTGCTGGCCGCGGTCGAGCAGGACCGCCAGCGGAGGCGTGAGCTTGTGCAGCTCGGGCATGCCGTTGGCGCTGGGGCCCTGATAGCGGACGACCGCGACGAAGTCCCGGCCGTCGAGCTCGCCCGCCTCGAACGCCCGCAGCAGGTCGAGCTGGTCGTCGAACACCCGGGCCGGGGCCTCGATGACGAGGTGCTCGGGCTTGACCGCCGACACCTTGGAGACCGCGCGGCCGAGGTTTCCGTCCAGCATGTGGATGCCGCCGTCGGGCGAGAACGGGGCGGAGACCGGGCGCAGCACGTCCGGATCGGCGCTGCCGCCGCCCGGGAGCGGCGGCCGCTCCTCCCAGACCAGCGTTCCCTCCTTGAGCGCGGGCGCCGACCGGTAGAGGTCGAGGCCGCGGCCCGCGACGGTGAGCACGTCGTCGTGGAGGAGGCCGGCGTCCAGCAGTTCGCCGATGAACACGGCCATGCCCCCGGCGGCGTGGAAGTGGTTCACGTCCGCCTGCCCGTTGGGGTACATCCGGGTCAGCAGCGGCACGGCCTTGGACAGGTCGGCCAGGTCGTCCCAGGTCAGGGTGATCCCGGCGGCGGCCGCCATGGCGACCAGATGGAGCGTGTGGTTGGTCGAGCCGCCCGACGCCAGCAGCGCGACGGCCGCGTTGACGATGGCCTTCTCGTCGACCACCTCGCCCAGCGGGGTGTACTCGTCGCCGTGCGGGGTGATCTCCACGGCGCGCCGGGCGGCGGCCTCGGTCAGCGCGTGCCGCAGCTCGGTGTGGGGGTTGACGAACGTCGCACCCGGCAGGTGGAGACCCATCACCTCGATGAGCAGCTGGTTGGAGTTCGCCGTGCCGTAGAACGTGCACGTTCCCGGCGAGTGGTACGACTTCGCCTCGGCGTCGAGCATCTCCAGCCGGGTGATCTTGCCCTCGGCAAACTCCTGCCGGGTCCGCGCCTTGACCTTGTTGGGCAGGCCCGAGGTCATCGGCCCGGCCGGCACGAAGATCGCGGGCAGGTGCCCGAAGTGCAGCGCCCCGATGAACAGACCCGGCACGATCTTGTCGCAGACGCCGAGCAGCAGCGACGCGTCGAACATGTCGTGCGACAGCGCGATCGCGGTCGCCATGGCGATCACGTCGCGGCTGTAGAGCGACAGCTCCATGCCGGCCCGGCCCTGGGTGATGCCGTCGCACATGGCGGGCACGCCGCCCGCGACCTGCGCCACGCCGCCGGCCGCGCGGACCGCCCGCTTCAGCTCCGGCGGGTACGTCTCGTACGGCTGGTGCGCCGACAGCATGTCGTTGTACGACGTCACGATCGCCACGCCCGGCTTCGCCGTGCCGCGCAGGTCGGCCTTGTCGTCCCGGGTGGCGGCGGCGAAGCCGTGCGCGAGGTTGGCGCAGCCGAGCCGGCCGCGCGCCGGGCCGCGGTCGCGCAGCTCACGTCCCGCCGCGGCGATCCGCTCCAGGTAGGCCGCCCGGGTCTCGCGGCTGCGCCCGCGGATCCTGTCGGTGACCGCCGAGACCACGGGGTCCATCGCGCGAGCGTTCACAGCTCCTCCTCGTGCCAGGTCCGGCCGCTGCGGGCCAGTAGTTCGCGGGCGGCGGCCGGACCGGCCGTTCCCGCGGGGTACGGCTCGGGCAGGGCCTCGGAGCCCTCCCAGTTCTCGATGATCGGGTCGATCCACCGCCAGGCGGCCTCGACCTCGTCGCGCCGCATGAACAGGGTCGGGTTGCCGGCCAGCACGTCCATGAGGAGCCGCTCGTACGCGTCGGGCACCCGGCTCTGGAACGTCTCGGCGAAACTCAGGCTGAGCGGCACCGGGCGGAGGGTGACCTCGCCCGCGCCCGGCTCCTTGGCCATGAGGAGCAGGTGGATGCCCTCGCTGGGCTGGAGCCGCAGGACGAGCCGGTTCGGCGCGGCGCCCGGGAAGATCGCGTGCGGGACGTCCTTGAACTGGATCACGATCTCCGAGCGCCGGCTCGGCATCCGCTTCCCGGTGCGCAGGTAGAACGGCACGCCGGCCCAGCGCCAGTTCTTCACCTCCGCGCGGATCGCCGCGTACGTCTCAACCCGGTGCGAGATCTCCGTGGGCGGGGTGCCGGCGGGCTCGTCCAGGTAGCCGGGGACCCGGCCATCAGGACCGTCGCCCGCCGTGTACTGGCCGCGCACGGCGAAGCGGTCCACCTCGGAGCCGACGATCGGGCGCAGCGACTGCAGCACCTTCACCTTCTCGTCGCGGATGGACTCGCGGTCGTTGCGGGACGGCGGCTCCATCGCGACCAGGCAGAGAAGCTGGAGCAGGTGGTTCTGCACCATGTCGCGCAGCGCGCCCGCGTGGTCGTAGTAGCCCCGGCGGCCCGGCGTGCCCACGGTCTCGGCGACGGTGATCTGGACGTGGTCGATCCAGAGCGAGTTCCAGACCGGTTCGAGGAAGGCGTTGGCGAACCGGAGCACGAGGAGGTTCTGGACCGTCTCCTTGCCGAGGTAGTGGTCGATCCGGAAGATCTGCCGCTCGTCGAAGATGGCGCCGACCTCGTCGTTGATCGCCTGGGCGCTGACCAGGTCGCGGCCGAGCGGCTTCTCCAGGACGACCCGGGACCGCGGCGTGACCAGCCCGGCCGCGTGGGCCTCCCGGCAGAACGGGCCGAACGTCATCGGCGGGCTGGCCAGGTAGAAGACGCGGTCGCGGTCCTCGTATCCGGCGAGCAGCCGGGTCAGCGCGCCCCACCCGCTCCGGTCGGAGCCGCCGACGTCGATCGACACGTGGTGCAGCCTGCGCAGGAACCGCTGCCAGCCCTCGTCGTCGTCCTCGTGCAGGGCAGGGCGCGCCTCGGCGTCGACCTTCCCGCGGAAGTCGGCGTCGGTGAGGCCGCCGCGCGACATGGCGATGATCCGCGTCCCTTCGGCCAGCCGGCCGTCACGGTCGCAGTGGTAGAGGGCGGGGATGAGCTTCCGCATGGACAGGTCGCCGGTGCCGCCGAACACGAGCAGGTCGGCCGCGTGTCGCTCGGGCGTGGCGGCCGGACCGGCGCCGACGGAGGCCGGCCGTACGTCGCCGGTGAGCGGGCAGGTCACGGACGATGGCGCGAGATCGCCCTCGGGCGCGGCGATCTCCGATGCCGGCAGGGGATTGCGGGGGGACACAGACATCTGGGGCTGTTGCTCCTGCGGGGACTAAACGGGGACAAGTGGGACAGTAGCCGGAAGTTCGGCACGACATCAACCGAGTTTTGTAACGTGAGATGAATAAGTCGTTGTGCTTCGGTACTTATCTGTGCTTCACTTTTGCACGATGTCACGACTTGCTACTACCGGTGAAGTCCTCCAGCTCGTCCGGAGCGGGGAGGCGGTGACCCGTGCCGAGATCGGCCGCGTGACCGGGCTGTCCCGTCCCGCGGTGGCGCACCGGGTCGCTGAACTGCTGCAACGCGGCCTCGTCGTCGAGGACGCCGAAGGGCCGTCCACCGGCGGCAGGCCGCCCGTCCGGCTGCGCTTCAACGCCGCCGGGGGCGTCGTCCTGGTCGCCTCGCTCGGCGCGAGTCGCACCCAGATCGCGATCTGCGACCTGGCGGGGGAGGCGCTGGCGCGCACCGACGTCGAGATCGACGTCGAGGAGGGACCCGACGTGGTCCTTCCCCTGGTGATGGACACCTGGGAGAGGCTGCTGGACGGCAGAGGCGGCGGAGACGACGTCGTGGGCGTCGGCCTGGGCGTCCCGGCCACCGTGGAGTTCGCCGCCGGCCGCACGGAGAGCGCCCGCGTCATGGCGAGCTGGACCGGTGTGGTGATCCCACCGATCATCGCGAGCCGGTTCCCCGTCCCCGTGCTGGTCGACAACGACGTGAACGTCATCGCCATGGGCGAGCACCGGATGGCGTACGCCTCGGAGCTCGACGACCTGCTGTTCGTGAAGGTCTCCACCCGCATCGGCGCCGGGGTGATCTCTGGCGGCGGCATCCTGCGCGGCGCGCTCGGTGCGGCGGGGGAGATCGGCCACATCCCGGTCAGGGACGGCGGGGGAGTGCTCTGCCGCTGCGGCAACGTCGACTGCGTCGACTCGGTGGCCAGCGGCACCGCCATCCTGCGCGACCTGCGCGAAAAGGGCCGCGACGTGACGTCGCTCGCCGACGTGACCGACCTGGTCCGCGCGGGTGACGCGGAGACCATGGCCGTCGTGCGGCAGGCGGGGCGCAGGCTCGGCGAGGTGATCGCCACCGCGGTGAACCTGCTCAACCCGGCCGTGGTCGTGCTCGGCGGCGACGTGGCGGAGATGTTCCAGCCGCTCGTGTCGGGCGTCCGCGAGATCGTCTACCAGCGGTCCACCCAGCTCGCCACCCGCAGCCTGCGCATCGAGCGCAGCCGGCTCGGTCCCGGGGCGGGCATCACCGGCTGCGCCCTCATGGTCATCGACCGCGTCCTGTCCGCCGAGGCGATCGACGGGACGCGCACCCCGTAACCCGCCACCTGTACTCCGCCACCCGCTTCCGCAGGTCGAAGGCCTGATCACTTTCTGAGTGATCAGGCCTTTCCGCTGCCTGGCGGTGCCCCGTCCGAAGCGCATCGGGCGGCGGCGATGGGTGATCGGCTGATTGCTTACAGTGAGTGGATGAGCGTGGACGTGATCCTGCCCTGTCTGGACGAGGCCGAGGCGCTGCCCTGGGTGATCGGCCGCGTCCCGCCCGGCTTCCGTGCGATCGTGGTGGACAACGGTTCGGCGGACGGCTCGGCGGAGATCGCCCGGTCGCTCGGCGCCGTCGTCGTGACCGAGCCCAGGCGCGGCTTCGGCGCGGCCTGCCACCGGGGCCTGCGCGCGGCCACCGCGGAGGTGGTGTGCTTCTGCGACTGCGACGCCTCCCTGGACCCCCAGCAGCTTCCTCTCGTCGCCGGGCCGGTCCTGCGCGGCGACGCCGATCTGGTGCTCGGACGCCGGCGGCCCGTCGCCAGGGGCGTCTGGCCGCTGCCCGCGCGGCTCGCCAACCGGGAGCTCGCCCGGCGCGTACGGCGCCGCACGGGTGTGCGCGTCCACGACCTCGGGCCGATGCGGGCGGCCCGGCGCGCGGATCTTCTCGCTCTGAACCTGGCCGATCAGCGGTGCGGTTACGCACTGGAGATGCTGCTGCGCGCCGCGGAGGCCGGCTGGCGGGTGAGCGAGGCCGAGGTGGACTACCGTCCGCGCATCGGCCGCTCGAAGGTCACCGGGACGCCGCGCGGCTACTGGCAGGCCGTGCGTGACATGCGCAAGGTGCTCGCGCGGTGAGGACAGGCGGCGGTGCCCGGACGACCTTGCTGGTCATCGCCAAGGAGCCGCTGCCCGGCAGGGTCAAGACCCGGCTGGTGCCGCCGTACACCTTCGAGCAGGCCGCGATGCTGGCCGCGGCGGCGCTGTCCGACACGCTGGCGGCGGCGCTCGCGGCTCCCGCGTGCCGCCGCGTCCTGGTGCTGGAGGGCCGGGCCGGGCCGTGGCTGCCGGACGGCTTCGAGGTGATCCCGCAGGGTGGAGGCGGGCTCGACGAACGGCTGGCCGCGGCGTTCGCCGCGGTGCGGGGGCCGGCGCTGCTGATCGGCATGGACACCCCGCAGGTGGCGCCCGAGCTGCTCGCCGTCGAGTGGGACGGCGTCGACGCGTGGTTCGGCCCTGCCGTGGACGGTGGGTTCTGGGCGCTCGGCCTGCGCGCGCCCGACCCGGACCTGGTGCGCGGTGTCCCCGTCTCCAGGCCGGACACGGGTGCCGCCCAGCTGCGGCGGCTGCGCGAGGCCGGACTGCGGGTGGCCGAGTTGCCGCTCCTGCGGGACGTGGACACCGCCGAGGACGCCGCCGCGGTCGCCGCCCTCGCCCCCGGAACCCGTTTCGCCGCCTGCGTGGGCCGGATCGCCGCGGCCCACGGCGGCCGTCCGTGAGGTCCGGCGTGGACGCCGGGAGGCCGCGCGCACGCCGGCCGTACACGTGGGACACGGCTGCGAGGGTCGCGTGCGGGCTCGCCGCGGTGGCGGGTCTCGCGGCGATCGCCGTGTTCCTGTGGACCGCCGCGCGCCGCGTGGACCATCCGTACGCGCTGGAGTGGCTGGAGGGCAACTCCCTGGTCGAGGTGTGGCGGCTGCGCTCCGGGCGGCCGCTGTACTCCGTTCCCAGCGTCGACTACGTGCCGGACGGGTATCCGCCGCTGTACTTCCTCGTATCGGCGGGGCCCGCCGCTCTCCTCGGGGTGTCCTACCTGCCGCTCCGGCTGGTGTCGCTGCTCTCCTCCGTGGCCTGCTTCGCGCTGCTCGCCCGGTTGGTCCAGCGGGAGACAGGCGATCCGGCCGCCGGGGTCGCCGCGGGGGGACTGTACGCCGCGACCTACTTCGCGGCCGGCACATGGTTCGATCTCGCCCGGGTGGACTCGCTGTTCCTCGCCTTCAGTCTCGCCGGGCTGTACTGCGCCCGCTGGATGCGCCGGGCGGCCGGCGCGGTGGCGGCCGGGGCGTTGCTCGCCGCGGCGTTCCTGACCAAGCAGAACGCGCTCGCCGAGGTGGCGGCGGTCACCGCGGTCCTGCTGTGCGGCTCCGCGCGCCGCCTGGCGGTGATCATGGCGGGTACGTTCGCGGGCGTGGTCGGCCTGATCACGCTGGTCTGGGGGAGGGCGAGCCAGGGCTGGTACGTGTTCTACGTATTCCAGTTGCTCGGACAGCACCCCGTGGAGCAGAAGGCATGGGCCGGGTTCTGGATCTGGTACCTGTTCCCGATCATGGGCGTCGCGCTCGGCGCGGCGCTGCTCGCAGTGGGGAGGGTCACGCCGGTTCTCGCCGCGGGCTGCCTCGCCCTGGCGGTGGAGGGCTACGCGGGCCTGCTGCACGCGGGCGGCGCGGTCAACAACATGCTTCCCGCCTTCGCGGCGGTGGCGCTGCTCGCGGGAGTGGCGATGGGCGGGGCACGCGCGAGGTGGCGCGGCGCCATGGCCGGTGCGCTGGTCCTCGCGCAGATCGCGTTCCTGGCGGTGACGACGTTCGCTCCGGGCCGGATGGTTCCGACCGCCGCCGACCGGCGTGTGGGCGACGCGCTGCGGGCGTGGTCGCGCGGGTTCGGCGGTCCGGTGGCGGTCTTCTCCGATCCCGGCCTCGTCGTGGCGGCCGGATTGCCGCCGGTGGCCCATCGGGGTGCCGTCCATGACATCCTGCGTGGCACGAGCTCCGGCGCGAAGGCGTCGCTGGGTCGCTCCATCGCCCGGGCGATCGACGAGCGGCGGTTCGCCGCGATCGTCGTCGAGCAGCCTGAGGACCTCAAAGGCCTTCCGTCCGGCCTGGTCCGGGCCTACCGCCGCTGCCCCGGAACGCTGCTCTCCGGCGTTCGCTGGCAGGTGTTCCGGCCGGTCACCGGGCCGCGAGTACGGCCGGCGGCGCTGTGGCTGCCCGTCGGCCGGGAGTCCTGCGCGGCGGCGTTCCACCGGCTCGAACGGGAGCTGGCCCGCCATGCCGGATCGTAATCGGGTCGCTACAATACGCGAAGGGGATATTTCCGGCAGACCGATGCCTGTGCGGTGAGCACCGGCGAACGCCGAACGCGGGGTGATCAGGTGCCAGATCAGCCGAGAGACGAGCACGGTCACGGGGGCGGCGGGTCCGCGCCGCGTCACGAGGGCGGCGAACCCCTGTCGCGGAGGGTGGACTCCTGGCTGCGGGCGCATCCGCCGCCCGGCCCGTTCCGGCCGGACTTCTGGCGCAGCCCGTTGCGTGGCCCCTGGTTGACCTCGGTGTTCGGCCTCGTCCTGTTGTTCGGCATCCCGATCATCGCGATCACCGGCCTGGTGTCCTACGCCGCGTACAACCCGTGGCTGCCCCGCAACGACACGACACCGGAGAGAGGCCTGCTCGGGTTCTATCTCTTCGACTGGCCGACCTGGCCCGCGTGGCTGTACCGGGTCACGCAGGGAGCCCACGTCATCCTCGGGCTGACGCTCATCCCCGTGCTGCTGGCCAAGCTGTGGTCGGTCATCCCCAAACTGTTCATTTGGCCGCCGGCCCGCTCCGTGGCCGAGGCCGTCGAGCGGGCCAGCCTGCTGCTCCTCGTCGGCGGCGCGGTGTTCGAGTTCGCCACCGGTGTGCTCAACATCCAGATCTTCTACACCGTGTTCCCGTTCTCCTTCTATCCGGCGCACCTCTACGGCGCGTGGGCCTTCATCGCGGGGTTCGTCGTACACGTCGCGGTCAAGCTGCCGCGGATGGTCCGCGCGCTACGGTCGAGGAGCCTGCGTGGGGAACTCCGTACCGACCTGGACGGCACGCGGCCGGAGCCGCCCGACCCCGACGGCCTGGTGGCCACCCGTCCCGCGGAGCCCAGCCTCTCCCGGCGCGGCCTGCTCGGCTTCGTCGGCGGCGGCTCCCTGCTGATCTTCGGTCTGTCCGTGGGGCAGACCCTGGACGGGCCGCTGCGCCGCACCGCCCTGCTCGCCCCGCACGGACGCATGTACGGCCTGGGGCCGAACGACTTCCAGGTGAACAAGTCCGCGGGCGCCATGGGCGTCGACCCGGCGAGCACCGGTCCCGGCTGGCGGCTGGAGCTGGCCGGAGGTCGCCTGATACGGCTGTCACGCGCGGATCTGCTCGCGCTGCCGCAGTACACCTACGCGCTGCCCATCGCGTGCGTGGAGGGCTGGTCGACTCAGCAGACCTGGACGGGCCCGCGCCTCGCCGATCTCGCCCGGCTGGCGGGAACCGTCCCGGGGCGGGTCGAGGTCTACGTGGAGTCGCTGGAACACGGCGGCGCGTTCTCCCAGGCATCGCTGAGCGCCAGGCAGGTGGCCGACCACCGCTCCCTGCTGGCGTTGCGGGTCAACGGCGCGGATCTCTCCCTCGACCACGGCTATCCGGCCCGGATCATCGTGCCGAACGCGCCCGGAGTGCACTGCACCAAATGGGTGCGCAGGCTCAGCTTCCGGCTTCAGGGCGGGTGACGGCGATGGCCTCCTGGGCGCGTGCCCTTCGGCGGCGGGTCGCCGATCGCTACGGCGCCGACCCGCTGCACCTGCTCGTGCTGCTCGCCTGCTTCGCGCTGGCCGGCTACGCCGCGAGCCGGGTCGTCGCGGCCGGCATCTGGGTGGGCTTCCTCGTGTGGTTCGTCGGTGCGGCGATCATCCATGACTTTGTGATCTATCCGCTGTACGCCGTCGCCGACATCGCGGTGCGGTGGCGGCCCTGGCGTGGTGTGCGGCCGTCGGCCGCGCTCTCCCATCCGCCGCCGTGGATCAACTATCTGCGCGTTCCCCTCGCCCTGTCGGCGCTGTTGCTGCTCGTCTGGTTCCCGCTGATCCTCCGCCTGTCCCAGGACGGGTACCGGAGGTCGGTGGCGCTGGACACGACCCCCTTCCTGGGACGGTGGCTCCTGGTGACCGGCCTGCTCTTCGCCGGATCGGCGCTGGCCTATGCCGTCAGGCTGCGCCGGCGGGCGCAGCCTGAGAGGAACGGACCCGCCGCACGACCGGACGGCCCACCCGGTCCCGGACGCGGGTGACCGGCCGTCCACCACGGAAACAACCGGACGAGGTGCCTGTGTGAGTACGCGAGCGATCAGCGACTACGCCTTGTTGTCGGACTGCCGGTCCGCGGCCCTGGTCTCATCGGACGGCTCGGTCGACTGGCTGTGCTCTCCCCGCTTCGACAGCCCGGCGATCTTCGCCCGGTTGCTGGACGAGAACGCCGGGCACTGGGCCGTCGGCCCGGCCTGCCCGGCTGAGATCACCCGCAGATACCTGGACGACACCCTCGTGGTCGAAACGACCTTCCGCACCGCGACCGGGACCGCGGTGCTCCGCGACGCGCTCGCCCTCGGCCCTCGGGAACGCGGGCACGCGCTCGGGGCGGCCTCGCCGAGCGCCCTCCTGCGCGAGGTGACGTGCGTCGAGGGACAGGTGCCGATCACCGTGGACTTCGCTCCCCGGCCCGAGTTCGGGCTCATCCGGCCCCTGATGGAACCGGTGCGCGGCGGACTGGTGGCGCGAGGAGGAGCTCAGGTGCTCACCTTGTCGTGCCCGGTCGAACTGCGGGTGCGCGACGCCACCGCGCGGGCGACGGTCACGCTGCGCGCCGGGCAGCGGCTCGGCCTCGCCCTGCGCACCGGTCCTGGCTGGGAGCCTGAACCGTCACGCTGGCGCCCGTGGCGCGTCCACCGCCGGATCGGGGACACCGCCTCGGCATGGCGCTCCTGGTCCCGGATCCACTCGAATTACCAGGGCCCGTGGCAGGAGCAGGTCGGCCACAGCGGGCGGGTGCTGCGCGCGCTGACGTTCGCCCCCACCGGCGCCATCGTCGCCGCCGCTACCACCTCGCTGCCCGAATGCGTCGGCGGGGAACGGAACTGGGACTACCGCTACACCTGGGTACGGGACGCCAGCCTCACCCTGCAGGCGCTCGCCACCGCCGCGTGCGAAATAGAGGAGACCGCGTTCTTCTCCTTCCTCGCCGGTGCCGCGGCCGGTCTGCTCGACCACGACACCGACCTGCCGATCATGTACGGCGTCGGCGGCGAGCGCGACCTGACCGAGCGGGCACTGCCCCACCTGACCGGCTGGCGCGGCAGCACCCCGGTCAGGATCGGCAACGACGCCTGGCGCCAGCGTCAGCTCGACGTCTACGGCGAGCTGCTCAACGCGGCCCACGCGCTCTCCTGCGCCCGGTTCGACCCGCTCACCCGCGCCTTCCTGCTCAGCGCGGCCGAATCGGCCGCCCGTCGCTGGCAGGAGCCCGACCAGGGCATGTGGGAGATGCGCGGCCCGAGCCGGCACTTCCTGCATTCCAAGCTCATGTGCTGGGTGGCCCTGGACCGGGCCGTCGCCCTGGCTCCCCTTCTGGGCGCCACCGACCGGGTGCCCTCCTGGGAAGACGCGCGCGAGCGAATCCGGGCCGCGATCCTCACCCGGGGCTGGAACGAGGACGCGGGCGCGTTCACCCAGGTACTCGACGGGACGGACCTGGACGCGTCGGCGCTGATGCTCCCGCTGGTCGGGTTCCTGCCCGGCGACGATCCGCGTGTGCGGTCGACTGTGGAAGCTGTCGCGACGCGGCTGGTGGACAGGCGTGGGCTGGTGCTCCGCTACCGCACCCGCGACGGGCTCACCGGCGTCGAGGGGGCGTTCCTGCTGTGCACCTTCTGGCTCGCCCATGCGCTGGCGCTCACCGGCCAGACCGGACGCGGCGAGCGCGTGTTCCGTATCGCCGCGTCGTACGCCAACGACGTCGGCCTGCTGGCCGAGGAGGTGGACCAGGCCACCGGGGAACCGATCGGGAACTTCCCCCAGGCGTTCAGCCACATCGGCCTGATCAACGCCGCCCGGGCGATCCGCGACGCCGGCCCGCCGCCGGGCCGGTGACGGACCACTGTCGGCCCGCCGCCGGGCCGGTGACGGACCACTGTCGGCCCGCCGCCGGGCCGGTGATCGACGGTGACCGGGCGGCGGTTCGTCCCGGGTTCGGCCCAATGGTTCATCCCAGTGGCGCGGTGGCGAGCTCCCTCATCCCGGCCGCGAAGCCGATCCCCGCGCGGAACCCGAGCTCTTCCGCCGCCCTGTCAGGCGAGGCCACGATGTGCCGCACGTCGCCCAGCCGGTACTCGCCCGTGGTGACCGGTTCCGGGCCGCCGCGTTCCGCGGCGAGCGCGGCGGCCAGCTCGCCGACGGTGTGCGGCTCTCCGCTGGCGATGTTGTACGCGGTCAGCGCGCCGGGCACCCCGGCGTCGAGTGCGGCCGCGTTCGCGCGGGCGACATCACGGACATGAACGAAGTCGCGCCGCTGCCCGCCGTCCTCGAAGACCGTCGGGGCCCTCCCCGCCTCGAGCGCGGATCGGAAGATCGCCGCGACCCCGGAGTAGGGCGTGTCCCTGGGCATCCGCGGGCCGTACACGTTGTGGTAGCGCAGCGCGACCGCGGTGCCGCCGGTCTCGCGTGCCCAGCTCGCGGCCAGGTGCTCCTGGGTGAGCTTGGTGGTCGCGTACACGCTGCGCGGATCCGCGGGCGCGTCCTCACCGATGGCGGCCGAGGTCAGCGCGGCGGCGCAGCGCGGGCAGCGCGGCTCGAAGAACCCGGCCGCCAGATCGCGCTCAGCGCGCGGCCCCGGCCGCACCCTGCCGTGTGCGGCGCAGTCGTAGGCGCCCTCGCCGTAGACGACCATCGACGACGCCAGCACCAGTCTCGCGACACGGCACCTGGCCATCGCGGCCAGCACCACGGCGGTGCCGTACGCGTTTATAGAGACATAGTCGGGCATGTCCGCTATGTTCACGCCGAGCCCGACCTTGGCCGCCTGGTGCACGACCGCGTCCACACCGCGCAGCGCGCGCTCCAGCCTGTCCGCGTCCCGGACATCGTCCCCGTTTCGCAGGTCAAAGCCGGATATGTCGTGACCGGCGGTTTCCAGGGCTTCGGCGACGTGGCTTCCGATGAACCCGGCCGTGCCCGTGATCAGCACCCTCACCCGCCGAGACTACCCACCCCCCGGGCCGCCGAGCGGTCCCCGCGATCCCCGCGGTGGAAAAGACCGCGGCGAAGGTCCGCCCATGGCCAGGTGATCAGTGAACGGCCGCCTGGCTTCGTGCGCCGCGGCCGCCTGCGCCGCGCCACCCGCGTCCCGTAACCAGCCACCTGCAGTCCGTCGCCTGTGACCCGCCGCTCGTAACCGTTCTGTGTGCGCGTCATCCGCGTCGAGCGGACACGGCTCTCGCGGGGGCTACGCCCGGCGGCGGCACATGACGCAGCTCAGGGCGTGTTCGAGCTCGGCGGCGCTGGTCGCGGGTGCTGGCCAAGGCAGCCGGATCAGCCGGTCCAACCCACCCTCGCTGACGCCTCCGGCTTCGTCGGATCTGACTACGCCACGGCTCCGGCCGGCAGCGGCGATGCCAGCTTCACCTGGCACCTGACCATCCCATCGCCTGGCACGTACAAGACTTACGTCAAGTACCCCTCCGGCCGGCGCGGGCGCGACGAACCCTTCACTTGACCTTAGTGGAGGGCTACCTTCCGCTTGACCTTCATCACTCGCAAAGGAATGACGTGAGCAGGGACGTAACAATAAGCTTCAACTTCGCCGCACCCGTTGATTTCGAGATGGTCATCGATCGGCTCACCCTATCGGGGTGGACGTTTCTGCGGGACGATTCCGTGTGGTACATGGTAGACGACTTTGAGTGGAAGGATGCGCCGCCCAGCCACATGGAAACGATAATGCGAGAAATGCGGATGTCCTACGAGGCGGGAGAGGTCGTGGCCATATCGGCCATGATCCCTAGCGAGAAACACTTCGGGAATCTTATGTTCCATACCGACAGGAAATCCGTCTCCTTTGTTCCCCTGCTAGATTACAGACTCATTCGTGCCGCCACTCAATGAGCCTTTCCGCGTAACGGATCATGACGGATTGTGATCTCCGGTCAGGTATCTGCCGTGTTCGAGGCGGAGGATGACGAACGCGGCTGCCACGATCGCGCCGATCCGCCACGGGTCGAGGCTGACCCGCCGCAGCGCCTTGAAGGTCGTTTTGAGCAGCGAGTTCGCGCGTTCGGCGACGGCATGCACGCCGCGGATGACCTGGTTGTACGCCTTCTGCTCTTCGGTGAGCTCGGCGTTCTTGGGCTTCTTGACCGGGGTGCGTATGGCCGGGCTGAGGTTCTCATAGCCCAGGTCGGTCAGCGTGAGCAGGCCGGTCTCGGTGGCGGCCTGCTCCAGCGCTTCCACGAGCCCTTCGGCGGCTTTCGCGCAGGTGGTGTCGTGCTCGCGGCCAGGCCGGACGCCGGAGGTCCACAGCGGGAAACCGTCGGGATCGGACAGGACCTGGACGTTGCCGCCGTGGTGTTTGTGCTTGCCACTCCACCACAGGTCGGCCCTGTTGGGGCCGGGTGTGCTGATCCGGTCGGTGCGGATGACCGTGCCGTCCAGGTTGAGGTGACCGGCTCCCCACGCTTTGGCCTCCGCCAGGGCCGTGGCCAGATCGGGGGCGTCAGCGGCGAGGGCGTCGATGCCTTCGTGCAGGTAGTCGTAGGCGGTGCTGCGGCTGATGGCGTTGTCGGTGGCCAGTTGCCGTACCCGGGTGCCGTCGCAGAACCACCGCAAGACCAGCACGGCCTGCTTGAACGGGCCGAGCGCGCGAGTACCGGCCCGCGTGCCGCGTTGAGTGCGCCGGGCGGCCAGGAGCACCGACAGGTACTCGACCGTCTCCCGCTTGATCTCCAAGGTGGCGGTGTATGTGACACTAGAAGACACGTGAAGCCTCTGGTTCTCGAAGTTGATCTGTCGCAAGACCACTTCTTGTCGGGTGGCCCCGAGGGATTTCACCTCGGGGCTCCCACAGATCCCGGCGTGAACCTCTCGGTTCACCGGGCTCCTGTCACTCTGGTCACCAGGCGTGCGGGACCGAAGGTGTCCATGGCCA
>NZ_BSSE01000021.1 GCF_030268965.1 Microtetraspora sp. NBRC 16547 | reverse complement strand
GGCCTTGCCAGATCCCGTCCCAGCCAGATGCGTCCTCGCGCTCAGTCCTCACCGCCCGCGACCACCGGCCCTGCTGTCCCGTGGTCACATCTCCCGCGAAGCCTGCCCCCTCCACAGCCCCCGGCGACCGCATCGCCTGGCGTGGCTCGCCGTCACGCTGCCCAGCCTCGGGCTGCACCATCTGGGCCGGCGCTTTGCCGAACTGCCCAGCCTCGGGGCCCACCATCTGGACTGGTGCGCGGTCGAACTGCCCGATGACGGGCTGGACCATACCGGGCACATGGACTCGAGCACGATCGAGAAGCACAGCCCCGTAAGCATCACCGGCGAAGCATCGCGACCTCATCGACGGCTCGTCCCGCAACGGCTCGCATCGCAACGGCTCATAGCGCCGGGGCGCACGCCGCCCCGGACGAGCCGAACCAGCCAGACCGACCGAACCAGCCAGGCCGACTGAACCGGCCGAAGGAGAAGGCGGCGAGGAAGCCGAGGAAGGTGAGGAAGGTGAGGAAGGCGAGGCCTGCGGGACTGGGCGGCGCAGCAATATCGCACCCGAAAGCATCATCCCGGAACGCCTCCCTCCGGCCTCCAGCCGATCAGCACACCGTAAAGATATCGCTCACACGTTCTATAAGCAACTCTGAGTAGTTACTTATTAACCATCTGTCGATAATCCGATGTAAGTCCTCTTTGGCCCCTTTGGGAGCGCCGAGGACGCCGGCGTTGTCGCAGTTGCCTGGCCCGTCGTCGCCGACGGCGCTGTTACACACATCGGTCCACACCGCGCGGGGCAGCCGCGGTACAGAGGTGCCGCGAGCGCCGAAACACTGAGGTGCTGGATACAGGCCCTGGGATATCGAAGGCCCAATGCCGAGGTTCCTCCAATACCGAGGTCCCTGGCATACCGAAGGCCCGGGATATCGAAGGCCCGGGATATCGAAGGCCCGGGATACCGAATGCCCTGGATGCGGGTCCTGGGGTACCGAAGTGTCGGGATGCCGGCGGCGCTCCTCCAGCACGCGATCACCGGTGCCCCGGTCCGACGTCGCTCAGGTGACCCGTCGTCAACCGAGCAGTGGCAGTTCCACCGAGCGCTGCCGGGATACGAGGTGCTGGGATACGAGGTGCTGGGATACGAGGTGCTGGGATACGAGGTGCTGGGATACGAGGTGCTGGGATACGAGGTGCTGGGATACCGAGGGCCCTGGCGGGAATCCAGACCCTCGGCGCGCGGCACCTTCAATGGCGAGGCCCTGGATCTGCTTCGTCCCCTGCGGAGATCTCACTGTCGAGTGGACATTCCCGGTCTCCGTGGGAGACCGCCCTTCAGTAAAGAGTCTTCATGGCGGCCCGCACCTCGCCGAGAGTGGTCTCGGCGACCTCGTTGGCGATCTCGTTGCCGTCGCGCAGGACCTGCCGTACGTAACCCAGGTCCTGGGCGTAACGGGCGCGGCGCTCGCGGATGGGCGCCAGGTACTCGTTGACGGCCTCGGTGACGGTCGCCTTCAGGGCGGCGGCTCCCTTGTCGCCGATGTCGGCGGCGACCTCGTGGGGGTCGCGGCCGAGACACAGCGCCGCCAGGAGGACGAGGCTGGACACCTCGGGCCGGGCCTCCGGGTCGTAGGCAATGTGCCGGTGGGCGTCGGTCTTCGCACTCCGGACCAGCAGGGCGGTCTCGTCCGCACCGGCGGCCAGGGGGATGGCGTTGCCCCGGCTCTTGCTCATCTTGGTGCCGTCGGTTCCCAGCAGCAGCGGCGCCGCCGACAGCAGGGCGTCGGGCTCCGGGAAGACCGGGGTGCCGCCCGTGCCGTACCGGTCGTTGAAGCGGCGGGCGATGGTGCGAGTGAGCTCCAGGTGGGGCAGCTGGTCCTGCCCGACTGGAACCAGGTCGGCCTTGCAGAAAAGGATGTCCGCCGCCTGGTGGGCGGGGTAGGTGAACATCAGGCCGCTGACCGCGGACTGCCGGGAGTGCGCGATCTCGTCCTTGACGGTGGGGTTGCGGCTCAGCTCGGAGACCGAGACCAGGCTGAGGAACGGCAGCAGGAGCTGGTTGAGAGCCGAGACGGCACTGTGCGCGAAGATCGTGGTCCGCGCGGGATCGATGCCTACGGCGAGGTAGTCCAGGACCAGGTCCTCGACCCGTTCGTCGAGGCGGTCGGCGACGTCCCTGTCGGTCAGGACCTGGTAGTCGGCGATGATCAGGAAGGTCTCCACCCCCAGGTCCTGCAGCCGGACCCGGTTGTGGAGTGTGCCGAAGTAGTGGCCCAGGTGTAGTCGCCCGGTCGGGCGGTCACCGGTGAGCACGCGGAACCGCCCGGGATCCTGCCGGATGAGCTCCTCCAGCTCGGCGCTACGCCGCTGGGCGGCGGACATCCCGATGGTCGTCCCGGTGGTCGCCCCGGTACTCGTCTCGTCGCTCTTCCCGCCGCCCTGCTCACGGTACGTTCCAGGGCTCGCCCCGGCGGGCGCGGGCAGCGTGGGAACGGGGCTGGTGGCACTGATCGACATGGATTCCTCCTGGCGTTTCGGATGATTCGCCATCCGGAGGAGGCCCCTCGACCGAGGAAGAGCAACAAGAAGGGCCGTCCATCCGAACGGCCCGGGGTCGTGCGCGAGAGTGGCCGCTCCTACGAGGAGCGCCACCAGTTGCGACACGAACGATGCATGGGGGAAGCATACTTCCGCTTTCGCAGCGGGAACACCATGCCGACTGCACAATGAGGATCCGGTGCGGCGCCGCCGTACCGGATCTCAGGGACTCTGGGCCGGGAGGGCCGACCAGTCGATGGCCAGGCGCTGCGGGTTCGTGGGATCAACCCAGACCTGGACGTTCCTGCCAGGAAGGACAGCACCCATCAGGAGGCGCGGCAGGATCTGGCGGTGGCTCACGAGGTACGGCGACCCGCCCGCGGGCTGCACCTGGAGGTCGAACTCGACGACTACCTGGTCGTTCACCATCGTCCCGGTGTCCCGCATCCCGGTGATCAGGGCTCGGGAGGGGACGCCGGAGCCGATCAGTTCCTGGTTGCCCGTGCCCATGAAGTCCTTCATCCGCCCGAGTACGCCGGAGGACGGCCCCTGGCCTCTGGCGAGCCTGGCGGTGAGCGCGGTCGCACCGATGATCAGCAGGAACAGGCCGATCACGAAGATCGGCACGCCCCAGGACATGGTGGAGAGGGAGCTCATGCCGTACACGCCGCCGATGAGGAGGATGAGCCCGGCGGCGGCCGCGACGGGCAGCGCATTTCGCGCCATATTTCACAACCTTTCGCCTGTTTCGTGCGTCACAGAGCTAGGGGCGCCCACTTGACCGTCGCTTGCAGCCTGGTTGCCAGCACGGCGATGCGCGATGTTCAGGGTGGATCGCTACACTTTCCGCGATTTGCCGCTTTTCGGGCTCTCCGACGCGGGCGACAGCCCTCGTCCGATTGTCAGGAGTTAAGAACGTGGGTCTTGTCGACGTGCGTCCTGCCCTTCCCGTGGAGGAGCCGCCCGCCCCACCCACCCCGCCCAAATGGCGGGCGTGGCTGTGGGCCCTGCTGGCGGGTGTCCTCGGCGTGGCCGTTGGCGGGGTGACCTTCCTCGTCGGCGGATACGTGAAGCTCACCGGCAACGTCAAGCACGAGGTCGTGGCCAAGCAGGATCTGGGCCCCCGGCCCGTGAAGATCAGCAAAGCGATGAACGTGCTGATCGTCGGCTCGGACCAGCGCGACGGGGCCAACGCGAAGTACGGCAAGTTCGAGGGCGAGCGGACCGACACGATCATCCTCGCCCACATCTCGCCGAAGCGGGACGGCGCGATGCTGATCAGCTTCCCCAGGGACTCGCTCGTCCAGCTCCCCTCCTGTCCCGCGAAGAACGGGCTCCCCGGGCAGCAGCCCCACGTCGGCATGATCAACGAGTCGTTCAACTCCGGCGGCATCGCCTGCACCTGGAAGACGATCGAGGCACTGACCGACATCCGCATCGACCATTTCGTGAAGGTGGACTTCACCGGGTTCAAGTCGATGGTGAACGCGCTGGGCGGCGTCCCGATCTGCGTGCCCGAGCCGATCAAGGACAAGAAGGCGCGGCTGAACCTGGAGGCCGGACGGCAGGTGCTCAAGGGTGAGCAGGCGCTCGGGTACGTCCGGGCCCGCTACAGCCTGGGCGACGGCTCCGACATCGGCCGCATCCAGCGCCAGCAGATGTTCCTCGCCTCGATGGCCAAGAAGGCGATGAGCGGCGAGACGCTGACCGACCCGAAGACGCTCTTCGGCTTCCTCGACGCGGTGACCAAGTCGATCACCACCGACCCCGACCTGACCGTGGGCGTGATGAAGGACCTCGCGGTGAGCGCCGAGGGCCTGACCGCCGGCCAGATCCGGTTCGTGACCACGCCGTGGCGCTACTCCGTCACCAACCCCGGCCGGGTGGAGTGGGTCCAGCCGCAGGCGGACCGCCTGTTCAAGATGGTCGCCGCCGACCAGATCAGCAAGGGCGTCAAGGGCGGCGAGCAGAAGATCCCGAAGTCCCAGATCCACATCATCGTGGAGAACGGCAGCGGCAAGCAGGGCGTCGGCACCACGGTCGCCGCCGAGCTGGAGCAGCGGGGCTACCACGTCAGGAAGATCACCACGGCCGGGAAGCAGTACGCCAAGACGTTCATCAAGTACTCCCCCAACGGCGCGAGCCGGGCGCCCAGGCTCTACCGCGAGCTGGCCACGTCGAAGACCTATCTCGTCAAGAACGCGCAGACCCAGACACTGGTGCTCGTCATCGGCGCGGACTGGCAGGGGCTCAAGCCGCCCAAGACCCTGGATGACGTCGAGGGCTTCGACGCGACCCAGGACAGCTGCACGGCAAGCTGACCGCGATTCCACGGGTTCCGTTACTAACCTGTTATAAGCCCAGCTCGGCGGGCAGTAGCGACGGAATACCCGGACGTGGAGTGCTGCGGATGCGGACCGACTGGCGGAATCTCGGACAGGCACTGGCGCTGACCC
The DNA here is from genome assembly GCF_030268965.1 of Microtetraspora sp. NBRC 16547. GTDB lineage: Bacteria > Actinomycetota > Actinomycetes > Streptosporangiales > Streptosporangiaceae > Microtetraspora. The sequence continues at coordinate 138,750 of NZ_BSSE01000021.1, read as the reverse complement.
TCGCCTCGGCGATGGTCTGGGGGCTGGCCCATCTGGTGGCGGGCCGGACCAGGACGGGACTGGCGCTCGCGGGCGCGTACACCGTGCTCCTCGGAGCGGTGTTCGCGGCCGCCACGGCGTTCCGCCCGGCCCTGCTCGAACTGGCCGTACGGCCCAACTGGCTGACCGGGCTGATCCTGGCGGCCCTGGCGATCGGGTTCTGCTGGTCCGCCGTCATCGTGTCGTCGTATCGACTGGTGCGGCCCCTGAACCTCGACAAGGTGGAGCGTGGCATCGCGACCGGCGTGGTCTCGCTGCTGTGCGTGCTCGTGGTCGCTCCCATGGCGTACGCGGGCCGGCTGGCCTACGTGTCCAGGGACGTCCTGCTCACCGTGTTCAACGGAGGGGTACCGCTGCGGCCGGATCCATGGGCGCGTAAGCCGCGGCTGAACGTCCTCCTGGTCGGGGCGGACGCGGCGAGGAACCGCCCCGGCGCGCGCACCGACAGCGTCACCGTGGCGAGCGTGGACACCCGCACCGGGGACACCGTGCTGTTCGGCCTGCCGCGCAATCTGGAGCATGTGCCGATGCCTCCGGGCCCGGCCAGGAACGCGTTCCCGTGGGGGTTCTCCGGCGACGGCGACGAGGCGACGCCCGGCCTGCTCAACGAGGTGTACCAATGGGCCGAGGACCATCCGTCGATCGTTCCCGGCGCACACGGAGACCGCGGGATGCGGCTGCTCAGGGACACCGTCAGCGGCATTCTCGGCCTCCACATCGACTACTACGCGATGCTCGACATGAAGGGCTTCACCCAGATCGTCAACGCCATCGGCGGGGTCACAGTCACCATCAGGCAGGACATCCCGTACGGGCTGGAGGGCGGCGTGCTGGAGGCGGGCCGGCGCCGGCTCGACGGCCAGCAGGCCCTGTGGTTCGGCAGGTCGCGCACCGACAGCGACGACTACGTGCGGATGGGTCGGCAGAAGTGCCTGCTGAACGCCGTCGCCAAGCAGGCCGACCCGGTGGCGGTGCTGCGCGGCTTCGAGCGAATCGCGGACGCGACCAAGCGGTATGTCACGACGGACGTGCCGCAGAGCATGCTGCCGGCGCTGCTCAAACTCTCCGAAAAGATCAAGAAGGCGCACATCCGGAGCCTGCAGTTCGTGCCTCCGCTGGTCAACACGGCCGATCCCGACTGGGGCCTCATCCAGCGCGAGGTCGGCAAGGCCCTGCGCCCCCAGCACCCACGGGCCCGGCATTCACGAGCCGAGCATCCTCGTCCCCGGCAGGTTCCGCAGCGGTCGCCCCGTCCAGCGAAGGGCCCGTCGTCGCCGGGCACCGCACAGTCGCTAGACAGTATTTGCTGAGCCTTGGCCATAATACCTACCTGACTTGACGGAAATATCGCCGCCGGGCTTCAATATCTGCTAAGCCGACTTATTTAGTAGGAAAAGCAGGGAGAAGCCCATGAGCGTTCGCAGGCTACGGGCGATCACGGCCGCCGCCATCGCGACCACCACCCTGGTCGCAGCCTGCGGGGGAGGCAGCGGTTCCGGGGGTGACGGCAAGGTCACGCTGGCGCTGGTCGCCTACTCCACCCCGCAGGCGGCCTTCACGGACATCATCGCCGCCTTCCAGAAGACTCCCGAGGGGAAGAGCATCACCTTCACCCAGTCGTACGGCGCCTCCGGCGACCAGAGCCGGGCCGTGGCGGCCGGGCTGAAGGCCGACATCGTCGAGTTCTCCCTCGAAACCGACATCACCCGCCTCGTCAAGGCCGGGCTCGTGGCCGAGGACTGGAACAGCGGCCCCACCAAGGGCATCCTGACGAAGTCGATCGTGGTCGTCGGCACCCGCAAGGGCAACCCGAAGAACCTCAGGACCTGGGACGACCTGATCAAGCCCGGCGTCGAGGTCATCACGCCGAACCCCTTCACCTCGGGCGCCGCCCGCTGGAACCTGCTCGCCGGGTACGGCGCGAAGTCGGACAAGGACGCGAACCAGGAGGCCGGCCTCGCCTACCTCGACTCGCTCCTGCACAACGTCCCCGTCCAGGACGACAGCGGCCGCAAGGCACTGCAGACCTTCACCGGCGGCAAGGGCGACGCGCTGCTGACCTACGAGAACGAGGCGATCTTCGCCCAGCAGAACAAGCAGGAGCTGGAGTACGTCGTCCCGGACGCCACCCTCCTGATCGAGAACCCGGTCGCCGTCACCAAGAACTCGGCCCACCCCAAGGAGGCCGCGGCCTTCCTCAAGTACCTCTACTCGGTCGAGGCGCAAACGATCTTCGCCAAGAACGGCTACCGCCCGGTGATCGACGGCGTGACCGGCTTCACGTGGCCCGACCCGCCACGGCTCTTCACCATCGAGGACATCGGCGGCTGGGACAAGATCACCAGTGACTTCTTCGACCCGAAGACCGGCCGCGTCGCGGAGATCGAGCGCAAGCTCGGCGTCGCGACCGAGAAGTGACGTCCCGGATGACCGGCCAGAGTGACCGACGCGCAGTGACCGGCCCGACCCGAATCCGCCCTACCCGGATCCGCCCTACCCGGATCGACTCCGTGCTGATCGACTCGAAGCGGGGTGGCCCGAAGTGACCGCGGAAACCGCTACCCGCACCGCTCCCCCGCCGCGCGCGGGGGCGCGACGGCGCGCGCGTCTTTCCGGGGGAACCGCCCTCGGCCTCGGCTCGGCCGTGCTGTACCTGAGCCTGATCGTGCTGATCCCGCTCGCCCTCGTGGTGTGGCGCTCCACCGACGAGGGGCTCGGCTACTTCTGGAGGGCGGTCACCACACCCGACGCGTGGGCCGCGCTCACCCTCACGATCGGCGCCTCGGCGATCGTCGCGCTGATCAACCTCGTCCTGGGCACGGTCATCGCCTGGGTGCTGGTCCGCGACCGCTTCCCCGGCAAGGGGATCGTGGACACGCTCATCGACCTGCCGTTCGCGCTGCCGACGATCGTCGCCGGGCTGGTCCTGCTCGCGCTGTACGGTCCGGAGAGCCCGCTGGGGGTGAACCTCGCCTACAGCAGGGCCGGCGTCGGCCTCGCGCTGCTCTTCGTCACGCTGCCGTTCGTCGTCCGTACGGTCCAGCCGGTGCTGATCGAGCTGGACAAGGACATGGAGCAGGCCGCGGCGTCCCTGGGCGCGAGCCCGTTCCAGACATTCCGGCGGATCGTCCTGCCCAACCTCGTGCCCGCGATGCTGTCCGGCACCGCCCTGGCGTTCACCCGGGCGATCTCGGAGTTCGGCTCGATCGTGCTGATCTCGGGCAACCTGCCGTTCAAGACCCAGGTCGCGGCGGTCAACATCTTCAGCCAGATCGAGGGGGACAACACGACCGGCGCCGCGGCGATCTCGACCGTCCTGCTGATCGTGGCCCTGGTCGCGCTGGTCTCGCTCGACCTCCTGCAACGATGGGGGAGCCGCCGTGGCTAAGTACGGCCTGCGCACGATCGCCGTCGTCTACCTGTTCTTTCTGCTGGTCCTTCCCGTCGGGCTGATCATCTGGCGGACGTTCGGCGACGGTCTTGCCCCGTTCGTCGAGGCGCTGACCTCGCCGTCGGCGCTGCACGCGTTCCGGGTCACCCTCGTCGTCGCGCTGTGGGCGGTCGTCGCCAACACCGTGTTCGGCGTCGGCGCGGCCATCCTGCTGGTCCGGCACGAGTTCCCGGGCAAGCGGCTGCTCGGCGCGTTCATCGACCTGCCGATGGCGGTCTCCCCGGTCGTCGTCGGGCTCGCGCTCACCCTGCTGTACGGCAGGTTCTCCCCGGTGGGCGGGCTGCTGGAGAGCTGGGGCCTGCAGATCATCTTCTCCACACCCGGCATGGTGCTCGCCACGGTGTTCGTGGCGCTGCCGCTGGTGGTCCGCTCCGTGGTGCCCGTCCTGGAGGAGCTCGGCGACGAGCAGGAACAGGCCGCGCACACCCTCGGGGCGAGCCGCTTCCAGACGTTCCTCCGTATCACGCTCCCCGGCATCCGGTCGGCCCTGGCGTACGGCGTGGTGCTGTGCCTGGCCCGCTCCCTCGGCGAGTACGGCGCGGTCGCGGTCGTCTCCGGACGCCTGGTCGACCAGACCCAGACCCTCACGCTGTTCGTCGAGGAACGCTTCCAGAACTTCGACCAGCCGGCCGCGTTCGCGGCGGCCACGGCGCTCGCGCTGCTCGCCGTCGTCGCCCTGCTGCTCACCAGGCTCCTGCGCCCAAAGGACTGAAATGACCACCCCCGTCCACATCGAAGTACGCGACGTGAACAAGTCCTTCGGGACCACCCCCGTGCTGCGTGAGGTCTCCGTCGACGTCGCCTCCGGCTCGCTGACCGCCCTGCTCGGCCCGAGCGGCGGCGGGAAGTCGACCCTGCTGCGTGTCATCGCCGGGCTGGAGCACCCCGACACCGGGACCGTACGGATCTCCGGCGTTGACGCGACCCGGCTGGCGCCCCAGCGGCGCAACGTGGGGTTCGTCTTCCAGCACTACGCCGCTTTCAAGCACATGACGGTGTTCCGCAACGTGGCCTTCGGGCTGGAGATCCGCAAGCGGCCCAAGAACGAGATCCGCGAGCGGGTCATGGAGCTGCTCGAACTCGTCCACCTGGAGCGGATGGCCGACCGGTACCCGTCCCAGCTCTCCGGTGGCCAGCGCCAGCGCATGGCCCTCGCCCGCGCCCTGGCCGTGGAACCCGAGGTGCTGCTGCTCGACGAGCCGTTCGGCGCGCTCGACGCCCAGGTGCGCAAGGAGCTGCGGACCTGGCTGCGCCGCCTGCACGACGAGGTCCACGTCACGACCGTGTTCGTCACCCACGATCAGGAGGAGGCCATCGAGGTCGCCGACACCGTCGTCGTCCTCGCCGACGGCGCGGTGGAGCAGGTCGGCAGCCCGGCGGACGTCTACGACAACCCGGCCAACCCGTTCGTCATGCGGTTCCTCGGCCCGGTCACCGAGATCGGCGGAAACCTCGTACGGCCGCACGACATCGAGATCACCGCCGAGCCGCGGCCGGGCAGCAGCCAGGCGACGGTCGCACGCGTCGTCCGGCTCGGCTTCGAGGTCAGGGTGGAGCTGCTGATCGACGACCGCGAGGCCTGGGTCCAGGTGACGCGCGGTGTGGCCGAGCAGCTCGCGCTCAACCCCGGCGACACCGTCAACGTGCGCCCCGCCCATAGAGCAAGCAGGTCCCTTCCGCCCCATTAGTTGTGCAAGACTCCCGATCCAGTGGTATTTGCCCTTGTACAGAGGCAGGCAGGATGGGAACTCCGGGGCAGCTGATCGTCCGGCGCTACCGGCTGGTGCGTGCTCTCGGCCAGGGGACGACCGGCGTCGTCTGGGAGGGCCACGACACCCTGCTCGACCGGCCCGTCGCCGTACGGGAGGTGCTGCTGCCCGCGGGGTTGCGCGAGGGCCGCCGCCTGGAGATCGTCCGGCGACTGGCCGGCGAGGCGCGGCAGGCCGAACGGCTCCGGCATCCGAACATCGCCGCCGTCCATGACTTCGCGGAGGAGGACGGCACCCCGTACATCGTGATGGAGCTGGTCCGCTCCCGCTCCCTCGACGGCGTGGTCGCCGGCGACGGGCCACTCCTCGTCCCGCGGGCCGCCTCGATCGCGCGCCAGGTCCTCGCCGCGCTCGCCTACGCCCACGCGGCCGCGGTACGGCACGGCGACGTGCGCCCGGCGAACGTGCTCCTCGGCCACGACGGCCGGATCCTGCTCGCCGACTTCGGTGTCAGCGTGCTCGCGGGCGACCCGGCGTTCGCGCGGGAGGCCGCCGGCCGGTCCCCCGCCCACGGGGATCCGGTCAGCGCGGTCCGGAGCGCGGCCGCCTTCCTCGCGCCGGAACGCGTCGACGGCGGTTCCTCCACCAGTGCTCCCCCCACTCGGGCCTCCGACCTGTGGGCGCTGGGCGCGACGCTGTACACGGCGGTCGCCCACCGGCCTCCCCGCGCCGACCGTGCGGTCAACCTGGAATCGGTCCCCGAGGCGCTGCGCCCCGTCGTGGGCGGCCTGCTGGCGAGGGATCCGCGAAAGCGGCTCACGCCGGAGGACGCCGACCGGATGCTCGCCGACCTCGAGCCCTCCCCCGAGCCGCCGGCCCCGTCCCGAGGCGGGAGCCGTACGCGGCTGGTCACAGGGGTGGCGACGGCGGTGGTGGTCGCCGGAGCGGTGGGCGGCTGGGCGATGCTGCGGCCCGGCCCCGCCGCGGACGCGGAGCGGATCCCCCTCGCCGGAACCGGCGCTCCCGCCTCGCCCACGACTCCGGCGTCGGGCACGACGCCGGTCCTGACGCCGGTCCTGCCACCGGGCGCGTCACCGGCCGCCGCCGCCACGTCGTCGGCCGGCCCGGTGGGCGCCACGAGGCTGAAGCTGACGTGGTACCGGCCCAGCCCGCCCGACCACGGGTGGCGGGCGGCCGTCCCCCGTGACTGGACGCGGGCCACCTCGGGCGGGCGTGATACCGCGTACCAGTGGCTTGATCCGGCGGGGCGGTCGCGGTTCGACATCGAGATCACACGGCAGAGCGGAACCGACGCGCTCGCCTCGCTGCGCGAGGCCGAGGCGGTCCTCTACCCGGACGTGCAGGCCTACCAGCGGCTCCGCCTCACCTCCGCGTCCAGCGAGTACGGCACGGTCGCGGACTGGGAGTTCACGTTCCGACCGCGCGGGTCCTCAGCGCGAAACAACCTGGAGAAGGGAGTGACCTACCACCAGTTCCGGCGGGTGCTCTCCACCGGGACCACCACCAGCGTGCTGACCTGGACGACCGTGGCCGAGGACTGGGACTCGCTGCGCCCCACGCTGACCAGGATCGTCAGCCTCTTCACCCCGCCCACGGCCTGATCACCGACCCGCCGCCACGCCGACTTCGGTCCGCGGATACTGCGGGCTTTCTCCTGCGCGGTTCTCCTTCGCGAACGCTCCCCCCTGTGGCATCATCACGCTGTCGATAGAAAATGATTTTCATAATCATGTTGGGAGGGGCAACATGCGTGTGGCGTTCGTCGGCAAGGGCGGGAGCGGCAAGACGACCCTGTCGTCGCTGTTCGCCAGGTACGCGGCGGGGAGCGGGACGGTCGTCGCGATCGACGCCGACATCAACCAGCATCTCGGCCTCGCGCTCGGCGCATCCGCGACCCCGCGCCCGCTCGGCGGGATGATCGGCGAGATCAAGGAGTACCTCCGGGGCGACAACCCCCGGATCCGCGACGCGGCGTCGATGGTGAAGACGACACCGCCCGGCCGGGGCTCCCGGCTGATCCGGCTGGACGATTCCTTCTTCCCGTCGGAGCGGGTCGAGGGCGTCTCACTGATGGTCACCGGTCCGTTCGACGAGGACGACCTCGGCGTGGCCTGCTACCACTCCAAGGTGGGGGCGGTGGAGCTCTACCTCAACCACCTGGTCGACGGCCGGGGCGAGTACGTCGTCGTCGACATGACCGCCGGGGCGGACTCCTTCGCCTCCGGCCTGTTCACCCGCTTCGACGTCACGTTCCTGGTGGCCGAGCCGACCAGGCAGGGCGTGAGCGTCTACCGGCAGTACCGCGACCACGCCGCCGACTTCGGCGTCGCCATCGCCGTCGTCGGCAACAAGGTCCAGGATCGGCACGACGTCGACTTCCTGCGCGAGCACGTGGGGGACGACCTGCTCACCTGGTTCGGGCACTCGCCCGCCGTACGGGCGATGGAGCAAGGGCGCGCCTTCACGCTCGACGACCTGGAGGGCGGCAACCACGACGCGCTCGCCGTACTGCTGAAGCGCGTCGACGCGCAGCCCAAGGACTGGGAGCGGTTCGGCGCACAGGCGGCCGAGTTCCACCTGCGCAACGCCAGGGCGTGGGCCGACCGCGCCACGGGTGAGGACCTCTCCACCCAGATCGACCCCGAGTTCGTGTACGGCCCGGCATCCGTCAACGACGCCTCCATCGAGATGTCGCCTCCGCGCCACATGGAAACGTGCCCGAGTCCCGCCTAACGTCGCAGCTGAGACTGAAAGTCCTTTTCATTCCTTCCGAGGGGAGACATCCATGTCGCTGACCGTTCCCAACGAGCTGCTCGACCAGGCCGGCACCGGCGAGGTCGACGACGCGGCGTTCGTCGCCTGCGTACGCGACTCGCTTCCGTACGCTTGGTCGCTGATCAGCGGGCTGGTCGAGGAGCGTGACCGGTCCGGCGCCGACTTCGCCGACAACCAGGTCCCGCCGCCGGACGAGGCCGCCCGCGGCGAGCTACTGCGCTGCCTGGCCAGCGACGCGATGCGCGGCGCGCTCGAACAGCACTTCGGCGTACGGCTGGCCTTCCAGAACTGCCATCGCGTCGCGGTGTTCCACCCCGCGGCCACCGAGGCGTTCGACGAGTTCGTCACGCCCCGGGCGCAGATCCTCAACCAGAAGCCCGAACTCGTCGACTGCTGACCTCCCAGGAAGTCCCCATGACACGATGAGACGGCCGAGGATGTGGAGCGTCTGCTGGAGTCGGTCGACCCTGAGCCGGCGTCCGCTCTGTAGGCGGAGGGATCCGCCTGGAGATCCGCCTACAGAGCGGTGGTCAGTCGAAGAGGGAAATCTGCCCCTCGCCGGCGAGCGCGTTGCGGTGCCGCTTGAGGTGCCGCCACTTCGGCAGATCGTCCATGTACGACCACGACAGGCGGTGGTGTGGCGTGGGGCCGAGTTCCGCCAGCACCTCCTGGTGGGCCGGGGAGGGATACCCCGCGTTGTCCGCGAAACCGTACTCCTCATAGCCCAGCGAGGCCATGTACGCGTCCCGCCGAACCTTGGCGATCACGGACGCGGCGGCCACGGAGACGCAGGTGAGATCGGCCTTCGTCTGGCACCGCACCGCCCAGGGTGACCCCAGGTAGTCGTGCTTGCCGTCCAGGATCACCGCGCCGGGCCGCTCCGGCAGTTCCGCGAGCGCCCGGCGCGCGGCGCGGCACAGCGCCTCGGTCATCCCCAGCGTGTCGATCTCCTCGACCGACGCCTCGCCGTACCCGATGCCGACGGCCCACGACTCGATCTCCGCGGCGAGGGCCGTACGGCGGGCGGGGGTCAGCAGTTTGGAGTCGGTGAGGCCGTCCGGCGGCGGGGACATGTCGGTCACCACGGCGCAGACCGCGACCGGCCCGGCCCAGGAGCCGCGCCCCACCTCGTCGACGCCGGCGACCATACGCGCCCCGGAGGAGCACAGAAGCCGCTCCAGGTCGTAGGAGGGGACCGTCACCGGACCCGCTGCCGGAACACGTGCCGGACCCGCTGCCGGAACACGTGCTGGAACCGCTGGAACCCCTGGAACCGTCGTCACATCAGGACAAGCTACTGTCCCGCTCGCGGACGCCGCTCAGATAGCCGAGATCGGCGGCGAGATAGCGGGCGGCGACGTGGAGGGCCCGCAGCGTGGCCGCCACCGACGGCCGCTGGACGCTCGACTCCCTCGCCACCGCGTACACCCGGCGTTCGATCGGCTCGCCGGGGAACTCCCGTACGGCGACGCCCCGGACGCCGGCCGCGAGCGCCAGCGCGGGCACCGCGGCGATGCCGATGCCCTTGGCCACCAGGCTGAGGATCGTGCCGAGCCCCTCGAACTCCCAGGCGATCGGCGGCAGGCCGCCCACATCCGCGAGCAACCGGTCGACGGCGGTGCGGGACGGCTCGCCGTCGGGCGTGGCCATCCACGATTCCTCGCGCAACGCGGCCAGATCGACGGGCACGGACTGGTCGGCCATCGGATGGCGGCGCGGCACGACGAGCACCAGGGGATCGGTGAGCAGCGGGAACGCCTTCAGCGTGGCCTGCCCGTGCACCCTCCCCCACCAGTCGTCGACGAGAGCGATGTCCACCTCGCCGGACTCGACCTCGCGCAGTCCCCGGCCGGACCGGCTCTGCCGCAGGCGCAGCGACAGCTTCCGGTACCGCCGCAGCGCCTGGGCGAGCGCCGGCGCGAAAGCCACCCCGGCGGTCGGGAAGGCGGTGACCACGACCCTTCCTGAGGGGGTCGAGGAGTGGGCGGACAGGTCGGATTCCGCCGTCTCCACCATGGCGAGGATGCGCTCGGCGTGGGCGACCAGCCGCCGCCCCGCGTCGGTCAGCTCCGCGCTGCGGGAGGTGCGGTCGATCAGCACGGTGCCGGCCTCCCGCTCCAGCGCGGCGAGTTGCTGTGAGACCGCCGACGCGCTGTAGCCCAGTGACGACGCGGTCGCCGCGATGCTGCCCCTCCTGGCGAACTCACAAATCAAGATCAATCGCCGCAAATCGAGCATCGGTTTTCCTTACTCCTAGCACCGAAAAGCCTCGCTTGTGCTGATGCCTATACCCATCCACCCTGGGAACGTTCCGAACACACCGGGACTATCCGGCGCTTCTCTAAAACGGGATGAGACCCGCCGGAATCCCAGGGAGGCAACCCCAATGAATGTGACCCTGTCGGCCACACTGGCGGCGAACGAGGACATCGAGCGAAGACGCCGCGCCGGGCAGCGGGTGCTCCACCTCGCCTTCGGCGAAGCCGGTCTGCCGGTCCACCCCGAGCTCCGCCGCAGGCTGTCCGAGGCCAGCGGGAACAACGGCTACGGCCAGGTGGCGGGATCCGTCGCGCTCCGCGAGGCCGTCGCCGGCTACTGGTCGCGCCGCGGCCTGCCGACCGATCCCGGCCTCGTCGCCTGCGGCCCCGGCAGCAAGGCCCTCCTCTTCGGCCTCATGCTCGCGCTGGGCGGCGACATCGTGCTGCCCATGCCGAGCTGGGTCAGCTACGCCGCCCAGGCCGAGATCATCGGGGTCCGGCCGATCATGGTCCCGGCGCCCCCCGGCGAGGGTGGGGTGCCCGACCCCGACCTGGTCGCCTCCGCCGTCCTCCACGCGCGGGCGCAGGGCCGTACGGTGACGGCGTTGCTGGTCACCCTGCCGGACAACCCGACCGGCCGGCTGGCCCGCCCCGAGACCGTACGGCGGCTGGCCGAACTGGCCAGAAGCCTCGACCTGACGATCATCTCGGACGAGATCTACCGCGACCTCGTACACGATCCGATCGCGGAGTACACCAGCCCGGCCGAGGTCGCCCCCGAGCGCACGATCATCACCAGCGGGCTGAGCAAGAGCCTGGCGGTCGGGGGATGGCGCATCGGCGTGGCCCGGCTGGTCGATCACGACCTGCGCGACCGGCTGCTCGCGGTGGCCAGCGAGATCTGGTCCAGCCCGGCGGCGCCCGTGCAGCACGCGGCGGCGTACGCCTTCACCGAGCCGGAAGAGCTCGTCGAGCGCGTGGCGGAGAGCAGGCGGCTACACGGGATCGTGGCCCGGGCGGTCGCCGACCGGTTCGTCAAGGCCGGGGCGTCAGTGGCGCAACCGCAGGGCGGCTTCTACCTCTATCCCGAAATTCCGGGTTTCGAGTCGTCGGCCGACCTGACCGCGACCCTGATCGAGGAGCACGGCATCGGGGTTCTCCCGGGCTCGGCGTTCGGCGATCTACCCGGCGCGCCGCGCGTCCGCGTCGCCACCAGCCTGCTGTACGGCGAGACCCCCGAGCAGCGGCTGTCCGCTCTGCGCGCCGACGATCCGCTCGCCCTGCCGTGGATCGCGGAGTCACTGGATCACCTGGACAAGGCGCTCACAGACCTCGCCGAAACCCGGCGAATTCGCGGCAGTGAGGCGGCCTGCGGGGCCCCGTCCCGCGTCACCATGGCGGCCACCACGCCCACCTGGTGATCGTTGTCCAATCTTTACTCTTCGTGGCCGACCGGCACGGCCGCGCTCACCGCTCTGACCTGCGGTTATGCGGCTAGTCTGGGTGCTTCACCGGAGGCTTCGAAAGATGTCTCCTACCATTTGGCACCGAGAGCGTGCTCGAGCCCTCATCATGTGCTCATGCCCGCTTTTGTCACCCTGTCCGGGCGCTCCGTGCGCCTGGAACCGCTTAGCCTCGCGGTCGTCGACGACCTCGTCACCGCGGCGAGTGAGGACCGTTCTACCTACGCCTTCACTCGCGTTCCCGAAGGACGGGAAGAGATGGTCTCCTACGTGGAGGCCGCCCTGGCTGAGCAGGCGGAGGGCCGCACGTTGCCCTTCGCCATCCGGTGGCTGCACACCGACCGCGTGGTCGGTGCCACCCGTCTGATGCACCTGGAGTACTGGCAGGGCCCCATGCCCTGGCCGCCGGGCGCCAAAGGCGTGGTGGGCGAGGTCCCGTCGGTGGCGGACATCGGTTACACCTGGCTGGCGGCGTCAGCCCAGGGCACCGGTGTCAACAGGGAGAGCAAGTTCCTGATGCTCTCCCACGCCTTCGAGACCTGGCAAGTTCACCGGATCACTCTCAAGGCAGACGTACGCAACACACGATCCCGGGCCGCCATCGAGGCCCTCGGCGCACGCCTGGACGGCGTGCGACGAGCGGACAGCCGAGGCGCCGACAACACGGTCCGAGATACCGCGTACTACTCGATCCTCAGTACCGAATGGCCTGCGGTTCGAGAACGGCTCCTGGCGAGGCTCGGCCTCGTCGTAGCCGCCTGACCTTCCACGCCACCACACAGACCAACCACATAGAGCGACGTGGCCCGTCCTCCTGATCGGAGGACGGGCCACGCCCGCGTTCTGGCCCAGACCTCGTAGCCGTAGTCCCCGTCAGTCCCCGTCAGTCCTCGCCAGTCCTCGCCAGTCCTCGTCAGCCCCCTCGTCGTACGCGTTTCGCCGCCGAGGCGGATCGGCTTTTCAAGGCCCTGACCGCCATTTGCGCCCGGCTTGAAAACTGGTGCAAACACGATGGCACCGGCTGGAAAAGGCAGAAGCCCTCCACCGGGCACCCCACGCCCGGGGAGGACTTCGCGATATCGCCAGAGCATGGCCGCCCCCGCAGGGGCCATGCTCACTGCAGTAAGCATCACGGACCGGACTTGCCACCTGATCAACGGACAATCAACGCTTCGATTAACGAGTCCGGCGCTCTCTATTGGCCGGCTCTTCGCCCATCTATCATTTGGTTGGGAAACTTCCCATTGAATATGCGTATCGGAGTAGACGGCACATGGCAGGTCGCGCCACCGGGGAGGGACTGCGCTTCGCGATACTCGGACCTGTCCTCGCCTGGCGTGACGGGATCGAGCTCGACCTCGGCACCCCCTTGCAACGTTCCATCCTCGCGATGTTGCTGCTCAGGGAGGGGCACCCGGTCACACCGGACGAGATGATCGACGGCATCTGGGGCGAGGAGGCTCCGCCGAGGGCGCTCGGCGCGCTCCGCACGTACGTGTCGCGGCTGCGCACCGTGCTGGAACCGGACCGCTCTCCGCGCACCCGCCCCGAGCTGCTCACCTCGGTGGGCCGCGGCTACGCGCTGATCCTCGGCGCGAGCGGCCTGGACCTCGCCGACTTCGAGCGCCACGCCGCGTCCGCCGAGGCCGCCCGGCAGACGGGCCGTACGCGGGACGCCGCCGAGGCGCTGCGCGAGGCGCTCGCCCTGTGGTCGGGAGAGCCGCTGGCCGGCGCGGTCGGACCGTACGCCGAGCGCCAGCGGGACCGGCTGGCCGAGCGGCGGATGGGGGCCCTGGAAACCCTCATGGACCTGGACCTGGAACTCGGACGGCACGCCGACGTCGTGTCCGAGCTGGTCGCGCTCACCGCCGACCATCCCCTGCGCGAACGGCTGCGCGCCCAGCTCATGCTGGCCTACTACCGCTGCGGGCGGCAGGCCGACGCCCTGTCGGTGTTCACCGAGACGCGGCAGGCGCTGATCGACGAGCTCGGCATCGAGCCCGGTGCCGACCTCGCCGCCCTGCACCGCCGCATCCTCGTGGCCGACCCCGCGCTGTCCTTCACCGGGCAGACGGCCGGGGGCGGGACAGGAGCGGAGGGAGCGACAGGCTCGACGGGAGCGGCCTCCACCAAGCCCGGGCCGGCCGTCGAGATGCCGCGGCCCGCCCAGCTCCCGGCCGCCGTGACCGACTTCACCGGGCGCGGCGCCCTGGTCAACCGGCTGCTCGCGTTTCTCGCCGAGGACGAGGGCGTGCCGGTCGCGGCCATGTCCGGCATCGGCGGCGTGGGCAAGACCGCGCTCGCCGTCCACGTCGCCCACCTCGCCCACGACCTGTTCCCCGACGGGCAGCTCTACGCCGACCTGCGCGGCTACGGCACCGAGCCGACACCGCCGGAGACTGCGTTGGTCGCCTTCCTGCGCGCCCTCGGCATCCCGGTCGACGTCATCCCGGACGGCCTGGCCGAGCGGTCCGCGCTGTTCCGCTCGCTGCTGGCCGAGCGCCGCATGCTGGTGCTGCTGGACAACGCGCGCGACGCCGAGCAGGTCGAGCACCTGCTGCCCGGCTCCGCCGGATGCGCGGCGATCATCACCAGCAGGGGGAAGCTCGCCGACCTGCCGTCGGCGCGGCTCGTCGATCTCGACGTGTTGGAGCCCGACGAGGCGCTGTCGCTGTTCTCCGCCGTGGCCGGTCGCGACCGGGTCCGGGCGGAGCGGGCCGCGGCCATGGACGTGGTCGCCGCCTGCGGCTTCCTTCCGCTCGCCGTACGCATCGTGGCGGCCAGGCTCGCCGCCCGGCCCTCCTGGACCGTCGCCTCGCTCGTCCCCCGGCTCGCCGACGAGCGCCGCCGCCTCGACGAGCTGAAGATCGGCAACCTGGCCGTCTCCGCCACCTTCGCCCTGGGGTACGGCCAGCTCGACCCCCGGCAGGCGCGGGCGTTCCGGCTGCTCTCCCTGCCCACCGGGTCGGACATCTCGACCCTCGCGGCGGCCGCCGTACTGGACCTGCGCCCCGGGCCCGCGGAGGATCTCCTGGAGTCGCTCGTCGACGCGAGCCTGCTCGAAGCCCCCGCGCCGGGGCGATATCGCTTCCACGACCTGCTCAAGCTCTTCGCCCGCGGGCAGGCCGAGGACACCGAGGAGCCCGCCGAGCGGATGGCCGCCCTGCGCCGCCTGCTCGGCTTCTACCTCGCGTCGGCCAGCTCCGCGCACCGGCTGGCCTACGAGGGCAGCGCGATCGCCGACGCCCTCACGGACATCGGCATGCCCGGCCACACCTTCTCCTCCGCCGACGAATCGGTCGGCTGGCTGTCGGTGGAGGCCGAGGACCTGTTCGCCGCCATCGGGCAGGCCGCCGAGTCCGAGAGCCTGCTGCTACCCGCCGCTGACCTGCTGCTCTCGATGGAGCCGCTGCTGGAGTCCGGCACCAGCGGCCGGGAGTTCGAGCAGCGGACCGGTGCCGTCCTCGCGGCCGCCCGGCGGGCCGGAGACCGGCGCAGCGAAACGCGCTGCCGGTACGTCCTCGGCCGTGTCCTGTTCGGGATGAACCGGCTGGCCGAGGCGGAGCGGGAGTTCCAGGAGGCGCGGGTGCTCTCCCTGGAGAGCGGCGACCACATCGTGCTCGGGGAGACGTACAACGCGCTGGCGGTCGTGGCCGGCCGGCTGCGCCGCCACACCGAGGCCCTCGAATGGTTCGGCCACGCGACGGGCGTCTACCGCGATGTCGGCAACCCGGCGGGCGAGGCCCTCGTACTGAGCTACTCCGCCCGCGACCATCTCGGCCTCGGACGGGTCGAGGAGGCCATCGCCGCGTCCGAGCGCGGACTGGCGATCTTCACCGAGATCGGCAGCGGCGCGGGCATGGCCAGGGCGCGCTACCACCTCGGGATCGTCCTGTCCTACGTCGGCAGGCTCAACGAGGCGGTGGTCCACCACGCCGAGTGCCTGAACTTCTTCCGCGCCAGCAACCAACGCGTGTGGGAGCAGCGGGTCTGCTACCGGCTGGCCGCGACATTCATCGCCGCCGGGCGTTTCGCCGAGGCCTCCCGCCACGCCGAGCAGGCGCTGACGGTGAGCCGCGAGATCACCCACCCGTACGGCGAGGCCCAGTCGCTGACCGCGCTCGGCAAGGCGTTGCGCGGCATGGGCGAGAAGGCACGCGGCCGGGAGGCGCTAGAGAAGGCCCTCGGGATCTTCACCCGGCTCGGCTCCCCCGAGGCCGACGACGTCCGCGCCCTCCTCCTGGAGCTCGACCGGGTCGACGTGTAGGTCGACGCGCAGGTCGACGCGCAGGTCGTCGTCCAGACGCGTCATGCGCACGTGATTGATCACACTCGACCACTTCCATCACCGGGAGCCGCGCGGAGGACATGAGACCCGGCCGGCCATCCGGCCGCCACCCGGTGCATAGGGGGCCCGGTGCATTCCGGAGCACCTGGTGGCGGCTCGCCGCCTCATCATGACGGCCGGCCGGGTGTGACGCGGATCTCGAACCCCCCAGATCCGTGTCGACGCCCCAAGAGTGGCGGCCCCGGCTCAACGTCTGATCAACGCGTGCTTGCAGCCGCCTATATCTGGGCGATCCGGAAGAATCCCTCGGCGACCAGCGGTCGCAGCGCCGCGGGGGCGCGGTCCAGCAGCTCCCGCTCGTCGTCCCCGGTGAGCTCCGCGATGGCGGCCAGCAGGGGGCGGAGCGGCAGCTCGCCGTCGCACACCCCGGCGAGCGCCGCCTCCACGGTGCCCACGCTCACCGCGCGGCACAGGCCGCCGGTCTGGCGCAGGACGATCCGCGCCGGGTCGTCGGCGCCGGGAGGGCCGATCCGCTCCTCGACGACGCCGTCCGCGACCGCCAGCCGGGCGTTCAGCAGCTCCTCGTCGCTGATCCTGTGCGCCGTGGTGACGGCGTCGAGCACGTCCGGGACGTACGCCCCGACCGGGAGCTCGACCCGCTGGGAGAGCTCCTCCACCCGGACGACCGGTTCCATCGCGCCCGAGTTGTGCAGCGAGATCCAGCCGAACCCGACGCCGACGACGCCGAGCGACTCGAACCACGCCAGCCACTCGTCGTAGTGCTGCCGGTAGGCCGTCGTCCCCTGCTCGGCCGCGTCGCGCAGCCACAGCTCGACGTACTCCGCGGGGTCCTGCACGTCGCGTTGCACGGCCCAGCCGTCGCAGCCGGTGCCCGTGAGCCACCCGCCCACCCGGTCCTGCCAATCCTCGCCCTTGACGTGCAGCCAGTTGGCCAGGAACCGGCCGTGGCCGTCCGGGTTGAGGTGGCGTGGCGCGTGGCGCAGCATCTCGCGGCAGAAGCCGTCGGCCGGGAACCCGGACTCGCGGTAGGTGAACCGGCCCTCCGGCGAGATCACGAACGGCGGGTTGGAGACGACCAGGTCGAACCGCTCGCCCTCGACCGGCTCGAACAGGGAGCCCGTACGCGCGTCGACGCCTTCCACGCCGGACAGCCGCCAGCTCAGGTCGGCCAGCTCGACCGCCCGCGGGTTCACGTCGGTGGCGACGATCCGCCCGGCGCGACCCGCGAGATGCAGGACCTGAACGCCGCATCCGGTGCCGAGATCGAGGGCGCTCTCCACGGGCGGGGTCCAGGCGAGCTGAGCCAGGTTCGCCGACGCCCCGCCGGCCCCGACGACGTGCTCCCTGCGGAGCGCGAGGTCGCCGGGCCGTACCTTGCGGTCGGAGACCACCCAGGCGAGGCCGTCACCGCCGATGTCCCAGGGCTGGAGGTGAACGGTCGCCTGGACGGCGTCTCCCACCCTGACGGCCAGCCCGGCCTCGATCAGATCGGCGAGGGGAAGGTCGACGGCGGCCGTGCTCACCGGCACGCCGAGCCACCACAGGCGGATCAGCGTGCCGAGCGGATCGTTGTCGCGGGTCACCCGGAGCGCGGGAACGAGTTCCTCGCGCGCCAGCGCGGCGGCGGCCACACCGCCCAGCCGCTCTCGCACACCGTCGATGGTGTAGCCGGACTCGGCGAACCGGTCGCGAAGCCGGTGGACCAGATCGGATGGCACGTGCACGAGAGGAAATCTATCCCCGTAAGTCCACTGCAAGTGGCTCCCAAGCACCCGCTCGTATCTGTTGAGGCAATCCGCCGTCCTTACTCCTGCCTGAGGCTGTTCCACGCGGCCTCGCAGAGGCCCTTGATCTCGTCTTCGGTGGGCTGGTGCGCGCCCGCGAACCACAGGCGGCACATCTCCTGGGCGGGGCCGAGCCACAGCACGTAGCACATGGTCGCCGGAACGGGCTGCAGGAGCTGGGCCTTCATGTGCGGCTTCCACCAGTCGGCGACCTGCCGGAAGAACGCGCGCCTGGCCTCGGAGACCTCCGGGCCGCCGGGCTCGTCGCGCCGCGGCGGGCGCTCGCTGATCAGCAGCCGCGCCCGCTCCGGATGCTCACCGCACCACGACATGTGCAGGGCCACGATGGCCTCGATGCCGCCGCGGGCTTCCTCGTGGCGGACGAGCTCGGCGACGAACGCGTCCTGGTACATCTGCAGCGTCTCGGCGTAGAGGACGCCGAAAACGTGCTCTTTGCTGGCGAAGTGGTGGTAGAAACTACCCACGCTGACGCCGCTCTCCTCGCGGAGGCTGGCAAGGGTCGTGGCGGAGACACCGTCCTGACTGAAGCGGCGTAGGGCGCCTTCGATGATCCGGCTTCGACCGTCACGCCCGTTCTTTCCGGTTCTCACCCCCCAATGGTGGCCTAACAGAACCTTGTTCTGCAAATACGAGATCCGTCCCCACCTCGATCGATCCCGATCTTGCGCGCGCCGCGAGTGCCGATCGCCGGCTGAGTACGTCATCTAGACTGAGATGAGGCGCGAGGGGAATGATCTACGATGCGTGACATGCGGGCCACCCGGATGGACAACTGCTCCATCGAGCGGACCCTCGCCGTGGTCGGCGAGAAATGGACCTTCCTCGTGCTCCGTGAAGCGTTCATGGGCGTCCGCCGGTTCGGCGACCTCCAGGCCGCGACCGGCGCGCCCCGGCAGGTGCTCAGCGCACGGCTGACCCGCCTGGTCGAAGAGGGCATGCTGCGCAGGGCGCCCTACCAGGAGCCGGGACAGCGCCAGCGCGACGAGTACCGGCTGACGTCGAAAGGGATGGATCTCTATCCGATCCTGGTCGCGTTGATGCACTGGGGTGACCGCCACCTCACCGATCCCGACGGCCCGCCCGTCACGCTGACCCATCGCGACTGCGGGGCGCCGGTGACCCTGCGCCTGCGCTGTGACGAAGGCCACGAGCTCCCCGGCCCCTGGGCGGTCGCCCCGCTCCCCGGTCCCGGCAACCGATCCGACTGGCCGCCGACGGCGAACAGCGCGACCACATCGGACGGGCCGAACGGGCCGAACAGGTCGGATCGACAGGACCGGTAACGGGACCACTCGGTCCCCTGCCTACGCTGGATGGCGTGTACCGGTTCCTGCTGACCCGCCGCTGGCTGGCCTTCCACCTGCTGGTGCTGGCCCTCATCCCCGCGTTCTTCTTCCTGGGGCAGTGGCAGTTCGGGCGGTTCGAGGAGCGGTCGGCGTCCAGCGAGCGCACCACCGCCAACCTGAACAGCGCGCCTGTGCCCCTCGACCAGCTGGACACCATCGGCGGAACCGTGCCCGACGCCATGAAGTACCGGCCGGTGACCATGACCGGCACGTACGACACATCCCACGAACTGCTCGTACGGCGACGCCCGCAGAATGGCCAGGTCGGCTTCTACGTGGTCACCCCGCTGGTCACGCCCCAGGGAGCGGTCCTGGTCAACCGGGGCTGGGTGCCCGCGGGGGCGACGGCGGAGTCCCGGCCGGAGGTGCCCGCACCCCCGTCCGGCGAGGTGACCGTCACCGGACGGCTCAAGCCCTCAGAGACCGAGAACACGACCGGCATCAGGAACCGGACCTCCGGACTGCCCACGGGCCAGGTCCTGCTCGTCAACACGACCGACATCGGCGCCACCCTGCCGTACCGGCTGTACGGGGGATTCGTGGAGCTGACCGCGCAGCGGCCGACCCGCGACCCCGCGCCGGAACCGGTGCCCGCGCCCGACGTCGGCGGAGGCGGCGGACTCAACCTGGCGTACTCCGTGCAATGGTGGTTGTTCATCGGTGTGGCGGTCGGCGGCTGGTTCCTCCTCATCCGCCGCGAGGCGCGCGATCTGTCGGCCGCGGGTGAGGATGGCGAAGAGTCTGGGAAGGATCAGCAGGAAGTTCGCGCCCAGTCGTGAAGCGCCTGGTGAACGAACGGATACCAACCGGAGACCTCGCAGCTTGTTAGGTGTTATTCCTTGGCTCTACGGTTTACTCCTGTGACTACGCCGCTGCATCCCGACCCAGAGCCGAGGCGGCGGGACTATGTGATCATCTCTGCGGACGATCATCTGATCGAGCCGCCCGATCTCTTCGAGGACCGCCTCCCCGAAAAGTACAAGGACCTCGCTCCCAAGATCGTGGAGACGGACGCCGGCCACCAGGCCTGGCGCTACGGCGGTGCCACCTACCCCTGCGCGGGGCTCGACGTGGGCGCCGGCCTGCCGAAGGAGCAGTGGACGCTCGACCCGGTCCGCTTCGAGGACATGCGGCCCGGCTGCTACGACATCGAGGCCCGCATCGAGGACATGGACCGAGCCGGGATCTGGGCCGCCCTCTGCTTCCCCGGCATGCTGGCCAGCCAGTCCGGCATGCTCTTCGCCAAGACGCGCGACCAGGAGCTCGGTCTGTCGCTGGTGAAGGCGTGGAACGACTGGCACGTCGACGTGTGGGCCGGCACCTATCCCGAGCGGATGATCGCGCTTCAGCTCCCCTGGCTGGTCGATCCGGACATCGCCGCCAAGGAGATCAGGGCCAACGCCGCCCGCGGCTTCAAGGCCGTGGTGTTCCCCGAGTTCCCCACCCGGCTGCGGCTGCCGTCCATTCACAGCGGCCACTGGGATCCGTTCTTCGCCGCCTGCGAGGAGACCGGCACCGTCGTGTGCCTGCACACCGGCGCCTCCTCCTGGTCCCCGGTCCCCTCGCCGGACACCCCCATCGAGGCGATCACCACGATGATCCCGGCGAGCGCGATGTTCGCGTGCGCCGACTGGCTGTGGTCGGGGGTCCCGTTGCGCTTCCCCTCGCTGCGGATCCTGATCGTCGAGGGCGGTGTCGGCTGGCTGCCGATGCTGGCCGAGCGCGCCGACTACGCGCTGGACCACCCCGTCGCCGGTGAGGCGAACTGGGAGGGCGGGCTCAAGCCGAGCGAGGTGCTGCGGCGCAACTTCTTCTTCGGCACGCTCGACGACAGCGCGCTCGGCGGGGTCCGGCTCGCTGTCGGCATGGAGCACATCCTGCTGGAGAGCGGTTACCCGCGCGCCGAGTCCTCCTGGCCCGACACCCAGCGGTCGGTCACCCGCAACCTCGGCACCCTGCCCCCGGCCGACCTCGCCCGGGTCGCGTACGGCAACGCCGCCCGGCTGTTCGGCCACCCGCTGCCGTCACGGGCGTGGCTTCTGATGGAGGAACTCTAGAGACTCCCGCTCCCATTCGACGTACTGGCCGCTCGCGCTGAGCAGCGAAGCCATCAGCCAGATGAAGACGCCGAAGTCGTCGACGACGCCGATGCCGAGCAGGAAGTCGGGGATGGCGTCGATGGGCGAGATGATGTAGGCGAGGCCGGCCGCGAACATCGCGAGCTGGCCCTTGCCGAGGTGCGGATAGTCGCCCTTGACGGCTCCCCGGACCATCCTCGGCAGCGCCTTGAGCCGCGTGATCAGGCCGGGCGACCCCGGCTTGGCCACCTCCCGATAGGCCCGCCAGGTCGCCGCCGCACGTCCTGCCTTCGCCATGAGGCCACCTCCAGCGGGCATTGTGCCCCTTTTGTCGTCCCATTAACGTTCGGCGGTCCTCCGGCGGTTCCAGCGCCTCCTGGGACGTGCCCGCATCGTGGAAGGCCGCGTGGACGTGGACGGGCGGGGCACTAGCCCGTCGGCATACAGGAGACCTACGCCCGGAGTTCGCGTACGACGTCGATGAAGTCCCGTGCCACGCCGCGCAGGCCCGGCAGGTTGGACAGGGCGACCAGCCGGTCCACCAGCGGGACGACGCGGTCGATCAGCCGGTAGGTCCGCTCGCAGCCGGGTGAGGTGTCGTGCACCCAGAACAGCACCACGCCCATCGACAGCAGCCAGAGCAGCTCGGGCAGTTCGGCGCGCAGGTCCGAGTCCATCCGGTCGGCGGAGCCCTCCGCCACCTCGCGATAGATGGCGATCGACGACTCGCGGGCGGGCGTGGACTCGGCGCTGAAAGGGCTGAGCGGGTTGCCCGGCTCCGCCGCGTGCTTGAAGAACTTGGCCGCGAACTCATGGTACGGATCGGACACCCGGACCCAGGCCCGCAGCACGCCGCCCAGCCTGCCCTCGAACGATCTCTCGACCGCGAGCAGCTCCCGGCACGCGGCCTCGTGCTCGCACTGGGCGCGGTCGTAGTACGCCTGGATGAGCTGTTCCTTGGACGAGAAGTAGTAGTAGGCGTTCCCCACCGAGACACCGGCCTCCGCGGCGATCCCCCGCATCGTCGTCGCCTCGAACCCCCGCTCCTTGAACAGCCGAAGGGCGGTCGCGACGATCCGCTCCCGTGTGTTCTCGGCCACGGTGGTCACTGTACGACCCTGGCACCCGCCGGGTCATATACGCGCCAGATGATCCATAGGGGGTGGCAAATTCCCCGCCGTCCGCGAATGGGAGATCACCCGTGGTGGGCATTGATCACCCTGGCGAACTCCCCCGCCACCCAATCGAGGACTGAGCATCGGGGGTGACGCATGACCTTACGTCCCTCGTGGTGGGGACTCGCCGGGACGATCGCGATCGTCCTGCTGTCCCAACCGGCGACCGGATGGAACCCTCTGACCGTCACGAGCGCGCAGCGGATCTCGTACGCCAACGCGCTGCGGATCTCGTACGCCGTCCTGCCCGTACGGCTGCCGCCCACGTGGACGCTCGCGACCGCGCCCGGCGGGACCGCGGTCACCGCGATGAGCGCGACCGCCAGGCTCGCACACACGGGGGCGTTACAACAGCTCCGCGGCGCGGGCCTGCGCTGGAGATCGTCCGGCGGCTGCGTCGACCGCACCAAGCCGACGTGCACGTCCCTGGAGGGCCTCCGGTACGGCACGCTCACCCAGGCGATCGAGCTCAAGCGGCGGAGCGACTGCAGGATCGTCATCACCGGCGGCACCGAGGTCGGCCACAGCGCCGGCCGCTACAGCCACAAGAACGGCTTCAAGATCGACATCGCCCACAACCCGTGCATCGACGCGTACGTGACCAAGACCTTCGGCTACTGGACGACCCGCGGGGACGGCGCGCGGATGTACCGCCCGGAGACCGGCCGGGACGTCTACGCCGACGAGGCCAACCACTGGGACATCCTCTTCCGCTAAATCTCACTAGCTCATCGCGGCGTGCTCGAAGGGGCGGGCCGCCTCGATCTGGGCGGCGACCCGGACCAGCAGGTCCTCACGCCCCGCCACGGCGACGAACTGGACGCCGACCGGCAGCCCCTCAGCCGTACGGCGCAACGGGAGCGAGATCGCCGGCTGGCCGGTCGCGTTGAACGGCGAGGCGAAGGCCCCGCCCTGCCCGGCCCGGTCCAGGGACGTGGACAGGTCGTCGTCCGACATCCAGCCGATCGGATAGGGCGGGACACCCAACGTGGGCGTGACCAGCAGGTCGAACCCCGAGTCCCACCAGGCCGCCATGCGCCTGCGGTACCCGTCGAGCCACCGCAGCGCGGCCAGGTAGTCGGTCGCGCTGACGCCCCGGGCGGCCGTGACCATGAACCGGTTGCGCGGTTCGAGCTCCTCGACGTCCACGGGCCTGCCCCGCCGCGCGCCGATGGCCTCCACTTCCGCGGCCACGTTCACGCCGATGAGCGCGCCGAAATACATGCCGAAGTCGGGGTCGCCCAGAGCCGCGGGATGGTCCGGGACGACGTCGTGGCCGAGCGCCTCCAGCAGGGCGGCGGTCGACGTCACCGCGGTGGTCAGCTCGGGATCCTCGGGCACGTCGCCCCTGGGGTGGACGGTGACGAAGCCGACGCGCAGCCGTCCGGGGGCGGCGCCGACCTCATCGGCCAGCGGGCGCGCCAGCGCCGGGGCGTCATAGCGGTCGCCGGGCATCATCCCGGCGATCAGGTCGAGCAGCGCGGCGCTGTCCCGTACGCTCCGGGTGAGCATGCCCTGCACCGAGAGGCCGCCCCACGACTCGGCGACGTCGGGGCCGTGGCTGCTGCGGCCCCTGGCGGGCTTCAGCCCCACCAGGCCGCACATGCTCGCCGGGATCCGGATCGAGCCGCCGCCGTCGCTCGCGGTGGCCACCGGGACCATGCCCGCCGCCACCGCCGCGGCCGAGCCGCCGCTGGAGCCTCCGGCGGAGTACGCCGGGTCGTAGGGGTTGCGGGTCGGGCCGAAGGCAGCCGACTCCGTCGTGATCGTCGTGGCCAGTTCCGGCGTGCTGGTCCGGCCGAGGATCACGAACCCGGCGCGGCGCAGCTTCGCGACGCTGTAGGAGTCCTGTTCCGTCACCACGCCATCGAGCACCCTGGAGCCCGCGCCGTACGGGTCGCCCGCCGACGCCCAGCCGATGTCCTTGAGGAGGATCGGCACCCCGCGGAAGGGCGCGTCCTCCGGGATCGCGTCGATCTCCTCCAGCGCCCGTTCGAACCGCCGGTGGACCACCGCGTTGAGCTCGCCGTCCACGGCCTCGATCCGGGCGATCGCCGCCTCGGCCGGCTCGCGGGGCGAGACCTTCCCGGTCCGTACGGCTTCCGCCTGCCCGACCGCGTCCAACGTCAGCAACTCGTCCACCGGCGCCCTTGTCCTCCGCCTCACCTTGGTATCGAGGATCCTGAAAAGTCGAGATAAAGCATGTGGCCCGGCACAAAGCGGAAGCTCCGTACCGGGCCGCGTGACGACCGGCCTGCGGCCGGGTCGGTTCAGACAGACCAGATCAGATCAGACAGACCAGACCGGGCAGACCCTGCCCGGCCGGACCGAGCGGATCAGCCGGTGAACTCAGCCGCGATCAGTTCGGCGATCTCGGCGGCGTTCAGCGCGGCCCCCTTGCGCAGGTTGTCGCCGCAGACGAACAGGTCCAGCGTGTTGGGGAAGTCGAGCGCCTGGCGGATCCGGCCGACGTAGGTCGGGTCGGTGCCGACGACGTCCACCGGCGTGGGCCAGACGCCGTTCTCCGGGTCGTCCATCAGGACGACCGTCGGCGCGGCGGTCAGCACGCGGTGCGCGTCCGCCACGGTGACCTCCCGCTCGAAGGTCGCGTGCACGGCCAGCGAGTGCGTGGTGACCACGGGGACGCGAACGCAGGTCGCCGACACCTTGAGGTCCGGGATGCCGAGGATCTTGCGGGACTCGTTGCGGAGCTTGATCTCCTCTGACGCCCAGCCGCCGTCCTTCAGCGACCCGGCCCACGGCACGACGTTGAACGCGATGGGCGCGGGGAACGGCGACTCCGCGTCGCCCAGCTTGTTCTGCAGGGTCTTGCGCACGTCTCCGGCGGTCTGCCCGGCGGTGCGGTCCCCCGCCAGCGCCTCGACCTCGTCGTACAGGCGGGCCGGGCCGGCCACACCGGCTCCCGAGACCGCCTGGTACGACGCCACGACCAGCTCGCGCAGGCCGTACTCGCTGTGCAGGGCCCCCATGGCGGCCATCATCGACAGGGTCGTGCAGTTCGGGGTGGAGATGATCCCGAGCGGCCGGATCCGCGCGTCGGCGGGGTTGACCTCGGGCACCACCAGCGGCACCTCGGGGTTCATCCGGAACGTGCCCGACTTGTCGATCGCGACCGCGCCGCGCTCGGCCGCCACCGGAACCCACTCGGCCGACACCTCGTCCGGCACGTCGAAGATGGCGATGTCGACGCCGTCGAACACCTCGGGGGCCAGCGCCTGGACGACGACGTCCTCACCGCGGACCCGCAGGACCTTGCCCGCCGACCGGGCGGAGGCGACAAGGCGGATCTCGCCGTAGATGTCCTCCCGGTTGGAGATGATGTCCCGCATCACGGTGCCCACGGCACCGGTCGCGCCGACGAGCGCGAGGGTGGGCTTGCGACTCATCGACCGCTACCTCCGTAAATGACTGCCTCGACTTCGTCGGCGTCCAGGTCGAACGCCCGGTGAGCGGCGTTGACGGCCGCGTCCACGTCGTCCTCGTCGACGACCACCGAGATGCGGATCTCGGACGTGGAGATCATCTCGATGTTCACCCCCGCGTCGGCCAGCGCGCCGAAGAACGTCGCCGTGACGCCGGGGTGCGAGCGCATGCCCGCGCCGATCAGGGAGACCTTCCCGATCCGGTCGTCGAACAGCAGCGAGTCGAACACCACCTTGCTCTGGATCTTCTTGAGCGCGGTGAGCGCGGTCTGCGCGTCATTCGTCGGAAGCGTGAAGGAGATATCCGTACGCCCCGTGGCCGCCGCCGACACGTTCTGCACGATCATGTCGATGTTGATCTCGGCCTCGGCCAGCGTTTTGAAGATGGCGGCAGCCTCTCCGATCTTGTCGGGCACGCCGACAACAGTGATCTTGGCCTCGCTCCGGTCGTGCGCGACGCCGGAGATGATGGGCTGCTCCATCTCGGTTCCTTCGGTATTGGGGTCTGTGTAGACCCACGTGCCTTCCTTGGTGCTGAACGAGCTTCTGACGTGGATCGGGAGCTGGAACCTGCGGGCGTACTCCACGCAGCGCAGATGCAGGATCTTGGCGCCGCAGGCCGCCATCTCCAGGGTCTCCTCGAAGGTGAGCCGCGGGATCTGCCGTGCCGTCGACACGATGCGCGGGTCGGCCGTGAAGATGCCGTCCACGTCGGTGTAGATTTCGCAGACATCGGCCTCGAGCGAGGCGGCGAGCGCGACCGCCGTCGTGTCGGAACCACCGCGGCCGAGCGTCGTTATGTCCTTGGTGTCCTGGGAGACCCCCTGGAACCCGGCCACGATCGCGATCCGGCCGAGGTCGAGCGCCTCCTGTATGCGGCCGGGCGTCACGTCGATGATGCGCGCCTTGCCGTGCGTGGAGTCGGTGATCACCCCGGCCTGGGAGCCGGTGAAGCTCCGCGCCTCGTGACCCAGGTTGGCGATCGCCATCGCGAGCAGGGCCATCGAGATGCGCTCACCCGACGTCAGCAGCATGTCCAGCTCGCGGCCCGGAGGCAGCGGGGACACCTGCTTGGCCAGGTCCAGGAGCTCGTCGGTGGTGTCCCCCATGGCGGAGACGATCACCACGACGTCGTTGCCGGCTTTTTTCGTCGCGACGATCCGCTGCGCGACCCGCTTGATACAGGACGCGTCGGCGACGGACGAACCACCGTACTTCTGGACAACGAGCGCCACTGGAACTCTCCGAACGAATCAGGACGTGGAGCTCACAGTCTACTGGCGGGTCTCACCAGCCCGACGGAACGTGCTCAGCATGTGGGATGATCATCGTTTTGGTTCCCCGGCGCGCGGCCGCCCGTATGGTCGGACGGTCAGACGACCGTGCTCTCCTCGACCACGTCGAGCCGGGTGTGCGCGACCAGCGCGTGCAGCGCGCGAAGCGCCGCGCCCGCGTGGTTGCCCCAGGTGTTGAAGTAGGAGTACTGCCACCACCACAGCGCCTCGAGCGGCCGCCCGGCGCGGTAGTGCCGCAGCCCGTGCACCAGATCGGCCGCCACCGCCGCGAGGTCGTCCGACAGCCGGTACGGCGTGACCGCGGTGTCCTTGTACGGGTCGAACACCTCGGCGTAGTCGTCCACCGGGCCGAGCCGGGCGGTGAGAGCCGCACGGAGAGGGTCGACGTCGGGGTCCGCGCTCAGCGCCGGCTCGAAGTTGCCCTGCAGGATCACGTCCTGCATCGCCCCGAGCTGGGTGCCGGCCAGGCTGACCTGCGCCACCTCCACGAGCAGCAGCGGCAGAATGGCGTCCCCGCCTTCACCGCTCGCCAGCCGGGTCAGGCCGTCGAGGTAGTTCTGCGCGTGTCCCGCGATCCGTTCCGCCAGGGCGCCCCACTCATCAGACATCCAGCAGCCTCCGTCCTTCGAAAGCGCGGCCCAAGGTGACCTCGTCGGCGTACTCGAGATCACCGCCCACCGGCAGACCGCTGGCCAGTCGTGTCACTTTCAGCCCCATGGGCTTGACGAGCCTGGCCAGGTAGGTGGCCGTGGCCTCGCCCTCGAGGTTCGGGTCGGTCGCGAGGATCAGCTCGGTGACCTGGCCGTCGGCCAGCCGCGCCATCAGCTCGCGGATCCGCAGGTCGTCGGGGCCGACACCGTCGATCGGGCTGATCGCGCCGCCGAGCACGTGGTAGCGGCCGCGGAACTCGCGCGTCTTCTCGATCGCCACGACGTCCTTCGACTCTTCGACGACGCAGATCACGTGCGGGTCGCGACGCTGGTCGCGACAGATCCGGCACTCCTCCTCGGCTGCGACGTTGCCGCAGACACGGCAGAACCGGACCCGCTCCTTGACCTCCAGCAGCGCGTGCGCCAGCCGCTTCACGTCGGCGGGATCGGCCGCCAACAGGTGGAAGGCGATGCGCTGCGCGCTCTTGGGACCGACGCCGGGCAGCAGCCCCAGCTCGTCGATCAGGTTCTGGACGACCCCTTCGTACATGATCTTCTAGAACCCGGGCAGCTGGCCGAGCCCGCCTCCGAGCCCCTGCGCCAGCGGGCCGAGCTTCTCCTGCTGCAGCTCGGCGGCGGACCGCACCGCGTCACGCACGGCGGCCAGCACCAGATCGGCGATCGTCTCCGCGGTCTCCTCGGGGTCGCCCGCGTCGACGGCCTTTGGGCTGATCTTCAGTTCGAGCAGCTCACCGCTGCCGTTGACCGTCGCGACCACCAGCCCACCGCCCGCGGTCCCCTCGACCTCGGCGTCGCTGAGCTCCTGCTGGGCCGTGACGAGCTGTTGCTGCATCAGCTGGGCCTGCTCCAGCAATTGCTGCAGGTTGACATCTCCAGGGTTCACGTTCGTGCGCTCCTCGGCATCCAGCGACTTGTCGTCGCGACGAGCCTACGGCGTTTGCCGCGGATCTGATACCGGAGCAAGTGCGTGTTCCGGGTAAACGCACCCCAGCAATACCCCAGCGACGCGGTGCGCGCCTCTCAGGAGTGGTCGATTTCCTCAATGACACGACCACCGAGCTCGCGCTGGATGAGGGCCATGCCAGTGAGTTCGTCGACGTCCGCGTCCGCGTCGTTGAGCGGATCGACGTCGTCCGCCTCCTGCCCCGGCTTCGCGTGGCCGGGAACGGACTCCGGCCACGCCTGTCGCGGGCCCGCCTGGGCGGCGGCCCGGGCCGCCGACCTCGCCGCCGCCAGGCCGGGGCTGGGCGCCGAGCCGCGGGAGCTCCCCGATCCGGCCGCCGGGCTGTCGTAGTCGTCCGAGGGCGCGTCGGGCCACGACTCGTCCGTTGGCTGAGTCGCCGTCTGAGCCGCTGACTGAGCCGCTGACTGAGCCGCCGTCGGGGCCGCTGCCTGAGCCGCGCCCGGGCTTGCCATGCCGTTCGCGTTGCCTCCGGGGCCGGCCGCGTCGCCGCCCGTACCCGCGGCGTTCCGCGCTCCGGACGCCTCACCTGAGCCCGCCGAAGGCGTACGCGCGGGGCCGTCGGCCGGACCGGACGGCCGTCCCCGGCCCTCATGCCGGGACGGGCCACGCGAGCCGGTGTCGGCGGGGCCGGGCGTCCCCGAAGGGCCGCCGGAGCCGCGCGGGGCGGAACCACCGGCCGGGCCGGGACCGCCGACGACCACGTCGACCCGCCAGGTGCCGCCCAGGACGTCGCCGAGCGCGGCCGCGACCACCTCGTCGCGCTTGCCCTTGAGGAAGCCCTGCACGTCGCCGGGCTTCTCGAAGCCCACGGTCACGAGGTTGCCGTCGACGCCGAGAAGCCGCCCCTGGGCGTTGAGGATCATCCAGGCGACCCGCTGCCTGTGCTTGATCGCGTCGAGGACCCTGGGCCACGCCTGCTGGACCGGGCCGCCCACCGCCGCCACGGCCCCGGAGGGGACGTCCTCCTGCGGGGGCGCGCTCGGCGCGCCGGGCCGGACCGGAGCCGGCCAGTCGTCCTGGGGGTCGGACGCGGGAGCCGTACGCGCGGGAGCGCCGGGCGCCACGGGAGCCTGCCGAGCTGCGGCTGGGATGACAGGGGCCACCGGGGCCGCGGCGGGCGCCTGCGGCGCGGGGACCGCGTTCGGAGCACCGAGAACCGGGGCGGCATAGCCCGGCACGCCGCCGCGTTCGAGGCGCTCGAGCCGGGCGAGCAGCGCGGCCTCGCCCTGCGCGGCGGCGGGCAGCAGCACCCGGGCGCACATCAGCTCGAGGAGCAGCTGCGGCGAGGCCGCGCCGCGCATCTCGGTCAGCCCCGTGTTGAAGACCTCGGCGGCGCGGGTCAGCTCGGCGGGGCCCATGGACGCCGCCTGCACCTGAAGGCGCTCCAGCTCGTCGGCGGGCCGGTCGAGCAGGCCGTTGCCCGCCGCCTCCGGCACGTTGGCGAGGATCACCAGGTCACGGAAGCGTTCCAGCAGGTCCATCGCGAACCGCCGGGGGTCGTGACCGCCCTCGATGACCCGATTGACCGTCTGGAACACGGCCGCGCCGTCCCGCTTGGCGAACGCCTCGATCACCTCGTCGAGCAGGTCGCCGTCGGTGTAGCCGAGCAGGGAGACCGCGCGCTGGTATGTGATGCCGGCGTCGTCGGCGCCGGCCAGGAGCTGGTCGAGGATCGACAGCGAGTCACGGGCCGAGCCCGCGCCCGCGCGCACCACGAGCGGCAACGCCGCCGGCTCGTACGGCACGGACTCGGAGTCGAGGATCTCCTCCATGAGCTGGCGCAGCGTCGCCGGGGGCATCAGCCGGAAGGGGTAGTGGTGGGTCCGGGACTTGATCGTCCCGATGACCTTCTCCGGCTCGGTCGTGGCGAAGACGAACTTGAGGTGCGGCGGAGGCTCCTCGACGAGCTTGAGCAGCGCGTTGAAACCCTCGCGGGTCACCATGTGCGCCTCGTCGATGATGTAGATCTTGTAGCGCGCCGAGACCGGGGCGAAGAAGGCCCGCTCCCGCAGGTCGCGGGCGTCGTCCACACCGCCGTGCGACGCGGCGTCGATCTCGATGACGTCGAGGTGGCCGGGACCCGTCGGACCCAGGGCCACGCAGGACTCGCACTCGCCGCAGGGATCGGGCGTCGGGCCCTTCTCGCAGTTCAGCGAGCGGGCGAGGATGCGCGCGCTGGAGGTCTTGCCGCAACCGCGCGGGCCGCTGAACAGGTAGGCATGGTTGATCCGCCCGCTCCGCAACGCCTGGCGCAGCGGCTCTGTGACGTGCTCCTGCCCCTTGACCTCGGCGAACGTCCCGGGCCTGTACTTGCGGTACAGCGCAAGACTCATGCCGTCTCCTCGGGGGGTTGACCCGGTCGGCGGTTCCCTGAAACTCAGAGACCCCCCGCACACCCGCCAGAGCCCGCTTATCCTTGCTGCCTTCCGGCCCTGGGGAGGTTCACAGGATGACGCCGCGCGAGGGGTCCGCAGACAGTCTAACCACTCCCGGCGCGTGCCGAGGCCGGACAGGGCGCCGGAAAACTGTGGTCACCACACGTCGGAAAGTCCGCTAAGCTTTTCGGCGGAGGATTCGCCT
This sequence comes from Microtetraspora sp. NBRC 16547, assembly GCF_030268965.1. GTDB lineage: Bacteria > Actinomycetota > Actinomycetes > Streptosporangiales > Streptosporangiaceae > Microtetraspora. The sequence continues at coordinate 107,368 of NZ_BSSE01000021.1, read as the reverse complement.
AGTTGGCCTAGGGCGCACGCTTGGAAAGCGTGTTGGGGGCAACCCCTCAGGAGTTCGAATCTCCTATCCTCCGCGCCTGGTTGAGGCAGTACAGCGAAGGGCCCGGTCCATCCAGCCGGGCCCTTCGTGCTGTCCGCTCCCAGTTCGGTCCGCTCCCAGTTCGGTCCGCTCCCAGTTCGGCCCTCAGCCGCCCGCCGGAGAGCGTCAACGGGTCAGGTCGTGGCATTCCGGAAGACTGAACAGCTGGTCCCGCCATAGGAGCTGCGTGCCACCGGCGTGGCCGTCGTGCGCGAGCCCGCCGGCCGTACGGCCGGTTCGATCATCGCAACAGCGCCGCGACGGAGCGCGCCGACGATAACGGGCGAGTAGTAATGATCTCGTACACGCGGGGCATCACGGCTGTGGATAGCATCGGCGTGCGCACGAGGATCACCCGCACACTGGGGAGCGTCGCGGAATGGATTTCGATGATCGGGCCGAACTCGACGCCTCGCAGGTGGACGACGTCGGGTCCGGCGGCATGTCCCGGGGCGGCGGGCTCGCGATCGGCGGCGGCGCCGTGGGCATCGTGGTGGTCGTCCTGGCCCTCGTCTTCGGCGTCGACCCGACCGAGCTCCTGAGCGGCGGCGGGCAGCCCGCCCAGAGCGGCAGGTCCGCGAGCAGCGGCGACCTCGCCGCCCAGTGCAAGACCGGCGCGGACGCCGACCAGTCCGAGAAGTGCCGGGTCGTCGGGGTCGTCAACAGCCTCCAGAAATACTGGAAGGGCCAGGTCGACGGGTACCAGCAGGCCAAGACGACGCTGTTCAGCGGGGCCATCCGGACCGGGTGCGGCGCCGCCGACTCCTCCGTCGGCCCCTTCTACTGCTCCGCCGACCGGCGCGTCTACCTCGATCTCGGCTTCTTCGACGAGCTGCACACCCAGTTCGGCGCGGAGGGCGGCCCGTTCGCCCAGGCGTACGTGATCGCCCACGAGTACGGCCACCACGTGCAGAACCTCCTCGGCGACATCGCGAAGGGCACCGGCCAGGGCGCCACCAGCGGCTCGGTACGGCTCGAACTGCAGGCCGACTGCTACGCCGGCGTCTGGGCGAAGAACGCAGTGCGCACCGGGTTCTTCGCCAAGCCCTTCAGCGACGCCGACATCCGCCAGGCGCTCGACGCCGCCTCCGCCGTCGGCGACGACCGCATCCAGGAGAAGGTGCGGGGCCGGGTCAGCCCGGAGAACTTCACGCACGGCACATCAGCCCAGCGAATGAAATGGTTCAAAAAGGGCTACAGCACCGGCGATCCGCGGCGCTGCGACACCTTCGCTGGGGCGATCTGACGAGATCCCCCACGTCGCGGAGCGGCTTTCTCTCCTAGACTGCGTACCGTGATCTTTAAGTTGGTCGGCGACGGACGTCCCTACCCCGAGCACAGCCTGTCCAACCGCGAGTGGGCCCAGATCCCGCCGCGGCAGGTCAGGCTGGACACGCTGATCACCACGAAAGCGGTTCTCGACCTGCACTCCCTGCTCGCCAGGGACTCCACGTTCTACGGCGACCTGTTCCCGCACGTGGTCCAGTGGAACGGCGACCTCTACCTGGAGGACGGCCTGCACCGGGCGCTGCGCGCCGCACTGCACCAGCGTTCCGTGCTGCACGCCCGGGTGCTCGAACTCGAGGGCTGAGCCACGCTGCCCCGGACGGGGGGCGACACGACAGGCGACAGAGCCGCCGGCCTGGTCACGCAGGTCAGCGGCTCTTTGTGCTGGTGGTGGCGGTGGGATTTGAACAGCCTCTACCCCTGCGCTGGTCTGCGTGGATCGGCATGGTAGCTGGCCATACGTGGACGCAACAAGATCGGGAAGCTCCAAAGGGGGATGGGACCAGTCGACAGCTTGAGTGAAGTCGACCGCGCCGCCGGAGAACTTCGCGCCGCCGAAGTCGACCGCGCGTCGCGGAGAAGAGGGCGTGTACAGTGGGCTCCTGTCAGCGATGAGGGGAGGTGAGCCCGGTGAAGACCCAATGTCACGTCTGGGCGCTCCACCCGGCCATCCCTTCCAGCTGACCTCGCGTCGGGGAGCGCCCTCCTAACCGGAGGAATAATGACCTTCTCCCCATTCCACATCGATGTATCCGACGAGGTACTCGACGACCTACGGGCCCGACTGGCCCGTACCCGCTTCACCGCCCGCAGTGGCGATCAGCCGTGGCAGGCTGGCACCGACCCCGACTACCTGCGGCACCTGGTGTCCTACTGGATCGACGGGTTCAACTGGCGCGCTCGGGAAGCCGAACTCAACGCGCTGCCGCATTACCGGGCCCAGATCGGCGGCCGGAAGATGCATTTTCTTCGCGTGACCGGGATGCGTCCGGCAAACGCGCCCGCACCACTGCCGCTGATCCTGAGCCACGGCTGGCCGAGCAGCTTCGTGGAAATGCTGCCGCTGGTCGATCGCCTGACCAACCCCGCACAGTACGGAGGCGATCCCGTTGACGCGTTCGACGTGGTGGTGCCCTCACTGCCAGGCTTTCTGTACTCGGAGCTGCCCAAGGGGCCGCTCACTCGCGCTGCGATGGCGCAGACGCTGCACCTGTTGATGACCGACGTCCTCGGCTACCAGCGCTACGGCGCCTTCGGCGGCGACATCGGCGGCGTGGTCACTGGCTGGCTGGGCGCCCTGTACCCCGAGAAGGTAGCCGGCATCCACATGATCCACCCACCGTTCCCGGCCGCCTTCGACTCCCACCCGCTCTCGCCTGCAGAGCAGGCGTATCTCGATGCCGACGCGGCATATGACCAGACCGATGGCGGCTACAGCGCCATCATGGGCACCCGGCCAGACACCATCGCCGCGGCGCTCAATGACTCCCCAGCCGGACTGGCCGCCTGGCTCATCGACAAGTACCGAGACTGGAGCGACAACCACGGGGACCTAGAAAGCCGTTTCGACCGCGATACCCTGCTCACGACCATCACCCTGTACTGGGCGAGTGGCGCGATCGGTTCGACCTTCCGGCAATACTTCGACTTCGACCACAACAGCCCGCGGCCGGACATCATGGTGCCGGCCGCGTTCACGGTGAGCACCGAACCGTCGTATACCAACTTCCCGCGGGAGATCGCCGAACGCGCCTGCACCGACATCCGGCATTGGAGTGAGCCTGGTAGAGGCGGACACTTCATGCCGCTGGAAGAACCAGACCTGCTCGCTGGCGAGTTGAGGCAATTCTTCACGTCGCTTCGCCCGTAATGCTCGGGAGGGGGGCTGGGTCACGTCGGCCTGGCTCCCCTGCCGGTCTCCACGCCGTCAAGCATCCACTTGTAAAGGCCCCTCCCGGTTCAACGCACCGCTCAAACGCCCTCAACTCGGCATGTGAGTGATGAGCCCGCTCGCCGCGACGGGGGCGGCACGGCGAGCGGACGTTTTGGAAGGGCGGCCTCCCGGCTTGCGCCTCTGGTCGAGGCAGCGGGCCACGCCGCACGCCGACCCGTCCCAGAAGCGGCTCAGGACCTGGGTCTGCTCAGTTCCGATGCGGTGGCGGCCGCGAGGCCGCGTGACGCGGCTCATGGCTCGGTTTCCTCAGGGCACCTCGGGCGGCGATGGCCTGCCCATCGAGGTGGCCGAGTACGTCGTGGCGAGTGACCGCGTCGAGACTGTGCACGTGCTGCACCGCGACGAGTCCGCACAAAGTCCGTGGCCCGACGACGTCGAGACGGGCGCGTGATCGAATGTCTCTGACCGTCAAAGCCGCCGCTCGTACCCACATCGGGCTCGTGCGCCGCCGGAACGAAGATGCCGTCTACTCAGGCCGCGTCTTGTTCGCTGCCGCCGATGGGCTCGGAGGGCACACTGCCGGGGACGTGGCCAGCACCACTGTGATCGACGCCTTGCGCGCTTATGACCGCGAGGTCGCCCCCGCGGAACTGACCGCGGTGTTGGGGCAGGCGGTCTCATCCGAGATGTTCTGTGCTCATCGGGTGATCCAGAACAAGCCGCCGATCGACTTGTCGCGCTGGCCACGGATCGTGGCGGCCCGGATAACGTCACTGTGATCGTCATCGACGTTCGGGACGCTCAGTAGCCTCGTGACCACGGGTGTGACCATTCCGTGAAAAGCGGAAGAGCCGCCGACCTCGTCCAGGTCGGCGGCTCTCTTCACGAGCGGTGGCGGTGGGATTTGAACCCACGGTAGGTTGCCCTACACACGCTTTCGAGGCGTGCGCCCTCGGCCACTAGGCGACGCCACCGTTGGTCAGCTTACCGGAAAAACGCCCATGCCCGCGCCGTCGTTTCAGGGCCGGCGTTCGGCGAAGAAGTCCGTGAGTGCGGCGGAGCACTCCGCCGCCAGGACCCCGCGGACGACCTCGGGCCGATGGTTGAGCCGGCGATCCCGCACAACGTCCCAGAGCGAACCCACGGCCCCCGCCTTGTCGTCATCAGCGCCGTACACGATGCGCGCGACGCGGGACAGCACCGCGGCACCCGCGCACATGGTGCAGGGTTCGAGTGTCACGACCAGGGTGCAGCCGGTGAGCCGCCACTCGCCGCGCGCGGCGGCGGCCGAGCGCAGCGCCAGAACCTCCGCGTGGGCGGTCGGGTCCCCGCTGGCCTCCCTGTCGTTGCCCGCCTCGGCCAGGATCACGCCGTCCGCGTCCAGCACTACCGCGCCGACCGGGACGTCGCCCCGCTCCCCCGCGCGTACGGCCTGCGCGAGCGCCAGCCGCATGGCCGCCTCGAACTCCGAGGACGGTCCGGTCGTCACCGCAGGCGGTCGAGCTCGTCGGCGAAGGACAGCCGCTCGGCGATCACGGAGAGGACGTCGGCGGGCAGGCCCTCCTCCATGCTGAGCTCGAGCAGCTCGTCCGAGCTCACCCCGAGGTCCGCGAGCAGCTCGAAGTCACCCGCCGGCCGTACACCGAGGTCGGAGGCCTCCCCGTCGACCGCGACTCCGGCGAGGTCGGTGAAGATCTCGCCCAGCGGGTCGGCCAGACCGGCCTGCGCGTCGGAGAGGAACACCCGGAGGTCGAGGTCGTTCTCGTAGCGGACGATGGCGAACCACTCGTCCTCGACCTCGACGCAGAGCAGGACGAGCTCGTCGCCTTCGAGGCCGAGCGCCTCCTGTACGGCGTCGCCCAGGTCGTCGGCGATCTCGGCGGTGCTGAGGTCGACCTCGGCACCGGTCCATCCGCCGTCGGTCTTCACGAAGGCGGCGGAGAAGAGATTGGATCTCGAGGGCATGGCCGGGCTCCCGAGTCAGCCGATTGCGGCGTCGACGGCACGTTCAAACGGCTGGGAGAAGCCCAGCCGCGCGGCGATGCTGGAAAGCACCTCATCGGGTAGCAGGTCGAGGTCTCCGGAGAGTGCGCCGAGCTCCATTTCGTCGAGTCCGAGGTCGGCGAAGATCGACAGGTCGCCGACGGGTAGCACGCTGTCCAGCTCTTCCTCTTCGGGTACGGGGACATCGAGGTATTCAAGGACCTGCTGCGCGAGCGGCCAATCCCAGGAAGCAGTGATATCGGACAGGAAAACGCTCACACGCTCACCAAAGACACGTAGCGCCACGAAGAAGTCATCCCCCACGGCGACCAGGCCAATCGTGGCGCCCATGCTCGGCGTCTGGCGAAGCGCGTGGATCAGCCCGCGCAGATCGGAGGTCAGCACCACCGGCAGCATCTCGGCTTCCCAGCGGTCGTCCTCGCGATAGACCACGATGGCGAAGTCCAGCGCGTCCTCGTCTGTCATCGTCATCCCCACCGATGCGGTCTCAACGTCAGGCAATCGTCCCAGAATCCGGTTCCCACCGTACGGCTTCCGTGCAAATTGTGATCAAAACCGGCGGTGACGTTCGTCCCTATTGCGAAGGACGGTACCTTCTGTGGCATGGAAAGCCTCGTCGTTGATCACCCCCTCGTCGCCCATAAGCTGACCACGCTCCGTGACGTCCGTACGGACTCGCCGACGTTCCGCCGCCTGGCCGACGAACTGGTGACGCTTCTGGCGTACGAGGCGACCCGGGACGTCCGCATCACGGACGTGACCGTGCAGACTCCCCTCGCCCCCGCCCACGGCGTACGGCTGTCGCGCCCGGCTCCCCTCGTCGTGCCGATCCTGCGGGCCGGCCTGGGCATGCTCGACGGCATGATGCGCCTGCTCCCCACCGCCGAGGTTGGCTTCCTCGGCATGATCCGCGACGAGTCCACCCTCCAGGCGGAGACCTACGCCACCCGCCTGCCCGAGGACCTCTCCGGCCGGCAGTGCTATGTGCTCGACCCGATGCTCGCGACGGGCGGCACGCTCGCCGCGGCGATCCAGTTCCTCTTCGACCGCGGCGCCGAGGACGTCACCGCGCTCTGTCTACTCGCGGCACCGGAAGGCGTGGCATACCTGGACGAGATGTTCCAGGGCTCGGGCAAGCCGATCCGGGTCGTGACGGCGGGCATGGACGAGCGGCTCAACGAGAACGGGTACATCGTTCCGGGCCTCGGCGACGCCGGAGACCGCCTCTACGGCGTCGTCTGATTTTTCGCAGACTTTCCCGCGTCTAGTTACGTCATGTACCCGGCTGGGTACGTAGAGTAATGACGACGTGTCTTTGCGTTCCCGGCTCTCGGGACCGCGCATCAGGGGGAGTCATGAGTCAGCTTCCGCATGGCGGACGCTACGAGTTGGTCGAGGCCGCACTCAGAGACGAGTTCGCGGGGATCCACCCGGCCAGCACCGTGACGCGGTGCATCGAGGTCGCCCACCACGGCGCCGTCGAGGTCACCGGCCACGCCTACCCCGCGCTGGTGGAGCGGATCGCGCGCAAGCACCTACAGGTTCTCGCCGTGGTCGCCGAAGGGCGCGCATGACCGTCGACACCGAAGCCGGATCTTCCGGCTTTACCTGCTTTACCGAAGTAGGTGCCTGGGTAATCTATTGGTCATGGGAGTGGTGACGGCGGTGCAGGGCAAGAAAGTCCTCAAGTGGAGTGCGATCGGCCTGGTGGCCTTCTACCTGTTGTCGAGGCCGACTGACGCGGCACATACCGTGCAGGGCGCCGTGAACGGCGTCGTCAAGGCGGCGGACTCGATGGCGCAGTTCTTCGCTCGGCTGACATGAGGCTGGTGACCCACGGGGACTCCGCCCCGTCGTCGGTCAACCGTTACCTTCTCCCCCATGAACATCAGGTCATCATGGTGCGGCGCCACCCCGCCGTACTCCTCAGGCCGGTCGCCGAGATCTTCGGCGGCCTGATCCTGGCGGGGCTGCTCAGCAAGTGGCTGAGCGACGCTGGAGGCGGCGGGGCACTCGTCATCGTCTGGTGGGCCTGGCTGTTGCTCCTCATCCGCTTCGTCTGGAAGGTCGCGGAGTGGTCGGTCGACTACTTCGTCGTCACGTCCACACGCATGCTCCTCACCACGGGCCTGATCACTCGCAAGGTCGCGATGATGCCGCTGGCGAAGGTCACCGACATGAGCTTCCAGCGCTCGCTGCTGGGCCGGATGCTCGGTTACGGAGAGTTCGTCATGGAGTCGGCCGGCCAGGATCAGGCCCTCCGCTCGGTCACCTATATCCCCTACCCCGAGACCCTGTATCTCGAGGTCTGCCAGATGATCTTCCCGAGCAAGGACGATGCGGACGACTGATGGCTCTTTGAAGCTGTGATCGAACCTTCACCGTGGCGATTCCTGACCGAGGGTTACACGATTCGCTAGCTTCATGCCATTATGACGTGACCATTGACCATTTTCCCGCCCTGAGAGATCAGATGCCGAGTCAGGGAACCATCGGTGACCGCGTCCGCGGACTGCGGTTGAGCAGGCGCATGTCTCAGGCCCAGCTGGCCGGACCCGACCTTTCCGACAGTTATGTCTCGCTCATCGAGTCCGGAAAGCGGACGCCGACGCCAGTCGTGGCGCGGCTGCTCGCCGAACGGCTCGGGTGCACCACCGAGTTCCTGCTGCACGGGATCGAACCGCGGCAACGCATCGACACCGAGTTGGGTCTCCGTCACGCCGAGCTCGAGCTCTTCCACGGCGATCCGGCGATTGCGGCCGACCGTTTCGGCGACATTGTCAAGGCCGCCGGCGAGGAGAACGCCATGCTCGCCGCGCACGCGCAGCTCGGGCTGGCGCGGGCGCTGGAGGCCCAGGGACTCACCGGGTCCGCGGTAGAGGCGTACGAACGGCTGCGCCGGGAGGCGACCGCGCACCCCGAGCGCCTCGCCGACCTCCCCATCACCGTGGCTCTGTGCCGCTGCTACCAGCGGGCGGGTGACACGCTCCGCGCCCGGGATCTGGGCGCGGCGGCACTGTCCCAGGTGGAACCGCTCGGCATCGAGCAGGGCGAACTGGCGATGGAGCTCGCCGACGCGCTCGCCGAGACCGAGACCGGACTTCCGTACGTCGAGCGCGTCCTGGCCGCGCATGAGACGCCGGAGTACTCCGACCGCAGCGACGAGGTGATGGCCCTCTGGAGGGCCAGCGTCGCTGCCTCCGAGGGTGAGGACTCGGCTCTCGCCGTACAACTCGCGGAGGACGCGATCGCAACCGGGAGGTCCGGACGGCTCGCGTTCCGCTTCGCCCGGATTGCAATGAACTGGGCGAGGATCACCACGGCGACCCCCGAGGACGCCGATTTGGACCGAGCCAACGAGTTCGCCACGTCCGCGACCACCATCCTGGCCGGTCTCCCCGGCCGGGTGCTGGAGCACGCCCGCGGCCTGATCGTCCTGTCGCACGTGCGGTTCCGCTCAGGAGACGCCGAAGCGGCGTCGGTTTTCGCCACCCGCGCGCTCGACCTGCTCGTCGGGGCGCGGGGGACGGTTCCGGCCACGGCGCATCTGGTGCTGGCCGAGATCGCTTTGGCACGCTCCGAGAACGCCGCCCCGACACTGAGGACCGCCCAGGATCTACTGGAGGGCGCAGCGGCCACCGGCATCGACAGGGAGACCGCTCGCGCCTGGCGTCAGCTGGGCGACCTCTGGGGCCAGGCCGGTTCCGGCGAGGAGCAGGCCAGGGCGTATCGTAGAGCTCTTGAAGCCGTCGGAATCCGCGCCAATATGCCTGGATCAACCGCATCGGCGGCACTCGTTCGATAAGCCTCCCTGAGTTCGCGACGCGTTCGGGGGCTCTGGAATAATTAGGGTCGACCGGTCATTGACTCATCGGATGACTGTCCCCCTGAGGAGGCGGATGTGAGCCTGCGTACCGCGCAACGGGCATCACTGGTCGACCAGGTGATCGATCAGCTCAAGGAGCAGATCACCTCTGGGGCCTGGCAGATGAACGCCAAGATCCCCACCGAGACCGTGCTGGCGGAACACCTCGGCGTCGGCCGGAACACGGTGCGCGAGGCGGTCAGAGCCCTCACCCATGCCGGGCTGCTGGAGTGCCGCCAGGGCGACGGCACCTACGTCCGGGCGACGAGCGAATTGTCCGGTGCCATGGCTCGGCGGCTGCGCGCCGCCGAGCAGCTGGAGATCCTGGAAGTACGGCGGGCGTTCGAGGTGGAGGCCGCCCGGCTCGCGGCGACCCGGCGCACGGCAGCGGACATCGAGGCGATCGAGAAGGCCCTCGTCAAGCGTGAGGAGGCCTGGGCCGGCGGGCACGTCGACGCGTTCGTGGAGGCCGACCTGGCCTTCCACATCACGGTTGTCGAGGCGACGCACAACCAGGTGCTGATGGACCTTTACGGCGACTTCGCGGCCGCGCTCCGCGCCAGCATCGCGGCGGCGGGCGGCTCGCTGAAGCAAAACTACATCCCCCACGACGCCATCGTCCGCGCGATCGCGGCCGGCGACGCCGCGGCGGCCGAGCGGGCGGGTCACGCCTGCATCGAGCACATCCTGATCGCCCTCACCGACTCGCAGGACCTCGCGGGCTGACCCGCGCCCGCGGCCGGGCCGCTCAGCCCTGCCGCAGCGACATCACGAGGTAGCGGAAGTCGGGGTCGTCGCCCTCGTTGGAGATGAGCGCGGGCCGGGTGGGCGAGTCCATGCTGATGCGGGCGTGCTCCGTCTCCACCCCGGCCAGGCCGTCCAGCAGGAAGTGCGGCTGGAACGCGATCTGGATGTCGTCCCCCGTGAAGTGCGCGTCGACGACCTCCGCGCCGCGGCCGATGTCACCGCCGCCCGCCCGGATGAAGCACCTGCCGTCCGCGGAACCTCCGTCACCGGCGGAGAACGAGAGCCGGATCGCGGTGTTCCGCTCGGCCACCAGAGCCACCCGCTTGATCGCCTCGATGAAGGGCGCGACCCGCACCTCGGCGTGCATGGTCCACTCGGTGGAGAGCCGGGAGCGGTAGTCGATGAACTGCTCGTCGAGCAGGCGGACCGTGGTCGTGCGCCCCTGACTCTCGAACCCCGCGACGCTGTCTCCAAGACCGATGGACACCTCACCGCCGCGCAGCGAGCGGGCCACGTCGACCAGCACCCTGGCGGGCACGACCGCGGCGTGCCGCTCGCCCTCGCGGGCGGGATGCCACAGGAAGTCGCGCCCGGCGATCCGGTAGCGGTCGGTGGCCGCCATCGACACCGAGACGCCGTCGATGTCGATGCGGATGCCGGTGAGCATGGGGAGCGTTTCGTCCCGGCTCGAGGCGGCGGCGACCTGGCCAATCGCGGTGGCGAACACCCCGCCGCCGACCGCGCCGACCTTGGGCGGCATCTCGGGCAGGGACGGGAAGTCCTCGGCCGGCATGGTGATCAGACCGAACTCGACGCTGCCGCAGGTCAGCAGGGCCTCGGCGCCGTCCAGCGCGATCTGCACGGGCTCGTTGGGGAGGCTCCTGGTGATCTCCGCGAGCACCTTGCCCGGGATCAGCGTACGGCCGGGCTCGGCCACATCGGCCTCGATCACCGCCTGGGCGGAGACCTCGTAGTCGAAGGCGGAGATCCGCAGATCGTCACCCGCCTCCAGCAGGAGACCGGAGAGCACCGGAACGGCCGGCCGTCCGGGCAGGACGCGGGCCGCCCACGCCACCGCGTCGGCGAGAACGTCACGGTTCACCTGAAACTTCACGGGGCCTCCTGTGCCACGCCGTACCTGCCAGGCAAAGGTACCGGGCGAGACCGACAGAACACCCCGCGCCGACGGTTGCCGGCTAGTGGTTCCCCGGCTGGAGCAGGCCCGATTCGTACGCGGCGACGACTGCCTGGACCCGGTCGCGCAGGCCCAGTTTCATGAGCACGTTGCTGACGTGCGTCTTGACCGTGTGCTCGCTGACCACCATCGCGGCGGCGATCTCGGCGTTGGACAGGCCGCGCCCGAGGAGGAGCAGGGTCTCCCGCTCGCGCTCGGTGAGGACGTCCAGCCCCACCGGTGAGACGGTGGGACGCGGCCGGTTGCGCACCATGTCGTCGATCAGCCTGCGCGTCACCGCCGGGGCCAGGAGGGAGTCACCCGCCGCCACGACGCGTACGGCGTGGACGAGGTCGTCCCTGCGGACGTCCTTGAGGAGGAAGCCGCTCGCCCCGGCGTGTAGGGCGTCGTACACGTAGTCGTCCTGGTCGAAGGTGGTCAGCATGAGGACCTTCGTGCCGGTCTCTCCGCACACCACGCGGGCGGCCTCGATGCCGTCCATGCGGGGCATGCGGATGTCGAGCAGCAGCACGTCGGGCCGGTGCCGGCGGACCGCCTCGATCGCCTCGGCACCGTCACTCGCCTCCGCGACCACGGTCATGTCCGGCTGGGCGTCGAGGATCATGGCGAAGCCGCTGCGGACCAACTCCTGGTCGTCGGCCACCACAAGATTGAGGGTCACGTGGTCACCTTGCCAGAAACTCGTACAGGACCGGCGATATGGGAGCTGTCGCGACGCTCCCCCCTCTGTTTCCCCTCCGTTTCCGCGTCGGCGAGCGGGAGCCGTACGGACACCTGGAAGCCGTGGGTACGGCCGGGCGGTACGCCGAAGGTGGCGCTGCCCCCGCAGGCGGCGGCCCGCTCGCGGATCCCGATCAGCCCGTTCCCGCCGGAGAAACCCGGCCCGCACGGATCGACGCCCCGCCTCACGTCGGGTTCCCGAGCATCGGGGCCCCGCCGGCCACCCGAGTCCCGCTCGGTATCCGCGCCACGCGAGGCCTCGGAGCCCCGTCGGACGCTCGGGGCGGGGCCCCGGCCGTCGTCGGTGACGGTGATGAGCAGGGCGTCATCCGCCCAGTCGAGCCTGACCTCCGCCTCCGTGGCGGCGGCGTGCTTGACCATGTTCGTGAGGGATTCCTGGACGATCCGGTAGGCGGCGATCTCCACATCCGACGAGAGGACGAGCGGCTGTCCCGTGGTCGTCAGCGATACCCGTGGACCCGTCTCGCCGACCCGGCCGAGCAGCTCGGGAATCCGGTCGATCGTGGGTTGGGGGTCCCGGGGCCCTTCGGTCTCCTTCAGCAGGCCGAGCATCCGGCGGAGCTGCGCCATCGCCTCCCGGCCCGCCGCGCCGATCGCGTCGAACGCGGCCTCCGCCCGGTCGGGATTGGTCCGTACGGCGAGCGGCCCGGCCTCGGCCTGCACGACCATGATGCTGACCGCGTGGGCGAGGATGTCGTGCATGTCCCGGGCGATCCTGGCCCGCTCGCGCTCGGCGGCGCGCTCCGCCTCCAGCTCTCGCTCGCGTTCCAGTTGGGCGGCCCGCTCCTCCAGGACCTTCGCGTACGCCTGGTATACGGCGGCCGCCCGGCCGAGGGCGTAGGCGGCGGCCCACGTCAGATGGCCGCGGACCAGGGTGGGGACCGAGTTACCACCGAAGAGGATCGTTCCCGGCACCATGATCAGGATGATCCCCAGGCGCTGCCATCGCGGCGAGAGTTGAGCGACGGTGTACGTGGCGACGAGCTCGCCGTACCAGAGGGGTTGCGGGGGAATGTCCGGATCGTGCAGCGAGTACGCATTGGACGCCAGGATGATCGAGATGAGCACGGCCAAGGGGTACCTACGGCGCACGATCAGTGGCAGGGAAGCGCCGATGACCGGGAGGTACTCCATGACCGTCCACGGTTCGGGGCCGGCCATCCGTCTCGAGTAGAAGAAGGGCACCGTCTGGGCGGCGAGCACGACGGCCGTCAACCCGGCGTCGACCGCGAGTGGAGGAAGCGCTCGAAGTCGCGCCATCAGGGACATAGCGCCCAAGTATCGCGGGTGGGCGATGCACGTCCCTCCCTCGCGCGAGGGATCTCCTCTTGGGGGAGGAATCCCTCGTGCGACGGAGCAGGAAGACCGCTCTCACCGGCGATCTCACGGTGTGCCTTTCCGGGAAACCATGAGGACATCGCGTCCATGACGCGGCGGACGACACGAGATACGACCTTTCCACGTCACCCATGTCACCCACGTCACTGACGTCCCGCAGGTCATACACGTCGCTCAACGTCGCTCACATGGCGTTTCCCGACGTTTCGCAACCCCCTTGGAGAACCTCCGTGAAGATCGCCCTTGGCGCCACGTCCCTTGCCCTCACCCTCGCCGCCGTGGCACCCACCGTGATGGTCCCCGCCACCGCCGCGCAGGCCGCCGCCGCGAAAGCCTCGAAGTCGGCCCTCACAGAGACCGCCGTCCTGGACTCCGATACCACCAGGGCGGCAGGGGCGGCCGGGCTCAAGACCGCTGACGTGAGCTTCCGTACCAGCGACGGGCAGACGCTCGGCGGGCGGATCTTCGAACCCGCGAACGCCACCGGCAAGCTGCCCGGTCTATTGCTCGTCCACGGGTCGGGCGGAGGCAACAGGTGGAGCGAGCTCCAGAAGGAGGCCGAGGAGTTCGCCAAACAGGGCATGGTGGTGCTGGCGCCCGACAAACGCAGTGTCGGCTATTCCAAGACGAAACGGGACTACTCCCAGCTCGCCGACGACGCGCTGAAGGCCTTCGCCATACTGCGGGACCGTCCGGAGGTGGACCCGGCGAAGGCCGGCATCTGGGGCCTCAGCGAAGGCGGCTGGGTGGCGCCGATCGCCGTCACCCGGACCTCGGACATCAAGTTCATGATCACGGTTGGTGGACCCGGCCTGGAACCGCTGCGCGCCCAGGCGTGGAACATGGCCAACAAGGTGGACCGGGCCGGCATCCAGGGCTCGGTCCGGCACCTGCTCAACGAGAACTTCTACCGCTTCGGCGCCGACGCCGGGCTGTTTCCCGAGGCCCACCACGATCCCGTACCGACGCTGAAGAAGATCCACCAGCCGGTGCTCGCGCTGTGGGGTGCCGAGGACAACCAGGTCCCCCCGGCGGAGAGCGCGGAGATCTTCCGCGCGACGCTTCCAGGAAGTGTGACGATCAAGTTCTTCCCCGGCGCCCCGCACGCGCTGTGGGCCGAGGGACGCGAGAAGGCCGACGAACTGGTGCCCGGCTACGCCGAGACCGTCGGGTCCTGGGTCCGCGACGTCACCAGTGGGAATGTTCCGGCGTCGAGCGCCGATCCGCTGCCCGCGCAGCCGACCAGGAGCGTTCCGCTGCCCGAGTCGGCGTGGTGGGAGGGCTGGCAGGCCCAGCTCCTCGTCGTGGTGCTGCTGCTCGGCGCGTTCGCGACGTATCCGGTGGCCGCGCTCATCCGCCGCCGCGGCGGGGGCGTCGACCGGCCCTGGCCGTCCCGAGTGCTCGCCGCGTCGGGCCTCATCGGTGTGTCGCTCTTCCTGTACGCGACCGTCTCGATGGTGAGCGCGGCCAACGGCCACGGGATCGACCTCGGCACGCTGATCGCCGGTCGGCCGATCCTGTGGCTGGTCGTGCAACTACTCGCCTTCACCACCCTCATCTCGACGGCGGTCACGGCGACCCGGTGGCGTACGGCCATGCTTCGGGACAGGGTGCTGATCGCCGGCGGCCTGCTCTTCGTGCCGTGGGCGCTCTACTGGGGTCTGCTGCTTCCCTGATCCGACCTTCGACCAGACAGGCCCTTCAGGGGGCCTGTCTGCCGTTCAGGAAGGCGAGTACGGCGAGCACGCGGCGGTTGTCGTCGTCGGAGGGGGCCAGCCCCAGCTTGGCGAAGATGTTCGCGGTGTGCTTGCCCACCGCGCTGTCGCTGAGGAAGAGCCGCTGCCCGATGGCGGCGTTGGACCGCCCTTCGGCCATCAGCTCCAGGACCTCGCGCTCGCGCGGGGTGAGGCGGCCGACCGGCTCGTTCCGCGCATTGCTGGCCAGCAGCTTGGCGATCACCTCCGGGTCCATGGCCGTACCCCCGTCGGCCACCCGGCGCACCGCGTCGATGAACTGGCCGGCGTTGAAGACCCGGTCCTTGAGGAGGTAGCCGACGCCGCCGGTGCCGTCGGCCAGCAGTTCCCTGGCGTACAGCTGCTCGACGTGCTGGGAGAGGACGAGCACCGGCAGGCCGGGGATCTCACGGCGCGCGGCCAACGCGGCCTGCAACCCCTCGTCGGTGAAAGTCGGCGGGAGGCGCACGTCGACGACGGCCACGTCGGGGCGCTCTCGCAGCATGGCGGCCAACAGCTCCGGGCCGGACTCGACGGCGGCGACCACGTCGAACTCGTGGGCCCGGAGCAGGGCGACCAGCCCTTCCCTGAGGAGATGGAGGTCTTCGGCGATGACTACGCGCACGCGTCCACCTTGGCATGCTTCACCTGGTTCGTCAGAGTCACGGCCGTCGCCAGCATGGCGCCACCCAGGCAGATCATCCCGATGATCACCGGCCACTGGAACGGTTCGGGCAGGTAGAGCGCGAGGAACCAGGACCTGTTCGGGGCTCCGGCCAGCTTCATGACCATCGTGACGATCCCCTGCGGGATCAGCGGGATCCAGCACAGCCCGAAGCACAACCCGATGGTCGCACCCTTCCACCTCGGGAGCGGCGGGATCGTCTCCTCCAGCGCGCGGGTCAGCTCGAGGACCGCCGTGGTCGGGCCACCGACCGGGCTGCTGACGGCCAGTACGCCGTCGAACGCCGCGAGCCTGCGCTCGATCCCCCGCAGCCCGGTTCCCCGCTCGGGGTCCGCCCCGCCCCGGCCGTCGTCCGTCACGGTGATCCGCAGGGCCGTTCCCTGGTGGCTGATGTCGATCCACACCTCGCTCGCGCCGCCGTGCCGTACGGCGTTGGTGATCAGCTCGCTGACCGCGAAGTACGCGGCGGACTCCACCGGAGCGTCCGGACGGGTGGGCAGATCGACGGTCACGTGCGACGTGAGCGGGGTATCCAGGAGAAGCGCTCGTACGGCGTCGCCCAGCCCGCGCTCGGCGAGGACCGGAGGATGGATGCCTCGCACGACCTGGCGAAGCTCCCGCAACGCGGTGGCCGACGCCTCACTCGCCTTGGCGAGCATCGCCTTGGCCGCGGCCGGATCGGAGTCGACGAGCTGTTCGGCGGCGCCGATCGTCATGCCGATCGCGACCAGCCGCGCCTGCGCGCCGTCGTGCAGGTCACGTTCGATCCGGCGCAGCTCGGCCGCCTGCGAGTCGACCGCGTCGATCCGCGTCCTGGCCAGGTGGCTGACCCGCTGGGCGAGCCTCGCTTTCTCGGTCGGCGCGAGCAGAGCGTGCGCGATCTGCCCGTGGACGCGCACGCTCCAGGGCGCCACCGCAGGGGCCGAGGTCAGCGCGATGACGAGGGTAAGCAGGCCGAGCAGGTTGCCGTCCAGCAGCGCGGGGATCCCGGTCACGGCCAGCATCACGGGAATGCCCACGATCAGGCCGCCGGTCCATGGATTCACCAGGAGGTAGGCGAAATCACGCCAGGTCGCGGGATCGTTCGTCAGCCAGGTCAGTCGCCGGTTGAACGCCGGGATGCGCGGGGTCTTGTACAGGTTGCGACCCTCGCGGTACCAACCGTCCCGCTGCGGCTGCGGGGGTGGCGGCGCCGGGCGGTACGGCTCGTCGATCGTCACGCCCGACCACTCGGCGGCGAGCCGACGCTGCAACCGCGTCGTCGCGCGTACCAGCCGTACCGCCGGGGGGAGCAGGAACACCAGGCCGAGCAGATAGCTGAGCGCGGTGGCCACCAGCATCACGAGACCGACGAGCTGCCCGAAGGCCGCCACCCCCAGGAGCCCGCCCGCGCGGCCCAGCGCCGTCAAAGTGCGTCGGTTCATGCACTTCAGTGTGTACGGAGGCACCGGGTGCCGGAAGTGGCCCGGGACGCCTTGTCGGGGTGGGGGTAGGTACACCCTCCCCGGAGGGAAAGTCCATCCCGGTCGGGCATGTGGCCGCATTCTCCGGAGATCGCGGAATTCCTAGCGTCTTTCCCATGGCAATCATCTCCGTCCACAACCTCCGCAAGACGTACGGCGAGAAGGTCGCGGTCGACGACGTGTCGTTCGCGGTCGAGGAAGGCGAGATCTTCGGAATCGTCGGCCGCAACGGCGCCGGAAAGACGACCACGGTCGAGTGCGTCGCCGGGTTGCGCACGCCGTCGTCCGGCGTCGTGGAGTTCGGCGCCGGCCTGACCGACGTGAAGGAACAGATCGGCGTCCAGCTCCAGGACTGCTCCCTGCCGGACAAGCTGAGGGTCGGGGAGGCGCTTGATCTCTACGCTTCGTTCTACTCGCGCCCCGCGGACTGGCGCTCGCTGCTCGGCGAGGTCGGCCTCGACCCGGGCACGGCCTTCTCCGCGCTGTCGGGTGGCCAGCGCCAGCGGCTGTCCATCGCACTCGCCCTGGTCGGGAACCCGCGGGTCGCGATACTCGACGAGCTCACCACCGGCCTCGACCCGCAGGCCCGCAGGGACATCTGGAAGCTGATCTCCCGCATCCGCGAGATGGGCGTGACCGTGCTACTGGTCACGCATTTCATGGAAGAGGTCGAGCGGCTGTGCGACCGGGTCGCGGTGATCTCCTCCGGACGCGTCCTCGCGATGGACAGCCCCGAGGGGCTGATCGCGCGAGCCGGCGGCCGGCAGCGGATCGTCTTCAGATCGACCGCGCCGGTCGACGCTCTGAGGGCACTGCCCGAGGTCACCAGCGTCTCCAGGGACGGTGACGAAGTCGTCGTCACCGGAACCGGCGATCTGGTCGCCGCCGTGGTGGGCGCGCTCCCCTCGGGTCAGCTCGCCGGCCTGCGTACCGAGCGGACCACCTTCGACGACGCCTTCCTCGCCCTCACCGGACACGCAGCGGAGTGAGGCGCCGGGTTCGCGCCGTCTCCTCCCGCCCTGCCTTCCCTCTGCGCGCGTTACCTTTGCGCGCGTTACCTCCGCACGCCTTACCTCGACTCCTCCTTATCGTGACCACTGGAGAGACCCGATGATGCCGATCCAGAAGAAACTGATCCTCACCGAGACGAAGCTGTTCCTCCGCGAGCCGGCCGCGGTGTTCTTCGTCGTCGTCCTGCCCGCCGCGCTGCTGCTGGTACTCGGCGCTTCCATCCCCGGCTTCCGCGACGCCGACCCGTCGTTGGGGGGCGAGCGGGTCATCGACACCCAGCTCCCCGGGATGATGGTCCTGCTCTCCATCGTGACGCTCGCGCTGAGCTCGCTTCCCTCGACGCTGGTCGCGTACCGGGAGAAGGGCGTGCTGCGGCGGATGTCCACCACACCGATCAGGCCCACCGCGCTGCTCGTCGCGCAGATCGCGATCAGCGCGGTCGTCGCCGTGCTGAGCACGGCCCTGACGCTGACACTGGGACATCTCGTGCTCGGCGTCCCGGTCCCTCGGCAGCTCGCCGCGTTCGCCGGGGTGCTCGTGCTCGGCGCGGTCGCCATGTTCTCCATCGGGCTGTGGCTCGCCGCGGTGGCGCCGAACACCCGGGTCGTCCAGGGTGCCGGAGCCGTGGTGATGTTCCCGCTGCTGTTCCTCGGGGGCATGTGGCTTCCCCGCGATCTCATGCCGTCCGCACTGCGGGTGGTCAGCGATTTCACGCCGACGGGGGCGTTCGGCCAGGTACTGCGCGACACGATGGCGGGGCACGCGCCCGGGCTGCCGCACCTCGCGGTCCTCGCCGGCTGGGCGCTGATCGCTGGGATCGCCGCCGCCCGCATGTTCCGCTGGGAGTGACCACCACGGTCAGCGGTGACGGACGCCGAGGGGCGGCTCGAAACTCCATGATCCGGATTTCTCATAGAGCACGGTCTTTGTCACAATTCCCGGCATAGATCACGTTCCATGTCCGGAGGACGTCGTGCCGCAGAGGGTACTGACCAACACATTCCACGTCGACGCCACCCCCGAGGCGGTGTTCGAGCACCTCACGACGCCCGAGAGCTACATCGGGCTGTCACCGCTCGTCGTGGCGGTCGAGGATGTGGATCGTTCCGAGCCAGGCGTCATCCGCTACACCTCGATCGAACGGTTCAAATTCCTCGGCGTCTTCACGTACGACAACCCGATCAAGGTCACCCTCCTCACCGAGGGACTCTCCGTACGCGGTGAGGTGAAGAGCCCGGGCAACGTCCACATGGCCTACCGGTTCGATCTGGCGCCCGACGGGCCGGGCACCCGAGTGGACGACCTGCTGGAGCTCACCGCCCCCTGGTTCCTCGTGGGGTACGCGGCGGGCGAGGCACGCAAGGTCCAGCTCGCCCGGGCCCGCATCCTCGCCGAACGCCTCACCGCACCGGTCGGCTGATCGGAAGCGACCTGTACGGGCCGGCTGGAGGACACGCCGCGTGAGAGCCTGAGACCCCGACGACCCCCGACGCGGAGGACGGACACCATGCTCGTGCTTGCTCACGTGAGCGACATCCACATCGACGGGAGCGAGCGGAACACCGCACGCGCGACCCGCGTTCTCGATCACGTCGGGAGGCTGCCCGTCGACGCGATCCTCCTCACCGGGGACATCGCCGACCACGGAGCCGTCGAGGAGTACGAGATCGCCCGCGGGCTCATCGAGACCGACGTGCCGCTGGTGCTCTGTCCCGGAAACCACGACATCCGGGAGAACCTCCGCAAGGTCCTGCTCTCCGACCCAGGCGAGGAGAGTACGAACGGCGCCGCCCCGGTCAACCAGGTCCTCCGCCTGCCGGGCGCGACGATCGCGCTGTGCGACTCCAGCATCCCGGGGCGGCCGGACGGGATCCTGAGCGACGAGACCCTGGACTGGCTCGACGGCGTCCTCGCCGCCACCCCGGAGGTGCCCGCCTTCGTCGGGATGCACCACCCGGCCGTCCCACTGGGCATCCCGTACGTCGACGAGATCAGGCTGGGCGAGCCCGAACGCCTGGCGGCGGTGCTCGCCCGGCATCCGCAGGTGGTGGCCGTCCTGGCCGGACACGCCCACACGGGTGCGGCGACCACCTTCGCGGGCCTGCCCCTGCTGGCGGCACCGGGTGTGGTCAACACCGCGCTGCTGCCGTTCGAGACGGGGGCGCATCCGCCGATCGACCGCGAGCTCCCTCCGGCCGTCGCCCTCCACGTCTACGACGAGGGGAGGATCACGACGCACTACCGCCCGGTCGGATGAATCGAATGAAACGGCATCACGTCTCGTCCCTCGATCCGTGAACCGTGGGATCCAGCGGGGACGGTCCGCGGCAGCCGTACCGAGTCGGCCCCGGTCAGGTCGGCCGCCGGCTCGCCGGTCACCTCGTACGGCTGACGGTCACGGGACGGGCTCCGATCAGACGGCGTGGCGGGCGCGGACGATCTGGGAATAGCGGACGGAGAACAGCGCGGGCAGCGCGTCCAGGAGTGTCAGCCTCTCGATTCTTGGGGATTCTTTTACCGAGTCTCATCGGGGAGGCCGTTCTGGGCGCGCGCGAGATCGTCGTTGTCGTGGTGGCGGGCATTGTGCTCGCCTCCGTCGCCACCAACACCACCCACCGCTCGGCCGGCACGACCGCCGGGAAGGCCGCCGACGCCCGGGCGCGCGCCGTGCCGCTGCACAACACGCGGGGCACCAAGCCGGGGCTCGCCCCGATCACCTCCGCCAAGGACCGGGCCGCCGCGGTCGCGCTGATCCGGAAGCTGCGGGTCAAGGGAAGCGGCCCCAAGACCGGGTACGCGCGGACCCGCTTCGGAGAGAACTGGGCGGACACCGCGGACGGCGTGCCGTACGCGGGGAACGGCTGCAACACCCGGAACGACCTGCTCGCACGGGACGGCCGGAACGTCAGATACCGCAAGGGCTCCGACTGCGTCGTGATCAGGATGACGCTCAAGGACCCGTACACCGGCCGGACCATCCGGTGGCGGAAGCAGCGCGCCGACCTCGTCCAGGTCGATCACGTGGTGCCGATGTCGTACTCGTGGCGGATGGGCGCCGCCCACTGGCCGATGGCGAAACGGCTGCGCATCGCCAACGACCCGCTCAACCTGCTCCCCGTGTACGGCCCGGCCAACGAGGCCAAGGGCGGATCGGGCCCCGCCTCGTGGCTGCCGCCGTCCCGGAAGATCCGCTGCGCCTACGTCGTCCGGTTCGCCCAGGTGGCGCTGAAGTACGACCTCCCCGTGACCAGGGCGGACAAGGCCGCGATGCTCGCCCAGTGCCGGTGAGCTCACCTTCTTTCCGCTTCACTACGATCTAGATGATCTAGATCATCTAGTGAAATATCGGCATATGTGTAAGGGGATGCCCATGGACACGACGACCCGCGCGCTGGTGCTCGGCGGAGGGGGCGTCGCCGGGATCGCCTGGGAGACCGGCGTTCTGGCCGGGCTCGCCGACGCCGGAGTCGACGTCACTGGCGCGGACCGGATCGTGGGCACCTCGGCCGGCTCCACCGTCGCCGCCCAGATCACCAGCGGCCTGACACTCGACGAGCTACTCAGGCGGCAGATCGACCCGGCGGCGCAGGCTCCGGAGATCACCAGCGGTGTGGCGATCACTGAGCTGATGGAGCAATGGGTCGAGATCTACACCCAGACCTCCGACCCTGCCGAGGCGCGCAGGAAGGCCGGGGCGCTCGCGCTCGCCGCGTCCACCGTGACGGAGGAACGGCGACGCGAGGTGATCGCGGCACGGCTGCCCGTCCACGAATGGCCCGACCGCGACCTGGTCATCGTCGCCGTCGACGCGTACACGGGCGAGCCGATCCTGTTCACGCCGCAGTCGGGCGTGAACCTGGTGGACGCGGTGGCGGCGAGCTGCGCCGTGCCGTGCGTCTGGCCTGCGGTGACCATCGGCGACACCCGCTACATGGACGGCGGCATGCGCTCGTCGAACAACGCCGACCTCGCGGCCGGTCACGACCGGGTGCTCGTGCTTTCGCCGCTTGAGGATCCGGAGCTGGCCGGGCAGGTCGCGACGCTCGGCACGACCGTCGAGGTCCTCCACCCCGACGACGCCTCCCGCGCGGCCATCGGCCCCGACCCGCTCGACCCGGAGGTGCGGACGCCGTCCGCTGAGGCGGGGTACGCCCAGGGACGGGCGGCCGCCGCGACCGTCGCCGCCCTCTGGCGGTAGCCGTCCTCTCCGGGAGTCGTCAGTGCGTGGCCATGTCCACGAAGCGGCTGTAGTGGCCCTGGAAGGCCACCGTGACGGTGGCGGTGGGGCCGTTACGGTGCTTGGCCACGATCAGGTCGGCCTCGCCCGCCCGCGGCGACTCCCGCTCGTAGGCGTCCTCTCTATGCAAGAGGATCACCATGTCGGCATCCTGCTCAATCGACCCAGATTCCCTCAAATCGGACACCTGGGGGCGCTTGTCGGTGCGCTGCTCGGGACCACGGTTGAGCTGCGAGATCGCGATGACGGGCACCTCCAGCTCCTTCGCGAGGAGCTTGAGCGACCGGGACAGTTCGGAGACCTCCTGCTGGCGGCTCTCGGTCCGCTTGGGTGAGCTCATGAGCTGGAGGTAGTCGACGATGACGAACCGCAGATCGTTGCGCTGCTTGAGACGGCGACACTTGGCCCGGATCTCCATCATCGACATGTTCGGGGAGTCGTCGATGAACAGCGGCGCCTCGGCGACCTCACCCATGCGGCGGGCCATCCGGGTCCAGTCGTCGTCGCTCATCAGCCCGGAGCGCATGGTGTGCAGCGCGACCCGCGCCTCCGCCGACAGCAGTCGCATCGTGATCTCATTACGCGACATTTCCAGCGAGAAGACGACAGTCGTCATACCGTGCTTAATAGCGGCAGATCTGGCGAAATCCAATCCAAGGGTGGAGTTGTGGGTGGGTATCCATGTCTGCCCCGCCAGGTACATGTGATCGGCGTTGTCCACCTCGACGCAACGCACCGGCACCGACGTCACCGGGCGGACGTCGGTGATGTTGCGGTACGTCGCCTTGGGGTGGGTGTCGGTGTTCACGCGGGCGTTCTTCCGGCTCAGCCGGAAGACCTTGTCGGAGGGGGTGAATGTGATCGCATAGCTGGTTGAGCTGGCTTCGGTGCGCCCTGACACCTCCTTGGATGTCCAGGTTGCTTTGTATCCCAGGCTCAGGATCAGTTCCCAGGTATCCTCTGCCAGGCGGCGGTTCGTGACGGCGAACTGGGCTGTCCCGGCGGCGTTGATGTAGCCGTCGGTGTCCAGCAGCCCGGCCAGGAGCGCTCTGCGCTGCGCCTCAGAAGCGCGCAGATATTCGCCCGGGATGTGCTTGTTGCCCAGCACGCCCAGCTTCCTCAGTCGGGCGTTCATAGTGCCGTGGTCGTTGCGGCACTCCCGGCACTGGCGAAGCCCACTGGACGGGCCGCCGCAGTCGGGGCGACCTTCGGCGGCCACATGCTCGGCGATCTCCGGGTCGCCGGTGGTGAACCGGGCACTGTCAGAGTGGCCGTCTCCGAGCCAGACACCCAGTGTGTACGGAGGGATCAGCAGGTCACGGTCGGGCAGGTCCAGCGGCCGGGCATTGACGACGGTGTGATTGAGCCGCTTGTCCGCGGTGTTGCACCACAGCGTTGCGGCGATCTCTTCCGTTGTGCGCACCTCAGCGAATGTCTTCTGGTTCCGGTACCTGTTGTAGCCGGACGCAGCCGCCTGAGCCGATTTGCGGGACGCACGTGTGTCGGTGAGCCATTGGTGCTGGGCGTCGGCCGTGATCACCGTGCCATCGCTGAACTCCACCTCGTAGCACGGGCGGCCGTGCATGATGCCGGTAGCAGCCACCACGCGAGTGGGCTTACCGTCGGCCCCGATCAGGTAGTCGCCGACCTTCACCTCACCCATGGTTGTCCAACCATCAGGAGTGGGCAGTGGGGTATCGAGCGCGAGCGCCTTGCCGATGGCGGGTCGGGCGGCCACGACGATCATCTGGCCGGGGTGCAGGCCGTTGGTGAGGGCGTCGAGATCCTGGAAACCGGTGGGGACGCCGACCATCTGCCCGCCGCGGCTGCCGATGGCCTCGATCTCGTCCAGCGCGCCCGGCATGATCTCGGAGAGCGGCAGGTAGTCCTCGGAGGTGCGCCGCTCGGTGACCTTGTAGATCTCGGCCTGCGCGCGGTCGACCAGGTCGTCGACCTCCTCGCTCTGCCCGCCGTACCCGTAGGAGACGATGCGGGTGCCGGCCTCGATCAGCCGGCGCAGGATGGCCTGCTCCCGAACGATCTTGGCGTAGTAGCCCGCGTTGGCCGCCGTGGGCACGACCGCGGTCAGCGTGTGGAGGTAGGGGGCGCCTCCGACCCGGCCCAACTCGCCGCGCTTCTGCAGGTCGTCGAGGATCATGATCGAGTCGGCGGGCTCGCCCCGGCCGTAGAGGTCGGTGATGACCTCGTAGATGATCTGATGGGCGGGGCGGTAGAAGTCGTCGGCGCGAAGGATCTCAACCACATCGGCGATCGCGTCCTTGGACAGCATCATGCCGCCGAGAACGGACTGCTCGGCTTCGATATTGTGCGGTGGAGTCCGCTCGAACGTGGCATCGGAGCCGCCGGGGCCACCTGGGCCGCCGGGGAAATCAAGCACGCTCACCACACACCCCCCAACACAGCAACCCCAGTTGTAACCCGCCGGTCTGACAGTTTCGCGGCTGCCGCACCCTACCGGCAACGCGAGCTGTGGACGTGCCTGTGGATAACGTGTGCACTTCCGCCGCTCAGGTGTGAACACCCTGGGGACGAGCCTGGGGATAACCCTGTGACCATCGCCCGAAAACCCCTCCTGAGCAGCGAGAACGTTATCCAGGCGCTGTGGACGAAGGAAAGTCGGTAGATACCTGAGACCGGATGGGCATGGCCACCCGCCCAAGCCGGTTGACAACGCCGAGCATCCGGATGTAACTGGCAAAATACCTCTATGCCACTGACAAGGGACGCCGAGCGGCGGGATGGGGCCCGCACGGGGAACAGGGAGATCCTCCGGCTCGCCGTGCCCGCGTTCGGGGCCCTGGTCGCCGAGCCGCTGTTCCTGCTCACTGACTCCGTCATCGTCGGGCGGCTGCCCGACCCGGCGCTCGGCGCCCTCGGCGTGGCGAGCGCCGCACTGTCCGCGATCGTCGGCCTGTGCGTCTTCCTCGCGTACGGCACGACCGCGGCCGTGGCCCGTCAGATCGGCGCGGGCGATCCGCTCCGGGCCATGCGGCAGGGTGTGGACGGGCTGTGGCTGGCGGCGGCGGTGGGCGTCGCCGTCATCGTCGTCTGCTGGCCGCTCGCCCCCGGGATCGTCGATCTCTTCGGCGCCTCCGAGCGGCTCGCCGAGTTGGCCACCACGTACCTGCGGGTCAGCCTGCTCGGCACGCCCGCGCTGCTTCTCGTGCTCGCGGGCACCGGGGTGCTGCGCGGCCTCCAGGACACCGTGACGCCCCTCGCGGTCTCGGTGGCCTCCTTCGTGCTCAACGGCGTGCTGAACGCCTGGTTCGTCCTTGGGCTCGGCTGGGGGGTCGCCGGGTCGGCTTGGGGCACGGTCATCGCCCAGGCGCTGGGCGCGGCCGTCTACCTCTTCATGGTCGTCAAGGGGGCACGGCGGCACGGCGTCCCGCTCCGGCCCGACCTCTCCGGCATCAGGTCCGCGGGCACCGCCGGGCTGGCCTTGGTCATCCGTACGGCGTGCCTGCAGATCGTGCTGCTGACCGCCACGTCGCTGGCGACCCGGATGGGCGACGAGCAGATCTCCGCGCACACCATCGCGACCCGGATCTGGACGTTCCTCGCGTTCGCGCTGGACGCCATCGCCATCGCGGGACAGGCGATCACCGGACGGACGCTGGGTGCGGGCGACACCGCCGCGACGCGGTCGGCCACCCGGCGCATGGTCGGGTGGGGGGTCGGGTGCGGCGTCGCGTTCGGGCTCGCCGTGCTCGCGCTCCGTCCGCTGCTCCCCGGGGTGTTCGACACCCCGGCCGCGGTGTCGGACCGGCTGGAGGCGGTGCTGTGGCTCGTAGCGCTGTTCCAGCCGATGGCGGGCGTCGTGTTCGTGCTCGACGGCGTGCTGATCGGCGCGGGCGACCAGCGCTACCTCGCCTGGGCCGGGCTGCTCACCACCCTCGCCTACCTGCCGTTCGCCCTGGTCGCGGGGAGCCTCGTCGCGCTCTGGGCGGCCTTCGGCGTCTGGATGCTGGCCCGGATGGTCACTCTGTCCCTCCGCGCGTACGGCACGGCCTGGTTGGTCACCGGGGCGTGATCGCCGGTTGGCGCGCCCGGGCGCGGCCGCCACCGCCGCTGATCGGCGGCCCTCCACGAGCCGGACGCGGAGGGCACGGCGCGCGGGGTCACAGCCGTCCGGCGTCCAGTACGCGCTGGAGGAACTCGCGGGTACGCGGATGCTCGGGCGCGGAGAAGATCTGCTCGGGAGAGCCGCGTTCGAGCAGGACGCCGCCGTCGAGGAAGCAGACGGTGTCGGAGATGTCCCTGGCGAAGCTCATCTCGTGGGTGGCCAGGATCATGGTCATCCCGGTCTCCTTGAGCTCGCGGATGATGCTCAGCACCTCGGTGACCAGGATCGGGTCGAGCGCGGAGGTCACCTCGTCGAGCAGCAGCAGGCGGGGCTGGGTGGCGATGGCCCGGATGACGGCCACGCGCTGCTGCTGGCCGCCGGAGAGCCGGTCGGGGTACTCCTTCGCCTTGTCCGCGAGGCCGAATCTGGCCAGCAGCTCCCTGGCCTGCTCCTCGGCCTGGGCCTGGTCGACCTTGTGCACCTTGCGCGGCGCCAGGGTGATGTTGTCCAGCACGGTCATGTGCGGGAAGAGGTTGTAGGACTGGAAGACCATCCCGATCCGCTTGCGGACCTCGTCCACGTCGGCGCGGACGTCCGTGATCTCGTCGCCGTCCAGGTGGATGGCGCCGTCGTCGACGGTCTCCAGCAGGTTCACGCAGCGCAGCAGCGTCGACTTGCCGGAGCCGGAGGCGCCGATCAAGCAGACCACCTCGTGCGGGGCCACGTCCAGGTCGATCCCGCGCAGCACGCTCTGGTGGCGATAGTTCTTCCACACGCCCTCGATGCGCAGCAGCGTCATCAGGCACCTCCGGGGCCGCGGCGGCGGGCGGCCCGCGCCGACAGGTAGTCGGTGAACCGCGCCATCGGGATCGTGAGCAGGATGAACAGGATCGCCGCCACGAGGTAGGGGGTGTAGTTGAACTTGCTCGCCGCGTAGATCTGCGCCTGCCGAAGCGCCTCGATCACGCCGATCGTGGAGACCAGCGCGGTGTCCTTCTGGAGGGAGACGAAGTCGTTGAGCAGCGGCGGGATCACCCGGCGCACGGCCTGCGGCAGCACGACATGGCGCATGGCCTGCCCGTGGGACAGCCCGAGAGAGCGCGCCGCCGCGACCTGGCTCGGGTGCACGGTGTCGATGCCGGCGCGGAAGACCTCCGCGACGTACCCGCTGTACGCGAGGACGAGCGCGATGACGCCGAGGGTGATCTCGTCGGACGGCACGCCGGTGAGCTGGAGCGCGGGCAGGCCGAAGCCGACGAGCATGATGACGAGCAGCGTCGGCACGCCGCGGAACACGTCGGTGTAGACGACGGCCAGCACCCGGAGCGGGAAGAAGACCGGTGCCCGCAGTCCCCGGGCCAGCGCGACGAGCAGTCCGAGAACGAGGATGAGCGGTTCCGCGATGAGGAAGATCTGGACGTTGATCCAGAAGCCGTGCAGCACATCGGGCAACGTCCGGGCGAACGCCTCGGGGTCGAAGAACGTCTCCTGGACCCTCGGCCATCCCGGAGAGTTGGTGACCAGGACGGCCACCAGGGTCAGGAAGACAAGGGTGGACGCCGTTGCGACGGAACTGGAGCGGACCGCCTGCCTGCGCCGGACCCGCTCCCTCTCCCGTTGCCGGTCGCTCTTCGCCGACTGCGTCACTTCACCTGTCACTTCATCTCCGGCGCGCCGGCCGCAGCGCTCAGCCACTGCTGCTCGATCTTGGCGAGCTCACCGGAGGACTTCAGCGCGCCGATGGCCTCGTTGACGCAGGACACCAGGGCGTTGCCCTTCTGGAAGACCAGGCCGAACTCCTCGGGCGTGCCGCCGGTGGCGGCGAACTGCCCCACGATCTTGGAGTTCTCGACCTGGGCGGCGGTGACGTAGAACGCCGTCGGCAGGTCCACCACGATGGCGTCCACCTGCTTGTTCTTGAGCGCGTTCACGGCGTCGACCTGCTGGGTGTAGACCTTGGCCTCCTTGGCCGGCTGGACCACGCTCTTGACCGCGTCGAGCGCGGTGGTGCCGACCTGCACGCCGATCGTGGCGTCCTTGAGGTCGGCGAGGCTGGTCGCCGAGGCGTACTTTCCGCTGTCCAGCGTGACGACGCCCTGCTTGACCGTGTAGTACCCGTCACTGAAGTCGACGACCTTGGCCCGGTCCGGCGTGATGGACACCTGGTTGATGTCGAAGTCGAACTTCTTGTCGCCCGGCGCGTACGCGCTGTCGAAGGGGACGGTGGCCCAGGCGACCTCGTCCTTGGTGAAGCCGAGCTTCTCGGCCACGGCGTAGGTGACCGCGCTCTCGAAGCCCTCGCCGCTCGCCGGGTCGTCGTTCTTGAACCAGGGCTCGTACGCGGGCTTGTCCGTGCCGACCGTCAGCTTGCCCGGGGTGATCAGCGTGAGCTGGTCCTTCGCGCAGCTCGCGGAGGCCGCCGGGCTGGCGGCGGCGGTGCCGCCGGACGGCTCCGCGTCATTGGCCGGTGCGCACGCGACCGCCGCCGTCGTGAGGACGCCAAGCGCCAGCAACAGCGAGGGACGGTGCATTTCAGCCTCCATGGGGGTAAATCTTGCGCGAATCCGCGTTTGGGACGGGCTAGATACTATCGGCCGGATATTTCAGCCCTGTTGGGGCACGGTTCACGCACGTCAAAGGGCCCCTCCCGAAGTGGGAAGGGCCCTCTGAACAGCCATGGGGCCGGGGTCAGCCGGCGACGACCTCGACGTCGACGGTCGCGGACACCTCGGGGTGCAGCTTGACGCTGACCCGGTGCGAGCCCAGGCTCTTGATCGCGTTGCCGATCTCGATGCGGCGGCGGTCCAGCTTGGGACCACCCGCGGCGGTGACGGCGTCGGCGATGTCGCCCGTGGTGATCGAGCCGAAGAGACGGCCGGCCTCGCCGGCGCGGGTCTTCAGGACCACCTTCAGGGCGCCGAGCTGGCCGGCGACCTCCTTGGCGGTGCCCAGGTCACGGATCTCGCGGGAGTCGCGGGCCTTCTTGATCGAGGCGACCTGCGACTCGGCGCCGCGGGTCCACCGGATCGCGAAACCGCGCGGGACGAGGTAGTTGCGGCCGTAGCCGTCCTTCACCTCGACGATGTCACCGGGAGCGCCGAGGCCGGAGACCTCAGTGGTGAGAATGAGCTTCATGTCCTGAGACTCCTTTCCTTAGCGCGCGGTGCTCGTGTACGGCAGCAGGGCCATCTCACGAGCGTTCTTGATAGCGGTGGCAACGTCGCGCTGGTGCTGGGTGCAGTTGCCCGTCACCCGGCGAGCACGGATCTTGCCGCGGTCGGAGATGAACTTCCGCAGCAGCGCCGTGTCCTTGTAGTCGACGTAGGAGATCTTGTCGTGGCAGAACAGGCAAACCTTCTTCTTCGGCTTGCGCAGTGCCGGCTTCGCCATCGTGGTGCTCCTTTCAGAGCCCCGCATGATGCGGGAATGGTCGCTCGGATACGTTTTCGTGTGCTGGTGTCACCCGGAGAGGTGACTAGAAAGGCGGTTCGTCGCTGAAGTCGCCGCCGCCGAAGCCGCCGCCACCGCCGCCGCCACCGCCGCCGCCACCCTGGTTGTAGCCGCCACCGCCCTGAGGAGCGGGGCTGGCCGAAGCCCAGGGGTCGTTGGACGGGCCGCCGCCGAACCCACCGCCGCCGCCGCCCTGCCGGGCGGTCTTGTTCACCTTGGCGGTGGCGTTGCGCAGCGAGGGGCCGACTTCGTCGACCTCGACCTCGTAGACCGTGCGCTTCTCGCCTTCCTTGGTCTCATACGACCGTTGGCGCAGCCGTCCCTGCACGATGACCCGCATGCCGCGCTGCAGGCTCTCGGCGACGTTCTCCGCCGCCTGCCGCCACACATTGCAGGTCAGGAACAGGCCCTCGCCGTCCTTCCACTCGTTGGTCTGGCGGTCCAGGAACCGCGGAGTGGATGCGATGCGGAACCGGGCCACAGCCTGCCCCGTCGGGGTGAAGCGCAGCTCCGGGTCGTCGACAAGGTTGCCGACGATGGTGATCGTGGTGTCGCCTGCTGCCATCGGTCGCTTTCGCCTTCCTATCCCGTCAGCTCAGCCGTAAGGGCTTCAGAGTACGGCCATGGCCCGACAAAAACGCCGGGCTTGGCCGTTCCCGCTCAGTGGAGCTCGGGACGGATGACCTTGGTACGGAGAATGCCCTCGTTCAGGTTCATCTGGCGGTCCAGCTCCTTGACCGTGGCGGGCTCCGCGGTCAGGTCGACCACGGCGTAGATGCCCTCGGCCTTCTTGGCGATGTCGTAGGACAGCCGACGACGGCCCCAGACGTCGACCTTCTCCACGGTGCCGCCATCGTTGCGGACGACGCTGAGGAACTGGTCGAGCGAGGGCTGTACGGTGCGCTCATCGAGGGCCGGGTCGAGGATGACCATCAGCTCGTAACGACGCATGCGGAATCCAACCTCCTCTGGACTCTTGCGGTCACGACGCCTTGCCGTGACAGGAGGACGCTGCGGGCGGCGCGGGGAAGTGCACCCCACGCGTATCGAACACAGCCGATTCAGGCTACCAGGCCACTGGCCGTACGCCGCCCCGCGAGGGAAACTGAGCAGCAAGAGGGGGTGACGCATATGCCGCACGTTCTTGGCCGCGTCAGAAGACCCGCTTTCCGGCTCACACTGAACACGGACGGCAGGCCGCACACTCTGGAGAACGCGCTCGCGGTCGGCACGCTGGTCTTCGGTCTCCTGGCGATCGTCTCCGGGTTCTTCGTCGGCCTCCACGTGGTCGCCTCGTGGGTGGGCGCCATCGGATTCCTCGGCGGGCTCTACGCGCAGTACGTCTCCGTGACGACTCCGCAGCGCAGCATCATCATCTGCGGCATCGTCGGGTCGTTCGTCGGAGCCGCGCTCGGGATCGCCCACGGAGGGTTCCTCCCGACCGGTTGACGCGACCGGTTGACACGACCGGTTAACACGGCCCGGTCGCGCCGCCGTTCCGGCCCGACCGCCGCGTGAACGCCACAACCCGGCCGCCGCGTGGAGAGCTCGCGGCCGGGCCGGCGGCTCGGCCGTTCGGCGTGGCCTGGGGTGCGCCCTTCACCACCGAGACGCCCTCCACCTGGAGCGTCTAGTGTCTGTACGGCATGCCGCTTCACCGACGCACGGAGGTACGACGACAATGGGCTTTGGTCAGGACGGACACCTCCCCCGCATCGGCGCGCACGTCGACCAGGACGACCCGCTCGCCCATGCGGCGGCGCGCGACGCCGACGTCGTGCAGTTCTTCCTCGGCGACCCGCAGGGCTGGAAGGGCCCGGTCCTTCCGGAGAGCGCCGACGCGATCCGGGATTCGGCTGTGGATGTCTACGTCCACGCCCCCTACGTGATCAACGTGGCGACGGCGAACAACCGGATCCGCATCCCCAGCCGCAAGCTGCTGGAAAGCCACCTCAAGGCCGCCGCGTCCATCGGTGCCAAGGGCCTGATCGTCCACGGCGGCCACGTCAACGCCGGCGACGATCCGCAGATCGGGTTCGACAACTGGCGCAAGGTCTTCGAGCGGATGGACTGCCCCATCCCCGTGCTGATCGAGAACACGGCGGGCGGCGGCAACGCGATGGCGCGCAAGCTCGACCGGATCGCCCGCCTGTGGGACGCCGTGACCTCCGGTGCCCGGGACGCCTCGATGATCGGCTTCTGCCTGGACACCTGCCACGCCCACGCGGGCGGCGAGGATCTGTCCGACGTCGTCGACCGGGTGAAGGCGATCACCGGCCGCATCGACCTGGTCCACTGCAACGACTCGCGCGACGCCTTCGACTCGGGCGCGGACCGCCACGCCAATCTGGGCTCCGGCCAGATCGACGCGGAGCGGATCCTCGCCGTCTGCCGGCAGGCGGGAGCGCCGATCGTGGTGGAGACGCCGTTCGAAGGCCAGGCGGACGACATCGCTTTCCTCCGCAAGCACCTCTGACGTCCACAGGCTGTGGATAACTTCTCTGGATTACGCCCGGCTCAGAACGGGTAGGGATTCACCTCGCGCGTGTCCCGGGACCGGTGTCCCGGGGCCGTTCACGTCACGCGCATCCGGGAACCACGCGCGGCCGTGCCGTCCCCGGGATCCACGAGATCCTCGCCGGGTTCGGCGTCCTCGCCCGTTTCACCGCGCATGCCACTCGGGACGCGGGCGGGCCTACGGGTGCTCCGCCAGAGCTGGACGAACGACACGACGGCCGCCGCGAGGAGCACGAGGTTGCGCACGACCAGGACCAGCGTGCCCGGCAACCGTCCGCTCCAGCTGTAGTCCTCCTCGATCCACGGATACATGATCCCGGTCAGCAGGGTCGCGGCCAGGACGAGCCAGGCGGCCGGCCGCTGCGCGGTACGCGCGGCGAGCACCACCGCCGCGACGCCCAGCAGCCAGATCAGGTACTGCGGCGACAGCACCCTGCTGGTCACCACCAGAAAGAGGATCGTGGTCAGCGCCGCGTCGTAGTAGGTGTTCTCCGTCGGCGCCGCGCGGAACCACCACACCGCGAGCAGGACGAGCGCGGCGGGCGTGGCGGCGACGCTCACCAGGGTGGCCGTCTCCACGCCGGGCCCGACGAGCTCCATGGCGCCGTGCTGGTACGTGGTGAACCCGTCCCACCAGCCCAGCGCGCGGCCGAGCGCGAACGGCGTGGCCGCCAGCGACTCGATCTGGAGCCCCCGATCCTGCTGGGCGGTGAGGAAGTCCAGCGCGTGCGGCAGGACCAGGGCGGCCACGCCGCACCCGAGCACCACGACGACCAGGGACGAGGCCGCGCCGGTCAGCAGCTCGCGCCAGCGGCGCAGCCCGGTGAGCAGCGCGACCGGCCACACCTTGATCGCCAGCCCGAACCCGATCAGCGCTCCGCGTACGGCCGGGTCCGTGGAGGCCGTGAGCGCGAGGACCGCGACCAGGGTGACCATCAGGTCGTACCGGGAGATCAGCAGCGGGCCCAGCAGGGCCGCCCCCACGGTCCACGCCCACACGCCGGTGCGGCTCCCGCCGGTCTTGGCCGTGAACCGGCACAGCAGGAGCAGGATCGCCAGGTCGCACACCAGCGCGAGCACGTAGAAGTCGATCCGGTAGCTCCACGGCAGCAGATGCGGGGCGAGCATGGGCAGCGCCGCGTAGGGCGGGTACTGCCACTTCTCGTCTCCTGCGGGGAACTCCCCCCGGAGGAGGATGTCCGACCAGCCGCTGTAGAGCGCGACGTCACCCTCGAACGACCCCGCGTGCCCGACCGGAATGACCTGCGTCGCGGCGAGGAAGAGCACCACGCGCGTGATCAGCCAGACGGGCAGCACCTGCCAGGGAAACCGGTGTCGCACCCTTTCAGGCTTCCACGACGGCGACGTCGGCCTTCGGCCGGGGCGGGAGCACGAACCGGTCCTCGGCCTGGTCGAACACCCCGCCGGACGGGTCGTCGGCGCCGGAGGCGCGGATCACGTCCAGCTCGGGCCGCAGGATGTCCCGCACGACGAGGGCCATCAGGACGACGATCGTGATCGCCCGCGCCCACACCGAGAGGAAGTAGGCGGTGTCCCCGATGCCGAGGTTCACGCCCTCCGGATACTGCGCGGCGAGATAGAGCCAGATCGCGAAGAAGTACCAGCACTCGGCGATCTGCCACGCGGCGAGCGCGCCCCACTTCGGCCGGGCCAGGACGGCGAACGGCACCAGCCAGAGCATGTACTGCGGCGACCACACCTTGTTGGTGATCATGAAGGCCGCCAGCGCGAGGAAGCAGAGCTGCATCAGCCGCGGCCGGCGCGGGGCCATCACGGCGAACGCCGCGATCCCGAGCAGCAGCACGGCCAGCGTGCCCGTGGCCATCGTGTTCAGCGATCCCGCGTCGGCGAGGAAGCCCCAGTCCTTGTGCTGGAAGAAGAACCACAGGCTGCCCCAGTCGGCGCCGCGTTCGCTGCTGAAGGCGTAGAAGCGCTTCCACCCCTCGAAGTTGATCAGCATGACCGGCACGTTGACGACCAGCCAGGTCCCGGCCGCGGCGACCGCCATCCGGGCGAACGGCATCCACTTCCCGGTGCGCAGCGTGAGCAGGAACAGCGCGCCGAAGAACATCAGCGGATAGAACTTCGTCGCCACCGAGAGCGAGAGCAGCACTCCGGCCAGCACGTGCCTGTCCCGTGACCACGCGAGCAGGCCACCCAGGGCGAGCGCCCCCGCCGCCAGGTCCCAGTTGATGTACGCGCAGAGGATGACCGCCGGGCCGATGGCGTACCAGAGGGCATCCCGGCGCCGGGTGGGCCCGGCCAGGACGGCCATGATCACCACACCGGCGACCAGGAAGACGCCCATGAGGATCACGGTGATGTCGTAGAACGCCACGCCGTCACCGCTCGCCAGGCGCCGGGCGAACTCCATGATCGCGCCGATGCCGACGGGGTACTCGACCGGATAGTCGACGTAGGGGATCTTCCCCTCGTTCAGATGCTCGGCCCACCACAGCGGATAGATGTCCGTGTAGCAGAAGTTCGTGTACTGCCCGAGCCCGCCGTTCCACGCGCCCCCGAACCGGCACGGCCACTTCCACAGGAAGGCGAGCACCGCACCGAGAGTGGCGAAGAGTGCGAACGGCAGGTACGGCACGGCCCTCCGCGCGACCGCGCGGAGACGGGCGACAAGTCCGGACGGCAGATGCCGCACCACCTTCTGCGCGGCCGCGCCGAGCGCCCGAGAATCGTTCGTGGTCCGAGTCATCACGCGCCTATCGATCACTGTTCGGGGAACGGTGCGGGGGAACCGTCCAGGGAACCGGTCGCGGAACCGTGCTGAGAACGATCAGCTTTTCAGCAGCGGCGCCGTACGCACAATAAGCCAAGGACGGCGGAACGGCTTTTCTCCGCGTTCGACGTGGCGAACTCACGGCATTCCTCGCTGAATCTTTCATGAGAATTCTCCGTACCCGGAAACGGCGAAGCCCCCGCGCGCAGGGCGCGGGGGCTTCGATCACTACTTGCCCGTGCCGGTCGTCGTCCTCCTGCCACCGGACGGCGAGGGCGCCGGGGCCATCGCCGGGCTCTGGCCGAAGCCGTTGTCGCCCCACGGGTCCCCGTTGCCGCGACCGTTGCCGTGACCGTTGCCGTTGCCGTGACCGTTGCCCGGATCCAGGTCGCCCATGCCGTTGCAGGAGAGGTCCATCGGATCGCAGTTGTCCGTGTTGTCCGGCGGGAACATGCCGTCCAGCGGGAACTCGTCCTCGGGCGTGGGCGTCGGCGTGGGCGTCGGGCTCGGCACGATGTTGTCCGGCTGACCGGTCGAGCTCCTGGGCGGGAACTGCTCGACCTTCTCGTCCTTCATCGCCTCGAGCATGAACGCGCGCCAGATGTCGGTGGGCGGACCGGCGCCTTCGAAGCCGAGCGAGACCTCTTTCGGCTGCGCCTTTTCGGGGCAGGCCAGGTTCTTGAGCGGGACGCGCTTCCCGCTCTTGGTGTAGCACTGCTCGTGGTACATGCCGACCGCGGTGACGAGCTGCGGGGTGTAGCCGACGAACCAAGCTTCCTTCTCGTCGTTGTTGGTGCCGGTCTTGCCGGCGGCGGGGCGGCCGATGCCCTTGCCCCTGGCCGTACCGGTCTTGAGGACCTCCTCCATCGCCACGGTGGCGTCCGCCGCGGCCTCGGGGCTGATCACATTCTTGACCGTGGCCTGCTCGGGGACGACGACCAGCTTGCCCCGCTTGACCTCCTGGACGACGTGGTAGTCCACATGCTTGCCGGCGTTGGCGAAGATCGAGTATCCCGCCGCCTGCTCCACCGGGGTGACCAGGGCACTGCCAATGGTGAAGGCGTACTTGTGATCCCGGACGTCCTGCTCCATCCGGCCCTTGTCCAGGCCGGCGTCGATGGCCACCTGCTTCACCGCGCTCAGCTCGCCGACGGTGCCGCTCTTCTCGTCCAGCTCGTACCCCATAGAGGCGAACGCGGTGTTGACCGACTGGGCGGTCGCCGTGACCAGGTCGATGGCCGCGCCGACGTTGTGGCTGTTTCCGATCGGTTTGGTGCCGGGCAGTTCCTCGGGCACGGTCTTGTTCCCCGGGACGAAACTGGTGAGGCTGCGGCCGGAGTCCAGCCACGCGGCCAGCACGTAGGGCTTGAAGGCCGAGGCCGCCTGCTTCTTGGCATCGAACGCCTCGTTCAAGTTGCGGGTCACGTAGTCGTCGCCGCCGTAGAAGGCGAGCACTCGGCCGTTACGCGGATCGACCGCGGCGAGCCCGGCGTGGAACTCCTTCGACAGGGCGCCGGCACGCATACGGTCCTTCACGGCCTTCTGGGCGGCGGACATCAACCGCTTGTCGAAGGTCGAGGTGATCTTGTAGCCGCCGCTCCTGACCTGGTCCGGCGACAGCCCACCCTGCTTCAGCTCCTCCATGACCTGGATGATCATGTAGCCCTTGAGCCCACCGAGGGTGTCCTTGTCGCTCTGCTTCGCCAGCTTGGGGAACTTCTTGGCGTCGACGAGCTTGGCGCCCTGCACACCGTACTTGGCCGGCAGCCCGCCGTACTTCGCCGGGTCGAGCTGGGCCATGCCGTCGATGACGTAGGCGAAGCGCTCCTGGGTGGCGGCGAACTTCCCCTCCTTCTCCAGCACGTCGAACGTGGTCGGGCTCTGGATGCGGCCGGCGAGATAAGCGGCCTGCGCCTCGTTCAGCTCCCAGACGTGCTTCTTGAAGAAGGCCCGCGCCGCTGCCTCGATGCCGTTGGCGCCACGCCCGAAGGGGACGGTGTTGAGGTACTGCAGGAGGATGTCCTCCTTCTTCATCTCCTTGTTCAGCTTGATCGCGATGAAGATCTCCTTGATCTTCCGCTGCGCGCTGACTTCCCTGCTCAGGCCGTCGTAGTAGTTCCTGGCCATCTGCTGGGTGATCGTGGAGGCGCCCTGGACCTGCTCCCCGGTAACGGTCATCCAGACCGAGCGCATCAGGCCTTTGAAGGAGATACCGGAGTCGTCACGGAAACTGCGGTTCTCCGCGGCGATCACCGCGTCCTGCACATGCCGGGGGATCTTGTTGATGTCGTCGATGTTCACTCGCGACTGGCCCACCCGGCCGATGGGGGTCTTGCCGTCGCGGTAGTAGATCACGCTGCCCTGGGCGATGGCGTCCGCCTGCGTCCCCTTGGGGATCGGCGTGTTCGCGTACGCGACGGCGATCATGCCGAAGACGCCGGCCACCAGGATGGTGAACCCGGCCACGACGATCTTCCAGTTGGGGATGAACCGCTTCCAGCCGGTACGGCGCGGCTTACCGTCATCGTCGTCGGAATCGCGCGGACCTCGGGGGCCGCGTCCGCCGGGCCCGTCAGGCCCGCTGCCTCCCGGTCCCCCGGGTCCGCGGCCACCGGGGCCGTCTCCCCTGCGCCGACGACCATCCGCAGGCATCGCCTGGGTCTCCTCGCCGCCGATCCGCCGACGCGGGTCGCCGGAGGGCATGCCCATAGCCTGCGTCCGATCACCGCCGGGCCCGCCGGGGCGCTGCGGACCACCCGGACCACCGGGGCCCCCTGGTCCGCCCGGACCACCGGGTCGGCCACGTCCGCCGGGATCTCCCGGGCCACCTCCTGGACCACCGGGCCCGCGAGGACCGCCGGGACCGTCCGGCCGCGGCAGGCGCTGCGTGCGCTCCTGCCCTCCGGGCGCGCCCGGGCCTCCGGGCCCGTTCCGGCGCGGATCCGGTCCGGGGCGGGGCGGCTGCACCGGCGGCATGCCCTGGGTGTCCTCGAAGGCCGCCTCATTGCGGCGCGGGGCACCCGGCCATCCGCCGGGAGGCCCCTGAGGGGCACGGCCGTACTGATCACCGGGGCCCGCGTCCGCGCGACGGCGGCGCCCAGGGCGGGCTGATCCACCGGAGCCCGAGGGATCCTCGGGACGGCCGGTCGGCTCCGGTCCATAGTTGCTGTAAGTCACGCGTCCTCGTTCAGTCATCGGGGGAATGTCGGCGGCGTCGGCCGACGGGCGGTTGAGCGTATCTCCCTGAGGTGAAGACCGCCCTGAACCGGAGGGTCGTCGCCCGTACTGGGGACGAGCGCGACGCGCCTGTGGTTCCAGCCCCAACGATGGCAGACCCGGACCACACGGTCGCGGGATTCACCGTATTCCGGAGGGGTCTCAGGAAGGGCTGATGGGGCTTTCATCCTGGCCGCCGATCGTCCCCGCCGGTCCGCGAAGCCGGACGTGATCTTGGTCACATCGGCGTCGGACGCGCGAAAAGGGGTGTATTTCCCGCGGGGTCGGGTGACGCGCGCCCCCATGCGGCCACGGCGGACCGGCGAGAACGCCGTCCGCTCCACACGTCCGGAAAAACTGGCCGTCCAGTCTGACCGCATGTGACACAGATTACGGCTCTTTACCGGATCGCGCCCCGCGCTTGACGCGTTGCACGGTATGCCAGCCGGACGTATCCTGCAGATGTATCGACTCGATACATCTGCGAGATACAAGGGGGTGTTCCGGTGACCGGCCAACGTGGTGGCATGCTGGAGCTCGCCGTCCTTGGCTCGCTACACGAAACCCCCTTGCATGGGTACGAGCTGCGAAAACGGCTCAACACCCTGCTCGGGATGTTCCGCGCGTTCTCCTACGGCTCGCTGTACCCCTGCCTCAGGGCGCTGCTCAACGACGGTCTCATCACCGAAGAGGAGCCGCCGGAGGACACGGTCATCGGCCGCAGGTCGAAGATCGTGTACAAGCTGACCGCCGAAGGCAAGGAACGGCTGCACGAGCTGCTCACCCAGGCGGGCCCGTCCGCCTGGGAGGACGAGAGCTTCGGCATCCGCTTCGCCTTCTTCCGGCACACGGAGGCGGAGGTACGCCTGCGCATCCTCGAAGGCCGCCGCAGCCGCCTGGAAGAGCGTCTGGACAGTGTCCGCACGGCTCTCGCCCGGACGAGGGAGCGGCTCGACAGCTACACGCTGGAGCTGCAGCGCCACGGGCTCGAGTCCGTCGAGCGCGAGGTCCGCTGGCTGAACGAGCTGATCGACTCCGAACGGCGCGGCACCACGGCCCGCGAGGACCCGAGCACGACCACAGAACGACCGCATGCCGTACAGGACGGAACCAATAGGGCGGACACGCCCGAAGAAGATAAGTAAAGGAGCGAGTGCGATGGGTTCGGTGCGCGTAGCCATCGTGGGTGTGGGGAACTGTGCCGCGTCACTGGTGCAGGGTGTCCACTACTACAAGGACGCCGACCCGGCCAGCCGAGTGCCGGGCCTGATGCACGTGAAGTTCGGGGACTACCACGTCGGCGACGTCGAGTTCGTCGCCGCTTTCGACGTGGACGCCAAGAAGGTCGGCCGCGACCTCTCTGAGGCGATCGTGGCCTCCGAGAACAACACGATCAAGATCTGCGACGTGCCGCCCCTGGGCGTCACCGTTCAGCGCGGGCACACCTTCGACGGTCTCGGCGAGTACTACCGCGAGATCATCGAGGAGTCCGACGAGCAGCCGGTCGACGTCGTCCAGGCTCTGAAAGACGCCCAGGTCGACGTCCTGGTGTCCTACCTGCCCGTGGGTTCCGAGGAGGCCGACCGGTTCTACGCCCAGTGCGCGATCGACGCCAAGGTGGCGTTCGTGAACGCGCTCCCGGTGTTCATCGCGTCCGACCCCGAGTGGGCGGCCAAGTTCACCGAGGCGGGCGTGCCGATCGTCGGCGACGACATCAAGTCCCAGGTGGGCGCCACCATCACGCACCGCGTGATGGCCAAGCTGTTCGAGGACCGCGGCGTCGAGCTGCTGCGCACGTACCAGCTCAACTTCGGCGGCAACATGGACTTCATGAACATGCTGGAGCGCAAGCGGCTCCAGTCGAAGAAGATCTCCAAGACGCAGTCGGTCACCTCGCAGATCCCGCACGAGATGGCCAAGGCCGACGTCCACATCGGGCCGTCCGACCACGTGCCGTGGCTCGACGACCGCAAGTGGGCCTACGTCCGCCTGGAGGGCAGGTCGTTCGGCGACACTCCGCTCAACCTGGAGTACAAGCTGGAGGTCTGGGACTCCCC
The DNA here is from genome assembly GCF_030268965.1 of Microtetraspora sp. NBRC 16547. GTDB lineage: Bacteria > Actinomycetota > Actinomycetes > Streptosporangiales > Streptosporangiaceae > Microtetraspora. The sequence goes on along the minus strand of NZ_BSSE01000021.1, from coordinate 67,011 downwards.
CAACTCCGCGGGCATCATCATCGACGCGGTCCGCGCCGCCAAGATCGCTCTGGACCGGGGCATCGGCGGCCCGCTGCTGTCGGCTTCGTCGTACTTCATGAAGTCCCCGCCGGAGCAGTACTCCGACGACGCCGCCCGCGAGGCCGTGGAGAAGTTCATCCGCGGCGAGTTCGAGCGCTGACGCACCGCCCCGGCTCGTCGTGAGCCGGGGCGTCTTCGTTTGTGTGGGTCACCGTACGGCGGCGGGCAGGTCGGCCGGGTCGCCGACGGGCCAGGCGAGCGGGTCCGGTCCGAGCGCCACGAGCTGCGGCACCTGTTCCCGCGCCCAGGGCGAGATGTCCAGCTCTCCGCTCAGCACCGTGTCGGCGAACTGCTTCCAGGGCATCCAGCGGACCGCGTCGACCTCCTCGGGATTGGGCGCCGGCTCCGCCGAGACGATCACCCGGTAAACCGGGCACAGCTCGTTCTCGACGATCCCGTTGTCCATGACCGCCCGGTACGCGAACCGGGGCAGCAGGAGATCCACACTCTCGACGACGAGGCCGAGCTCGTACTTCAGCCGCCTGATCACCGCGGAGGGAAGTGGCTCGCCCGGAAGCGGATGCCCACAGCAGCTGTTCGTCCACTGCGCCGGCCAGGTCTGCTTGTGCCCAGCCCTCTGGGAGAGCAGCAGCCGTCCCTCACGGCCGAAGACGTAGCTGGAGAACGCAAGGTGCAACGGCGTGTCGGTGCCGTGCACCTCGGCCTTCGGGGCCGTGCCCATGGGGTTTCCCGCGCCGTCGACCAGCACGACATGTTCGTCATTGCTCACACGACCGAGGTTACGGGGTCATGTCCGTCGAGTCCGCTTGAACCGTGAATATCATCAGGGGCGGGTCAGGGATGATCCTGATGTGCCCATATGACAGCCGCGCGTAGGCTGTCGCACGTGTCCTACGTCTCAGATCTGCGTGTGGTCCTGCGGGGGCGGGACTTCAGGCGGCTCTTCGGAACCCGTCTGGTGTCGCAGTTCTCCGACGGAATCTTCCAGTTCGCCGTCGGCGGCTACACCTTCTTCAGCCCCGAGAAGCAGGCCACGGCCACGGCGATCGCCGCCGGTCTGGCCGTGCTGCTCCTGCCGTACAGCGTGCTCGGGCCGTTCGTCGGGGTGTTCATCGACCGCTGGTCCCGGCGGCAGATCCTGGTCGTGGCGCCGATCGTGCGGGGCACACTGCTCGTCCTGACCGCGGCCTTCCTGGTCGCCGGCGCCTCCGACACCGTCTTCTACGCCGCGGCGCTCGCCGTGCTCGGCGTCAACCGCTTCTTCCTCGCCGCGCTCGGCGCGTCACTTCCCCATGTCGTGCCGGCCGACCGACTCATGATCGCCAACTCGGTGACGCCGACCTCGGGCACGGTCGTGACCTTCGTCGGCGCGGGCGTCGGCTTCCTGCTCCGCACCGCCTACGGCGCGGACGCGTCCGGCACGGCGCTGCTGCTCGTCACGTCCGGCGTCGTCTTCGGGCTCAGCGCGCTGATCGCGCGGACCATGCGCCGCGAGCTGCTCGGCCCGCCGTACGACCCGTCGCGGCCGCCGGCGCACGAGGTGGTGCGCGATGTGGTGACCGGCCTGGTCGACGGGGCCCGGCACATCGTGTCCCGGCGGTCGGCGGCCGCCGCGCTCGGCGCCCTGGGAACCCACCGGCTCCTGTACGGCATGTCCATCGCGCTGGTGGTCATGATCTATCGCTACTACTTCACCACCGACACGGAGGTCGCGCTCCGGGGCATCACGATGGTGCTGGTGACCTCGGGAGCGGGATACTTCGCCGCCGCGCTGATCACGCCGTGGGCGAGCGAGCGGTTCGGCATCGAGAACTGGGTCCCGGCCATGCTCGCCGCTTGCGGCCTGCTGGAGCTGCTGCTCTGCCTGCCGTTCCACCAGTGGGGGTTCCTCGCCGGCGGGTTCGTGCTCGGCGTGGGCGGCCAGAGCATCAAGATCTGCACCGACACGGTGGTGCAACGGGACATCGACGACGTCTATCTCGGCCGGGTGTTCTCGATCTACGACATGCTCTTCAACGGGATGACCGTGCTGGGCGCGGTGATCGCCGCGGCGCTGCTCCCGCCGAACGGCAAGTCGTACGCCGCTCTCGCGGTCATCACGGCGGTGTACGCGCTGGGGGCGCTGGGATACCGCCTGATCGTCCCGACGCCCAGTCCGGCCTCCGTGGGGACGTCAAAGAGCGCCTGAGGCGGCGACCGTCCACGCCCTCACCCTACGAGGCGATCACGCCCGGATCAGGGCAGGACGTTCTGCGCCCTGGCCCAGATGAGCAGCTCCTCGCGGGCCGCCTCCTTGCCGATCACGCCCTGGTCCATCCGGACCTCCAGCATGTGCTTGTACGCGCGGCCGACGACCGGCCCCGGGGAGATGCCGAGGATCTCCTGGATCTCGTTGCCGTCGAGCTCGGGACGGATCTTGGCGAGCTCCTCCTCGTCGGCGAGCCGGGCGATGCGCTCCTCGAGCTGGTTGTACGTCCGCGACAGCGCGGCGGCCTTGCGCTTGTTGCGGGTGGTGCAGTCGGCCCGGGTGAGCTTGTGCAGCCGGTCGAGCAGGTGCCCCCCGTCGCGGACGTAGCGCCGCACGGCGCTGTCGGTCCACTCGCCCGAGCCGTAGCCGTGGAAGCGCAGGTGCAGCTCCACCAGCCGGGACACGTCGGACACGACGTCCTTGGGGAACCGCAGCTCCGCCAGGCGCTTCTTGGCCATCTGGGCGCCGACGACCTCGTGGTGGTGGAAGGACACCCGGCCGCCGGGCTCGTTCCTGCGGGTCTTGGGCTTACCCACGTCGTGCAGCAGCGCGGCCCAGCGCAGGACGCGGTCGGGGCCGGCCTCCTCCAGCCCGATCGCCTGCTCCAGGACGATCAGCGTGTGCTCGTAGACGTCCTTGTGCCGGTGGTGCTCGTCGATCTCCAGGCGGAGCTTCGGCAGCTCGGGCAGGACGTGCGCGGCCAGTCCGGTCTCCACGAGGATCGACAGGCCCTCGCGGGGATGCCCGCCCGAGATCAGCTTGTCCAGCTCGTCGCGGATCCGCTCGGCCGAGACGATCTCGATGCGCCCGGCCATCTCCGTCATCGCCTCCACGGCCTTCGGGTCGACCGTGAACCCGAGCTGGGAGGCGAACCGCGCGGCGCGCAGCATCCGCAGCGGGTCGTCGTCGAAGGACTGCTCCGGCGTGCCCGGGGTCCGCAGCACCTTGGCCATCAGGTCCGACAGCCCGCCGTGCGGGTCCACGAACTCGTGGCCGGGCAGCCGCACCGCCATCGCGTTGACCGCGAAGTCCCGCCGGGCCAGGTCGCCGTCCAGCGTGTCGCCGTACGCCACGTCGGGCTTCCGGGAGGCGCGGTCGTACGACTCGTCGCGATAGGTGGTGATCTCCAGCAGCCAGCCGCCCTTGCGGACACCCACGGTGCCGAACTCGATCCCGATCGTCCAGATGGCGTCCGCCCAGTCCTTGACGATCTCCAGCACCTGCTCGGGCCTGGCGTCCGTGGTCAGGTCGAGGTCGTTCCCGATCCGGCCGAGGAAGACGTCGCGGACCGACCCGCCGACGAGGGCCAGCTCGTGGCCGCGCGCGGCGAACATCTCGCCGAGTTCGTCGGCGACCGGAGCGATCCGCCGGAACAGGTCGTCCACGGCGCGTTTCTGAATGTCGCTCAGATTTGAAACGGACAAGGCTGGGTACGTCCTTCGGTCACGGAACAGGTTTCCCCCGACATCCTGCGATCACCTCTTACGGCTGGGCCGGGGGCTCTGGGACGAGGCAAGGAGCAAAGAGATGAAGGACGCTCTCGCCATTCACCGCTGGCTCCTCGCCCACCAGATCCACCATGAGATCGTACGTCTTCCGCGTCCCTTGACATGCGCCGACGAGTTGCCGGAGGTCCTCGACGTCCCCGCCTCCCGATGCGTCTGCGTCGCGGTGTTCGAGGCCGTGACGCGCGGGGTGGTCGAGCCTGTGGCCGTGGTCGGCGCGGTGGGAACGGTCCCGGCGCCGTCCGCGGTGGCGGCCGCCCTCGGGGCCGACCGCGTCTCCGCCGCACCGGCCTTCGTTGTGAATTCGGTCACCGACTACGCCGCCGGGCTCGTCTGCCCGCTGCTGCTTCCCGACGGACTGACGGTCCTCATCGACCGGCGACTCGCCGACGGCCCCCATCCTGAAGAGTCCCTTTACACCGTTACGGGCGAACGCCGTACGGCGCTGCGAATCCGCGCGGAGCACCTGTTCTCGCTGGTCGCGGGCACGCCGGCGGGCCTCGCGATGCCCCGGCCACGCGCTCTGACGACCCTGGCAAGCCCAATGAGGACGGCTTAGGCCATACCATTCTGGGCGTGCGCCGATCCTCACACCTGGCCCGCACGTGATCCGTAAGGCCGCTCCGCTGATCCTGCTGACCGCCCTGCTCGCTCCGACGGGCATGGCCGGTACGGCTGTCGCGAGCACGGCGGCGACGAGCGCAGTGACGACCAAGGCGGCGGCCCCGGCGGTCGATCCGCTGCTGGTGGAGCAGATCAGCTCGGCGGCGCTGCGGGATCCGGCCACTCCCATAACGATCTCGGGCGTGGTCACGGGCACGCCGTCGGCCTCCGTCCGGGTCCGGGTCCACTGGGGCCAGCCGTTCCAGACGCGGGCGCAGATGGCGGCCTTCGCGGCCGGACAGGGCTACCCCACGCCGTCCTACAACACGAAGGTGCAGGCGACGCCGCTCGACGGGTCGGGGAAGCTGCGGTTCGAGTTCACGGTGACCCCGCGCGACCTCGGCATGTCGCGGCAGGGCGTCTACCCCCTGGCCATCGAGGTCCAGGACGCCGTCACCCTGCAGCCGATCGAGATCGAGCGCACCTTCCTGACGTACGTGCCGGACGACCAGCCGGTGCCCAAGGTGAAGCTCGCCATGGCGATGCCGATCGTGGACCGGCCGCACCGTGCGGACGACTCCGACTTCATCGACGACGACCTGCGCGCGTCGGTCTCCACGGGCCGCCTCGCCTCCCTGCTCGACCTCGTGCAGAAGACCGGGCGCGCCGTCACCTGGTTCGTCGATCCCGCGCTGCTCGACGACGCCCGCCGTACCGCCACCGGCGAGTACACCGTCAGGACTCCGAGCGGAGGCGCGAAGAAGGCCGCCGACCCCGCCGCCCGCCGCTGGCTCGACGGCCTGCGCGCCGCGCTCACGAGCCGGTCCGTGGTGGCCACGCCGTACGCGGATCCGGACGTGACGGCGCTGGTCCACGCCGGGCTGGACTCGCCCACGGAGGACGCCGTCAAGAAGGGCGCGGAGGTCGCGGGCGACGTCCTCGGCCGGGAGATCTCGACCGCGACGGCGTGGCCGGTCGGCGGCGCCCTGGACCGGGACGGCCTGGACGAGCTGGCGACGTCGGGCGTGCGCACCGTGCTGCTCTCCGGCGCGACCCTGCCGCCGGACCCGCAGATCACCACGACTCCGGACGCGGCGGCGACCGTCGACACCGTCTCCGGGCCGGTCACCGCGCTGCTCACCGACCCCACGCTCAGTGAGATCCTCGACGCGGACGCGTCCGTTCCCGGGGCCGCCCTGCTCGCGCGGCAGCGCTTCCTCGCCGAGACCGCGATGATCGCGTTCGAGCAACCGCAGCAGGCCGGTCAGGGTGGCCTCGCGCAGCAGACCGGACAACCGCAGCCGCCGGCCAGGAGCGTGATCGCGGCGCCTTCCACGCGCCTGTGGAACCCCGATCCCGAGTTCGTGTCGGGACTGGTCAAGGCGGCCTCGGCGGCCCCGTGGCTGCAGATGGCCACGCTCAACTCGATACGGCCCGGCAAGGTGCAGGTGCCGCGTTCCGACCTGGTGTACACCGACCAGGATCGCGAGGCGGAACTCCCCCGTTCCTACCTCGGCGGGGTCAAGAAGCTCAGCCGCCAGGCGGACATCGCCCAGACCGTGACCGTCGAGCCGCAGAAGCTGTTCGACAACGCCGTCCTCCGGCTCACCTCGGCCTCCTGGCGAGGTGACGCCAAGCGGGCGCAGGGCTTCGTCAAGCACCTGCGCGCGTCCATCGAGCATCAGATCTCCCAGGTGTCGGTCATCGACACGCCCCGGGCGCTCGCGGGCAACAACGGGCAGGTGCCGGTCAGCGTGGACAACTCGCTGTCCAAGAGCATCGCACTCAAGATCAGGGTGACGTCCGACGACAAGTCGCGGCTGGCGATCGACGCCAACAGAGGGGTCTACGAGACCGAGCAGCTCAACATCCTCGGAAACCGCAGCCAGCTGGTGAACGTCCCGGTGACCGTGCACGGCGGCGGCGGGGAGAGCACGATCTCCGTGCAGCTCCTCACCGCGGACGGCAGGCCGTACGGCAAGGAGGTCCACGTGACCGTCCGCGCCACCGGCTACACGGGCATCGCCCTCGTCATCGTCGGCGCCGCTCTCACGATCATGTTGGCCGCCGTGGTCATGCGCATCCTGCGGCGCCGGTCCGGCAAGTCCCTTCCCTCCGGTGCGCCGAAGCCACCCGACGAGGCGGTCGAACAGCGCACCATACCTGCCGACCACGGAGAAAAACCTTGAGCGAGCGGGTTGCCGCATGAGCGAGCGCAGCGAGCGAATCAACAAGCACAGCACATTCGGCGACGTGCTGCCCAGCGCGCCTCCGGCACGACCCAGACCCGAGCCGCCGGGCGAGGGACAGGCATGAGCAGGATGTTGCGCGCGAGCGCGGTCATGATGGCCGGGACCATGGTGTCCCGGCTCACCGGCTTCCTGCGGACCGCGGTGATCGCCGCGGCCATCGGCACCTGGGCGCTCGGCGACGCCTACAACGCGGCCTACCAGATCCCGTACATCCTGTTCGACCTGCTCATCGGCGGTGTGCTGAGCAGCGTGATCGTGCCGTTGATCGTGCGCGCGCAGAAGCGGGACGCCGACGCGGGCGAGGCGTTCGAGCAGCGGCTGATGACCCTCGCCATCCTCATCCTCACGGCGATCGCCGTGCTGGGCGTGCTCCTGGCCGGGCCGATCATGCAGCTGTACACGGCGAACAACTGGTCGCCGCGGAAGGTCGAGATCGCCACCACGCTGGCCATGCTGATCCTCCCGCAGATCGCGTTCTTCGGGATCGGCGCGCTGGCGGGCGCGATCCTCAATACCCGCGACAGGTTCGCCGCCCCGATGTGGGCGCCGGTGCTGAACAACATCGTCGTCATCGGGGTCGGCATCACGTACATCGTCATCGGCGGCGCCTCGGCGAACATCGAGGACGTGACCAACCGCGACCTGCTCCTGCTCGGCCTCGGCACCACGGCGGGCATCGTGGCCCAGTCGGTCATCCTGGTGATCGCCCTGCACCGAGCGGGGTTCCGGTTCCGTCCCCGTTTCGGGTTGCGCAACACGGGGCTCGGGGAGGCCGCCAAGACGGCGAGCTGGACCTTCGTCTATGTCGGCATCACCCAGCTCGGCTTCCTGGTGACGACGAAGCTCGCCACCGGCGCGGGCGAGCTGGCGCCGGGTGCGGGCAACAGCGCCTACTCCTACGCCTTCCAGCTCTTCCAGCTCCCGTACGGGATCGTCGCGGTCTCGGTGATCACCGCGATGCTGCCGCGGATGAGCCGGTACGTGACCGACGGCGAGTTCGAGTCGGCCAGGCAGGAGTTCGGATCGGCGGTGCGGCTCATCTCCGCGGTGATCGTGCCATCCGGGCTGCTGCTCATGGTGCTCGGTCCCGCAGTGACGACCCTGATCTTCTCCTGGGGGCGGATGACCGGCGGCAACGCCCTCTACATCGGCAATGTGCTCCAGGTCTTCGGGCTCGCGCTGGTGCCGTTCTCGATCTTCCAGTTGCTGCTGCGAGTGTTCTACAGCTTCGGTGACACGCGGACCCCCACGATCCTCGGCGGGCTGAACGTCCTGGTCAACGCCGCACTGAGCCTCGTCGCGTACTTCCTGCTCCCGCCGCGCTACATCGTGATCGGGCTGGCGTTCTCCTTCATGATCGCCTATGTTCTGGGAAGCGGCGTGGCCTGGGTGATGGCCAGCCGGAAGATCGGCGGACTCGGTGGCAGGGACGTCCTCTCGGGACTCTCGCAGATGTACGTCGCGGCGATCCCGGCGGCTTTGATCGCGCTGGTCGCGCTGTGGCTGACCCGGCAGTTCGCCGACATCACCCCGCTCACGTCGGCGATCATGCTGGCCGTCGGCGGCGGGTTCGGCGTGTTGCTTTACCTCGCCACGGCGCACAGGATGCGGATCCCGGAGGTCAGCTCCATCATTGGACTGGTGGCGGGGCGGGTAAGGCGCTAGTGTCCGCCTGCTCCGTGTGAGGCCTCTCCCAAGGGGAAGGCAGGCAGGACCGGTACGGCACTAGCATGGTGCGCCGAGAGTTCGACCGGCGAGCGGAAGCGAGAAGGCGTGGGCGGATCCACCCGGCATCGTCTGATGCGTGCCGGTCGGCTGCGCGGTAAGGCGGCCTGATGAGTATGTCCGCGGTAGAACCGGGGTCTCGTCTGGCCGACCGGTTCCGCCTTGAAGACCGCGTCAGCGAGTCCAACGGCGTGACGCTCTGGAAGGCCATCGACGAGATCCTCGCCCGGCCGGTCGCGGTGCACACCTTCTCGCCCGAGTTCGACCGGGTGGAAGAGGTCGTGACCGCCGCCCGCGCGGCGAGCCGCCTCACCGACCCCCGCCTGACGCAGGTGTTCGACGCCGCCGACGAAGACGGCACGGCCTACGTCGTGAGCGAGTGGGTGAGCGGCGACTCACTCGCCGACCTGATCTCCGCGGGGGGCCTGGAACCCGAGCGCGGGGCCGCCCTGGTGGCCGAAGCGGCCGAGGCGATGACCCACGCGCACAAGGCGGGGCTGACCCACCTGCAACTCACTCCCGCCCGCCTGCTGTGGACCTCCAGCGGCACGGTCAAGCTGCTCGGCCTCGCGGTGGACGCCGCGATCGTCGGCCTGTCCAGCGACGACCCGGCGAGGGACGACGCCGAGGGTCTCGGTCGCCTGCTGTACGCCGCGCTGACCGGCCACTGGCCGAGTGACGAGGACACCAGGCTTCCCCCCGCGCCCACGGACGACGGCAAGATCTGCACTCCGCGCCAGGTCACCGCGGGGGTGCCGGGATATCTCGACACCATCACCTGCCGGGCGCTCCTGCCGGAGAGCAGGCGCGGGCTGACGCCGCTGGTCACCCCCGCTGAGGTCTCGGAGGCGCTGTCCGAGGTGCCTCGGCCCTCTCCCGTCCCGGTCGCCGCGGTGCCGCCCGCCGTGCTGCAGTCCGAGGGGCCGGCCACGCCCCGCCCGATGAGCCCGCGTCCGCCCCTACCGCCCACCATGTCGCATCCGATGGCGCAGCCGCGCCCGTCGTCGGGAACGCTCAGCCGGGTGCTGGTCACCACCCTGGTCCTGGTGATCATGCTGGCGGTGGGGATCGGCGCGTGGACGATCGGCAGGCGCCTCGGGAACAACCCGGTCGCCACTCCCACGACGTCCGCGTCACCGGCGATCACCCACAAGCCGGTAGTCGTCAAGCCGGTCAGCGCCACGGGGTTCGACCCCCTCGGTGACGACCTGGAGGAGAACCCGCAATTCGCGCCGTACGCCATCGACGGCAAGCCGTCGACCGAGTGGCACACCACGAAATACAACAGCGCGGATTTCGGCCGGTTGAAGGAGGGTGTCGGGCTCATCCTCGACATGGGCGGTCCGGTCCCGGTCTCCGATGTCGTGGTGACACTGGCTGACACGCCCGGCGCGTCCGTGCAGCTCAAGGTGGGGAACGCCGCCGACCTCAGCGTGTTGAAGACCGTGGCCGAGAGCAAGAACGTCTCCGGCACGGTGACCCTCACGCCGGGCAAGCAGGTAACCGGTCAGTACGTTTTAATCTGGTTCACCCAGCTTCCTCCGCATGAGGATAGGTATCGTGGCACCATCTATGACGTAATAGTGCACTCCCCTGGATCGGCATAGCAGGCCTAGTGAACTCCCCACCTGATAACTTCCCACCGGCTGAGCACGCCGCCCGGTCGGCGGTGAGCGATGCCGACCTTCTGAGCCGCCACATCGGCGGCGACCCCCACGCGTTCAGCGAGATCGTCAAGCGCCACCGTGACCGCATGTGGGCCGTCGCCCTGCGGACTCTGGGCGACCCTGACGAGGCGGCCGACGCCGTGCAGGACGCGTTCGTGTCCGCCTACCGCAAGGCCGAGAGCTTCCGCGGCGAGGCCGCGGTCACGACCTGGCTGCACCGCATCGTGGTGAACGCCTGTCTCGACAGGATGCGCCGCAAGTCGGTACGGCCCGTAGCCGACGACGAGCTGATCGAGGCCGCCGAGCGCGACACGCCGATGCCCGACCAGGCCGCCGAGCGCGAGGTCTCGATGGACGTCTCGGCCGCGCTCAAGGTGCTGCCCGCCGACCAGCGGGCGGCCCTGGTCCTGGTCGACATGATGGGCTATTCCGTGGAGGACGCGGCAGGCGTCCTCGGTGTTCCCGCAGGGACGGTGAAGAGCCGATGTGCGCGCGGACGCGCCAAACTTGCCCCGATTCTTTCGCATCTGCGGAACCAATCAGGGCGAACTCGCGTCTCATCCGCGAAGGGAGCAGAACTTCGTGACGGGTGATACGCATTACGACCTGGAGATCCTCGCCGAATTGGCGGAAGGTCTCCTCGACGACGCCACGGCACGGCGCGTCCGCGAGCATCTCGCGGTCTGCGATCCCTGCGGGGAGAGCCTTGCCGACCTGGCGGCGGTTCGGGAGGTGCTGGCAGCGGTCCCGACGCCGGCGATGCCGTTGGGCGTCGCCATGCGCATCGATCGCGCGCTGGCCGCCGAAGCGTCCCGCGACCTCGGCGACAGCCGACTCCGTGTCGTGGAGACCCCCGACTGGGGCCGGATCATGCAGGACGCCCCATGGGAGACGACGGCTCCGAAGGAGGAGGACACGCCCGCCGTGGCCCCTCTCGGCGTCGTCGCGGACGACGGCACCATCGTGCCCGTCGTCACCAAGAAGCGGCGGCGCCTGTGGGCGATGCCGGCTGTGGCGGCGGCCGCGGCGGCCGTCGTGGTCGGGGGTACCGGGCTGGCCACCACCGTCCTGTCCGCCCAGGGCGGCGCGCCTCAGCCGTCCTACGTGATGGGCCAGGGAGAGCCGAAGGGCAGTCCCTCGGCGAACAATCCGACGGCGATGGCCTACGCGGTCTCCGCGAGCGGCCACAACTACACCAGCCGCGAGCTGAGCGGCCCGCTGCTCGACTACTTCGGCCCCGCCCCCGGGTTCGGGACCAACGACGACGAGACGCTCGACAAGTGCGTCAGGCGGGTCTCCGACCAGCTCGACCGCACGCCCATCGGGGTCGACAAGGCGTTCTACAACGGCAACGAGGCCACGATCATGGCCTTCTGGGAGGACAAGAACATCAACGCGGTCCGCGTGGTGGTGGTCGACTCCTCCTGCAAGAGCCTCCGGCGCGAGAGCCTGGCCTCCTGGAACTGAACCGAGCCAGGCGTCGCCGTACGGACGACTTCGGGACAGCCCTCCGCGTCACAGCGGGGGGCTGTCCCCGTTTCCGTCTCCGTTTCCGTCTCCGTTTCCGGGCCGGGCGGGAGCGGCGGAGCGGGGTGGAGGGAATCCCTGACGCCTAGGATCTGTTGACGCGACAGGCAAGCACCGGATCGAAAGGCAGACCGTTGAGCGACGTCCGTAATGTGATCATTATCGGGTCGGGACCCGCCGGCTACACGGCGGCTGTCTATTCGGCCCGCGCGGAACTGAACCCCCTCGTGTTCGAAGGCTCGGTCACCGCGGGCGGCGCCCTCATGAACACCACCGACGTGGAGAACTTCCCCGGGTTCCCCGACGGCATCATGGGGCCCGATCTCATGGACAACATGCGCAAGCAGGCCGAGCGGTTCGGGGCCGAGCTGGTCGCCGACGACGTGGTCGAGGTCGACCTCAACGCCACCCCCAAGGTCGTCAAGACCCACACCGGCACCTTCTACGCGAAGGCCGTGATCCTCGCGATGGGGTCGGGCTACCGGGAGCTGGGCCTCGAGAACGAGAAGCGCCTGTCCGGCCACGGTGTCTCCTGGTGCGCCACCTGTGACGGCTTCTTCTTCCGCGGCCAGGACATCGTCGTGGTCGGCGGCGGCGACACCGCGATGGAGGAGGCCATCTTCCTCACCCGGTTCGCCTCCTCGGTGATCGTCGTGCACCGCCGCGACGAGCTGCGCGCCAGCAAGATCATGCAGGATCGGGCGTTCGCCAACGAGAAGATCCGCTTCATCTGGGACAGCGAGGTCGTGGACGTCCTCGGCGAGAACAAGATCAGCGGCGTGCTGATCCGCAACCGCAAGACCGGCGAGGAGACCGAGCTCGCCGTCGGCGGCCTGTTCGTCGCGATCGGCCACGACCCGCGCACCGAGCTGGTCAAGGGCCAGGTGAACCTGGACGACGACGGATACGTCCAGGTCGAGCAGCCGAGCACGCGCACCAACATCGACGGCGTCTTCGCGGCGGGCGACGTCGTGGACCACACCTACCGCCAGGCGATCACCGCCGCCGGCACGGGCTGCGCCGCCTCCATCGACGCGGAGCGCTGGCTCGCCCAGCACGACAGCTGACCCGGGAATGCGGGGCGGGCCCCCGCGGTTGAACCCTCCACACCGAGTAAGGGGAGAAATACATTGGGCGCCATCAAGAGCGTGACCGACGCCACCTTCGAAGCCGACGTGCTCAAGAGCGACAAGCCCGTCCTCGTCGACTTCTGGGCGGAGTGGTGCGGTCCGTGCCGCCAGGTCGCGCCGGTCCTGGAGGAGATCGCGGCCGAGAACGCGGACCGGCTGACCATCGTCAAGCTCAACATCGACGAGAACCCCGCCACTCCTCGGGACTACGGCGTACTCCAGATCCCGACGATGAACGTCTACAAGGGTGGGGAGGTCGTGAAGCAGATCATCGGCGCCAAGCCGAAGGCGATGCTGCTCCGCGAGCTCGAGGGCGTCATCTGACGAGGTGCCCCTGCGGCGCGAGCCGTACCACCGCCTTCCGGCGGCAACCACCCACAGCGAAGCCCCCTCGCCGTCCTCGGCGCAGGGGGCTTCCGCGTACCATGGCGCCCGAAGGCCCTGAGATCGCCTCAGACCGGTCGTAGCGCCCGCTCCGGACTCATTGATCCCAGCAGCCTCTCCAGAGCCACCTCGACGTCCTCGCGCCAGGAGACGGCCGACTTCAGCTCCAGCCGGAGCCGCGGGAACCGGAGGTGCGGGCGCACCGTCTTGAACCCGACGGACAGCAGGTATTCGGCGGGGACCAGGCAGCCGGGCTGCTCCCACTTCAGGTCACCGAACGCCTCGATCGCCCGCACCCCCCGCCGGGTGAGGTCCTTGGCGACGCCCTGCACGAGCATCCGGCCGAGCCCGCCCCCCGAGAACTCGGGGATGATGTGCGCCGTCATCAGCAGCACCGCGTCCGAGCTGACCGGCGACGTCGGGAACGCGACCGAGCGGGGGACGTACAGCGGCGGCGCGTAGAGCACGAAGCCCGCGGCCACGCCGTCGACGTAGGCGATCTTGCCGCAGCTCCCCCACTCCAGCAGGGTCGCGGAGATCCACGCCTCCTTCTCCAGACCTGGGTCGCCTGCCTGCACGGCGCGCTCACCGCTCATGGGATCGAGCTCCCAGAAGACACAGCGCCGGCATCGCCGCGGCAAATCGTCGAGATTGTCCAGAGTGACGTTGGCCAGCCGACGCGACACGTGTTGCCCCAATCCCCGAGAGGAGTACATGAGCCCCCGAAAACGCCGTCGGATGTGCGGAATACCACACGACCATCGCGCCTTCCGCTGGCATCGTAACTCAGCGAACCCGCTTGGTCGCCGTACTGGCGAGGCATTCCCGCGCTCTCGCGCGCCGCATGATCGGCCTCGCTGGGCGTCACCGGGAAGCAACCCGGCGGCGATCTGACGGCCGCGCTGCCGTACGCTGGATTCTCGGCTATGTGAACGGAGGTGGGACCGTGACGCACGAGCTCGATCACGGTCGGACGACCGCGCCCCACGGGTCGCGAATTGACGCCTATGTCGATCGGTACGCCGCACGAGCTGCCGGGATGGTCGCCTCCGAGGTTCGAGCTCTCTTCGCCGTCGCGTCGAGACCCGAGGTGGTCTCGCTCGCCGGCGGCATGCCGTACGTCACGGCTCTCCCCCTCGACGTGGTCGGCGAGCTGGTCGCCGATCTGGTCGCCAGACGCGGCCCGGTCGCGCTCCAGTACGGCTCCGGTCAGGGTGACCCGGACCTGCGCGAGCAGATCTGCGAGGTCATGCGGATGGAGGGCATCGAGGCCGGGGCGGACGACGTCGTCGTCACCGTCGGTTCCCAGCAGGCGCTCGACCTGATCACGCGGATCTTCATCGATCCCGGTGACGTGGTGCTCGCCGAGGGGCCCTCCTATGTCGGGGCGCTCGGCACCTTCAGCGCCTACCAGGCCAAGGTCGTGCACGTCTCGATGGACGACCAGGGCCTCATCCCCGAGTCGCTGGCGCAGACCATCTACGCGCTGCACACGGCGGGTAAGCCCGTCAAGTTCCTCTACACCATCCCGACCTTCCAGAACCCGGCGGGCGTCACGCTCAACGAGGTCCGTCGGAGGCAGGTGCTGGAGATCTGCCAGCGAGCCGGCGTTCTGGTCGTCGAGGACAATCCGTATGGGCTGCTCGGTTTCGACGGCGAGCCGCTGCGCGCGCTGCGCGCCGACGACCCCGACGGCGTGGTCTATCTCGGCTCCTTCTCCAAGACCCTCGCCCCGGGCTTCCGGGTGGGCTGGGCGCTCGCCCCGCACGCGATCCGCGAGAAGCTGGTCCTCGCGATGGAGTCGGCGGTGCTGTCGCACTCGACCTTCACCCAGCTCGCCGTGGGCCAGTATCTCGCCACCCAGCCGTGGCGCGAGCAGATCAAATCGTTCCGCGAGCTGTACCGGGAGCGGCGCAACGCCCTTCTCGGCGCACTCGAGGTGCTGATGCCCGCCGGCTGCTCGTGGACTCGTCCCGCCGGCGGGTTCTTCGTCTGGATGACCCTCCCCGAAGGGCTCAACTCCAAGGCGATCCTGCCGCGCGCGGTCGCCCAGCGCGTCGCGTTCGTCCCCGGGACCGGTTTCTACGCCGACGGCGGCGGCGCGCAGCACATGCGGCTGTCCTACTGCTACCCCGAACCCGACCGCATCCGTGAGGGCGTGCGCCGGCTCGCCGGAGTGATCGAGCAGGAGCTGCAACTCCGCGACACCTTCGGCACCGGCTCCGTTCCCGAGCACCCCGGAGTCGACACGCCCGGTCCGGACCTCGCCTGAGGTGCCCGTACGGCTAGCCTGTTCGGGCTGGCCGTACCGGAATCCTGAAGTGAGAAAGGCCCTCTCCCTATGAATGACTTGGCGCATGTGCTGGTGCTGGCGGGGGGCCTTTCGTACGAGCGAGAGGTCTCCATCCGCTCCGGCCGCCGGGTCAGCGAGGTCCTGCGCGCGGCCGGAGTGGTCGTCGAGACCCGCGACACCGACGCCACGCTGGTGCCTGCCGTGCTCGCCGACCCGCCGGACGCCGTCTTCGTCACGCTGCACGGCGGAGCCGGTGAGGACGGAGCGATCCGTACCGTGCTGGAACTCCTCAACGTGCCGTACGTCGGGGCCACCCCCGATGCCTGTCGCGTCGCCTATGACAAGCCGACGGCCAAGGCGGTCGTCCGTTCCTGGGGGCTGAACACGCCCGACTCGGTCTCCCTTCCCAAGGAGACCTTCCACGACCTGGGCGCGACGGCGGTCCTCGCGCGCATCGTGGACCGGCTCGGTCTCCCGCTGTTCGTGAAGCCCTCCCGTGGCGGATCCGCCCTGGGCGCCTCCATCGTGCGCTCGGCCGAGGAACTCCCCGCCGCCATGGTCGGCTGCTTCGCGTACGGCGACACCGTGCTCATCGAGAAGTACATCGCCGGGGTGGAGGTCGCCGTGTCCGTCGTGGACCTCGGTGACGGGCCGGTAGCGCTCCCACCCGTGGAAATCGTGCCCGACCGCGGCGTGTACGACTACGCCGCTCGCTACACGGCCGGGCACACCGAGTTCTTCGCTCCGGCCCGTCTGTCGCCGGAGGACACCGAGGCGTGTGCCGCGATGGCGGTGACCGCGCATGCGGCGCTCGGCCTGCGGGACGTCTCCCGTACCGACCTCATCGTGGACGAGACCGGCCGCCCCTACTTCCTTGAAGTGAACGTCGCCCCCGGCATGACCGAGACCTCACTTTTCCCGATGGCCGCGGAGGCCGCCGGCCGGGATCTCGGCACGCTCTGCAAGGGGCTCCTCGAACTGGCCGCCCGCCGCGGCTGACACCCGCCGCTTCGCCAGGAGAGGGATCCACCCCGGCAGATCCCTCTCCTGTTTCACGTGAAACCGCGCCCCCCACCGGTGGGAGTGCGCCGAGATCGCTCGCATTCATCGCTCTGGCCCGCGGCCGATGTGTCCGCACGCACTCCCCTGATCCCGATCACGGCGATGTCAGCGGTTGGCGCCCCTCCGACGCGGGAATCGCAGCGAAGCCCCAGCAGAGGGCTGACAGTCCGATAGCGAAGCACCATGGCACGGGATGCCCGAAGTCGATCAGGGCTTCTGTCCAGAAGGTGCCGGTGGGGATGGCTTCCTGTGCGGCGAGGTGGTCGACGACCCGGCCAACATGGCGCTCGTGTTGAGCACATGCCGGCAAAAGGCCATGCCGGGGATCCAGCGAGCCTCGCTGCAGGCTCAATCAGTAGTGGCCGCATCAACTGGAGGGTTCGGCTTCATTCGCTCACGTGGCGTGGAGGGAGGTGCAGCGGGAGAGCGTGGCGCGGAGGCGGGGGCTTGTGAAGGCGGGGGTTTGTGGGGGAGGTGCGGCGGGAGAGCGTGGCGCGGAGGCGGGGGTTGTGGAGGCCGGCGTAAGACCGTGCCATGTACCACCGCGCCCGCGATGGCCGCGAGAGCGGCATCACGAGTGGCCCGCTATCACGGCCGGCCGGAACAACCCCCGTCGTAGCGCCTACGGACACCAGCCACAGACACCAGCCACAGACACCAGCCACGGACATCAGCCACGGACATCAGCCACGGAGACCCCCACGGAGACCCCCACGGAGAACGACCCATGGAGACCCCATGGACAGGCATCCATGAACGGCGGCACGAGTGGCCGCCACAAGTCGCCAGCCGCGGATGACAGTGACGGCGGCATTCATGGACGACACGTGGGACAGCACCTATGGGATGACAGCCATCCGGCCGCTCCCCCTACAATCCCGCCGCCCACCGCAGCAGCCACCCCACGTAGCACCCAAAGACAACCCAGCAACCACCCGCAGGCCACCCGACGAACCGCCAGCGCGCGTTTCAGCTCATCGCGCTCATGCCAAACCGATCGAGAAGAGAGTTCCCGGACCGCCGACAACAACGAAAGCCGCAGATATCGACATCGTGTTTCACGTGAAACACGATGTGTGACTAGTGCCCCGCCAATCTTTGCCCCGTCGCGTCGCCCAGGACGGCACCTCTCCGCGTTGTCGCCCCACCCACGAAAACTCCTCGCAAGCTCGGACTTTCCGCGGGGCCCGGGAATGTCGGCCGTAGGCTCCGCTACGACCTCCTCCTCCTCCGCCTTGCGATGCACCACCCTGGACACCGCTCCTTCCGGGCAAACCTTGCCGGTTGGGGCACTAGATCCGTCTATTCCTCGCCGTCGCGCATGCTGTTGACGGCCTCAGGTGCCATCGTGCCGATGATCCGCTCCAGGTCATCGATCGTGGAGAACTCGACAACGATCCGGCCCTTGCGACTCCCCAGGTCCACCTTCACCCGAGTCTCGAAATGGTCGGAGAGCTCCCGCGCAAGATTGCTCAGCGCCGGCGCGGTCGGCTTCTTCTCCCGGGGCTTGCGGGGAGCGGGACCCGCGGTGGCCTCGCCCAGGGCGACGATCTCTTCCACCGTACGGACCGAGAGGCCCTCCGCAACGATACGGGTCGCCAGCCGCTCCTGGGCGGCGGGGTCGTCCAGCGCCAGCAGCGCCCGGGCGTGCCCGGCGCTGATCGTCCCCGCCGCCAACCGTAGCTGGACGTTAGGCGGCAGGTTCAGCAGCCGGAGGGTGTTCGTGATGTGCGAGCGGGAGCGGCCGACCTTCTTCGCCAGGACCTCGTGCGTGGCCCCGAAGTCATCGAGCAGCTGGCGATACGCCGCGCCCTCTTCAAGCGCGTTCAGCTGTTCCCGCTGGAGGTTCTCGATCAGCGCCTCGCGGAGCATCTCGTCGTCCTGGGTGCTGCGCACGATTGCGGGGATCTGCTCCAGACCGGCGAGCTTGGACGCGCGCCACCGCCGCTCCCCCATCACGAGCTCGAAGCGCCCGTCTCCGAGAGCGCGTACGACGACCGGCTGGAGCAACCCGACCTCGGAGATGGAGGACGCCAGCTCGTCCAGGCGCTCCTCGTCGAACACGTCGCGCGGCTGGCGCGGGTTGGGCACGATGGCGTTGAGGGAGATCTCCTGGAAGTAGGCCCCTTCTACCGGCCGCAGCCCGGAGTCCGCCGGCTCCGCCGGTGGACCGGCGGCGATCGTCGGCTCGACGATCGGCCCGGTGGGAATCAGTGCCCCAAGGCCCTTGCCCAGTCCCCGACGCTGCTGAGACAACGCTGCTCCTTCACACCGCACGAAAGACAGTGCCCAGCGATCCAGAGTCGCCGGGCACTCCACCACGAGAGGCTACCGCTGCGCGGGCCCGTTCAGCGCCCGCAACCCGCTACGCCTCCGTACCCACTGATCTTCCGCAACCCGCCGGGCTTGCGCAGCCCGCTACGCCTCCACGACGGCCGCGCCGCGGTAGGCCATCTCGCGGGCGGCCTCCTTGTACGCCAGGGCACCGCTCGATCCGGGGTCATACGTCATGACCGACTGGCTGTAGCTGGGCGCCTCGGAGACGCGGACGCTTCTCGGGATGACGGCTTTCAGTACCGTGTCGCCGAAGTGCGACCGCACCTCTTCCGCCACCTGCGAAGCGAGCCGAGTACGGCCGTCGTACATCGTCAGGAGGATCGTCGAGACGCTCAGTTCCTGGTTCAGGTGAACCCGCACCAGTTCGACGTTCTGCAATAGCTGGGTGAGTCCCTCAAGCGCGTAGTACTCACACTGGATAGGGATCAGCACTTCCTGCGCCGCCGTCATGGCGTTGACCGTGAGAAGGCCGAGCGACGGCGGGCAATCGATCAGGATGTAGTCCAGCTCCATGGAGTCGAACGCGCTCAATGCCCGCTTCAACCGGGTCTCTCGACCGACCATCGGAACCAGTTCGATCTCAGCGCCGGCCAGGTCCAGCGTCGCCGGAGCGCAGTACAGGTTGGGCATCTCCGGCACCGGCTTCACGATCGACGCCAACGGGAGATTGTCCACCAGGACCTGATAAACAGAAGGCACGCCTGACCGGTGTTCGGTCGCCAATGCCGTCGACGCATTGCCCTGCGGGTCAAGGTCCACCACAAGAACGCGCTGACCATGCATCGACAGTGCGGCGGCCAGATTGACGGTGGTCGTGGTCTTTCCGACGCCGCCCTTCTGGTTCGCCACGGTCATCACCCGGCACTTCGAGGGGCGAGGCCACTCCCCCTCGTTCCGCGTCGAGTATCCAACCGAAGGCGCAGCCGCAGGAGCGGCCGTGGCTGTTTCACGTGAAACCACAGAGCTCAGTGCCTCTCGTACCAGCGGCGAATCGCCGGGATTAAGGGGGGTCTGGGACACGGTCGTCGTCCTTTCACCCTGCGAAACAGAGATAAAAGGCCAGCCGACCCCCGATGGCCGACCTACCGACGCGATCTCCAAGGGTACGGCGATGTGATTCTCCGGCCAACCCAGGCCTGCGGCCGCACCCGCCAAGACCTTCACCTCTTTCGTCGGTGCCGCGCGCCCTTTCCACTTCGCTCTGGGGACCGGCCCGCGACGACACGAACGAGAGTGGTGGGCGGCTCGACTTTACCGTGCCCCACCGTCACAAGCTCGGCGGTACGCGCTCCGTACGCCTTGAGTTGCGGCCCGGCGGCGTCGAGCTCCTCCGCCGCGCGCTCGCCCTTCATGGCGAGCAGCTCGCCACCTTCGCCAAGCAATGGCATGGACCAGGCAAGCAGACGGTCGAGCGGGGCCACCGCGCGCGCGGTCGCGACGTCGAAGATCCGCTTGCGCGCCAGCTCCTCGGCCCGGCCGCGCAGCACCTCGACGTTGTCCAGCTCCAACGCCGCCACGCACTCCTCCAAGAACGTGGTCCGGCGCAGCAGCGGCTCGAGCAACGTCACCGTGATGTCGGGACGGACGATAGCCAAGACCAGACCCGGGAGGCCGGCGCCGGAACCGATGTCCACCAGTCGTGTCCCCTGTGGGACGGCCTCCGCCACTACCGCGCAGTTGAGCAGGTGGCGGTCCCAGATTCGGGGAACCTCACGTGGCCCGATCAGTCCGCGTACCACTCCGGCGCTCGCGAGCAGCTTCGCGAACGTCTCGGCCCTGCCCAATGCCTCACCAGTGAACACCTCGCGCGCCACTGCGGGCGCCTCGGGCAGCTCGTTGCTTTCCGTCATCACTCACTCATCTATGGATGCTCTCGGGGTAAGGGTAGCCGCCCCGCTCCGGCCGAGCCCCGCGGTCATTCCCGTTTCCCGGACGCAGGGCTCGCGTTTCCAGTGGGTACGGAAAAGGCCGCCGACCCTCGGAGGGATCGGCGGCCTTCGATACAAAACGGAACTACGCGGGAAGGACGACGACGAAACGCCGCGGCTCCTCGCCCTCGGACTCGCTGCGCAGACCGGCCGCGGCGACCGCGTCGTGCACGATCTTCCGCTCGAACGGCGTCATCGCCTGGAGCGCCTTGGGCTCTCCGCTGCGCTTCACGTCGTCGGCGGCGGCGGCGCCGATCTTCGTCAGCTCGGCCCTGCGGCGCTCCCGATAGCCGCCGACGTCGAGCATGAGCCGGGACCGCTCGCCCGTCTGGCGATGCACCGCGAGGCGGGTGAGCTCCTGAAGGGCCTCCAGCACCTCGCCGCCGGAGCCGACGAGATCGCTCCCCTTGACACCGACCACCGACACCACGGCACGGTCGCCTTCGACGTCCATGTCGATGTCACCGTCGATGTCAGCGATGTCCAGCAGGCCCTCGATGTAGTCGGCCGCGATCTCACCCTCCTGTTCCAGGGCGGCGAGGTCGGGAGCAGGCTTGACGCTCTCCTCAGCTTCGGTCACGTCCGGTTTCTCCTTCTCCTACGACTTCTTGCTGCCGGTCCGCTTGCTGCGCGACTGCCGCGACGGCTGCTGACGGACGATCTTAGGCTCCGGCGCGGCGGGGGACTCCGAGGTGTCGACCTTCGGCTTTCCGAGCACCTTCCCGAAGATGCCGTGGGAGGGGGCCGGCGTCGTCACGTTGCCCTTCGCGTCGATGACCGGCATGGGGTGCCGGCTGTAGAACCAGTGCTGCTGGCTGAGGGTCCAGACGTTGGTGGTGACCCAGTAGAGGATCAGACCGAGCTGGAAGTTGAGGCTGAAGATGGCGAACAGCGGCGAGATGTACATCAGGATCTTCTGCTGCTGCGCCATGGGGTTGTCGGGCATCTGCGCCATCGACCGCGTCACGCTCTGACGAACCGTGAGGAACGTGGTGAGCGAGCTGATCGCCACAAAACAGGCGAGGACGATCTTCGTGATGATCGGGTCGGCGCCCAGAGCCTCGATCTCGGCAGGGCTGCTGAAGAACGTGGCGGGAAGCGGCGCCATGAAGACGTGCGCGTGCCGCGCGCTGTCCACGAGCTCCTGGGTCATGCCGAACTTCGCCTGGTCCTCGGCGATCGCCCGGAGCACCGTGAACATGGAGATGAAGATCGGGAACTGCGCCACGATCGGCAGGCAGCCGCCCAGCGGGTTGGCGCCCGCCTCCTGGTAGACGCGCATGACCTCCTGGTTCATGCGCTGCTTGTCGTTCTTGTACTTCTTGCGCAGCTCCTGCACCTTGGGAGCGAGCTCCTGCATCTTCCTCGACGAGCGCATCTGCTTGAGGAAGAGAGGGAAGATGAGCATCCGCATCGCCACGGTCAACGTGATGATGGTCAGCGCCCAGGTCAGTCCGCTGTTCGGGGAGAGGAAAATGCTGTAACCGGCGTGGATATGGGTGATCACCCACGCCACGGCCGTATACAGCCAGTTGAGGAATGACAGCTCCACCGAGCTAGCTCCCTTGCGTTGTGTCGTGAGACCGGCCTCGGGGTGGGGGCACCGGGTCGAAACCTCCGGGATGGAACGGGTGGCAACGCCCGATACGCCTGATGGTCAGCCACGATCCGCGCACTGCTCCGTGTACGGTGATGGCCTCCAGCCCATATGCGCTACAGGACGGCTCGAATCGGCATCGCGGCCCGAGCGCCGGGCTGATGAACGCCCGGTAGAACCTGATCGGGCCGAGCAGTACACGGGCGGCCAAGGTGGGCCGCACGTCGGAGGTGTCCGATCGCTCGGGGCTCGACTGCTCGACTGTCATGACCGTCCATCCGTCAGGGTCCGCGGCGCGGACCCCCGCCGCCGGAGTAAACGATCGAGCGCGGTGTCGAGTTCGGCGGCCAGGTGCTCGCTCCGCGCGGACGCGGAAGCTGGGTTGGCGCGTACCACAAGCAGGCTACCTCGCGGGAGCCGGTGGAGTCGGGTCCGCATCAGGTGTCTGAGCCTGCGCTTTACCCGGTTTCTGGTCACGGCGTCACCGATGGCCTTGCTCACGACAAAGCCCACCAACGGCGGCCCCTCGCTGTCACGCACGTTCAGGTGGGCGACCAGGGTGGGGCGCCCGGCGCGTTGCCCGCGCCGGATCGCGTCGGCGAATTCGTCACCGCGTCGCATGCGGGACGCGGACGGCAGCACCAGAACTTCCTCGAACTACGACGATCGCCCGCCGGAACACAGACGGCGGGCGACGACGGCTTCGTTCGTCAGACGGCCAGCTCGGCGCGGCCCTTGCGGCGGCGGGCGGCCAGGATGGCGCGGCCGGCACGCGTGCGCATGCGCAGCCGGAAGCCGTGGGTCTTCGCGCGGCGACGGTTGTTCGGCTGGTAAGTACGCTTGCTCACGAGTGGTCTCCAGGCTTCAGATACACCCGCAGGAGGCCACGGGCGCGCAACATTCCAAGGATACGGCTCGCCAGTTGCGTGGACATGCGAAATAGCAGTCGCGTGACCAGCCGACCTCCACACGTTAGGCGGCGTTCCTGCCATAGGTCAAACCGGACCGCGATCAGGGATGGCTCCCTCCACAAGATCAGGGACGGCTCTCTCCACAAGGGGAGGGGTTTTCCTCCTGGTGCGTCCATCGCCCACCCGAGGCGGCCATGGCTACCAGTAGGCTGTGGACAACGTCTTGAACCCAGGTCGCGCACACCACTACTGTCAACCCTCCGGACCCTCCTCCATCGAATGTGGATGCGCCCGGGACCTGTGCGCGGGTTGTGCATAACCTGTGGATCCTCTGTGGATCACGTATCGGGGGCTGGTACCGCCGGGGAGCCCCCGGCCGGGATCGGCGTGGAAAAACGGATCGCGGCGAAAATGCGGGGGCCGCGCAGGGAGGAGTGCCGGACCATGGAGGCCGACGACCTCAACGAGGTGTGGGCTCGCGCGCTGGGGACCCTTCTCGATGAGGGCGTTTCAGGACAACAGCGGGCGTTCCTCCAGATGACCGAGCCGTCCGGGCTCATCAACGACACCATCCTCCTCGCCGCCCCGAACGACTTCGCCAAGGAAGTCATCGAAGTCCGGCTTCGTCCCCTCATCGCACACGCGCTTTCCCAGGAGTTCGGCCGGCCGGTGCGGATCGCCGTGATGGTCGATCCTCGCGAGAGCACGGGTGACACGCGCAAGCACGACACCTTCTCCCCCGGGCCGTCCTTTCCCTCGGCTTCCCCGGCCGGCCCCGGACCGCAGTCCCGCCCGGCCGCCGCGCCGCCACCGGTCGACTATCCACAGGTGCGTCCACAGGAGCAGCAGGACGGCGTCCGGCCCCCGGAGCCGATGGAACCGGCCGTTCCCGAGGCCGCGCAGAACAGGTGGGAGAGCCGCGGCAGCCGTACGTCCGGCGAGCCCGCCCGGCTGAACGCGAAATACACCTTCGAGACCTTCGTCATCGGCGCGAGCAACCGCTTCGCGCACGCCGCCGCGGTAGCGGTCGCCGAGGCGCCGGCCAAGGCGTACAACCCGCTGTTCATCTACGGCGACTCCGGGCTGGGCAAGACCCACCTGCTGCACGCGATCGGCCATTACGCGCAGAGCCTGTACGACGGCGCGCGGGTCAGATACGTGAGCTCGGAGGAGTTCACCAACGACTTCATCAACTCCATCCGCGACCACAAGGCGGACGGGTTCCGTGCCCGCTACCGCGCGGTCGACATCCTGCTTGTGGACGACATCCAGTTCCTTGAGGGCAAGGAGCAGACGCAGGAGGAGTTCTTCCACACCTTCAACACGCTCCACAACGCCAGCAAGCAGATCGTCATCTCCAGCGACCGCGCTCCGAAGCAGCTGGTCACCCTGGAGGACCGGCTGCGCAACCGGTTCGAGTGGGGCCTGATCACGGACGTCCAGCCGCCCGAGCTGGAGACGAGGATCGCGATCCTCCGGAAGAAAGCGATCCAGGAGGGCCTGGCCGCGCCGCCCGACGTGCTGGAGTACATCGCCAGCCGGATCGCCACCAACATCCGTGAGCTCGAGGGCGCGCTGATCCGGGTGACCGCGTTCGCCAGCCTCAACCGCCAGTCTGTGGACATCAAGCTGACCGAGGTCGTCCTCAAAGACCTGATCAGCGAGGACTCCACACCCGAGATCACCATCTCGCTCATCATGTCGACGACCGCCGAGTACTTCGGCGTCTCCCTCGACGACGTCTGCGGCAGCTCGCGCTCGCGCGCCCTGGTGACGGCCCGCCAGATCGCCATGTACCTCGCCCGCGAGCTCACCGACCTGTCCCTGCCCAAGATCGGCCAGCAGTTCGGCGGCCGCGACCACACCACCGTCATGCACGCCGAACGCAAGATCAGGTCGCTCATGGCGGAGCGCCGGTCGATGTACAACCAGGTCAACGAGCTGACCACCCGGATCAAGCAGCGCGCACGCAACGCGTGATGCACAGGCTGTGGATATCTCTGTGGATCGGCGTCCGCTGACGCCGGTCCACTCCGCCGTATAACCCCGTCGTCCAAGGGAGAACTCTGCCCACATGCTGTGGACAAGTCTGTGGGAAACCTGGGGATGACCCGTGGATACCTTGGGGACGCCCTGTGCACAGTGGAAAGATGTCCGCCTGAGAAGTGTTTTTACCCCGTGGATAACCAGTGGAAACCTCGTGGATAACCAGTGGACAGACACCCCGTCTCCTGGGGACGTCCTGTGGGGAAAGAACGGCCGTCCCCAGCCACGCACACGTAATCCACCGGTCCTCCACACCCGGCGGTGGATGAATAATGGGCTCTGACCTGCGGAGGAACCTGATTTCCACAGTATCCACCGCCCCTATGACGATGACGTTTAGCTCTCTCTCCTAAAGAACTCAAGAGCCATAGAGGGTTCTCGAGGTCCCAAGGTGCGGGAGAGTGAAGACTTGCGACAATGCACAAGCAGCGATACCCAGGAGGCTGATCCACGTGATGTTCCGGATCGACCGCGACGTACTCGCCGAGGCCGTCGCGTGGACGGCACGCAGCCTTCCGGCGCGGCCGTCCGTGCCGGTGCTGGCGGGCATGCGCCTAGAGGTCACCGACGACCAGCAGTTGAAGCTCTCCGGCTTCGACTACGAGGTGTCGGCGGAGGTGACCCTCGAACCGCAGACCGGTGAGGCCGGTGTGGTCCTCGTCTCCGGCAAGCTCCTCGCCGAGATCACCCGCGCGCTTCCCGCACAGCCTGTGGATTTCGTGGTCGAGGGCGCCAAGGCCGTGGTCACGTGCGGCAGCGCGCGGTTCACCCTGCTGACGATGCCCGTCGAGGACTACCCCTCCCTGCCCGCCATGCCCCCCGCGGCGGGGCGGATCGGGAGCGACGTGTTCGCCAGTGCCGTCGGCCAGGTGGCCGTGGCCGCGGGCAAGGACGACACGCTTCCGATGCTCACCGGCGTCCGGATGGAGATCGAGGGCGACACGGTGACGCTCGCCGCCACCGACCGCTACCGCCTCGCCGTACGCGAGCTGAAGTGGCACCCCGAGCAGCCCGACTTCCAGGCGATCGCGATGGTGCCCGGCCGTACGCTCGCCGACACCGCCAAGGCGCTGGGCGGCACCGGGGCCGAGGTGGAGATCGCGCTCAGCTCGGTCGGCGGCACCGGCGAGGGCATGATCGGGTTCTCCAGTGCCGGACGGCGGACCACCACACGGCTGCTCGACCCCGAGTTCCCGAAGTATCGTTCGCTGCTGCCCACCGAGTTCTCGGCGCGGGCCGACTTGTCCACAGCATCGTTCGTCGAGGCGGTCAAGCGCGTCGCCCTGGTCGCCGAGCGCAACACGCCGGTACGGCTGGCCTTCCGCGGCGACGAAGTCGTCCTGGAGGCGGGCAGCGGCGACGAGGCCCAGGCGGTCGAGGTCCTTCCGGTCGACTTCGACGGAGACGAGATCAACATCGCGTTCAACCACCAGTTCCTGCTGGAGGGGCTCGGCGCGATCGACTCCGACGTCGCGCGCCTGCAGTTCACGACGTCGACGAAGCCCGCCATCCTCACCGGCGGCAAGCCTGTGGACGAAGGCGCCACTCCGGACTATCGCTATCTGATCATGCCTATCCGCCTGTCGAGCTGACCCGGGGGCGTACGATCTCCCGGGCGTGGAGGTCGTATGTCCGGGTACGGCGTCCTTGTGGATGTTCGACCCTGAGGGGGGTTGCTCTATGCAGATCGGCATGATCGGGCTCGGCAAGATGGGCGGCAACATGGCCGAGCGGCTGCGCCGCGGTGGCCATGATGTGGTCGGCTACGACCACGATCCGCAGGTCAGCGACGTCGGCAGCCTCAAGGAGCTCATCGATCGCCTGGAGGCTCCCCGCGCCGTCTGGGTCATGGTGCCCGCCGGCGAGCCCACCCACAGCACCGTGCGACTGCTGGGCGAGATGCTCTCCCCCGGGGACATCGTGATCGACGGCGGCAACTCACACTATGTGGACGACCAGAAGCACGGCGCCGACCTCTCGACCAAGGGGATCGGCTTCGTCGACGTCGGCGTCAGCGGTGGCGTGTGGGGGCTGGAGAACGGCTACGCCCTGATGGTCGGCGGCGCGGCCGAGGACGTCGCGCGGCTCCGGTCGATCTTCGAGACGCTCAAGCCCGAGGGCGAGGACGGCTTCGTCCACGCCGGCCGGATCGGCGCCGGTCACTTCGCGAAGATGGTCCACAACGGCATCGAGTACGGCATGATGCAGGCCTTCGCGGAGGGCTGGGAGCTGCTTGAGGCGGCCGACATCGTCACGGACGTCCACGGGGCGTTCAAGAGCTGGCGGCAGGGCACGGTCATCCGCTCCTGGCTGCTCGACCTGCTGGTCCGCGCGCTCGACCAGGATCCCGGCCTGGCGGACCTCAAGGGGTACGCCGAGGACTCGGGAGAGGGCCGCTGGACGGTCCAGGCCGCGGTGGACCACGCCGTGCCGCTGCCGGTCATCACGGCCGCGCTGTACGCCCGGTTCGCCTCCAGGCAGGAGGACTCCCCCGCGATGAAGATGGTCGCGGCGCTGCGCAACCAGTTCGGCGGGCACGCGGTCACCGCGCAGGAGGGGCAGACCGGCAAGGGCGCGGACGCTCCCGGCGCCGACGTGACCCCGCCTGTGGAGGCCCAGCGCTGATCCACAGCCTGTGGATAACGCGCGCGGTCCGGGCGTGAAGGGGACGCGGTTCTTCGCCCCACGAACGGGTGCCGGCAGGGACTAGCCTTTCGGGGTGCGTGTGTGCCACCTGTCCCTGACCGACTTCCGGTCCTACCCCTCGGCCGAGCTCGCCCTCGACCCGGGGGTGACGGCGTTCGTCGGACCCAACGGACACGGCAAGACCAACCTGGTCGAGGCCATCGGATACGTCGCGACGCAGTCGAGCCACCGGGTCGCCACCGACGCCCCGCTGGTACGGCACGGCGCCGACCGGGCGATCGTCCGCGCGCTGGTCGCCAGGGACGAGCGCCGCGCGCTGGTCGAGCTGGAGATCAACCCGGGCCGGGCCAACCGGGCGCGGGTGAACCGCTCGCCGGTCTCGCGGCCGCGTGATGCCCTCGGCCTGCTGCGCACGGTCCTGTTCGCCCCCGAGGACCTCGCCCTGGTGAAGGGCGACCCGTCCGAGCGCCGCCGGTTCCTCGACGACCTGCTGGTCGCGCGCACCCCCCGTTTCGCGGGGGTCCGCGCCGACTACGACCGCGTCCTCAAGCAGCGCAACACCCTGTTGCGTACGGCGGCCTCGACCAAACCGGGGCGGCGGCGCAGCGCGCGCAGACAGGATGACGAGGCGGCGTTCGCCTCCGCGGGCGCCGGCGACGTGCTGGGCACGCTCGACGTCTGGGACGCCCATCTCGTACGACACGGCGCGGAGCTGCTGGCCGCCCGGCTGGACCTGGTGGAGGCGTTGCGGCCGCTGGCCGCCAAGGCGTACGCGACGCTCGCGCCGGCGTCGGCCCCGGCGGACCTGGAGTACCGGACGGGCGCGAAGTTGTCCACAGGCTGTGGAACAAGTCGCGACATTCTGGAGGAGGCGTTGCGCGCGAGCCTCGCCGAGGTGCGGCAGGCGGAGCTGGAGCGCGGTGTCACTCTGGTCGGGCCGCACCGCGACGACCTGCACCTGGCGCTGGGTGAGCTGCCGGCGCGCGGATACGCCAGCCACGGCGAGTCGTGGTCGTTCGCGCTGGCGCTGCGGCTGGCGGCCTATGACCTGCTCCGCGCGGACGGCGGCGATCCGGTGCTGATCCTCGATGACGTGTTCGCGGAGCTGGACAGCCACCGCCGGACCCGGCTGGCCGAGATCGTCGCCCCGGCCGAGCAGGTCCTGATCACGGCGGCGGTGCCGGGCGACGTGCCCGCCGAGCTGGCCGGCGCGCGGTTCGACGTCACCGCGGGGAGTGTGACCCGTGTCCGATGAGTCGCCACAAGGGAGATCCCGCGCGAGCGAAGCGAACGCCGCGTACATCACGAGCGGCCTCGAAAGCGCCCCGAACCGCGCGAGCGAAGCGAGCGCCATGAGCACAACCGCCAGGGG
This sequence comes from Microtetraspora sp. NBRC 16547, assembly GCF_030268965.1. Lineage (GTDB taxonomy): Bacteria > Actinomycetota > Actinomycetes > Streptosporangiales > Streptosporangiaceae > Microtetraspora. The sequence continues at coordinate 37,736 of NZ_BSSE01000021.1, read as the reverse complement.
CGCGGCACTCGCCCGGGAGAGGCTGGCCCAGGCGAAGGCCGACGCGGCCAGGCGGGGGCAGTTGCCGCGCACCGAGCCGCGCCGCAAATCCTCCGGGCAGCGGCGGGACGCCGGCGATCCACAGCCCTTCGGGAAGGCCATCAGGGATCTGCTCGCGGACCGGGGATGGGAGCAGCCGGTCGCGGTCGGCGGGGTGTTCGGCCGCTGGCGCGAGATCGTGGGGCCCGATCTGGCCGCGCACACGAAGCCTGAATCCTTCGAGGACGGCGAGGTTTTCGTAGCGGCCGACTCCACCGCGTGGGCCACGCAGGTGCGCCTGCTCGCGGCTACGCTGGTCAGGCGCCTGAACGAGGAGCTCGGCGACGGCACGGTCAAGCGGGTCAGGGTGCGCGGCCCGGGTACGGGGCCCCGTCAGGGCGGGTTGCGCGTCCGAGGCAGCCAGGGGCCCGGCGATACCTACGGCTAGGCTCCATAATTGCGCCTGAGCGACTGACCCCCTTCCCAAAGGGGGGGTGCCTGAAAACATGATCGTCGCGCGAGGGGGCATCACAGCGGCCGTCATTGCCACGTAAGTGCTGTGAGAGCAGTAGAATGGACGCGGACTCAAGGACACGGTCCGCTTGCGCGTCACCCCGGTTCTAGGCCGGTTTTCCTCTGGGTGATCGCACGGGGCTTACTCACGACGGTGACGGGCACGGCAGGGGCAGCCAGCAGGGGTCTCGCTCGCCACGTGTCCGCGGCAGGAGGATTTCGCACTTGTCCTACGACGCTAGCTCTATCACCGTTCTCGAAGGTCTGGAAGCGGTCCGCAAGCGCCCCGGCATGTACATCGGCTCGACGGGCGAGCGCGGTCTCCACCACCTGGTCTACGAAGTTGTGGACAACTCGGTCGACGAGGCCCTGGCTGGTTACTGCGACACCATCGAGGTCACGCTCCTCGCGGACAACGGGGTCAGGGTCGTCGACAACGGCCGTGGCATCCCCGTCGGCGAACACCCTGTGGAAAAGCGGCCCGCGGTCGAGCTCGTGCTCACCACGCTGCACGCCGGCGGCAAGTTCGACAGCAAGTCGTACGCCGTCTCCGGCGGTCTGCACGGCGTGGGCGTCTCCGTGGTGAACGCGCTGTCCACACGCCTGGACGTGGCGATCCGCACCGACGGCTACCACTGGTCGCAGACGTACGAGCGGTCCAAGCCGACCGGTCCGCTGCGCAAGGGCGAGCCGACCGACGTGACCGGCACCACGATCACGTTCTGGGCCGACGACGAGATCTTCGAGACGACCACCTGGAACTTCGAGACGCTCTCCCGCCGGTTCCAGGAGATGGCCTTCCTCAACAAGGGCCTGACGATCATCATCAGGGACGAGCGGCCCGACCACGTCAACGGCGAGCCGGTCGTCGCCACGTACTACTACGAGGGCGGCCTGTCCGACTTCGTCGGCCACCTCAACAAGAAGAAGGAGCCCATCCACAGCTCCGTCATCGACTTCGAGGAGCACGGCGACGGAATCTCGGTCGAGATCGCCATGCAGTGGAACTCCTCGTACTCGGAGTCGGTCTACACCTTCGCGAACACGATCAACACCGCCGAGGGTGGCACCCACGAGGAGGGCTTTCGCGCCGCGCTGACCAGCATCGTCAACCGCTACGCGCGCGAGCAGAAGTTCCTCAAGGAGGGCAAGGACGACAACCTCACCGGTGACGACATCCGCGAGGGACTCACCGCGATCATCTCGGTGAAGCTCGCCGATCCGCAGTTCGAGGGCCAGACCAAGACCAAGCTCGGCAACACCGAGGCGAAGTCGTTCGTGCAGAAGGCGTGCAACGACCACCTGCGCGACTGGTTCGAGCGCAACCCGGGCGAGGCCAAGGAGATCATCAACAAGTCGCTCCAGGCCTCCCGCGCCCGCATCGCGGCGCGTCAGGCCCGCGACCTCACCCGGCGCAAGTCTCTGCTGGAGAGCGGGAGCGGCCTGCCGGGCAAGCTGGCCGACTGCCAGTGGTCCGAGCCGGAGAAGTGCGAGCTGTACATCGTCGAGGGTGACTCGGCCGGCGGCTCCGCGAAGGGCGGCCGGGATCCCAAGTTCCAGGCGATCCTCCCCCTGCGCGGCAAGATTCTGAACGTCGAGAAGGCGCGCATCGACAAGGTCCTCAAGAACAACGAGGTCCAGGCGATGATCACCGCGCTCGGCACCGGCGTCCACGACGAGTTCGACATCGCCAAGCTCCGCTACCACAAGCTGATCCTGATGGCCGACGCCGACGTCGACGGCCAGCACATCACCACCCTGCTGCTGACGCTGCTGTTCCGTTTCATGCGGCCGCTGATCGAGGCAGGGCATGTCTACCTTTCCCAGCCTCCGCTGTACAAGATCAAGTGGGACCGCAAGGGCGAGGACGCGTCGTACGCGTTCTCCGACCGGGAGCGCGACGCGACCATCGAGGAAGGCATCGCGCGTGGCAAGCGCGATCCGCGCCTGCACGACGGCGTCCAGCGCTTCAAGGGTCTCGGCGAGATGAACGCCGCGCAGCTGTGGGACACCACGATGAACCCCCACACCCGGGTCCTCCTCCAGGTGACGCTCGACGATGCCGCGCAGGCGGATGAGCTGTTCACCGTCCTGATGGGCGAGGACGTGGAAGCCCGCCGGAACTTCATCATCCGCAACGCCCGTGACGTCCGCTTCCTCGACGTGTAAGGACTGACTTTTCGTGACGGAAGTGAACACTCCGCCTGGACCGCCCGCTGACCGCATCGAACCGGTGGACATCCAGTCCGAGATGCAGCGCAGCTACATGGACTACGCGATGTCGGTCATCGTGTCGCGTGCCCTGCCCGACGTGCGCGACGGGCTCAAGCCCGTGCACCGCCGGGTGCTGTACGCGATGTTCGACGGCGGCTACCGGCCCGACCGGGGATATTTCAAGTGCTCCCGCGTCGTCGGTGACGTCATGGGTTCCTACCACCCGCACGGCGACACGTCGATCTATGACGCCGTCGTACGGCTCGCGCAGCCCTGGTCGCTGCGCTATCCGCTGGTCGACGGCCAGGGCAACTTCGGCTCGCCGGGCAACGACCCGGCCGCCGCGATGCGGTACACCGAGTGCCGTCTCGCGCCGATCGCCATGGAGATGCTCAGGGACATCGACAAGGAGACCGTCGACTTCCAGCCCAACTACGACGGGCGGTCGCAGGAGCCGATCGTCCTGCCGTCGAGGTTCCCCAACCTCCTGGTGAACGGCTCCGCCGGCATCGCGGTCGGCATGGCGACGAACATCCCGCCGCAGAACCTCCGCGAGGTCGTCGCGGGGGTGAAGTGGAGCCTGGAGAACCCCGACGCGAGCGACGAGGAGCTGCTCGAAGCGCTCATCGCGCGCGTGAAGGGCCCCGACTTCCCCACCGGCGCGCTGATCGTCGGCCGCAGGGGCATCGACGACGCGTACCGCACCGGCCGCGGCTCGATCACCATGCGGGCGATCGTGGAGGTCGAGGAGGACGCCAAGGGCCGGCAGTGCCTGGTCGTGACGGCCCTGCCGTACCAGGTGAACCCGGACAACCTCGCCCTCACCATCGCCGAGCTGGTCAAGGACGGCCGGATCACCGGCATCGCGGACGTGCGCGACGAGACCTCCTCGCGCACCGGCCAGCGGCTGGTGATCGTGCTCAAGCGCGACGCCGTCGCCAAGGTCGTGCTGAACAACCTGTACAAGCACACCCAGCTGCAGACCACCTTCGGCGCGAACATGATCGCCCTGGTGGACGGCGTGCCGCGCACGCTGCGGCTCGACCAGTTCGTCAAGTACTACATCGAGCACCAGGTCGAGGTCGTCGTCCGGCGGACCCGCTTCCTGCTGCGCAAGGCCGAGGAGCGCGCGCACATCCTGCGCGGCCTGCTCAGGGCGCTCGACCGGATGGACGAGGTCATCGCCCTCATCCGGCGGTCGCCGTCGGCGGCCGAGGCGCAGGGCGGCCTGATGACGCTCCTGGACATCGACCAGATCCAGGCGCAGGCCATCCTCGACATGCAGCTGCGCAAGCTGGCCGCCCTCGAACGGCAGCAGATCCAGGACGAGTACGACGGCCTGATGACGCAGATCGCCGACTACCAGAGCATCCTCGCCTCGCCCGAGCGGCAGCGGACCATCGTCTCCGAGGAGATCACCGAGATCGCCGCCAAGTTCGGCGACGACCGCAAGACCGAGATCATCGCCTACGAGGGCGACATGTCCATCGAGGACCTGATCGCCGAAGAGGACATGGTCGTCACGATCACCCGCGGTGGGTACGCCAAGCGCACCAACATGGACCTCTACCGCGCGCAGAAGCGCGGCGGCAAGGGCGTCAGGGGCGCGCAGCTCCGCCAGGACGACATCGTCGAGCACTTTTTCGTGACCACCACGCACCACTGGCTGCTCGCCTTCACCGACAAGGGGCGGGTGTACCGGGTCAAGGCGTACGAGCTGCCGGACTCGGGCCGGGACGCCCGAGGGCAGCACCTGGCGAACCTGCTCGCCATGCAGCCGGACGAGCACGTCATGGAGATCCTCGACCTGCGCGACTACGACGTGGCGCCGTACCTGGTGCTCGCCACGCGCAGCGGCCTGGTGAAGAAGACGCGGCTGTCGGAGTACGACTCGCCGCGCTCCGGCGGCCTCATCGCGATCAACCTGCGCGAGGACGACGAGGTGATCGCGGCCCGGCTCGTTTCCGAGGACGACGACCTGCTCCTCGTCTCCAAGGATGCGCAGTCGATCCGGTTCACCGCTTCCGACGAGGCGCTCCGCCCGATGGGGCGCGCCACCAGCGGCGTGATCGGCATGCGGTTCCTCGAAGGTGACGAGCTTCTCGCGATGAACGTCATCAGCGATGGCGACGATGTGCTGGTCGCGACCGAAGGCGGCTATGCAAAGCGGACGCCAGCCAGTCAATATCCGGTTCAGGGCCGCGGTGGAAAGGGCGTGCTGACGGCGAAAATCGTCAGCGCTCGTGGCAAGCTTGTCGGTGCCGTCATGGTTCGTCCTGAGGACGAAGTTTTCGCGATCACCTCTGCCGGTGGGGTGATCCGGACCAGCGCCGGTGAAGTCAAGCAGTCCGGCCGGCAGACCATGGGTGTGCGCCTGATGAACCTCGCCGATGGCGACAGCGTTGTGGCCCTCGCCCGGAATGCCGAGTCGTTGGAGACCGAGGAAGACGGGGCAGGAGACGAGGCATGAGCAACTCCAGCGGCGGGAACGCGGCCGGCGCGCCCGATAAGAAGTCAGGAGGCGCCCGTCCCGCCTCCTCCCCGAGGCGGGACCAGGTGACCGAGCGGGTCGGCGAAAGCGGTAGCGTCGCTGGGGTGGCGCGCGATGCTGATGATGTGACATCTCCCGGCAAGGACAACAAATCCGGGGACAGCCTCCGCGTCCGGCCCGGCGGGCCGGACCAGTCGTGGAAGCAGTCCGGCGACGGCGGCGCTCCGCGTCCCGGTGGCAACCCGGGGCCGAGCGGTCCCGGAGCAACCGGGCCCGGCGGCGCCTCCGCCCCCGGCAGGCAGGTGGCCGGTCCCGGACCGACCGCCGCCTACCCCCGCCCCGCCATGGGCTCGTCGCCGAAGCCGGCGGCCGGTGCGGCCTTCCCGTCCGGTGCTCCTGAGCCGGTCGTACGGACCGAGCCGGCTCCGGACGGCAAGCCGGGGATCCGCGCCCCGCGCAAGGCCCACCTGGTGCTGCGCCGGGTGGAGCCGTGGTCGGCGATGAAGTTCAGCTTCGTCCTGTCGCTGGTCTGCTTCGTGGTGCTGTTCGTCGCCGTGGCCGTGCTGTACGGCGTGCTCTCGGCGCTCGGCGTCTTCGACACCATCACCGACGCCGTCACCCAGCTGACGGCCGGCGACGGCGGCAAGGCGACCAGCGATCTCGCGAAGAGCATCGACGCCTGGTTCGACCCCGTCCGCATCCTCGGCTACACGGCCCTGCTCGGTGCGGTCAACGTCGTCCTCATCACCGCCCTGTCCACGCTGGGCGCCGTCATCTACAACCTGTCGTCCAGCCTCGTCGGTGGCATCGAGGTGACCTTCAGCGAGGCCGAGTAGTCCGCGGTACGGCCGCCGCCCGTCCGGCGGTGGCCGTACCAACCGGGAGGGCGTGACCACCCTCCGGAACACGGTAGGCTTTTCCTCGTTCGAGCAACGAAATTCGCCTCCGCCCAGCGGATGCGGTAACGTTCGTGGCGCGTGCGCGGGGCTATAGCTCAGTCGGTTAGAGCGCTTCCCTGATAAGGAAGAGGTCCCAGGTTCAAGTCCTGGTAGCCCCACCAACGAAAACGCCCCGCAGCGATCAAGCTTCGGGGCGTTCTGCTGCAACCGGTACTGCAACGGCCTCACTCGGCTCACTCGAAGAGCCCGGTCACCCGCCACTCGTCACCGCAAGCGCGTGCCTATGGACGGTAGCCGAGCAGGGCCATATCGGACAGTTCCACATCAACGAGGCCACCTGAGGAGCGACCTCAGCAGGAACGTCAGGCCGCGTACGGCGTGCTACTCGTCAGAGTGAGCTGATACCAACGTGTCGTCTACAAACCGGGCATGCAGGTGCATGTCATGCCATCCGTCCCCATGGCGAAGCGCGCTGCGCAAGACACCTTCCAGCGGAAAGCCAAGCTTGTCCGCCACTCGGCACGAGGCCGCATTGGCGATCGAGTGCTTCAGCTCCAGGCGATGGAATCCCGCCTCGAACGCCCACCGCACCATCTGTGAGGACCCGACAGGGAAGGCACAGCGATGAGCCGCTCCAACCCGCTCTGGTCATCGCTCACGGGTTGGCTGTAGCGAGACAACCCGACAAACGGCCACCGGCGGACCGCTGATCCGATCATTTCGAGTGTGTACGCGTGCGAACTCTGGTTGGCTCGCCGGGACGTGGCAGGGACGGATCGGGTGGTGGTCGTGGAGGGGTTCGGCGCGCGGGTCGAGGAGCATCGGCGCGAGCTGCACGTGCACTGCTACCGGATGCTCGGCTCCTTCGACGAGGCCGAGGACCTGGTGCAGGAGGTGTTCCTGCGGGCCTGGCGGCGGCGGGACACCCTGCGGGACGAGTCCGGCCTGCGCGCCTGGCTGTACCGGATCGCCACCAACGCCTGCCTGGACCACCTCAGGGCGCATCCCCGGCGGCCGCAGCCGCGTTCGGCGCCGGTCGTCGCCGATCCAGGGCTTGACGCGCCGGCCTCGGACGCGGTGCCGTGGCTTCAGCCGTACCCCGATGTGCTGCTGGACACGGCCGATGTCGTGATCGACCGCGAGACGATCGAGCTGGCCTTTCTGATCGCGATCCAGCACCTGCCGCCTCGGCAGCGGGCCGTGCTCATCCTGCGCGATGTGCTCGGCTGGTCGGCGCAGGAGACCGCCGAGTCGCTCGACCTGACCGTCGCCGCGGTGAAGAGCGCTCTGCAGCGGGCCAGGCCGACGGTCAGGCGGCACCTGCCGGAGCGGCGGCTGGAGTGGGGCGCCTCCACCGAGCCCACCGCGGAGGAGCGGGCAGTCCTGCGGCGCTACATCGATGCCGTTGAGCAGGCCGATCCGTCGGTCCTGGCGGGGATCCTCCGGGCCGACGTGTGGCAGACGATGCCGCCCGAGCCGATCTGGATCCTGGGACGTGAGGCGTTCCTGGCGTCGTGGACTCCCGCGATGGTGGGTCCCGAGGCGTGGGGCGACTGGCGGCTCCTCCCCGTGTGGGCCAACCGGCAGCCTGCCGCCGCCGCTTATCTTCGCAGGCCCGGCGAGTCCGGATTTGCCCCCTCCTGGCTGGGCGTGCTGCGGGTTGAGGACGGTCTGATCACCCAGATCACGACGTACGACCTGTTCCCATGGCTCGGCCTTCCGGCCTCGCTCTGAGGTTCCGAGCTGAGGTCCCGAGCTGAAGTGCGGGGCTTTGCGGTTTCGAGGCTCTGCGGCTCTGGGGTTCGGAGGCGGACCGATTCCTTTCTCGCGCTCCGCTCGTCTCATGAGGGAGTCAACGAGAGAGGAACTCACCATGACCGATCTTCAGCAGGACGTGCAGGCCGCCATCGACGAGCTCGTCGGGGCGGGAGTCGAGCGCGGCGTGCAGGTCGCCGTCTACCGGCGCGGCGCGCTCCTGGTCGACGCGGCGGCGGGCGTCGCAGACCCGGAGACGGGCCGTGCGCTCACGTCCGAGACCCCCGTCTACGCCACCTCGACCGGGAAGGGCGTTACCGCGACCGTCGTCCACGTGCTCGCCGAGCGCGGGGTACTCGACTACGACACCCCCATCGCGGACGTGTGGCCGGAGTTCGCCGCCCACGGCAAGGACAAGGCGACCGTACGGCACGCGCTGACGCACGCGACCGGCGTGCCCGGGGTGCCGGTGGGCACCACGCCGGAGGATCTGTGCGACTGGGACGCGATGTGCGCCGGGATCGCCGCCGCCGTGCCGTGGTGGGAGCCGGGCACCCGGTTCGGCTACCACCCCCAGACGTACGGCTTCATTCTCGGCGAGGTCGTACGCCGGGTGACCGGCCGGACGATCTCGCAGGTGCTGCGCGAGGATGTTGCGGGTCCGCTCGGCGTGGCCGACGAGCTGTTCTTCGGCGTGCCCGAGTCCGAACTCGGCCGACTGGCCACGATCGAGGACGCCGGTCCCGCGATGGAACTGCCCGCGGAGATGCTGGCCGAGATCCCGTTCTTCAGGGTGGTCAACGGTTACACGGCGGCTCCGATGGCGGCCATGCCGGATGCCGCGTTCAGCAACCGCGCCGATGTGCTGAGGGCCGACATTCCCGCGGGTGCGACGATGACCGCTCGCGCGGTCGCGCGCATGTACGACGCGCTGCTGGCCAAAACGCTGGTCTCCCCCGGCCGGCTGCGCGAGCTGTCCTCGGCGGCGGTCACGGGCCTGGACGAGGTCACCGGCGCCCCCGCCACGTGGGGACTCGGCTACTCGATCGGCCTGACCGCGACACTCGACGAGCCCACCCTGTTCGGGATGGCCGGCAGCGGCGGCACCGCGGCCTTCGCGGACACCGCCACCGGGTTCAGCGTGGGGGTGATGAAGAACCGCGCTTCGGCGGGCGATTTCACCACCGTCGAACGGATCGCCCGGATAGTGCTCCAGGCCGGTTGACCATATGATCCGCCGTGCCGCCTCGCCAAGGCGGGAAGGATGGTCAGCCCTGGTCGGGTTCGGATTCGGGGGCTCTGACGGCGTCCAGGACGAAGAGGCCGGCCAGTCGGCCGTCCGGGCGGGTCACGACCAGATGGTGGATCTTGGCCCGATCCATCCGCCGGACCAGCGGCTCCATGTCCTCGCTCAGCCGTACGGTGGTGACGCCGAACCGCATGGCCTGCTCGGCGGTCGAGCCGGTGGCCACGCCCTTCAGCTCGGCTTCGCCGATGACGCCCTGGACGAGGTGGTCCCTGTCGACCACCACGGCGAGTCCCGCCGGATCGGCGATGATCCGTTCGGCGACCTCGTCCACCGGGTCGTCGAGGTAGGCGATCACCGGGTCGCGGCGGACGGCCTGGGCGACCAGGACGGCGTGCCCTTCGAAGGGCAGCCCGGCGGCGATCCAGTCCATCTTGCCTTCGGCGTAGTCGTGGACCTGGTCGAAGCCGAGCCGTTCGAGCCGACGGGCCGCGCGCGGACTCATGTCGCACATCCGGTCGTGGCAGTAGACGATCACCGGTCGCGACGCGTCCAGCCGCGCGGCCGACTCCTCGTCGAGCTCCTTGAGCGGCAGGTGCGCGGCGCCCGGCAGGTGCGCCCACTCGTACTCCTCCAGGGGCAGCACTTCGACGAGCTGGGCCTCATGGTCGGCCAGCAGTTCCTGTACGGCGTCACGGTCGATCGTGTGAACCATGAGTCAGCCCTACCCGCCGGACGGGGCATGGCACGTCCCGGCGTGGACGGCGGGCGGCCCGGAAGACGAAGTCCGGAGGCCGGGAACAAAGCCCGGCGAAGGGTGGTTACATCTCTCGTGGCCGGTGTGCAGGTGTCCCCGGGCCTCACCTAATTTAGCCTTCGCGGACTACCGTTCGGCTGGAGCCGCGTTGTGCATTTCGCCGAGAGGCGACCCGGCACCGGTTACGCACACGTCGGGACCCCGTCAGGAGCACTCCTGGCGGGGTCTCGTCTTTTCGTCCTCTCTTCGGACCGGACGCGCCTGCATCCGCGCGGCGCTCACGGGTAGACGAGCCTGGTCGAAGGGGGAACTCATGGCCCATCGCTCCGACCCTGAGGTGGACCTGCTCTGGGAGGAGTTCCACGGGGTGGTCAACATGACATCGGCGGAGTTGCGCTCCTGGCTGCTCACCTCCGCGCCCGGTGAGAACGCCTCCCCCGCCGATCCCGACCTGGACGTCCAGGAGTTGGGGCGTGGCGTCCTCCACGTGCTCGGTAAGTGCAAGGTCGACCTGACGGACGAGGACGTCGAGGTGATGCGCCGCGTCGTCGACTTCGTACGGGAAAGGGTGGTCGGCGCCCCGGCCGTGGCGGCCAGGGACGACCGCTGGCGGCACACCCTGATGTCGGTGGGTCACGATCCGCTCGGACCCGTCCCCTCTGGTGACTGACGCCGTACGGCGGGGCTTCGCGGTACGGGTTCCGCCGGATTCCGGGTGAGGTTCCGGGGAAGGGGATGAGCTCATGTGGGGCAACCGGCGGGGCACCGAGCCGCTGGAGGCGCGCAGTGCCCTCCGTGCCCGGATGCTCCTTTCCGGAGTGGCGCTGCCCATCGCGCTGGCAGCCGCGATCGTGTTCGCGTACGCCGCGGTCGCGACCGGAGAGGGGGTCTGGGCCGTCGAGTCGGGCATCGCCGCCTTCATCGCCCTGGTCGCCGCGATCGACCTGCTCGTCATCTGGGTCCGGATCAGGCGCCGCAGGAGAGCGGAGAAACGGGAATCGGAAGAGCCATGACCGATCTGGACGACGTGAGCGTGCCACCGCCGCGGCGGGTCAGGGAGCCGCCGGGCGGATTGCTGGGGCTGGGACTCGGGCTCGGGTTCCCGCCGCCACACCCTCAGGGTGAGGCCGTAGCTCGAGAGGATCTCACCGACCGGCTGGTGGGACGTCACGCGCGGCCTTCGCCGGGGTTTTCCACCGGAGGGCTTCAGACCTTCGTCCCGGTCCTTCTGGACCTGCGGACGGAGGATCACCCCCACCTCGCGCCGCTTAAATGAAGCGACAGTTCCCTGCCGTGAACGGCAACATGGATCCGTTCCGGGGGCCACCAGCGAGGAGCAGCAGTGCACAGTGTCCGTCGCGATCTCGGCATGCTCCGGGATCGGCGTTTCGCCCTGCTGCTTGCCGCGCGGACCATCTCGGTGCTCGGCAGCGCCTTCGCGCCCGTCGCCCTCGCTTTCGGCGTGCTCGCGCTGCCGGGGGCGACTCCCACGACGCTGTCGGTGGTCCTCGCCGCCGAGGCGCTGCCGATGGTCGCGTTCATGCTGGTCGGCGGTGTCATCGCGGACCGGTTCCCCAGGCACCGCGTGATGATGGCGGGCGAGGGGCTCAACGCGGCGGCGTACTTCTGCCTCGCCGCGATGATGCTCATCGGGTGGACGCCGATTCCCGGTCTGGTGACGGCGGCGGCCGTCAGCGGCATCGCGACCGCGATCTTCTTTCCCGCGCTGACCGGGATCGTTCCCGACGTCGTCCCGGCCGACCGGTTGCAGACGGCGAATGCCCTGCTTGGGCTCGGCACCAACATTTCCCGGGTCATGGGGCTCGTCCTGAGCGGCGTCGCGGTGGTCCTGCTCGGGGCCGGCTGGGCGCTCGCCGTCAGCGGCACGATGTTCGCCATAGCGGCCATGCTGGTCACGGCGCTGCGCCTCACCCCGGCGGAGCGTTCCGCGGAGGAGCGGCACTCGGTGATCGCAGACCTGCGCGAGGGATGGCGCGAGTTCTCCTCCCGGCAGTGGCTGTGGGTGGTGGTCGCGCAGTTCTCCGTGCTGATGGTGGCCTTCCAGGCCGCGCACGGCGTTCTCGGGCCCCTGGTGGCCAAGGAGAGCCTGGGCGGCGCCCCGGCCTGGTCGGCGGTCCTCGCGGGTGAGGCCGTCGGCATGATCGTCGGCATCCTGGTGACTCTGCGGCTGCGGCCGCGCCGTCCCATCCTGTTCGCGACCCTGCTCACCCTGCCGACGGCTCTGCCATACCTGCTGCTCGGGGCGGCGTCTCCGCTGTGGGCCGTGGTCGCCGCAGGGGTCGTGATGGGCGTCTGCTTCGACATCTTCGGCGTGCTGTGGAACACCACCATGCAGCGGGAGATCCCGCCGGAGGCGCTGTCGCGGGTGAGCTCCTACGACGCGCTCGGCTCGCTGATGTTCGGCCCGATCGGCCTGCTGGTGGCCGGGCCGGTCGCCGTCGCGATCGGGCCGCGGCCCGCACTGCTCGGCTGCTCGGCGATCATCGCGGTGGTATCCCTGCTCGCGCTGCTGTCCCCCGGGGTACGCGGCCTGCGCGCCCCGGAAGAGGAACCGGCCGCCGGCCCACGGAATGCCGCGCCGATGGAGGCCGGCGCCTAGTGCCCCGCCAATCAATCTTTGCCCCGTCGCGTCGCCCAGGGCGGCACCTCGCCGCGTTGTCGCCCCACCCACGAAAACTCCTCGCAAGCTCGGACTTTCCGCGGGGCCCGGGAATGTCGGCCGTAGGCTCCGCTACGACCTCCTCCTCCGCCTTGCGATGCACCACCCTGGACACCGCTCCTTCCGGGCAAACCTTGCCGGTTGGGGCACTAGAACCGGCGTCCTGAGCGCTGGCCTCGGCGGACGGTCGCCGTAGGCCGAAAAGATCCGCGAAACACGACCCACGGCAGGCTCACGGCATTGCGGCCGGTGGCGGGTCCTGTGCGCTCGTGAAACCGCTCGTGAACCCGCTCCGGCACCCGCTCCGGCACCAGCTCCTGAACCGGCTCGTGAACCGGCTCGTGAACCGGCTCGTGAACCGGCTCGTGAACCGGCTCGTGAACCGGCTTCGGCACCAGCTCGTGAACCGGCTTCGGCACCCAACTTCCGGTGGCTCCCGGGGCCTCCTCGACGGCGCAAGCCGATTTAGACGGTTCCACGGCGAAATCCGTGCCATCTTCTCGATGTGATTCGCATCACATAATTCGCCTTGACTGGGGCGACGCCGACCGGTCAGGACGCGTGGCCAGATATCCCGCTTGACCTGGGGGAACGCCATTATCTCAATATGATCGTCTTTTAGGTAACGAAACGGTCACTCGTCCGACCTGGGAAAACGATGCCCGCAAACGGCCTTACGGACAGTTGGTGTGGCTTGTAGGTTTTTGACCTGTCCTTAACTGACGGATGGGGCGCAGATGACGTCCCACGACAGCCCAAGGAGCTTTTCCCTTGAAGCGCACCCTCGCCATCGGCGGAACCCTCACTGGCCTCCTGGCCGCCGGCCTGGTGGCCACCCCGGCCCAAGCGGGCAGCTACAGCGTCAAGGAGACGCTGGCCGGATCCTCACAGGCCGCACAGCAGGTCGCCTTCTTCTGGTCGGCGCAGATGCTGAAGCAGGCCACGCCGTACAACGTCGAGACCACGGTCTCGGCGAAGCACATCTCCAGCGGCGGGCCGTCCAAGAGCAGCAAGCCCGGCACGGTTCCGGCCATCGGGGACGAGAAGAAGTCGTCCTCGACGTCCAAGAACGTCAACCTCCCGAAGACCACCGGCAAGGTGTTCTTCCTCGGTGCCGACGGCAACCCGCACTGGTGCACCGCCACCTCCGTGCAGTCGAAGTACCGCAACCTGGTCGCCACGGCCGGGCACTGCGTGTACGACACGAAGTCCAACAAGGCCACCCTGGACAAGTGGGTCTTCGTGCCCGGTTACTACCAGGGCAAGACCCCGTGGGGCATCTACGTCGGCAAGCAGGCCTTCACCCACTACGACTTCGACGTCTATGAGGACGGCGACCGCGACTACGCCTTCGTCACCGTCTACAACGGCATCAAGCTGGCCGGCGACAAGGAAGTCGACAAGAAGACCTACGACGCCTACACCGGCGACAAGCAGATCCTCTCCGAGGAGGTCAGCGCCGCCGAGTTCGCCGAGAAGTACACCGAGGGCGGGCCGTACTGGAAGAAGGTCCTCGACCCCGAGACCGTGGAGGTCGATCCCCCGGCGGACGGCTACGCCAAGCACGACGAGTACTACACCAAGGGCATCAACGGCATCAAGCTGACCGCCGTCGAGGTCAAGGGGTCGGAGTACGCCGCCGCCCCGAACGGCACCGAAGCCATGAAGAACGGCGAGAAGTGCCCCACCTGGTGCGGTCACCAGAGCGACGCGTGGACCCGCATCTCCATGACCGAGTACCACAAGCTCAAGAAGGACAAGAACTTCCAGGGCGACCTCAAGCTGACGCGCGGCAAGCGCTACGTCGAGGCGTACAAGAAGCAGTACTTCGTCAAGAAGTGGATCAAGACCTCCAGCCAGGAGAAGTACTACAAGGACCACTACTACGTCCGTAGCGTGTCCGACGCCGGCCGCCTGGGCGACAACGTGGGCGGGCAGGGCCTGGCCTACAACCAGAAGATCGGCAAGCCGGTCTACGTCTTCGGCTACCCGAGCGGCTCGCACCCGGATGGCCACCACGCCTTCACGGGCCAGACCCTCAAGTGGTCGTACGGCAAGACCTTCGCCGCCAAGGCCCCGGCCATCAAGGGCGACGAGCTCGTCGGAGTCAAGTCGTCCTTCACCGGTGAGGGTTCGCTGGGCTCCGCGTGGCTGCTCAACTACAAGAACTCCCGCCGCCTCGGCTACCTGAACGGCGTGACCATCGCGGTCGCGGACCGTGACGGCAACAAGCGGATCGACACCAGCATGTCCCCGTACTTCGACGGTGAGACGTACGGCGTCTACAAGCAGGCCGCCAACGTCTGGTCCGGCACGATCATCTAGGGCCTGACCGGCAAGGCGCGGAAGACCGCTCCTGAAGAAAAGGGATGCCATCGGGGCCCGGCGTTCGCCGCCGGGCCCCGATTCGGCGTCATCGGCTCGGCTCTTGCCACCGAAGCCGGATGCCGCGGGCCGATCGCCCACGCGGGACTGATCACCCACACAGGTCACGCGCGGCTGATCGTCACGCGCGGCTGCGTCGCGGACCCGGCGCAGCCCACGGATGTCGTCGGAGGTGACGGGCTCCTCGAACCAGCGGACGTCCCACTCCTCCATGGCCCGGCCCATCCGGATCGGGGTCATCGGGTTCTGGTGGTCCCGTCCGCGGGCACGGGGGTCAGCCGTGCCCGCCGGGGGAGGCGCCGGGCACGGCGGCCCGCCAGGCCTCGTCCAGGGCCTCGGCGAGGTGGACCGGCCGCCGCCGGATCTCCTCGCCGTACCGCTCCCCCAGGTCGCGCAGCCGCGCCCTCATCTCCTGCGGCATGCCGTCGCCGCCACCCGGACCGGCCCAGAACCGGGCGCCGCCGTACGTCAGCACATCGAGGCCGAGCACGTTGTCGGACATCTTGCCGTACGCCTGGGCGGTCGCGCCGCAGGAGTTGTTGCCCAGCATCCCCCCGATGGTGCAGTGGTCGTGCGTCGCCGGCCGGGGCCCCAGGAGAAGGTTGCGGGAAGCCATGGAACACTCCTCTAGTCACCGCCGTCACCAGGCAGGCCGAACACCGTGTCCACGCCCCAGGCGGCCAGCCGTTCGATCAGGGATTCCGACGCGATGCGAGCCATGGGCCCGCCCTTACCCCCGGCTGGTCAGGTCATACCCGCGCGGGACGCCGCTACTGCCGCCTGACGGACGAGGGGCACCGGACCCTCGACGAACAGGGCCGACTGCGGCCGGCGTTCGACGACTCGGTCCGCGCCGTAGGGCCGGTCCTCGGCTCTGCCCGTTCGGTATGGTTCGCGCATTTACGCCTGCATGTACGGATGCACGTGCAAACGTAAAGGGATCGTATTCTTTGATCAAAAGAGAGTGAGGCATGGATGACCCAGGTCTACAACGGGATGCCGTCCGCCGAACTGGGGGACGTGCCATGGCGCAAGAGCCGGCACAGCAACCCGAACGGCAACTGCGTCGAGCTCGCACCGCTGCCGGGCGGAAGCGTGGCGATGCGGAACTCGCGGCACCCCGAGGGGCCCGCGCTGGTCTACCGTTCCTCTGACCTGCGTCTCTTCGTCTGCGCGGTCAAGGCGGGCGAGTTCGACGATCTGGCCGGCGGCTGAGCTTTCCGCAGCCGATTGCCCGAAAGATGTGTCAGCCGCGCATCGGCGGTAAGTAGCAGTAAGGGCAAAGGAGACGAAAGCGGCAGACGCAAGAGGCGGTGATGAGGTGTCGGGCACCCTTCTGAGCCTGGAGTTCGACCGTAGTTCGATCACCATGGTCCGGCACATGGTCACCGAGTCGGCGCGCAACGCCGGTCTGGCGGATATGGCGCTGGAAGACTTCGTCCTCGCCGTCCACGAGGCGGTCACCAACGCGGTCAGGTACGGCGTCGCACCCCGGGGGATCGCCATGTGGCGAGAGCCCGGCGTGCTCCGCTGCGAGGTCACCGACAGCGGCCCGGGCATCCCGGACAGGACGCTGCATCGTAAGCGCATGGCCCGGTTCGATTTCGGCGGCCGGGGAATCTGGCTGATGCACCGGCTCGCCGACGTCAGCATCCGCACCGGGCCGAACGGCACCGCCGTACTCCTCTCCGCCCCCCTCCCCTGATTTTTGCTCAGGGCGGAGCCCGGGGTGGTCGTCCGAAAGCCTGGGCGCCCCGCTCGCGCTCCCGGGATTAGCGAGTCTCTGACCTGGGAAATCTGACGTAGTACGCCGTGCGTCGCGAGCCGCACGGCCTGTTATACGGGCCGATTGGCCCTTTGATAAAGGTCCAGCCGGTTCTACCGTGAGCAGGGCTGAACGCCGATCACTTGCTAGGCTGCAAGGAACTGTAGAACCGGGCGTTGTCTCACCCGGCAGGTGAGACCGTCATAGAAGTGGGGTCACACCGTGAAGAAGCTGCTCGTTCTCGCGCTGGTCGCTCTTGGGGGACTGCTCGTCTGGCGCAAGGTGCAGGCGGACCGCGCCGAGCTGGACCTGTGGACTGAGGCCACCGGCAGCGAGAACTGACCACCGGGGGTGGACCTTGATCGTGGGGAAGGTGCGGGCATGACACCCGTGAGGCTGGTCTGTCTTGATCTGGCCAGCACCACGATCGGCGACATCGCCATGGTGGAGCGGGCGTTCGCTGAGGCGATCGCCACTCAGGGCATCGTCCCCGGGACCGGCGCGTACGCGCGCGCCATGGTGCATGTGCATCGGTCCCGGGGATGCCCGACGATCGAGGTCTTTCGGGGCATCTTTCCCGGCAACGAGGCCCAGGCGCAGGCGGCGAACCTGACTTTCGAGCGCTCCTACGAGGGGGCCATCGAGAGGACGGGGCTGTTCCCGCTCCCGGAAGCCGTCGAGGCGCTGGAGAAGCTCCGCGAGGCCGAGATAAAGATCGCCCTGATCACGGGGTTCAGCAGGTCCACGCTCGGACGTGTCCTCGGCACGCTGGGATGGGCCGGCGAGCTCGACTTCGCTCTCTGCCCCGAGGACTGCGCCGGACGGGGGCGCCCCTTCCCGGACCTGGTCCTCACCGCTGTCCTGCGAGCCGGCATCAAAGACGTGCGCGAGGTAGCCGTTCTCGGAGACTCCGAGAACGACATGCTCGCCGGGAGGCGCGCGGGCGCCTCGCTCATCGCCGGCATGCTCTCCGGCGGCCACAGTCGCGACCGTCTCATCGAAGGCGGCGCCACCCACATCGTCGAGTCGATCGCGGAATTCCCCGCTCTGCTCGCCGGAAGCGGGATCGACACGCACCAGGTTGCCACTTCCGCCCGGTAAGCTTTCCCTAGCACCAGGGGCCTTAGCTCAGTTGGCAGAGCGCCTGCTTTGCAAGCAGGAAGTCAGGAGTTCGAATCTCCTAGGCTCCACCAGCAAAAACACTCATTATGTGATCTTGAAAACCAGGCTTGAGTGACTATCTGGGTGACTAAGCCTCTTGCCTGTTCCCGAACAGGCCGTCCATCGCCGTCGCGCCTTCCTGCATGACGGGGCGGATCTGGAGACGGTAGACCGTCTCGGTGACCACGGTGTTGGCGTGGCCGACCAGTCGCGAGATGTGCTCGATGGGGACGCCCGAGTCCGAGAGCAGTGACACGAAGCTGTGGCGCATCTCCCTGGGTGTCCACTCCGCGTCGACCAGCCCGGCGTCTTTGAGGATCTTCCGAAAGTCCCGCCGGACGTTGCCGGCACTCAGCGCGGTCCCGTTCTTCGTGCAGAACACCAGCCTGTCAGTTGCGCTCTGATGCGCGGCCCCGTCGCTGAGCCCTTCGTGCTCCCAGAGCTTTCGAAGCGCCTCGACACAGAGCTGTGGCAGCTTGAGGGTCCGGCGGGACTTGACGGTCTTCGTGTCACCGCTCTGCCGTACCGACCGCCACACGTAGACGGCGTACTCGGTGTGCTCCCATCCCGCCACCGTGACGGGAAGCCACATCTTGCGTTCTTGGTCGAACGCCACCACGTGTGTCCAGGACAGTTCGCGCAGTTCCTCGGTCCGGGCTCCGGTGAGCAGCGACAGGACGACATACCCGCGCATACGTGCGTTCGCCTGTTCCGTAGCCGCCATCACGGCCGTGGCCTGGGCCAGCGTGAGTGCCTTGGACTTGCGCCCTTCACGCCCCTCGGGGACCTCGCAGAGATCCACGACGTTCCGTTTCACCTTGTCGCGGACCATGGCGTTCTTCACCGACCGGTTGAGGATGCCGTGGATCATCTTGAGCGTCCGCGTGCTGAGTTCCGGGGCTTTACTCGCCAGCCAACGGTCAACATCCTCCACCGAGAGATCACGGAGCTTGCGCGCGCCAAGGGCGGAGATGACGTGATTCTCGGCGAACTCGGTGTACAGGCCGACCGTCTTACTCCCCCGTCCCTTCAGCCCGTGCTCAAGCCAGTACTTGACGGCATCGGCCACGGTGTAGCCGCCCGACGCGATGGCCAGCCCGTCTTCGTAGTCGCGGATGATCTCTTTGAGCTTGGCCTTGGCTTCGGTCTTGGTCTTGCCACTGGCTTTCTTGACGATGCGCTTTCCGGCCGGGGTATAGCCGACCGTTACCGTGGCGACCCAGCGTTCTCGCTGTTCGTCCCAGTGCAGGCCGCCGTCTCCCCGGCTGCGTCGTGTGGTCATGATGCCCTCGCTTCCTGTTCGAGTAGTGCCACGTAGTCGGAGATGGCCGAGGCCGGAATGAGCCGGGTACGGCCCTGGGTGACCGAGCGCAGACGGCCCGATCTGATCTGTTCGTAGATCACGCTGCGGCTCATGCTGAGCAGGTACATGGCTTCGCTGACGCGATACAGCCGCCGGTCGCCGGGCGGTCGGAGTGCGGTCAACCGTCCTCCCGCTTCGCCGCGATGGCGCGGGCCTGGGAGACGCGGTGCCGGATGTGTTCGGCCATGATCGCCTCACCGGGGGTGTAGCCCATTCCGGCGAAACGCCAGTGACCGAGCACGAGCGTCGTCTCATCCGCGAGAGCCGGAAGCCCATGCCGTTCGCGTGTCTGGGTGGCCCGGTGCACGGCGCGCACCTGCCGCAGGTCACCGAGGGTGGTGGAGTAACGGCGTGACTTGGATGAGAAGTGGCCGCGAAATCCCAGCATGTGCGACCAAGGTCGCAGCCGTAGCGCGGCGAACTCCGGGCGTGCGCCCAACTCCCAGCAAGTGCGGATCATCCGCCGGGCGTGCTCGGTGACGGGGAGTGAGTCCAGGTGCAGGCCGGGTTTGAGGCCGGTGCCGTGGCAGCGTTCGCAGGAGGCCATCAGGCGCAGCCGCCCCCGACCGCCGCAGGCCGGACACGACAGGCGGTGGTCGACGGTGCCGGAGGCTTCGGCACCCTTGGTGGCGTACTTGGCGATGTAGCCGGCCACCGCCCGCTCACTCAGCCCATCAGCGCTGGAGTCGAGCAGGATGGGCCGGATATCGAGCTGATCACCCCAGACCAGATCCCACCGGCCGAGATCGCTGAGGGGTGAGGTCACGGTGATCCGCTGGACGGCCGGAGGGATCGCCCGGGTGAGCAGGCGATGATCAGCCCAGTCCGGAGGAGGTTGGCTGCCACCTTCGGGGCCGTCGAGGCGGATGATGGCGTGAAAGTGCACCAGGCCGCGCCGCTGATACTCGGCGACCTTGGCGAACGACACCCGGACCTGCTTGCCGAACGCCATGCGGCTCAGCCCCGCCTCAGCTGCCAGGGTGCGCCGTACTTCCAGGGTGAAGCGGTGCCAGAGCGCGCCCGCGTGGGCCTGCCAGAGCACCGCGCCCACGTAGTCGTAACAGTCGCCGCAGATGGGTTGCCCGAGCCGTTCGTCCTTTGGCTCGTGGCGAGCGTGGCAGCCGACCGGATGCCCGTGCTCACAGATCTTGTCGCGGTTGCGGGGACGGCAGGCCCGCACGGCTCCGTTCTTCTCTCGCCGGGTGTGCACGGGGCCGAAGGAGGGAGCGGTGAGGGTGACGAACGCCCGAGGGTGCGCGCTGACCGTCTCCGGGATGCCTTTGCCGCCGGACAGGCCCGCTCGGATGAGGTGGAAGGTGTCGGCTCGGTAGACCTCCGAGCAGGATGTGCAGACCGAGGCCCGTCGGTTGCCGCAGGCCACCAGCAGATGCCCGGACGGCTCGTCGGCGGTGCGGTAGTGGTGCAGGATCTCGCCGGTGTCGGTGTTGACGATGGCTGACTCTCCGGCCAGGTGGATCGGGTTGGCGCAGCCGCCGGTGCCGGCCACCATCGATCGCCACCGCTCGTAGCCCGGTGCGTTGAGCACCTGGACCAGATCGGTCATCCATTCCGGGTGTCGTGCCTGTTCGTGGTGCTCGTTCGGTTGGTTCATGGTGACCACCTCCCTTCATGCAACACTGCCTGTAGTACAGGTTGCCCTACATTGCTGTGTCTATGCAACCTGTAGTACAAGTAGTTATGGAAGTTCACGACGAAGAGGAGCGCCCATGGAGACCGCCGAAGACAAAGACGTCCGCTGGCGCACCATCGCCGGCGACCTGCGAGGCGCCATCCTGGACGGCCGCTACCCACCCGGCGGAGCCCTGCCCAGCGAACCGGAACTGGTCCGTCGCTACGAGGTCTCGCGCCCCACCGTGCGCAAGGCCATCGACACCCTGGTCTCCGAAGGACTGGCCTACGTCATGCGCGGACGCGGCTCCTTCGTCCGCCCCATGCCTGAGCGCCAGGTCATCCTCATCAGCCACCAGACCCGCCCCGACTTGGCCGCACCCGGCAACCACCCCGACATCCAGGAATTCGGCTGGGACCTGGCCCTGCGCGACGTCGACCCCGAGACCCCGCTGTTCACCGGCGAGAAGATCACCGCCAACCGGGACACCGCGATCATCCTCGGCGTCCGGGCCGGGCACCCGGTCATTCGTCGCCGCAGCATGTGGCACCGCGGACACACCGCCCGCATCCACGGCGCGTCAGCCCGCCTGGAGATCAACTCCTACACCAACGCCGACATGCTCCCCGACTGGGACAACCCCAAGCGCTTTGACCAGTACCGCAAGCGGCCCGGCTTCTTCTACCAGTCACTCATTCGCGAACACGGCCCCGTCCGGTGGATGACCCTGACCACCTCTCGCATCGCCTACGAAGACGAACGCGCCCGCCTGGGCATGGACTACGCCGAGGCGATCCTCATCATCCGCCGCACGATGGCCCACCAGAACGGTCACCCGATCGAGGTCACCGAGGTCAAGGCCCCCGCCAACCGCTACGAGATCGGCTACAGCGCCGAGCTGGCCGATGACCTCAGTGCGGTATTCACTCCCGAAGAACTCGCCGACAACGGCATCGCCCTCATGATCTAGCGCGGCATAAATCGTGTGCGGGGAGTCACCACGTACATGAGAATGGGTCTGTGCAAGATCCGTCGCTAAAGCCTCCTGTATCCCGCAAGGTGACAAATCAGCATGTCGTTTCCAAAGTGCTCCTGAGCCGGTTCACTGTTCGGCGCAGCGGTAGCAGGGGCAGTCGGCTCACCAGATTCGACCTCGATCATCCAGACTGGCAGTCGGAGGTCTCGCCGAAAGTGTGTGCCAACGCCACAGACTTCGTCGAACATGACTCGGCGAAGATCGAGGACCTATGGCAGAAGACTGAACAGTACATGCCGAAGGTATTCGCTGCGACCGAGAAGAACGTCCCGGTCACTGATCCCCAGCACCTGACACTGCTCCGCGACTTCATGGCATTGCACCTGGTGCGTTCGTACCGGTTCAAAACCGTTCACACGAACGCTCTGTCGGAGGCCTCCGCAAAGCTGAAAGTAAAATTGCTTGAGACGCACCGGGAGCCTCTCCTGAGACTCGCCCTCCGGGCCACGGGTGAGCACCTCGATGATAAGAGGCTCGACGAGTACGCCGCCCGGATGATCGCCGAGTCCTCGCCGGCGCAGGCCCATATCGCAGGCAGAGACTTTCCCAACAGCCTCGAGCGAATGTTCGCCCTGGCGAAGGAGAGGCTTCAGAACTGGTACCCCGAAATCATCTGGGCGCCCATGGGCCACTTCATCATTGGCGACAGTCCGGCGATCACTCTCCGCTGGCAAGGCAATCTTATGGACACCGCGACGGACGTCCAAACCAACGTTGCGATCGATGATGCCAAAGCCATGATTCTGCCGCTCGGACCTCGGCATCTCCTCTCTATGGGGCCTCGATCAACTGCCGCGACTGCCGAACTCGCTGTCGTTCAGCGGATGAACAGCTGGCAGATCAGTAACGCTCGGAAGCACGTCTTCTTTAAACCGAACCGACACACTGCAGACTTTGTCCGTGCTGAAAGCAGCGACCGGCGAATCGCAGACTAGCCGAGCCTGGCGGGGTTCAGTGGACAGCCCAACAACGCACTCAGTGGCTCATAGTTTCTTTACTGGTTCAAGGCGCCAGCGCTCCGCGCCGCCGCACGGCGGGACACGCCCCGCCGCCCCGGCACGGCCAGCGGGCCGGGCGTGCGGCCCTGGCGGCCGGTCCCGGCCCGCGCCAGCCGGGACGGCGCGGCGTAAGCCCGCCGCCCGCCGTACCGAGCGCCCACCGCACCGAATGCACCCGCCGCCCCTGGTACGCGCTGCCGCCTGCCGCTCCGACCGCCGGCCCAACCGCTTCGCGGCCCCTTCGGGTGCCATTCGGCATTGCGCCGGCCGTCTCCACTCGGTGATCATCAGGAACGCCTCCATAGAGATGATCAAGGACTCTGCCGCCCTGCTTCCGGTGCGCGGGCCTGGCGGCCCTGTGCTCCGGGTCAGGTTGCCACCGGATGACACGGGCCACCTGAGTGCGGTTGTCACTGGTCGGGTACGGCGATGCGGTTACGGAGAAGGCCGCGTTGCCGTACCCAACCAACGATCATTGGATGTCGTCGCTTTCCGGTGAGTCTCTTTCGCGACTGTCCGGAGTGCGGTGGCGGAGCTGGAGGTGGGTCATTGCCTCATCGACCAGGCGGCCGAGGTTGCCCAGTTCGTACAGCATCCGATGGCGTTCAGCGTTCTCCCAGGCTTTGATGACCACCCCGATGTCGCCCGACTTACCGGCCGTGACAATGACTTCCTGGCCGTTGACTCTCTTCGTGGCCGCATCGCTCAGGATGATCCAGCCGTACACGGTCACGATCCCCGAGCAGCCATGATCAGGGCAACCACCTGTTCGGGATGCTCGCTTCGCACCGCCTGGAGATCGGAGCCGTTGCGCAGGGAGACCAGGTAGCTGCCCGAGCGCGCCCCCATGGTCACCGTGGCTTCGCACCAGCCCTGCGGACCTTTCACGGTCAACTCCGGCGGGTGTCGCTCCATCCACGACCGAAGAGGCGGCTGGTCGGGCCAGGCCGCCGCGCTGTTGGCGAAGAGCCCCAGGCTGATCGTGTGATGGCGGTGAGCACGGATTCCCCGCTCGGTGAGAAGCCGCTGTACGACGGCCAGTGCCTTGTCGTGGGTCTCTACTGTCGCTTCGTCAACGGCGGGTGGGACGGCTTTACAGTTGTCCATGGGTCGCACCTCCAGTGTGCGATCAAGGGGCCCGTACGGCGTTACCGCGCCTGCGGGTCCCGTTTTTCCTGGTGCTCCCATGACATCGCCCGGTATCCCGCGCCGACAGTGCGAGTAGGGGAGACTGGGGGAGACAGGAGGACCCCAGTCCCCCGAGGTGCACACAATGAATAACGTTCCGGCCTGGGCGCTGCGGTTACGCGCCGCAAGGCGTGGCAAGTTGTGGACCCAGCGAGACATGGCCAGGCACCTTGCCGACGCCGCCGATCCGCGCACTCGTGCCCGCCTGCCCCAACGGGAATCCCTGATCCGAATGATCAAGGATTGGGAAGCAGGCAAGCACCAGCCCAAAGACCCCTACCGGCTGCTCTACTGCCGGGTGTTCGGTACGACAGAAGCCGAGTTGTTCAGCGAGGAGCCGGAAAGCCCAGCACCGGTCGGCCCTCACTTCGCCGATGAGATGGAGGCGTTGGAGCTGAC
The DNA here is from genome assembly GCF_030268965.1 of Microtetraspora sp. NBRC 16547. GTDB lineage: Bacteria > Actinomycetota > Actinomycetes > Streptosporangiales > Streptosporangiaceae > Microtetraspora. Next base: position 13,238 of record NZ_BSSE01000021.1, on the reverse strand, counting down.
CCGCCGTGTCGCCGCCAGCGACGTGGGTACCGAAACGCTTGATCGACTGGAACTGGCCGTCGATGATCTCGCGATGGCTTATCAGGGGACACCGCCGGCCGAGTTGCTGGAGCGGGTACGTCAGCACCTGTCGTATGTCTCGCACCTGGTCGACGCCAAGAAGACGTTCGCCGAGCACCGCCGTCTCCTCACGGTCGGTGGCTGGCTGGCGCTGTTGGCCTCCACATGTCACATCGACCTTCGCCAGCTCGAGGCTGCCGGAACATGGCTTCAGACAACTGCCCAGTTGGCGAAGCATGCCGAGCATCCCGAGATCGCCGCGTGGTGTCTGGAGACGGAGGCATGGCAGGCGGTTACCACTGGCGACTACCGCCGCGCTTTGACCCTGACTCAGGGAGCGCAGGTGGTCGCACCGCGCACCAGTTCGGCCTACATCCAGGCGACCGCGCAGGAAGGCCGGATCTGGGCGCGACTGGGTTCCGGCCCGGAGACGCGTGATGCGCTGAACCGCGTTGCCCGGCTGGTCTCACCGCTGTCGATGCCCGAGCACCCCGAGCACCACTACCGCTACGACCCCTCCAAGAGCGAGGCGTACGTGGCGACCACCCTGTCATGGCTGGGAGACCCGGCCGCCGAGCCGTACGCCCGGCAGGTGCTCGCCCGCCTGGAGTCAGCCGCGGACGGGTTGATTCGCCCGCGTCGAGCGGCCTCCGCGCGCCTTGATCTTGCTCTGGCGCTTCTTGCCACCGATCAGCCTGACGAGGCGGGTCAGCTTGCTCTCACGACCATGACAAGCGGCGTGTTGGTGCCGTCCAATTACTGGAGGGCACGTGAGGTGATCGGTGCCATCGAAACGCGTCGCATGCCGGAAGCCGCCGAGCTACGCGAGGCGTATCGGGAACTGAGTGGTCGCGGGTAAGGGCTGCCTCCGGCGGAGGCGTGTCGCATCTACGTGGGACAGGAGGGGCTTATTCCTCCTCGCTGGGTTCTGCGCCGAGGAATCGCAGGTTCAGCATGTCCTGGGAGAAGGGAAGGCCAGTGATTCTGCTCGCCAGGGCGAAGGAGCTGGGGATCGGGTAATCGATGCTCGGGCCTTCGAAGGTGTGGTCGGGGTTCAGCCCGACGTCGCGCATCGCGTCGACGAGGCGATCAGGATCGCTGCCCGACCGCGACGACGGGGCCAGTGGGTCGAACCAGGTGATCGTTTTCCCGTCGATCTCGTGGGCGAAGGTGTCGGAGGCGTAGTCGTGGCAGCAGACCGACACGACTTCGGTTCCCTGTGAGATCCGGGCTCTTATCTCGGAGTCGACGGCGATTTGCCATCCTCCCGGTTCGATGACTACGGCCCAGTCGCCGATCTTCACGGCACCGATGTAACCGGCCGCGCCATTCGAGTTCTCCATCGAGCGCTCATCCAGCTCTTCGAAGGTCACTTCCTCGATCGTGCTTTCGTCCACGCCGAATCGGTGAAGCACTTCGGTCGGGGAGAGGCCCCGGACGAAGGACACGCAGTAGATCTCACCCAGTGGTCGGTTGCCGGAGAGCCACCGGAACTCTTCGTAGGGTTCTGTCATTGTCACTCCTTTTGATCGGGTGAGCGGCATGATCGCAGCCGTCACCGACAAAAGAGCTTGATCGCCAAATGCCGGATGCGTCTCGGATAACGTGTGTAGCAAGGCCACCCGTGGGAGTGCTTTCCTGGGTGACGAACTGGGTGACAACGACCCTGGACGAGGCCGGACGACGGTGGATCGCCATGGACCGTATGCGCAGGTGGGAGCGGGTATAGCCCATGGTCCCGCCCCCACCGGTCTTGCTTTGCAAGCAGGATGTCAGGAGTTCGAATCTCCTAGGCTCCACTCATAAGAAAGCCCAGGTGAGGGATGGTTTCCCCGACCTGGGCTTTGATCTTTATTCGGCCTTCCTCGGCTTCCGTGCCCGCTGCGTGCCCGATCCGCTCTTGAGTTGTCCTCGCGCGAGGGAGTCAAGCGGCGGCGCAGCGCGCCGCCGCATCTCCGGCCCTCCGCCCGCCCGCCGTCCGGGCGTGCGGCCTGGGGGCCGGTCCCGGACGACGGCGGGACACCGGGCCGGGCACCGCACGCCGGCCCCGCCGCACTTCCCGAACGCGCTGACCGGGGTTGCCGCGCCGCCGCACAGATGCAGCCCTACGATCGCCACTGCATGGCTGGACGCCGCACATGGTTGGGGGCGATCGACGATCCAGGGTTCGTTCCTCACCCTGGCTCACCGAGGAACGTGGCTGATCACCGCGTGCAGTCGCCCGGCTCAGCCCGCTGGGCCACGCCCACGTGAATTTCCTGGGCCGCTATGCCATCGCTTCGTCCGGGCCTTCCGAGGGACTGCGCGAACTCGGCGAGATCCCCGATCTTCCCGAGATCAACAGCGGCGCGGTGCGAAGGGAGAGCTGGACAGCCTTCCCCGTGGGAGCCGATCAGCGAGTCAGGTCTGTGTCGCGTTCAACGAGGTAGACGTTCGTCAGCCCAGGCAGAACTCGTTGCCCTCAATGTCCTGCATCACGAGGCACGACTCGTTTTCTTCATCGGCGGGCAGGAGCCGCACGCGTTTCGCGCCGAGAGGGATCAATCGTGCGCATTCGGCTTCGAGGGTTGCCAGGCGCTCTGCACCGACGAGTCCGGTGCCGACCCGCACGTCAAGGTGCAGCCGATTCTTGGCGACCTTGCCTTCGGGGACGCGCTGGAAGTACAGCCGCGGACCGACACCCGAGGGGTCGCTGCATGCGAACCATGAGTCCCGCTGCTCGGGCGGCAGCGTGCGATTGAAGTCGTCCCAACTGGCGAACCCCTCAGGCGGTGCCGGCGCGACATACCCCAACACCTCGCACCAGAAGCGACCGACACGCTCAGGTGAAGCGCAATCGAAGGCGACTTGAATCTGCTTAACGGATACCATGGGGAAATTTTCCCATAGATCACTATGCACACCGTAATCGCCCACCGTGCACCCCGGCCGGATTGGCGAAGTCCTGAAAAGATCCACAGCTCCAGCCTGAACGCCTCGCCCGTCGAAGGGTTGCGAGATAACCTTCGTTATCTGGCAAGACCAAGATCGAATGGCCATGGTGAGCAGGGAATCATCCCTCGCCTTGCGCGATCCTGACGCCGACGACTCCGACGATGAGGATTGATGGGGATGCCCCCGCGCCGGGTCCCGAACATCTCCGCGCCCAGGGGGTGCCCGTCAAGGACGAGGACGTATGGGCAGTTCCATCAGGGTCGGGTGCGCGCTGAAAGCGGTCGTCCAGTAAGCAAGATCCGGAACATGTGCGGATTGTGACCAGCAGTCGACCAGGACTACGGCACGAAACCCAAGGTCATAGCCGCAGCGGCCCGAAGATGGACCTTCCACATTTAATCCGCAGGTTCCTGCGTCAACTCGTCGCCAGCGCACGGGGAGGCGCGGTGCAGTGCCCAGACCACCCCAGCGGGTATCGCCGTGCCCGTCGCGTGCCCGATGGGAGGGGAAACGAGGGGGAACAGCGGGGAGTCAGAGGGAAGACGATCGGCGCGCTAATCTGCGTTTCCGCTGGTGGGGCAAGATCGGCGTACGTCTTTGCAAGCAGGATGTCAGGAGTTCGAATCTCCTAGGCTCCACCAGGTAAAACACCCCGCCTCCGAGATCGGAAACGGGGTGTGAGTGACTAACTGAGTGACTAAGCGCCCGAGCCACCTCGGAAGATGTCATCCATCGCCGCGGCACCTTCTTGCATGACAGGGCGAATCTGCATCCGGTACACCGTCTCAGTGACCACGGTGTTGGCGTGGCCGACCAGGCGCGAGATGTTCTCGATAGGGACGCCCGAGTCCGACAGCAGCGATACGAAGCTGTGGCGCATCTCGCGCGGCGTCCACTCGTTGGCGTTGAGTCCAGCGCTCTTGAGCACCTTGCGGAAGTCGCGCCGCACGTTGCCGGCACTGAGCGCCGTTCCGGTCTTCGTGCAGAACACCAGCCTCTTATGTGTCCCGCTGTGCCCATGAGCCTCGTGGGTCTGTCCATCCTGCTCCCGCAGGTTCCGCAGTGCCTCAACACACCGCTGGGGCAGCGCTGGAAGGTGCAGTGCTCCCCCGCCCCCGGCTGCCCAGTCTTCGCGGCGGCCGGAACCTGTCAAGTCCGGCCGTGCAGGCAGGCCACCCAGCGCGCGAGGAAGGTCACCGGGCACATGTACACGCAAGGCCGGACTTGACAGAACCCGACCGACAGTCGCGATTCCTGGCAGCTATCGGGGGCGGGGGGAGAGTGGTGCGTACGGACCGGACACCTCCGTCATCGGCTGGCGTCGCGGGTTCTCTCAAGCGACGATCGCGATGACCGCGGAGGCGTAGCCGACGGCCTCCAGAGCCGCGTTCACGGTTCCGGCGAGGTTGAGCCTGACGCTGTTCTGGCAGTTCGCGTTGTAGCTGGAGGACGCGCGCCAAGCCGTGGGGAGGGAGGAGATGGTGCCCGACTTGCTCCAGTTGTAGTCGCGGGACCCGGACTCGAACGTTCCGTGGAGTCGTCCGGAGGTTTCGAATACGAAGGCCGAGCCCGACGACAGGCGGACGACGCAGACACCGGAGAAGTTGTAGCTGGTGGCACCCGAGTCGTGCATGTGTCCGGACCACTGGTAGGTCCCGTTGTCGTACAGGGTCAGCGATGTCCAGCCTCCCACCGGGACCCCTCCGCTGAAGGTGACGTTGCGGTTGACAGCTATCGGCGAAGGCAAGCTGGACGACGAGGCCAGGCGGCTGGCTGCGGCGGCGTTGTCGGCTTGTGCCTGGCTACGGACCGCGGGAGTGACGCAGACATCGTCCCCGGTGAAGGCCTCGCGCCACACGTATCCCTGGATGCAGGTGTGCGGTCCGTACGCGCCGTTGGTCCAGCGGGAGGCGTTGACGCTGTTGTCCTGGGCGGTCTGGGTGCGGACGGCGGGAGTGACGCAGACGTGGTCGGAAGGGCGTGCCTCGCGCCAGACGTAGCCCTGAACGCAGGTGTCGGGACCGTAGTCGGCGGCGGATGCAGGCATGGCGATGACGGCGGTGGGGAGGACGGCGAGGCCGGCGATCGCGGTGGTGGCCAGGCCGAGTGCGGTGCGCTTCATGGTGATCTCCTGAGTGCGATTGCTTCCCGGCATCACCCTTGCCTTCCGGGGGTTGTGTGCCCAGTGAAAGGCCGCCCGCTTGTATGTTCCTTGATCGCGACATGCGAACCGCTTTGCAATCAGCCCCGTGAGGGCGGCAACTCCTCCAGACCAAGCCCTCAACGGCGCCCCGAACACGTTGGTGGCGCGAGTGGGTGACCAACTGAGTGACGACACCGCCGCACGACCGTGGACACTGATGGACAACGACGGACGGGTTCCAGCAGGCCAGTGACGGTTCGTGCCATGTCGAACGTGTGTTGCAGTTGCTTTGCAAGCAGGATGTCAGGAGTTCGAATCTCCTAGGCTCCACCAGCCAAAACGCCGCTTTCCCGATCAAGGAAAGCGGCGTTCGGGCCATTAGGGCACGAGAACTGGCTGCCAGCCCCACATTGTCCGTGCTCAACGGTAGGTCGCGGCCGCACATCAGAAGGCGGCACCGCTGAACCGTCTACGGACCATGGATCCCGCCCCCATTCGCCTCGGTTGTGCGTTGTTTCCTCTGCCTGACTGACTAGCGATGTGGTCTCCTCGCCCCAAGCGTCGAGCCCATCAACCGCGATCGCCCGGTAGACCCGGTTGGAACTGGTAGCCAGGAAGGCGCGCACCATCGGAATGAGAACTGCTTGATGATGGGTGAGCTCGGGGGCGTCCACGAGCCAGACGACGACGGCGAGAGCCGCTTCCCGTATGACGGGATCCGAACTATGGAGGAGTGAGGCCACGCTCTGGAAGAGCGTGGGACGGATGGCTCGGAGCTCGACAAACGCTGGGTCCTCCTCGGGTGGGAAACCCAGGCGTACTAGCGTTGCTTCTGCTTCCTTGCCGACCTCGTAGGCCACCGATCCCAGCCAGTCCAGGAGTACCTGGCGCAGTGGAAGTCGCCGGCCCCCTCTGTCATATGGAACCGCGGTGTCGGTTCGCGGATCGCTGAGGATCGCGGCGACGTAAAGATCGTCGGACGCAAGCGCGGCATCCTCACCGACACCCTGGGCCTGCTCCTGGCCGTCACCGTCACCGCCGCCGACTTGTCCGACAACGCCATCGGCAAGACCCTGCTCACCCAGGCTCGCACCACCTACCCGACGATCACCAAAGCGTGGGTGGACACCGGCTTCAAGAACGCCGCCATCGAACACGGCGCCAGGTTGGGGATCGACGTCGAAGTCGTTCCACGCCGCTCCGACCAGCCCGGCTTCCACGTCGTCAAGCGCCGTTGGGTCGTCGAGCGCACCCTTGGCTGGCTGATGCTCCACCGCCGACTCGCTCGCGACTACGAAACCCGAACCGACCACGCCGCAGTGATGATCCGCGTCGCGTCGATCGACAACCTCGCTCGGCGCATCACCGGCGAAACCACTCCAACCTGGCGAGACACGTAACCAACAATCAATCAGGAACTACGCTTTTCAGACGCCCTCTGATATCTCCGAGGATGTTAGATGTGAGCTCGTATCTGTCGCAGCGGGTGACCGAGCGTGGTCCCGAGGCTGATCAGTTCCTCGTCACTGAGCCAGGGACGGGCGGGATTCCAGATCGCGATCTCGAAACGCGCGAAGCCGCACGGCCAGTCGTATTCCAGTGCATCGAGTGATGATTTGGCACAGCAGCAGGGGACTTGCACTGCGAGGCTTGCGAAGCCGTCCTCGTAGTGGGCATCCATGAGCTCGATCCACCAGTCGGTGTTGATTGACGCGCCGCAGCGAGGACAGCCGATCCTCTCCAGGTTCTCGCCGCAGTCCACGAAGGTGGGCTTGTCGTGCCATTCGACGTTGATTTCGACATCGACGCCGCCAGGGGCGCCGGGGGTCAACTCGGCCACCATCGCGGCGGTGCGGTCGGCTGCGGCCTGATCGGGCTGCCAGTAGGGGTCAGTCGGAATGACTGAAAGGACGTCATCGCTCACGGGCGTACTCCAAACGATTAGTACAGCGCTTGGGCGCAGGCCACTTGCAGCGCCTCACGCGAGCTATTTCAGCCGTAACTGGTGACCTTGTTCAGCGGTGACGTGAACGGCGGTTGCATCGTCGAAGGTCTTGCCGCGTGGCCAGCGCTTGCCTGCGGGGTCGGTGTGTTCGGCCTCGCGGACTCGGCGGATGAGTTCGGCCGGACTGTCCTGGTCGAGGATGTCGAGGGCTTGCCGCCAGGTGGCGATGTGGAAGCGGTCGACGAGGCGGGACGCGCCATCGCTGAGAAGCGCCGCCGCGCGAATCTGGTCAGCGGGAAGTGTTCCTGTGAGCGCTTGTTCAGCGGCGAGGGGGTCGGATGAGGCGACCCAGAATCCGCCGTTGCGGTTGCGGTGCGCCCGCATGGCTTCCACGTACGCACGCAGAGCAGCGGTGTGATCGGGAGTGCCGGAGCCCAGCGCATCCATGGCCGTCCGGTAGCGCCTACCAACCTGTGCTTCCCGGTCGTCGGTGATGAACATCGGCTCGTCGACGCCGACTACGTCGAGCACGAGGACGGAGTCGGCCAAGACGAGATAGCCCAGATGGTCACCGGTACGGCGGAGCATGACGACGGTTGCCGAGGGCGAGCCGGGATGGGTGACGTCGCAGGTGAAGTCATGCAGCGACGTTGTGGCCTTGATGCCCTCCGCCAAGATCTCCGTCAAGGTGCCGGCGCTTTGCGTCAGAGATGCGATCAGGGTTGAGCCGAGCGTCCGCGCATACCAAGCCACACCGTGGGAACAGCCGGATTCCGAGCCCGCAGGCGTACCCGCGCCATCGAGGAGGACCACGGCGTCCGGGGTTGCGGCGATGAAGTCCTCGTTGGGCCGGTCAGGGGATGCGGGTTCGGTGGCGAAGGTGACGCGCATCAGGTGTCCTCGTGGCGGTAGAGCGGGCTGGCGAGTTCCGCTGTGACCGGTTCCCCCGTCTGTGGGTCGTATTCGACGCCTACCACGGTGGAGAACCGCCCGTCGCCTGCTTGGCCCCACAGGGTGGCGATCTCGGTGGTGATGAGCTGGACAACGCCGAGGGTGCCTTGCGGGTGGATGCCGGTGAAGACCAGGACGTTGCCCTTGCCGTCCGGCCGGGGCAGCCGACCAAGATAGGCGTAGTCGACCGGCCGGGTCGGGTCGCTGTCGGAGCCGGACCTGTAACTCTCGCCAGTGCGGGTATCGCGCAGCGTCCAAGCGCCGTCCTTGACCCACTCCAACACGGGATCGGACTCGTACAGCGCACCCATGACCGGGGAGAGCTTGGGGCCGCAGATCACGATGAGGTTGGGCCGGTTCAGGTCGATCTCGCCGCCGAGGGGGACGTGTTCGAGTTCCATCGACAGGCCGAAGCCGCGGGCGAGGTCTTCCAGCCGCTTTGCCGCCGCGACGTCTTCCATCGCGACCACGGGCCGGGCGTTGGTGGCCTCGCGCTTGAGCGGTGTGGACAGGGTGATGGTGCCGGTGCCGAGGAACGCGCCCTCAGGTGCTGGACCGGTGTGGCGGATCTGGTGGATACGGCCACGCGTGAGCCCGGCCGCCTGGGCGATCTGGGCGTAGGACATGCCTTGGGCGTGGAGCTCTTGGATCACGCGGCGGCGGAGTCGAGCCAACTCGGTGACCTCTTGTTGAGCGGCATTCAGCCGTTCGGTGGCGGTCCGCAGCAGCAGGTACGGATCGTCGATGGCGGCTATGCGCTCAAGGTCGCTCGGTGGCATTGCTCCCCCAGGGTTGAACTCCGCCGAGTCTAGACCCCTGGACAGAATGCCGTCTATCCCTCTAGACGGTACGAATTCGCCGGTTTTGGGATTCGTTGCGCGTATGGCAGAGCGTCGGTTGGGGACACCGTGCGGGCTCATCTCGCCCGTCCGGCCATGATGTCCGCCCAGACCTCGTGGGCCTGCCGGAGCGGCCAGCGGTTCGTCTCGACGATCGAGACCGGAGTTCCCTGGATCGTGTGCCGGATGAATCCGACGCCGGCCATCTCGTACAGCTCGTAGAACCGGGCCGTGCAGTCACACGTCCACGCCACCACCCGGCACCGATCACCGGGAACGAACTCGAACCATTTCAGCTTGCGGCAGTTGGGCTGCGGCAGGGACAGGTGAGGGGCGATGCAGTCGCTCATCTGCCGGTCGCCATGGCGGGGGCGGGGTCGAGGACAGCCCACACGGTGCGGCCGTTGTGGTCGCCCAGGACACCCCAACCGGTCGCGAGGGTGGAGACCAGCATGAGGCCGCGCCCTCCTTCGGCCTCTTCGTAGGCGGGGAGCAGTTCCGGGGAGCGGGGGCCGCCCTCGTCGGCGACACCGAGCCACAGCCGCCGGTGGTTGACGCGGATGGTGACGATGAACAGCCCGCCGAACTTGCCGCTGGCGGAGTGCCGTATGGCGTTGGTGGCCAGTTCGCTCACGATGAGTTCGGCCGATTCCAGGGACGGCCAGCCCTTCAGGAAGGTGGTGACGAAGCGGCGGGCTTCGGTGATCGAGGCGGGGGAGCCGAGGAAGTGGCGGGACATTCGCCAACCTGACATGGGCGTACTCCTGTGTATAGGGGGCTATACATCCATGTCGGCAGCGTATGACCAACGCTAGAAGCTACTCAAGGCATTCGACGTATAAATGCGCCAGAACTGGCTACTTGCTCGCGAGAGCGCGGTAGTCCGCCCCGATCTGCCCCAGAAGATCCCGCAACTCATCGCCGTACACAGCGGCAGCCGCGAACGCCTCGAACACGTCGGTGTGTGCGTCGATCTCGCCGGTCTCCGTCAGGGTGAGATCACCGGTCAGGCTCTCGACCACGCTCACCGCGCCGTCGTAGATCGTGAACCCGTGAAGGGGGAAGGCCGGCGCTTCCACGCTCCAGGGAACGACCCCCAGGCGCACATGGGGAAGCGTGGACACCTGGGCGAGCCGGTCGAGCTGCGCCGGCATCAACGACGGCGACCCGGGCCACGTCCGCACCGCACCCTCCGTCAGCACGAACGCGAACTTCCGGCCAGGCTCGAACACGACGGCCTGAGACTCGACCCGTACGGCCGCCGCCTTGGCCACGTCCTCCTGGTCCACATCCTGACCGATCGTGAGAGCGAACCGCGCGTACTCGGCCGTCTGCAACAGCGGCGGAATCATCGCCGAGGAGAACACGGCCATCCATTGAGCCGACCGAACCCGTGCGGCGTTAGCCGCCTCTCGACCGGCAAGCCCACTCTTCAACCGGGACACCTCATCACGCAGCCGCAGCAGCAGCGCGTTCAATTCACGCCGCTTTTCCTCGTCGAGGTTAAGCGCCGCGGATACCCGCTCAACCGTCTCCGGGGTCGGTAGCAGTCTCCCGGTCTCCATCCGAGAGATCGTCGGCTGAGCCACCCCGGCCCGCTGTGCCAGGTCCTTACCTGTCAGCCCCGCATCCTTACGCAGCCGCCGCAGCAGCTCCCCCAGCTCCCGCAACCGATCCCGCCGCTGTTCCACACTCACCCTCCTCCCATGCTTACTCGTCCAGCTTGAACGCCTCCAGCAGCCGCTCCAAGGTGAACTTGTTGCGCAGCTTGCAGGCGCTGTTCTGGTTGGCGAACAGCCCTTGGGTCCAGAAGGCCTGCTCACGGGGGACTGTCCGGATCCACGTAACAGGAATCACGTACTCCGAGAGCGTCTCGTCCTGGTCATCGCCGTTGTGCCGGTACCGCGCCTTCAGATCGAGATCGGCGAACCGCCGCGGTTCTCCGTCGATCTCCAGCACCACTTCGTTCGCGGGGCGCGCCTCACCGGTCACCGTACCGACGCCGACGTAGCCCACCTTGGGGATGTGCGTGAAGATACGCGCTCCGATAGGCAGGTTGACGAGCGTCCGGGAGAACCAAGCGCCACCCCCTGCGGACACGAACCCATACCTACGCGCATCGTCCCAGCTACGAGTAGTGTCCTCGCCCAGAGCCACATACCAGTCCTGGCCGTTCCACGTCTCCTTCGTGCCGCTCCGCTGCTTAACGGAGGTCGTGCGCGACGGCTTGGACTCGTCGATCAGCCATGTGCGGGCCAGATACTGGCGACCATCGTCTTCGAAGTACCGGAAGAACGCGACGTTGATCGGAACAGTAAACGCGCTGAGGTAGCTCACGATGCGTTCCGTCGCGGGATCCGCATCGTGAGCCACGATCGTCAGCCGAAGGTCGGCGTTGAGCTCGTCCGGCGGACTGGCGCCGAACACGTTGGAGAATGCCACCTCGAAGGGGAGTTCTTGACGAGACTCTGCGTAGATGGCCAGGACGTCATCGTGGCTGAGCTCCTTGGCCCAGGAAGCGTAGTCAAGGATCTGGGCCACGACCTCGCGAGGCGTACGGCCGCGTTTCAACTCCAGGACGTGCAGCACGCCGTCACCGTCGATCCCGAGCAGATCGATGAACCCACCGAAACTCGTGGCTACCTGCCTGCCGATGATCATCAGCGGTACGCCCAGGATCGCAGAATCCTGAGCGATCAACGTTTCCAGCTGAGATTCCAGCGGAATCGCGTTAGAGGTGACGCGAGCGGGTTCACCGCTCGCGCCGATCCGCCAGAGTCCTACTTCGTACGCCATGCGATCCCCTTCGTCGGGAAATTTACGAGTCGGTGGACCTCTGTCGTGCCTGTTGCAAGGCCTCGGCGATCGCCGCGAACTCGCTCAGCGCAGCCTCCAGGTCCTCCACGATCTCCTGGGCGATCACCTCGGGAGGCAACAACGAGTCGGTGTCCTCCAGCGACGGGTCCTTCAACCAGGTGATGTCCAGGTTGACCTTGTCCCGGGCGATCAGCTCGTGACCGCTGTGCCAGTTCCTCGATGTGTGTGCTCACCGTGCAACCCACCGTTCGACTCGTCCATGATCAAGGCAGCCTTGCAGGCTCTCTAAGAGCTGTCTCAAGATCTAGTAGTAGGACGGCCAGAACTCGGTTTGGTTTACATAGAACCTGTAATGAAGTTGTCGATGGATTGTCCGTAATCACCCGGGCGAGATGTCACCCCTCGCGGGTGCAGGTGCCATTCCCGAGGCGCAGTCTGATACCGGGCGACAAGCCGACACGGTGACAACACACGGCCTTACCCCGTGACCTGAAGGTTGGATATCGTCGGCGTCAGCCCAGACCGTCATGGTGACCCTGTGCGGTCCGGTCCTTCGCCAGAACTGCTGGCCCTTGACGAACATGTTCCCGGTCTCTAGGGCGACGCGGCCGAACTCCACCGGTCCACGCGACTTCTTGACTACGCTGTCATCCTCTGACTCGCCGAACTTTGGCGGCAGTCCTTACCTTGGCACGAAATTGCTGCACATCGCCGCCAAGTGCGGCGAGGTTCTTGATCAGCTTGTTTGCTTCCCGAAGAAAATCGTCCCGATCAGCGGTAGTCATCGGCCTCTTGCTCTTAAATTCGCGGCACAGTTCTTTTAGCTGATTCTCAAGCCAGGTCACCCTGTGCAGGTTAGCTGTCGAAATAACTCGCCTTGCGCCTGTTCCCGATGGGGTATTGCCCGCAACTCTTGTAGTCCACCCAGATCCACTGGTCCCTGTGACGCGTCGTCTGGCCAAGAACACCACAGCCTCACTCCAGAGCCACATAGCTTCTTGGCATCGAGCTGAGCCAGACCCGACACCACAGCGCCAAAACTTTTCCGCACGCCAGACGCAGATGTCTAGTCCAGTCGCTGCCGGGCGCTAAAGGTTTGCCTTGCCGAATTGTGCTTGTAGGGATCAAGGCGGCGGCGCGGCGCGCCGCCGCACTGCGGCCCATCGCCCGCCCGCCGTCCGGGCGTGCGGCCTGGAGGCCGGTCCCGGCCGCCGGCGACTCGGGCCGCAGCAGGCGAAGACGCCACGAACCTGAGGAGGCCCCACATCATGAACCTTGATGCGAAACGCCTTGAAGGCATAATCGATGACTTGCGCCGCATGCGGAACCAGTGCGGGCCCAAGACGAACGCCAACAGCCGTTATCAAGGAAGGAAGTCGACATGAGTTTCATCGCGAAATACGACAGCGGCACCTGCCCTAACCCAGATCTTTCACGATCATGATCAAGCCTTCCTGGGGTCGTGTTGATCAGGGTGCTGGGTGCAGAGTTCCGGGTTCGGGCATGCAGAAGGCCCGGTGGTCGCCGGGTTAGGCCCTCGGTCTCCCCT